>JAFAGI010000007.1 GCA_023422835.1 Bacteroidota bacterium | reverse complement strand
GTGAGGTGGGCATACCGGCTTCTATGGCTGCCGGATATTATCAAAAAGCATTGACAGCAGCTGAAGCAATCATCAATTCAGGCCGATATTCTTTGTATCAAAAAAAGGATATACTTTGGGAAAATTTTGCTTCTCTTTTTACAGATAAAAGTAATAATCCGGAAGTGATTTTTGCCAAAGACTACATGTTAAAAGTTACAACACATGGTTTTACAGTCGCCAATCAACCTCATACATCTGCTGAAGAACAGCAGGGCGGTAGATTGAATCCTTCGCTAAATTTGGCGCAGGAGTTTGAGCTACTCAACAATACGTTTGCACCTTTTGCTACAAAAGACGTAAATGGAAATCCTATTCAGTACAACAATCCAAAAGATATTTTTGCAGGTAGAGATGCAAGACTCGAAGGTACGGTGATGTTGCCGGGTACACAATTTAAAGGATACAGTGTCGATATTTTTGCAGGCTGGCAACTACCAGACGGTTCTGTTGTAACGGGGAACAATTTCGGACAAATAAGAGATGTAACTATCGGTGGCCAGACCAGAAGCATGCAGGTTGTAGGTAAAGACGGCCCCATAGATGCACTTGAGTTCAGCGCACAGACCGGTTTTTATATCAGAAAGTACTTGGATAATAATATCGGTTCTGGGCGTATAGGCACGCAAAGCGATGTCTGGTGGATTCGTTACCGTTTTGCTGAAGTTTTACTAAATGCTGCTGAAGCTGCATTTGAATTAGGAGATGTACAAAAAGCGGCTAATTATATGAATCGTGTTCGAGCCAGAGCCGGATTGGTAACCGCGTTAACACCATCCCAAATTACATTTGACAGAATTGTACATGAACGTAAAGTAGAGCTTGCATTTGAGGACCATATTCTATGGGATAAAAAACGCTGGCGATTAGCACATAGAGTTTGGGATGGTACTGTAATGAATGAAACAATGATTACACAAAATATAGGAGATGCTCATAAAGTAAGCACCATGATGTATGGCTTGTGGCCTTACAAAGTATATAACCCAGCAAATCCTGATGATGTAAAATATATTTTCAAAGTTGTTAAGCCAAGCAGGGTTACACAACCACACAGATTCAGATTAGGAAATTATTATTCATTTATAAATGATAATGTACGTTCTAATAATCCGAAAATTATTAGACAACCTAATCAATAAAGATTAATTTTTAAAAATTAAAATGGTATCATTCTCAAGCGCAATTGCTGAACGGTTCCATATAATTAAAAACATAAAAATACACAGATGAAATATAATACTACTATAATAATATTAGCTGCATTTAGTTGGTTATTTAGTTCGTGTGAAAAAGATAATTACGATGCTCCTTCATCAATGTTAGCAGGTAAACTTGTCTATCAGGGAGCAACAGTCAACGTTGAGCATGGACAAGTGGGATTTGAACTTTGGCAATCAGGGTTTGGTAAAATGGGTGCTATAGGAGTTCCTATAGCCCAAGATGGTAGTTTTTCTTCATTATTATTCGATGGAGATTATAAACTTGTATTTACTCCAAATCAGGGTCCGTTTTATTGGAAAAGAAATGCAACAGGAAATGTTGATACAATTGTGGTAAATATGAAAGGAGCAAAGACCATGGATATTGAAGTAACACCGTACTATATGATTAGAGATGCAAAGTTAGCCCTAAGCGGTAAAACTGTTAATGCCTCTTGTAAAATTGAAAAAATTATTACAAATGCTAATGCAAAAGATATAGAACGTGTATCGCTATACATCAATAAAACAATGTTTGTCTCCGGACACGGAACACAGCATATAGTAAAAACGGATAAAAATGTTGCCAATATTCCTAACCTCAACAATGTTACTTTAACTGCAAATATACCAGATATAGTTCCTACGCAAAATTATGTATTTGCAAGGATCGGATTAAAAATTGCAGGCGTTGAAGACATGATTTTTTCACCATTAGAAAAACTTTCCTATTAGTAATATATCGTGAAGTTGTTTCAGAAATTCTTCTTATTTTTTATTGTTATATTCCTTAGTGTTCAGGCAATGAGCCAGGCTTCGCAAGAGGTGCAGTCAGCTCCCGCACCTCTTTTCAGGGATCCGCTCACCGATGGTGCAGCGGATCCCTGTGTTATTTATAATAACCAGGAGAAATCCTGGTGGATTTTATACACGCAAAGAAGAGCCAACATTGAATTGCCCAATGTAGCTTTCTGTTATGGAAATGCCATTGCCATAGCTTCTTCCAGCGACCATGGAAAAACATGGATATACAGAGGCAGACTTGATCTTGATTTTGGATCCGGACATAACACTTTCTGGGCTCCCGATGTGTTTTATCATAATGATACATACCACATGTATGTTACCTACATTAATGGCGTTCGTTCTGATTGGGGCGGAGAGTCAAGGCTGGCATACTATACAAGCAAAGATCTGTGGAACTGGAAGTTTCATAAATTTATTGATGTGGGCATAAAAAATATTATAGATGCTTCCGTGATTCAAATGCCGGACAAAAAAACATGGCGCATGTGGTACCGCGGTGATCACGGATGGACGCGAGTTATAGAAAGTAAAGATTTGCTCAACTGGAAGTTGATTGATGAACCTGCCATTAAAGGCGATCCGCACGAAGGCCCGAATGTGTTTGAATTTGCAGGTTTTTACTGGATGCTCACTGATGAGTGGTCCGGTATGAGAGTGTATAAGTCCTCTGACCTTAAACAATGGGAAAAACAAGGAAAGATTTTAGATAAACCAGGTATTCGTAGGGATGATAATATAACCGGAGCACATGGTGATGCTTTCACAACTGGTAATAAAGCGTTTATTGTTTATTTTACACACCCAGGCAGAAAAAGCCATTCAGAGGCATCTTTGAATAAGAGTGGAAATCTATCTTACGAAGAAAAGAGATCATCATTACAGGTGGCTGAGCTGATTTATGAAAATGGTACTTTAGCATGCAAACGTGATGAACCTTTTAATTTCTGGTTGCCATAGTTGTAGTATTTAAACTTCTCAAAACCGATTAGTAGCCCCTCAAAATTTATAATATTATAAAACTCGTAAACCTCACATTTAAATAAAAACGATTATGCAAAAAACGTATTTCCATTTTCTATGGGTATTCATGCTTTTATTAAGCGCTTCGTGCAATACTGCAACACATACAGATCAGGTGAAAGACTCTACAGCTCCGCGGCAGGTGTGGACAAGCGAAAAAGCCAATGAGTGGTATGCTTCTCAACCTTGGTATGTAGGCGCTAACTTCCTGCCCAGCACTGCGATCAACCAGCTGGAAATGTGGCAGGCTGATACTTTTGATACGGCAACGATTGACAAAGAACTGGGATATGCAGAAAGCATCGGCATGAATATGATGCGGGTATATTTACATGACCTTGTTTTCCAGAATGATTCTGCAGGTTTTTTTAATCGCATGGATCAATTTCTTCAGCTTGCTCAGAAACACAATATAAAGATTATGTTCACCATATTCGATTCTTGTTGGGACCCTTTCCCTGTGGCCGGAAAACAACGGGCGCCTAAGCCTTTTGTGCATAATTCTGGTTGGGTGCAAAGCCCGGGACAAAACATCCTGAAAGATTCTACAAAATATCCGCAACTGGAAAGATATGTAAAAGCCGTTGTGGGAAAATTTGCCAATGACAACAGGGTTGCTATATGGGACTTGTGGAATGAGCCTGATAATATGACCGGGCCCTCTTACGAAAAAGTAGAGATTGCTAATAAAGCAGACCTGGTATTGCCGCTTTTAAAAAAGACTTTTGAATGGGCACGGTCTGCTAATCCTTCACAACCTTTAACTTCCGGGCTTTGGGCCGGCAACTGGGAAAGTGACAGTACATTGAAACCAATAGAAAAATTGCAGGTAGAGGAGTCAGACGTACTATCATTTCACAATTATGATAAGCCACAAGATTTTCAAAAAAGGATAGAACAGTTGATGCGTTACAATAAGCCACTTTTCTGTACCGAATATATGGCAAGGCCCAACGGTAGTACATTCCAGGGATTTCTGCCTGTTGCTAAAAAGTACAAAGTTGCTATGGTCAATTGGGGATTTGTTGATGGTAAATCTCAAACTATTTATCCATGGGATAGCTGGACAAAGCAGTACACTGCAGAGCCTCCATTGTGGTTTCACGATATTTTCAGAAAAGACGGCACACCTTATAAACAGGAAGAAGTTGATTTTATTAAACAAATGACCGGCAAATCATGATGAATATAAAAGTACTAAAATTTATACTCATCAGCCTTATTTTTTGTAGCTGCAAAAGCCGGCAACCACAAAACGGTACAATTATTTCCCTCGCTGATCCTACCATATTCGCACACAAAGGAATTTATTATCTTTATGGTACTGCAGAGCCTGACGGGTTCCGAGTATATACTTCGCGCGATAAACTCAATTGGAGAAAAGAAAGCTACGTATTGAGAAAAGGTACAGCATACGGCACACAAGGTTTCTGGGCGCCGCAGGTATTTTCATACAATAGTTTATACTACATGGCTTACACGGCCAATGAAAATATTGCTATTGCTTCGGCTCAAAAGCCCACAGGAAATTTTACCAATAAAAATAAACCACTGCCTGCTCCGTTGAAACAGATTGATCCTTTTGTTTTTTTTGACGGGGGAAAAATATATCTTTATCACGTGCGGCTCAATAATGGCAACAGGATCTATGTAGCAGAACTCAATGCTGATCTTTCTTCCATAAAAGAAGAAACTTTACGTGAATGTATAGCAGCAGAAGACGGATGGGAAAATACGCAACAGGTGGCATGGCCTGTAGCGGAAGGCCCTACAGTTTTTAAACATGAAAATCTGTATTACCTTGTATACAGCGCCAACGATTTCCGCAATCCTGATTACGCAGTAGGCTATGCTGTGAGCGCATCTCCGGTTGGGCCATGGAAAAAGTATGAAGGAAACCCTGTCATCTCTAAAACAATGTTGGGCGTTAACGGAACCGGTCATGGCGATATACTGTTTGAGCGGAATAAAATGCAATATGTGTTTCATACACATGAATCGAATGAAAAAGTCGGCAATAGAAAAACAGCCATCATCGATCTTTCATTCAGCAATGTGCATGGTAAGAAAATCCTTACGGCAGATAAAAAATCATTCAGGTTTTTAAGAGCCACAGATTAGTTTCTGCCTGACGCAAAAATAATTCATAAAAAAATAAAGTAGAATGAGATTTAGGATTGCCTTGTTTTTTTTACTTGGCTTAGCAGCATGTACTGCACCGCATACTTCACAGCGTGTAACAAAGACCTTCACAAATCCTTTGTTGCCTTCCGGCGCAGATCCTTACAGCATTTACAAAGATGGGTATTATTATTATACGCATACCACCGGCACAAACCTTACCATCTGGAAGGCAAAAAATTTGACAGACTTAAAAACTGCTGAAAAGAAAGTTGTATGGACACCGCCTCCGTCTACAATGTATTCCAAACAAATCTGGGCGCCTGAAATACATTTTATTGATGGCAAATGGTACATGTATTTTGCGGCAGATGACGGCAACAACGTTAATCACAGAATGTATGTAGTGCAGAATAGCGAAGCCGACCCTCTGAAGGGCACGTGGATATTGAAAGGCAAAGTTGCAGACGCGTCTGATAAATGGGCGATTGACGGGAACCTTATTCAGCACAAAGGAGTCTGGTATATGGCCTGGTCCGGTTGGGAAGGTGATGTGAACGGTATGCAAAATATTTACATTGCTAAAATGGAAAATCCATGGACTATCAGCGGAGAACGTGTAAAGATCAGCAGTCCGGACTTGCCCTGGGAAAGAAATGGCAGGCTTGGAGACGCTTATGTGTATGTCAATGAAGGCCCGCAATTCCTGCCTTATAAAAATAAATTGCATATAGTTTATTCGGCCAACGGTTGCTGGACAGATGATTATTCTTTGGGTTTGCTCACCGCAGATGCCAACGCAGATCTGCTTGATCCTGCAAGTTGGAAAAAACACCCGAAACCTTTGTTTGTAAAATCTCCTGAAAATGGTGTGCACGCACCCGGGCACAATTCTTTTTTTAAGTCCCCGGATGGCAGGGAAGACTGGATACTATACCACGCCAATGATAAGCCGGGCCAGGGTTGTGGCGGACATCGTTCTCCGCGCGCGCAAAGATTTAACTGGAACAGGGACGGTACGCCGAATTTCGGCAAGCCAATAAGGCCAGACGTTCAGCTTCAGTCACCTTCAACATAAAATATATGTACAGATATTTCTTTACGGTTTTGTTCCTTATTTTTTCTCAATACACTTTTGCCCAGTCAGAAGCTGTTATCAAAAGTGATTTTCCTGATCCTACAGTCATTATTGCTGATGGCAAATATTATGCTTATGCAACAAATAGCAGTTATAACGGCAAGCCTGTAAATATACAGGTAGCAGTTTCCGATGATTTGAAAGCCTGGAAAATTATTGGAGATGCGTTGCCGCAAAAGCCTTCTTGGGGATACAAAGATTTCTGGGCCCCGCATGTTTTGTATGATTCTTATTTAAAAAAATATGTTTTATTTTATTCTGCAGAAACAGTTGCTGAAGAAGAAGGAAAAGCGCTCGGTATAGCTTTTTCAGATAAGCCGCAAGGGCCTTTTGTTGATAAAGGAATGCCTCTTTTAGCCGGGCCAGGTTTCAGAGAAATAGACCCTTTTGCGATCACAGACCGCTCTGGAAAAAATTATCTGGTCTGGGGATCAGATTTTCAACCATTGAAAATCCAGGAGATGAACAAAAGCTGGACTGCGTTTCAGAAAGGCTCATCACCAACGCCATTGATTTTTCCCGGCAGAGAAAAAGAGTATACAAATTTACTGGAAGGCGCATGGATAGACTATCACAAGGGATATTATTATTTATATTATTCTGGGGATAATTGTTGTGGAAACGATGCCCGTTATGCAGTCCTTGTGGCAAGGGCCAAAAAGCTTACAGGGCCGTATAAAACTCTGGGAGAATATTATAAAACCGGTAAAAGTGTTGTTTTAGAGAAGAATGCCAACATAATTGCTCCTGGGCATAATTCTGTGATCAAAGACAAAGCCGGCAGAAAATGGATAGCATATCATGCAATCCCGCAATCCGCTTTTAATAACAAAAGCTATGGCAGGCATTTTTACCTGAGCAAAATTATTTATAGAAAAGGATGGCCTGTAGTATTGTTGGAAAAATAAAATGGTCATCTGTTTATAATAACTGTGATATCATGTATATTTAAAATCAAAATCAAAATCACACATATGCAACATCTGTTAAAAATCATGTTTTGCTCTGCGGTCTTTGCAGGCACTGTATCTTGCGCGGGCAACGAAGCGCAAAAAAACAATGAAAACAATGATACTGTTTCTGTTGATACAGCCAAATTTTCCACAACCATTGACGGAAAGCAAACACATCTTTACACGCTCAAAAATAATAATGGAATGCGTTTGGATATTACTAACTACGGCGCACGTTTTGTAAGGTTGCTGGTTCCGGATAAAAACGGGAAATTTGTAGATGTAAATCTCGGTATGGAAAGTGTAAATGCCTATGTAAACTCCGCAGAGCCGTATTTCGGCGCTACAATTGGAAGATACGGCAATAGAATTGCCAAAGGCAAATTTACACTTGATGACAAAGAGTATTCGCTGTTCTTAAATAACGGTCCCAACACGTTGCATGGCGGTAAAAAAGGATTCCAGGCAGTTGTATGGGATGCCGTTCAGCCAAACGACAGTACCTTAGAACTTAATTATACCAGCCCTGATATGGAAGAAGGATATCCCGGCGAGCTAAATGTAAAAGTGGTATATAGCCTTACCGCAGACAATGCGGTAAAAATGGAATACAAAGCGCAAACAAATAAGAAGACAGTAGTAAATCTTACCAATCATGCTTTTTTTAATTTAAATGGTGTAGGTTCGGGCGACATATTGCAACATACCCTGCAGTTGTATGCCAATGAATATACACCCGTTGATTCCACCTTGATACCAACCGGCAAATTAGCATCTGTTTCAAATACACCATTCGATTTTTTAAAGCCCACCACAATTGGTGCCAGAATAAATAATGAACATGAACAGCTGAAAAACGGTAAAGGTTACGACCACAATTTTGTACTCAACGGTACAAAAGGAGCCTATGGATTAACGCATGCAGCCACTATAACAGGCGACAAGTCAGGCATTACAATGGATGTGTATACACAAGAACCCGGCATACAATTTTACAGCGGTAACTTTATGCAGAGTAAGAATGTAATGTTGGGCGGCTACAAAGACGATCTGCGTACATCTTTTGCTTTAGAGACACAACATTTTCCTGATTCCCCCAACCAACCTTCATTCCCTTCAACCGAATTAAAGCCGGGAGATACTTATCACACCATTTCTTATTATAGATTTTCTGTGAAGAAGTGATGTGGTTTTAGAGGATGTTTTTTACGAATAAAAATAACTGCCCTGCTATTTTGCGGGGCTTTTTTTATATATTGCCTTTGTTTGTTACTGTATACCCCGACATGAAAAAAGGCTTGCAAATCATTGATTTACAAGCCTTTATACTTTTTAAAAGCGGACCGGACGGGACTCGAACCCGCGACCTCCGCCGTGACAGGGCGGCATTCTAACCAACTGAACTACCGATCCTTAAACTTCTGAAACTTGCGTTCCGTCCGTTTGGGAGTGCAAATATGGGATGAAAAAAAATATCCACCAAATTTTTTTACAAAAATATCTTGCCACTCAATTTCTCCTTATCTTTGAAACTTAAAAATTTGATATGCCTGAATATCCAAACAGACAGTTTCTTGATTTCGAACTTCCTATAAAGGAATTGTATGAACAGATCGATCAGACAAAAAAGCTGGCAGAGAAAAATAAAAAAATAGATTATTCTGCAAATATTACACAACTCGAAGAGCTCATCGTTCAGAAGAGAAAAGAGATCACAGACAACCTTACTCCATGGCAGCGTGTACAATTGAGCCGTCATCCCGACAGGCCTTATACGCTGAAGTATATTTATAAAATGACCACCGATTTCTATGAGCTTTACGGCGACCGCAACTTCAGCGATGATAAAGCAATGGTCGGCGGATTTGCAAGCTTGGAGGGCGAGACAGTAATGTTCATCGGACAGCAGAAGGGCAGCAATACCAAGCAAAGACAAATGCGCAACTTTGGTATGCCCAACCCCGAAGGATATCGAAAGGCCTTGCGCCTTATGAAACTTGCAGAAAAATTCAATAAGCCAATAGTCACGCTTATTGATACGCCGGGCGCTTTCCCCGGTATGGAAGCAGAAGAAAGAGGGCAGGGCGAAGCCATTGCACGCAATATTTACGAGATGTTTACCCTCAAAGTGCCCGTGATCTGCGTGATCATTGGTGAGGGCGCCAGCGGCGGGGCCCTGGGCATTGGCGTGGGCGATAAAGTGTTTATGCTCGAAAACTCCTGGTATACGGTGATATCACCCGAAAACTGCAGCTCCATTCTATGGCGCAGCTGGGACCAGAAAGAAACAGCAGCAGCACAACTGAAGCTTACATCAGAAGATATGAGCGGGTTTGGACTGGTAGACGGAGTAGTGCCCGAGCCGATAGGCGGAGCACACTGGAACTATACCGAAGCTGCCGAAATTTTGAAAAAAATATTAATAGACAACATTCGGGAACTAAAAAATATTCCTGCTGAAAAACGCATAGAAGACAGGATACGCAAATTTGAAAAAATGGGAATATTTACCGAAGCATAAATTTTTAAATAAATGTCACTTAGAAAAGTTTTAAGAGGTACGGGCGTTGCAGTTGTAACCCCTTTCAATGATAACGGTTCCATCGATTTTGATTCATTGGATAAAGTAATAGATTTCTTGATTGATGGCGGTGTTGATTTCTTAGTAACGCTGGGTACAACCGGTGAGACTCCTACCATACAACACGAGGAAAAAATACAGATAATCAATTTCACCTACGATAAGGTGAATGGCAGAGTGCCCGTGGTTGTCGGCGTTGGCGGCAACGACACGCGTGCAGTACTGGAAGACCTTAAAAATTTACCGCTTGATAAAGCTACAGCTATCTTAAGCGTATCGCCTTACTACAGCAAGCCTTCACAAGAAGGAATTTTTCAGCACTACAAACTGGTAGCTGAGCATTCCCCAAAACCTGTATTGTTGTACAACGTTACAGCACGTACAGGCCGAAACCTGGAAGCAGCTACTACCATACGCCTGGCGAATGAAGTACCCAATATAGGAGGCATTAAAGAAGCCGGAGGTAACTTCAGGCAAATAGCAGAAATTCTCAGAAGCGTGCCGGAAGATTTCCTGGTTACCAGCGGAGATGATGATCTTATCATCGGACAGATGGCGCTCGGAATGGATGGTGTAATCAGCGTTGCCGGGAACGCATTTCCGGAAGAAATGAGCAGCCTGGTAAACCATTGCCTCAACAATGACTTTAAAGGAGCTAAACAGGTGAATGACCAAATGATAGATGCCTACGATATGATGTTTGCTGAAAACAACCCTGCCGGCATTAAAGCATTCATGAGCGAGAAAGGACTAGTGAAAAATAACCTGCGCCTGCCTGTAGTACCCGTGAGTAGTGGATTACACGAGAAAATAAAAGCATTTTTGGCTAAATAAATAATTTGGGCGCCGCTTTCTCTATGTTTAAAAAGCAGCGCCTTATTTTTTCTGTTTACGTTGTTCATTACAGTGAATAATTGTAAACAGTTTTATTTATAAAGCCGGCAACATTTTCTCAAATAATATTTGTAGCGCCTGCGCGCCTTTTTAGAATTAAAATGTAATTTGCATCCGGTTTGAAAGTTTTAAAATCATTCATAAAAACCATTGGGGATTACCTCCTGCTGCTTAAAACGGCTTTTTTTTCAAAGCCGGAGAATTTGAGATTATACCTGAAAGAATTTTTTGATCAGGCAGCTTTCATGGGCATCAATACCATTCCGATCGTACTGGTAGTGTCTATATTTCTCGGAGCAGTAACGGTAGTACAGATCGCTTACCAGCTGGTGAGCCCCCTGGTGCCCTTAACCAGTATATCGCAGGTGGCAAGAGATATCATCCTGCTGGAGCTTTCCCCTACGATCCTTTCGATTATCCTGGCTGGCGTTATCGGCAGTAAAATAGCCTCAGAAATAGGAAATATGCGGGTTTCAGAGCAAATAGATGCTTTAGAGATAATGGGTGTAAACTCTGCATCTTACCTGATTACACCCAAAGTGCTGGCAAGCTTATTCGCTATTCCCATACTGGTTATTTTTTCGATCATTGTAGGTATTATAGGCGGCAGGATTGCAGCAACCATGTCAGGAATTGTTTCGGGCGATATATACGATATGGGTTTGCAGATAGGATTTAAAATGTTTAACGTGTGGTATGCACTTACCAAGGCTTTTACTTTTGCTTTTATCATCAGCACGGCATCGGCTTATTACGGGTATAAAATTAAGGGAGGTTCAGGTTCGCTGGAGATTGGCGAAGCTACTACCCGCGCGGTCGTTACCAGCGCCATTCTTATTCTCATTGCCGACTATGTGATAGCTACGGTATTACTTTAATTTAAAATTTTTATGGATTTATTTCAGGCAATTATTTTGGGTATCATTGAGGGGTTGACAGAGTTTTTACCGGTTTCTTCCACGGGGCATTTAATCATCGGCAGCGCATTGTTAGGTCTTGATCCCAATGATCCTTTCGTGCAATTATTTAATGTGTCTATTCAGCTTGGTACTATTTTGTCGGTTGTGGTGCTCTACTTCCGCCGCTTTTTCAGGTCCATGAATTTTTATTACAAATTGGCCATCGCCGTGATACCTGCCGTGGTGCTCGGCATACTTTTTAATAAGCAGATTGATAAGTTCCTGGGCAGTGTTGCAATTGTAGCTGTAATGCTGGTTGTAGGAGGTATTTTTTTATTGTTCATTGAAAAAATATTTAAAACACCTGTCCACGACGATTCGGACAATATCTCTTACAAGAGCGCTTTCAAGATTGGTATTTGGCAGTGCCTCGCTATGGTGCCCGGCGTCAGCCGCAGCGCAGCCAGCATTATAGGCGGGCTGCAGCAAAAACTTACTAAAAAAGCTGCTGCCGAATTTTCTTTCTTTTTGGCGGTGCCCACCATGTTTGGCGCTACTTCCAAAAAATTGTACGATTATTTTACAGACAGCTCCTTGCAGCTTACCCCGCACGACTGGCAGATGCTTGGCGTAGGCAATGTTGTGGGTTTCATTGTTGCCATTGTTGCCATAAAATCGTTCATAACATTTGTTTCGAAAAATGGCTTCCGCGCATTTGGCGTTTACCGGATCATTGTAGGCATGGTAATACTTGCTTTACTATTGAGTGGACAATCATTGCAAATGATGTAATATTACAGTATGTCTAAAGAATCAAACAGGATTGTCAATGGATGGGCTATGTATGACTGGGCTAACAGCGCATACAATCTGGTAATCACTTCTACAATTTTTCCTGTTTATTATACAGCTATGACCACGAGCAATGTGAGCGGTCACTTTGCAGACAAAGTAAAAGTTTTTGGCATTACTTTTAAAAGCGCTGCTTTGTACAATTACGCAATTGCCGTAGCATACCTGGCAATAGCTTTCCTTTCACCTGTGCTTTCTTCCATTGCAGATTACCGCGGCAACAAAAAGAATTTCCTCAAGTTTTTTACGTATATCGGTGGCGGCGCCTGTGCTATGTTGTTCTTTTTTACGAAAGATACGGTACCGTTTGGTCTTGTGATGTTTGTCCTGGGAACTATTGGTTTTTGCGGTGGCCTGGTATTCTACAATGCCTACCTGCCGGAGATCGCGCCGATGCGTGCAAGAGACAAGATCAGCGCCAAGGGATTTGCTTACGGCTATGTGGGCAGCGTTATTCTGCAGTTGATATGCTTTATATTTGTCATAGGCCTGCCTTTCGGTATGGACAGCGGCATGGCATCCCGCATTTCTTTTCTATTGGTAGGCTTATGGTGGATAGGCTTTGCCCAAATACCGTTTCGCCGGTTGCGGCAGTCTACGATACCGAAAGATAAAAATGTAAATGTGCTTACCAAAGGATTTGCAGAATTAAAAATTGTGTGGAGTCAGGTAAAAAAAATGCCGGTATTGAAAAATTTTCTTGCTGCATTTTTTTGTTACGGCATGGGCGTACAAACCGTGATGCTGGCAGCTACCTTATTTGGAAGCCAGGAAATGCAGTTGTCTACAGATAAACTGATTATCAGTATTCTTACTATTCAATTGGTGGCTATTGCGGGGGCCTTCCTTATGGCGCGGTTGTCTAAAGCTATAGGCAACATTCAAACGCTGATGATTGTTGTATGTGCATGGATACTGATTTGCATTGGCGCCTATTTTACTGTGACAGAATACCAGTTTTATGTACTGGCATTTTCAGTTGGTTTGGTAATGGGCGGTATACAGTCGCTCAGCCGTTCTACTTACTCTAAGATAATGCTTGAAACTCGCGATACTACATCGTTCTTCAGCTTCTATGATGTTACTGAAAAAATAGCTATTGTATTAGGCATGTTCAGCTTTGGTTTTATCCAGGAGCTTACAGGCACCATGCGCAGCTCTATCATTGCACTGGCTGTTTTCTTCTCGCTGGGCTTTATTTTTTTAGGCATCACTTTACACAAACAAAAGATAGCAAACAGGTAATTATTGCAGTTATTATGTCCAATACATAAAATTTTTCTAAAAGGAAATAACCATCTCGCCTAAGAAAGTGACAACCGACCATACATTTTCTCCTGTATGGGGCGGTGAAGAAGCGCAAAAAGAATTGGATAAGATGCAGTGCAGTGATGCTTGCTACTTACTGTAATGCCGCAACGATTTTTTCAGGTGGCAGATCTTCCATGCAGGCGAAATCGCCGCGCCAGCATGGTTTATTGCCATAGATAGAACAGGGGCGGCAGTGCAACTCAATTTGCATACAATCTTCATATAGCTGGCCTATGCCCAGGAAACCGGCATACGGATGGGTGGCGCCCCAAACGGAAATGCAGCGGATACCAAACAAAGACGCCATATGCATTCCGGCCGAATCCATCGTAAGCATCTTGTCCAGGTGGGAGATAACGCTGAGTTCTTCCTCCAGTGATAGCTTGCCGATGAGTGATACCACATTTGTAAATGCTGATGCCCACTTTTCTGCAATCCTTTTTTCTTCAGGCCCGCCGCCGAAGATGAATATTCTTTTACCCGTTTGTTGATTCAGGCGGGTGATCACTTCCTGCATTTTATTCAGCGGATATACTTTCCATGGATGTTGTGCAAAAGGGGATACGCCGATCCATTCCATGTTTTTTTCACCGGTGAGCGATATGATTTTTTCTGTCAATGGAAGCGTTGTTCTTACCGTGTGGTTGTTGAGGTCAAAATCGTAGCCAAGCGCGTTAAGAACATCTGCATAGCGTTGGGGCGTAGGTTTCAGCTGCTTAAAGACTTTGTTGTTTTTACGTGTCAAAGCTTTTTTTTCGCTGCGGCCTTTGTATAAAGAAGCTATTTTTATCGGCAGCAGGTTAAAGAAAAAACAAAGTATCCTGCTACGGAGGCTGTCGTGCAAGTCGGCTATAGCTGTAGGTTGCAGCTCTTTGAGCTCGCTGTAAAACCTGTAAAGCCCCCACAAACCTTTGTACCTGTTTTTGTCAAAAGCATGAAAAGACTTGTTATGGACACGGTCAAAAAATATTTCAAATTTTTTATGAGTAACTATTACCAGTTCGGCTGCCGGGTATTGACGGGAAAATTGCTCCAATACGGGAGCAATCATAGCTACGTCGCCCATTGAAGAAAAACGTATCACAATTATGCGTTCCTTGGCAGGCATTATTTTTTGTATAAAACCGGGTTAAGACTGGGGTCGTTGTACATTTTCATTTGCTTGTACACCTTCATGTACTTATTGCCTTGCTCAATATCAGAAAGCAGTTCATCAATGCTCTGCGAAAGATCTTTACGCTGTTCCAGCAATACATTCAGTTTTTCACGGCATTTGTTTATGTGGTCTTCACCGGCGTCTTCCCGCAGCACTTCTTCCTGCATGTGGTATATCTTCAATGCTAAGATCGACAATCGGTCTATAGCCCAGGCAGGGCTTTCGGTATTTATTTTTGCATTTGCTTTGGGCTCTATGTTTTTGTATTTATCCAGGAAATAGCTGTCAATATATTCCACCATATCTGTTCTTTCCTGGTTAGAAGCGTCAATTCTTCTTTTCCAGTACAAGGCCTGTGCTGCCTCAATTTCAGGATTGCGTACTACGTCTTCCATATGCCATTGTGCATTGTCGATCCAATTCTTAATGTACAGCAGGTGTTCCAGTGAATCCTGTGGATAGGGGTTGTTACATACCTGGTCAATATTGTCATGTACATGGTAATCTGCAATGGCTTTTTCAAAGACCTTGTTCGAAAGTTCGCTTATCATTTTTATTTATTTAATAGTTCACAACCTGTTCCTGTATGGTTTCAGGAATTTCGCGCCACTCATATTCCTGGTTGCGCAGTTGGGGTACAAATCCTGCTTCACGAATGGCATCCTGTATGGTTTTGTAGGTAAACCTGTGCGGCGCGCCTGCTGCGCTTACTACATTTTCTTCAATCATGATGCTGCCGAAATCATTGGCGCCGGCATGCAGGCAGATCTGTGCTGTTTGTTTTCCCACCGTAAGCCAGCTGGCCTGTATATTTTTTATATTGGGCAGCATGATTCGGCTAAGTGCGATCATGCGGATATATTCATCTGAAGTGGTAAGGTTCTGTACGCCTCTGATCTTGGTGAGCAACGTATCCACATCCTGGAAGGTCCATGGTATAAAGGCAAGGAAGCCTTTTGCTGATGCGGGTTTCATGGCTTGCACATCCCTGATCTTTACCAGGTGAATAAATCTTTCTTCAATAGTTTCTACGTGGCCAAACATCATGGTAGCGCTGGTAGTTATATTCAGTTTATGCGCTTCGTGCATAATGGCAAGCCATTCATCGGCGCCACATTTTCCTTTGCTTATCAGGCGCCTTACCCGGTCTATGAGTATTTCTGCTCCGGCTCCTGGTAGGGAGTCCATTCCTGCTTCTTTCAAAGCCTTCAGCACATCGTGGTGGCTTGCTTTTTCCAGTTTGCAGATATGTGCTACTTCAGGCGGTCCCAGTGCGTGCAACCTGATGTCAGGAAATTCTGCTTTGATCGCTTTAAAAGTATTTACATAAAAATCAAGCCCGAGTTCGGGATGATGTCCCCCTTGTAATAAAAGCTGATCACCGCCGTATTGAATGGTTTCGGCGATCTTGACGCGATAGGTATCCATATCCGTGATGTATGCTTCGGGATGACCGGGTATGCGAAAGAAGTTGCAGAACTTGCAATTAGCTACACATACATTGGTTGTGTTGAGGTTTCTGTCTATCTGCCAGGTGACTTTACCATGCGGGACCTGTTTTTTTCTCAATTCATCAGCTATATACATCAACTCGCTCAAAGGTGCATGGTGAAATAGTTTCATGCCTTCTTCCACGCTGAGGAATTCAAAGTTCAGCGCTTTTGTGTATAGATCCTGTAGCTGTTCAGTATCGGTTTGTATCTCCTGGTGCATATTATGCGAAGATAGATCATTTAGTGTACTTTTTCAGGCATGTATTTATAAGCATTATTGGAAAAAAAAGATAAATTTGTGTCCTTATATTCTTACCATTAAAAATTTCTTTAGAATGCGCTACTTTCCTTCTATTTTCCTATGTATGTTGATTTTTTTGTTTTCGTGCGAAATGAGTAAAAAGACTACAAATTCAGTTACCACCGGTTCTCAGGCTGCCATTGAAGTTAACAAAGCCAGTTATGATGTGGTGCCATTGCCCAAACACACAAAATTAACAAGCGGAGAGCCTTTTGTATTGTCATCTTCAGTAAAGATAGTATACCCCACAGCTAGTGAAAAGATGAGGAAGAATGCTGAGTTCCTCGCAGAGTACCTGTACCAGTTGGTTGGCTACAAGCCTGCAACAACAACTGTAAAACCTGCTGATAAATATATTGAGCTAAACAACAGCCTTCGTGATAATAATACAGAAGCCTATGAGCTGCATGTTGACAGCAAATCTATACAAATCAACGGTGCAAGCGAGGCCGCAGTTTTTTATGGCATCCAGACTTTGCGCAAAGCAACACCGCAGGTTCAGGGAAATGTTGTTTTCCCAACTGTGGATATCAAAGATCATCCGAGGTATGCATACAGGGGAATGATGCTCGACATTGCCCGGCATTTCCAGCCTGCATCATTTATAAAAAGATATATTGACATTCTCGCTTTGCACAACATCAACACTTTTCACTGGCATCTTACAGACGACCAGGGCTGGCGTATAGAAATAAAAAAATACCCTAAGCTTACAGAGATTGGTTCTAAAAGAAGCGAAACTGTCATAGGTAAAAATTCAGGCAAATTTGATGGTACGCCTCACGGAGGCTTTTATACTCAACAGGAAATCAAAGATATTGTACAATATGCGTCAGACAGGCACATAACCGTGATACCTGAAATTGATTTACCGGGTCATATGCTGGCGGCAATGTCGGCATATCCTGAGCTTGGTTGCACAGGCGGCCCTTATGAAGTAGAAAAACAATGGGGCGTGTTTGACGATATACTTTGTGCGGGACAGGAAAAAACGTTTACTTTCCTGGAAGGAGTACTTTCCGAAGTGATAACATTATTTCCTTCAAAACTTATACACATCGGCGGAGATGAAGCTCCTAAAGTGCGTTGGGAAAAATGCCCGCGTTGCCAGGCAAAAATTAAAGAACTGGGCATCAAGGGTGATGAAAAACACGGAAAGGAGTTTTACCTGCAAAGCTATGTAACCGAACGTGTGGAAAAGTTTTTAAATAGGCACGGCAGGAACATCATAGGTTGGGACGAAATACTAGAAGGCAAACTGGCGCCAAATGCTACAGTGATGTCCTGGCGCGGCATTGGCGGTGGTATAGAGGCTGCCAGGCTTGGCCACAATGTAATCATGACGCCAACTTCTCATTTGTATTTTGATTATTACCAGACCACTGACACCAATAAGGAACCGTTGGGCATCGGCGGCTATGTGCCGGTGAAACAGGTGTATAGTTTTGAGCCCGAGCCCGACCAGCTTACAGCAGCACAGAAAAAATTTATTTTAGGACCGCAGGCTAATCTCTGGACAGAATATATCAAAACATCTTCGCATGTGGAATACATGACCATGCCGCGGATTGCAGCTTTGAGCGAAATCCAGTGGCTGGATGCTTCACAGAAAAACTATGATAATTTTTTACACAGGTTACCCCGGTTGATTGATGTTTACAACCGCCTGGGATATACCTACGCTTCACATGTGTTTGATGTACAGGCGGTATTACAACCAGACCCTACAAATGGCGCACTGTCTGTAAACCTCAGCACCATTGATAACGCGCCTGTGTACTATACGCTTGATGGCTCAGACCCTACAGTTAATTCTACTGCATACACAGCACCATTTCATATAAAAGAAAATGCAACTTTACAGGCAGTAGCTATAAGAAAAACAGGGAGTAATAGCAGGATATTCTCACAGGAAGTAAAAGTGTCAAAGTCAAGCTTCAAGCCGGTAACCCTGCTTACCAAACCCGACCTACAATACAGTTATTCAGGCGCCACTATGCTGGTTGATGGCTTGTACGGAGATAAAACAAATTACAAAACCGGCCGCTGGATCGGGTTTCACGCGCAGGACCTGGTTGCATTCATTGATATGCAACAGCCTGCACAGGTTTCCGAAGCATCTTTACGCAATTATGTAGAAACCGGTGAGTGGATATTTGACGCTGCGGAAATAATAGTAGAATCATCAAATGATGGCAAAAACTTTACAAGCGTTGCCGCTGAAAAAATAACGGATAAACATACAACGCATTGGGCTGAAGTAGTTACACACACGCTGAAATTCTCACCTGTTACCGCAAGATATTTTAAGGTAACCATGAAGCCTGTATCAGCAATGCCAGGCTGGCATCCGGGCAAAGGCAAACGTGCGTATATTTTTGTAGATGAGATAGCTTTAAATTAATAACCCGACATTAAGATTGAAAGCGTGTCACACATTGATGCGCTTTTTTATTAACAATGAGGAAATATTAAATTAACCTTCAAGTCACACACTAAACCTATTCTTGCATTTAAAATCACAAGAAATGATTCATAGAATTTTATTTTTATTAGTGTTCAGTTGCCTGTCGCAATTCATTTTTGCTCAATCTGTAATTACAGGCTTTGTTTTCAATGATCAGAATAGCAACCGCAAGAAGGACCGTAACGAAAAAGGAATTGCCAATGTTTCTGTTTCGAACGGCAGGGATGTAGTTGTTACGGATGCGCAGGGGAAGTATAGTATTTCTGTGGGCAGCGATAACATTGTTTTTGTGATAAAGCCCTCCGGTTACCAATTTCATATGGATAGATATAATTCGCCTCAATTTTTCTATATACATAAACCGGCAGGATCACCAGCATCTTTCAAATACAAAGGTGTGAGCAGGACCGGCGGCATACCCGCTTCAGTAGACTTTGCTATGAGGCCTGTTTCAGAAAGCACAAAATTTTCTGCTCTTGTTTTCGGAGATCCGCAGCCTTACAACCTCAGAGAGCTTGATTATTTTAATGAAAGCATTGTACAAGGCATTCGAAATGCAGGCAATTACTCTTTTGGCATCAGCCTGGGAGACCTGGTAGGAGATGACCTTACATTGCACGAGCCTTATAAAAAATATATTTCCACGCTGGGCATTCCCTGGTATCATGTGATGGGCAACCATGATATGAACCTGGATGCTGTTGCAGATAGCTTGTCTGATGAGAGTTTTGAAAGAAACTTCGGCCCGAATAATTATGCCTGGAATTATGCTGATGCACATTTTATCATCCTGGATAACATTATCTACCCCGACCCCCGCGATGGAAAAGGTTATATAGGCGGTTTCAGGCCAGACCAGTTGGACTTTCTGGAAAACAACCTCAGGCATATTGATAAAAACAAACTGTTGGTGATTTCATACCACATTCCCTTGGATAACGCCTCAGGCGGCAGCAACCACTTCAGAGATGCAGACAGAAAGCGGTTTTTTGCTATACTGAAAGATTTTTCGAATGTATTGCTTATGTCGGCACACACGCATTTCCAGGAGCAGATCTATTACACCGAAAAACACGGATGGTTTGGTAAACAACCGCTTCATGAATACAATGCAGGCACCACATCGGGCGACTGGTATTCCGGAAATACCGCAAATAAAGCGTTTCCTGATGGTACCATGCGCGACGGCACACCAAGAGGTTATGCTTATCTCAACATCAAACAAAATACATATGATATTCAATACCAGGTAATGGGTAAGCCGGCAGATTACCAGATTGAAATTTATGCACCCAAAGTAATTGCCCAAAACAAAAGAACCTCTGCGCTGATCTATGCTAATTTCTTTATGGGACATAAAACTGACCTGGTAGAATTCAGGGTGGGGGTTGGTAAATGGAAAAAAATGGACTACACAGAATCTGCGGATCCTAACTATATGAAATCACTGATGGATTGGGATGCTTCTGAAACCGTAGTCCCCGGCCGCCGCCCTTCAAATGCTTTATTGAGCACACACTTATGGTCTGCGGGTATTCCTTTTAAACTGGATGCGGGCGAACATATCATTGAAGTGCGCGCTACCGACAGGTATGGAAAGCAACATACTGCGAAGAAAACCTACAGGGTGGTGGCAGACTAACCACATAACCGGTGATCGCTGTATGTACGCTTTAATAATTATATTGTAGTAATGCTATGATAAATATCAGCCTGTAAAGCTGAAATAAAGTATGCGCAATTGCTTACTTTTGCGCGTACTTTTATTATGGACAGATTCCTTCAACAATATTTCCGGCCACTGTTGGCCTTAGGCATTGTGTTGAATGCAACAGGCATTTTTACGCAGGTTTTTACGGGCGACAGCATTCTGTATGCTGATATTGCCAAAAATATGGCCCAAAGAAATGACTGGCTGAATCTTTTCGCCTACGGAAAAGACTGGCTGGACAAACCGCATTTTCCTTTCTGGATGGCCGCGATAAGCTTTAAGATTTTTGGCATTAATGCATTTGGATACAAACTCCCTGCGTTTCTTTTCTGGCTGACAGGCATTTATTATACTTACAAAATAGCTGCTAAACTTTACAACAATGTTGTGGCAAAATGTGCAGTCCTGGTGTATGTGATTGCATTGCATGGCGTAATCAGTAATTTTGATGTTAAAGCCGAGCCGTATCTTACAACACTTATTATAGCTGCTACATATTATATATTGCTGGCTTACCGTGAGGATAAACTAAGCTATATCTTAATGGCTGCGCTGTTTTCAGGCTTTGCCGTCATGACCAAAGGCATTTTTGTACTGCTCACCATTGCAGGCGGGCTGGCGCTGTACTTTATCCTAAGCAGGCAGTGGAAAGAATTTTTTAAAGTGAAATGGTACCTGCTGATCGTGCTGATACTGTTGGTGATTTTCCCTGAGCTTTACGCCTTATATACTCAATTTGACCTGCACCCTGAAAAAGTTGTGTTTGATAAGCAAAATGTTTCAGGTATACAATTTTTCCTGTGGGACAGCCAGTTCGGCAGGTTCTTCAATACAGGGCCTATCAAAGGCAGTGGTGACAATTCCTTCTTCCTGCATACAACGCTGTGGGCTTTTCTGCCATGGAGTGTAATATTTTTATTTGCATTGTTAAAAGGTGCAAAGCAGTTAAAACTTACTGGTGAGAGATGGATACTGTATGGCGCGGCATTGCTGACTTTCCTTATTTTTTCTGTATCTGATTTTCAATTGCCGCATTATATTATTATCCTGTTTCCGCACTTTTCCATCGCAGTAGCGGCCTATTTGTCTGCGTTAGCAAAAACACAAACAGCCAGGAACCTTGCTATTGTTCAGTTTGTGCTGTTTTGTCTGAGTGTGGTATTTATTAT
This sequence comes from Bacteroidota bacterium, assembly GCA_023422835.1. Taxonomy (GTDB): domain Bacteria; phylum Bacteroidota; class Bacteroidia; order Chitinophagales; family Chitinophagaceae; genus Haoranjiania; species Haoranjiania flava. The sequence goes on along the minus strand of JAFAGI010000007.1, from coordinate 235,020 downwards.
TTTGCTGAGTTGGCTGATCAATAACCCCGGTAAATACATAGTCATGGTAGCAGGTATCATCATTGCAGGCGTATGTTTCTTATTTACCATGAATAAAAAAGACAGCCTGCATAAGACCATGTTGTATTCTTTTGCATTTGCCTGTGTGCTTTACCCGTTCATGAATCTTTATTTCTATCCTTTTCTTATGCAGTACCAAGCCGGTATGAAAGCCGCGCAGGATGTCAATCTTACGCAGGAACGTTATGAGCACGCAATGGATCATTATTCTACACAATACAGGTTTTATGGAGATAAGGAGCCTGTAACTTTAACTAACATGCAGGATGTATCGGCTTTTCTGGAAAAAGAAAACCCGCGCATTTTTATAACGCAGCCCACACTCGACAGCCTGCGAATGATGAATACAAAATTTAATATACTGAAAGCGTACAACGATTTTCATGTAACTAAATTATCTTTGAATTTTTTGAGGGATCATACAAGGGAAAATACTCTGAAGAAATGCTATATCATCACATCTGTCAAATAGAAACAGTTTAATGTTTATTGAGGCTATCATAACAAGCGATATACTTCAAATCCTGGAAAAATGGGATACCTGGTTGTTCTTAAAGATCAATACCCAATGGACTTCCGCAGCTTTCGACGGCATTGCACCTTTATTCCGCAATAAATATACCTGGGTTCCTTTGTACATTTTCATGCTGTTGATGGTGTTTTATAATTTTGGAAAAAAATCGTGGTCCTGGCTGCTATTTGCTATTCTTACCGTTATCATTTCAGACCAGATCAGCAGTTCATTTTTTAAAAATACTTTCGATAGGATACGGCCCTGTAATTTAGCAGGCTTGCGTGAGCAGGCACGCCTGCTGCTGCCACATTGCTCGGGAGGCTATAGCTTTACTTCATCCCACGCGGCTAACCATTTTGGTATTGGCTATTTCTTTTTTCTCACACTGCGGCCTTATCTCAGGGATTGGGCATGGTTATTCCTGGTATGGGCAGCTTTAGTCAGCTATGCACAGGTGTACGTGGGCGTACATTTCCCCGGCGACATTTTAGGTGGTACTGTGGTAGGTCTATGCAGCGGCTGGCTTACCAATTTTCTTTTTCAAAAATATTTTGGCATGCCCGAACTAAAGAATCTACCTGGTTGAAAACAATGCAAAGTGTATCAACTATTAAAATATAAATTTATATAAATGGAATAACCATAAGGATGCTGCATACCAACCGCGAATGAATAAAGGCTATTCCATGCGACCATTAAAAACAGCGGCAAAGCGGCGAATTAAAAATTATACACATGAAAATCCTGCTCCTGTCTATTGGTAAAGCACATGAACCTTATATCCGGGAAGGAGTGGAAGATTTTACCAAAAGGTTGAATAAATATTTTCCTGCGGAATGGAAGATCATTGCCCCTGTAAAAAATGCAGCGGCATTGTCAGCAGATGAACTGAAATCAACAGAAGCCAAATCAGTGTTATCGGTCATTCAGCAGGATGATGTTTTGGTATTGCTGGATGAGCGGGGCAAAAATTTATCGTCGCCCGAGCTGGCTGCTTACATTCAGCATAAAGCCAATGCTTCGGCAAGGCGCCTGGTATTCCTTATTGGAGGCGCTTTCGGGGTAGACCAATCCATTTTTCAAAAAGCAGATTTTACCTGGAGCATTTCCAGGCTGGTATTCCCGCACATGCTGGTAAGGTTGATACTTTCAGAGCAACTTTACCGCGCCTGCACCATTTTAAAAAATGAAAAATACCATCATGTTTAGGTCGGTTTTGATTTTTATTGTTATTTTGCCCTAAATATCCCGTGCTAAATGATCACGATTATAATTATAGCTATTACCAGTATTATCTCTTTCATGGCTTTCAACAACCAGAATTTACTGGATAAGCTTATTTTTTTTCCGCCGGCTATTTCAAAAAGGGGAGAGTGGTACAGGTTTTTTACCTGCGGCTTTATACATGCAGATATGGCTCACCTTTTCTTTAATATGTTTACGCTTTTTATTTTCGGCCGGGAAATAGAAGACGTTTTCAAAGCTATATTCGGTATCGGACTGGGCTCTGTGTTGTATTTACTGCTCTATCTTGGCGCTTTGTTTTTCTGCCTGCTGCCTTCCTATAGTAAAAACAGCGACAATTATTATTACAGGAGCTTGGGGGCATCAGGCGCAATCTCGGCGGTAGTATTTGCTTACATGCTTATCAATCCAATGAATTACATGGGTATTGTGTTTATACCATTGTACATGCCTGCATTTTTATTTGGTTTTATTTACATTGCCATCTCTTATTATCTTGATAAGAAGCAGGCAGGCAATATCAACCACTCAGCGCACCTTTTCGGCGGATTTTTTGGGCTGATATTCACATTTGCGGTTTTTGCCTTGCTGGCAGATATCAACCTGATTAATGAATTTATACTGAAGGTAAGATCAACGCCTTTAAGAGGGCTGATTAAGTTCGGGTACTGATACAGCCATTTTTAATATAGCTGCAACCGTGATGGCATCCGTGATTTCACCGGCCAATACTTTATTCAAAGCTTCACTAAACGGGATCCTTACAGCGGATATATCTTCAGTTTCTTCCAGGTCATTGTCGTGTTGTGTAAGCTCTTTTGCAACATATACAATTGCCAGCTCATCGGTAACGGAATTGGATAAATGCAGGCGCATCAACTCCTGCCAGTATGCCGCATGCAAGCCTGTTTCCTCAAGAAGTTCACGCCTGGCTGCTTCCAGCGGCGCTTCATGTTCCGGGCATCCGCCTTCAGGAATTTCCCAGGAGTAACTGTTCAGTGTAAAGCGATGCTGGCCCACCAAGTATATATTATTTGACAGGTCTAATGCCACGATGCCGATGGCAATGTTCTTAAAATGTACTTTGCCGTAAATGCCTTTGCCGCCCGAAGGGTTTACCACATTGAACTCGGTGAGCTTTATCCAGGGGTTATCATACAAGTCTTTGGCGGATATTATTTTCCACGGGTTTTCCATAAGCCAAAAGTAAACTTTTTAGCTGTTACAACCTACGGCTGCGTTGCTGCCGTTTGCGGAGCTGATTCATATAATCCTGTTCTGTGAGGTAATAGCCCGGATCATCGTATTTTTGTACGTAGACTGTGGTAGATTTCTGAATTTCAGGATTTGACTTCAGTGAAGCAGTAATTTTTATAGCATTAAGATTGTCTTTCTTATCAATCAGCAGGCAGTTGCCCTTCCATCTGCCGTAGTCAGAGCTAAAGCTGATCTCTTTTTCTGTTAAAGGAATATACCTCCCGTTAGAAAGTTTTCCTTCTACATTTATATAATTATCAATCGTGGTTTTTACGCTGTCGGCATACAGGTTAAATCGAATGTCAACAATTTGTTGACTGTTCGCATTATGAAAAAATAGGAAAAAGGTTGCTGATAAAAGAGATTGTATAATAGTTGATTTCATGAATGGTTGATTGTAAAAATTACATACTTTAGACGTTGCGTGTGTTGTAAAGTTTATTGTGGATATACAAAAAGTGAGCCTTTCGGGCCCACTCTCACATCAATAACCATGTATATTAATTGTACGCTTTTACCATGAAAACGTAATCATCCAGCTTTTTCAGCAGCTCAACCCTGTTGTCTGTGATCAGCTTATTGTTCTGCACAATCGGCAGTTTCAGGTTGTTGGCAACTGTATCGCTGGTTTTCCAGTCTCGGATAACCTGGAATACTTCGTTAGATTTAATAGCGAATACCACACCTTCTGCTTTTGCCTGGCGGGTGCTTAGTACGCCAACAACTTCCCCTTTTCTATTAAAAACCGGCCCGCCTGAGTTGCCCGGGTTGGCCAGCAGGGAGAGCTGGAAGGAAGACGTATCGCCGTCATAGCCTGTTTGTGCGCTAATGTATCCTGAGTTGTAGGTAACCTCGTTGCGCGGATATCCTAAAGTAAATACTTCTTCACCCAAGTCCATATTCTTACGTTTTAAAGAATAGGGCAACGCTTTTACATTTCTGTAATCGTTGTCTTTGATCTTTAAAATTGCCAGGTCTTTGGTATGATCCACATGAACGATGACGGTGTTGAATTCTTTACCCATGTTGTCAACCACGATAGCTCCGGTACCTTTCAGCACGTGAGCATTGGTGATGAGGTATCCTGCATTGTCTATGAGGAAAGCAGAGCCCCCGCCGGCAAGTACAGCGCCTTCCGGTATTTTGGAGTCAACTTCTTTTAATTTCCTGTATTGATAATTTTGCGTTTTTTTAATTTGTGCAATGTCACGGCTCAGTTGTTGGATCTTAACATCATTTTTATGAGGAGAGATAAAAGTGACCAGCCCGCTGATGAGCAGGGCGGTAATGCCTGCTATGGAGGCCGCGATGCCGGTAGTTTTTTTATATTTTTTATAAAGCGCTACAATCTTAGGTTGTTTAGGTGCCTCAAATTCGTAGATTTTGCCATCGGAAACGAGCTGATTGTGGGTAGCCTGTAAAGCTAGGCGGAAGTTTCTTTTTTTGCCAAATCCCTCCAGTTTAGACAGAAAGAACCTGTGTTCTACTACCATCATATCAACGTCAGCAGAAGTTTTGCGCAGTTCTTCAAACTTCGTCAGTTCTTCTTCGTTCATTTCATTGTTAAGGTATCGTTCAATGGATTCTAAAAGTTTTATTCTGTCCATCACTCTTTTATATTATGATAATTAGCAAAAAATAGTTTCTTCAATCTTACAAGGCATTTATATTTTTGGTTTTTAGCATTGTCACTGTTTGTGTAGCCAAACATCTCAGTCAATGCGGTCATATCCTTATTGTTTAGATAGAATTCTTCAAGCAAAGTTTTACAAGGTTCTCCAAGGCTATTGAGCGCATTCATCATAATATTGTATTCCTCGTTTTTTTGCTCGTGCAATTCCAGGTCATCCTCTACTGCAATGGCTTCTTCCAGTCCCATCACTTCTGCGCTTACATACCTGTTTTGCTTATAAAGTTTTTTCAACCATAGGTTTCTCGCAACTGAATACAAATAAGTTCTTATCTGGCTGGTGAGTACAAAATCCTTATCATTCGCTTTTTCATACAATGTAATCATCGCCTCCTGGAAAATATCCCTTGCATCGTCCTGTGTGCCGCTGTTGTTGATAATAAAGGATTGAATAATGCCGAAATTTTTGGTATAAATCTCTTTTATTGCAGCAGAATCATTCTTTGCCAGGCCTTCCAATAAATCTTTGTCGTCCAGTTCCGGTATCACAGTGATATTATTTAATACGAATTGATGTGTAAAAGTAACCCATTTTGGCAAACCTTTTTTTAATACAGGTAATTTAATATATTTTAAAGAAATTGAAGTTTAGATACTTATTCTCACATGCCTGTTTTCAGACCACCTGAAAAAAATTTTAAAAATATTTTTCAGGCAGCGGGTTACCTTTTTTTATTTTCCGTATTAAATAGCATAATCATTAAATTTAATAATTAAAACAAAACGAAAAATGAAAAAATTATTTTTAGTATTAGCTATCGGAGCAACTTTTGCAGCTTGTAACACTTCTACAACTAACGATACTGCTGATTCAGTAGCTAACGTTCAAACTGAAGCAGTTACTGATTCAGCTAATGCAATGGTTGATTCTGTAGATGCTGCTACTGATGCTACTTTAGATTCAGCAAAACAAGTTGCTGAAGCAGTTAAAGATTCAGTTAAAGCTGCTCATTAATTGACATTAGAAAATTAAATAGAATGCCATTGTTTTACAATGGTATTTTATTATTTAGTTTCTATATATTATTACATTGTTTGGAGAGACTGTCTTTGAGGCAGTCTTTCTTGTTTGGGTAATGGTGAAAAAGTGAGAGGTAAAAAGTAAAAAAATTCCGTGTCAGGTGTTTTTCATTTGACATCATGGATATTTTTTCTTTGCGTGAACCTTTGCGGTCTCTGCGTGATAGAATTCGCAACATGCTTCTTTCGAATGTAGGTTGGAGTTTTTTCTAAACAATACGATTCTTTTTTGTCTACATTTGCTCTGAAAATATATTAGCAAATAGCCATAAGCAATGTTGCATATCAACCGCGAATGAATAAGGGCTATTCCATGTGACCATTAAAAAAGAACCGCAAGCGGCGCACTAAATAAATACACATGAAAATGAAAATATACGCCTCCGTCATTACTATAGGAGATGAATTGTTGATTGGCCAGGTGATTGACACAAACAGCGCTTTTATTGCTGCTGAGCTCAATAAAATAGGCGTGTGGATGCGGCACCGAGTTGCGGTAGGTGACCAATGGGATGATATTTGGGAAGCATTGGACGACTCTGCACGTGTCTCTGATATTATTCTTATCACAGGAGGCCTGGGGCCTACTGCCGACGATATTACAAAGCCATTGCTGAATAGCTACTTTGGCGGAAAGATGGTTGTGGACGAACAAACTTTGCAACATGTAAAAAATATTTTTCAATCAACTAACCGACCTTTACTGGAATCTAATTATAAACAGGCGGAAGTGCCGGATGTCTGCAAAGTAATACCCAATAAAAACGGTACTGCACCCGGCATGCTATTTGGAAAAAACGGGAAAATATTTGTAAGCATGCCCGGCGTTCCGCATGAGATGCAGGCTATCATGCAGGAATATGTAATTCCACTTATTAGGGAAAAATATGAGTTGCCAGTAATTTTTCATAAAACACTCACTACATTGGGAATCGGCGAGAGTTTTTTATCAGAAAGATTAAAAGATTTTGAAGCTGCCCTACCAAATAACATTAAGCTTGCCTATCTGCCGAATGTGCGCTCTGTGCGGCTGCGGCTGACAGCTACAGGTGAAGATGCTGCCGAAACTCAATGCCTTTTAGATACCCAGTTTGAAAACCTCAGGCATACAATTAAAGATGTTGTGGTAACCCTGGATGATAAAACCCTTGACCAGACCGTAGCCGAACTTTTAAAACAAAGAAACAAAACGCTCTCAACCGCTGAAAGCTGCACGGGCGGTGCACTTGCAGCTATGTTTACAGAAAATGCAGGTGCAAGCCAGTTCTTTTCTGGCAGCGTTGTATGTTATTCCAACGACATAAAGAAACAGGTTCTGCATATCAGCCCTGAGGATATCGCAACCTATGGCGTTGTGAGTAAAGAGGTTGCCACGCAAATGGCGACAAACGTACGTGAGCTCATGCAGAGTGATTACACGATCGCTACTACAGGTATTTTAGGGCCGGATGGAATTGAAGGCAAGCCTGTAGGTACGGTGTGGATAGCTGTAGCCAATAATAAAAAAGTGGCGGCAGAGGAATTTAGTTTTCAGTACAACAGGCAACGCAACAAAGAAGCTGCTATAAAATTCGGGCTCAATATGCTGCGCAAGCTTATCCTGGAAGATTAGCTTTTTAAACTGAAGAATTTAGTGGCTGCCTTTCTCGCAGGTACCCACGATGCTAGGACGGCTACAACAAAAACAGTGGCACCCACCAGCAGGAAATCAAAAATATTTATTTTCACAGGATAGTAATCTACGAGAAAAGATCCACCGGTAAGTTTGACCGGTTTATAAACGATCTGTATCAGGCATACTATAAATGCAACTATCATCCCCAGACCGCCACCGATAATGGCCAGTAAAAACCCTTCTGAAAGGAAAATATTTTGTATCAGCTTATCATTGGCGCCAAGCGCTTTCAGGATGGCAATATCTTTCCGTTTTTCCAGTACCAGCATCGTAAGTGCACCTATCATGTTAAAAGCGGCAATCACCAGTATTAGCGAGAGGATTATGTAAATAATCCATTTTTCCATTTGCATCACACTGTACAGGCTCTGGTTCTGCTCATACCTTGTCTGTAGTTTATAGCTGTTGCCCAACACTGCACTCAATTCTTTTTTTACTTTGTCTGCGTTGAAGCCGGGTTTCAGCTTTACATCAATATTACTGTAAACATTTTCCGGCAGATCCAGCATGTACCTGACAAATCCGATGTTTGTAAAAGCATATTTATTGTCAAACTCTTCCTGTATTCTGAATGTGGCTGAATGCCTGATGTTAAAGGAATTCATGGCAGTCTGCAGATCGGTAAAGCTTGATGCATTTCTGTTAGGTAAATAAATCGTTAGCGGATGTTCCATGTTGACATAAGACTGAATGGAGTTTTCTATGCCTCCTCCCAGAACAATGGCAGGCGTATCTACTGTACCGAGATCAAAATTACCGGCGGCATCCAGGTGATTTTTTACACCGGAAAGATGGTTGTAATTGCTGTCTACGCCTTTTATGAGCACAATTGTCTGTATCTCACCATTTACCAATACCGCTTTTTCTTCCAGTAATAGGCTTGTTTTATCCACAAGTTTATTTTGCCTGATTGCAGCGAGTTGTGCGGGTGTAATCTCCATAAACTTTCCTTGTGCAGGCATTATTTTTACATCAGAATAAAAATCACCGTACATAGATTTGATCAATCCTTCAAAGCCATTGAATGCGCTGAGCACAACGATCAGTGCGGCTGTGCCCACCATGATGGCAATAATACTGATCCACGAAATAATATTAATTACGTTGGTTGATTTCTTAGACCTGAAATAGCGCCATGCAAATAAAAAGTTCATATTGTGTGCTGCCGGGACGCAGAAGTGTTACGCTTCGTTGTTGTCTTCTTCTTTTTTTATTTTATCGAAAACTTCTTCCATTTTAAATACATAGTCAAGGGTATCGTCTTCGTAGAATTTCAATACCGGCATTCTTCGGAGTTGGTTTTTTACTTTTACAGCCAGCTCTTTTTTTATTTCCCATTCTTTTTGCTGAATGGTTTTTAACGCCTGTTGCTTATCTTCTATCTGGAAGAAACTCAGGTATACTCTTGATTCCAGCAGGTCAGGTGTAATTTTTACGGAAGATATAGATACCATGCCGCCATGGATCATGTTGATGCCCAGGTGACGGAAAATATCATTCAATTCCTGTTGAACTACACTTGCTACCTGCTTTTGACGTTTTCCTTCTACCATAATTTTCAGTATTTTGTAAAATGTAAAAATAATGATTATGATTGAATTATCTTTGCCGCAAATGTTTAATTTAGTTTGATGAAGAAATATTCGAGAGTTTTTTATTATCTGAGCAGGTACAAAGGAAAAATAGTTCTTTATTTTGTTTTTACTGTATTATCTATCATTTTTGCGCTTGCCAGTTTTGGGATGCTCAAGCCTTTCTTTGACCTGATTTTTTTAGAAAAATCAGATATCTTTAGCAAGCCTGCAGATTTCCGACTGCTCGATGATTTGCGCTTATTTGCTTTGCAGAAAATAAAAAGCTATTCCAATATACAACTGCTGGGCATCATCTGCATCATACTGGTGATTGCTATTTTCCTGAAAAATCTGTTCCTGTATTTATCGGTTTACATATTAAACCCTATGAAAAACAGGATTGTGAATAATCTCCGCGCAGACCTGTACGATAAAATCCTGAACCTGCCTATCGGCTATTTTACCCAGAAGCGTAAAGGCGACCTGATCAGCCGTGTAACCAACGATGTGAATGAAGTGGAAGCTTCTGTAGTAGGCGCGCTGGAAGGGTGGGTAAGAGACCCGTTGACAATTATCCTTACTTTTTCATTCCTGGTATACCTGAGCCCACAGCTTACGCTGGCCATTGTGATTGCCATTCCCTTCATTGGCTTTATTCTTGGCCGCATATCCAAGTCTTTAAAGAAAAGTTCTAATGAAGCGGCCATCAAACATGGGGAATCTCTATCTGTGCTGGATGAAACGCTTAACGGATTGCGGGTAATCAAAGCATTTAATGTAGAAAATATTCTAAGGGGAAAATTCCATGCTATCAATGATGAACTGCTTGCGGCACGCAATAAGATTTCCCGCCGGCGCGACCTGGCATCGCCTGTTTCAGAGTTTATGGGCGTGATGGTGTTTGTGGGCATTCTGTGGTTTGGCGGCAGGCTGATTATTGGCCGTGAGATAGACCTGGATGCTTCTACTTTCTTTACCTACCTTGCCGTTTTTTACAACGTTATCAATCCCATCAAAACCCTGAGCACCTCTTTCAGCAACCTCAACAAAGGCTCGGCAGCTATTTTACGCATCGAAGAGGTGTTGCGCACGCCTGTGACAGTGGATGATAATATAAACGGAAAGGTGCTTACAGGTTTTAATGATAAAATTGAATTCAGAAATGTTGATTTTGCTTACGATGAATTTACCATCCTGAAAAATATCAACCTCACGATAGAAAAAGGCAAAACAGTGGCGCTGGTAGGGTCTTCGGGTGCTGGCAAGTCTACGCTGGCAGACCTGGTGCCCCGTTTTCATGATGTTACAGGTGGAGATGTGTTGATAGACGGCGTGAACATTAAAGATTATTCCTTGCATTCTGTCAGAAGGCTCATGAGCATTGTGACACAGGAGCCTATACTTTTTAATGATACGATTGCTAATAATATTGCACTTGGCCTGGAGAACCCTTCACAGGAAGCCATTGTACAGGCCGCAAAAATTGCCAATGCCCATAATTTTATCCTCAAAAAGGAAGATCAGTATAATGCCAATATCGGCGACCGCGGCAGCAAGCTCAGCGGTGGTGAAAAGCAAAGATTAACCATTGCACGCGCTGTAATTAAAAACCCACCCATTCTGATTCTCGACGAAGCTACTTCTTCGCTGGATACAGAAAGCGAAAAGCTGGTACAGGACGCTATCAACAACATGATGCAAAACAGGACCTCCATAGTTATTGCACACAGGCTAAGCACTATCCGCAATGCGGATGAAATCGTAGTTCTCGATAAGGGAATGATCGTAGAACGTGGCAACCACGATGAACTTATCAGGATCGAAAACGGCAGGTATAAACGCCTGGTGGAGTTGCAGGAGCTGAAATAATTTATTTTAAGCAGTAAAACATGTGGCAGTTAAATATTTGAGATTGCTTCGCTCCGTCCGATGGACTCCGCAACTGTCGGAGTACGGCGTTCGCAAAGATAGACTCGGAGGTTACGTCATAAAAACGTAGCGTAGTTATAGATGCGTAGCTTGGTGCGAATTTCATTACTCGGCAACAACTGATATGCGAGCAACTATATGCCGGCGGAGTACATCGCTGTTCGGGATTCGTAATACCGAAGCCATATCGTGAATTTGTAATCTCAATAGCTTATCCGTAACTACATATGAAACAAGTCGGAAACTTCATTTCCGAAAAACTTTTAGTCAACAAAATAAAAAATAGTTTGTTTTGAATAAAAAAATACGGCTGCGTAAGAGACCTTCTATAGTGAAATCGAAGTAAACAAATGAAAAACTTAACATAGGTTATTAAATTTCGCAATCCTATCAAAATACTTTGCCATATTGTACAACCTGTCTAATTTTGCACCACCAAAAATAAAAGATGAAATTGTATATAATTAAAAATGCAAAGATTCAAGCTTCAATTCTGAAATTAAAATATTCATTATCCTTTTTATTTTTTATTGCTCCGATTATCTCTTTCTCCCAGGTAGAGGCCAAAGCTGAGATAAATATTATAGTGAACGATTTTTTCCAGTTAACCTCTCAGAAAATTGATGGCCAAAGAGTGGATATGATTTTTAAGAATAGCAATGATTTTACGAATGGCATTTCTACATTGAAACAATCTCACTTATTATTATCTTCTACCGTTTATTATAATTTGGTAGCAAGAGCGGCCTTGGAAAACTTCAGATCGGGCAGTCATTTAACCTTTCCTGCTTCTGTAGTAAAATTGGAAGTTGATAATACCGATGTGAAGGCAAAAGATGTAATACTTAATTCTATTGAAGAGCTACAAACAAACAACCAGCCTTTGATCACAAACGGTCATCCAAATTTGTACAAAAATATAAATATTAAATATTCTATATCTCCGGAAAAATCGCAGCAGCATATTTTACGAGCTGGCCCGGGAACGTACTCGAATACTGTAATTTATACATTGACATCACGATAACAGGCATTTCAAACAAACATATAAAAATTTAATAACCCCAAAATTAAAAAAAATTAACATGAAAAAAACCTTAATCTTAGCTGCTGTTTCTGTTTTTGGATTCATCAGCGTTGCGCAAGCACAAGCAACATCTTCTACTAACGTGAAGATCAATCTGACTGACTTTATCACTACAGAGCCAGGTAATCAAACTGTTCCCGGACAAACGCCTGGTGCTGCAGCGGTTGTATTTGATTACCCAAATGCTGCATCGTACACAGTTGATCAGGTAGTATCTCTTGCCGGACATTTGAAGGTGACCGCTACAAAAACTTTCCAGGTGACCGTAAAAGCATTAGAAGCTAATTTTAAAAACGGTTCAAATATCATTCCTGTAGGTGTTATGGACATTACCCCCACCGCACCCGGAAGTGGTACTGCTACAAAAGTAACTCTCACAGCAGCTGATCAACCTATATTAACAGGCGTAACACCAGGCATAAAAACAATTGATGTAAAGTATAGCATTCCTGCTGCCAAAGCACAATCAGATATTCTTGGTAAGCCTCAGGGCACTTACCAGCAAACTATAGTGTATACTTTTACACAACCCTAAACCGGTGATAAAAAAAAGAGTCTCATACAAAACTTTATTTTATTTTTACAGAGTAAAGTTCCACGAGACTCTTTTTTTTAATCAAATTATTATATAACAATGTATATGCACAGGTCGTTATTAATCCTAACTGTTTTGGTTGCCGGTATTGTAAGTAGTTATGCCCAGGGTATCACTGTTTCTCCTACCAGGTTGTTTTTTACGGGCGGGCCCGGCAGCAGCGCTACTCAAACAGTCACAATTACAAACGGGGGTAAAATGCCTTTTGCTTTTAAAGCGACCTTGAGTGACTGGTACAGGGATTCTACCGGTGAAAAAGTGTATGCAAATGCGGGTACATTACCCAGGTCGAATGCCGGTTGGTTAAAACTTTCAGAAACCAATGTAACCGTGCAGCCCGGCGAATCAAAACAATTAAATGTGATGATGAGCGTTCCAGCAAATGCAACTAATGTAGTAACCAACTCTATGCTGATGCTTACACAAATAGCGCAGCAGAGCGATGAATACATAAAAAATAATAATATCGGTATAAAAGTTTTATTTGAATTTGGTTTACATGTTTATTACACACCTGAAAACAATACGAAAGAAGATCTTGACTTTACGGCTATTAATCATATAGGCAAAGTAACAATTGCTGATAAGGCGTATAACAGAATAGCTGTGAAGGTGAAAAATATTGGCAACACCACCAGCGACTCATCTATAGATTTTGAAATTACCAATAAATCAACAGGTGAGGAAACCAAACTTGAGCCTGTGCCTGTTTCTATGATGCCGGATGCGGAACAAATTGTATTCTTCGATATTCCCGAAAAACACAAAGGCGAATTCGCGGGCGTAGCTATTTTAAGAGTAGGAAGCGCTGCAAACGTAAGGGTAGGTGAAAAGAATCTAAGTTTATAAACGCGAAATGAAAAAGGTTTTACAATGCCTGGCAATCATCTATTTGCTGTTTCATTCTTTTAATGGAAATTCCCAGTCAATTGATCTTAATCTAACTCAGGATAATATTTTAAACGAAACTGAATATTTTGCAACACTTAATTCCGGTTATTTGTTTATGGGTGGATTAGGTTGGAGAAGAACTACCATTAATAGATTTGTAATGCTGCGTTCTACCAATCAGAATTTCATACACAATAACGGTATTTATAGTTTGCCTACTTCGTTGGTTAATTTTCAGTTATCAAGTATAGCCGGTTATTCACCCGGAAGCTCAGGATTAAGTACACAATGGCCAATACCGGAAAGATTCATTACTACAAGTTTCCAATCGTTTCTTCAACCGTTATACGCTGGTAGCCGTGCTTATTCAGGTGATATAATGATTAATTATCGAATAGCAGCAAATAGTTTTGTATCCAATATGTTTATAGCGGGTACCTATTCTGCGGATATTGTTCATAATCAGCCTCATTCTTTAATATATAATGATATAGAACCGTCCGGCGGGGGAAAGATGAACATTAACGTTCCTGCTTTTACTGTATGGAATAGCAGCACGCTAAATTATTCTGTAGCTTTAAATGCGGAAAATTTTACCGGCACAGATTACGAAATAACATTAAATAACTTAGAGATAGGGCATACGGTTCCTTCATTTGTAGAGATTAAGGGACAGGCGCCCATCACTTTTACGCCGGCTGGGGGAGGAGTTACTTCCACCAGGCCTTTGTCTGCTTTACAAATTACAAGTAACAATACAGTTTTTAGTACTAAAACGCTTACAAATGCTTACCAGGCTTTAAATTCAACTGCCTTGCCGGTAGCAGCCGGCAACAAAACCTCTGTTCCGTTAAAAATAAAAATACTGTCGGCTGAGCTGGCAAGCAATTTTTTTGAAGCAGGGACCTACACATTTAATTTGGATGTACGTACTCGCAGCAACGATAATTCAGTTGCCGATGTTAAGACAATAGCTGTAACCATTGTTACCAATGCCATAAGCTATATACGGCTTAAAGATGAAAACCAGTCAGTGGTATTTAATTTTTTAACCTCCGCAGACTACCAAACCGGGAAAAGTGTAAATATGCCGGGACATATCAATATCACCAACAACAAACCGTTTCAGGTGTATGTGAAAAGCTCCGGTAACTATTTTACGCTGAATTCTACGCCTACATCTATTCCTGTGTCCATTGTAACTGTTGAAAACGGTACGGGCGAAACACAGGTGATTTCGAAGCCCTTATCAGCCACGTCTCAAAACATTATCCGTAATGCCACGCCTGTTTTAAACAAACAACTATCCATAAAATACACAATACCACCATCACAAACCGGTATTTTGTTTAATAAACCCACAGGTGTAACTTACCTGACTAATGTGATTTATAGTTTTACGAATTTGTAATGACCAAAAATATTATTAGAGTAATCCCGGCTATAATTTTGTTTATTATTTTGAGTGTTAACCTATCGGCTCAACATAATAAAAATATTTATGCTTTTTTTACCCAGGATAGTATTTTATTAGAACCGGGAAAAACTTTTTCCAATACCTTGCGCATTCAAAACAACCAGACTAAAAATGTCACGATTGAAAGTATTCGTCCTGTAAAGTCATATCCGAATATGCTATTCTTCCCGGGGTTTAGAGGAAATGTAGATGCCGGCCAGGCTCTGAACCTGCAAACAAAAATGATAGCAGGCATTGAGTTGCTTATGTCCGGCGATAACTATATAGATTTTATTGTAGATTATACTACTACAGGCCAGCTTAAAGATACGCTGCATGCAAGATATTATCTAAGCAAAGAAAGCCAGGATTATATTGCTATCATCAGTTCAGGTATCGATAATTTTTACAATCCCGATGCAAGAGAAAATGCCGTAAGTTTTTTTATTGAAAATCCGGGTTATGATATCAAAAACCTACGATTGCATCTTACATTAAGTCCTTCGCAGAATTTGGTTATAAGGCAGCAATCCATAAATGTGATTTTGCAACCACGTGAAAGAAAACTGGTAAAGATAGATCTGCAGCAAAAGGGCAATACAACTTTTTTTACAGATTATTCATTGTCGGTAATGGCATATGAGATTGCCAAAGACAGGCTTATAGCTAATTCTAATATTCCTATCCGTACGCTTACCAGCAACAGGCAGGTATTGCAAAATAATTTTTTGAATACCAAAACAAATTTTATTGAGGCTGCCTACAACAGACTGAATAAAAATAATGATATATACAGGCTCAGAGGCAATGTGCAGCAGCAAATAGCATCGAATGTAGCGATGGAATTCAACACGGTAACAGATTATTTCTCGCAATATAAATATGTAAATATCTATGATACAAGGTTAACGCTACGATCGAAAAAGATGCTTGCTGAGCTGGGAAATATTTACGGCTCTGACTATGATTTTAATATGAACGGCAGAGGCGTAAAGTTGGGATATAATGTTACCGGTAACAGCAGCATAGAAGTGCTGGGTATAGATAATAATTATATGCTTTACAGCAGCCTGGATAATATGGTTGACTTTGGTAAAACAATCGGTACAAAGTACCAGAGATCTATGCGTAGCGGTTTACCCGCACAGGTAAATTATTTATACAATACAAATCCGTTATTAAACACAAAAACACATCTTGGTAGTTTTTCCACTTCCTTTAAGATAGATTCTGCCAGCCGCGTAAAAATAGAAGGCGGTGTTAGCCATGAAGCTTCTCTTGGTATTGAGCATAGCGCCAAAGGCTTAGCAAATGCGGGTTTTGCAGGAGGCATTTCCTATGAAATGATCGGGGAAAAGATTTCTTTATTTTCAAATAACTATTTTTCTTCACCATATTACGCTGGATTAAGAAGAGGGCTTATATCTCTTGATGAAGCAGTTACTTATCGCCTTACGCAACAAAAAAGTTTATTGTTCAAATACAGTGGTTTAATAAACAAGCCTAAATATGTGAATGCACAATTTATCTATCATCCTTTTGAATTCATGATATATGAAAGCAGTTTTGTGAATCATACTGTAGAAGCGGGTTTCAATAATTATACAGATGGTTTCAGCTATTCCCTCTTGCCAAATTATACCTATCAATATATAAACAACTCTTACCTGAATGTAGATTACAGGGCATATCGTTTAAAGCTTGATGTTAGTAAGAGTTTCAGCAAACACTATTTCAATTTTATTGCAGATGGTGGTATTTCTTTTATCAATCATAATACAGATCCGTTTTATGCAGCAAGGTTTTTATTGTCTTACAGACTAGGCATGTTCAATGTAAATGCTTTGGCAGATATAAACCCGGTAAATGCCTACGATCTTATCAACACACAAGAAAAGAATTTCAGAAACTACTCTTTGAATACGAATTACAATTATTCTACCCGTGATCAAAAATTGAAAGGAAATATTTCCGGGGGTATAAGCTATGTAAACAGTTATAATGGTTTTAACCAGTTTATAAATAACCAGCTGGAATATCGTATTGCTAAAGATTGGTTTGCTACCGC
Organism: Bacteroidota bacterium; assembly: GCA_023422835.1. GTDB lineage: Bacteria > Bacteroidota > Bacteroidia > Chitinophagales > Chitinophagaceae > Haoranjiania > Haoranjiania flava. The sequence continues at coordinate 217,959 of JAFAGI010000007.1, read as the reverse complement.
CAATGTTTTCTTTACAAGATATTCCAAAAACAACAATACCCATACTTACAACAATACCCAGTTCCAGGTTGGCATCAAGAAAATATTTGGTACGTTAAGTTCATCTAATTCAAGCAAAGTTTCATTCAGGGTTTTTGAAGACCAGAACCAGAACAATATATTAGATGGCGATGAAATAGTATTGGATAATGTACTGGTAAATTTAAACGAGCATGTAGCCATAACAGACAAGAAGGGCTTTGTGAAGTTTGCCAATCTTCCAAAACAGGAGTATAATATTGTGGTGAAGAAAAACGGGCAAAAACTTAGTCTTTTATCAAACAACAAAGTACTCATTTCTAAAAATAAAAAATATGAGTTGCCGGTTGTAAAAGTCAACACTGTCACAGGCAGCATGATTGAGACTAAGAAGAAATATGATGTGGAGCAAACAGATGTTTCAGGCATAAGCATATATGCAGAAAATCTTTCAACTAAGGAAATAACCACAACGGTAACAGATTGGGGAGGCGGTTTTATGCTGCACCTGCGCGAAGGGAATTACCGGATTTATATACTGAATAACCGGTACGAAATAACAAACAACGCTCAAATCATTACCGTAAAAAACAATGTGCCTGCTAAAGAATTAAAGTTCAACTACATAAATACTGAGGTAGAAATCAAGGTAAAGAAGTTTTAGGTAGTGAGGCTCCTTAAGTGGGCCTCGCTATTGTTGAATGACTGCTCAAGGAGACTGCTTCGCTCCCGAAAGACTCCGGAATTGTAGGAGTACCTCGCTCGCAATGACGGTTCTGCAGGTTGCATCATTACAATAACCTTACCGCAGGGTTTAGAAGTCTCTTACACAAATCCACAAAAACTTCATCACTTGATCACTCTATCACTTGATCACTGATAACACATCCACACCTCCAATTCTTTGCGCAAGTCTTGGCGCACTCTGCGTGCAATAAGTTGATATATTTTTATTGTCGGGATAGTTTTCACGCTACGGCCGCAGAGAACTTACGCAGAGATCGCCGAGCAGTTTTAATCTTACTTATGATGAGCGATGAGGTTTGACACTTTCCTCTTTGTTTTCCAACGCTTTCTGCGGGTTGGCACTTTTAAGGGCAAGAAAATTAAGCGTTGAAATATACATAATTACATTATGCAACCTGCCTTTCTTCAGTCGGTTCTTACACAGGCCACAGCAATTCTGTATATCCATGTAGAAAAAGCAGCGTCGCCCCTGAATGTAGGTATAGCATAATATGCTGTGATAAATACATCTTCTGTGATCTCTTCTGCATCTTCTTTACAGTGTAAAAATCCTAAAGCTGTATAAAAAATCCTTTCATAGTACTTCTCTACCAAGGGGCGGTATTATTCCTTTTCCCCATTTTTTATATGTTGTATAATTGCCGATTCCGTCATAAATGGCAGTCCTATACATTCGACAACAAAGTTCTTAAAATCCTACGTTTAAAATATAAATAAAAAGGAGCTGCTTAAAAAGCAACTCCCGTTATTAAAAAGCTATTAAAAATATTCTATTTCTTTTCTTCATTCTCTTCCGCTTTTGGTGCAGGGGGCAATGGTGCAAGTTTTGCGCGTATCTTTGCTTCCAGCTCGCCGGCAAGTTCAGGATTGTCAAGCAGCAATTGCTTTACAGCTTCGCGTCCCTGGCCGAGTTTGGTAGATTCGTAGCTGAACCAGCTGCCGCTTTTGGTAACCACATCCAGCTCTACGCCCATGTCTATTATCTCTCCGATCTTGCTGATGCCTTCGCCGAACATAATGTCAAACTCTGCTGTACGGAATGGAGGCGCCACTTTATTTTTTACTACTTTTACGCGCACACGACTTCCCAGGGTAGAGTCCCCGTCTTTTATCTGCGAAATACGGCGGATATCCAGGCGCACGGAAGAGTAGAACTTCAACGCGTTACCACCGGTTGTCGTTTCCGGGTTACCAAACATAACACCGATCTTTTCGCGCAACTGGTTAATGAATATACAAACGGTATTTGTTTTGGAAATAGTAGAGGTAAGTTTACGCATTGCCTGGCTCATAAGCCTGGCCTGTAAGCCCATTTTGCTGTCGCCCATTTCGCCTTCCAGTTCACTTTTGGGTACAAGCGCTGCTACAGAGTCTATCACCAATACATCGATAGCGCCGGAAAGGATCAGTCTGTCAGCGATCTCCAATGCCTGCTCACCGTAGTCGGGCTGAGAGATGTACAGATTTTCTACATCTACGCCCAGCTTTTGCGCATAGGTGGCATCAAAGGCATGCTCCGCATCAATCATGGCGCAAATGCCGCCTTTTTTCTGAGCCTCTGCAATAACGTGGGTAGCAATGGTGGTTTTACCGGAAGACTCCGGGCCAAAGATCTCTATTACACGTCCTCTTGGCAATCCGCCAATGCCCAATGCTGTATCAAGCCCGATGGAACCTGTGGAGATCACGTCAATGGTGCGTACGCCTTTTTCGTTCATCATCATAACGCTGCCCTTGCCGTAATCTTTATCTATTTTATCTATGGTTAATTTTAATGCTTTTAATTTTTCTACGTTGCTCATATGATTAATTAATAATTACGATTTTATAGAACAAATTTACTACTTATTTCTCAATAAACTAATATTTTTAGTATTTTTTATGGCAAATTTTTTAGCGTAGTTTTTACATTTAAAATTAAGTATTATATTTAATATGAAATAAAATCTTTCAAAATAATTTTTCGTTTTAAGGCCATGCTTACAAAATTATTAGTTATTTTGTAAGATAAACTATTGAAGTAAATATGCGGTTAGAAAGTAAAGATAATGTAGTTAATAAGCCTGTGAGTGAATTATTCAGCTTTGTAGAAAATCCTGAAAAAATACGTTCGGTAATGCCGGATAATGTGAATAAGTTTGAAGCTACGGCGGACGGGTTTATATTTGGCATACAGGGCGTGCCGGTAGATATCAAACTAAAAATAAAGGAAAAGGTGGCCAATGAAAAGGTAGTATTGGTATCTGCCAATCCGAACCTTAATTTTACTTTATCTATCTTTATGCAGGGCCTCAATGCGCAACAGACCATGATAAATATAATATTTGAAGGCGAGTTTAACCCGATGATAAAAATGATGATCCAGAAACCGTTGCAGAAATTTCTGAATGATTTTTCAGGAAAGGCTAAGCTGTTGCAATAATCGGCAGGAAACGATTATTAATTTTAATCGGCAATTTATTATTGTTGAGTTCCACGTTGAAATTAACCTTTGTGCCGAGTGCATCAAACACTTTCAGGATAGTTTCAAACCTTGCATTCTTTACGCTGTTTTCTATTTTGCAAATCTGAGCTTTTTGCACGCCTACCAATGTTCCCAATACTTCTTGTGTCAGGTTGCGTTTTTTCCTGGTCTGTTTAATGGCTTGCCCAAGAGATCGATTCTTAATTCATTCTCAAATGCTTCACGTCTCTCTGCGCCCGGCTTTCCAATGTGCTTGTCGATCATTTGATCGAGAGAAACTGTTTTAAATTTATTTGTTCAAATGTTTATATAATTAGCGATTTGACATCATGCATTCACAAAAGCAGCAACTTTCTCAAACGGTCTGCCGATAATAGCTTTATCATCTTTGATAAGGATTGGGCGTTCTATCAATACCGGGTTTTCCGCCAGAATGCTTATCCATTCTTCATCAGAATAATTGTTCCCTTCAAAATTCTGTTTGTACAGTTGCTCATTCTTCCGGACAAGCTGCTCAGGTTGTATGCCTAATTTATCAATGATATCTTCAAGCTCATCAACAGTGAGGGGATTGGTGATATAATTGCGTACAGAAACCGGGTAATTTAAATCTTCCAGGTAATCCAAGGAACAATTGCTTTTAGAGCAATGGGGATTGTGTATAATCGTGATCATAAGTTAGAGATAAGTAAAATATTGCAGCTAAAATTTCGATACAGTCAACTAAAAAGAGATCACCATTTCTGCGGTAATCTCTTTAAAAAATTTGAACAGGATAAGGATTAATACCTGTAATATTCCGGTTTGAACGGCCCTTGTACCTGTACACCAATGTATTTAGCCTGTTCTTCTGAAAGTGTTTCCAGCTCAACGCTCAATTTTTTCAGGTGCAATGCTGCAACTTTTTCATCAAGGTGTTTTGGCAGCATGTAAACTTTATTGTCGTACCTGTCTGCATGGTTCCACAACTCAATCTGGGCAAGGGTTTGGTTTGAGAATGAGTTAGACATTACAAAGCTGGGGTGGCCGGTAGCACAGCCAAGATTTACCAGGCGTCCTTCAGCCAACACGATGATGTCTTTACCTTCTACTTGGTACATATCTACCTGTGGTTTGATTTGTTTTTTTGTGCGTCCGTAGTGGTTATTCAGCCAGGCCATATCAATTTCATTATCAAAATGCCCGATATTGCATACAATGGCTTTATCTTTCATTCTCAGGAAATGCTCACCACGAACAATGTTGAAGTTGCCTGTTGTAGTAATAATGATGTCTGCATTTTCTATAACGGTGTTTAGCCTTTTCACTTCATAGCCTTCCATGGATGCCTGCAATGCACATATCGGATCAATTTCAGTAACAGTCACAATAGAGCCTGCACCACGGAAAGAAGCGGCAGTACCTTTACCCACATCGCCGTAACCACACACTACCACACGCTTTCCTGCAAGCATAATGTCAGTTGCCCTGCGGATAGCATCTACAGCCGATTCGCGGCATCCGTATTTATTGTCGAATTTAGATTTGGTAACAGAGTCGTTCACATTGATGGCAGGCATTGGCAAAGTGCCTTTTTCCATCCTTTCGTACAAGCGGTGCACGCCTGTAGTAGTTTCTTCGGAAAGGCCTTTGATGTTGGCTACCAGTTCAGGGTATTTATCAAACACCATATTGGTAAGGTCGCCACCGTCGTCAAGAATCATATTCAACGGCCTGTCATAACTGCCAAAGAATAAGGTTTGTTCAATACACCAGTCGGCTTCTTCAAGGGTTTCTCCTTTCCAGGCAAACACTGGTACACCTGCTGCCGCCACTGCTGCTGCTGCATGATCCTGTGTAGAGAAAATGTTGCAGGAAGACCAGCGCACTTCCGCACCTAGTGCAGTAAGCGTTTCTATCAATACGGCCGTCTGGATGGTCATGTGCAGGCAACCGGCTATTCTTGCACCTTTTAGCGGCTGCGCTACTCCGTATTCTTCGCGCAGGCTCATCAGCCCGGGCATTTCTGCTTCTGCAAGCGTAATTTCTTTTCTGCCCCAGTCAGCAAGACTGATATCGGCAACTTTATATGGTAAGTTTAATTCAACGTTTTTTATTCCAGTTGACATATAGGTTTATTTAATTAAAAAAAATGACTGCAAAGGTACTGCATTTTTATTGAATGCTTATCAGTTCCACATCAAATATCAGTGCTGCTCCCGGGGGTATTTCACCACCGCCAGCGCCTCTTTCTCCATAACCCAGTTGGGCAGGGATGAACAGGCGCCACTTACTGCCAACAGGCATTAGTTGCAAAGCCTCTGTCCAGCCTTTGATAACCCCGTTAACGGGGAAGGAGACCGGCTCGCCTCTTTTATAGGAATTGTCAAACTCTTTTCCGTCTGCCAGGGTGCCGGCATAGTGGCAAACCACAGTGTCCGTAAGCGCTGGTTTCCTGCCTGTGCCCGCACGCAAAACTTCGTAGCGCAGTCCGCTGGCGTTTTTTACGACTTTAGCCTGTGGAAACTTAATAGCTATAATACTGTCAAGAGATTTGATCTGTTGTTTGTTTTTTTCTTCGGCAAACATGCCTTCTGCTTTACTGAAAATAGCGTTGATATCCTGCTCTGTAATTTGAGCCGGCTTATTTTGAAACACGGTATTGACAGCATCGCTCAGAAAAACCGCGTTGATATTCTTTGCGCCCATATTTTTATAAAATGTACCTACACTGATGCCGATGGCGTAACTTAAAGAGTCGTCAAATGTTTTAGGCGCTGCCAGGGCAGGCTTGGTAAAGGGTTTAGCAGGTACAGCTTTTTTCTTTTGGGCAAAAGTGCCGGAAGATAACAGCAGTAATACTATCAGTAAATTTAATTTATGCATGTTTGTTTTTTTTAAAATAGCGAATTTAAGCAAATAAGCTGTGTTTATTTATATGCAAATATGTTTTTTGCTTTTTTGTTTGAATAAAAATAGGTAGTACATTTGAGTCCGGCTGAAAAAGTTATACAATGATCAAAACAATCCTGAAAGAAGAACAGTTGCAATTGAGCATACAACGTCTTGCACATCAAATATTAGAAAACCATTTGTCTCTTGAAAATACGGTGATCATTGGCTTGCAGCCGCGCGGCAGGTTTCTCAGCGACAAGATAGTGGAAGCGTTATCACCCTTGGTAGATGGCAGCAAAATCGATTACGGAAGGCTGGATATAACTTTTTACCGCGATGATATTCGTAAAGAACTTCACATGGCGAACGAAACCGACATCAGGTTCAGTATTGAAGGCAAAGCTGTTGTACTGGTAGATGATGTATTGTGGACAGGCAGGACTATACGCGCTGCATTAGACGCATTGCTTACTTTCGGACGACCCAAATGTGTAGAGCCTTGTGTGCTGATTAACCGCAGGTTTGGGAGAGAGTTGCCTATACAGGCCAATTATATCGGCCGCTCCATCGACACTTTCGATTCCCAAAAGGTAAAGGTTTTGTGGAAAGAAAAAGATGGTATAAGCGAAGTGCAACTGATAGAGCAGGATTAAAATACAGCAGAGAGGAGCATTAGTAAAATTAATGCAGCAATTATGGCAATGGCCAGCTTGTATTTATTGAGTAAATAAGTTGCTTTCTGTTGCTTGGCAAGCTTGTCCACGTTGCTGGGTGTGTTGATTTTTTTCAGCTGTTCCATTAGCGGCACCTGCTGGCTGTAGTCAAGAAAAGAAACAATTCCGATTACTTCTTCAAATAAATTTTTTCTCAACAAAGCTTCGTCATTGTTGTTGATGATCTCCATATTCCTGTCTGAAAGCTGGTGCATTAATTCCCTGTAAACCACATTGGTATCCATGCGGAACCTATCCATTTTTACCACATCCCTGCGCAGTTCAGTTATTTTTTTATAAATATCGCGTATGTTTTTCTCATAGGCTTTTACTTCAGTAAACTCTTCCAGTTCATAGAGGTCATATTGTTTTCTTCTTTCGGGATTTGATAGCACATTGTAAGCCTCATTGATTTCAGCCAGTATAGTTTGCGCGGTTTTGCTGCTGTTCACATCGGGATGATATTTCAGAGCAAGTTTGCGGTATGCATTCCTGATCTCGGAGCCGGAAGCTTTATAATGTATGCCCAATGTGCGGTAATGATTTTTAGCCTTCATCACGGCAAATGTATGCAGAAGATGCTGACAATTGAAAGCTTGTGTCAATTTTATCTGTTTGAAAACTAAACAGCTCTTTTAAAAAAATCAAATCAGTACATTTGTGCTATGGAATACAAATACAATTTTGATGAAGTAATTGACCGAAGAGGCACCAATGCCTATAAAACAGACGCCATGAAAATGAAGATCGGCAGGGAAGGGCTGATACCTTTGTGGGTTGCCGATATGGATTTTAAAGCGCCGCCACAGATTATAGAAGCTTTCAGAAAAAGAATTGATCATGGTATTTTTGGTTATACTATTCCTTCTAAAAATTACTATGATGCTATCATAAACTGGCTGTCATCTCAGCACGGCTGGAGCGTTTCGCGAGAAGAGCTGAGCTACATTCCCGGCATTGTGAAGGGCATAGGATTGGCTATTGATCATTTCACAAATGAAGGCGATAAAATTATTATACAACCGCCCGTTTATCATCCTTTCAGGCTGGTGCCGCAGGCGCAGAACAGAACTGTTGTAGAAAATCCGTTGCTGTTTGATGGCGAAAACTACACCATGGACCTCGGGGGCCTGAAGAAAATTGTTTCAGAGCAGCAATGTAAAATACTTATTTTATGCAATCCCCACAACCCGGTTGGCATTGCCTGGAGCAGGGAAGTGTTGCAGGAAGTAGCAGAAATTTGTTCTGCGCATAATGTGCTTGTAATATCAGACGAGATCCATGCAGAAATATTGCACAACGGGTATAAGCATACGCCTTTTGCTACAGTTTCTGAAAAGGCAGCGCAGCATTCCATTACTTTTATGGCGCCTTCAAAAACTTTTAACCTGGCCGGTATTGTTTGCTCCTACGCTGTTATAAAAAATCATGACCTGCGGAAATCTTACTACAATTATCTCAAAAGAGCCGAGCTTGACCAGGGAACTTTGTTTTCTTACCTGGCTACAGAAGTGGCTTATACACTATGTGACGACTGGCGTAAGGAAATGACAGCCTATGTGTGGGACAATATTCAATTCGTAGCGGGATATTTGGAAAAAAATATTCCCCAAATAAAAGCATTGATACCACAGGCTTCTTTCCTTGTATGGCTTGACTGCAGCGGGTTACAGCTCGATCATAAAGCACTGGTCTGTTTATTCAGAGATCAGGCGGGGCTTGCGCTTAACGACGGCGCAACCTTTGGTTCGCAGGGAGCAGGCTTTATGCGCTTGAATGTGGGCTGCCCGAGAAGTACACTGGAAAAAGCTTTGCGGCAATTGAAAGAAGCTGTTGGTTAAACAGCTTGCTATATTATTACAATGCCTGAACAGCATCAATAAGATGATTTATTTTTGTATTAAGGCATTGTATTTATAAATCGCATTTACTATCCTCTTTTCCTGGATGAGTCCTTGCTATGTGCTGTAACATTTCCACTGCAATTAGTAAAGTAAACGTATTCGCCAATATCATAAAACCTGTAAAATTTACAACCATCATCTTCAAATAAATAATCTACCTGGTATGTAGTATTATTTTGCGGTATCTGCCTTGCTGTGGGTTTTGCAAAGCAAGAGGTTAATAAAAAAAAGGCGAAGATCAACAAGACAAAAAGAGAAATTTTTTCATGCACGGCATTGGATTTAATAAGTAATCAGCGTGTATAAAGTTAAACATTTACTTATCCTACCCAAAAGATTTTATTTTACAACTTCCACTTCACAAACCGGGCTGAACAGGTACATTTTTTTTGAATCTACTTCTATACATTCAAATCGCTTGGTACGTTTTTTACCTTTTTTATAAGTTTTATCACTGTATAAAAAATGTGTTCCGGGTGGTAGCGTTTCCAGTAATACTTTATTAGATGCATGCGCATCATATTTCCGCAGAGCACGCATTAGCCCGTCTTCTGCACAGGCGGAGGCTCCCGGGTTATGTATTGATTCACTGATGGCTTTTACAACGTCGTCCGGAAAAATATGTTTCTTTAAAAAGTCTGCCAGCAACCATGAATAAATTGCTTTCCATTCCCTGCCATGCGATTGTACACGCGATCCGTATTTTTCAAAAGTAAGCAGATGTGCCAGCTCATGCAAGAGGGTGATCAAGAAGGAATATTTATTTAAATTTCCGTTGACGGATATCTTGTGGTTATCGCCTTTATAGGCGCTTTTGTAATTTCCCATTACAGATTTTCGTGCACGGGTGATGGTAAGGTGAACTTTGTATTTCACCAGATAATTCACTACTTCTTCAAAACAGTTTTCCGGAAGATAGGCGGCCAGCGCCTGCATGGGTTGCTCAACCTTAGCCATTCTTTTTGTTCCTGCTGAGTTTAAATGCTGCGCGCACATCCATTACACTGTAAAGTATGTATAGTCCAAGCCCGGCAATAATAGCCGGTACGTTTTTAGATTCCTTGAAAAAGTACAGATATAAAATTACAGCGCCTGCCAGCACCAGTAATTTCACGATCATCATAGACATGATGCCTCTTACAAAAGCATAGGGATTGTTGTTGTTCACAGATTTTATGTGTACCAGGTATGAAACAAAAGTAAGTACGAAAAGCAACAGGTTGGCAATAAGCACTACGGTATAATTGATCTGTGGCACACCAACGCCTGTATTGTTCAATACCAGAACAACTGTATTGATCACAATAAAAATTATCACCAGTACCAGGGTGTCTTTCTTAATATTCAGTTTATTCATTTTCAGTTTTCTTTTTAGCAGTGTCGCGGAATAGTTTGATGAACATCCCTGCGATCACGATAAGCGGAAACAGCCATACCAGCAACGGAAAAGACAGGTGAAGTTTTTCATCCAGTTTTTTACCGCCCCATACCGCCACAAACAGCATTAGCCCCAACTGCGTGCCGAAATTAAGGTATTCTACAAATATCTGGGTGTTGGACTTGTATTTTGGTTTATCTTTTGCCATCTAAGCAGCAAAGATAACCGGTTTAAAATAACATTGATTGTTAGTCAGATTAAAAAGCTTTACAAAAAATGAAATGTATTCGTCTGCGCTGAAATTTATGTAAATTGCACCATGGAAAATTTTGTTGTTTCAGCTAGGAAATACAGGCCGCAAACTTTTGATACCGTTGTAGGACAGGAACACATCACTACTACTTTAAAAAACGCTATTAAAAACAACCAGCTCGCACATGCATTTCTTTTTTGTGGCCCGAGGGGTGTGGGAAAAACCACTTGTGCAAGGATCTTGGCAAAAACCATCAACTGCGAAAGCCCGCAGGCTGATGGAGAGGCATGCAATGAATGTATCTCCTGCAAAAGCTTTAATAAAGGTACTTCTTTAAACATTCATGAACTGGATGCCGCCTCTAACAACTCTGTAGACGATATCAGGACACTGGTAGAGCAGGTGCGTTTTGCGCCTCAGGCCGGTAAGTACAAAGTGTATATCGTAGATGAGGTGCACATGCTCAGCTCAAGCGCGTTCAATGCGTTTTTAAAAACTTTAGAAGAGCCGCCGCATTACGCGATTTTTATCCTGGCTACTACAGAAAAGCACAAGATTCTGCCTACTATCCTTAGCCGTTGCCAGATCTTTGATTTTAAGAGAATAACCAACGACGACACCATTCATCACCTGCAGGAAATAGCAACCAAAGAAAATATTGACGCAGATAAATCTGCGCTGCATGTCATTGCCGAGAAAAGTGAAGGCTGTATGCGCGATGCCCTCAGCATACTGGACAAAATAGTAAGTTTCACAAACGGTAAAGTCACCTACAAGAACACGCTCGAGCACCTGAACATACTGGATCACGATTATTATTTTAAACTGCTGGAAGCCTTGTCTGCACAGGATCTTGCTGCTGCCATGCTGCTGTATGATGAGATAAACCGCAAAGGCTTCGAAGGCGACATTTTCCTGAACGGCTTTGCAGAATTTATACGCAACCTCATGGTTTGTAAAAACCCGAAAGCCATATCGTTGCTGGATGTAGTGGAAACAATGCGCGATAAATACCAGCGTGTGGCACAGGAAACAGATCTTTCTTTTATGCTCAGTGCATTGAACCTGCTCAATGAAGCAGAGATCAATTACAAATCGGCAAGGAACAGGAGGTTGCATGTAGAACTGGCACTGATGAAGCTTAACTACCTGCAGCAGGCTATTGAGCTGTCGGCAGAGCACAATCAATTAGTAAAAAAAAAACGGATCAATGATGCGGTAGCTATAAGGTCTGCTGAAATCTTACCTTTCAAAGCCAAAACTATACCTGTACCTGTACAAGATAGCGCAGCTAAACCGGTGCTACGCGATTATGGTGATGCCAGATTATATATAGAAAAAGAAGCGGAGAAACCTGCTGTAAGCTACGGCGGAAGTAGCAACCAGCCGGATTCTGCTGCAGAACCTGTAAAGCAGGAAGTAAAGAAAACACAACCTGCATTGGAATCGAACGGTATTTCCAAAAAGAATTTACTGGAAAGCCTGCGGCAGAAATACAATCATGAGTACAATGTGGAGGAGATTGCAGAAGCCATCCCGCTGGAAATAAATAAACTCACCCAGATCTGGAATGATTTTACGGTAAAGCTGCATAAGCAGTCCAAACAATCCTCTGCCAATGCTTTCAGGCTGGCGCAGTTAGCCGTTTCCGGCGAAAATGAATTTGTTGTAAAAGTAGACAGTTCCATCTCAGGCGGCTTTATTGACAAGGAACGCCCATTCATATCCGACGAAGTACAAAAAGCTTTTGCCAACCGCAGCATCCATTTCCGTGTAGAGGTAGACCATACAGACATCGTGATCGAACGCCCTATGACCAGCGAAGAGAAACTGCAAAAGATCATTAACGCAAATCCGCTGGTACAGGATTTTATTGAAAGGCTAAAGCTGGGCTACAGATAGCGCGCTTTGCGTAAGCAATTTTTTTCTTTATAGTAAAAAGTGGTATTAGTTTTGAAATTTTCAAACAGCAAGAGGCTGCCCTTTTGAGACAGCCTCTCGTTTAGTTCAGTAAATTACTACATTAAAATTTCCATCTTACGAAAGCTTCCATAGCAGCGTATTTGGTAAGCCCCAATTCTGAATACAGGTTAGCAGTATTAGCATTCCTTTCTTCTGCTCTCTGCCAGAATTCCCTGCTGTCGCTTCCCTGGAAGGGTACGCTGTCTTTTTGGGACTGGTGAATGAATATACCGTAGCGTTTGTGCCTTACCTGTCCAGGACTCATGGGTACTGCCATTTCAATTTCAGTGATATCCCATTCCTGCCATGCACCTTTATACATCCACACCCAACAATCTTTCAGCCATTCATCTCCTTCCTCCTTTATTCTTTTTATGGATTCAAATATAATCTCCAGGCATACCTTATGAGTGCCATGCGGGTCAGCAAGGTCACCGGCACAGAATATCTGTTGTGGTTTTATTTCTCTCAACAATTTCATGGTGATGGCTATATCTTCTTCACCCATAGGCTTTTTCTCTATCAGGCCGGTTTCGTAGAAGGGTAGGTTCATAAAGTGTATCTGGTCTTCCTTTAAACCCACATATTTGGCCGTAGCACGCGCTTCAGTTCTCCTGATCAGGCCTTTTATTTCGCGGATCACGGGTGTGTCGGATTCATCTTTTTGCTTGCCTGAAAGATATTTCTGGGCATCCTGCATAATTTCGCGGCTGTGGGAGCTATCTGTTCCGGAAAGCTCATCGAAGCCTACAGCAAAGTCGAGGTATCTTGTTACAAATTCATCTGTAACGGCAATGTTTCCACTGGTTTGATAGGCTACATGTACGTTGTGTCCCTGCTCTACCAGGCGTGTAAAGGTGCCGCCCATAGAGATGATGTCATCATCAGGGTGTGGAGAAAAGACGATAGATGTTTTAGGAAAAGGCTCCGGGCGCTCGGGATGGCGTGGATATTCAGCACCCGGTTTTCCGCCGGGCCAGCCTGTGATGGTGTCGCGCATCATGTAGTACACCAGCAGGTTAATGTCGTATGCTTCTCCTTTCTCGGTTAATAAGTCACCTAAACCATTTTCAATATAATCATTATCGGTAAGGGTCAGCAAAGGTTTTTTAAGTTTCAATGAAAGGTTTACAACCGCTTTCCTGATCAGCTGGTCGCTCCAGTCTACTTCGCCAGTAAGCCAGGGCGATTTAAACCTGGTCAACTCAGCAGCCGCAGATTTATCAATTACAAAAGTGCAATCAGGATGTTGTTGCAGAATGCTGGCAGGCACCTGTTCTGTCACGGTGCCTTCTACAGCCTTGGCAACGATAGGCGCCTTGTGCCCCCATGCTAAAAGTACCACTCTCTTAGAACGCATGATGGTGCTGATCCCCATAGATATAGCCATTCTCGGCACTTTAGACAGGTTAGGGAAGTCTTTCAGGTTAGCAACTCGTGTAGAGTTCTCAAGCACTACCAGCCTTGTCCTGGCATGGATGCTGGAGCCAGGCTCATTAAAGCCGATATGCCCGTTGTTACCTATGCCCAATATCTGTAAGTCTATACCACCGGCATCGTCAATAGCTTTTTCATATTCTTCGCAATGCTGCCTGATCTTGTCTTTCGGCCATTCGCCTTTTGGCAGGTGTATATTATCCGGGTCAATATCTATATGATTGAACAGTCTCACGTGCATAAAATTCCAATAGCTTTGTTCTGCTTCCTTTTCAAGCGGGTAGTATTCATCCAGGTTGAATGTAACTACGTTTTTAAAGCTGAGACCTTCTTCCTTATGCATTTGTATAAGGTATTCGTACAATTTCAACGGGGTAGAACCGGTTGCAAGGCCCAACACACATTTTTCGTTATTTGCCTGTTTGGCTCTGATAAGGTCTGCGATTTCCTGAGCAACTGCCCTGGCGCCTTCATCGGGGGTTTTGTATACCTCCACATCAATTTTTTCGAAAGAATCAATCATAATAGCTGTATTATTTAGATGTAATTTGGAGGTGTAAATTTACAATATTATATCCACATCGCTTAAAAATAATCTAACAGGTACTGTGCATACGTTTGAGTGGAATTGATTATTGATAATTGATAATGTAGTGGAAAATGGATAATTGTGCGCCCCTGTTGCGTTCTGATATATCTTTAGAATTTTAATTTATTTTCGTTATCCGAATAATGAGATAAGATTTGTTTTGATTATGATTATTACTTGCCCATTTACGCAAATTTCAACTCTCCATTCTCAATTAAACTTTACCTTTGCAGCGTGAGCAGAAAAAAAGATAAAAGAATTGTACTGGAGAATATTTTAGTGGAAGATTATGCAGCTGAAGGTAAATCCATCGGGCGTGTAGAGGGGAAAGTAATTTTTATTGAAAACGTGGTTCCGGGAGATGTGGTAGATATACAGCTTTCTAAAAATAAAAAAGACTGGGCAAATGCTTTTCCTGTAAAATTTATTTCTTACGCCAAAGAGCGCATTGAACCGTTCTGTAAGCATTTTGGCGCCTGCGGGGGTTGCACCTGGCAAAACCTTCCTTATGAAAAGCAGCTATACTATAAGCAGCGCCAGGTAACAGACAGCCTGGAGCGTATTGGCAAAATTGCCCTGCCTGAAATTCAGCCCATCATCGGATGCACAGACACAACACGCTATCGCAATAAAATGGAATATACATTCTGCACTAAAAAGTATATCCCCCGCGAAGATTTTCAGGCCCTGAAACTTACAGGCGACATACCACAGCAGGATGCTGCGGGGCTGCACGCTAAAGGCTTCTTCGATAAAGTTGTGGACATAGATGTTTGTTACCTGCAAGCAGAGCCTACCAACGAAATACGAAAGTTCGTCGCCAATTTTGCCCGGCTCAGAAAAATTCCTTTTTATGATATCAGGAACCATGCCGGCTGGCTCAGGACCATGCACGTGCGCAACACCACAACCTGCGAGTTGATGGTGAACGTAGTATTCGGCTATGAAGATAAAGAAAACCGCGGGGCATTACTGGAACTTTTGGTGAAAAAGTTTCCCCAGATCACCACTTTGCTGTACACTATTAATGAAAAAAAGAACGACAGCCTTTACGACCAACAACCGCTAACTTATTATGGTAATGGCTATATTACGGAAATGCTGGAACATTTTAAGTTCAAAATAAGCCCGAAATCTTTCTTCCAGACAAACAGCCGCCAGGCAGAGAAGCTCTACCAGGTAGCCAGGGATTTTGCTGAACTTGACGGATCACAGGTATTGTATGACCTTTATTGCGGCACAGGCAGTATCGGTATTTTTTGCAGCGATAAAGCTAAAAAAATAATTGGCGTGGAAGTGGTGGAAGACGCCATTGAAGATGCCAAAGAAAATGCTGCCCTGAACAACATTGCTCATGCTGAATTCTTCGCCGGCGATGTCATTAAAATCTGTGACGATGATTTTTTTGCTCTGCATGGCAAGCCGGATGTAGTAATCACTGATCCACCACGCGCAGGCATGCACGAGAAACTTGTAGATAAACTGCTGGATATGGAAGCGCCAACGATTGTATATGTCAGCTGCAATCCTGCCACACAAGCGCGCGACCTTCAACTGCTGGATGCTAAATACACTGTGACTAAAGTGCAGCCTGTAGATATGTTTCCGCATACACTGCATATAGAAAATGTGGTGCAGCTAAAATTAAAAACTAAATCTTTATAATTTACAATAAAATATTTTGGATGAACAGATACTCCTTAAATCAAAACTTTCCCCCGGTTGTAAAAAACCTGATTATTATAAATGTGCTGGTATGGGTTGCACAGCTTGCCCTGGATCCTGCATACAATTTCACATCTGATATTGGCTTATGGCCGATAGGAACTGCTGAGTTTCAGCCTTGGCAGGTAATTACCCACATGTTTGCCCATGCTGCATACAACAGCGCCGGCGGCATAGTATTGTACCACATTCTGTTCAATATGTTTGGCTTGTGGATGTTTGGAAGGGTACTTGAAAACCTCTGGGGCTCTAAAAAATTTCTGATATTTTACCTCATTTGCGGCCTGGGCGCAGCAGCGCTACACCTGGCCGTACAATATTATACCGGCTCTTACAGTGTGGCGGTAGGTGCATCCGGTGCCGTTTACGGCATCCTGGTAGGATTTGCTTTTTTGTTTCCCAACACGCCTTTATTTCTTATGTTTATCCCTATTCCCATTAAAGCCAAGTGGGCCATTATAGGCATACTGGTGCTGGATCTGATCGGAGGTTTTTCCAGTGCATCTGGCGGAAGTACGGGCATAGCGCATGCTGCGCATATCGGCGGGGCTATCACCGGCTTTTTATTGGTGTGGTACTGGCATAAGAAGGGCAAAAATTTTTACAGGTAAATTTCATGGAAAATAAAATTAAATCTTTTGCAGACGGCAATGCCGTGTTAAAGCTGATCATTTTAAACGCAGTGATCTATGTTTTTATTCTTTCTTTTGAAATGATCAATGGGCTGCCGTTGTCGAAAAATAAATTCGAACAAATGCTGCCGGAAGATTTGCAGTACCATCCGCAGCAATGGTTTTCCGTGCCGGGAAACTTCGGCGCGTTTATCCGCAAACCATGGTCGCTGGTTACATATATGTTTTCCAATGAAAGCTTTATGCCATTTCTCACCAGCATGATATGGCTCTTGTTCTTCGGTTCACTGTTGCAAATATTACTTACTTCCAAAAGAGTCTTCCCGTTATATTTTTACGGCGGGCTTGCGGGGGGCATTGTATTCCTGGTAGTTGCATGGGTAATGCATGTAAATACATACCTGCTTACCTCCTCTGTGCCTGTGTTTGCACTGGCTGCAGCGGTTACCACCATGTCGCCGAATTACAAGATTTTCAACGCGATCCGCGGCGGTTTTTCCTTGTGGATATTAACTGCTATCTATGCAGTCTTAACTTTTCTTACGACGCGGAGCATACCATTGCTCGCCGCTTACTTTGCCGCTGCTTTGGCAGGCTTTCTTTTTATCAGGCAACTGCAAAGAGGAAAAGACCACGGCGCATGGATGAACAATTTTTTACATAAAATAAATACCGCATTTGCTCCGCAATCCCGTTTTTCCAATAGAACGCAGGAAGAAATTAACCATGACAATGAAGTGAAATTTAACCGCATATTGGATAAGATCAGCCGGCATGGTTTAGCATCTCTTACCAAAGAAGAGAAAAATTTCTTACTTAAACAATCAAAATAAATAATTATGGAAAAGAAAATAGGCAATATCCGCATTGATTATATGTTGAAAAAACTGAGTGAGAAAGATGTGCTTGAAATGCCGATGCGGCAGTTTGAAGTATGGTGGAATGAAGCCGTGGAAAGCAAGATCGCAGAAGTAAATGCCATGACGCTTTCAACAGTTGCTACTGACGGGCAACCTTCCGCGCGTATTGTTTTATTAAAAGAATTTTCAGACCAGGGATTTACTTTTTTTACCAATTACGAAAGTAAGAAAGGCAGGCAAATAGCTGAGAACAGCAAAGTTTCACTGGTATTTTTCTGGAAAGAACTGCAACGCCAGGTATGCATTGAAGGCATTGCTGAGAAAATTGACGAAGCTGCCAGTGATGCTTATTTCCAGTCGCGCCCATACGGTAGCCGCATAGGGGCATGGAGTTCGCCGCAAAGCCGCATCATAGCTTCCAGGGACATACTTGAAGAAAATCAAGCAAACTATAAACAAATGTATCCGGAAGCTGTACCCAAACCTCCGCACTGGGGCGGATACCTTATAAAGCCCGAAAATATTGAGTTCTGGCAGGGCAGGAGCAGCCGCCTCCACGACAGGATCGTGTATACTTTGGTAGACAACCAGTGGAAAATATTCAGAGTGGCGCCTTAAGAAAATTCTTTTGTAATTTTAGCCAATGCAATTTAAAAAAAGATGCTTTCTTTTATTAATGCCTGGCCTGCTGTGCTTTAGCATAGCTGTATTGGGCCAGTATGGTTTTAACAGCACACCACAGGTAGTAAATTTTACAAGACAAAGCTACAATGCACACAGCCAGAACTGGTCATTGTCGCAGGATAATAATGGTTTAATATACGTAGCCAACAACAATGGCCTGCTGAGCTTTGACGGCAGCCAGTGGACAACCCATAAATTACCCGGCAACCCCATTGTTAGGGCAGTAGCCACAGATGCAAATAACAGGATTTACACCGGTGCTTACGGTGAATTTGGTTATTGGCAACAAAAAGACAGAGGACCATTGGTATACCATTCTCTGAGCAAACTGGTTCCGCAACAAAATTTTGCCAAAGAAGAGATATGGAAAATAAATACCCAGAGCGATGGGATTCTCTTCCAGTCCTTCTCTAAACTATACCGGTATAAAGCTGACAGGATAACCCAAATAGAACTGCCGGGAAATATAATGTATCTCTTTTCCATCCGCGGAAAAGATTACATTCAGGTGCTGGATCATGGTATTTATATCATTAACAGGGATAATTCCATTTCCAAAATATCAGGAAGTGAGCTGTTCAACGGGCTTAAAGTGATTAGCATTGTACCGTTCATCAATAATACGCTGTTGATCGGCACTGTAAAAAGCGGTTTCTATGTATATGATGGTGTAAGATTTAGTCCCTGGAATACACCGGCCGGCCATTTTATACAAGCCAACGATCTGAATGCAGGCATCCGGATAGATGATAACAGATATGCATTCGGCACTATACGCAACGGTATTATCATCTGCGATGTACAAGGCAATATACAGCACCATATCAACCGTAGCAACGGCTTGCAAAACAACACGGTCCTCAATTTGTTTAAAGACCGTATGGGCAACCTGTGGGCAGGCATGGACAAAGGCATTGACGAAATTGTGATCAATTCAGGCCTGCAGTTCTTTAAAGATGTACATGGCAACATTGGCGCTATTTATACAGCCAGCCTAATCCACGATAATTTATATATTGGCTCCAACCAAGGCCTGTTTCGTACTAAAGTAAACAGCTATAACCCGTTTACATTATCAGCCATCACAAAAGTTAACGGTATCAATGAACAGGTGTGGGACCTTTCTTTCATAGACAATGAGCTTATTTGCGGCAACAATAATGCTACCTACCGCATTGAAGGAAGCAACATTTATAAAATTTCAGATGTTCCCGGCGGCTGGAACCTGCAAAAGCTGGCTGCATATCCCAATTACTTAGTACAGGGCTCTTACATCGGGCCGGCGTTATACAGTTATACGGGGAAAGGGTGGGCGTTTTACAGGCTGTTGGATTCAACCGGTTTTATACCGTCCAGAAAAATTATACAACAAAACAAAAATCTTTGGATAGAGCATGCCAATGCCGGTATTTATGTATTACAATTATCAGACTCCCTTACCACAGCGTCTTTACGCCAGGTAGAGATTGAGACCAGTGATAAACATGATGCAAGGTATTCGCTTTTTTCCCTGCAAGGGAATGTATACCTTGCTTCTTCCCAAGGCATCTTTGAGTATGACAGCCGGCAAAATAAATTTATATTGAGTGAAAGGCTTAAAAGTCTGCTCGGAAGTAACTTTTATGCCAATAAAGTAATTGGTAATTCCCATAATCTTTGGTATGTACTTGGTAATAACACTCTTGCTTTGGTAAATAAAGCGCTGGGCAACCAGCTTGAGAAAATCTCCTGGGTACAGGCAAATTTTTCACTGGTAAATAACTATGAAAATATTTTACAGCTGAAAGATAATCTGTATTTCATTTGCGGCGAGGAAGGATTTGTGATTTATGACAAGAATTATTATAAAGGCGATGTAAATGAAACCACGCTTTTCATCAGGCAGATACGTTTTACCGGTAAAGGCCATACCCCTGCTGTTGAGGATCCGCCGGGATCAAAGGTTTCTTTCAAAAACAATACCCTCCAGATTGTGGCTGCCCACCCGGTGTTTGACAGGGATGTGCTTTTTCGCTATTCACTTACCCGCAATACAGATGATACTCTATGGAGCAGCTGGACAAAATCATCAGAAAGAGAAGTGAACAACCTGCTGCCCGGCCAGTATTCTTTAAAAGTACAGTCAAACCAGTCAGACAAAATCGTGGATTACAGGTTTACTATTCTCAATCCCTGGTATACTTCGGTGGTAGCTGTTATTATTTACATCTTGTTGCTGTTATTGATTGCCTATGGCATATATTATTATGTAAACTGGAGAGTAAAGCGGCAAAATGAGTACATGCGCTTGCAGCATGAACGCAAGTTGCAGGAAGAAAAAAGAAAAGTAGAACACCTTACCTTGCTTCAGCACCAGAAAAAACTGGAGCGGGAAGTGATCATCAAGAGTGAAGATGTAGCCAAATCAGCTATGAAGCTGATAAAAAACAAGAAAGCGTTGCAGAAGTTAAAAACAGAACTTAACAAGCTAAAGGCAGAAGGTACAGATGAAAAATCGCATTACCAGATCCAAAAACTTTCCCGGCAATTAGACAGATACATTTCAGACGACCAGGAAGAACGCAGCCTCTTCGAAAACGGATTCAGTAAAGTACATGAAGATTTTTTTAAACGGCTGCTGATAGCTTATCCGCAATTAACATCGCAGGATCTTAAACTTGCTGCTTATTTACGTATGAATCTCTCCTCCAAAGAAATTGCACCGCTTATAAATATCTCCACACGCGGCGTTGAAATTAAGCGTTACCGTCTAAGAAAAAAGCTTAATCTGGAGAGTGAAGCCAATTTAAATGATTTTATGATGAAATTCTAATCATTAATTTTCCAAACGTTAATTAGTATATATTTAAAGTTTTGTAAAATATTTATAATCAATCACCTTTTACAAGATAGAAAATTATCGGACGTGATTGTGATGTATAAACATTCGTATAAATTCCTACTTTGATGTAGTGTTGATGTAGTGCTTTTTCATTAAAATTTATTGTATTATTAACAGGTGTTTTTACATTTGGTTAGAAATTTTTACAGAATATTTTCTATTTAAAGCAAAAATTCATTTAACATGAAAAAGAAGCACAGCATTTTATTGTTACTTTTTTTACTGCCGGCGGTGTTATTTGCACAGCAAACATACCGTGGACGGGTTACTGATATAGAAACAGGTAATGGCATACCAGGTGCAGTAGTGCGCGCCAGCCAAACCAATGGCACTACAACCGATACTGCAGGTTATTTTAATATTCGTGCTGCATCAGGTACGGAATTGGAAATCACCAGCTTGGGTTATGATCGCTCAACATTCACATTGGGCAACGATATAGAGATCAGCATTCAACTTATGCAGTCGGCAGCTCAGGCAGCTGGCAGTGAGGTAGTGGTGATTGGTTATGGTACGGCAAACAGAAGAGATTTGACGGGGTCTATTGTCAAGATTTCCGGTGAAGAAGTTGCTTACAAGCCGAATACAAACCCCGTAGCATCTTTACAAGGTAGAGTAGCAGGTTTAACGATTGTGAACAGCGGCACACCAGGTCAGGAACCAGATATTCGTATCCGCGGCACCGTAAGTTTAAACCAAACCAAACCTCTTTACATTGTAGATGGCATTTTTAATGATAATATGAATTTTGTGAATCCTGCCGATGTTGAGTCTATAGAAGTATTGAAAGATCCGTCTTCTCTGGCTATTTTTGGCGTAAGAGGCGCTAACGGTGTTATCATCGTTACCACGAAACAAGGAAAAGCAGGAAGGTTGGCAGTGAATGTAAACTCTTCCTTAGGGTTAAAAAAAGTAGTAGATATTCCTAAACTCACTGATGCAGAAGGGTTCAAATTATTGTACAATGAACAACGTGAAAACGACGGGTTAGCACCGTTTGCTTATTATGATGTGTTCAACGGCAATACAAACTGGATTGATTTGCTGTTAAATAAACAAGCTATTGTGAATAACAACAATGTAAGCATCAGCAGCGGCAGTGAAAAAAATAAATTCTACATGGGCATTGGTTATATAAAAGAAGAAGGCGTACTAAAATATGAAGATTTAGATAAAATAACTTTGAATATTAGCAATGAGCTCAGGCTTTCTAACCGCTTCAGAGTAGGTTTTTCTTTAAACGGTTATCGTGCCATGCTACCCAAAACCTTTGGTTTAGGCGGTGCGCTTTTAGCCACACCCATAGTAACGCCTTTTAACGAAGAATACGGCGTTTATAATAAACTTCCCGATGAAATCGGCGGCGCCCAAATAGGCAACCCTTTGATGGGCTTGGAAATGACAAAATATACAGCGATAAACAGGGAATACAGAATAGTAGGGAATGCTTTTGCAGAAGTAGATTTTCTTAAAGATTTTACTTTTAGAGCGAACTTCCTAACCGACCTGGGCTTCAATGACGGCAGGAGTTATTCTCCGCTGATAAATGTTTATTCAGGCGAAACAGGAAAAGTGGTGGAAATGAACGGATTTACAAGAACATCTGTAAACCAGTACAAGAATATTTACAATAAATTTCAGCAGGATTATCTGTTGACTTATAAAAAGCGTATTGGCGATCATAATGTTACGGCGCTGGGCGGCTTTACTACTTACTTCAATGATTATTCACAAGTAAGCGGTAATGTGCAGCAGTATGTTAACCGGGAACCTATTCCTAACGATCCGCGCTGGTGGTATCTGAATGTGTTCCCTTACGGCGACCCAACTACACGTTATGCCAATTCAGGCCAGTGGGAAAGAACTACCGTTTCTTACCTTTTGCGTGTGCTGTATAATTACCAGTCAAAATACTTGTTGAATGCCTCATTCCGCAGAGACGGCTCTTCAGAAATATCTCCCAGCAACAGGTTTGAGAACTTCTGGGCTTTAGGCGCAGCATGGGAGCTGGCAAGGGAAGATTTCATGAAAGATCAAACCTTCTTTGATGGTTTAAAAATAAAAGCGTCAATCGGTAAACTGGGTAACCAATATACAAATGTGAACTATCCGTATTATCCTAACTATGTAACCGGCGCCACGGCCGTGTTCGGAGATAATATAGTACCGGCTTATGTGTTGGCCTACCGCAACAATCCGAACCTGAAATGGGAAACCGTAACTTCTTATGAAGCAGGAATAGAGGCCAATGCCTTAAAAAGAAGGTTGTTTTTTGAAGGAAACTATTATAGCCGCACAACCAACGACCTGCTAACATTCGTTAGAGAAGGATCCGAAAGTTTTTACACCAATTCAGGCTCCATCAACAGTCATGGATTTGAATTTACGGCAAGATGGGCGGATAACATCACCAAAGATCTTTCATATAATGTAGGAGGAAACATTACTACTATCAACAACAAGGTTTTATCCATCTTCCGCACAGGCTACGAAATTATAGAAGGACAGTCCAGATCATCTGAAGGATTACCGATAGGTTCATTCTACGGATATGTCCATGATGGAATATACCAGTCTTATGCTGATAAACTTGCAAGCCCCGACGCATCTTCCTTAGGCTCCTATGGCCCCGGCGACATCCGTTATAAAGACATCAATGGAGACGGCAAAATTGATCCGGCAGACAGAACCATCATCGGCAATCCTACTCCCGACTTTACCTACGGTTTAGATGCTGGTTTAAATTACAAAGGCATTGACATGAATGTTGAGTTTCAGGGCGTTTTTGGCAATGAAATATGGCGTGCATGGGGCGTAGACAATTCTTACGCGCAATTCAACTACAGACAAGCCCGGCTTGGCAGGTGGACAGAACCGGGCTCTTCCAACTGGGAGCCGAGAGCTATTTCTAAAAACACCATCAACCGCGCCAATTCCACTTACATGATCGAAGACGGAAGCTATTTCAGAGTTAGAAACCTACAGGTAGGCTATACTTTTAACCCCGAGTGGCTGGCTAAGGCAAGTATAACCTCTTTGAGAATTTACTTAAGCGGGCAAAATATAAAAACCTGGAAAAGAAATTCAGGGTTCACCCCAGAAGCAGGCGGCAGCGCAACGGCCTTTGGCGTAGACAATGGCGGCTACCCCTTGCCTGCCATTTACACAGTAGGTTTTAATCTTAATTTTTAATAACCTCATTTAATAAAATATTATGAACAAAATAATGAAAACGACATTCACCTTCCTCTTATTATCTTTAATGATAATATCAGGCGGTTGTAAAAAATTTTTAGACAGAAAGCCCCTGGGTTCCGCTACGGCAGGCGATCTTGCTGCCGGTGGCGTGGATGAAAAAGTATTTGGCTTATACGGCAAGCTCAGAGACGAAGGCATATCCGGCTTCGCGCTGCTGTGGTTCAAAACCATCAGAAGTGATGATGCTGCAAAAGGAAGCACGCCTAATGATGCGGCTGCACAAGGACAAATTATGGACAATTTCCAATATGCCAACGGAATAGATATGTGGCCGTTTAATGACTGGTGGAACGGGCACTATAACTTTATCTATGCCTGCAACGACATTCTCCACGACATTGATTCTTTGCAGCTCAACGATCAGGGCAGCATGATAAACAAAGGCGAAGCGAGCTTTATGCGCGCATTTGCATATTTTGACCTGGTAAGAGATTACGGAGAGGTACCCATTGTAAAAAATAAAATATACCAGGCCGGAGATGCAAATCTCCCCAAATCTACTGTTGACCAGGTTTATGCTTTTATAGAGGAAGACCTTCAGGTAGCTGTTCAAAATCTGCCTCCAACCTGGGCAAGCGCTTTCGCAGGAAGAGTAACAAAAGGTACTGCCAATGCACTCTTGGCAAAAGTATACCTATACCGGAAAAACTGGGCCGGCGCATTGGCAAGAAGCGAGGAAGTGATCAATTCCGGTTTGTACAAACTCACGCCGAACTATGTTGATTATTTCAAAGAAAGTGGTGAAAATAACGCGGAGTCGTTGTTTGAGATTCAACAGTATGTAAATGCCAATGGTTCATTGGTCATTGCCAATAACTTTGCTATTGTGCAGGGTGTAAGAGGTTCAGGCGCATGGGATTTCGGCTGGGGCTTTAATGTGCCCACGCAAAACCTGGTAAACGCGTATGAGCCTGACGATCCGAGAAAGAATGCTACCATTCTTTACACCGGTCAGCCGGATGGTATTTACGGATTAACGCTGCCGGCGGATTTGCCGCAACCTTACTGGAATAAAAAAATTTATAGCGATCCTGCACGCCGCGCCGCCACCGGTATGCGCTTTGCCCAATGGATGAATGTGCGGTTGATAAGATATGCCGACGTACTGCTGATGGCAGCAGAGGCTGCCAACGAAACCGGTAATGCTGCGAAAGCTGTGGATTATTTAGAAATGGTAAGAGCAAGAGCAAGAGGAAATGCCAATATTCTTCCCAAAGTTACTACCACCAATCAGGCAGAACTAAGAAATGCCATCAAACATGAAAGGCGTGTGGAATTTGGTATGGAGTACGAACGTTTTTACGACCTTGTGCGCTGGGGCGATGCAATAACTGTTTTAGGACCTTTAGGTTACCAGGAAAGAAACCGGTATTTCCCGATACCGCAGGGAGCTATCGACAGATCAAAAGTGAATGGAGTAGAAGTCTTAAAACAAAATCCGGACTGGAAATAATTATTTCAAAATAAAAACCAATTAAAATGATCGCAAATAAAAAGAGATTGAATCTTCTGATGCTTCTGTCGTTGTTTTTGTTTGTTGGTTGCCAAAAATTAGACAGGCCTGCGTTGGGAGATTATCCTCAGGATGTAAACCCTCCCGGAGGCCCGTTGAAATTTTATGTTGCCTTCGACGGCACTTCAAATCGGTCTTCTATGAACGCCGTAGATAGCATTTTAGCAAATTTTCCTACTGATAATCCTTTGAAGTCTATTGATGGTATAAGCGGTAAGGCGGTGCAGGGAGAAGCAGGAAAGTTCATTAAATATGCTCGGCCTAACGATTGGGCGGCAGCCTCGAAAAGTTTTACGCTTTCTTTTTGGATAAAAAGAGATGGGCAAACAAAAAATAATATAAACGATAATGGTGCGGAGTTTATTATGAGCTTTAAGTCGAATGTTAGCCATTGGTCTGGAGCAAATATGTTCGTGCTATTGGAAGGAAACAACGCCGCCTGCGCTATCAAAACTTTGATTGTAGATAAATCAGTAAAAGATGCTTGGCTTAATTGGGAAGGAGGCAATGCTGTGAGTGGCTTATTGGATAACAAATGGCATCACATTGCACTTGTATATGATGCAGGCACCAGCACAATGACTCTTTATCAGGATGGCATAGCAAATAGTAATAAAAGAACATGGACGGGGCATGGAGATATTAATTTAGATGAGTCTAAAATAACAGAGATGAGAGTAGGATGTGGTCCGGCTAACAATTTCTCTGGAGAAGATTGGCTTTCCTCCAGTTGGAAGGGCGGGCTTGACCAATTTAGAATGTACGCCGTTGCTCTCTCCCCCGCCGAAGTTACAGAACTTTACAACAACAAAAAATAAACAATCATTCCATTGAATGTAAAGGAGAGGTATCACACTTTGCCTCTCCTTTTTTAATTAACAACAGCTACAATGAATTTTTTCTCCAAATTTCTTTTTGCAGCGCTTCTTTTTTTTGCAGCCTGTAAAAAATCCGGCACTGATCCTGTAGTAAAGCCGCAACCCACGGCTGCACGCTTGGTTACTTATACCATCAACAACAAAACCTTTGAAAACGAATTAAAAGGCGTATACACAAAGCCTGCTGTTTATCTGAAGTTTTCCCAACCCATCACTTCCGCATCGGTCGGCGGCAACATTTCCATAAAAGACGCTGCCGGAAATGCTGTTCCTTATCAAAGCGCATTGGCCAACAATGATTCTGTGGTTATCATTTCATTAAACAACCTCAGTTATCTCGCCAAATACACTTTTTTTGTTTCAAAAAATCTGCAAAATAAATCTGGCGGCGCGCTGGTGCAGGATTTTACAAGGACTTTTACCACATCATTAGATTCATCAAGAAAATTCCCCAAAATTACCAATGACGAATTGCTGACCAAAGTACAGCAGCAAACTTTTAAATATTTCTGGGATTTTGGCCATCCGGTTTCCGGCTTGGCAAGAGAAAGAAATACTTCGGGGGACCTTGTTACCAGCGGTGGCTCCGGCTTTGGGCTAATGGCAATAATTGTGGGCATGGAAAGAAACTTTATTTCACGCGCTGATGGTTTGGCAAGACTGCAAAGAATCGTTGCTTTTTTGAAGGATAAAGCACAAACTTTTCATGGCGCTTATCCGCACTGGCTCAACGGAATTACCGGAGAAACAATAGCATTCAGCGCCAACGACAACGGAGCAGATTTGGTGGAAACGTCTTTTTTGATTCAGGGATTGATTGCCGTAAGAGAATATTTTAAAGAAAATTCTCCGGCAGAAACAACGCTTCGGGCGGACATCAACACCATATGCGACAGGGTGGAGTGGAACTGGTTCAGGCAAAATAACCAACAGGTGCTTTACTGGCATTGGAGCGCGGATAAAGACTGGGCTATGAACCACAAAATCCAGGGTTGGAATGAATCACTGATCACTTACGTGCTGGCGGCATCTTCTAAAAACTTCAGCATTCCTGTCAGTGTGTACGATGAAGGGTGGGCAAGAAACGGCGGCATGAAAAACGGCAAAACATTCTACAACTATTTGTTGCCCTTAGGCGAAGATTTGGGCGGGCCTATGTTTTTTGAGCATTATTCTTTTTTAGGCATTAACCCTAAAGCACTAAAAGACAAATATGCTGATTACAACATGCAAACAACCCATCATACTTTAATCAATTACAGTTACTGCGTTGAGAATCCGAAACGGTATTATGGCTACAGCGATTCGGTCTGGGGGCTTTCTGCCAGCGATATCAATGGCGGTTATACTGCCAGTTCGCCTGCCAATGACCGCGGATATATAGCGCCAACTGCTGCGCTGTCTTCATTTCCTTATACTCCCCAACAATCTATGGCTGCATTGCATTTTTATTATTACGTGCTGGGCGATAAGTTGTTTAAAGAATATGGTTTTGTGGATGCCTTTTCACTACATGATCCGTGGTTTGCCGATTCTTTTTTAGCGATAGACCAGGGGCCGATTATTGTGATGATAGAAAATTACCGCACAGGTTTATTATGGAATCTGTTTGGCAAAGCGCCCGAAGTGAATGCAGCGCTTGGCAATCTGGGGTTTACAAGTAAATAATTAAATAATAAGAAAGAATAAATAAAATGATGTCCATGTTCACTAAGATGTTTTATAAATTTTTTACGGCTTCTGTTTTATTAGCGGCTTTAATGAGCTGCCAGAAAATGGAAAGGCCGATTTTGGGAAATTATCCCAAAGATTCTGATTCCATCGGCGGCGTTACGAAAGTGCTGGCTATTGGGAATAGTTTTTCAGAAGATGCCATAGAAACCTATTTATATGAACTAGCAAAAGCCGACGGACGGTACATGATTATCGGCAACATGTATATCGGCGGCGCGTCACTGGACCTTCACATGCAAAATGCTCAAAACAATGCAAACGCATATGACTATAGGAAAATTGATGAATTTGGAAACAAAAAATCAACAGCAAACACTTCAATAGCTTATGCTGTTGCTGATGAAAAATGGGACTACATCAGCTTCCAGCAAGTGAGCCAGAACTCCGGGCAATTTGAAACCTACCAGGTGCCGCTACCTTTCGTTTTTGACTATGTTGATAAGCGCAAAAGAAATAAAGATGTAAAATACATTTTACATCAAACATGGGCATATGCACAAAGCTCCACACATTCAGGATTTGCAAATTATGGAAAAGACCAGATGACCATGTATAATGCCATAATAGATGCGGTAAACAAAGCAAAAAAACTTGTGAATATATCTTTAGTTGTGCCTTCCGGTACAGCTATTCAAAATGCAAGAACAAGCGTAGTAGGAGACAACTTCACCCGCGACGGTTATCACTTAAGCATTCCCATGGGGCGCTATGTGGCCGCATGCACCTGGTATGAAACTCTGTTTAAAAAAAGTGTAGTCGGTAATAAATTTAAACCAGCAGGCTTATCAGATTTTGAAGCTGCTATTTGCCAAAACGCGGCGCACATGGCAGTACAACAACCGGATGCTGTGACGGAAATGCTCGACTTTCAAAAAGGTGACGGCAGTGTAGAAGGAGGAATATTCATTAATTTAGGCAATAGCACCGTGCCCGAAAACTGGAATGGTCTTACAGGTTTCACTTCCGGCTCTTCCGTGTCGCTTAAAAACGCTAAAGGCAACTACACAGGCATCACCGCCACAGTTTTAGACAGATTCAACGGACAAAACAATGATGGAGCTAAAATAACTACAACTGATATGAATATGCCCGAAAGCGTGTCTGGAAATTCATTTTTTGGCAATGCCAAGGCCAGCTTCGGGGGCATGATTATT
This sequence comes from Bacteroidota bacterium, assembly GCA_023422835.1. Lineage (GTDB taxonomy): Bacteria > Bacteroidota > Bacteroidia > Chitinophagales > Chitinophagaceae > Haoranjiania > Haoranjiania flava. The sequence continues at coordinate 188,301 of JAFAGI010000007.1, read as the reverse complement.
CAAAAAAGCACAATTAAAATAAAAGGCCTTAATAAAAATGAAAAATATAATTTCTGCTATTTTGGTTCGCGCATGAATGTAAGCGACAACCGAGATACTAAATTTATTACTACAGGCAAAAATGAAGTGATAACCTCTTTAAATACCTCAAACAATACCAATAAAACAGCCTGCGCAGAGGGCGTGCAGCCAAATGATGCAGGAGAGATTATAATCACAGTGACCATCGGTGATAACAATACCAATGGTACAGGATTTTATTATCTGGGATCAATGCGTATTTCTAAATAATTTTATTTGAAGGCCCGGCATGGTCCAAACTTAACAATGCCCGGCATATTCTATTGAGTTTTATCATGCAAAAAAGCAGCTTTTTATTTCTATTATTTTTTTGGCATTTTTCAACTTTTGCTCAGTCTGCAGTGATGCCGGCTGTAAATGAATCCACATCCTATACACTCAGGATTGATAAAAATATCTCTGATTCGGCATTGGTAGAGTTAGTACAGAAACAGACCTTCCGCTATTTCTGGGATTTTGCTCATCCTGTTTCCGGCATGGCGCGGGAGAGAAGCAACGCTACTGCTGAGTATGGCAATGAAGTTGTAACAACAGGTGGATCAGGTTTCGGCATCATGGCCATTATTGTTGCGGCGGAAAGAGGGTGGATCACGCGTGAGCAGGCAGCTGCCCGTCTGAATAAGATCGTGAAATTTTTATGGAAGGCAGACAGCTATCATGGCATGTTCCCGCATTGGCTCAATGGAGAAACAGGCAAAACCATTCGGTTTAGCCGGAAGGATGACGGGGCAGATATTGTTGAGAGTTCTTTTCTTTTTCAGGGCTTACTTACGGCCAGGCAGTATTTCAACAAAAATAATACTGTGGAAGCTGCAATACGCGACCGTATCAATTGGATGTGGAATGAAGCAGAATGGGATTTTTTTACCCGTGAAAACCGGGAAGTAATGTACTGGCACTGGAGCCCGAACAACGGCTGGGCAATGGATTTTGAATTGCGGGGCTACAATGAAGCACTGATAACGTATGTCCTGGCTGCATCATCAAAGAAATATCCGGTCAAAGCCAGTGTATATCATAAAGGCTGGGCAATGAGCAACTTTTTCAAAAACGGTAAACAGTTTTATAATACAACATTGCCTTTAGGCTTTGATTACGGCGGCCCGTTATTTTTTGCACATTACAGTTTCATGGGATTAGACCCAAGAGGTTTAAAAGACGCTTATGCCGATTACTGGCAACAAAATACCGCACATGCAAAAATTCATTACCAGTATTGCGTAGATAATCCTAAAGCGTTTAAAGGCTACGGCAAAAACAGCTGGGGGCTCTCTGCCTGCGATACTTATAACGGTTACAATGCACACTCGCCCACAAACGATCATGGCACCATTGCACCTACGGCTGCACTATCGTCCTTTCCTTACACCCCCGGAGAGTCGATGGCTGCAATGCGCTACTTTTATATAAATTTGGGCCATAAACTCTGGGGTGAGTATGGATTTAAAGATGCGTTTAATGAATCTAAAAACTGGTATGCTGATTCATACCTGGCCATAGACCAGGGGCCAATAGTTGTGATGATAGAAAATTACCGTACCGGGCTGCTGTGGAATTTATTTATGAGTTGCCCGGAAGTGAAGGAAGGTTTGACAAAATTAGGATTTAAATAATTGATAGATGATCGCCTCAGGGGATAGAATAAAGAATGAAGGCGAGAACATCTCTAATCACTTTTATAATTACATAACCCGATAACCTACAAACGTTAAATAACCCGAGCTAAATAAATTAAGCTTAGTAGAAGAGCAGAAAATTATGAGCGATATTTATGAATTAAAAAGTATAATAAAATTTTTTTGTTGGAAGATGCAGGCTATTGGCCTGGTAATGCTTTCAATGGTCAGTTTCTCCATACACGCTCAGCAGACTTATTGTAACCCGCTGAATATTGATTATACTTATATGGTTTACAATGCTTACAACGATCTTTCTTATCGTTCAGGTGCAGATCCGGCGGTTATAAGCTTCAGGGGTGAGTATTATATGTTTGTTACACGTTCTATGGGTTACTGGCATTCAAAAGATTTATTGCACTGGCAATTTATAGCGCCAGAGAAATGGTATTTCCAGGGATCGAACGCACCGGCAGCATTCAATTACAAAGACTCTGTATTGTATGTCATGGGCGACCCAAGCGGTTCTATGAGCGTATTGTATACTGATGATCCTAAAAAGGGCGACTGGAAAGCGGTTCCCGGCATTTTAAACGACCTGCAGGATCCTGCATTATTTATTGATGATGATGGTAAGACATATTTGTACTGGGGGTCGTCTAATGTGTTTCCGGTACGCGGCAGAGAATTAAATAAAAATGACCGTTTTAAACCGGTATCTGCCGGTGTGGATTCTTTGTTTTACCTGGATATGTCCAAGCACGGTTGGGAACGGTTTGGAGAGAATCATGCTGATACGGTTTTGAGCGGATACATGGAAGGCCCGTGGATGACCAAACACAATGGAAATTATTATTTGCAATATGGGGCACCGGGCACAGAATTTAATGTTTACGGCGATGGCGCTTATGTGAGCAATAAACCGCTGGGCCCTTTTCAATATATGCCAAACAATCCTTTCTCTTACAAGCCGGGAGGGTTTATGAATGGTGCAGGTCATGGCAGTACCGTGGTTGGCCCTGGCGGTAAATACTGGCACTTTGCTTCCATGGCTATGCCTGTGAATGTAAACTGGGAGCGCAGGCTTTGTATGTATGCTACTTATTTCGATCAGGACGGCCTGATGTACAGCGACACTTATTTTGGTGATTACCCGCATTTTGCACCGGCTACAGGTGAGCGTTCGGGCAAATTCACCGGGTGGATGTTATTGTCTTACAACAAACCCGTGAAAGCATCTGGCTACCGCGAATCTTATACAGCTAAAAATGTTACCGACGATAATGCAAAGACTTTCTGGCTGGCGCCTGAAAATGATGATCAGCAATGGATAGAAATTGATTTGCAGCATTTGGCAGAGGTCAGGGCTATACAAATAAATTATAATGATTATAAATCCGGGATGTATGGCCGCATAAAGAATTTATACCACAGGTATATTGTGGAAGGTTCGGTTGAAGGAAAGAGCTGGTTTACAATTGTTGATAAAAGCCGGAATTTCCAAGACGTACCAAACGATTATGTAGCACTCGCAGATGCCATAAAAACAAGATATGTACGCTTTAAAAACATTCATTGCCCAACACCGCATTTATCGATTTCCGATATCAGGGTCTTTGGTAAAGGCAATGGAAAGCCTCCTGTGAAGGTTCAGCAATTTACAATTAACAGGAAGACTGACAGGCGCGATGCCATCATTAGATGGGAAGCTCAGCCAAATGCGCAGGGATACAATGTTATCTGGGGAATTGCACCTGATAAGCCTTACAGTTCATGGATGGTGTATGGCAATAATGAACTTGACCTGAAAGCATTGAACCGTGACCAGGAATATTATTTTACAATAGAAGCTTTTAATGAGCATGGTGTTGGTGAAAGAGCCAATATTATAAAAGTAGAATGATTTTAAAATTGATAAATGTTTTTTGATAATAGGAAATTTAGAACGGCTCAAACAGCAACATTGGTGGAGAACACGGATTCTTTTTTTTGTGATGATGCCTTGCTGGAGCAAGTACAGCAACAGACATTTGGTTATTTCTGGGACTTCGCTCATCCGCATTGCGGAGCTATTCGTGAGCGGAACAGTGAAAGCTTTAAAGATGTTATCACCAGCGGCGGCACAGGATTCGGCATCATGACAATTCTGGTGGCTGTGGAGAGAAAGTGGATATCGAAGTATGAGGCCAGACAAAGAATTGTTCAGGTACTTGATTTCCTATTGTCGTGCGAAACTTTCCATGGCGCGTATGCACATTGGTACAATGCCTATACAGCCGAAACAATCCCCTTCTCAAAGAAAGATACAGGAGCCGACCTCGTAGAAACATCTTTTCTGATAATGGGATTGCTTACCGTAAGACAATACTTTATTGCAGATAAAATTATTGTGGAAAAAATAAACAGCATCTGGCACAAGGTAGAGTGGGCAAAGTTTACAAGAGGTAAAGATGTGTTGTACTGGCACGAATCAAAAACGGGAAAGCATAATATTAACCTGAAAATAGAAGGCTACAACGAAGCATTGATCACGTATGTACTGGCTGCATCTTCACCACAATATTCCATTACCAGAAACGTTTATGATAATGGTTGGGCCAGAAACGGTGACATGAGAAATGGCAAGAGTTTCTTTGGCACTACATTGCCGCTGGGCCCTGATTTGGGCGGCCCGCTGTTTTTTACGCATTACAGCTTTTTAGGCCTAGATCCACGCGGGCTACAGGACGCTTACGCAGATTACGGGACACAAAATATTGCACAAACAAAAATCAACCATGCTTATTGTGCAGCTAATCCCAAAAATTACAAAGGTTATAGCGAGCGTTGTTGGGGGTTGTCTGCCTGTGACAGCGGTAAAAGGTACCGGCCACATTCGCCTGAAAAAGACAATGGCACAATATGCCCGTCGGCTGCAATTGCATCGATGCCTTATTTTCCAGAAGCCTCTGTAAAAGCATTAAAATACTTTTATTACGAACTGGGAGACCGCTTATGGGGAGAATATGGATTTTATGATGGATTTAATTTATCGAGGAAATGGTTTGCCGATTCATATTTAGCGATCAACCAGGCGCCCATAATTTTAATGATAGAAAATTATAGGAGTGGGTTATTATGGGATTTGTTCATGAGTTGTGAAGATGTAAAAACGGGGTTGAAGAAGCTGGGATTTAAATAAGTATTTAATCGCTTTCGCTTCATAGGTTTATTGTATCGCCTCTGGCGATTATAAAAAACAAATCGTAAATAAATGTTTGAACTTTAAACTTAATAAATATAAAAATGATGAAGAAGCAAATAATAAAATTAAGTACGCTGTTGTTCATTTTTGTGTTAGCGGCAACTGCTTTGCCGGCACAGAAAAGCGTAAAGCCTCAGGATGCAAAGATGCATGCCTTCATTACATCGCTGATGAATAAAATGACGCTGGATGAAAAGATCGGGCAACTGAATCTGCCAAGCGCCGGCGAGTTTACTACCGGTACTGCTACTAATTCAAACATCGGCAATAATGTAAAGAAAGGCAACGTTGGAGGGCTTTTTAATATCAAAGGCGTAGAAAAAATAAAAGCTATACAAAAAGTAGCCGTTGAAGAAAGCAGGATGAAAATTCCTATGTTATTTGGGATGGATGTTATCCATGGCTATGAAACTACCTTCCCGATTCCGTTGGGTGTTGCCGCTACATGGGATATGCAGGCTGTGGAGCAGTCTGCACGCATTGCTGCTACGGAAGCCAGCGCAGATGGTATCAGCTGGACATTCAGCCCTATGACAGATATTTCCCGTGATCCGCGCTGGGGAAGAGTTTCGGAAGGTAGCGGCGAGGATCCGTATCTGGGAAGTGCAATTGCAAAAGCAATGGTCTACGGCTACCAGGGAAGAACAGGTAATTTTGCCAACAATAATATCCTGGCTTGTGTAAAGCATTTCGCCTTATACGGAGCCCCGGAGGCAGGCAGGGATTACAATACGGTTGACATGAGCCGTATAAGAATGTACAATGAATATTTTCCTCCTTACAAAGCGGCTGTAGATGCGGGCGTAGGTAGCGTAATGGCTTCTTTCAATGAAGTTGACGGCATCCCTGCTACGGGCAATAAATGGCTGATGACGGATGTGCTGCGCAGGCAATGGGGGTTCAAAGGATTTGTTGTTACTGATTATACAGGCATCAATGAAATGATAGATCATGGCATGGGCGACCTGCAGGCCGTATCGGCATTAGCCTTGAAAGCAGGCATTGACATGGATATGGTAGGCGAAGGATTTTTGAAAACATTGAAAAAATCTTTGCAGGAAAAGAAAATAACACAAGCAGAGATAGATGCTGCCTGCCGGAGGATACTGGAAGCAAAGTATAAGCTGGGCCTGTTCGACGATCCGTATAAATACATCAACGAAAATCGTGCTAAGACAGAAGTATACACTACAGCAAACAGAAAAATTGCCAGGGAAATTGCAGCTAAAAGTTTTGTGCTTTTGAAAAATGAAGGCCAAACACTGCCGCTTAAAAAAACCGGCAGGATCGCATTAATAGGCCCGCTCGCAGATGCTGCCAATAACATGGCTGGCACATGGAGTGTGGCAACAGTGCAAGATAAGTCAGTATCCGTGTTGCAGGGTTTGAAGCATGTTGCAGGCAACCATGCAGAAATATTGTATGCCAAGGGCGCTAATCTTACACAAGACTCAGTATTAGAAATGAACGCAACTATGTTTGGCAAAACCCTGCACCGCGACTCTCGTACGCCCGAAGCTTTGCGGGCCGAGGCGCTCGCCGTTGCCTCCAGGGCAGATGTAATCGTTGCTGCCTTAGGAGAAAGTGCTGAAATGAGTGGAGAAGCCAGCAGCAGAACAGACATTGGTATCCCTGCAGTACAACAGGAATTATTAAATGAACTGTTGAAAACAGGCAAGCCGGTTGTGCTTGTTCTGTTCGCCGGCCGTCCGCTGACACTTACATGGGAACAGGAGCATGTACCTGCAATTTTAAATGTATGGTTTCCGGGTAGTGAAGCAGGCCTTGCAATTGCTGATGTAATTTTCGGAAATAAAAATCCGTCAGGAAAATTACCTATGACCTTTCCGCGAAACGTTGGCCAGGTACCAATTTTCTACAACCATAAAAATACCGGGCGTCCGTTAAATGAGTCTGTAAAAGGTTTTCAGAAGTTTCGTTCAGGATACCTGGATGTGTCTAATGATCCGCTATATCCATTTGGGTTTGGGCTGAGCTATACAGATTTCGTGTATGGAGATCTACAGCTAAGCGCAAAAAAATTAAAAAACAATCAACAGTTGAAAGCATCTGTAACGGTTACCAACAAAGGTAAATTTGATGGTGAAGAAGTGGTACAGTTGTATATTCGTGATATGGTGGGAAGCATTACAAGACCGGTGAAAGAGTTGAAAGGCTTCCGGAAAGTATTTATAAAAGCAGGTGAGAGCAAGCATCTAGAATTTTCCATTACTACAGAAGACCTGAAGTTTTACAACAGTGAATTAAAGCATGTATGGGAACCCGGTGAATTTGAAATAATGATAGGCACAAACTCCAGCGATCTGCAAAAACAAAAAGTTATGTGGGAAAAGTAATAAATTGCAGTTTTTAAACTATAAAGAATGAAATGTATAATTCTACTATCAGCAGTCCTGCTTTTTAGTTGTACTTCAATGAAACAAGGCAAAACTCCAGCCGATAACCCTGTGATAGCACACCGGGGAGCCTTTAAGCAATTAAACCTTCCTGAAAATTCTATAGCATCGCTGAAACACGCGGTGGCATTGGGTTGTACAGGTACTGAGTTCGATGTACATATGACTGCTGACAATGTATTGGTATTAAATCATGATCATGACTATTTTAAACTACCCATAGAGAAAACCAACTATGCCGCACTCAACCGTCATAAACTGGGCAACGGCGAATCTCTGCCGCTACTGAAAGATGCCATTCAGGAAGGAATGAAAAATAATAAGACTACAAAACTTATTTGCGAAATAAAACCTTCTTCCATCAGTAAGTTGCGCGGACAGCAAATGGCAGAGAAAGTTTTAGCCCTGGTGAAAGAATTGAAAGCAGAACAGTATATGGTTTACATCAGCTTTGATTTTGATATTCTGAAGAAAATCCTGGCATTGAATCCGCATGCCAACACCCAGTACCTGAATGGTGATAAATCTCCTCTTGAACTGAAACATGCAGGCATCAGGGGAGCTGATTATCATTATGATATTTTCAGAAAAAATCCCGGATGGATAAAGATGGCTAAAGACCACAACATTGCGCTAAATGCCTGGACAGTGAATGACGCAGAAGGTATGAAATGGTTGCTGGATAATAACTTTGAGTATATCACTACCAATGAGCCAGAAGAATTATTTCGAATTATTGATGAAAGAAGAGGTAAGTAATGAAATAGCCATTCGCCTAAGGTGCCACCAAACAAGAATCAAAGGTTGTTCCATGTGGCAACTGAAAACAAATAAATATACACACATGAAATAACCATAAAGATTAAGAATCTATACCAACCGCTAATGAGTTATTGAATCTAAAAAAGCTGGTTATTCCATGTGGCCATTGAAAACAGCCGCAAAGCGGCGAACTAAAATTTATACACATGAAACATTTTCTCGTACTGGTATTGTTGACAATTTCATCCTGTGCTTTGCATGCCCAGGACTTTTCCTTATTCGCTAAATATAAATTTATTCAGAATGGCGATACACTCCCTTACCGGATCTTATTGCCTGAAAACTTTGATGCGGCCAAAAAGTACCCGTTAGTGCTATTTCTGCATGGGAGAGGCGAGAGCGGCAACGATAATGAGAAGCAACTGGTACATGGTGCTAAGCTGTTCCTGGAGCCGGTAAACAGGAAAAAATACCCGGCAATTGTTGTATTTCCGCAAAACTCCAGTCAATATTATTGGAGCAACGTACAAACCGTGGCCAAAGAAAACGGTAAGAGGTCTTTTTATTTCGTGCATACAGGCGAACCGTCAACATCTATGAAACTAACCATGTCGTTGTTGCACAACCTGCACCGGCAATACAAGATCAGCAAAGACCAGGTATATGTAATGGGTCTGAGCATGGGCGGCATGGGTACCTTTGAAATTGTAAACCGTATGCCTTATACGTTTGCTGCTGCTGTGCCCATCTGCGGCGGCGCACATCCTGCTACGGCAGCCAATTTAAAGGTTACCAGGTGGTGGGTGTTTCATGGCGCTAAAGATGATGTGGTTGATCCGCAATTTTCAGTAGACATGGTAAAAGCGATGAAGAAGCATGCTGTGGATGTAAAGTTTACTTTGTATCCCGAAGCAAATCACAATAGTTGGGACAATGCCTTTGCAGAGCCTGACTTACTGACATGGATGTTTAGCCGGAAAAGATTTATTGCAAGAGAATCACCATCCGGCGATCGTTAATCAAAAAAATTTTTTGTTGTATTAAATATTATACTACTTTTGCTAAGAATTAATAGAGTATATGCAAAGCAATAACAATTTCTTTTATTTTTTTGGTTATTTCTATTTTAGTAAAAATGGACTGAGTTGTTATGCTTAAAATCTAATAAAAATAAAAATATTAAAAAGTATAATCTCAGTCCGGAAGGGTTGAGATTTTTTTTATTTTATGGCAAAAAGCATCAGGCAAAAATTATTTGAGCAAAAAAACATTGTTTCTATTCAGGGCTTCCCCGGTTGCTTTCACCAGGAGGCGGCAGAAAGTTTTTTTAAAGGAAATGTAGAAGTTATTTGCTGCAACACCTTCAAAGAAGTAATAAAAATAGCTTCCAACAAAAAAGAAAGTAGCGGCGGCGTTATGGCAATTGAAAACTCAATTGCAGGCAGTATTTTACCCAATTACAATTTATTACTAAAAAGCAACCTCAAGATCGTTGGTGAGGTATATCTGCAGATCAACCAACAGCTCATGGCCAATAAAGGCATAACATTAGAGGAAATTAAGGAAGTACATTCACACCCCATGGCATTGCAGCAATGCGAACAATTTTTAGATAAGTTTCAATGGAAACTGGTAGAATCAGACGATACAGCCTTAAGCGCCAAACGTATTGCCAGGAACAAAAGTAAAACCAATGCTGCTATTGCCAGCGCTCTCGCAGCAAAAATTTATAACCTGGATATTATTGCACCAAACATTCATACCCTGAAAAATAATTATACCAGGTTTTTGGTATTACAGCGTGCAGAAGTATCCGAAGAAATTGAAGATGCCAATAAAGCTTCTGTTTATTTTCATACCGATAACTCGAAAGGAAGCCTGGCAAAGGTTTTAAATAAAGTAAATGAGGCCGGCATCAACCTCACCAAGCTGCAAAGCTTCCCAATCCCCGGTAGCGACTGGAAATATTGTTTTCATGTAGACATGGAATTTGAGAGTAAGTCGCAGTTTTTTAAGCTCATGAAAAAGATTGACCCGTTAACAGAAGAAATGAAAATTTATGGCATCTATAAAAGCGGTAAATAATACCGCTGCATACACTAAATAAAGAATAAGCTTCAACAATATCAATTATAGTTAAATGCAGGTAGCAAAAAGATTACAGGCGGTAGAAGAATATTATTTCTCTAAAAAATTAAGAGAAATAGATGAGATGAACAAACAAGGCAAAAACGTTATCAACCTTGGAATTGGTAGCCCTGATCTGCCTCCGCATCCGGAGGTAATTAAAGTTTTGAATGAGGTTAGTGCTCAAGCTGAAGTGCATGGTTACCAGAGCTACAAAGGTTTGCCATTGTTCAGAGAAGCCGTTGCTGGCTGGTATAAAAAGTGGTACGATGTGGAGTTGGATCCCGCCACGGAGATCTTGCCTTTGATGGGCTCCAAAGAAGGCATCATGCACATCTGCATGACCTACCTGGATGAAGGTGATGTAGCCCTGGTGCCCAATCCGGGCTATCCGACCTATGCAAGCAACATTAAGCTTACAGGCGCCGAAGCCAGGCCATATAATCTGAACGAAGCCAACAACTGGTCTCCTGATTTTGAAGAAATTGAACAACAGGATCTTTCTAAAGTGAAGCTGCTATTTGTAAATTACACACAAATGCCTACGGGCAAAGCAGCCTCAACAGCATTGTTTGAAAAAATAATTGCTTTTGCTCAAAAGCATGCTATTCTTGTGGTGCACGATAATCCGTATAGTTTTATTCTGAATGAAAAACCGCTGAGCCTGCTGTCAATACCAGGAGCAAAAGAAGTAGCGGTAGAGCTGAATTCCTTAAGCAAATCACACAACATGGCAGGCTGGCGCATGGGCATGATGCTGGCCGGCCGCCAACGAATAGATGAAATCCTTCGTTTTAAAAGCAACATGGACAGCGGTATGTTTGCTCCGCTGCAACACGCTGCAGCTAAGGCTTTAACGCTGGGTAAAGAATGGCATGAGGAGTTGAACAAAATATATGAATCTAGGAGAGAAAAGGTATACGAACTTTTAAATTTGCTGGGATGCAGTTATGATAAAACGCAGACAGGCCTGTTCATATGGGCAAAGGTTCCCGATGAATATGCAGATGGCTACCAGCTGGCAGACGATGTTTTATACAAATCCAATGTGTTCATCACACCAGGGGGTATTTTCGGCAGTGAAGGCAATAATTACATACGCATTTCTTTATGCGGCAATCAGCAAAGGTTCGAGGATTCTATAGCAAGACTTAAAAATGTAAATAAAGAATAATGGCTGAAGTTGAGAACAAAAACACTAAGGTTGAAACCGTTGCTATTCTTGGGCTCGGGCTCATCGGCGGTACTTTCGCTTATGCATTAAGGGATCATAAAATTGCTGAAAAGATTATTGGCATTCGTGTGGGGAGGCCTTCAGAAGCTAAAGCATTGGCGCTTGGTATTGTGGATGAATTATTACCGATGGAAGCAGCTATCGAAAAAGCAGACCTGGTTATTCTGTCGGTGCCTGTAAATACTTGCGTGGAAGTATTGCCGAAGGTGCTGGACCTGGTAGAAAACCAGATGGTAATAGATATGGGATCTACTAAAGAAGCGCTGATCAAAGCGGTAGCAGGCCACCCGAAAAGAAAAAGATTTCTTCCTGCGCACCCTATGTGGGGTACAGAATTCAGCGGCCCGGAAGCTGCCATGCACCATGTATTACAGGGTAAAAACTTTATCATTTGCAGCAAGGAAGACAGTGATCCTGATGTTTCGGAAACGGTTGAAAAGATCATAAAAAAGATCGGGATGAATATTGTGTATATGAATGGTATGGCCCACGATGTACATCTGGCTTACGTTTCACACATATCTCATATCACCAGCTTTGCGCTGGCAAATACGGTTCTGGAAAAAGAAAAAGAAGAAGACAATATCTTCGACCTGGCCAGTTCCGGCTTTGAAAGTACCGTACGTTTGGCGAAATCCAATCCACAAACTTGGGTGCCCATATTTATGCAAAACAAAGAAAATGTGCTGGATGTCTTGAACGAGCACATTTCACAATTAAGAAAATTTAAATCCTCGCTGGAAAAAGAGAACTGGGAATTTCTGGCTGATTTAATTGATAATAGTAATAAAATAAAAAAGATTTTAGACAGATAGGTTAATTTTGTCGCACATTAAAAAATAATAATGATAACATTCAAAGAACTGGCTTTAGAAGAAAAGATCTTAAAAGCTGTTGAAGACTTAGGTTTTGTAAACCCTACGGAAATACAGGAAAAAGCTATACCTGTATTGCTTTCCGGAGAAAAAGATTTTATCGGGCTCGCACAAACCGGTACAGGTAAAACAGCTGCATTCGGGCTCCCTCTTCTACAGCTGATCGACCATAATGAAAAGCACCCTCAGGCGCTGATCATTTGTCCTACACGCGAACTGTGTATGCAGATCGTGAAAGAAATGGTCAACTTCAAAAAATATATAAAGACTATAAATGTTGTGGCAGTCTACGGCGGTGCCAACATTGTGATGCAGATTAAAGATATTCGCAGGGGCGCACAAATTATTGTAGCAACTCCTGGTCGCCTGATTGACCTGATAGAAAGAAAAGCAATCAACCTCGAAAAAATAAAATACGTAGTTCTGGACGAAGCAGATGAAATGCTGAACATGGGCTTCCAGGAAGATATAGAATTTATTTTGCAAAATACCCCGGAGCGTGAAGCCACCTGGCTTTTCAGCGCCACCATGCCCAACGAGATCCGCAAGGTAAGCAAGCGCTACATGCAGACCCCTGTGGAAGTCACAGTAGGAAAGATCAACACGACCAATAAAAATATTGATCATCAATATTATGTTACCTCTGCCTCTAACAGGTACGAAACACTGAAGCGGTTGATTGATTTTAATCCAGGTATTTACGGGTTGATCTTTACAAGAACTAAAGTAGATGCACAGAACATCACTGAAAAACTGATACGCGAAGGTTATGATGTAGATGCATTGCACGGAGATCTTACGCAGCCCCAGCGCGATAAGGTAATGGGGCAGTTCAGGGACAAAGCCTTACAGCTACTGATCGCTACAGACGTGGCTGCACGCGGCATTGACGTGAAAGAGATCACCCACGTTATTAATTATGAATTGCCCGATGATATTGAAGTATACACACACAGAAGTGGGCGCACAGGCCGTGCAGGCAGTACAGGTGTATGTATCAGCATTGTGCATTCAAGAGAATTGTATAAACTCAAGCAGATTGAAAAAATCTCCCAGGCAGAACTCAACAAGATGGAAATACCTTCCGGAAAAGACGTGTGCCGCAAGCAGTTTTATTTCTACATGGATCGTTTGCTCAATGCAGATATTACCAACGAAGAATATGAAACATACGTACCGATGTTGAAGGAGAAGTTTGCAGAGATGAGTAAGGAAGATATCCTGAAACGTGTGGCAGCATTGGAATTCGACAGGTTCCTGAATTATTATGAGCACGCAGAAGACCTGAACATTCACAAAGATGACAGGTCCAAAAATAAAAAAGATTTTGAGAGGGGAGGTAAGGAGATAAAGTCCGACAGGAGAGATTTTGAAGGTGATACCACGAGATTGTTCATCAACCTGGGCACCAAAGACGGCTTCCATAAAGCAAACTTTATACAATTCATACTGGATATATCCGACCTGCAAAAAAGCTCATTGGGCAGGATTGATATGAAGGAAATGAATAGCTGGATTGAAATAGACAAGAAAGCTGCAAACCAGATGGTGCGTGCACTTGACGGCAAAAAATTCAAAGGAAGAAAAATCAGGATGAATGATGCGGACAGTCTAGGTCCGAGAAGAAAATAAAGCTAAAATTTATAAATTCACACATTATGAATACAGAAGAAATTCAACAGCAAAAAGAACAGCTGCAGCAAATATGGAAGAAGCGTCCGTTGATTATATCAGGCCCGTGCAGCGCAGAGTCTGAAGAGCAGATCATGGAGACTGCCGTAGGGCTTGCAAAAACAGGAAAGGTAGATGTAATGCGTTCGGGTATTTGGAAACCGCGAACACGCCCGGGAAGCTTTGAAGGCATTGGTGTAAAAGGCCTGCCCTGGTTGCAGGCAGCAAAGAAAGCTACCGGAATGCTGATGGCTGTTGAGGTTGCCACGCCCAAGCAGGTTGAAAATGCTTTGGAGTTCGGTATTGATATTTTGTGGATCGGCGGCCGTACAACCGTAAACCCTTTCAGCGTGCAGGATATTGCCGATGCGTTGCGGGGCGTGGAAGTGCCGGTGCTTATCAAAAACCCGTTGAATCCTGACCTGGAGTTATGGACAGGCGCTGTAGAACGGATTGACCGCGCAGGCATAAAAGATATAGGCCTGATACATCGCGGCTTTGCGGTGTATGGCAATACGGAATACCGCAACCCGCCTATGTGGCACCTGGCTATTGAAATGAAAATGCGTTATCCCGAGCTGCCTTTTATTGCTGACCCTTCACACATTTGTGGCAACAGAGAAGGCTTGTTGGGCGTAGCACAACGCGCTATAGACCTGGATTACGACGGGTTGATCATTGAGTCGCACTGTACGCCTGATGTCGCGTGGAGCGATGCAAAACAACAGGTATCACCTGCCCAGCTCGAAGATATTTTAAACCAAATCGTATGGCGTAAGGAAGACAAAGAAAATATTGACCACGCTGCCCTGGAAAAATTCCGCCAGCAGATCAACAATCTCGATGATGAACTGGTTGAATTGCTTTCCCAAAGAATGCAGGTGGCAGACAATATCGGCCGGTATAAGAAAGACAATGAGATTACTATATTACAGACCAACCGCTGGAACGAAATTTTGGAAAAGGCTATTGCCAAAGGCGAGAAAAAAGGCCTGAGCCGTGAGTTTGTAACCAAATATTTTGATGCCATTCACATGGAAAGTATTGCTCACCAGAACAGGATCATGAATGAATAAAAAAGTTGTCAAGTACGCTTCGGCATCTACTGTTTTTTATTTTAATAGTGCCATCAACGAACTGGCCGGCATTGTTGATAAGTCTGCTGCATTCATTATCACAGATGACAATGTTTATCATCATCATCAAAAAAAACTAAAGGGCTGGAATGTAATACTGGTGCGTGCTGGAGAGGAATTTAAAAATCAGCAGGCAGTTGATGAGGTCATTGTAAAGCTTATAGAATCCGGTGCAGACAGGAAATCAACCATCATTGGTTTAGGCGGAGGCGTAGTTACAGATATTGCCGGCTATGTAGCGTCTGTTTATCTTAGGGGTGTTAGCTTCGGCTTTATTCCTACCTCCATTCTTGCCATGGTAGATGCGTCTATTGGCGGTAAAAACGGCGTAGATGTGGGTATCTATAAAAATATGGTCGGCGTGATCCGCCAGCCAAAATTCTTATTGTACGATTATACTTTGCTGAAAACGCTACCACAGCAAGAGTGGATAAATGGTTTTGCAGAGATCATAAAACATGCAGCTATTAAAGATGCCGCCATGTTTAAACTACTTGAAAGCCACACTGTGAAAGACTTCCGGAAGGATAAGCAACTACTCGACAAACTAATTCAGAGAAATGCATTACTGAAAGCCAGAGTAGTGCAGCAAGATGAACTGGAACAGGGCGACAGGAAATTGCTGAACTTCGGTCATACTTTAGGCCACGCCATTGAGAACACTTACAAGCTTCCGCACGGCCATGCTATTTCGGTGGGAATGGTTTTTGCAGCCTACCTCTCTAAGCAATTACTCGATTTTAAAGCGGCGGAACGCCTGGTGAGGATCATTGAAAAATACGGGCTCACCACTTTTTTCAACTATGATGCAGCAGATGCTTTAAACAAAATGCTTTCCGATAAAAAACGTGTGAATGAGGTTATCAATTTTGTGTTGCTGGAAAAAATCGGTAAGGCGTTGTATCAGCCATTGAAATTAGAACAGATAGCTTCTGTAATGGAGGCAGTCAATAAATAATGTATTCACCTCATCAGTACATAGAAGAGAAAAGAACAATCAACCTCAGCAAAATGCAATTTCTTTCCTGGGTTGTTGCTGTTGTTGCACTGATAGTATATGGCTCAGCATTTTACAGCCTGGCAGATGACCCCTCTACAAATGTATTCGCAGGGAAAAGTGTAGCAGGCATTGTGTGCATATTGCTGGGATTTGTTGGCATGATTGCCGCAGGTATTTGCCTGCATGAATTAGTGCATAGTTTTTTCTTTGCCATTTTTGCAAAGAGTGGTTTCAAATCTATAAAGTTTGGCGTACTTACTAAACCTGTATTTGCATTTTACTGCCATTGCAACGAGCCGCTAAAGCGCAATCAGTACATAGTTTCGGCCATCATGCCATTGATCTTGTTAGGTATATTACCTTCCGTAATTGCCGTATTTACAAGCAACTTTTTGTTATTACTCGCGGGTTATATATTAACTGTCGGCGCAATCGGAGATGTGATGATGATAAAGATGCTCGTGCAGGAAGACAAAAACAGTTATGTACTGGATCACCCGTCCGAAATTGGTTTTTATGTTTTAAAAGAAAAAAATGTTGAACGATAATATACAGGTTCCTGCCACCGTTTCCATCTCTCCCGGCAGGGTTTCGGGAACTGTTTATGCACCTGCGTCTAAAAGTTCTATGCAGCGTGCCTGTGCTGCGGCACTGATCAGTAAAAGTATTTCCAGAATATACAACCCGGGAATTTCCAATGATGATATGGCTTCTTTACACGTGATCCATTTGCTGGGCGCTAAGGTAAGCAGGCAGGATAATGGATCCTTGCTGGTTGATTCTTCTGAAACCCTGGCTGCAAAAGACTTACAAATTAATTTTGGCGAAAGCGGTTTAGGTATCCGCATGTTTACGCCAATTGCTGCGCTGAACAAATTTCCGGTAAAAATTTTCGGTGAGGGCAGCCTGCTTTCCAGGCCTATGTATTTTTTTGATGAAGTATTGCCTCAATTAAATGTACAGGTAAAGTCCAGCCAGGGCCGGCTCCCGATAGAAATTTCAGGGGGTTTGGTTCCTAAAGATATTACTATTGACGGCTCGCTGAGTTCCCAGTTTTTAACGGGGCTGTTGTTTGCTTATGCAGCCGCAGATGCACAGGATGTAACCATCACTGTAAACAACCTCAACAGTAGGCCATATATAGACCTTACGCTGAAAGTGTTGCAGGACTTTGGTTTGCGCGTGCCGGTAAACAACGATTACAAGTCATTTCATTTTACTTCTTTTCAATGTGGGCCCCGAGGCGAAGTACATTACACCGTTGAAGGCGACTGGAGCGGGGCAGCTTTTTTATTGGTTGCAGGCGCAGTCGCAGGCAACATCACTGTAAAAGGACTGGATACTTTTTCTGCGCAGGCTGATAAAAAAATCCTGGAAGCGTTGATGGATGCAGGCTGCAGTATGTCTGTACGCGAAAATGAAATTGAAATTAGCGCCGCAGCAAGTTTAAAATCTTTCCAGATCAATGCTACGGATTGCCCGGATCTTTTTCCTCCGCTGGTGGCCTTGGCAAGTTTTTGCACAGGCAAATCTGTCATTGAAGGCGTACACCGCCTGGCACACAAAGAAAGCGACCGCGCAAAAACGCTGATGGAAGAATTTTCTAAACTCGGTGTAAACATTAGCCTCAAGGACAACCTGATGATCGTGGAAGGTCTGCAGCAGGTGCGATCTGCCCAAGTGCATTCACACAATGACCACCGCATTGCAATGGCATGTGCAGTTGCCGCATTGCGAGCCGGCGGAGATGTGATCATAGAGCAGGCCGATGCTGTAAAAAAATCTTATCCTGCATTTTACCGCGATCTGGAAAAGCTGCGTGTAAAATAATCTTCGTTAAAAATATTCAGCCGTTGACAAAACTTGTGTTGGATATTTGCTAAAAGCATGGCGCTAAGCAGTTTGCGGAAATTGGCTGTTTTATTTTATCCAATTCCTGAAAAAGCATTAAATTTGCTATTAAATTCTACGCTTTGAGCCTTACCATACACACTAAAGATCTCGTAAAAACGTATAAGAGCAGGACTGTAGTTGACCATGTTTCGGTAAATGTGCGGCAGGGAGAAATTGTAGGCCTGCTTGGCCCAAACGGTGCAGGTAAAACTACTTCTTTCTACATGGTGGTGGGATTGATAAAACCTGATGCAGGAACTGTTTACCTTAATGAAGAGGATATTACCAAACTGCCGATGTACAAGCGCGCGCAGATGGGTATTGGTTACCTGCCGCAGGAAGCCTCTGTTTTCAGGAAACTTAGCGTGGAAAATAATTTGCTGGCAGTGTTACAGATGACCAAACTTTCCAAGAAGGAACAAAGGCAAAAGATGGAAAGCCTGCTGGATGAATTTAACCTGCACCATGTAAGAAAAAATAATGGAGACAGCCTCAGCGGCGGTGAGCGCAGAAGAACGGAAATTGCCAGAGCATTGGCCGTAGACCCTAAGTTTATTTTACTGGATGAACCTTTTGCCGGCGTAGATCCTATTGCTGTTGAAGATATTCAGGGAGTTGTAGCTAAATTAAAATACAAGAACATCGGTATCCTCATTACCGACCACAACGTAAACGAAACACTTTCTATTTGCGACAGGGCGTATTTGCTGATTGAAGGTAAGATATTCAAACACGGCACAGCCGAAGAGCTTGCACGCGATGAACAGGTGAAAAGATTGTACCTGGGTACCAACTTTGAGCTTAAGCGTAAAGACTGGATACTCGAGATGGGCAGAAGCAGCCGTCCGCTTGAAGGTATTAAGTCACTCGATGATATGAGTAAAGAAGAAGACGAACAGGAGCAACTGAATTAATGAAAAGAATACTGGCCATATTATTGATTTGTGTTTACACCTTCGGCGCTACCGAAGCATGCCAGATACTGAAGTTCCCTATTCTCATAGAACATTTTAAACAGCACAAGGCGGAGCATCCTTCCATGTCATTCATTGATTTTCTGGTGATCCATTATAACGGAAAAGACGTGATAGATCTTGATTACGAGGATGATCAGCGTTTGCCATTCAAATCTTTTGAAAATTGTATTTCATTTAATGCTTTTGCAGTGCCTCCAGTTTACCATCTTCATTCCAAATTAAAAATTTACGTAAAAGTTTCCTATCCAGCATTAAAAAAACAATTTCACAGTTCTCTTTTTACAAAAGGTATTTTCCAGCCTCCCAAGTTAGCATAACAGTAGCTTCCGGCTATTGCAACCATTTAGATATTCATTTTTTTAAATCAGTCTTATGGCTTTAAAGCCTTTTTCTGATTACAAATCATAATTGGGAAATATGCTAAACAGAATTATTGAATTTTCCATCAATAATAAGTTCAAGGTTAGTTTACTGGTGCTGGCATTAATAGTTTTTGGAGTTTATTCGCTTACCAAATTACCTATTGATGCGCAACCGGATATTACTAACAACCAGGTACAGATCATTACAGTGTCACCTGCGTTGGGAGCCAACGACATTGAACGTTTCGTGAGTGTGCCTATTGAACTGGCAACCAGGAATATCCCGGGAATTATTGAGCAAAGAAGTTTTTCCCGTTTCGGATTAAATATCGTCACCATTGTTTTTGATGACAATACCGACGTTTACTGGGCCAGGCAACAGGTCTCTGAAAAGTTGACGGAAGTAAAAGAACAAATACCTGCAGGCATGGGTATGCCTTCGCTGGCGCCCGTTACTACCGGATTGGGAGAGATATATCAATACATCATCAAACCCAAAAAAGGATATGAAGATAAGTACAGCCTTACAGATTTACGCACCATACAGGATTGGGTTATCCGTAAGCAGCTCATAGGCACAGAGGGGGTCGCAGAGGTCAGCAGTTTCGGCGGCAACCTGAAACAATACGAAGTACAGGTAGATCCTGCCCGCCTTAAAAGTATGAATGTGACTGTGGCTGAAGTGTATGATGCAGTTGCTAAAAATAACCAGAATGCAGGCGGTGCCTATATTGAAAAGGGGCCGACGGCTTTGTTCATCAGGACGGAAGGACTGGTAAACAACACTGCGGATATTGAAAATACTGTAGTGAAACAGTTGCCGGACGCTATGCCTGTTCTGGTACGTGATGTAGCCATTGTTAGGATCGGCAAGGCTGTACGCTACGGGGCTATGACCTATAATGAAGAAGGGGAAGTAGCCGGCGCTGTGGTAATGATGCTGAAAGGCGCCAACAGCAATGCGGTCATTAGAAATATTAAGGAACGGATAAAAAAGATTGAAAAAACTTTACCCGAAGGCGTGGAGATCGTGGCTTTCCTGGACCGTACAAAAATGGTTAACAACGCCATTGACACAGTAAAGACAAACCTGCTGGAAGGTGCATTGATAGTGATTTTTGTGCTGGTGCTCTTCCTCGGTAACCTTCGTGCGGGGTTTGTTGTGGCATCCGTAATACCGCTGTCTATGTTGTTTGCCTTTATCATGATGAATCTATTTGGCGTGAGCGGCAACCTGATGAGCCTGGGTGCACTTGACTTCGGGTTGCTGGTAGACGGCGCTGTGATCATTGTAGAGGCGGTGATGCATCGCCTGAAGCTTAGCGCTATACCGGGGCAGAGAACCATTATTTCGCAGCAGGAGATGAATCTTAAAGTGGAGGCATCATCCAAAAAAATGATGAACAGCGCGGTTTTCGGACAGATCATTATCCTGATAGTGTACCTGCCGATCCTTGCGCTGCAGGGCATTGAAGGAAAAATGTTTAAGCCAATGGCGCAGACAGTTTCTTTCGCACTAATAGGCGCTTTCATTTTATCGGTTACCTATGTGCCTATGATGACATCACTGCTACTCAGCAGGAAGATCAGCGGCAAGGATAATTTTGCAGATAAGATGATAGCTTTATTATACAAGTGGTACAAACCTGTGTTGACATGGACATTGAAAATACCTAAGCTCATTGTTGCGGTTTCCATAGTTGTGTTCGCCGCTTCCATTTACCTACTTACTACTCTGGGAGGAGAGTTTATACCACAACTGGAAGAAGGCGACTTTGCGGTGTCGGCTGTAGCCCTTACCGGCTCTTCACTCGACAATACGACGGCTATGGTGCAGAAAGCATCAGGTGTTTTAAAAAGAAAGTTCCCGGAGGTAAACATGGTAGTGGGAAAAGTAGGCTCCTCTGAAGTGCCTACAGATCCTATGGCTATGGAAGCCGCTGACCTGATGGTGATTTTAAAAGATAAAAAGGAATGGACATCCGCAAAAACTTTTCCTGAGCTGGCGGAGAAAATGAGTGAAGAGTTAAAGAATGTACCCGGCCTGAGTGTAGGCTTCCAGTTTCCGGTGCAAATGCGTTTCAACGAGCTGATGACCGGATCAAGACAAGATGTGGTGTGTAAGATTTTCGGTGAAAACCTGGATACACTTTCCGCTTATGCAGACAGGATCGGCAAACTTATCAGAACCATTCACGGTGCAAAAGACCTTTATGTGGAAACTGTCAGCGGCGTGCAGCAGGTCGTCATCCGCTATAACAGGCAGGCGCTGGCAAATTATGGTGTAACTATAGAAGATGTAAACAAAAGTGTGAGCACAGCATATGCCGGAAGTGTGGCAGGTGTTGTGTTTGAGGAAGATAAAAGATTCGACCTTGTATTAAAGATGGATAACAGCCTTCGCAAAGACGCAGCCAATATCAGCAACCTGCAGATCAATACTGCAGGCGGTATGCAGATACCACTAAACCTGGTTGCAGACATCTCTGTTGAAGACGGTCCCTACCAGATACAGCGCGAGGATGCACAACGCAGGATCACCGTGGGTTTCAACGTGAGAGGCAGGGATGTGGAAAGCGTTGTGAAGGAGTTGCAGGACAAATCTACAGATAAGATAAAATTACCTGTGGGTTATTCAATTACCTTCGGGGGGCAGTATGAGAATTTGAACCATGCTTCGCAACGCCTGGCCATCGCATTGCCGGTAGCGCTGGCGCTGATATTCCTGATGCTGTTTTTCGCATTTAAGAAAATTAAATATTGCCTGCTGATCTTTACGGCTATCCCATTATCCACTGTGGGGGGTATATTGGCATTGTGGATACGCGGCATGCCATTCAGCATCTCTGCCGGTGTAGGCTTCATTGCTCTATTTGGTGTGGCTGTATTGAATGGAATAGTACTTGTATCAGAAGTAAACAGGTTGAAAAATTCCTACAATGATTTCACTGAGTCCAATATTTTAAAAGCAATTTATGAAGGCACTGAAAAGAGGATGCGCCCTGTATTGATGACGGCATTTGTAGCCTCGCTTGGTTTCCTGCCTATGGCACTGAGTACGGGCGCTGGTGGTGAAGTACAAAGACCCTTGGCTACGGTAGTTATTGGCGGACTCATAACCTCTACCATGCTTACACTATTTGAATTACCTGCATTATACCTGCTTATGGAACGTTTAAGAAAAAATAAAATCAATACCAGGCCTGTTGTGGGAGTGTTTGTGATACTGCTGTGTACAGTTTTTGGATTCAGTCATGCAAATGCACAGGCATTGCAGCGCATATCATTGGATCAGGCGCTGTCAGCGGCCAGCAACCAAAGTTTGCAATTGGGCCCTACACAAAAAAATATCCTGTACAGGGAAGCCATGCTCAATACCGCCCGCATCATTGATCCCATGACAGTTTCAGCAGAAGCCGGCAATGTGAACAGCCCTGCTTTTGACACGAAATTTTCTGTAAGTCAGAGCCTGTCGCTGCCGATAATATACAAGCGTGAAAACACATTGCTGGAAAAGCAACTACAGGCAGCCCGGATCCAACTGACGCTGGACAAAGCTCTGCTGGCTAAAGAAGTAAAGTCCACCTATGTACAGGTGCAATACCTTAACGCCAAAAAGCAACTGATGCAAAGGATCAATAACATTGTTGCCGATTACAGGAAGGTTGCACAGTTGCGTTATGAAAAAGGTGAGACAAACCTGTTGGAGAAAACTTCGCTGGAAAGCCAGATGGCCAGCCTGCAAATGCAATTAGCGCAACTGGATATTGACTTACATACTTATCGTAAGAATCTTGGGATACTTATGCATACAGACGGTCTGTTTGAACCTACAGATTCGCTGAACATAAACAATCATTATTTTTCAGAAGAAACCATACTGCAGCACCCGTACCTGCAAGTAGTAGCGTATGAAAAAGAAATAGCCAAAGGGCAGGCAGATGTAGAACGGTCTAAATTATTGCCGGGTATTTTCTTCGGCTACAACAATCAATCCATTACCGGCTGGTACGAGACAAAAGATAAAACATCAACCTACAATGACGCTTCAAAGCGTTTTCATTCCGTAGAAGCAGGCTTACATATCCCGATTTTCACAAAGGCACAGCGCGCAAAGATCAGGGCTATGGAGCTGATGCAGGATGTTGCAGATGCTAATTTGGAACTGGCGAAAATGCAATTGCTTAAAGAATGGACCTTAAGGTACAACGATCTTGAACGCAGTAAGTCCGAACTGGAATACTACCGCAGCACTGGTTTGCCGCACGCTGAAACCATCATCAGAACAGCTAACGCGAACTACCGTAATGGCGAGATCAATTATATAGAATGGAGTACATTGTTTCACAGTGCTATCAGTATTTTAAATGATTATGTTGATGCCATGAAAAGGTACAATGATGCGCTGACTGGCCTGGAATATTTATCAACCAAATAAGTTTTAGTAATGAATAAATTTATATATACAGCTTTGTTGCTCTGTACCATCCTTGCCTGCAAGAGCAAGGCAAAAGAAGCAGAGATAGCAGCAGAGGAGAAAATAAGGATACACGGCGATACCATTATACTGAATAAAGAACAGATCAGGAATGCAGATATCCAGTTATCATTTCCCGGCGAACAGAACCTGCGGCAGACTTTACAGGCAAGCGGCCTGGTAGATGTGCCGCCGCAAAGTCTGGTATCCGTAAGTGCACCAATGGGCGGCTATTTAAAAAGCACCCGCTTGATGCAGGGCATGCGTGTAGCAAGAGGACAGGTTATTGCCGTGCTGGAAGACCCGTCCTATGTACAATTGCAGGAAGACTACCTTTCTGCCAGGGCAAAAATGAAATATGCCAAGGCAGATATGGAAAGACAAAAAGACCTGCGCGAAAGTAACGCAACCAGCACAAAAAGCTACCAGCTTGCATTGAGCGAATACAACCAGCTGCAGGTACAGATACAATCACTGGCGGAGAAATTGCGCATCATCAACATCAGGCCGGAAAGTGTATCGCTGAACAACATTACCCGCAGGGTGAACATATACGCACCTATATCCGGCTTTGTATCGAAAGTAAATGTGAACATTGGTAAATATGTGAACGCTTCTGAAGTAATGTTTGAACTTACCGATCCAAATGATCTGCATGCAGCTATCAACATTTTTGAAAAAGACATCATGCGTTTTAAGCCGGGCATGAAAGGCACGGTATGGGTGAGCAACGACCCCGATAAAAAGTACCCGGTGAGCGTATTGCTGGTATCTAAAAACCTCAACGATAACCGCAGCGCTGTTGTCTATTGCCAGTTCCAGAATGCATCTCAAAACCTTATTCCCGGAATGTTTTTAAATGCAGAGTTCGATGTTTTAAATTATCAGTCAAAGGCTGTGCACGAACATGCAGTGGTACATTTTGAGGGTAACGACTATGTATTTGTGGCAAATAATGACAGCACATTTGTAATGACCACCGTGCAGACAGGCACTGCCGCAGACGGTTTTGTTTCCTTAAAGACAGACAGCCTCCTCACCAAAAGAATCGTTATCAACGGCGCTTTTAATCTCTTAGGAGCTATGAAAGGAGGAGAAGAAGAATAAAATTAGTTTTACAATACAACCTTTAAAAATAAAAAAAATGAAAAAAGTACTTTTGGTTTTATTGATCATAATCATTGCCATACAATTCATACCATCCCAAAAAAACATTGCCAAAGGAGACAGCCCTAACAGTATCACGAAAGTTTATGATGTGCCGCCAGACGTGCAGCAGATATTAAAAACATCCTGTAACGATTGCCATTCCAACAATACCCAATACCCTTGGTACAACCGTATACAACCTGTAGCCTTGTACCTGTCTTATCACGTTAAAGATGGTAAAAGAGAACTGAATTTTGATGAATTTGCTGCATACAGCCCTGAAAAACGCCTGCACAAGATTGAAGAAATCAGGGAAGTTATCCAGAAAAACGAGATGCCTTTGCAGTCGTATACCATCATTCACAGCGATGCAATACTTAGCGATGCACAGAAGCAAACCCTGATAAACTGGACTAACAGCATTGCACCGCATCACCATAAATAACAGGAACTGGTTAAAGAAATATGGATGCAGGTTCACACCCTGCATTTTTTTATCATAAAAAAGTTAAATACATAAGCCCTTAAAACTATTATCAATAATTTTTTTATTTTAGTACGAAATTTAAGCTAATAACACACGCATATTATGAGTTTTTTTAAACGACTGTTTGAGAATAAAAATACGCCGGAAACCAGGAATGCTGTGCAGGATCATACACCTGCATTGCTCTACCCGGTAATTCATCACGGCTCCTGGCAGATGTTGAATACAGTGGTGCGGCAGACTTTGTTCGGCAGTACGGAGGCGCCGGAAGTGGTGGTAACTTTCGCTTACGATCAGCCTGAACTGAAATACTTTACTTACACAGAGCTTGACCGGCTTAGCGAAGAAGCGTCGGAAGCGGTTATAAAAAAGGCCTACGAAAATATTGACCAGTATCCCGCTGCCTTTACAGAAACAGATACCGGCCACGGTAAAATGCTGGCAATATCAGGCGGGCGTTTCAGCAGCGAAAAAATACTTTCACCTGAATGTATGCGCGAAGCACAAAGACGCTTGAACACAGACGAACTGCTGGTTTCAATACCACGCAGAACCATGATGTATGTGGTTGACAACAAATGTTCCAATGAGCTCTACAATTATTTCCGCAACCTGCACCTGCTTAATTTTGGAGATCATAGCAATAAGAATGAACCAATCGTTAATGCTTTATTCCTTTTAAAAAACGGCGAGATTGTAAAATATCTGCCCATTGTAAATAAAGAGGATTTCCTGTCAGATGCAGAGATCACGGCTACCGGCGAAATTGTGGATGAATATGAATTTGCGAAGCAGTTGTACCAGGAAGAAAAGTATCCGGAGGCAAAGGCTAAGCTTATTGCCATTGTTACTAAAAACCCAGGCCACTACGAAGCGCAAAATTACCTGGCATTCTTGTACGAGCATAAGGAAAAGAATGTTGCCAAAGCAGAAGAACACTACCTTTTATCCCTGAAATACGGCCCTGATTATTCCGCAGCAAATCTTAATTATGCCAGCTTCTTATCGGCAAATTGCAGGCTTGATGAGGCTGAGGCTCGTTTAAAAAAATGCAACACGTTGAATGTAAACCAGTCTATGCTTGCATTTGAGTGGGCTTACCTGCTGGAACAACGCCAGAAATACGACCAGGCTATAGAAAAATACAAAGACTATGGCATGCTGATATACGACATCGCAGAACTGGAAGCAACGCTGGACAGGATACAAAGATGCCGCAAGAAAAAAGAAATATTTGAAAGCTAAAGTTTAAACTATGGAAAATTACGATCCCGCTTTAGAAAACGATTTTGAGGAAGCAGACCGGCTTATAAACGACAATCATATAGAAGAAGGAAAGGCATTACTGTTAAGCATCCTGGACCGTGAACCTAACTATGGGAAGGCGCACAACCATCTGGGGTGGATATACAATACCAAAGAAGCCGATGCGGTGAAAGCTGAGAAACATTACAAGCTGGCATTAAAATACGCACCGGATTATCCTGCTCCGTATTTAAACTATGCATACCTGCTTTCCAAGCTGGCACGTTATGACGAACTGCACAAACACCTGCAGCTATGCGATACCATACCGGGCATCAATAAGGCTGTACTTGCCGGGGAGTGGGGATACTATTATGAAGACATCCGCCAGTTCGACAAAGCCATAGAGAAATTTAAACAACAGGCCATTGAAGAGTACGATCTCAGCCAGGTTGAGAAAGCAGAAGATGCCATCAAACGCTGCAGGCTTAAAAAACAAATACTGGAAGCTTAGTCAATTCTTACAGGTGCCAGGTCTTCAAAGTCGAAGCTGAAATCTGTAACTGGCGAGATCGGCTTCATGCTGATTGATTGGGCCTTGCCATTTTCGTTAAAGCCAAAAACCACGTAGGCATCAGCATCATAGCTCCTGTCGTCCCATTTGGCTATATAGGTGTTGTAATTGTAAGGCAGCAGTTCGCCTTTCAGCCGCGGTGAATTTTCACACGCAATACGCAATTTATTTCCCACCGTGTTGATATAAATATTTCCGAACCAATTGTCTTTGTAAGTTCCTGCTATCTGTTCTTTCTTGGGCAGGTTATGCGGGCTGCTTTTCATTTGCTCCACCTGCTTATAAACTGCCGCTTTCAGGCTGTCTGAATGTTTGTTGAACTTTATGGTTGAGTTGGAATACGTGGTGAGCCAATCCCGGTTACTGATACCGAGATAGCTGTCTTTAATGGTATTGGAAATGGTGTTGAATGCTGCTCCGCTTTGCTGGTTGGTCAGCACTACAATGGCCAGCTTTAAGCCGGGTATCAGTATAAATTGTGTCACCGTACCTATCAGGCCGCCTGTATGTGTTATCTGTTGATATCCTTTTATATCGCTGAGAAAATAGCCGAGGCCGTAACCGCTGAACTTAGTATCGTAAGCGTTCTTAGCTGCAGTAGCTATAGGGATTTGCAAGCTGAAAACCTGGTGAAGCTGTTCCTTACTGATGAGGCGTTTTCCATCTTTGGTAACGCCATCATTCATCAGGAATTCAGCCCATACGAGCATATCCGCAACATTGCTTATAATGCCGCCGGCAGGGTTTGCCAGCGTATTCCAGTCGTGTGGTATGGCCACCACTTTGCCGTCAACAGGTGCATGTGCATCAATGATGTTGATGTTGTTTTTTACGCGGTTGTAAGATGCAGTACTGCTGGCCATTCCAACGGGTTTTAAAATACGTGTTTCAATAAATTCTTCCCAGGTTTTTCCGCTCACCCTGCGCAGTACCTCACCTGCAATATTGTACATATTGTTGTTGTATTGAAATTTAGAGCGAAAGGAACTTTCAGGCTTCAGGTAGCGCACGTTGTGAATAATATCCTGTATGGTAAATTTGCCGCCTTCGGGAAAAAACATCAGGTCGCCTGCGCCCAGGGTAAGGCCCGACCTGTGTGTTACCAGGTCTTTGATGGTAAACTCCTCCGATACAAAAGGATTGTAAAGTGTAAATTCAGGAATATATTTTCTCACCTTATCATCCCAGCTTAATTTATTTTCATCCACAAGCATAGCCAGTGCAATACACGTAAAACCTTTGCTGTTGGAGGCAATTCCGAATAAAGTTTTATCATCTGCCGGAAGATTGCTTTTTAATGAGCGTACACCGTGGCCCTTTGAATAAACTACTTTTCCATCTTTTAATACACCAACTGTAATGCCCGGAACGTCAAACGCAGTGAGGGTTTTGTTGATAAGCGTATCTAATGCCGGAGCTGTTATTTGTGCTGCAAGAAAGTAGGGCAGAAAAAGCGAAACAAAGAAAATGAGGCATGCATGTTTTGATCTCATTGTTTATTTATGATTTTTATCAAACCTACATAAATTTTTTTGAATAGATTTATCCCTGTAAAAATTTATCATGCATAAAACAGATCAGCGGGCAACCATCTGGACCATCGGACATTCTACGCATTCACTGGAGACATTCTTGGAGATGCTGCATAGTTGTAAGATTGATCTCCTGGTGGATGTAAGAAATTTTCCGGGTTCAGCAAAGTTTCCGCATTTTAATAAAGACCATATTGAAAAAGCCATGCCCGCCAACGGCATTGAGTACCTGCATATGAAAGCCTTGGGAGGCAGGCGAAAACCAGCACAAGATTCTGTCAACACGAGGTGGAGAAACAACAGTTTTCGTGCCTATGCAGACTATACACAGACCGATGATTTTAAAGAAGCGCTGCAGGAATTGGAAAGGCTCGCATCGCTGAAACGCATTGCCTATATGTGTTCCGAGGCTGTGTGGTGGCGTTGCCACCGTTCCATCATTTCAGACAAATTAAAAATACGAGGCTGGGAAGTACTGCACATCATGGGCATTGGCAAAACTTCCGAACACCCTTTCACCAGTGCGGCACGCATAGAAGAGGGTAAACTTTTTTATTCTGATAAAAACTTATTTGACTAATAAATTTATTACAACATTATGTGCCGCTAACAGCTTGCACAGTGGCTGTGATGCCCTCTGCATAGCTTGTTGCCTGCGTTTGGAAACGCTGTTCAAATTTGAGCTGTTAAAGAAATAATCACGGTCATATTGATAAAGCATTTCTATTCATCCCGCAGAATGGGTATAAAAATTCCCGCCAGGCTGATCATCGTTTTGCCAAGGAGATAGTGCCGCGCATTTTTCTTTCATGGCTGAGGCAGTCAGCGCGATAAGTTCTTTTCCTGTTATTTTTTCTTTGCTGGTTGGCAAATGCCAGGTCTGGCGATACGCATCGGGAGTATTGCCCAATAAAGCTACCGCTTTGGCAGTATCCGGTGTGTAGGTGAGTGAATGTATTTTACCGTCGTCTGCCTGCCAGAAGGCTTTTTTATTTTTCAGCAGGGTATCAATCACGCCTATTTTCCATATGCTGGCGTTTGCGCCAGTTCCATAGAAGTCTGCACTTCGGGCTATCAGCGCCTGCAGTCCTCTATGATCGATTGCGTCTTCGATCATCCGCACTAATATAGCGATAGTAAAGACTTGGTTCTTCGAAAGCTGATAGCAGCAATCCGCTCTACGAGTATCCGGAAAATTCATGAACAGCAGCAACATTTTTAATGAGTTCCTGCATCTCATTACACGTGATGACAAGACACTTCGTAGCTTTTAATGTGGTAAGATATGAGGGGCTGATAGATTTATTGGAAAAGCTTTCGAGGTCAGTGGTAAACTCATTTTCAAAAACAAAAGCGCAACTTTTCTTATTGCCTGCCTCATCAATGTAATACTGATGAATAGCGCTTTCCAGCACGAAATACAATTCCGTAAGCGGCTGAAAGAGATATCGAAAAATATGAAAGTATTGCAGGATTTTTACCATTCAGATGTCTGGATGAAGGGCAGAGATATCCTGTACGGCAACATTCAGGAAAATGAACATTTTTATTCTGTGAGAGAGGATCTTATATGGAATACAACCCAGGATTTTTATATCCAGAAAATAAAAACTGCTTCAACAACTGGCGAAGGAACTCTAAGAATTATTTGAAATATTTTGCATAAAAAGTCATTCAATCCGGTATGATTGTTATTTAAGGGTATATTGGTAAATAAAGTCGGCATATTTGTTTATTTTTGTAAGATAACAACTGATTTTATGGAAGAAACTTTAAAGACAGTAAGCGCTCCGTGCAGTGCGCCTCCCGCCGATAACACAAGAGTGAAGAAGCCTGACTGGTTGCGCGTGAAGCTGCCGATAGGACAGGAATACAGGAGCGTAAGGAATACCGTTGACAATCATAAACTTCATACCATTTGCGAAAGCGGCAACTGCCCTAACATGGGCGAATGCTGGGGCGAAGGCACCGCCACATTCATGATATTGGGTAATATCTGTACCCGCAGTTGCGGTTTTTGCGCAGTGGCAACCGGCAAGCCGTTGCCTGTGGATTGGGATGAACCGCAGCGTGTGGCAGAAGCCATTCACCTGATGAAAGTGAAACATGCCGTGATCACCAGTGTTGACCGCGATGAACTTCGTGACGGCGGGTCTATTATCTGGCACAACACCATTAAGGCGGTAAAAGCTTTGAATCCTGATACGACTCTGGAAACACTGATCCCTGACTTCAGGGCTCAAAAAGAAAATATTCAACGCGTGATTGATGCGCATCCGGAAGTGGTATCTCACAACCTGGAGACGGTAGAGCGGCTTACCAGACAGGTACGCATACAGGCCAAATACCACAGGAGCCTGGATACGTTGCGCATCCTGAAAGAAGGCGGCATGCGTACAAAGTCAGGCATTATGCTGGGCCTTGGTGAAACCAAGGAAGAAGTGATTGAAGCTTTGAAAGACCTGGCAGCCGTAAAAGTAGATGTGATCACACTTGGACAGTACTTGCAGCCAACACCCAAACACTTGCCGGTAGTGCGTTTCGTACATCCGGATGAGTTTAAAGAGTTAAGAAATATCGGTTATGAACTGGGCTTTGATTATATAGAAAGCGGGCCATTGGTTCGTTCATCGTACCACAGCGAAAGGCACGTGGTAGCCGGCTTCGGAAGAGAGCAATGGTTAAAAGAGCAGCAAGCAATCATTCAATAAAAAAATATTTATATGCATAAATTATTTAAGCTGGTGATACCGGCGATCATGTTAGTGGCAGCAACGTCATTACAGGCGCAAATCAAAAACCAGCAAACAGAAACCGCCAAAATATACGGCAATTGCGGCATGTGCGAATCCGTTATTGAAAAGGCAGGCAATGTGGCAGGTGTGGCCAGCGTAGACTGGGACAAGCGCACCAAAATAGCGTCGATAAGTTACGATAGTAAAAAAACAACCAAAGATGAAATACTCAAACGTATAGCAGCTGCGGGCTACGACAATGAACGCTATACAGCTCCTGACAAGGTATACAACAATCTTCATGAGTGCTGCCGTTACGATCGTCATAAAAGACAATGATTCAAACGGTATAAACTTGGTTCGCTCAACTATTCGCTCATCCTGATAACGACGGGAAATAAATAAAGATTAAAAGATTACCGATGAAACGTACACTATTCCTTATCGCGCTGCTGATTGGTAGTTCACAACTTTTAGCCCAGGACATCCCTGAAGGAAAGTGGCTTGGACAACTGCACAGGCCCGACGGCATAAACATTCCTTTCCAGTTTGAGACCGCTACAGTCAATGGCTCCCCACAGGTACATTTTATCAATGCCGAAGAACGCTTGCTCGCCGATGAAATTGAGTTTAACGGCGATTCCGTAAAGCTGACCATGCCTTTCTTTGATGCATGGTTTATGGTAAAACCTTCCTACCAGGAACTTGTGGGAAATTACTACAAAAGATCCGGAGAGAAGATTACAATAATTCCGTTTTCATTAGCATTTGATAATACGCAACGTTTCCAAAGTAAGCGCCCGCCAACCGCTGATATTTCAGGGAAATGGTCTGTTAGACTGGGCGAAAAAATGCAGGATAGCGGCATAGGGATTTTTAAACAGGATGCAAGCGGAAAGCTTACCGGTACAATACTTACGCCTACCGGTGATTACCGTTATATGGAAGGCATTGTAGACGGTGATTCATTAAAATTATCTGTCTTCGACGGTGGGTTTGCTATGCTGCTTACCGCAGCCATTAGAGACAAGAACACCATTACAGGAGGTACGCTGTATTCAGGCATATCCGGCAAACAATCATGGTCTGCTACCAGAAATGATGCTATTCAATTACAGGAAGAACCGGCATCAAAAATGCGTCCCGGGGAGAATAAATTAAACTTTTCTTTTCCTGCACTCACTACAGGCGAAATGATCAGTATCAATGATAAAAGATACAAAGGAAAAGTAGTGCTGGTGCAGATACTGGGCTCCTGGTGCCCCAACTGTATGGACGAAACTGCTTTCTTAAGCGATTATTACAACAAAAACAAACAACGCGGCCTGGAAGTGATCGGCATAGCTTATGAACGTACAACTGATATAGGGAAAAATAAAAAATTACTGGAACCTTACATCAAACGGTTCAATGTACAGTACCCCATATTACAGTCGCCTGTTACTGTTTCAGACCCGCAAAGAACTGAGAAAACATTACCGCAAATAGACAAAATAAGTGCATTCCCTTCTCTCATCTACATTGACCGCAAGGGTATTGTACGCAAAATTCACAGTGGATTCAGCGGGCCTGCTACCGGTGAGTTCTATGAAAATTATAAGAAGAACTTCTATGCAGAAATGGATAAGCTGTTAGGGGAGATGAATTGATAATGGATAATTGATAATGGATAATTAGAGGTAATATCCATGTAAGTATTCGCCTCGCCCAAATCCTGAATAGCCTATGCCTGCATAATTTACGCTGCAATATTTCAATATAATAATCAACTCTTCTCATGTAGGCATTCGCCTGGAGGTGAATGCCGGAAACAAAAAGAATCATTGCTCCTGTTGCTTCACCAGGCTTCTTCTGAAACGTTGCGCCAGGAATGAACATACCATCAGTTGTACCTGGTGAAAGATCATCAGCGGCAATATCAACCCAGCAATCGGAATGCCTGAAAAAATAATCCTTGCCATCGGCAAACCATTGGCAAGAGTTTTCTTTGAACCGCAAAAGAGAATGGCGATCTTATCTTCTCGATTAAACTTCATCGCAGTTGCCACACTGTAAATGATTACCATAACCAGTGCAAGCAGTAAACTACACACCAGTATCAGCTTCAGCAACATGATCGTGGAAATATTTCCCCAGGTGTTGCTCACCACAGATTCGCTGAATGCAATGAACACAACCAGTAATATAGTGCCGTTATCCACCGCCTTTGTAAACAGTCGTCTTTGCCCAAGCCAGCCGCCGATCTTATTGTGTAGCAAATGCCCCGCAACAAAAGGCACAAATATCTGAAGCGCGGTTTCCCTGATGGTTTCAAGGCCGCCCGCGGTAGCGCCAGATGCATTATTCTTCATCAGGACACCTACCAACACAGGCGTTAGAAACACTCCGATAAGATTAGATACCGAAGCGCTGCAAACTGCAGCAGGCACATTGCCTTTAGCTATGGAGGTAAAAGCTATAGAAGACTGCACGGTTGATGGCAACAGGGATAAGTAAATAAGCCCTGCAATAATTTCGGTGGGAAACTGTGTAGCAAATAAAGGTCTCAGCGCAAATGTGAGCAAGGGAAATAAAACAAAAGTGCAACTGAATATGAACAGGTGCAGCCGCCAGTGCGTGATGCCTGCAATAACGGATTGCCTTGAGAGTAAAGCGCCATGCACAAAGAACAGCAATGCTACCACGAAGTATGAAAGATAGTCAAAGAATACCGCTGCACTGCCACGCACCGGAAAGTTGAATGCAAGGATCACCACTGCAATCAAACTCAACAGGAACGGGTCTTTCACGTATTTCATTTGAATGAATTCTAAGCGGGCAAAAATAGAATATAAATCTTTTAATCAAAAATCTTATTATTAGCAATTATTGTGTTAAACCATATTTCTTTTAAGAAGATTTGAGTAACTTTATGTTACATAAAAACACATAGGTATGGAAGTAATAATTAACACGGATAACCATATTAATGGTTCAGAAGCGTTCAGGCAGGAGTACACAGCATTGATACAGAAATCCCTGAAAAGATTTGATGAGTACGTCACAGCCGTAGAGGTATATTTTTCAAATGAAAATAAGGCAAAATCATCACCTGATGATAAAAGATGCGTTATAGAAGCCAGGGTAAAAGGCAGGAATCCCGACAGTGCCTCACACAATGCAGATACACTGAAACATGCATTTGACGGTGCTTTGGAAAAGATCAAGTCTGTACTTACCCGGGTGGTAGACCAGTACAAGACGCATTAAAATTATAAGAATGGTTGACGTAAAAGTCAGCCATTCTTTTTATATCATGTGCGACAAAATGATCCCTAAAGCCACACTGGCGTTCAGGGACTCTGCTTTTCCCCTGGAAGGAATGGTGATTTTTTCGGCAATAAACCGCTGTAGATTTTCTCTTATCCCCTTTGATTCGTTGCCTATGAGAATGACGCCTTCTGCAATTTTCGGATGTTGGGTTATATCATTGCCATCAAGCATCGCGGCATATATTTTCAGGGTATTGGCTATCAGAAAATCTTCCAGGTCTGTATACATTATATTGATCCTGAAAATACTGCCCATGGTTGCCTGGATCACTTTCGGATTGTATTCATCTGCCGTATCCCTGGAAGCAATGATGTGTTGAATGCCAAACCAGTCTGCTATGCGTATGATCGTTCCAAGGTTACCGGGATCCTGTATGCCATCGAGCATGATCATTAACTTGTCATCTGGCTCTCTCTGCGGCTTTTGCTTTGCCAGCGCAATCACCTGGTTGGGCGTACGCAGACCGCTTATTTGTTTTAATGCATCGGGGGAAATTACCTGCGCATTTGAATTTACACCATCAGTTTGCAGCCAATTTCCATCAACAGCGTATATTTGTTCAATCTGAAGGCCTGATTGCAAAAGTTCATTGACCATTTTCGGGCCTTCAACAATAAAAATACACTCTTCATCCCTGTTTTTTTTCAGATGAAGGCTTTGTATATATTTGATATTATTTTTTGAGATCATCTTTATGCGTTTTATAAAAAGAATCAATACAAGGGCTGCTGTTTTAATGCTGGTGATTTTATCAGTCAGCTCCTGTACAACCATTAAAGATGCGCCCTCGGGTGTGCCTTTTGTTTACCGCAACGAAGTTAAAATTATTGATCGTAATATAGCCGCTGATGAAAGAAAAACATTGCAGGAAAACCTGGATAATTACTGGGACGACAGCCTGTATGC
Source organism: Bacteroidota bacterium (assembly GCA_023422835.1). Lineage (GTDB taxonomy): Bacteria > Bacteroidota > Bacteroidia > Chitinophagales > Chitinophagaceae > Haoranjiania > Haoranjiania flava. The sequence goes on along the minus strand of JAFAGI010000007.1, from coordinate 152,489 downwards.
CAACCGCGTGCAAAAGTTCCTGGTATTTACTGTGCTTGATAAGCCCCCTGTATTTGATACCGCCAATATATCTGCATCCATAGCTTATATGCAAGGTTACCTACAGGCACAATCGTTTTATAATTCAGCACTAAAAGACAGCGTACGCATTGACAGCAGCAATAAAAACCTGCAAAAAACTTTTGTGCGCATGAATATAAAAACGGGCAAACCCACTATTATAGACAGTTTCGGCTATGCTTTTGATAACCCCGACCTAAAGCAACTCTCTGAACTCCACAAGAATGAATCTGCTATCAGGCGTGGAAAAAGCAGGCTCACAAGGACTGTACTTTCTACAGAACTTGATAGGCTTACTGGTATTTACCGCAACAATGGTTATTATTTTTTAAGGAAAAATAATTTGATTGCAGAAGCTGATACAGCCGATGCCGCATTGCTGGAGCTCACGCTTGATCCTTTTGAGCAGGCAGTAAAAATGGCAGAAGTAGCCGCCAGGCGTAAAGAACAGCCTACTGCCAAAGTGCTGATAAAAGAACGCAAAAATAAGGACTCTACGCTTGCCTTGCAGGATGAAAGAGATTTTGATGTTTTTAAAGTAGGCAGGATCAATTTTTTTCCCGAAACAAAATTTACAGATATCCCGGATTCTATCCTGTTGCATACAGGCAGGTTTACCGATGTGTACACAACGCCACGCCGCGGTAACATATCTATTTATCAGAGTTTGGGAAAATTTCACCGCAGGCCTATACTGGAACACTTGTACCTTACACCGGGAGAGTTGTACAATGACAGTATGTATTTTAAAACCATCAACAACCTCAGTTCCATCGGCGCATGGCAGCAGATAGACGCAAGAAACGTGGTGCGGGGCGATAGCGTTGATTTCAATTTCTTTATGGTGCCCGCGTTGCAGCACAATGCCACTGTAGATGTAGAGGCAAGCCGTAACAGCGGGGATTATCTCTTCGGGTCAAATTTATTCGGGCTGGCACTGAACCTGAGTTTTAAAAACAGGAATGTATGGCGGCGTGCCATACAGGCTACCACCGCACTGCGGGCCGGAGTAGAATTAAATATTGCCAATTCCAATGCCCCGGGTGGATTGTTACAGACGCTGCAGCTGGGCGCAGGACAGTCACTGGTGTTCCCGAGATTTATAGTGCCTTTTGAACGCATCCGCGCTAAGAATTACAACAATGTGCGCACGGTACTGAATTTAAATACCAGCTACACTGACCGCAAAGATTATTTTAGGCTGCGTTCGGTCACTGCCAACTGGGGATATGAATGGCAGCATGGCAGGCAGGCCTGGCTCTACCGCCCGCTCAATATAGAGCTGTATGGCTTAGATACGCTGCGTTTCCTGCGAACGGCATTTTCAGAAAACCCTTATTTGACAAAAGCATTCAATACCGGTACGGTTATCAGCCAGCAGGTAAGCTGGCGCTATACTTTTCCCAACCGGCGCATACCCGGCACCAATTTCTTCAGGGTAGGCGTAGAAGAAGCGGGCGCCCTGGCAGGGCTTATACCTGCATGGCGTGCTAATATATACCGCTACCTGCGGCTGGAATCTGAATACATTAAACACTTTGACTTCCGGAAAACAACGCTGGCCATGCGCGGCTTTGCAGGCGTTGGTTATAACTACAACCGCCTGGATAAGTTTGGTAAAACCTTACCTTTCTTTAAGCAATTCGTTGCAGGTGGCCCTAACAGCATGCGGGGCTGGAACCTGCGCCAACTGGGGCTCGGAAGCTCGTTGCTGAGTGATACCTCAAGTACTTTTCGCGACAGGTACGGCGATATGCAGCTGGAAGCAAACCTTGAATACCGTTTCCCGATGTTCAATATCAGCTCCGTGAAATTCAATGGTGCAGTGTTTACAGATATCGGGAACGTGTGGAATGTGCACCGGCAGGAAGAACTTCCCAACAGTGAATTCAGTATCAAGAGGCTGGGCAAAGACCTGGCTATTGCCTTGGGAACGGGGCTGAGAGTGGATTTCAGCTATTTTCTTATAAGATTCGACATTGGTTTTAAACTAAAAGATCCGGCACGGTTGGAAAATAATGGATGGCTTGATCCATGGAATTTTACCTGGAGAAATAATGAATTTCCGGCTACTATTAATCCGCTTAATGAAAGACCGATGTATAGAAACAACTATGCACTGCAACTGGGTATAGGACTGCCATTTTAAACAAGATCAAATCATCTGCTGCAATTTTTTCTTAAATGGCTTGCTTTATGGCAAATTATAAATTAAATATAGAAAAGTTACGTGCTGCTGAATGGCAGGCGCTGGTAATACTTGTGGCAATATCTGCAAAATGATTTTAAGGCTCAGTCCTTAGTAAGATGGCAGGTATGTTCATTCGCTGTTCATGTTTGTTTCTGCCAGCATAACAAAGTACAGGCCGTCTGCCAATATCCTCTGAGATTCTATGGGGGCATGGAAATCAGTCTTCTCCGTTTGTTATTGTTTTTCACTTAAATAGCGCCAATATCTTTTCGGAAGAAACTGGGTATGCAGTTTTATGTTTTTTCTTTCTTTGATGTTTGTACTGTTGTAGTAATCTTTCCACAAACTGGTATACAGCACTTCCGGTTCATCCACTATAGATGCGGGGAGTGTTGTGCTTTCAGCGTTCTGAAGGCGTCCATCAAAAGTAAAACTGATTTCTTGTACAGTATGCAGGTTGTAATATATGCCATAGCCTCTTTTCTTATCGTAAATGATCCATTGCTGGTCGGCAAACCGGTTCTTAAAATGCGTTGACAACAACGGTACAACATTGTGGTCAGGAACAATGGCAGCATAATAAATATTGTCTCTGGTATGCTGAAACCTGATGAAGCCCTTCATGCGGTGCTGCTCCCTTGATACCTTGCGGGCAATTTTATTTACGGTAAGAATATGATTGTTGCCATAGTTGGTATATACAATTTGTTTAGAATCGAAAAAGTAGCAGATGCAGTCAAACAATGCCTGATATGCATCAGGCAATTCGGAAAGGAATGCGCAATAGAGCTTAAGCTGCCATTCTTCCATGATTTTTTTCTCCAGGCCTTTCCATACGCGCAGCGCTTTTGCCTCATCTGTATTAATAGTTAACTCATCACTGATTAGCGATGGGATATGTAGTTGTTGGGGCACCACTTTCACATTGCGTGCTTTCCGTTCATACCGCTCAAACACACAGCACAACAATCCTTTGAAGGTATTATCAAAAATACATGTCATTGAAAAAGGCTTAATTGGTTAGATGTTGCAGTCCTGTATTTACTATTTCCATTATGCAAGATAGCCTTTTTAATATGCATGGCTTCCGGGTCGCTGATGCGTAAGGGGGTATCTGCGCACACAATAAAATGTTGCGCACGGTTATACGATATGCCTATTTTTTTTAATTGGTCTGTGCGCAGGCAGCCAAACTTTCTTGCCTGGATTATTTTTTTTGCGGAGGTAATACCAATACCGGGTACTCGCATAATCATTGTGTAATCTGCTTTGTTTATATCTACGGGAAACAGGTGCAGGTTGCGCAATGCCCAGCCGAGCTTAGGATCTACATCCACATCAAGATTGGGATTTCTATCGTTCAATATTTCATTCACATCAAATTTATAAAAACGCAGGAGCCAGTCTGCCTGGTATAGGCGGTTCTCTCTCAACAATGGAGGCTGGCTTCCGATTGCTGGCAGGCGCACATCGTTGTTTACAGGCAGGTAGCCGGAATAATAAACGCGTTTCAGTGCATAGGTTTTATAAAATTCATTGGCTGTGTACATGATGTCTTTATCAGACTCCGGAGTAGCGCCGATAACCATTTGGGTGCTTTGTCCTGCAGGTACAAACTTGGGTGTATGCTTGATTATTTTTCTTTCATCTTTAAACGCAATGAGCTGGTTTTGTATCACCGACAATTCTTTTCTCACTTCTGTGTGTGATTTTTCAGGAGCTACCATCTTCAATCCCGCTTCGGTAGGCATTTCCAGGTTAATGCTCATACGGTCTGCATACAAACCAGCTTCTGTCACCAGCTCCTGGCTGGCGCCCGGTATGGTTTTTAAATGAATATAGCCGTTGAATCTTTCTTGCAGCCGCAGGCGTTTTACAATGCGCAGCAGCCGTTCCATAGTATAGTCGGCATTTTTAAAAATACCCGAGCTCAGGAAAAGGCCTTCAATGTAGTTTCTTCGGTAAAAATTCATGGTAAGCTCTACCACCTCATCCACGGTAAAAGCAGCGCGTTTGATATCATTGCTTCGGCGGGAAGTGCAGAAGGCACAATCAAATATGCAATGGTTGGTCAGCAAAATTTTTAATAATGATATACATCTGCCGTCTTCTGTGAAGCTGTGGCAGATGCCGGAAGAAGCGCTGTTGCCCAGTCCTTTATTGTGATTTTCCCGCTTGCTACCGCTGGATGCACAGGATACATCGTACTTGGCGGCTGCCGATAAAATCTGCAATTTCTCTCTTATTCTTTCAGACATGGAAAAAAGATTATTTGCTAACAAATTTAGTAAATAAAAATGCATTTGGCGCTAAAAATATTGGTAAAACTTATTTCGCCTAGCTAAGTTTTTTTTGAAAAATATTTACCTGCTATATTTTATCTGAGGGATGCTATTGTTTACGATAACAATTTCCGTTTTTGTTGCTAAATTGCAGCCTATGCTTACAAAAAGAATTATTCCCTGCCTGGATATACATAACGGCAGGACTGTAAAAGGCGTAAACTTTGTGGAACTGCGCGATGCCGGCGATCCCGTAGAGCTTGCCAGTATGTACGCGGCGCAGGGAGCAGATGAGCTGGTGTTCCTCGATATTACAGCCACCATTGAAAAGCGCAAAACGTTTATTGAGTTGGTAGACAAAATAGCCCGGCATATCAATATTCCTTTTACGGTAGGCGGCGGCATATCTTCTGTAAAGGATGTAAGTGCTTTGTTGCAAAACGGCGCGGATAAGATCTCTTTCAACAGTGCAGCAGTGCGCAACCCGCAACTGATCAATGAACTGGTAAAGCAGTTTGGCAGCCAATGTGTGGTAGTAGCCATAGATACTAAAAAAGAGGCGGATGGAAACTGGTATGTGTACCTCAATGGCGGCCGATTAAAAACTGATATCAAGTGCATTGACTGGGCAAAACAAGCCACAGAGCTGGGTGCAGGAGAAATATTGCTTACTTCCATGAATCACGACGGTACCAGGCAGGGCTTTGCGCTGGACATTACCAAAGAGTTGTCTGAAGCGGTTTCAGTCCCTGTTATTGCCAGCGGCGGAGGAGGCACACAGCAGCATTTTCTTGATCTTTTTCAGCAAACCAAGGCAGAAGCAGCGCTTGCAGCAGGCATATTCCACTATAAAGAAATTGAGATCAGGGAATTAAAAAAATATTTACACGATAAAAAAATACCCATGAGAATGTAGATGGCTCTACTACTCATAACTACTTAACAATGGAAATTGATTTTTTAAAATATACCGACGGGCTGGTGCCTGCAATTGTCCAGGACAGCAATACCAAAACCGTGCTGATGCTGGGCTTCATGAACCGCGAAGCATTTGATAAAACAAATGAAACTGGAAAAGTTACTTTCTTCAGCAGAAGCAAAAACCGCTTATGGACAAAAGGCGAGGAGAGCGGAAACTTTCTTTTATTAAAGGAAATAAAAACCGATTGCGATAAGGATACATTGCTTGTAAAAGCTGAGCCTGCAGGCCCTGTGTGTCATACAGGAGCCGATACCTGCTGGTCAGAGGAAAATACACCAGCGGATTTCCTTTATTATCTTGAAACGGTTATAGAAGGCAGGAAAGGTGAGGATGCTGATAAGTCCTATGTTTCAAGCCTTTTTAAAAAGGGCACCAATAAGATAGCCCAAAAGGTGGGAGAAGAAGCAGTGGAGCTGGTGATAGAAGCCAAAGACAACAATGATGACCTCTTTTTAAATGAAGCTGCTGACCTGTTGTTTCATTACCTGATATTGCTAAACCAAAAAGGATTCCGGTTAAAAGATGTAATGGATATTTTAGAAAGCCGGCATAAAAAATAATGTGTAGCAGAATCATATCGCTGTTGCTATTCGGGTTATTTACAATGACAGCAAATGCCCAAAACATACTTGAATCCATATCCGAGCTTGAAGGATATGTACAATACACAACCGGCCTGAAAGCTTATGAAGACTCCTTGCTCTACTACAGGACTGAGGTAGGGGGCAATTACACGCCTGCTGAAAGAAAGATCATTCTGGAGAAATACGACGGCGCTATAAAAACTTATAAAAACAAACTGGCCGGTTTTATCACCGCACACAAACACGATGCGTGGAGCGCCATTGCTTTGCTCTCTGCCATTTATGCGCAGGCAGAAAACGACCTTTCTGTATTACTACAATATGCAGATACAATTCGAACGTATGCACCGAAAACAAAGTATCAGGCCGCATTGAGAGAAATTGTCAACGCCAGGAAAACTGTTGCCGCAAAACGCGCAGTAGATTTTGCCTTACCCGATAGCAACGGCAAAACAGTTGTTTTATCAGGCGTAAAAGGGAAGTTGATTGTACTTAACTTCTGGGCAAGCTGGTGTGGGCCTTGCAGGCAAAAGAATGTACAATTAAAACAGCTGTACAATGCTTACCAAAGCAAGGGTCTTGAAATAGTGGCTGTATCACTGGATCAAAACAAGCATGCCTGGCTCAATGCCGTAAAGCAGGATCAGGCAAACTGGATACACCTGTTGGCACAACATGGATTTGTGAGCTACGCTGCGTTAGGCTACAATGTATCAGGCTTGCCCAAAACATTCCTGTTGGATGGTAATGGTAACATACTGGATAGTAATTTGCAGATGACTGAACTTGTTAAGCGCCTGCAAGCCCTGTAAATACCTGTAATTGAAAATTTACCTTCATACAAAAACATTTTCATAATTTTCTGGCGGCAGATAGCGTGGCATTATAGGTATTTCTTTTTGCGTTTAAAGCTTAACATGTTCGGCCTGCTACTGTTACCTGCCTTGATGAGAACGTTTAACCGCAACGCTTCTACTGTTTTTATCAATGTTAATCGATGAGGACTTAATTTTTAAAAAATAAAAATTAAAAATATCATTTTCAATAATAGTAACTTGTGTGCCATGCCAGGATTTCGCTGTTTTATATTCCTTCACATTTATGAGAAAATAAATTTAAACTTCTTATTTAGAGCTATTTATAAATTTATGGCACGGTTTTCCTACTTAATATACGAACAATCATTATTCATTTATTAAAAAATAAAAACTATGGAAAACGAAAACATGCACAACGAAAACCTACACAATCAAAGTCATAACTATGACAGTGACAGAGTTTATTCAAGAGTATTTGATGACAGGGAAAGTGCTGAGGCCGCTTACAATGATCTGACTGCACGCGGATACACGCATGATGATGTAAACGTATTAATGTCAGACCAAACCAGAGATAAATATTTTAAGAATGATGCCCATGACTCAGCATTAGGCGATAAGGCTATGGAAAATGCAGGAACAGGTTCTATGATCGGTGGCGGTATAGGTGCACTGATAGGAGCTGTAGCTGCTATAGGATCCAACGTATTATTGCCCGGTCTCGGGCTGGTAGTCGCAGGACCAATCGCTGCCGGGCTTGCAGGGGCAGGAGCAGGGGCATTAACAGGTGGTCTCATCGGCGCTTTGACAGGAGCCGGAGTACCTAAAGATAAAGCCGAAGAGTATGAAAGAAAGATTAAAGATGGTGGTATTTACATGGGCTTTAAACCTAAGAACGAAGAAGATTATTCTTACTACAACGAGAAGTGGTAGTCAAAACTTTTACCTAAAAAAAGAGAGTTGTATTTCAGCTCTCTTTTTTTTATAATCCCATGTGTTTCATAATTAAGATTGGTATTCAGGTACGGAAAAATAAAATGAACTGCCGTCTCCCTCTTTACTTTCCGCCCAAATCTTACCATTGTTTTTTTCCACAAACTCCCAGCAAAGGATCAAACCCAGGCCTGAACCTTTTTCTTCCGCGGTTCCCGGACGTGTAATATTGCTATCAATTCTGAACAATTTGTCAATGTGTTCCGCACTGATGCCGATGCCGGTATCTTTTACACAAAATACAACTGTATTGTTTTCCAAATAGGTGGTCACTGATATGCTTCCACCAGCGGAGGTAAATTTGATGGCATTATTTACCAGGTTGCGCAATACTGTTCGCACCATTTCTTTGTCAGCAAAGGCATAGTGATCGTAGATGTGGAAATGTATTTGAATGCTTTTCAACCCGGCAAGCTGGGTCTTAACTACCTTTATCTCTTCCAGCAAACCTTTTATTGATACCTTTTCAAAAGAAGGCACCAGCTTGCCAGACTGCATACTGGACCATTTCAGCAGGTTTTCAAATAAATTATACGCATGGTGGGATGATGTATTAATATTTCCGGAAAAGCCGGTAATCTGGTTCGGGGACAGGCTCATGGAATTCTTAGCTAGCATATCACTATACATAGTGATGGGTGTAAAAATATTTCGCAGGTCGTGTGCTATGATAGAGAAAAACTTGTCTTTTGTAGCATTCAGATCTTTTAATTTTGATTCATTGCCTTTAAGCAGGTCATTCTGCTGCTTATACTTTTCATTCAGCAACACGTACTCTTCATTTTTCGCAGCAAGCTCATTGGATAAATTTTTGTACCTGATTTCGTTTGCCTTTATGGTTTTAAAAAGCGTCTCTGCGGGTTTCATAAAACCTTCTTCCACATTGGCACGGTATATACAAAAGAAAGTGATCACTTTAGCATAATGGCCTATCTGGTTAAAAATATCAAAGTTTGAAAAGTAGAGGGCAAAACATATTTCAGAAAAGATCGCTGAAACAATAGACATAAAAATGTAGCTGTAAATCCTCTTATCGAAATAATTCTTGTTTTGATACAGCATAAACAGAGCCATCAGCAGTATAAAAATGATCACATATTCGGCATATATTTTTATAGCCGTCTGGCCGTGACCCTCAATATAAAAGGGTGGTAAAATATTCCACTTCAGGATAGCCGTAATGATTACTGCGGTAATGGCTGCATAGATCAGAAATGCCGCCGTAGGATTAGGCCGTTTATTTAATTTTAGAAAAGTAAAACCTGTAAACAAAGTGGCAGACTCTAGCAGCCGGGTCACAATCCAGAACTGAGGTGCGTAATGGACATTGGATTGTATAATGTTCATACCGTCAAAAGTTACGGTATGCATTAAATCAAGCACTCCAATGAATAAAGACGATATGCCTACAATCAGCAAGTAATGGTTCTCTATATGTTTGCGAACATTCCAGGTGATCGTAAACAACGATATCATGATCACAATAGATGTAAGCTCTACCAGAATATGAAACAAGAGATAATTGTAGCGTGCAATAACGGAAAGAGCAATCAACCCGGTGAGAATGAAACCAAAGGCCGTAAGGATATCATTTGATTTGATCTTGTTTAAAAGATGCATTGTTGGTTAGTTAACAAGATTATTGCCTGCTCGAAAGTAAATGATTTTTTTATAATTCATTGATTTAAATACATATATCGCGAAATTTATTTGGTTTTGCTAAAAAAATTAGTAATTTCGTTGGAGAAATTATGGTATCATGTCTTACAATAAGAACAACATTGTCAACACAAACAGAGCAAGGGCGATCATGTACATCGACATGAACAATTACTTTGCAAGTTGGGGTTACAAAAGGCATGCGTTTCGATAAAGCCAAACAGCTTTGCCCCGATATAGAAATGGTGGCATGCAGGCCTGTAAAGTATAGAAAGCTTCATGTGGAGATCATGAACATACTGCGCTCTTACTGCGAAGATATGATCCCTAAAAATATAGACGAGACACGTTCCAGTAAAGCAGCCTAAATGGTATGTTGGTATCGTTGTGCACCAAGCTGGAACAGCGCATGGTAAAGTCAGATATTTTTTGCACAGAGATCTCTTTTTATGCAGATTACTACGACAATACTTCTTGGAAAACTACTATCAAAATACAGGAGCCCTTACAGGATGGGATAGATATGTTGCACTATATTCAGCAACGCATCGGGTGCATGAAGCTCAGTCTGCATCTGTAAATATATTTACAAATAAAATGCGCTCCATGGGTGTGCTCGTCGGCGAATTTATAAGTGCAAGCCACCTGCAATATAGCCTTCGATAACAAAATACAGAAAGACGTGTTGCTCAAAACAGTTTACAATATCAAAGACAAATACGGAAAGGATATTGTGCGCAAAGCCGCAGAAACAGTAGAAGGCACGCACCTGAAAGACGCTATTGGCTTCGGCTCCGTGAAAGACCTGTATGATAATGCCAGCCCCGGAATTTTTGAAAAAGGGTTCAATAAATATTTATTAGAATGATGCCCAATTAAAAAAGCAGGCCCGTATGAGCCTGCTTCAATAATAAGTGTGAGCTATTCATTTCCTGATCTACTTATGGTATCTTCTATTAAATGATCTATATAGTTGCGCAACGGTTCGTTTTCCAGTTTCTGGGTTACATCAAATGCAAAAGCATTTACCAGCATGGTCTTTGCAGATTCTTTGCTGATGCCGCGTGCCTGCAGGTAAAACATTGACTCCTTGTTAAATTGCCCAATGGTGGAACCGTGGCTGCATTTTACATCGTCGGCAAAGATCTCTAATTGTGGTTTGGTATTGATCTGTGCATTGCTGCTGAAGAGCAGGTTGTTGTTTTGCTGGAAGGCGTTGGTTTTCTGCGCCGGCCGGAAAACATGTATTTTACCATTGAATACACCTTTACCGCCATCTAAGATTACACCTTTATACAACTGGTTGCTTTCACAGTTGGGATAGCGATGCTCTACCAGCGAATGGTTGTCTATAAGCTGTCCGTTGCCGGCAAGATACAAGCCGTACATATGGGTTTCGGTATTTTTACCGTCAAGAATTACGTTCAGGTTATTGCGCACCAGTTCAGATTCGGGAATGGTAATGGTGTAGTTATCATAATGGCTGTCTTGCTGCTGTGTAATCTGTACATGTGTTACAAACCTTTGCTTTTTACCGTTTTTCTGGAAAATTGCGTGAGAGCAGCGTGCATTGGATTCCACATGTATTTCGGTAACACTGTTTACAAAATAAGCATGCTCGTCCATGCACAGGTAAGATTCAATGATCTCTGCCTTAGAATCATTTTCGAGGTACACAATGTTCCTGGGTTGTATCAGCGAATTTTCAGCGGCAGAGAAAATATGCATGATCTGCACGGGCTTATCCAGATAGCAGCCTTTTTTTACATCAAAGAAATATCCTTTTTTAAAGTAAGCTGTATTCAGCGCAGCAAAAGGAAATTTCTCCACCGGCAGCTGATGGTTTATTTTCTCAATGAAGCTGTCATCACCCAAAAGATCGGTTATAGGATGTATAATGAATTTATCATTTTCCGGCAGCACACTATAATTAAAATCTATAATCCCGTTTACCATTACCAGCCTGTAAGACTCCAAGCCCTGTATGGATAAGGCTTTTATAGCCTCTTCAACTTTTGTTTTTTCTACATCTGCTGCCAGGCCAATGTGGTATTGTTCGTTTACATAAGGCTGGATATTTGTAAAACGCCATTCCTCGTTTTTTACAGTAGGAAAGTTGCTTTGCTTAAAATAATGAAATGCCGATCTCCTTAGTGCAATAAGGGCAGGAGATTCAAAGGCATTGATATGATCTTCAAAATTATTAATTAATGATTCGTATAGAGACATCGTAATGTTTATTTGGGATAATGAAAAGCATGATTTTTCAAACACACAATTTCTGATTACTTATTGATCAGCCAGTCGTACCCTTTTTCTTCAAGTTCCAACGCCAGTTCTTTAGTACCTGATTTAATGATTTGCCCGTTGTACAATACATGTACAAAATCGGGAACAATATAATCCAGCAGTCTTTGGTAGTGTGTGATCAGCACAAATGCATTTTTGTCCGAACGTAATTTGTTCACGCCGCTTGCTACAATCCTTAACGCGTCAATGTCAAGGCCTGAGTCGGTTTCGTCGAGTACTGCCAGCCTGGGGTTAAGCATTGCCAGTTGAAATATTTCATTTCTTTTTTTCTCGCCGCCGGAAAACCCTTCGTTCAGAGAGCGGTTTACCAGCTTGGCATCAAACTCTACCAGTTGTTGTTTTTCTTTGGCCAGTTGCAGGAATGACTTAGCATCCATAGGCTCTTGGCCGTGATAACTGCGTATTTCGTTCAAAGCTGTTTTCAGGAAATTGATGTTGGAGACACCGGGTATTTCTATCGGGTATTGAAAGGCCAGGAACAAGCCTTCGCGTGCGCGGTCTTCGGGAGACATATCCAACAGGTCTTTGCCATCAAGCAGAACTTCGCCTTCTGTTACTTCAAAGTTTTCTCTTCCTGCCAGTACCGATGCCAGCGAGCTTTTTCCCGATCCGTTGGGACCCATGATGGCATGTACTTCTCCTGCATTTACTTCAAGATTAATTCCTTTCAGAATTTTTTTATCCTCAACACCTGCGTGTAGGTTTTTAATTGTTAGCATAATTATATTCGATTTCTGTTTCAAAAAAATTACAAATTACAAATTAAGATTTCAAATTGCAGTTTATAATTTTATCAAGGCTTATAATGTTTTAAATAATTAATAAATCCAGATAACTGCTTGCTCACAACTAAACAATTATTATTTAATATATTGTATTGTTCCTGTGCTATATATTCAAGCAACTGTTCTATTTTTAATTGTGTCCTTAGCTCCCCGCATGATCTTTTTGAGATTATAGGAAAATATTTGAATTGCTTGTGGCTGTCTCTTTCAACTCCCTCTGCAATATTAGAAGGAATTGATACAACAGATTCTCTGATTTGTTCTTTCAATACAAATACTTTAGAAAAGAACTTGAATTAGTAGCTTTGTAGATCACAGTACATAAATCCATTGCATCTTTCCACACCTGTAAGTCTTCAAATTTTTTAACCTGGTTCATTCGCAAGAATTTATAATCTGTAATCTGCAATTGCAATCTGCAATTTACCCCACACTTCCTTCCAATGTAAGGCTGAGCAGTTTTTGAGCTTCTACAGCAAATTCCATGGGCAGTTGGTTGAGTACTTCCTTGGCATAGCCGTTTACAATCAGTGCCACTGCCTGTTCGGTATCTATGCCTCGCTGGTTTAGATAAAAGATCTGGTCTTCGCCTATTTTAGAAGTAGTAGCCTCGTGCTCTACCATTGCTGTATTGTTCTTACTTTCTATGTACGGGAATGTATGTGCTCCGCATCTGTCGCCTATAAGCAAAGAATCACACTGGGTGAAGTTTCTTGCAAATGCAGCGTTTCTGCCCATAGCCACCAGCCCGCGGTAGGAGTTTTGCCCCTCACCGGCGGAAATACCTTTAGATATGATCCTGCTTTTCGTATTTTTACCCAAGTGGATCATTTTGGTACCTGTATCAGCTATCTGGTAGTTTTTTGTAACGGCCACTGAGTAAAATTCGCCAACAGAATTATCGCCCTGCAATATCACGCTCGGATATTTCCAGGTAATGGAAGAGCCTGTCTCTACCTGCGTCCAGGAAATTTTAGCATTGGCGCCGCGGCAGGCACCGCGTTTGGTAACAAAATTATAAATGCCGCCTTTGCCCTCTTTATCTCCTGGATACCAGTTCTGCACCGTTGAATACTTGATCTCTGCATTTTCCATGGCTATCAATTCTACTACGGCTGCGTGCAATTGGTTTTCATCACGTTGAGGCGCAGTGCAGCCTTCCAGGTAGCTTACATAACTGCCTTCATCTGCAATAATAAGTGTTCTTTCAAACTGCCCGGTATTCATGGTGTTGATGCGGAAGTAAGTTGAAAGCTCCATCGGGCAGCGCACCCCTTTGGGAATGTAAACAAATGATCCGTCTGTAAACACAGCCGAGTTCAGTGCAGCAAAAATATTGTCGGTTTGCGGAACCACAGAACTCAGGTATTTTTGTACCAGTTCAGGATGGTTTCTGATAGCTTCGCTGATAGGGCAGAAAATAATACCATGCTTTTTCAGCTCTTCCTGGTAAGTTGTTTTTACAGATACGCTGTCAAAAACAGCGTCAACAGCTACTTTGGGACGATCTTCTTCAGATTCTTTCACGCCTGCCAGTATTTTCCTTTCATTTAAGGGGATGCCCAGTTTTTCAAATGTCTCCAACAACTCAGGGTCTACTTCGTCAAGGCTGTCATATTTTGCTTTGCTTTTGGGCGCTGCATAATAAGAGATTTCCTGGAAGTCAATTTCCGGCATTTTAAAGTTTTGCCACTGCGGCATTTTGGCTTTTTTAAAAGCTTCATAAGCTTTCAGCCTCCATTGCAGCATCCAATCCGGTTCTCCTTTTTTTTCAGAAAGAAACCGTATCACATCTTCATTCAGCCCCGGCGGGAATACATCCATCTCAATACTGGTGGTAAACCCGAATTCATATTCCTTATTCGCAATTTCTTCTAATAATATATCGTCTTTCTCTGCCACTTCAGTTAGTTATAAATTTTTGGTTATAAATAAGGTATAGCACCTACTTTCATTTTTACTATACAGCAAAGCTCTCACCGCAACTGCATGTGCGTGTAGCGTTTGGATTATTAAAAAAAAGTCCTTTGCCGTTCAGCCCGCCTGAATAGTCCAGTTCAGTTCCGAACAGGTAAAGCAGACTTTTTTTATCTACAACAACCTTTATTCCTTTGTCTTCATACACCTGATCATCCGATTGTTGTTCGGTATCAAAGTCAAGCCGGTATTCAAGTCCAGAGCACCCACCGCCTTTAACGCCAACACGTACAAAAGCGTTATTGCCCAGGTTCTTCTCCGCCATTAAGCTTGTAATGTAAGATTTTGCAGTATCAGAAACAGTTATCATATCCTTTTGGTTTTGCTATGCCTGACTGGCAGGCACCATCGGCGCAAATCTACAAATACTAAATCACTTAACTAAGTATATAAGGATTAAAATTGTCAGAATTATGTATATTTATTATCTATGAGGGAATTGATAGGTCTTATACTGGAATTGCCAGCTACAAAATACAGATTAGATCCAGATTAATCATTACAGAAAAGACATTCAGAAATCACCATTCACCAAATCCTTTTTGGCATAAAAATTGGCTATTATTGTCTGTTTAATAGTCTGACTATTTACACAATTTAAATTTTTTGCGATGAAATGGTTGAATCCTAATAACAGCGACAGAAATATAGAGGACAGGCGTGGTAGTGGCGGCGGTAGAGGCCTTGCATTCGGAGGCATAGGCACCATTATAGCGGTGATCATAGCGCTCTTGTTGGGACAAAACCCGTTTTCTTTCATCAATTCTGTAGAACAGATAGCCCCTCAACAGGAGACTGCACCTACCGGCCCACGCCCGGATGATGCACTTGCGCAACACGCTAAATATACTTTTAATAGCTGTAATGACATATGGGCAAATGTTTTTACCCAGCAGCTAAACAAGCAATACCAAAACCCGACTTTAAAAATGTTTAGTGGAAGCACGCGAAGTGGTTGTGGAGGAGCATCTTCAGCGATGGGCCCTTTTTATTGCCCTGCTGATGGGAAAGTGTATTTAGATCTTACGTTTTTTAATGAGCTGGCACAAAGGTTTAATGCAAAGGGTGATTTGGCGCAATCTTATGTGGTAGCGCACGAAGTGGGGCATCACGTGCAAAATTTACTCGGCATTACCCAACAAATGGAAGCGGCCAGGGGCAGGCTTAGCCAGGCGGAATACAACCAGCTTTCAGTGAAATTAGAATTACAGGCAGATTTTCTTGCAGGCTTGTGGACACACTACGCGGAAAAGAACGGTACTATTGGACTGGAGCCGGGAGATATTGAATCTGCTTTGCAAGCAGCCAATGCGATCGGCGATGATAATATTCAAAAGCAAACACAGGGTTATGTAGTTCCAGAATCCTTTACTCATGGCAGTTCGGCGGAAAGGGTATATTGGTTTAAAAAAGGATACACTTCCGGCGATCTCAGCCAGGGCGATACATTCAATTCTAGGTTAAATTGATGTGGCAGGGTGAGAGGTACTGTTAAAAATAAAATGTGAGAGGTAAGAGGTGAATGGTAAATAATTTTCTACTCTCCACTTTCCGCAAATTTCATTATCAATTGCCCATTTTCTTCACTCTCCTGAAATATCTTTTTTCCTGCCGCTTAGCACCAGGAAGTCCAACGCTTGATTTCAGACCGCTTACTGCTGTTTTTATGTAAAAATTAATGGCGCTTTTTTCTTTATCTCTTTCCAAGAATACAGGCGCAACTTTGCCATTATTATTTTTTCGCACGATCAACAGGTTGGCCAGCCAGCTTACGGCTTTATTAAAAAAGTTTTGGTTGGGCAGGTCTTTCTTGTTGAGCAACTGCAATTTTAAACCGTTGTAGTACATCTGCATTTGTCCTTTTGAATAATATTCATTGCCTGTAGCTGTCATGGTAAGGCTGTCAAGGTAGCCGCCTGCAGCTCTAGCGCCGATAAAAGGAATCAATATGCGGTTGAAAGCATCCAGTGGTACAGATCCACCCTTGGCATTTAAAACAAAAGCGTTCAGAGAGTCGTAATAGGATTCGTGAATGCGGGCATAAACCGGTAAATCTCCCAAAACTTTCATAGAAGCGGTAACCCATAAAGAATCTTGTGGTTGTATGTTATAATTTTTGATGTTTTCAATAGCGGCATTTAAATCTGTTACAGGGATTTTTGCGAGCGTTAGTGTTTTATTGCTGAGCTCTTCATGCAGAATATTCATATTCTTCAGGTCAAGCCTGCCAATATCCAGCTTTGAAGAAATATTTTTAATCATTGCCGTTGGTAAGGGTTTATATTTTTTTACCGTATCCGGTTGGGTCTTATCCTTGAAAGTATACATAAAAAGGTCGTTAGCTTCAATCTTGCCAATGCTCAAAATACTGTCACTGCCATATTTTTCCAGGTTAAATGGTCCGCCTGCGATCAATCCTGATCTTAAAGTAAGGTAACCGGCATTGAATTTCTTTCCGATCTTATAATCTTCCAGGCTTTGGCGCGGCTCCAGGTAAAAAGAATCTGTTTTAAAAAATCCTTTATTGAAGCTTAGGTTATACCAGTACATGTTGTTGCGTTCAGATACTAGGCTACCGTCAGTGCCGGTGATATGCAGGTTGTCACTGTTTTTAATAATGTCTGCTACCTTTGGAAATTTGGAGTTAAGTGATATATTCCTCACATCACCGTTGTTCATGTGGAGGATAGCATTGTTTTTGCCAAGGCTGTCAAACATTAATTTGTCAACGGAAAGAATGTTGGCTGTGGTTTTCCATTCTGCCTTGCCGCTATCATTTTTTTGCAACAGGAAATCTTTGAACAGCAAATTGAGCTTGTTGTCGTTTGTAGCAATGCGCTTGTTTTTAGCATTGATATAATCAAAGTTAGTCAGGTAAATTTTTACTTCGTCTGCGCTTACAGGTGCCTGTGCAGTTGATTTGAGGCCGTGCACATGTATATAACTGTTTGCCTTTACGCCGTTCCATTCAACCCTCGAAGGCAAAGCATCTGCATTGGTGAAAGTGAGTAATATGTCAGGGCGTTCTAACTTTGCTTCACCGATACTGATCTCCGGCTGCTTTTTCCCGCCGGCATTTTTATTGTCTTTTTTTCCTATACGTGCTTTGATAACCGGGTCGTGCACCACCAGGCTGTTTACGAAAATATTTCCATTGACGATCTGCGTAATATTTGGAATAATGGTAACCTGTGGTATTGATGCCGCGATTGAATCTATCGCATCTATTTTGTGGTAGCTGATGTTGCGGAGAATGCTGTTATGATTGTCAGATATGCTGAGATTCTTAATAGACAAGGTTTGCACCGGATCAGTTAAGAGGAAATCTCTTCCGGACACATTAAGACCGTAAATCTCCGGTCTGCCCGTTTTCTGCCGGATTTTATCAACACGGATGCTGCTCAGGTAAGCGCTTATTTTTTTATCATTGTTGATAGATCTTATCTGTGTATTGCTGCCGCGAATAGCCGAAAATGCAAGCCCTGTGGAGGTTTGCCGGGTTTGTTTTTTATTGTTTTTTTGTTTTGCATTTATTGCAATTGTTGCATTGTTCCATCGCAGTCCGTTCATAACAATATTGCTGCTGCCGCTGTCCAGCACAATTGAATTAATTTTTATACCATTGGCCCGGGCGCTAACTCCTCTGCTTCTTAGCAATAAGCTGGCTGCACTGATGGCAGCCTTATCATCTGAGAGCCGTAAATTATCGAGCCTGATGTTTGCTGTGCCGCTTGAAAACTGTGCCCTTCTTGTATAAAGGTTTTTTACAGCATGCTGAATATTCTTTATTTTCCTGGAGGCTGTGAGTTCATTTGCGCGTAAAGAGAGGTCAGTGTTTTGCAGATGCAGGCGGGCGCCTTTATCCATAAGGATCTTAATGTCTCCGTTTATGATCTCCAGGTTGCTGAGCTTCATGGCATTGCCCACGCTATTCAACGTTTGAAATATATTTTGTTGTTTTTTTTGTTTTGAAGGCAATGCTGTAAAAGTAATACGCGGGTTGTAAAACCTTGCACTTTCAGCGGCTATATAGTTATCATACAACAAAGATTCCCAAGAGAAGCCGCGCAATGCAAAACGAGGCATTTCCAGGCTTTTTATGCGCTTGCCGTCTTTAAATTCCTCAAACGCAAATTTGTTTAAGTTCACCTCATTATCATTGAACAATAATGTATCAAACGCAAATGAGTACCTGCCGTTTTGCAAAAGCGTTTTATAGTTAAACAGGCTCATTACAAACTTATTGATTGTAACCGGCCGTTGTTGATTCTGGCGTACTGCGAGTCCCTGTATCTCAATATTGTTGTTTTTAGAAGCAAACAGGTTGGTCTTACCTCGTGTATAAGTGGTAATGTTAAGGCCTGCATTCTGCACAATCACATAGTTAAGCATAATGTCGCCCATGAGTTGCTGCATAACCTCGTCGAGTTTTTTTACATCTTTCCTACTGCTTACTGTTTTATCTTTTATAGTATTATCTATATCAAGAAACACAGAAGGGTTTTTACAGAAAACAGAATCAGCTTTGATCACTTCTGAATTATACAGGGCATCAAAATCAATGTTGGTTAATTTTAACTGATCAAAGAAAATATTGAATGCGGTTTTGGAGCTATCACCTTTGATGGCTCTTATGGTACAGCTGTCGAATTCTACACGCCGGTCGCGCAGGGTAACTCTGAAATTCTTAAAGCTTAAAAAGTGTGTATTGCCGGGGAAGATCATGTCCTGGTCGGAAGTCTGCAATGATATCTCATCGGTAAAAGTAATGCGCTGATTCATGCCGCGTGTTGTTGCGCTGTCTACCTGCAGATTGTCGAGCAGAATGTTGATCTTATTTACTTTAAAAGGGATTTCCTTGGGCTTGGTTTTATCAATGAGTGAAAAGCTGCCGTCATCTAAAATAAAACGGCTGATATGCAACACGTTGATTGCTTTGTTCACAGACTGCGAAATACGCCCGATCTCTTTGGCCACCGAGAAGTCTCCGCTACGCGCTGTGTCTTTATGGGTATATGCCTGTGGCGCTTCATGAAGTTTGGTTACTATAACTGCAGGGTGGTAAATATGTATGGAATCGATCAGTATTCTTTTAAAAAGCAGTGGAAGGAAGCCGGTAGCTTTAATATTTATGGCAGGCGCGCTAAAAAGATAAGACATGTTGGTAGCAGAATCGTTATTAGTGTATAAAGCTGCCTTCTCCAACTTTATCTGGTTGGTAATCCAGTTGAAGTGAAACTTCTCAACCTTAAGTTTTATTTTGCCGCCAGACTGGCTTTCCACAATGCTCTCCAAAGTATTTTCTGCATGCTCTATAAACCAGAAATTGAACGCGATTAAGAATGTGGCAGCCAGTCCCAGTATGATCATGAGCACACGAAAGCGTATACGCCTGAATCTCAGTCTTTTAAATTTTAGTTCTCTTAAGTTGATCTTTTGTTTCAATGAAAACGAAAGTGTTTATATGAAGTTAGTATAAAATCCAATGCGTAATAAATTTATTTTATTTAAACCTTGTTATTCATGCAATCGTGATATTATTTACCAATTCTCAATAACCGCTTTGTCAGGAATTTGCGTACCGGTTCGTCATACAGTTTTAAGGATAGCCAGGCCAGCAGTATGGAACCTGCCACAAATGCTATGGCTCCCGGCAGTGATTGCAGAAATGAAAGATTTCCGTTCTTAACCCAGGCATAATACAAATAAAGAAAAGGATAATGCACCATGTACAAGGGGTAAGAAATATCGCCCAAAAATTTACACAAGCGGGCAATCCCTTTGCCGGTAGTTTTGCCTGAAGCGCCCACAAACACAAGTACAGGGAAAACAATGATAACGCAGATCGATTCATATACACCGTTTATCCAAAGCTTATCGCCACCAATACGCGGCAATGAAAGCAATGCTACTATAACCAGTGTACAAATCCAGAATGCTCCTTTTATGTAAGTTGGTTTAAGTATTCTCGACAGCAGCAGCCCCGCAGAGAAAGAAAAGAGCAGCCGCAGCAAGCCGCCAAAAAAACCGTTGTCCATCAATGTCCATCCAACGCCGATGGAGCCTAATGGCCCGAACACCGCAAAGCCGCTCAATCCCAGGGCTTCCAGAAACACAAGTATAGCCAGTGCACTCGTTGTTAGCCGCCTGATTAAAACAGCGTACAAAATATTGCCGATGTATTCGAAGAACAATGACCAGCTCGGACCATTCAACGGGAACATTTCACCAATGCCCCTTATCTCAGTGCCGGGCGTCATCGGGATAAGAAAAGCGTTTAATAAAGTGGCCAGCAACAATGAAATTACAGGGACTGCAGAAACGTTCCATGGCGCGTAATCCTGGAAATAAAACATTATCGCGCCGATGACTGCTCCAAATATAACCATCGGATGCAGGCGGATAACCCTGCGCTTAAGAAAATCCTTTACCGACATTTTATCCCACCGGTCGTCATATGCATAGCCGATCACAAAGCCGGAGAGTATAAAGAAAAAATCTACCGCCAGGTAGCCGTGGTTTACAACTTGATCAAGTTGGCTTGTAGCAAACGCCTCAAAGGCATGATATACCAGTACTACTATTGCTGCCACCCCGCGCAAGCCGTTGAGAATGATGTAGTGTGGTTTTGAATCTTTAAACGCTGCAGATGAAATTTCAGACATAAAGTTTTATTCTTCTTTTAATGTACATGCATTTTCTAAAAAATGCAGGAATTTTCGAGCGATAAATATATACATTCTTGTTGATAACCCAGTGAATCACAATGGTTAATCATTTGTATTCGTATTAAAATATTGTACCTGCTATACTCAAAAAAAGCTGCCTCCAAGTGGAGACAGCCCTGAAACGTAATTATCTAAGATCTTTATTTTTTAATTTTTGAATCAATGATCACAATGTCTGTGGTGGCATGTTTTTCATTGTATCTTACGAGTTCTTTTTTTAGCTGTTGAAACATGATAAAAAGCAGTATGCCGTCATCGACCCAGCCTATTACAGGTATAAAATCAGGAAGAATATCCAACGGGAAAATTGCATAAGCAATAGCAAGCACAGCAACAGCGTAAGTGTAGGAGGTCATTTTATAATGGCCTTTCCATACGTCTTTCAGCATTGTGCCAAGGGTTTTACGGTTCCTGAGTAAATGTGTAGCTTCTTTGATGTGGTTATTGTTTATTTTCATGTATATATTTTTTATGTTTTTTTGCGGTCACATGGAATTCCGCATAAAAATCCTCATAGATGGTTGGTACAAATTAGCTCGAAATTTTTATGCTCCATTTCATGTGTGTATATTTTATTCTTTTTCAGTTGTCACATGGAATAACTCTGGTTTTTAGATTCAATACTCAATCCCGGTTAGTATAGATTCCTAATCTTAATGGTTATTTCATGTGTGTAATTTATTTGTTTTTTAGTTGCCATATGGAATAACCATTTTTTTAGATTGAATACTCATTCCCAGGTGGTATAGATGCTCAATCTTTAGTTATTTCATTTTTTATTTTCTTGTTTTTTGTGTTGTAAAAGTTTACGAGGATTAGATAGGCGTGACCAGGAAAAGTTTAAAACAAGTAAGATTGCCAGGAAGACGCCACACGAAAGTTTCTTTGTGAAATTTTGTGTCTACTCACTGGCAAATGTCACAAACACGAAACCGCGAATGGTTTTCTTTGTGAAGCTTAGAATCTGCATGGCGAACCATTGTGGTTTAAAAAACTCATCTGAGACACAAAGGGCACAAGCTTTTACACATGCACTATTGATGGAAAGCAGGATGCAAGGGCATGAAGCTATTCTTTATGGAGCTATGAGCCTAATTCATGCACATTGGTTAACATGATAGCCAGAAACTTAAGAATTGCAACAAACACCCCACGGCACGAAGGCTTAACAGCACAGTTATCTCAATCCGAATCGCTTACTTGCCAGCTCACTCATGCCGAAGGTGATAAGTACAATAGTGATGGAGCTTGCAGGCATGAGAATAGCTGCAATCACCGGCGACATCATGCCCTGCACAGCATAAGAAATACCTATGAGGTTGTAAATAATAGACAGTGCAAAACTGGCAACAATAATCTTTTTACCGTAGGTAGTGAACCGCAGGTAGCTGTTTAATTGTGCAAATTTAGATGCATCAAGAATGCCGTCAGAAGCAGGCGTAAAATTGTTATTGCCTTCTGAAAGCGCTATGCCTACGTGGCTTTGCCTTAGAGCGCCGGCATCATTCAGTCCGTCGCCGATCATCATTACACGCTGCTTTCTGTCTTGCTGCAAATGCGCAATGTAAGCCAGCTTGTCATCCGGTTTTTGATTAAAGTGCATTTCCGTTTCCCTGCCCAGCAAATTTTGCAGATGGCTTTTTTCAGCATCATTATCGCCGCTCAGAACTGAAATTGTATAGTCGTTTTTTAACTGCATCATCATCTGCTCAAAGCCGTAGCGGTAGTCGTTTTTTACAGTAAATTGTCCATAGATATCCTTATCGATCTTCACAAAAACTGCTGAATGTGTTTCCGGTTTCTTTTCTGCTCCAACAAATTTTGCTGAACCGATCTTAATGTACTGATCATTTACCCAACCTTCAATTCCCTGTCCAATTACATTTTTAAAGTGTACTATTTCTTCATCTGGCGAAATATGTAAATGCCTGAAAATGGCATTGCTGAGGGGGTGTGTGGAGTGTGAGAGCAGGCTGGCAACAGCAGCCAGGTTCTCTTCCGGTATTTTTTTGCCTATATAATTTACCGAAACATTGCTGTTCTGTGTAAGCGTGCCCGTTTTATCAAATACAATATGATTGATTTGCGAGATGTTCGCGATCACATCGGGGTGCCGAAGGTAAAATTTATTTTTACTTAAAATGCGCAGCACATTGCCGTTGGTAAAAGTGGCTGAAAGCAATAAGGCACAGGGACAGGCGATAATGAGAATGGTGGTAAGTGAATTCCACATGTAATCTGTTCTACCCTGCATATACCAATAAAGTCCTGCCACAGAAGCAATGCCCAGGATAATAAAAGTAAAATACCGGCTAAGCATGTGCACAAACTTATTTTCTTTCTTTTCCTGTTTAAACACATCCCTGTTCCAAAGACTGGTAAGGTAACTTTGCGATACTTTTTTTATCACCATCAATTCGATATTGCCATGCAGCTGCTTGCCGCCCGCATATATAATTTCGCCGATCTCTTTGCGCACCGGCAAACTTTCTCCCGTAACAAAACTGTAGTCGATCTCTGCTTTTCCTTTTACTAAAATAGCATCCGCTGGTATCAGTTCGTTGGAATGAATATTGATTATATCGTCTACCTCTATATTGTTTATTTCGGTAGGCACAAATACATCTTGCTGCTTTACGTCAACAGCAATCGGGAAGAATGATTTATAATCCCTGTCAAAGGAAATAGACTGGTAGGTCACGTCCTGCACAGCCCTGCCTATAAGCATCAAGAAAACAAGCCCGCAAATACTATCGAAATAACCGGGGCCCGTCTGCGAAAAAACCTCGTAAAGGCTTCTGGCAAAAGTGATCACGATAGCCAAAGCCAGGGGTGCATGTATATTTAAAAAACGGTTCTTTATGCCTATCCAAGCATTGATAAAAAATTCATTGGCACAATAAAATACCACGGGAAGTGTAAGCAGTATTTTGAGAATATTGAAAACAAAACCAAAGTTGTCTTCCCAGCGGCTTACAAAAGAAAAATATTCAGGAAGGCTCAGGATCATGGTGTTGCCGAACGCAAACCCGGCAATGCCAATCCTGTAAATGCGTGCCCGGTTAATGCCAGAAGGCTTCTTTAGTTCTGCATCCTGCAGGCTGATGTGAGGCTCATAGCCTATCTCTGTAAGGGTAACGGCTACATCCTGCAAGGAGGTTTTAGCATTGTCAAAAACTATAAAAACTTCTTTCCTGGCAAAATTTACGCGCGAGGATATTATGCCGCCATTGATTTTATGTACATTTTCCAATAACCATAGACAACTGCTGCAATGTATCTGGGGCAGGTAGAAAGCAACGTTGGTAGTTTTCCCGTCTGTAAAGCTGATGAGTTTTTGTGCGATCTTCTGATCGTTCAGAAAATCAAACTTGCCTTCGCGCACTTCTGTTTTTTGCGAAATGCCGGGAGTTGCATTCAATTCATAATAATCACACATATTGTTGCGGTTGAGAATCTCATACACCATTTTGCAACCCTTGCAACAAAAGTACTTATCGGCAATGGTTATTCTGGTATTGGCGCATTCGTCTCCGCAGTGGAAACAGGTAGTGATGGTTGAGCCGGATTTTATGTTTTCTGACATCAGCAGCAAAAATTTAAAGCATTCCTGCTTCTCATTTTTCACCGGAAGGACAGACCTTATGAACGCTTATTTCTTTCAGGTAAGCGTGCCATTTTCCTTTAACTTCGCAGAATGAATTTTGGAAGAGAAACACAAGACCAAAAATAGGATGTTTTTCCGGTAATCCGCAATTCATTGCTAAATTTTCAGCCCTTTCGCAGAGCAGCAGTATGCGTTTTTCTTTTTGAGAGGTAAGCCTTTCAATTTCCTCGATATTCTGACCTGTGCCCGGCAATTGATTTTTACTGATATTATCGAGCAGGCAGGGAAATACCAGCTTTTTTTCGTAATAGGACAATGAATAGAATTCGCGCTGCCATTCTTCCACCAGGTTGCTGAGGTCGCAATGCTCCTGCCAGTCGGTTGTGTTTTTCAACACTTCAAATTCTCTATCAAGCAAAGGATAAAGTTTGTTAAAGATCTCGTCTGAAAAGTGTTGCGTATCTATTGTTTTGTCCATAGCCTTAGCTTTTATACAAAGTTTCTGCTTTTTCGATGGAAAAACTATGATAATAAAAGTTTTGCGATATGATATTTATCACATTTCGTAAACAAAATAAATAAGGCTAATACAGGAGATTGGCGGTCTTGGTAAGTTTATCAAGGTTCACCACCTTGATCTTTTTGCCAACAAGTTCCACAATTTTATCTGAGTTAAATTCTGAGAGGAGGCGGATAACGCTTTCTGTGGAAGTGCCTACAAAGCCGGCAATCTCCTCGCGGCTGAACAATACATTAAGTGTAGCCCCGTCAGCTTCGTAGCCGTAGGTAGCTATAAAAAAGAGTAAAGATTCTGCAAGGCGCTCACGTACATTCTTCTGCGAAAGAGAAACAATAATGTTTTCCGCTTTTTTCAGGTCTTCACTGATCTTTTTAAACACAGAGCGGCAAAGAGCGGCATTGGTGTAGAATAAATTAAGAAAAAAGCTTTTGTCGATCACGCAGATGGCGCTGTCTTCCATGGCAATAGCGCTGCAGTGATATCTATCCTGGGAGATGAGTGCACGATACCCAAAGATGTCGCCGCTTTTAGCGAAACGCAGTATTTGTTCCTTTCCGTCGTATCCGGTGGAAGAAATTTTTATTTTTCCTTCGCTTACGCAGAATAAGCCGAACGGAATGCCGTGTTCAGAAAATATTACCTGGCCTTTTTTGTAGCTGGTACAAGACTTATGCTCGTTCATAGCGATAAGTTCTTCCTCGGTAAGCCCTGAAAATATTGTGCTCTGTTGCGGTATGCAGTTGATGCAGTTATGGTCGCAGTAGCTTGGTGAATCTTTCATGTATCTCTAAATGCTATTCTACTTGTGTGACAAGAATTGCAAATTTACTATTTAAATTCAAATTTATGACAAAGATCATATTTCTTTTGGTTGAAATTGGATAAAACAAGCATTTATTATTATTATATAATTTAACTTGCATTCTTAGTGACCTACAGTAAATTTTTGCTCTTTAAAATTTCTTTTAATAATAAAGAATAAATTTTATGAAATTATGTAAACCCGTTCTGCTTTTCACTCTATTAATTTATGTAATGCCGTTGTTTGCCCAAGTCGGGTTAGTTTATGACTTTGATCCATATTTTTATTATACGCGGTTCAATGCATTAGGAGCCACTAAAGAAAAGAAAAAAATGGATTTCAATTTCATCACTGAATTTAAGCAAATAACAGAAAATAAAAACTTGAAGATTGATAAAGTTGATAGTGTTCAGTCATTTTCATCAATAAAATTAAAGAAACAGCTTAAAGAATATTGTGAGAAAAATAATTTAGAAAAGCTAATATGTATAGAAGGCGCAAGATTTCAAAATACATTTGGCGGTTTAGCAGGCTCCCTTGTATCAGTAACAATAGAAGAAAAACTTACAAAGGAAAAAATTTATATTGGTTTTACTACTATGCTTAAAACGAACAATTACGGCATATCACATGCATTGGTTAAATATTACGTATATGATTTTAAGAATAATGAAATTAAAAATATTAATATCAAACATCTCAGCAAAGAAGAAAGAACAAAAGAAGATGTATACAGTAACATAGACGATATTACAGAACTGGGTTATAATATAGCTACCAGTAATATAAAAAACTCTATAGAAAAGAATGTTGCAGAAATAATCTCTGCCTTAAATTAATTTAAAACGAGTAATACCCCCGTTTTATTTACAAACTTTATAAGCAAAATATTTCCATGTCACGCCCAACAAATAAAGAGCAGTTGCTCAATCTTTTGCAGAGAAATTACCGCAGGCTTACAGATTTCATAGACGCGCTTCCTGAAAAGCATAGTACAAAGGAGTTTCCCGCACAATATATGAACCGCAATGTCAGGGATGTTTTAGCGCATCTGCATCACTGGCACTTATTAATGCTTGACTGGTACATAACAGGCATGGCCGGCCAGGCCTGTTATGCCCGCAGAAGGATATAGCTGGAAAACACTTCCGGAATTGAATAAAATGGTTAATAAAAAATATAGCCGGGAAAAGCTGCCAAGCTGTGGAAAATGTTTGACGGATCTTTCCTGCAATTGCAACAGATCATTGCCCGACATACAGATGATGAGCTTTTTACAAAGAAAAAATATAAATGGACAGGCACAACTTCTCTGGCAGCCTACCTGATCTCTGCCATTTCTAGCCACTACGACTGGGGCCTGAAGCTTATAAAGAAATGCCCGAAATAATCCCCTTACTTATCAGCATTAAAAAACGCGATCAGGAACCGCCGCCAGATGGAGTGTAAATTTTTAACCGATCACTTCAATACCGGGATACTTCCTGATATCAAATTTAAATTTTGAATCGGGTATAGATACGTTAGTTTTTATATTAGATAGCGTAAACCTGGTGGTATTCCCATTCTTATCAACCACGTTAGCTGCTGTGATCATGTGGGTGGTTTTTGAAATAAACAGGTTTATTTTAGAAAAACTTTGTCTTTTATCGGCAGGAGCCAACTCAATATTATAGGTGTTTCCGGCAGAAGACACGAGTTTAGAAGTAAAACCTTTAGCAAAATCGCCGTTCACCAGCCGCTGTGGTGTGATGGCGCTTGCATCTTTCAGGGGGCTGCTGATCTGGACTTCATCCGAACCATTAAAATTCCACACAGAACCGCCATCAAAGAAAATCTCATTGCTGCCTTGTTTGATGTAGTATTTATTGCCTTTCAAAGACATGATGCCATTCACCGTTCCCTGGCTTTTATTGTTGCGGTCTACACTGGTGTAAGTAAAGTTGGCAGTAATGCCGGTAGACGCTTTGATTTTTTCACTTACTTTAGAAAGAATGCTTTCTGCTGTTTGTGCATTTATTTGCGTAAACGATAATAATGCCGCACCTATAAGGACTAATAATCTGTTCATTTCAATCATAATTTAAAGTTCACAAAAATAATGTTTGTGTTGTATTAAAGACATTTATATAAAATCAATGTTTAAGTAACGTGATTATTTAACAAAATCAATCATTACAGGATGTATACAGATTGTCATCAATTGCTATATTTGTATGCGCTTCCGGTAAATTGTTTTCCCCAATTTGCTGAAAAGTAATACCTTTGTGAACTTTATAAATTTCCTATGGTGAAATTTGTAAAAAACAATTTATAAAATTTTCATGAAATAACCATATAAGTTTGGAATCTACAGCAATCGATAATGTCCCGACCTTAGAGATTAGATTTAAAACTTCGGTTATTCCATGTGACAAGTAAAATAAATTCAGCCGCGAATCGGCGAACGAAATAAATTCACATGAAAAGATCATTTTCATTTTTATTGTTTGGATTAATGTTGCTTTTGGCTGCTTCCTGCTCCACGGATTATGCTAAAATATTAAAAAGCAAAGACAATGAATACAAGCTTTCCAAAGCCAACCAGTTCTATGAGAGCGGCTTGAAATACAGCCAGGCAGGAGACAGGATTAAAGCCAACAGGAACCTGAACCATGCACATGAATTGTATGACGAGTTGCTAAAAACTTTTTTGAAAGGTACGCCGCGCTATGAAGAGCACTTCTTCAAGTTTGCCATGGCTTCTTACCTGCTGAAAGATTATGTGGAAGCCGAAATGACTTTTAAAGCCTACATGGATAACTTTCCTACCGGCTCACACATTGAAGAAGCTTACTTCCTCAGAGGGAAATCCCTGGCTAAAGCCTCGCCGCGTGCAGAGCTTGACCAGGCAAATACCATGAAAGCAATTTCCCTGCTGCAGGCATACCTTGCCACCTTCCCCAATGGGGCCAATGCTAAAGAAGGAGCAGAAATACTGCGCGGCCTGCAAAAAAAACTGGAAGAAAAACATTACCTGGCAGCCAAACTTTATTTCGACAGGGAACAATACCTTGCTGCACAGGTTACCTTCAATTCACTTATAGAAAGATTTCCGGAGTCTGAAAGGGGAGATGAATATGCTTATAAGGAAACGCTTTCTTCTTACCTATATGCAAAAAACAGTTATTTACATTTACAGGAAGCAAGATATACCAAGGCTTTGGAAAACGTACAGTACTTTAAAACTGGATACCCAAATAGCAAATATGCTAAGGAAGTAATTGATATAGAAAATAAAATAAACCAGGAAGTAAAAGCCCTAAAACTTCAACAAACACAATCACTCGTTAACAACATCTAATACAATGAGCAAATTAAGAAAACAAGTTGGTCAAAATATACCCGCAGTAGTTGAGACAAAAAACCTGATTGAAATTAAAGAAAAAACAGGCAACCTCTACGAATCTATTGTGGTGATCGCTAAGCGTGCCAACCAGATAAATCTGGCCATTAAAGAAGAGCTGCATACCAAGCTTGATGAATTTGCCAGCCATACAGACAGCCTGGAAGAAATTCATGAAAACAAAGAGCAGATTGAAATTTCAAAAGCATACGAAAGAATGCCCAATCCTGCTATTATAGCCACACACGAATTTATGGAAGATAAGATCTACTATCGCAGTTCAGAGGAAGACCTTTTCAGATAATTCAAAAAAATTATCAATGCAATAACCAAAAAGATTTTAGAACGAGTATTGAATCTAAAAAGCTGGTTATTCCGTGTGGCAAACAGAAAAATTAAATATACACACATGAAATCATTAGAATGCCATTCAGTTTATACCGGGTGGCATTCCTGATTTTTAAGTTACAGCCGAGATCGCAGAATGCAGCAACCCCTATAGAATGAAATATTAGTTTACTATCAATACCATGCAAGGAAAGAAAATACTTATCGGCATCACGGGCAGCATAGCAGCTTATAAAATTATAGAGCTGGTAAGAATGCTGGTAAAGGCAGGCGCAGAGGTAAAAGTGATCATGACACCTGCTGCCAGGGATTTTGTTTCCCCGCTGGTGTTGAGCACGCTTTCAAAAAATAAAGTACAATCAGATCTGTTTGCAGAAGATACCTGGTCAAACCATGTAATGCTGGGACGTTGGGCAGATGTATTTGTTATTGCACCGCTGAGCTGTAATACGCTTGCTAAAATGGCAACAGGCAACTGTGATAATTTTTTACTGGCTGTATATCTATCCGCCACCTGCGCCGTAATAGCTGCGCCGGCAATGGATGAAGATATGTGGAAACACCCGGCCACCAGGAAGAATGTAGAGACGATACTTGCGCATGGCGTAAAGGTGTTGAACGTAGCAAACGGTGAGCTTGCCAGCGGCCTCACGGGCGAAGGCAGAATGGCCGAGCCTGCACAAATCTTTGCAGCTCTTGCCAAAAGCTTTAGAAAAAATAGTTTTCAAGCGAAAAAAGTACTTATTACTTCCGGGCCTACTTACGAAGCAATAGACCCTGTACGTTTCATCGGCAACCATTCTTCAGGGAAGATGGGCATGGCGCTGGCAGAGGCATTTTACCTGCATGGCGCTGATGTAGTGGTGATAAGCGGCCCATCTAATATAACGCCTGCATTTGATGATATACAGGTATTGCATGTTACCAGCGCTCAGGAAATGTACAATACTGTTCATGCACATTTCAATGAAACGGATATAGCCGTGCTTGCGGCGGCTGTAGCAGATTACAAACCGGCGACCGTAGCAGATCAGAAAATAAAGAAATCTGAAGTTCTTTTTAACCTGGAGCTTACCCGCACCAAAGATATTCTTGCATCCATGGGAGAAATAAAAAATCCAGAACAATTGCTGGTGGGCTTTGCACTGGAAACAAACAATGCCTTCCAAAATGCAGTGGCCAAACTGGAAAATAAAAATGCCGATCTCATTGTGCTCAATTCCACGCAGGATACGGGCGCCGGCTTCGGCATAGATACCAATAAGGTCACCATATTTGACAGAGATGGAAATCAATACCCGTCTGCAGTAAAATCAAAAAAAGAAATTGCTGAGTTTATCGTGGAAATAGTACATAATAAATATTGTGCTAAGCCCGATCTGTAAACATTACTAACATTAACCCTGCTAACGCCTTAAAAACTTAATTTTGCAATCGAGTAGAAATACTAAAAATCAGAATGAGCCACAATAGTTTTAAACATC
This sequence comes from Bacteroidota bacterium, assembly GCA_023422835.1. Taxonomy (GTDB): domain Bacteria; phylum Bacteroidota; class Bacteroidia; order Chitinophagales; family Chitinophagaceae; genus Haoranjiania; species Haoranjiania flava. The sequence goes on along the minus strand of JAFAGI010000007.1, from coordinate 120,974 downwards.
TTGCCATTTTTTTATGCTGTACAGTTTTGCTGATAGCCTGCTCTAAGGTACCGCGCAAATACATTCAGCCGGAAGAGATGAAAGAACTGATGTGGGAAATGATGTTTGCAGACAAGATAGCAGCCGAAGGCGGCCTGGTAATGCCGGCAATCACCGATACTATGTCTAAGGAATTCAGCAAAGTGCTGAAACACCACGGCGTGACACAGGCAAAATTTGTAAAGAGCCTAGAATATTACCAATCTACACCAGACATTCAAAAGGCGCTCTACGACAGCATTTTCAATTATGGCAGCCGCATGACTGAAGCGGTGCAAGCACGTTTGCGTATAAAAGATTCTCTGCGCAATGCGCATATAGCTGAAAGCCTGGAGGAAAGCCTGGAGCCTGCAGCAAAGAATGTATCTTACATACAACGTACAAAACCTGCGTTTAAACTCTTTACTACAAACAGGTTTTACCAGAAAAGCCTCTACCGCAAGGATTAATAAGACTCAAAGCAGAGGTTAACGCTGCAATATGCTACCATAGCATTCAACAAAAAAGAGACAGCAGCAGCTATCTCTTTTTATCTTTTAGTAAGTTCGTATTACCATTTATCTACGTGTTCATTAGCCAGGTTGTCTCCTGAAGATGCAGAAGGTTTGTACTCAACAGGCGGCTCTTCCACGGTTTCGTCGGTCTTAGGTTGCTCTTCAACCGGTTTGCTGATCTCCTGAACAGGTTCTTTTTTCTCTGCAGGCGTATACTCGCCTTCCTCGTATTCGTGGTTGAACGCATCAAAGTCAAAGTCAGGCATCAGTTCTGTCTTCACGTGTTCAATGGTTTCTATAAGCGCTTTCAGGAACTTGTTGAAGTCTTCCTTATACAGAAAAACTTTATGCCTGTCGTAGCCATCGTCGTTAAAGCGTTTCCTGCTTTCGGTGATAGTAAGGTAATAATCGTTACTACGTGTTTCCCGTACATCGAAAAAGTAGGTTCTTCTTTTGCCTGCTTTTATGCGCTTACTGTAAACGCTTTCCTGTTTCTTATCATTATTTTCGTACGCCACAATACTATAATTTAATGTTCAAAAAATACTTTATCAACTAATGTATACACAAATATAATATTGTTTTTTATCTGTCAAAATTTTTTTGATAAAAAAATAAATTAGCATGGATTATAATTTGAAGCGTATCAATTATTATTATTTAAAAAAGATAACGTAATGGTCTTAAATATGTTGCTAATAGTAACCTTTTATTTAAAATATTAGTTTGTACGGCTTACATATTTTTTAAAGTAGCCGCATTCTGCGATCACTTCCCGGTAATATTTGGTATCAGCGTATTTTTGTTTAAGGTCTTTGAATCCTTTCCATGCTTTAAAATTTATTACACCCTTTTCAAAAGGATAGTAATAATCTTTTTTGAAATACGTGTTTGCATAAAATTCATTACGTTCCACTTTTGCCAGCATGTATGCCATCCTGGCTTTTTCCTCCCTGTCATGGGCAGCCTTGTCGGCGATCTCATAATAATATTTCGCATATTTCATGCTGTGGAGGTATGGTTTATTGCGATCGAGGATATAGTTGCTCCCGTATTCTCCCACAATATCGTTGTAATAAAATGCGCGCGCATTGCCGAAGTAAGATGCATTGTAGAAGGCATTTCCCAGGAGCAAGGCATTGTTGTATATATCTTCACCTGCGGCCAGTTTGCGTTGCATTTCCTGCACTTTTTCCAAAAAAGCGAGCTTGGTATATTTTACGCTTTGCTTTGCCTGGTGGTCGCAATCATTGCAGTCAGCGATCTTTCCGTTGAAGGGATTGCCGTACAATTGCATATCTTTATAAGATGAAGTATAGCGTTCACCATTACTGTAAGTACGCGTCACAGGTGTGGCTTTCTTCATAACTTCAATAGCATCGTCTATTTTATTATTGTAAAAAAGATATATGGCGCGGCTTTCGTAAATATCACTCAGGTTATATTGATACATTCCCGTAAACAATTCTTCCCAGGGTGTTTTGTTCTTCTTCAGCAGAAATTGCTCCATGGCCCTGCTGTTATCCTGGTTTTGATAGTATTTGCCGTCGCTGAAAACCAATTCCGACAAAAGGTGCTGGCCGTTGTCTCTGTACACTGCCGACAAATATTTCTTTATCCAGGTTTCTGTGTATGTGTGGCGGAAAGCATTGCTATGATCGCTGTTTGCTGCCGATTCTTTATATAGCCAGACCAGGTGAGGCAATAAATCTTTTTCCACGGCAGCATCAATCTTTTTCACTTGCGAAATTTTATTTACCAGGTTAAACAATTTTATTTGTTTATCCACCAGTTCATTTCCTTTGTTTTGTGTTTTTGCCAGGGCAAATGCTTTTTCGGCGAGCTCATAATTTCCCTGGAAAATGTTCAGGTATCCGGAAGCTAATGTCCACAATGCAGGATTATCCAGCAGCTCAGGCTTAGCCGCCACTTCGTTTATCCACTTCAATGTTGGCTGGTCTATCTTTCCATTTATATGTTTAAAATAATCCCCGGTGGCTTTAAAGCCGTTTTCGATGAATACATTAATGTTTTCTTCCTGTGAATTTACCCAGCGCGTAAGCAGGAAATTCAGGTGCGGGCTGGCCGGGCTTAGCTTGTATATTTCCCTCATGGCAAGAGCTTCATCGCCATAATATCCGTTCATAGCCCAGGCAGCAGCTTGTACATTTTTGTCCGAAGCCTGATGCAATACGCCCTGCAATTTATCTTTAGACATTGGCTTGAAATTGTACACCGCCATCTGGCGCAGAGAAGGCGCTGCATTGAATACCTCAGCAAACACGGCATTTGACTTCTCAAAATTCTTCTGGTTGTAATAAACGCCGCCCACATAAGCCAGGGCCCTGTAATAAAGTGTATTCCTTGGCTGATCTTTTTGTGTTTTATTAAAATACCCGATTAGCGATTTCCGATCTACCGAATAGAACTTTGCTTTCATTGCCTGGAACCACATACGGTTGGCGATAAACGGGTCCGACTTACCGGTCTTGTTATAAATTTGCTCGATTTTTTCTGCAACGGATGCATCAGCCTTTAGCGTTACGCGGTTTTGATAATCCCAGTAGTCATAAGTTTGTGCTGTATATTTTTCTATACTTTTCGCTACCGTCAGGAACTTTATGAAGTTTTTTATTTTGCTGTTGCCCAGGTTAATGTTATAAGGTGTTGCTGTATGTTCATTATTGTCAGCTGCTTTTGCAATACGGCCCAGGTCTTTTGTAATGCTGTCGTTGAGCAAATAATATTTCAGTGCATCCGGCTTCATAGCATTGCCCAGGTAGTCTTGCCAATCGGCCACTATATCCTCATTGTACATGGTGCTGTTTTCCATGTATGCATTATTGTAAAACCTGTCTGAAGGCGCGTAGAACATGGGCTCGTAAGACTTGTCGGCAAAGGCTTCCGGCGTGAATGATGACAGGTAAGAGAAATCCCAGCCGCCGTCTGCACAGGCGAATGCATAAGCCCCGCCGCCAAGTATGGCAGCAATGCTAAAAGCTGTTAACGAGTTTTTTAAACATAGTTTTTTCATAAGCATTGATGTTTGTAGAATCTAAATCGTAAAAAATAATTTCACCAGGCGGTTGTTTCAGGCTTTTACGCAGATCTGCCACCATTTCCTTCAAATCTTTTTCGCTGATGCTTTCTATTTTTACTTCATCGTCTTTTTTAAAATAATGACCAAAGTAATTACCTGATTGCAGCACAATAAAGCGGCTGTCATCTATTTTTTTAAAAGCCTTTTGCGCTTCCATATCTTTTAGACGTATCCTGCTCAAAAGGCGTAAAATCTTGTTTTGGCGGCTGTGTATCATCCAGGCATAAAGCGGTACTGCTACGTTTAACTGCAACGGATAGTTTTTCAATGAAGGTAAATATCTTTTGGCAATGTTGCGGTCGTAAATAGAATTTAAAGAGTCTGCGGCTATAGTACCCATGTTGTAATACATCAGTACGCCCTTGTGCACCTTAGGAATACCGGTCCTATTGTGATATTTTGCCTGGTGCAATCGGATGGTGGCAGACAAGGTATCTTTCGTTTTTTCTGCCAAAAGGTTTACAAAAGCAAGAAAACGGTCTTTGCTGTTAAGCGTCCAGTCGCAGTCCAGCTGAATTTCGCGCGTAGTGATATTGTTCTCCCGGTTTATCTGTCTTATGTAATCAACCACATGTGCTGCCAGTTGAGGTAAGTCTGCACGTTCATTGAGCATCACCTCATTTTTTATATACACCACGGGTACAATTTCCTTTACAGGGGGTTTGCTCTCAAAGAATACAGGCATTACAGGAACGGGCGTATTATTTTTCATGGCTATATCAAAGTAGCGTACGTATAGCTTGTTTACATCTAACTCTTCCAGGATTTGTTTTTCCGGCCCGGTTAAAGTAAAGTTTGTTTTCCAGTAATAAAATGCTGCTTCAACAGGATGTTTTTCTTCCTTACATCCTACCATAAAAAAAATGATCAGCAGCAGCCGGCATCGGTACATGCCGACGAAATTAAATATATTTTTCTGATAACTGAAACAAATGCGTTGTTTGTGATATAAGTTATGCAAAGAGCTTATGCCTGCATCACCTGTTTGTTGTAGAGTTCTGCATAGTAACCGTTGTTTTTGATAAGTGCTGCATGGCTGCCCTGCTCTATAATGCGGCCTTCATCCAGTACAATGATCTTTGAAAAATCAAACACGGTAAATATCCTGTGTGTGATGATGATGGCTGTTTTATCGCCCAGCACAGTGTTAAGGTTGTTGATGATAATGTTTTCTGTCTTTGCATCTACGGCGCTGAGGCAATCGTCAAATATCATCAGCTCGGGTTTTTTGATCAACGCCCTTGCAATGGATATACGTTGCTTCTGTCCTCCGCTAAGCGTTACGCCTCTTTCGCCTACACGTGTCTGGTAACCATTATCAAGCGATAAGATCTCGCTGTGGATACCGGCAAGCTTAGCTGCATTTTCCACCTGTTGTACAGTCGGGCTTTCTTTCAGCCCGAAAGCAATATTGTTGTAAACGGTATCGCTGAAAAGAAACACATCCTGTGGCACATAGCTGATTTGATCGCGCAGGTGCGAAAGCCTGATGTTGTTGATGTTGGTATTATCAATCAATATTTTCCCTTCGTCAGGTTCATAAAAATGCAACAGCAATTGTGCAAGGGTAGTTTTGCCGCTGCCGGTTTTACCCAGCACCAATACTTTTTCCCCTTTCCTGATATCAAGCGATAAATGATCAAGCGCTTTGATGCCGGTATTTTTATAGGTGAATGAAACTTTGTCGAAACTGATATCCGCATTAATATCCGCATTGATTGTTCCCGGCTTATCTTCAATCTCAGGCTGTGTTTCCAGGAACTCATTGAGCCTTTTCTGGGATGCAGACGCACGCTGTATCATATTGGCCACCCAACCGATGGCAGTAAAAGGAAATATCAGCATGTTGATGTACATCACAAACTCAACCACAACACCAATACTGGATGAATTGTTCAGTATCATCATACTGCCGATGAAAATGGTCAGCAACGTGCTTAAGCCCACGATCATAGCAGTAGTAGGGAAGAAGACAGACTCTATCTTGGCCAGGCTTATGGCGTTGGTACGGTAGGCATCGTTGTTGATGCGGAAAAAGTTGATCATCGATTTCTCCTGCACGAAAGATTTGATCACCCTGATGCCGGAGTAAGATTCCTGTGCCGTGGTGGTAATGTCGGAAAGCTTAGCTTGTACAACTTCGCTTTTTTTGTGAATGATGGAGTTGACGAAATAAATGGTGACAGCCAGTACCGGTAGGGGAGCGAGGGTCAGCAACGAGAGCTTAACGTCTTTCCCAAACATATTGAAGAGGCAAAAAGCAATGATAGAAACGAGGTTTACCAGGTGCATAATGGCAGGGCCGGTGTAAAATCTTACCCTGCTGACATCTTCAGCCATACGGTTCATGAGATCTCCGGTGCTGTGCATCTTATAAAAACCCGCATCGAGCTTCTGATAGTGATCGTAGACCTCATTCTTCTGGTCGTATTCAATATGCCTGCTCATTACGATCATGGTCTGGCGCATAAAGAACATCATCACCCCGCGGATAACTGCCAGTAGCAAGATCACCAGGCTGGATATCACCACGATTTTACCGTAGTCGAATTGGTCTACCCAGGCAAAGAAATTATTGATAAGCGCAAATTGGGAAGGATTTACAGAAGCAGGCTTGCCATTTGGCAGCATTTCCTGCACTTTGTTTATAACGTAGCCCGTAATTTCCGGGGCAAGCACCGCGAAATAATTGGAAGCGCATATGAACAGGATGCCGGCAAAAAACCTTAGCCTGTACTTCCATAAATATTTGTTGACTGCTTTAAGATGCTTCAATTGTTTTTTGGCAAAAATACGGCAAGTTGGCCAGATTTTTTTGGAGAAATAATAAAGTTACTGTTATTTTGCACCCGGAGAGATGGCAGAGCGGTCGAATGCGGCGGTCTTGAAAACCGTTGACTGTCACAGGTCCGGGGGTTCGAATCCCTCTCTCTCCGCTGGGAGGGTCTTCATCAAGAAGACCCTCTTTCTTTTTGGTAAATCAGCAATCCTTTTTCTTTCATTTTCAGATGGATATGGATCAGTTTCAAAACCTGTGGACTAAGCAAATAATTTAGTCAATCTAAAGAGGAAGAAATTAATATTTCCGACACCCCTAAACTGACTTCTGAACGATTTTATCTTAGCATTGAACGATTCTGCTGAAGCATTGGTGCTCTTGTTATCAAAGTAGTTCAGTATGTTTCTATAATGGTTCTTTATCGTCCTGGACCGTATTGAATGATTTGAATCACGAAGCCTCAACATGCTGATGCCACAGTCCCAATCTGGCTTAGGAGACCCCCATGTCCTTGATGCTGTTATAGATCCACGATAATCTCTGGCTTAACTCATAGGCTTTTTCTAGGTCTGGGTAGAGTCCAGAGAGTATCCTGGTTCTTTAGTCTACGTCATTTCGGAAACTCCAATCTTTTATTTTGTCAATCAGTTTAGCACCGATCCCTTGCCCTCTATAATGATCATTAAATTTGAAAACAGATGCTGAGTACAATAAATAAAGACATAGACAGACTTGTTTTGTTTTTATTACATACTGTTATCATGCAACAAACAAAAGATCATCCTGCGAAATTGCCGGTATGCTGCCGCTTGAAAGATCTGTTATGCCTGCTGGCGGAAAACTTTTTGCTTATGCCGGCCGTGGCTATTGTTATTCCTTCTCTCCGCAGTAAAAGGCCTGTTACCCGCGGATGGTTTTGATAATGCATTTTTTGAAGAAAACTCTAACACGGTATGAAAAGGATGTTCCTCTACCAGCGGTATTTTTTTTCCAATCAGTTTATGGATATCTTTCAATGCAGCCAATTCCTCTGATTCACAAAAAGAAAATGATATACCGCTTGCGCCTGCACGGCCTGTACGCCCTATGCGATGTACATAAGTTTCGGGTACATCGGGCAGGTCGTAATTGATCACATGCGTCAGGTCATCCACATCAATGCCACGGGCAGCAATATCGGTTGCTACGAGTACCCTTGTCTGGCGTGATTTAAAATTGCTCAGTGCACGCTGCCGCGCTGCCTGCGATTTGTTTCCATGGATAGCTTCCGCGGTGATGCTGTTGCGCAGCAAACCTTTCACAACCTTTTCGGCTCCGTGTTTGGTACGGGTAAAAACCAAGGCGGTTTCTATTGCTGCATCTGACAGAATGTGCATCAGCAGATCCGGTTTATTTTTACGCTCCACGTAAAATAAAGACTGGTCAATGGTTTCCGCTGTGGATGACACAGGAGTTACTTCTACTTTCACAGGAGCAGTCAAAATATTATCCGCCAATGATTGTATTTGCTTTGGCATGGTTGCTGAAAAGAAAAGAGTTTGTCTTTTCACCGGTAGTTTAGCGATCACTTTTTTTACGTCATGCACAAAGCCCATGTCGAGCATGCGATCGGCCTCGTCAAGCACAAAAATTTCTATATCGCGTAAACAAATGAATCCCTGGTTCATTAGGTCGAGCAAACGGCCGGGTGTGGCCACTAATATGTCCACTCCTTTTTTTAATCCCTGTACCTGCTGTCCCTGGTTTACGCCGCCAAAGATCACGAGGTTTCGGAGACCGATATTTGCGCCATATGCTTCAAAACTCTCCTGGATCTGTATGGCCAGCTCACGTGTAGGCGTAAGAATGAGCGCACGAATATGTTTAATGCGTGGCAAAGTTTGTGCGGAATTGTTCAATCGCTGCAGCATAGGTATGGCAAACGCAGCAGTTTTACCGGTACCGGTTTGTGCGCAGCCCAGCACATCTTTTCCGTTCAAAATATGTGGGATGGCCTGTTGCTGGATAGGCGTAGGATTTGTATAACCCTGTTTATTAAGTGCATCAAGGATGGGCTTAATAAGTTTTAAGTCTGTAAATAACAATTAGTTTGTATTTTAAAATGAGTGCGGAAATGAAGTACAACTTCATCAATAAAAATTGGAACCTGCCGTTGAATGGCGCTTATTGTGGGATGGTTAGATCTGGAATAAAAGTCCGGCTTCTAATGCCGCGAAATAAATGAACTGGTGCAAAGGTACGGATTTTAAGGATGAATTTGCCGTTGCAGAATTTTATTAGGATTTTTAATTTTTCGTTGAGCAATTTCTTAGCCGTTACTTGCGCGGGTAGGATGAATCTGTGATAATGTTTTCCTAGTTTACATGAAACCATAAAATTAGCGTTGGGGATAGTATCTCCAGGCTTCACTTTTATTTTTAGTTGCAACGCGTTATCCGGGTACTTGAAAAGTTACAACAATATACGAAAAGTTTTATACAGGTAAACAGCCGGCACAACTGCATTATTGCATCACTGGAAAAATTTCATCATGATAACTATCTTTTTTCTAACGCCTGGTACAATATCTGCACCGGGTGCAATGCCTTTCTCTGCGTTCCGTCTTTGATCTGGTGTCGGCAACTGGTACCGGAAGCTGCAAGGATCGTATCTTCCGCGGCATTCCTCACGGCGGGAAACAATACCAGTTCTCCCACCTGCATCGATACATCAAAATGCTCTTGCTCGTAGCCGAAAGATCCTGCCATACCGCAGCAACCGGATGGTATTGTCTGCACTGTATAATTCCGCGGAATGCCCAGCAGGCGGTGAATTGCCGGAACGATCTTAAAAGATTTCTGGTAGCAATGACCATGGAGTTTTACCAGTTTTGTGTCGCTGGTAAACATTTCTGTGGTAATATGACCTTTATCAAATTCATTGATCAAAAACTCTTCTATGCAAAAGCTGTTAACAGAGAGGTGTTGCGCCTTGCCTCGGTTCTCTTCTGTGCAAAGGTCCAAAGCTTCATCCCTGAAAGTGAGGATGCCCGATGGTTCTATGCCAATCAAAGGAATATCGTGCGTTACGTATTTGCTGAGCGTTTCTATATTTTCATTGATGATCTTTTTGGCTTTTTTTACCAGCCCTTTGGAAAGATAAGTCCTGCCGCTCTCCAGGTGCTTTGGCATCAGCACTTCATAGCCCAAACCTTGCAGGAGCTTTAGGGTTGTAATGCCTATCTCCACATCGTTGTAGTTGGTAAACTCATCGCAGAACAAAACCACTTTTTTTGTGGATGGCATACCTGGGCTGTTATGCCGGTTGTACCAGTTTCTCAAAGAAGTTTTACCTACTGTTGGCAGCGACCTGCCGGCAGCAAAGCCAATGGTTTTTTTCACCAGTCCGCTCAGGGTTTTATTGGATACCACAAGGTTGTATAATGTAGGTACCTTTATAGCAAGCTGTTGTGTTTTGGTAAAATTACCGATCAGCCAGGTGCGGAAAGGGACACCATTAGCTTCGTAGTAATGTTGCAGGAATTCGGCTTTGAGCTTGGCTACATCAACACTTGATGGGCATTCTGATTTGCAGGCCTTGCAACTAAGGCACAGATCCATTACCCCTTTTATTTCTTGGTGGTTAAATGGGTTATCGCCAGCATCGTTGGTGAGAAATTGGCGCAGTATATTTGCCCTTGCGCGTGTAGTATCTTTCTCCCTGCGCGTAGCCATGTAAGAAGGACACATGGTGCCGCCTGTAAGATGGGTTTTGCGGCAATCGCCGGAACCGGAACACTTCTCTGCCAGCTTTAAGATGCCTTCCTGGAGGGAAAAATCGAATACAGTTTTAACAGCTGTTGTTTTCTTTCCCGCCTCATACCGCAGGAACTCATTCATGGGCGGTGTATCAACGATCTTGTTGGCGTTAAAAATATTTTGGGCGTCAAACAACTGCTTCACCTCTTTCAAAAGCGCATAAACATTGGCGCCCAGCGCGTTGGGTATAAATTCACCGCGTAATCTTCCGTCGCCGTGCTCACCGCTTAGAGAACCGTTGTGTTTCTTAACCAGTTCAACTGTATCGCGTAAAACATTCCGGAAAGTTTCTTTGCCTTCCTGCGTTTTAAGGTTAATCATGGGCTCTACGTGGAGTTCTCCCGCGCCGGCATGCGCATAGTATGAAGCAGTAAGTTTATATTTTTTCAATACTTCCTGCAGGTCTTCAATGTAAGCGGGAAGATCTTCGGGAGCAACAGCGCAATCTTCTATAAGGTTCACCGGCTGTGCATCTCCGGGCATGTTGCGTATCAGGCCCAGGCCTGCTTTTCTGATATCCCACACCAGTTTTGTTTTTTCTCCTTTGATCACGGGGTAGGCATAGCCAAGTCGATGCTGCGTGAGTTCAGCGATCAATTTTTCAGCTTTTTCATCCAGTGTGTTTTCGTCCTCTTCCAGGAATTCCACTATCAGCAATGCTGCAGGATCGCCTTTCAGAAAGAAGCGGTTGAGCTGGTAAGTTAGATGGCCTTTGGTGAAGTCCATGATGTACTTATCCACCAGTTCGGATGCCATAGGTTTATGCTTCAGCGCAACAAGGTTGGCATGTAAAGACTCTGCAAGCGTACTGCAATGTATGCACACTACGGCTTCCTTCCCGGGAGGAAGGGGCAGGAGGTTAAGCTTTGCTTCAGTAATAAAGCCAATGGTACCTTCTGAGCCAGCAAGTATGGTGCAAAGGTTAAAGCCGCCATTATGTTTTTCTTTTTCTTCCAGCAAAAGGTCTAAAGCGTAGCCTGTATTTCTTCGTGTCAGCGACTTTTTAGGATAGCCGTTTTGTATATCCTGTACTTTGCCTGCATTTTCCAGCATGCCTGCAAGACCCTCATAGATACGCCCTTCCAGCGAAGCCTGTTTTGCTTTAGTATCAATTTCTTCTTTGGTAAAATATTTAAATGTTGCCTGTGAATTATCGCTTAGCAACACTTCTGCTTCAATCAGGTGTGTACGGGCATCTCCCCACACTATGGAATGCAGGCCACAGGAGTTATTCCCGATCATGCCGCCGATCATGGCCCTGTTTGCGGTAGATGTTTCAGGCGCATACAATAGCCCGTACTGCCGCAGGTATACATTCAGGTCATCGCGGATGATACCGGGCTGTACGCGCACCCATTTTTCTTCCACATTCAGCTCTATGATTCGGTTAAAATACTTGGAAATATCCACAACAATGCCGTTGCCTACAACCTGCCCGGCGAGAGAAGTGCCTGCGGCCCTCGGTATCAGGGTGGTACGGTTGGCAATAGCAAAATCTATTAAAAGTCTTATGTCATCAGCATTTCGAGGCAATGCAACTGCTAACGGTTTCTCTTGGTATACCGATGCATCCGTAGAGTAAATCATGCGCTGTGCGTGGTGCAGGCTGCTTTCGTCGTAAAAAAGCTCACCACTGAACTGCCGGGCAAGCGCCCTGAAAAATTGGTTATCTGCCATCGTTATATTTAGAATCAGCCCTAAAATTACTACTTATTTAGGATGCGTGCATTTTTATTGTACAGTAGAAAATAAACGGTATGCAAGATCCAGCTCAACCAAAACAGGTAGAAGCCTACATGAAACTTTTCTTTTAAAAGCCGGTAGGAAAAAGTGTTGTTGAAATCGTTGAATGTAAATACCAGCCCAAGGATAGCCATCCCCATCAAGGCCCATGACAGCCAGTTCTTTTTAAGAAAATGTTGCAGAAGTATCAGTATTACCTGAATGCCGAAGAACAACAATGCTGTCTTCCACCAGGAACGGAATACGCCGTATTCCTGGTAAAAAAACTTGATGCCGATCTTGCCTATAAAAGACATTTGTGCAATCAGGAAGCCTGAAATTATGGAAAAAAGCAGTTGAAGCAGTAATAAAAAAGTTATTCGTTTCATTCTTTAAAAATTGATTTAAAAATTAATACGTAATTTTATATCCGTTTACCGGTTGATTCAATCATAGGCAAAGGAATGATTATTTCACGATATTGCATTGATTTCAGCGGATAAGATGATCTCTGGAAGATCATGCACGCGAACTTAAATTGTGCATCATGACATCTTTGCAAATAAAGAATATATTATTGAACCAAAATTTAGCGCTGCTGCTATTCATGCTGCCTGCTATTATTTCTGCACAGGTAACCGTAGGCGATTGCAAGGTTGTTTACCGCGTACTTGCAGAGGGAAATGATGCTGCAAATATATTTAAAACTTCTTCTAAATCTTTTTATGTACGCGGTAATAAAACGCTTACAGAGACCGTATTTGGGAACTTTAAACAATCAGTTTTTTTCAATGCCAATGACAGCACTTCGGTAATTTTAAAAGAGACCGGCGCTGATAAATTCATTACCTATCTTAGCAAAGATAGCTGGCTTGCTCAGAATGCCAGGCTGATGCATGCGGAATTTAAACCATTTAATGAAATCAAAAAGATACTGGGCTACACCTGCTATAAAGGAATAATCAACAAATCTGCGAGCGACCGCATCACGGTGTACTACACCAAAGACATAAAGCCTACTGTAAGCGAGTACCCATACCTGTTTCAGCAGGTACCGGGGCTGGTGCTGGAGTACCAGACTACGAGCGAGAATAACCTTAAGATATCTTACATTGCCAGTTCTGTAAGCTTATTGCCGGTGGCTGCTTCCGTGTTTGATATACCGAAACAGGGTTATCGTGTTTTAGATCAGTGAGCGCCGGCATATAGCAGGAATATTGCGGGCCGCTTATGTATATCCGGTAAGTTTTTTTTCCATTCACCGGTAGTTTTTGTGCGTATGCTTTCGGTAGGAGCTGTGATATCTACAGCAATACAAAGTTTTACAGATGCTTTGCAGGTTTGTACAATATCATTCACAAGTGCATTGTTGCGGTAAGGCGTTTCTATAAAAATGATAGTAGCATTTCTATTCCCCGAGCGTTCTTCCATTTCCTTGATGGCTTTTTTCCTTGCATTGGACTCAATGGGCAGGTATCCCGTAAATTCAAACTGCTGGCCGTTCATGCCGCTGGCCATTAGGGCAAGCAACATAGAGTTGGGGCCTACGAGCGGCATAACCTGCACGCCTATTTCCTGTGCTTTTGCTACCAGTATCTGACCGGGGTCCGCCACGCCGGGGCAGCCCGCTTCGCTCAGTATGCCGATAGTTTCACCATTGCTTAGCCTGCGTACAAATTCGTTAACCGTTTCTTCCTCTACTTTTTGTATGGCCATCCAGAAATGGTCATCTACCACAAAATCTTTGTAAATTTTTTTAATGAACCTGCGTGCTGTTTTTTTATTCTCTACGAAGAAACTGCTGCATTGCTTTACAGCACATGTAATGTAAGGAGGGATTGCATTCAGTGCATTTTCATCTTCGTGCAATACACAGGGAATCAGGTATACTTTGCCCTTCATTGATGTGTTTTAATTTGTGCTGACGAATATAAAATTTAATCAGCAAATAAAATCATTCCTGTATTTTTGCTACATTCAAATGCAAAAATATATTCAATACCTGGATAGTACTTTTTCGTATTTTGTTTACGGCACAGGTAAGCAGACGGTTTTTTGTTTTCCCGGCTATGGCTCAAGAGGAGAGCAGTTCGGGCTGTTAGAACCTTATATAGGCAATGATTTTACATTGATCTCTTTAGAGCTGCCGTTTCATTATGGCACCCGCTGGAGAGAGCACCGAATGTTTTTTGTGAGCGACCTTGAAGCAGTAATGGGGTTGATTACCAAAGAAGAAAACCTCGCGGAAGATATTTGGCTTGTGGGCTTCAGCCTGGGAGGAAGGATAGCTATAAACTATTTTCAGCAACGGCCACAACACATCAAAAAGCTTGTGCTACTGGCGCCTGACGGTATGCATAAAATATTCTGGTACTGGCTGATCGTGGAAACGCACTTCGGAAATTTTCTTTTGCGCATGCTCAACCGCAGTTCCAAATGGGCGGAGAAGCTTATTAAATTTTTCTACAACATCAAAGCCATCAGTGCCAGTATGTACGTAATGGCCAAAGAGATCATTACATATAAAGAAGAAAGGAAACTACTGGTAAAGCGATGGATCACTTTCAGAAAAATGCACCCCGATCTGAAAAAGTTTGGCGAAAATCTGCAAAAATACCGTGTAAAAGCCCTGGTACTCTTTGGTGAACACGATAAAGTTATTGCTCCGGCTACGGTAAAGCACCTGAAGAAAGTAGCGCCTGAACAGATTACTACGATTACCATTAATGCCGGCCATATATTGCTGCGCGAACCGCATTTAAAAGAGATTACCAAACTATTTTACATGTGCTGATATGTTTTTTGTTTTACTGATACCGGCATTGCTTTTGATTGTTTACTGTGGCATCATTGTATTGTATACAAAATGGTTCAGGAGACTGAAACCCTTTACCGGCATTGCTTCTGAGGATAGCTGTTTTTTTTCTGTGATCATACCTGCGCGTGATGAGGAAGCTAATATTGCCAACTGTTTATTGTCTATTTTAAACAATCACTACGATAAGAATTTGCTGGAGATTATCGTGATCGACGATCACTCAACAGACAATACAGCTAAGATCATTACCGGGCTTCAACAACAGCACGATTGCATTAAGCTGATCGCCATGAAAGACCTGGTTTCTCCTGAAGAAAAAATAAATTCCTATAAAAAATTAGCCATACAGAAAGCTATCGCGCTGTCAAAAGGTGATTGGATCATTACCACAGATGCAGATTGTATGGTTCCCGGAAACTGGCTGAAAAATTTTAATGCTTTTATACGGGAGACCAACGCCGTATTTGTTGCTGCACCCGTACGTTTCATTAATTCGGGTAGATTCCTTTCTATTTTCCAGTGCCTGGATTTCCTGAGTTTACAGGGCATTACGGCAGCTTCTGTTTCAGCAGGTTTTCACAGCATGTGCAATGGCGCCAACCTTTCCTATAAAAAGTCTGTGTTCTTTGAAGTAGACGGATTTAAAGGCTTTGAGCACCTGGCGAGCGGTGACGATATGTTCCTGATGCGGAAGATACAGAAGCTATATCCGGACAGGACGCGGTATATTTTTTCACAGGATTCCATTGTCTCTACGCTGCCCATGCCTACGGTAAAAACATTCATCAACCAGCGTATTCGGTGGGCGAGCAAGGCCGACAGTTACGATGATAAAAAAGTGATAGCCGTACTTTTCGTGGTATATTTTTTTAACCTCAGTTTTCTTTTTTTATTGATAGCAGGATGCTTAAATCCGGTGTACTTCGTATGGTTGCTGGTTTTTATGGCAGCAAAGATTGCTTTTGAAATGAATTTTATGCGCTACGTGTGCCGCTTTTTCGGTCAGGAAGCCATACTCAAATACTTCCCGCTGATGCAGCCATTCCATATTGCCTATACCCTTATTTCAGGCTGGCTTGGCAAGTTTGGCACTTACCAGTGGAAGGGCAGGCAGGTAAATTAACAAGCTTTATTTTTTCTATATGAAATCATTACTACTTTTGCATAATCAATTAAAGATATAATGGCAGACTTAAGCAATTTTAACCCTAATGACGCAGCCAATCCCGATAATAATATTTTTGGATTGCCCTTTACCGAAGAAGATGCAAGGCTCATAATCTTACCCGTTCCATGGGAAGTGACCGTAAGCTACGGAGCCGGCACCGGCAGGTGCTTTGACAATGTGTTCAAGGCTGGCTTCCAGGTAGACCTGTTTAACAAATATTATAAAGATACCTGGCGCCAGGGCTTCTTTATGCGAGATGTGGACAAGAAGATACTAATGAAGAGCGACTATCTGAGGAAAGAGGCAGAATTGTACGTAGATTTTATTGCTACCGGCGATGAGCTTGAATCAAACAGATTTATGTGCCGCGGGCTGAAAGACATTAATGAGGGAAGTACACTGGTGAATGACTGGGTGTATGAACACAGCCGACACCTGATTGCTAAAGGCAAGCTGGTTGGTTTGCTGGGTGGTGATCACAGCACTCCTTTCGGCTACATAAAAGCGCTGTCTGAAAAGTATACCGATTTCGGTGTGCTGCAGATAGATGCACACTGCGACCTGCGCAAGTCGTATGAGGATTTTGTATATTCACATGCATCCATCATGTACAATGTGCTGAATGAAATTGAGTCGGTAACACATCTTACACAAATAGGCATAAGAGATTACTGCGAAGAGGAATGGCGGTACATACATGAAAATAAAGACCGCATCACTACTTTCTTTGATGAGGATATCAAAGAGAGAATATATGAAGGCGCTAACTGGCATACTATTACAGAAAACATCATCGATACTTTACCCCAACATGTGTATATAAGTTTTGATATAGACGGCCTTGATCCCAAGCTTTGCCCCAACACCGGAACGCCCGTGCAGGGAGGCTTTGAAGCAGAGCAAATTGTCTACCTCCTGAGAAAAGTATTGGAAAGCGGCCGGAAGATCATTGGCTTTGACCTGGTAGAGATAGGCACCGGCGACACCGCAACTGATGCAAACGTGGGCGCCAGGATGCTCTGGCATCTCTGCAATATTCTTACCATGAGCAATACCGTAACGAATGAGTAAAGAGTTTGATTTTGTTATTACCCTGAAGTCTTATGATGATAAGATCATCAGGCTGATCAGCCAGTTACTGATCTTTATTTCCGTGAGCAGCTTTGCTTACTTTGCCATACAGTTTTTTTTAAATCCTGCCACCAGGAAACATGGTATTATTCTTTTTTCGCTTATTGCCATCATCCTGTCGAGCTGGGTGTATGTGGCGGCATACAAATACAAGCCTTCTTTCAGGCTGGCATTTTTTACCGCAGGGCTTACTTTTCTTTTTTATTTCCCTGTGCCTGTGTTGAAATATGTGCTGGCAATTTTATACATCGTTATCGGGCTGCTGGAAAAATCAGTAAAGTTCAACAAAGAGATCTGCGTTGATAAGGAAGGCATTCTCATTAATGCTATCCCTGATAAATTTTATCCCTGGCAAAAGATGAACAATGTGATCATCCGCGGGCAAATGATCACCCTGGATTTTAAAAATAACCGCATCTTTCAGAAAGAAATCGAAGGCGATGTATCGCCGGAAACTGCTGCTGAGTTTAATGCTTATTGCAGGGAACTGATACAGCAAAACATGGATGCTTAGCTTGCCGTGCGCTGTGCAACTATTTCGTGGTAAAGCTGGTGCACAAGACCGTCTGCCACACCGATCTTAGGTACATAAATCTCTTTGGCATCTGCCCAGCGCATGACGTTGGTATATATTTCCAGCGCCGGAACGATTACGTCTGCACGGTCTGCTTTTAATTTGTATTTATTTATTCTTTCTTCCACGCTGAGTGCTGAAAACTCCTTAAAATAATCTTTCAGCAAGTTGAGCGTAAGGGGGCTGTTATCTTTATTGCGGCTGATAGAGAACACCTTATTGATATTGCCGCCTGAACCAATCGCCAGCACCGGCTTTTTTGATTTTATATTTTTTTCTATAAATTCCTTCATTTCCATCCACATCTCCGGCGTTACATCCTTGCGAAGCAAACGTATAGTACCAATGTTGAATGACTGCTTGGCTTTGTGCCTGCCAGCATTGTAATAACTAAGTTCGGTGCTGCCGCCTCCCACATCTATGTACAGGTAACCTTTATCCTTTTCCAGCTTTTCGGCAATCTGGTTTTCAAATACCAGCCCTGCCTCCATATCACCGCTGATCACCTCAATCTGTATATTGGTTTTCTTTTTTACATTTTCTATGATCGCTTTACTGTTCTTTGCATCGCGCATGGCGCTGGTAGCACAGGCTTTCAGGTATTTTACTCCATAGGCATCTAGCAGGTTCCTGAACGCCATCATGGTATTCATCACCATTTGTGTTTTTTCTTCTCCGATAATGCCTTTGTCAAAAACATCGAAGCCCAGGCGCAACGGCACTCTCACAAGATTCAGTTTGCTGAACTGTACATTTTTTCCTTTACCCGGAATGGCATCTACGATCAGTAGGCGTGCGGCGTTGCTTCCAATGTCAATAGCGGCTAACTTCATTTGGTACGTATTTTTTTAGGCCTTACTTCTGCTGTATCGTTACGCAGTTTGGCATTTAAATAATTGTATATTTCCAATTGCGAACGTACGGCATTATCTCCTTTTTTTACCACATATTGGTTGTTTTTATTGTGCAGTCTTGCCTTCACATTATCATTTAGCTGTATGTTCAATATATCAATGAGTTCTTTTTTAATGGCCGCATCTGTTATTTCAATAGCAGCTTCTATACGGTGGTCCAGGTTTCTTACCATCCAGTCGGCAGAGCCTATATAAATTTTTTCTTTGCCGTTGTTGTGAAAAACAAACACCCTTGCATGTTCCAGGTATTCATCTATAATGCTGATGGCGTATATGTTTTGTTTAAATTTTTTATTCTCAGTGATAGCGCAGAATATGCCACGCACGATCATTTTAACCTTAACACCGGCCGAGGCAGCCTCATACAGTTTATTGATAAGTGTATAATCGCTGAGCGAGTTTATTTTTACAATTATTTCTGCGGGTTTCTTTGCTTTGGCAGCTTTGATTTCATTATCTATCAGCGCCATCATGCCGCTGCGCATGCTTACAGGGCTCACCAGCAGTGTATTACAGCTTTTTAAGTAATCAATCGAAAGTGTTTTATAAGATTCAATGTATTTAAATATTTTATTAATATCAGCCATCACTTTGCGGTTGCAGGTGAGCAGAAAATGGTCGCCGTATATTTTTGCTGTTTTTTCGTTCAGGTTGCCTGTGCCTACAAAGCCGTATTGCAATATTTTCCTACCTACTTTTTTCTTGATGATGGCGATTTTAGCATGTACCTTCATATGCGGCACACCTATCAGTACTTTTACACCTTCAATCTCCAGCTTTTCTTTCCACTCCAGGTTATTCTCTTCATCAAACCGTGCTTTGAGCTCCAGCATTACAGTTACAGCCTTCCCGTTTCTTACAGCGTTGACGAGTGCATTCACAATTTTTGAGTTTTCCGCCAGTCGGTATGCAGCCACCTTGATGGTTGTTACATCCGGATCCATAGCCGCTTCGCGCAACAGGGTGATAATGGGCGTAAAAGAATGGTAGGGCGTGCTAATAAGCACATCTTTGCGGGTAATAATATCTGTAATGCGCTCCAGTGTATCCAACCCGGGTGGTATAAATGGCTTGCTTCTGCGGGCATTTTTATCTTTCAGCACATCAGGAAAATCCATAAAGTGCCGGAAATTATGTATTCTGCCGCCGGGTATAATGTTGTCTTTATGCGAAAGGCTTAGTTTCCTGATCAGAAAATTCAGCAACGTTTCGTTCATGTTTTTATCATAAACAAAACGCACGGGCTTGCCTTTTCTGCGGTTCCTGACAGCTTTTTCAATCTTCTGCACCATGGTGGTGTTAATGTCATTGTCTTCATCAAACTCGGCATCCTTGGTCACTTTAAAAATATGCGCATCAAAAGTATTATACCCGAAATAAGCAAAAATATATCGCAGGTTGTAGCGTATTATGTCTTCCAGCAAAATAATATTGCTCTCGCCTTCATCAGATGGCAACAGCACAAATCTGCCTACTGCAAATACCGGTATTTCTATCAATGCAAAGCGCTGATCGTACGCTGTCTCTTTTTTGCGCATTACGATGCCGAGGTACAGGCTTTTATCGCGCAGGTAGGGTAGTTTCCTGTGGTTGTCTACCAGCAAAGGTATCACGTTGGATTCTACCACTTCATCGAAATAAGTCTCTACAAATTCTTTCTGTTGTTTGGTAAGGTTTTCATTGGTTTTAATGAATACCTTATGTCGCGTGAGTTCCTGCTGAATGTTGTTCCATATCCTGTTAAACTCGCTTTGCTGCTGCATTACAATAGCTTGTATTTCTTCAAGCTCCTGTGCGGCTTCCTGCTCTAATTTCAGCGTAGCTCTTTTTGTTGAAGCATTTTTCTTATCGCCCAGCGCTACAATCCTGCTGAGGGCTGCAACACGCACCCTGAAGAATTCATCCTGGTTGTTGGAATGTATGCCGAGAAATCGAATGCGCTCATGCAGGGGCACAGAAGGGTCATTGGCTTCCTGTAGCACACGGGCATTGAAGCTTAGCCAACTGATATCGCGCGGAACAAAATTATCCTTCATAAAAATGAATTTGTATTGCCGGCAATTTATACATAAAATCTGATTTGCAGACAAGCTGCAAGCCTGAAAAACGTGCTAAAATGCATGTTTAAGAAAAAGATAATATTGGCTATGGCAGCCGGTTAGATGCGTCGGGGAAGATCACCCGGGGCTTGAATGTTTTGGCTTCTTCAAAATCCATGGAGGCGAAAGAAATAATGATGATCACATCTCCGGCGGCTACTTTTCTTGCTGCAGGGCCGTTCATACAAATGGTTTGGCTGCCGCGCTTGCCGCGGATAATGTAGGTCTCCAGGCGTTCGCCGTTGTTTACGTTCACCACCAGTACTTTTTCGCCTTCAATCATATTGGCTGCATCAAGCAGATCTTCATCTATGGTAATGCTGCCTACATAATTCAGGTCGGCTTCGGTTACAGTGGCCCTGTGTATTTTTGATTTTAAAACTTGTATGTTCATTGTTGGGTTGTGAATAAGTTTTGATTAAACTTACAATTCCTTATGTGCCTATATAGAAACATTGAAATCTCTCAAAGCTTCATTCAGGCTGGTTTTCAGGTCGGTGCTTGCTTTTCTCTGCCCGATGATAAGTGCACAGTTTACGTTGTATTCACCGGCAGGAAATTTTTTAGGATAGCTGCCCGGGATCACTACGCTTCTGGCAGGGATCACACCTTTATGTTCAACAACCTCGCTACCGCTTACATCAAAAATTTTCGTGGATTTTGTAAGTACTACACTGGCTCCTAAAACAGCTTCTTTTTCTACGCGCACACCCTCCACCACTATGGCCCTGCTGCCTATGAAACAGCCGTCTTCAATAATCACCGGTGAAGCCTGTAATGGTTCCAGCACGCCGCCGATTCCTACGCCTCCGCTCAAATGTACACCCTTGCCGATCTGTGCGCAACTGCCTACGGTGGCCCAGGTATCAACCATAGTGCCTTCATCTACGTACGCGCCGATGTTTACATAGCTCGGCATTAATACTACATTTCTTCCCAGGAAGGAACCATAGCGGGCAATTGCGTGAGGCACTGCTCTTACGCCCTGTGCTGCATAGTCTTTTTTCAATAACATTTTATCATAAAATTCAAACGGGCCTACATCCCATGTCTGCATTTTCTGTGTTGAAAAGTATAATAAAATCGCCTGTTTTACCCATTCATTTACCTGCCATCCATCTGCCACCGGTTCTGCCACGCGCAGCCTTCCTTTATCTACCTCTTCTAATACGCTGTTTACGGCATCAGTATATTTATTGTCTGAAAGCAACTCCCTGTTTTCCCAAGCTTCTAAAATTAGCTCCTTCATTTCTGTAAAATTTTAGCAAATGTAGTATTTTTAGCCATGTTAAAGATTTTATGGAAAACGATTTAAAGAATAGTTTACAAATACTGCGTAAAGGAGGTAGCATACTATATCCTACAGATACCATCTGGGGCTTAGGCTGTGATGCAACCAGTGCCGAAGCTGCTGAAAAAATCATACAGCTTAAACATCGCCCTGAAAATAAAAGCTTTGTGGTGCTTACTACTGAAGCTATGCTTAAAGATTATGTAGGCTCATTTGACCCTGGTGTATTTGCCTACCTGGAAAAAGCGCGAAAGCCTACAACAGTTATCTATGAAAAGGCCATGCACCTTGCCAGAAATGTTGTTGCCGCAGATGGATCCGTAGCCATCAGGATCTGTAATGAACCATTTTGCCGGGCATTGATTGAACGGTTCCAAAAGCCTTTGCTCAGCACTTCTGCCAACATCAGCGGCGAGCCGGCACCGCGTTTTTTTAAAGAAATTTCCGAAGAGCTTATCCGCGGCGTGGGCTATGTGGTGCAATACCGCCAGAATGATGACACACCCTCGGAGCCGTCATCAATTATTAAATGGAAGAATGGGGAAGTGGTGGTAATCAGGTAAGGGCTATACATAATGCCGCTAAAAAAAGCCGGAGTAGAAACCCCGGCCGTATTTATCATTAAAATTCACAAACAACTACTTAATTTTATCCAGCCTTTTTTGTTCTTCTTCACTGCTGCTTTGCAGTTTTTTTACACTAAACGACTTTCCTGCATTGAAATTATAAGTAAGGCCTACAGTGAAGGTCCTGGATTGGTTCCTGCTTCTGATGCCCAGTATAAAGTCTTTGTAAGACATATTGCCTTTAATGGTTTGGGTGTAGAAAATATCATTCATATTTGCTTTGAAAGTAAACTTGTCTTTAGCAAATTTTTTGCTGAAACCAGCGTTTACCATGCCGAAAGGGTTTATCAGCCCATTGGCAAAAATAAAGTTGGAAATATAGAATCCGGACAGGGTAAAGCTGGTGGTTTTATTTACCGTGAATGTGTGTTGCGATTGAAGGAAGGCAATAGGCTTTTCAATTTTGTATTCAGGCGCTTCTATCTTCTGGTAGCTTAGTTGCGCAGTGTTTTGTGCATTCCACCATTTGGTAATTTTTACAGGCGCAAATACAGTCAGCATCAGGTTGTCGCTGTTGCCGGAGTTCAGGGGCTGCTGTATCATTACTTTCGGATCATTTTCATCACTGCGGATCACCCGGTTGATGATGTCGCGGTTGTGCGTATAGTTCAGCGTGAACATATATTTATTTTTCAGCGTAAAGCCCAGCTCATAAGAGTTGTTAAATTCCGGCCTTAAGAAAGGGTTGCCCATACCGATGGTATAATTATCCGCATAACCTACATAGGGATTCAGCTCATGGAAAGACGGGCGGTTAAATCTCCTGTTGTAAGAAAAATTGACTGTGTTATCTCCTGTCTTGTTAACAGCTTTGCTGAGGTAAACGTTGGGAAATAATGAGAAGTATTTATCGGGGTTAGGAGTCTGTACGCCTTGCGCTATCAACATTCCGGTAAGGTCGGTGTATTCACCGCGCAAGCCAAGCTGTACATTGGTTTTGGCAATCACACCTTCATAACTTACATAGCCTGCCACAATATTCTCATCGTAATTATATTGATAGTTTTGTTTAATGCTTTCGTACCACTTACCGTTTTGCAGGTATTCAAAAAATGCAATGTTTTTAATGCGGGTAGCAGTAAGCTTTGAGCCAAGAGAGAAAGTATGGCCTCCCTTGAACACCTGTGTATACTTGGCGTCAGCGGTATAGATCTGAGCATCGCCGGGTGTAGCATTCCTGAATGATGTGTCTGTAAGCAGCGTATTCTGTGCATTGTATAAAAAGGTTCTTATATCGCTGGTGTTTTCCACTTTGTTTTTGGTATAATCGGCCAGAAAGGTAAACTTTGAACCGAGAGTATCTGTTTTCAACTGATAGCGCAGACCTGCATTGTTGTAATGTGCTGCATAAGTGCCGGGGTAGGTACCTTCTGTTTTGGTATTGAGCGATGCATCGGGAAAGGTGGTTAATGTTTGCGCATTGCCGGACGAAGTATATTTATTGTAAGCCCTGTTGTATTCCAGGCTGATGAACTGGTTATCGTTGATGTCGTAAATAATACCTGCCTTCTGGCGGTTGTTGGTTCCCGTGCTGACAAAATTATTTTTTGCTGTAAACACACCATTGTTGGGCAGCGTCCTGTATTGCTCCATCTCCTCAAATCTTTTCTGGCTGTAATAAGATCCGTTGCCGAATAAGGAAAATTTATTTTTCTTGTAATTGATGTTGATGCCATCGCTGGTGCCTGCGTAGCGTCCTTGCGTGTAATTGCCATAAATACTGCCATTAAGTCCTGAGTTTCTGTTTTTTTTAAGTACAATGTTTATCAGTCCGCCGGTGCCCTGTGCATCGTACTCTGCCGGTGGGTGTGAAATTACCTCTATGGATTTTATATCTTCAGCACGTAAGGAGTTTAAGTAATTTGCCAGGTCCTGTCCACTGAGATTAAGCATTTTCCCGTCGACCATTACACGCACACCGCCGTTACCGTTGAGGGTGATCTGGTTGTTGTAGATCAGTACACCCGGCGCCAGGTTCATCATTTCCATAGAAGACTTTCCGGACGAAAGAGGGTTGTTTTCTACCTGCATCACAATTCGGTCGGTCTTGCGTTGTATCATAGATGCAGAGCTGGTAACAGTTACATCGTTTAAGTTTTCTGCATTTTTCTGCAAAGTAAAATTCAGTTGCTTTTCTTCCTGGGAAACAGTAACTTTCCTGGACAGGGATTCATAGCCTGTAGAAGAAATATGGAAGATATATTCACCTGCCTGCTGCAGGCCGATCTCGTATTTACCGTTTTCATCCGTGATTTTTTCTGCCACTGTTTTCTGCGTGGAATCCGGCTGTAGTATCCTGATGCTAGCAAAAGGCACCGGCTGATTTTTATCGTTGGTTACCTGGCCTGTGATTTGCCCGGAAACAATAAGCTGTGAGTAACCGCTCAAAGCAAACAGGCATAGGATGTTTAACAGTAGTATTTTCATGTGTGTATATTTAATTGTTTTTTAGTTGTCACATGGAATAGCCTTTTCATTCCCGGTTGGTATACAACATCTTTTGACTATTTCATGTGTTAATATTTAATTTTTTCTGTTTGTCACATGGAATAACTAGCTTTTTAGATTTAATACTCATTGCCGGTTGGTATAGATTCCTAATCTTTAAGGCTATTCATCTTGATGTTTTTGTAAAACGCCCTGCCTATGCAAAGGCGTTTGTTTAGTTTTATACTTAGATTTTAAATTAAGACAACCGAATCGTTCATTTCATTACATATTTATCCCGGCGCACATCTACAAGACGCATGCAATAGGCGTTTGGTTGCCTGGATGCTAAATGATATTTGCTGTGTCGGGCTTAATAAGCTCGCGCTGTATTTTTTTGTACTTTTCCTGCTGCTCTTTTATCTTTTGTTCCTGCTTCTGCAACTTAAGCTGCAACTGGTTTGATTTTCTTACAAAACTGGCTGAGTCTACTTCCTCATCATCTACATAGTACTTTGTTTCGCCATTGACAATTTCTTTTTTAAATGATATATCATCGTCTATATCTATGCTGTTGTCTTCATTATCATCCACATTATTTACGCGCACCAGGCCTTCGTTGGTCATGATGTATTCTGTGTTGGTAGCGAAGTCCGCATGCCTTCTCCATCTTACATTGCCAAAGGATACATTGGCCATACCGTAATAATTATCATTGATCACTATTCTTTTGCCTACTGGAACTGCAATGGTTATTTCTGCCTGCTGGTTCCTGAACTTATTATTTTTGTCAATCAGGATTCCTTTGTTGATTTTTAAGACACTGTCTGTTTGTGTAATGGGAATATTGATATTGCCAGCCCATTCATTAGCTTTAGCCTTACTGCTGCCGTCTGCTGATTTTTGTAAATAAACGTGGTAATTGCTGTCTGCTGATTTCTCTATATCCAGGTAAAGATTATTGATGTAAAATTTATCTTTCAGCCTCCAGGGGAAGACTTTGAAGTATTTCTTAAAGTAAAGTTTGGTTTCATCCTTCTCAAAATCAACTGTAAGCTTGTTTACAGAAGGGTTAGTCAATGCAATGATCTGACGCGGTACTTCACTTTCGTATTTTACATTATTCAAAGACGATACTAGCAACGCGATAAATGCAATAAGCCCTACAGTCCAAAGCATCAGGAAAGAATTTCTCAGCGCCGGCTTTTTGTGTTTATAGCCGAATATTCTTCTTACAGTCCATATACAAATTCCTATTACAGGTACCCATATAAAGCACACCAGTGCAATGGTAGCAGCTACACTTTCCCAGCTGTTTTCAAAAAACAATTCAGAATAGGGCAGTGCAAATAAAGAAGCCAGTCCAATGCCTGCCAGAACAGTGACTACTGTGAGAATTACAAAGCCGAGGATAATGTAAGCTATGAACTTTATAATGGCTAATACTATGTCGCCAAATGTTGAGCTGCTGCTTTCAGGCACATAATTCTTAGCGGCATAGCTATGTTGCGTATTAACTCCTGATGCCTCAAGGGAAGTGGCTGGGCCGTTGCCAGCCTGGTCCTGCACATAAGTTGCTGTTTTAGTTACTTTTTTTTTATCGTCGAAGCCTGCATCTTGTACGGTTGTTTTAATACTGTTCAGATCAATGTTTTCGCCTTTCATGGAAAGAAAATCAGAAGGGCGTTTGGCATAAGGCACCACGATCAGCAGTATCAGGTAGGTAAGAAAGGTAAAGCCGCTAAGACCCCCGCTGAAAGCACCGAGATCAATGATCCACATAAACGATGGCGATAGCAAACCCAGCACAAATATCAGTCTTACCAGCCAGATCTCCATGTTGAAATAATGAGCCAGCCCGCTGCAGACACCACCGATTGTTTTGTGCATCGGGTCCCTGTAAAGCTTCCTGTAAGAAGAGCCGATGTCTTTGGTAGTAGTGCCGGGCAGTGCTGCCCAGAGCACAATGTATACAAGTATGCTCACCCCATAAGCAAATGCCAGCAATACGGTAAGTATTCTCACAAGCGAATGGTCTATGTTCAGGAAGTTAGCTATGCCGGCGCATACACCGCCGATCTTTTTATTGGTTTCATCCCTGAATAATCGTTTTTTGCCAAACGGGTTTGTACTGTCTGTATTGTTTATTGAAGTATATTGTGTTGATTCGGCGTGGTGTGAAGTGGTACTGTCTTCCAGGTGCGGAGCCGGATCTTCGGCCTCCTGCAGGTCTTGCGGCCGGCCGATGCTTCTGATGATCGCTTCCAGGTGCTCCTCGGTTACACAGGGATTTCCTTTTTTTATAATGTCGTCGAAGAGTTCGGAGATGCGCCATTCAATGTCGTTGATGATTTCATCGCGGCCTTCTTCATGAGCAAAATGTATCCTCAGGCTTTCTACATATTGTTTCAGATGTTCAAAAGCCGACTCTTCAATCATCACTACTCTTCCCTGAAAATTTATATTGATTATCTTTTTCATAATGATACTGTTTGTTTGTGATTGGCTATAGTTTAGAATGATAATTATTTTTCAAAATCCGTATTGGTTACTTTATTTACTGCATCGGATAGTTCCTTCCAGGTTTTTTGCAGCTCCAGGTAAAACACCATGCCTTTATCTGTGAGGCTGAAATATTTCCTGGGCGGGCCGGAAACGCTTTCCACCCAACGGTAGGAAAGAAGGTCGGCATTTTTTAGCCGCGTCAGCAGCGGGTAGAGTGTACCCTCCAGTACGCTGAGGTTTGCTTCTTTTAATTTCTCCAAAATCTCACTCGGATATGACTCCTGGTTTTTGATAATGGAAAGTATGCAAAACTCCAGCACTCCTTTGCGCATCTGGCTCTGTGTATTTTGTATATCCATGATTATCTGTTTAAAATGATCTTTATAGAACTTGACAACACAAAGATATATGCTTTTAATGATACTATGCAATACATAGTACTAATTCGAAAATAAATTATTTAATTTATAATTTGTAAATTATTATAAATAAATACAAATAAATTTAAAACAGTTATTTATTTTACAAATATTTAACAATATAGTGCTATAAAATTATTGGTTCTTGTTTTTTAATTGTGAGATTTTGGCATAATTCTCTATTAAATCCATATAATTCAAATAATTTTCTTAATTTCATTTTTAAGTATTACTTTTGCACACGAATTAAAAGAGTAAAAATTAAAAATTTCAAACGGAAATTTAAAAAAAGTTATTAAATGGCTTATTTAACGAAAGAACAAACTGCAAATATTTTTGCTGAATATGGCGGAAAAGCTGAAAACACAGGATCTATCGAAGCTCAGATCGCCTTGCTAACAGAGCGCATAAAAGGTATCTCCGCGCATGTAAAAGACAACAAAAAAGACTTCTCTTCTCAACGTGGACTCATGCAAATGGTAGGTCAGCGCAAACGCTTACTGGCTTACATGCAGAGACACAATCTGCAGGGCTATCGTGCTCTTATTGAAAAGTTAGGCTTAAGAAAATAATTTATCCATGTTATTGCTACTATTCCCAACCGGCCAAAGCGTTTGTTGGGAATAGTTTTTTGTGCTTACCTGTTTTAAGACAAATATTTGATAAATATTGGCTGCATGTGTAGTTATTGCCGGCTTTTTTATAAATTTCCGTTCGATTAAAAAGAAAAATTATGTTGACACAACCGTTAAGTGTTTCCTTTGATTTAGGCGGTGGTCGTGAAGTGACCATTGAAAGCGGCAAACTGGCCCGTCAGGCAGACGGCGCAGTGACCGTACGCCAGGGAAACAACGTACTGTTGGCAACCGTTGTTGCCAACAAAGAACCACGCCCGGGACAAGACTTCTTCCCCCTCAGCGTGGATTACCAGGAAAAATTTGCCGCTGCCGGGCGTATTCCCGGGAGCTTTTTCAAAAGAGAGGCGAGGCTCAGCGATTACGAAATTCTTATCAGCCGCCTCATAGACAGGGCATTGCGTCCGCTGTTTCCCGACGATTATTTTTGCGATGTGCAGGTGCTGATATCACTCATTTCCAGCGATGAAGAAATTCTTCCCGATGCGCTTGCCTGCCTGGCAGCTTCAGCAGCGCTGGCAGTTTCAGATATTCCCATTAAGGAAATAATCTCGGAAGTAAGAGTAGCGCGCATCGACGGTGAATTTATTGTAAACCCCAGCCGCTCGCAGATGGAGAATGCAGACATGGATTTCATGATTGCTGCTACAGAGAAAAACCTGATGATGGTGGAAGGCGAAAGTAAAGAGTGCAGTGAGGAAGACCTGGTAAAAGCATTGGAAATTGCCCACGAAGCTATTCGCGTACAAATAAAAGCCCAGCAGCAGTTAAGAGACCTTAAAGGCATTACTGGCAAAAGAGATTACCCTAAAGCAGAAGATAATACGGCTTTAAGAGAAAAAGTAAATGCCTTTGCTAAACAAAAGGTATATGATATTGCTAAAGGGAAATTAGCTAAACACGACAGGGGGTACAAATTCAGTGAGGTAGGGGATGAGCTGATGAAGCACCTCGAAGAAACTGCTACTGAAGAAGAACCGTTTACTGACGATGTTAAGAAAAAAGCAGCTGAATACTACCACGATATCCAGTACCATGTAGTACGTGATATGATCCTGGACGACAGGACCCGCCTGGACGGCAGAAACCTGGATGAGATACGCCCGCTGTCTATGGAAATAGATGTATTGCCTACGCCGCACGGCTCTTCCTTATTTACACGCGGTGAAACACAATCTTTATCTACCGTAACCCTTGGCACACCACAGGATGAGCTGTTGGTAGAAACTGCACAGACATCCACCGATGTGAAGTTTTACCTGCACTACAATTTCCCGCCGTTCTCTACAGGAGAAGTAAGAATGATGCGCGGCCCCGGCCGTCGCGAAGTAGGACACGGAAACCTGGCTATGCGCAGCCTGAAACAAATGATGCCTAACGGCGACTACGCTTACACTGTACGCGTAGTGAGCGACATCCTGGAATCCAACGGCTCTTCATCCATGGCTACGGTTTGTGCAGGCTCGCTTGCATTAATGGATGCCGGTGTTCCCATTCCAAAACACGTAAGCGGTATTGCTATGGGATTAATTACGCGGGAAGGAAAATATGCCATCCTTTCAGATATCCTCGGCGATGAAGATCACCTGGGAGATATGGACTTTAAAGTTACCGGCACCCGCGATGGTATCTGCGGCGTACAGATGGATATTAAAGTTGACGGCTTAAGCATGGACATTATGCGTGAAGCGCTCAACCAGGCGAAAGCAGGCCGTTTGCATATCTTAGACCACATGTATGCATGTGTACCGCAAGCACGCGAAGACGTGAAACCGCATGCACCGCGCATGGTGAAACTGATCATTGAGAAAGAATTTATCGGCGCAGTGATCGGCCCCGGCGGAAAGGTAATACAGGAATTACAGAAAGAAACAGGCACTACCATCAATATTGAAGAAGTAGGCGAATACGGTGAGGTAAGCATTTTCTCCAGCAACAAAGAAAGCGTGGAAAAAGCAGCTGCTACCATCAAGGGTATTGTAGCTGTACCGGAAGTGGGAGAGGTGTATGAAGGTAAAGTAAAAGGCATTAAAGAATTCGGCGCTTTCGTAGAATTCCTGCCTAAGAAAGAAGGCCTGCTGCACATTTCTGAAATAAGCTGGAAACGCCTGGAAACAATGGAAGGCGTATTTAAAGAAGGTGATACCGTAAAAGTAAAACTCATAGGTATTGACCAGAAAACCGGCAAATACAAACTCAGCCGCAAAGCAATGATGCCAAGGCCCGAAAGAACAGAGCAAAGAGAAAACAGAGAGCCAAGGGAACAACGTGAGCAGAGAGCCCCGAGAGAAGACAGGCGCTTCAATGAAAAAAGAGAGCCGCGTAACGATGGCGACAGCCAGGCTCCGAAAACTGAAGAGTAAGCCATATAATTATTCTATAAGCCGGTGAATTTTTCGCCGGCTTTTTTAATGGCTATCACATACACATACAACAATAAAAACAAAAAAAGTCTGCTAAAAAATTTGGAGATAATAGGTTATAAATTTATCTTTGCACTCCCAAAAGGGAACTAAGGATGGCCGATGGTGTAACGGTAACACTACTGTTTTTGGTGCAGTCTTTCTTGGTTCGAATCCAGGTCGGCCAACAAACGGAAAGGATAATTCGCAAGAGTTATCCTTTTTTTATTCCCGGTAAAATTTTTTTAAAAACTACAGGCCTCGTAAGCCGGATTCTGTTTCTACATTATCATTTATCTGCCCTTTGCATTACTGCATTGGTGTAGCTGCCTACCCTGTAGCATCGGACGAACAGCCCTCAAACGCTACTTTACATGGCATTACAGCGCCTAAGGTTTACCCTGAAAATGTGTTGCCACACTTCCACGTGCGCTCTTACCGCACATTTTCACCTTTTCTCTGTGGTGCAGAGTAGTTATTTTCTGTGGCACTTGCTGTTCTCGTCTGAGACGAGACCCGGCTGTTAGCCGGTAAGCTGTTCTGTGCTGTCCGGACTTTCCTCCCCGTTTACGGAGCGATAATGCGGGCCTGTAGCTCTGCAAAGGTATACAAAATAATGGGTATTAAAATCGCCGGAAGGCGATAGAAAAAAGATGCGAGACGATGACATCATAACTCCATAACTTGATAACCACTTAATTGTACCATCTCAACCAATCAACTCCTACACAAATAAACCAACATCATCACTCCATAACTCCATAACTTGATAACACTTATCTAACATCAGCACCAACTAAAAAATATTTCCGTAGCGCCAAATCCAAAACGCGGATCATATTGGTTTACAAAAGATTTTACTTCCGGCCGGCTTTTAAGAATGGCCTGTATTTCATCCTTTAATTTTCCTTTGCCTACACCGTGTATCACAATGAAGGACGGCAGGTGGCTGTGTTGGGCCAGGTCTAACCACTTTTCAAACTCTTTCAGTTGTATGGTCAATATTTCAAAATTGCTCAGATGCTTCCAGCTATCAGTCAGTTTTTCTATGTGAAGGTCTACAACAGATCTGGCGGCAGGCATTTTACTCCTCGCCTCGTGTGCGCTGTATATCTTAAAGCCTGCATTTTTAAGCTTGCCCAGGTCAAGGCCGGCAGAAACATGCTGTTCCTCTTCTACAGCATCCGGGTAAACATCAAACAGTTTGTACGAAAGCGTTGGCTTGTTATCTTCTTTCATGCTTTGTACTTTATGAAAAACTTGCTTAGGTTTCAGCTTCAGTTCGGCTTCAAAGTATTCAGCTTTTTTGTTATCTGCTTTGGCCGGTGAAAACTCAAAGGCAAACAGCGGTGAATCGCTTAGCTTGGAGAAATCCAGGTCGTGCAGGTACACGTCTTTCTGTGGCAGCACGTCGCTCTTCAATTCAAAATCTACATTGGCATTGGCTTCCTGCCGGTAATAAAACTGCAACGCATCGTTGGTCTGGTTTACCAGGTAAATTTTAAAATAGTCCACCATATCATCGCCGAATTCATCAAAAGAAAATTTTGGCAAAAAAGACAGCCATACACCCGATGCTGCTTTCACTTCGTTGGTCTGAGGTTTCTTTTCTACCGGCACTTGGTCTATATAGGTTTTATCCGGCTTGGCTACAGGAAACAGTTTTTTCTCTGTAAATCTTTTAAAGTACGGGAAATCTATCTGGTCTGTGTACATGGGAAATTTCACGCCCCTCACTTCCACGATCACCATTTTATCATCCACAATTTCTTTGATCCTGCCTTCTTCATTGGTTTGCAGTACTACAATTTCGTCGCCTACCTGGTATTTCATTGCTTACTTTCTTTTAGTTATCCGGCTTTAAAATTGCGGCAACGGTATTGTCTGGGCAACTTCGGGCCATGTTTCTATTATCGGCAAAGGTACAGTAAAAGATTTTTTTATAAACTATATTGGCTTTGGGTTCACAACTTTGCCAGGCTATTTTTGTTTAATGAATTATTGATTACTTTATAATTATTTGATTACTTTCGCTTAACAATTAATGAATTTGGAAAAGTTAGTAATCATACCCACTTACAACGAGAAGGAAAACATTGACAACATTATTTCTTATGTTTTTAATATGGATCTCAATTACCATATTCTTGTGATTGATGATGGTTCTCCCGATGGCACAGCACAGATAGTGCAAAATCTGATTGATACAAAATATGCCGGCAAGCTTTTCCTGGAACAACGAACCGGAAAACTTGGCCTTGGCACAGCCTATATCCACGGCTTTAAATGGGCGCTGGCAAAGGGTTATAAATACATCTTTGAAATGGATGCAGATTTCTCCCATAACCCCGATGACCTGGAAAGATTGTACAATGCCTGTAAGAACGAAGGGGCCGATGTGGCTGTCGGCAGCCGTTACGTAAAAGGCGGTGGCTTTATCAACTGGCCTGCAAGCCGCATCATGATCTCTAAAGGCGGTTCGTTGTATACGCGCGTGATCACGTGGATGCCGGTCAAAGACCCTACTGCGGGCTTTATCTGCTACCGCAAAAAAGTATTAGATACCATCAACTTCGATGAAATATCTTTTGTAGGCTACGCATTCCAGATAGAAATGAAGTTCGCTGCCTGGAAACTGGGCTTTAAAATAAAGGAAGTGCCCATTGTTTTCCAGGACAGGACAGAGGGCACCAGCAAAATGAGCAAGGGTATTGTAAAAGAAGGTATTCTCGGCGTGCTGAACCTTCGCTGGCAAAGCATGTTTAAGAAATACCGTAAGCGCATGAACAACAATTAATCTACTGATCGGTGTTCAGTTGCAGCTTTTCTCCGGCAAAGTACACTTCAGCTTCATAGCCTGTAGGACGGTAATATTCTGCCAGTATAGCTGCTATTTTAGTTTTAGAACGGTTGATGTTGGTAACATTGTTTTCCATCTGAGAACGCGACTGGGTGTAAAGTTTCTGTTCTACCTTACTGAAATACGCATTATTCTCTGCCTGTAACCATCCCTGGTTGGTAATAGAAGATACTTTGTCCATACGGATTTCATAGCTCAGTAATTTTGGCTGGGGCAGCGAGATCACTAATTTTTTATTTTGCTCTTCTATTTTTATTTGCTGTTTATCCAGGTCAACACCATATTTGGCTACGTATGGCACGGTAATGTTGACTGTGTTTTCTATAAACAGTTTTTTCAGGTTGTCTGTAATGCTGCCGTCGTTTGCCACGTTTGAACTTTTTATGCTGGCATTTCCCTGCACTTCGAGTGTGGACAATTCAGATATCTGGCGTATAATAGTAGCATTGGTAGCAATATTTTCAATGGTGGTTGAGCCGCTTTTTCTCCCTAAGAAAAATGCAAGTACGGCAATCATTACCGCCAGTATAAAAATTACAACAAGCGAGGTGCGCGCACCGCGGTTTGAGTTTTGATTCATAATATATTAGATACAGTTTCGCTTAAAAGATTTAATGATCAGAATTCACTGAATTCAATATCAAGCAGTTCATATTTTGTATCGGTAACAAAAGTATAGTGCCACCACTCATTTTTATAAGCTTTGAAACCAAAGTGTTCCATAATATTTTTTAATAGTGCGCGGTTGCTGATAATTTTCTGCGGCAATTCCATGTAATCGTGGTGCGCTTTTTCACTGAAATCATCGAAATGAGAAGGCATTTCAAGATTCCGTCCCGTTTTTAAATCGTATAAAGTAAGATCCACTGCAATGCCGCGGTTGTGATTACTGCCTTTAGAAGGATCTGCTACATAATCAGGATTATTTACAATCTTCCACATTTTTACAGATACGCTATGCGGCCGGTAAGCATCAAAAATTGTTAGGCCTAAACCAAACTTTTCAAGGGAATCAGCCACTGATTTTAGTGCCAGTGCTGCAGGGCGTACTAGCAATGGTTTGGGGTTATTGTACAGAATATGGCCTGTAAAATTGTTAACAGAAGCATAAAACCACTGTGTCCTTAGGTTAGGGACTATGTTAAAAAGGTTGAGCAGTGAATCTTTTTTGGAAATTAATGCTATAACTTTGTCATCGCCTTTTTGAGGAACGACGTTTTGTTCATTGATTTTTGGGTACAGTATATGGGTTGGGGAGAAACATTCCCCGCTATAGTACATTAAATTCAAAAAAGATGCCAAAACAAAAGAGATGTATATGGTTTTTGAAGTTTTCATAAAATGGAAAATAAGGAAACTTCAGCATAAAAATCGATTTTTTAACCAAAAAAAGACTATGAAATTTTCCTTCTGCTTAGTAAGTATTTTCCTGATGAGTTTTACGAGTCCCGAAAGAGCTATATCAGTATTTAATACGCCAAAGCTAAAAATCGCGAATTTCGCACCCCCTTCCGACTCTCTTTCTCTGAAGAATTTCAGGAATTTTAAAGCTAAAGAAAACAGGACAGCCGAAAATAATAAAAGCCTTATTAAGAAAATTGTTTCCGGTAAATCAATGACGGGTACAGCTACCTATTATGCCAAATATTTCGAAGGCCGCAAAGCAGCCAACGGAGAAGTGTTCAGCCATTCAAAAAATAATGTGGCCAGCAATTTTTTTAAACTAAACAGCTGGGTGAGGGTTACCAGCCTTATAAACGGCAAGTCAATTATTGCAAGAGTTACTGACCGCATGCATCCGCGTATGGCAGCAAGAGGCCGCGTGGTAGACATTACTTCCGAACATGCCCGCGTCTTAGGCTTCTACGGCGGCGGCATGAGTAAAGTAAAAATAGAGGAGGTAAAACCCGGTACCGAAGAATAAATTTATTTTTTCCCATAGTATGTGTGTAATAAAGTCCGGCTAATTAACCGGACTTTATTACTTTTGTGACTGTTAAGCATTTGAACAATGAAAAAAATCCTGCTCTTAGCATTGCCTGCTCTGCTTCTTTTCTCCTGTAAAAACAATGAGGAAACAGACCCGACAATGGACAACAACACATCCATGGTACCGCCGCCACTGTCAATTGAATATGATATTGTAAATATTTATCCGCATGATACCACTTTTTTTACACAAGGGCTTTTTTTTCATGAAGGTCAATTGTATGAATCTACGGGTAATACAGGCACCAGCTGGATGTTGAAGACAGATTATAAAACAGGTAAAAGCGAGAAACTGGCTTCGCTGCCGGCGCCTTTATTTGGCGAAGGCTCTGTTGCGCTGGGCGGAAAAATTTACCAGCTCACCTGGACGCATAAAAAAGTAATGGTTTATGATGCAAAAACCATGAAGCAAATCAAAGAGCTTTCATGGCCGTTTGAAGGCTGGGGGCTTACCACAGACGGCAGGGAACTGATCGTAAGCACCGGTACAAGTGAATTGTATTTTGTAGATCCTGAAACTTTCAAGATTAACAGGCAGCTGACCGTAAACAACAATTATGGCCCTGTAGCGTCGCTTAATGAACTGGAATATGTAGATGGTTTTATTTACGCCAATGTTTTCCTGAGCAATGATATTTTAAAAATTGATCCTTCCAACGGATATGTCACAGGCAAATTAAATATGGTTGGGCTGCTAACTGCCGATCCCAAACCTTTAAACGGTACAGAAGCCAGTATAGACAATGTACTCAACGGCATTGCCTACAACCCTGCCACCAAGACATTTTTCGTTACCGGCAAGAGATGGTCTAAAATGTTCGAGATCAGGCTGCTGTAATCTAATTCCAAGTTTTTAAATGAGGTGTAATGCAAATATCCTGCACAGATAGGGAATTGTTTATATTTAAGAAGATAGGCGCTGCTGCGGCACAGGCAGGTTATCCTGCTTATGTAGTAGGCGGTTTTGTGCGTGATAAATTGCTGCGCAGGCCAACCAAAGACATTGATGTGGTTTGCCTGGGAGATGCCATCCATTTGGCAAACGAAGTAGCCGGCAGGTTTGGCAGCCATAAGCCCCCTGTTTCCTTTTTTAAAAATTTTGGTACCGCACAGCTAAAGCTGCCGGATTATGAGGTGGAGTTTGTTGGGGCCAGGAAAGAAAGCTACCAGAATAACAGCCGCAAGCCTGATGTGGAGCGCGGCACCATGCAAGACGACCAGCAGCGCCGTGATTTCACCATCAATGCTTTGTCTGTAAGCCTGAATGCAGATGATTACGGAGAGTTGATCGACCCTTTTAATGGGCTCAGGGACATGTCTTTAAAAATAATAAAAACACCGCTGGAGCCAGGCATTACTTTCAGCGATGATCCTTTGCGCATGATGCGCGCCATACGCTTTGCTACACAGTTGAATTTCTCTATTGACGAAAAGACTTTCCAGGCCATTATGCAGCATAAAGAAAGGATTAAGATCGTATCACAGGAAAGGATCACCGATGAGCTCAACAAGATCATGCTTAGCAAAAAACCATCCATTGGCTGGGACCTTTTGTTTAAAAGCGGCCTGCTTGAAATAATATTCCCTGCATTTGCTGCCATGTCCGGCGTTGAAAGGAAAAATAATATCGGGCATAAAGATAATTTCTACCATACTTTGCAGGTGCTGGACAACATCAGCAGAGAAACCAAGAACCTTTGGCTGCGCTGGGCAGCGCTTCTCCACGACATCGGCAAGCCTGCGGTAAAAACTTTTGATGAAAATGCCGGGTGGACTTTCCACGGCCATGAAATAGTAGGCGCTAAGATGGTGAGTAAGATCTTTTCTAAACTAAAGCTGCCCCTGAATGAGAAAATGAAGTATGTGCAAAAGCTCGTTTCCCTACATATGCGCCCCATAACCCTCACCAAAGAAAACATTACCGACAGTGCAGTGAGAAGGTTGTTGTTTGAAGCTGGCGAAGATGTTGATGACCTCATGACGCTTTGCCGCGCGGATATTACCAGCAAAAACAGGCAGAAAGTAGAGCAGTACCTGCAAAATTTTGAATTTGTTGCCAAAAGAATGCAGGAGGTGGAAGCTGCAGACCAGCTCAGGAACTGGCAGCCGCCGGTGTCCGGAGAACTGATTATGACTACCTTTGGCATTGGTTCTTGCAGGAATGTGGGCATCATTAAAGATGCAGTGCGCGAAGCAATCCTGGATGGAGAGATCAGCAATGATTACGAAGCGGCATACCAATTGATGCTTAAAAAAGGAGAGGCGCTGGGCCTGAAAGCTGTAAATCATCAAAACCAAAACTAAAACACATGGCTTTATTAAAATTCAGGATACATCCCGAAGAAGATGATACTGTATATCGGGACGTGATCATTAAACATTCCCAAAACTTTGAAGCGCTGCACAACATTATCCTGGATGCTTATCTTTTCGATAAAAAACACGAGGCTACATTTTACAGGAGTACCGAAGACTGGCGACGTGGCAGGGAAATTTCGTTACAAATATATGATAAGGAATACCGCGCTGAACCACTGCTGATGAGGGATACGAAGATTGCCAGCGAAATTTTTGATACCAATCAGCGCTTTATTTATGAATACGATTTTGCCAAAAAATGGGTATTCTATGTTTCTCTGATATCCGTGATCAGGGAGGAGGACAAAACAAAACAATACCCCCTGGTAAGCAGGATAGAAGGCACCGGCCCGCAACAGTACAAAAAGGGCAATGCTGCCATGCCAGGTAAGCAATTTATAGATATAGAAGAGAAATACGACCTTCATAAAGATGCAGAAGGTTTTGGCCGGGAAGGAGAAGGCCTCGAAGACATGCCAACAGACACAGATGATGATTAGGAAAAGCCTGTGAAAATTGCAAATATGTTTTTGCTGAAATATTATTTTATTCCTAACTTTGCATGTTCACTATTTCAATCTTTGAATGAATTTAGACATACCTCCCTCGAGTATCCTGTTAAATACTCTCGCAACCGATGCTGTTAGCGGTTGGAAGATTGCCCTTACTATATTCCTTGTTTTTCTCAACGGTTTTTTTGTTGCAGCAGAATTTGCTATCGTAAAAGTGCGTTCATCACAGCTCATTGGCTCCAATGCATCGCCTAAGATCATTAAAGCAGCCAAGCTGGTAACCAACAACCTAGATAATTACCTGGCTGCCACACAGCTCGGCATCACCATTGCGTCTCTTGGTCTGGGATGGGTGGGCGAAAGCGTTACAGAAGGATTGCTGCTAAAGCTGATGTCTTACTTTCCGGCTTTGCAAACTGTGATCAACCCGCATACCTGGGCTCCGTGGGTAGGCTTTATCATTATTACCATATTGCATATTGTTTTTGGTGAACTGGCGCCAAAGTCGATAGCCATTCGCAAGGCAGCGCCTACAACCCTGGCGGTAGCTATTCCGTTGCGGGTATTTTATTACATGCTGCGCCCGGTTATTTATATAATGAATGGTTTTGCTAACCTGATCCTGAAAGTGATAGGCATTGCACCCATCAAAGAACAGGATATTCATACAGAGGAAGAGATCAAACTGATTATTTCTGAAAGTGAAGAGGGTGGTGCTATTGAAGACTCAGAAAGAGAACTCATCAACAATGTGTTTGATTTTGACTCGCGCAGGGTAAAAGACATTCTTACCCACAGGAAAGATTTAGTTTCCTTTGACGTGAACACACCATTTGAAGAACTCACCAAAAGCGTGATCACCGAAGGATATTCGCGTTATCCAATCTACCAGGATACGCCTTCTGATCTTATAGGCATACTCAACATAAAGGATGTATTGCTATATTTCCAGGATAAAAAAGAATTTAATATCCGTGAGGTCCTGCGCCCTGTTTTCTATATCCCTGAAAGCATGAAGATCAAGGATCTTTTAAAAGCTTTCCAGAAAGACCACGTCCAGTTAGCCGTGGTAACCGATGAATACGGCGACATCGCCGGAATAGTAACCATGGAAGACATCCTGGAAGAACTCGTTGGCGATATCCAGGATGAGCACGATGCCGAACAGCCGATCGTGGAGAAGCAGGCTGATGATTCTTACATTGTAGATGCACACGAAACGCTGGAAGATATAAATGAATTTTTGCCCCGTGCCCTGCCTGTAGAAGAAGACTATAATACCCTTTCCGGGCTAATCACTTACGAGCATGGTTCGGTACCTGTGGAAGGAGAAGTGCTGATCCTGGAAGGTTATGAAATGATTATCCTTAAAATGTACCGCAGCTCCGTAGAAAAGGTACGCATGCGACTGCTCAGCGACGAAGAGCTGGAGCAATACGAAGAAAGCAGGGAAGAGTAGGAGGAGAGAAGGGATGCAATAGAATAAAACTAATTTCAATTACAAATTTCCAAAATTTTCATCCTAACAGCGAAATGTGTTGATGTCGTTATTTCAACACTCAATATACAGGAAATATGGCCATTTTGTGTATAGTGAATGCTCCATGTTCAGCGTTTTCTTTCCGACATAATTCTTTTTATTTTTGAAATATTATACTGCTGAAGTACAATTGCCGTAACATTGTACAATACATTTGCGAATAGCACCAGTAAGCCTATAAAAATTTTACCTGCTACAATTGCGTGTGTTGCTGAAAACAGGAAAAATAAAAAGCAAGCCCAATGAAACCTGTTGTACATAGCTATAGTAATTAGACTGAAAACCAACTTTAATCAGATCGCCTTTTTCCAGGTCTGCCTTTGTACCGTGAAAATATATTTGCGCAAACGGCGTTGCGATATGAGAGGTTGCGTTCGCTTCCGTTAGTTGTTGCATAGATAATGCTATTTTTTTTGGTTTATGCTTTCTGTATTCTTTTTCATAATTTCCATCGAGCCCTGGAAATATTTTTCCAGGGTTTGCAGGTCTGCTGCAGAAAATGATTCAAAGAATTGATGGGTATTGTCACGGAAGTCCTTATAAAATGGTTCAAGCAGCGCGGTTATTTTATCAGTATCGGGTATTATAATAATTTTTCGCCTGTCATCTTTATCAAACGCTCTTTTTACCAGTTTCTTTTTTTCAAACCGGTCTATCAACCCGGTTACTGCACCGGTTGTAAGGCCTGTCAAGACAGAAAGTTCGCCGGCCGTCATTGGCCCTTTTTGAATCAGGAATCCAAGGTATTTATGGTCTGTGCCTGTAAAGCCTGCTTTGCGGGCAATAGCTTCGTGCATCTGGATGGATGTATAAGCATATTGCTGGCTCAGCCTGTTTATAGATACAGCCAATTTTCTCTTTGTCATTATCTTAGTATCTAATTATGTTACTTTCAAAAAAAAATGTAGGGAAGGAATGTAAGGCTATTTTATGCTTACTGTATTTTTTATTTGCCGGGCATAGCAGTCTCGCGTATTTCAACGCTTGTATTATGCCCGTGTAAGATGGGGCACTTTTTAGCAATCTCAGTTGCTTCCTCCATATTATCGGCTAAAATGATCAGGTAGCCTGCAACTGAATTATTATCAGCTATGTGCGGCGACTCTATTACTTTGTTGCCTGGCATTAATACCCGTCCCTGTTTTGCAAAATGGTTGCCGCCTTCTGCAAGCCGGCCCTTGTCTGAAATGCTGCCGATCCAAAGAGTCCATTGATCCATATAGATTTTCATTTGTTCTTCAGAAGGCTGCGCATCTTTGGAAGTAATATCCATACGGAATAGTAATACAAATTCTTTCATAATGTAATGTTTAGGTTCTTCTTTGATGTATTTTAAACGATCAAAATTAATCAAAGCAGAAGTTTATAAATTGGACAGTTCAGACAAAATCAAAGAATAATGTTTATTGCAGTTTTTGCTATTTCTTTTGAAGGTGCTTTGGTGATAAACCGATAGCTGCCTTACGTGGCGTATGAAATGTGACTTGTCTACATACTGTAAACTATAGGCTATTTCGGTGAGATGTAGTGTTGGCAGCTATCTGCTGAATCCCTTTCTGGAATCATTCGGTTTTGATGAAGTGCCGGGGAGTAACGCCAATTTGTTCTTTAAATAGTCTTTCAATTTGGCTTCCGTTGTATTAAACGCACTAACAGATCTTATAATTTCTTGCCATAGGGCAAGTTTTTAAAAAATCAATTTAGCCTATATTAATTAGCTTTAGTGAAAGTAGACTGTAAATTTTTTGACCAAACTACCGCGCACTAAAGCTGGTAATCCTTATCCGGCTTTTCCGGCAACAGTTGTGTAACAGGTTATGTAAGCATAATAGCTCTAACGTTTATATACATCGCTGATGTTTTCACATTTGCACAAACTTCTGCATATACTGATAATGGTTCCCAATTTCCTTACTTTATTACTTTGTGTAAGAATAAGGGTGTGCAGGCTAGCCAAAACTTGCATATTGATTTTGAAAAGACTTGTATTAGGGTTGTTAAAAACCAAAGAAGCCTTCTCACGGAAAGCCTCCAATTTTACCCGGTAATTTATTTTCCTCGCGGTCGTAATATTAGTATCAGGAATGAACAACAATAACCCTGTTAAGATAAACGTGAAATCGCTTACTCATACCAATAAATAGGAGCGTTATTAGGAAGAATGTGTGGTATAAGCATTAGGCTCCCTTCGACACCCATTCCATAGCTTCCTGGAGTTTTTCGGGGTCATAACCGCGAAACTCGCCGACCATTACTTTACTGAAAATTTCCGTGAATTTCTGAATGCTTTCTTTGTCCGTCACAATGGCGCAGCGGTTCCATTTCGTCAGGTTTTTGATACCGAACCAGGCATCATTCATCCAGGCGCTGAAGGTAAAGTTTTTAATGGGTGTGTCCAGCTTCAGCAGGTAATTGAGCTCGTCATATTTGGCAATCTTTTCATCTGCCTCGCGCATTACTCTGTCAAAATCTTCTTTAGTCACTTCTCCTATAGCCTGGTAGGCAACTATATTTTCGGGAGCATTTGCAATAGGTTGTAGCATGTTGTATAATTTAGATTTAAATTTTAATTGTTGATACAATAATTGTGCTAAACAACAGCATGGAATTTGCTATAAAATTTTCATTGTGTTTGGTAAAATTAACTCGAAAAATTTTATGCACATTTCATAAGTATATTATACCCGCAGCATCTGAAAAACCGGCTAATAAATTCTATATTTGCCACACTAAATATTTACAGATGTATCGTACACACAATTGTGGTGAATTAAGAATTTCAGAAGTTGATAAAGACATTGTTCTGGCCGGATGGGTGCAGACCATACGCAAATTCGGGAGCATTACTTTCATAGACCTGCGCGACAGGTATGGCATTACACAATTATTATTCGGCGAAGAACTTACAGCAACCTTAGACTCAAGGCCTTTAGGCCGCGAATTTGTGTTACAGATAAAAGGTAAAGTTGCAGAGCGCAGCAATAAAAATAAAAATATTCCTACAGGAGATATCGAGGTGCTGGTAGATTCTTTCACAATTTTAAACAAATCGGCAGTGCCGCCCTTTACCATACAGGACGATACCGACGGCGGCGATGACCTGCGTATGAAATACCGCTACCTGGACCTGCGCAGAAATGCTGTAAAGAAAAACCTGGAACTGCGCTATGCTGTTGGAAGAAGTACGCGCAATTACCTGCATGAACAGGGATTTATGGATATAGAAACACCTTTCCTTATAAAGTCCACGCCCGAAGGCGCACGCGATTTTGTAGTGCCGTCAAGGATGAATGAAGGACAGTTCTATGCACTGCCTCAATCGCCGCAAACATTCAAGCAATTGCTGATGGTAAGCGGCTACGACAGGTATTACCAGATCGTGAAATGCTTCAGGGACGAAGACCTGCGCGCAGACCGCCAACCGGAGTTTACACAGATCGATTGCGAAATATCTTTCGTGGAGCAGGAAGATGTGCTCACCATGTTTGAAGGGCTGGTAAAACGGATCTTTAAAGATGTAAAAAATATTGACTACAACGAGCAGGTGCAGAAAATGACCTGGGAAGATGCTATGTGGCATTACGGCAACGATAAACCGGATATACGTTTCGGCATGAAGCTGGCCAACCTGAAATTCCCACACTATGTATTTCCTGCTAAACAGGGAGACAGCGGCACGATTGCGGGAACGGATTTCAAGGTTTTCAATGATGCTGAAACGGTTCTGGCTATTGCCGTGCCGGGTGCAGCTGAATATAGCCGTAAACAATTGGACGAACTTACAGAATGGGTAAAACGGCCGCAGATCGGTATGATGGGGATGGTAAATATCCGGTACAATGCAGACGGCTCTTTAAAGAGCAGCGTTGATAAATTTTTCACAGAAGATAAGCTTCGGCTAATAGCCAATGTGGCGGAGGCTAAAGCCGGCGATCTTATTTTAATACTTGCCGGCAGGGAAGAGCGTACCCGTAAAGCTATGAGCGAACTGCGCCTGGAAATGGGCAGGCGCCTGGGCCTGAGAAAAGATGATGAGTTCAAACTATTGTGGGTACTGGATTTCCCGTTGTTTGAATACAATGAAGAAGACAACCGCTGGGTAGCGCGCCACCATCCGTTTACATCTCCCAAGCCATCAGATATTGAAACTATGATCAGCAATGATCCTGCGATTGCCGACCCGGAAAAATACCTTGAGCATCCTTATGCCAACATCAAGGCTAATGCCTACGACATGGTGCTCAACGGCAATGAGATCGGCGGCGGATCCATAAGAATTTACCAGAAAGAGTTACAAT
This sequence comes from Bacteroidota bacterium, assembly GCA_023422835.1. GTDB lineage: Bacteria > Bacteroidota > Bacteroidia > Chitinophagales > Chitinophagaceae > Haoranjiania > Haoranjiania flava. The sequence goes on along the minus strand of JAFAGI010000007.1, from coordinate 76,477 downwards.
CAAAAATGTTTGATGCGCTGGGCATGAGCAGGGAAGAAGCCAACGAAAAGTTCGGCTTCCTGCTGCGAGCTTTTGAATATGGTGCACCGCCACATGGCGGTATTGCTTTCGGCTTCGACAGGCTTTGTGCTATCCTTGGCGGAAGCGAAAGCATCCGCGACTTTATCGCTTTCCCCAAGAACAACAGTGGACGCGACGTCATGATAGACGCACCAGCATCTATAGACAGCAAACAATTAGATGAATTGAGATTATCTTTGAAATAAGATAATAAGATCAGTTGAATTTTACAGGCTGATTCTCTAAATCCGGTACTATTACGTTTTTTCCAGTGGCTGTACTTTATTATGTAAATACCTATCCCGAATTTGAAATCATTGCGGCCACAAGCGGACGCTTGCGCCAGTGTGGGGCATCGACATATTGTCCTGCTATTCCACATTTGCAATGTCGAATAAGCTATCCGGAGATTGAACTCTCCCGATACTGCTCCGTGATTACAAATCACGAAGAGCTGATGAGCAGGTTAATTGAATTTTTAATACTTTTCACTAAAAATAAGAGAAAATGAATTTTGAGGGGCAAATTTTTAAAATGCATAAACGCCTGATAAACAAAAAAGCCCTGAAACGTAGTGTTTACAAGGCTTTCATGTTGCTCCTCAGACTGGACTTGAACCAGTGACCCTCTGATTAACAGTCAGATGCTCTAACCAACTGAGCTACTGAGGAATGCTTTGGGAGTGCAAATATAAAAGCATTTTAATTCTTTCCAAAAAAAAAGTAAAGCTTTTTTTAAGAACCCATATATATCATTTCTTTAACTCAGCTACGGCTGCTTTTACCGTAGCATTGGTATAGTTGCTGATAATGAAATAGCCCTCATTGCGCCACAATTGTCTGCCTAAAAAAGCCTTGAACATATCCAGCAGTTCCTGTCTGGCAACAGGAGCCAGCGATGAAATATCATAACCCTTGTTCAATGCATACAACTCTATATTTTTCCAGTCATTGTCAGATGTCTGGAATCTTTTACAGAAGTCATGCGGTGAAGTGTACCGGTGCAAGTTTTCAGCGTTGGCAATATAATATTTGTATACAAACTTGTTCAGTGAACCGTTCACATAAAAATTGCGCACCTGCTCCGGAAAATGCAGTGTATCAAATGCTATAAACCTGTCCGGACGAATGGCATCGTGCGAATAAAGCTTTTGCCCGGCTTTATTTACAAATTCTTTCTTTTGCTGGGAGGAATCATTAACGTTGCCAAACTGCTTCTGAATATTTCTGCCCAAAGGCGTGAAGTACCTGGCTACAGAAATGCGCACTGCTCCGCCATCGCTGAGCCTGAACAGGTTTTGTACCAGCGCTTTCCCGTAAGTCTGCCTGCCAATGATGGGCGCCCGGGCATAGTCCTGCATTACTGCTGCAAAAATCTCAGCAGAAGATGCGGTAGCTTCATCTACCAGCATTGCCAGCGGCAGGTCTTTATAAATGCCGTCGCGCAAACTTTTATAATCTTTTTTGCCATCTTTATCACTAGTAGATAAGATCAGCCGGTTAGCAGGAAAAAATTCGCTGGCTATTTGGTATGCCTGTTCCATAATCCCGCCCGTATTGCCGCGCAGGTCAATGATCAATGATTGCATACCCTTGACCGCAAGCGTTTCTGTATGCTGCATAAATTCCTTGTAAGATGTTTCTGAAAACTTGCTGAGCTTGATCAACGCTATGGAGGTATCAATCTTATAGGCTACTTCTATCGAAGGAAGTGGCACAATGGTAGCAATTACGGGAATCTCCAGTATTTCGTGGTTGCGTGAAACGGTAAAAGACAATTCATTACTTTTACTGATCTGCTCGCGTAGCTTCTTACGGAAGTCAAAACCAGGCTGGTTGGTATAGGTCACATCCATACCATTTAGTTTTATCAGGTGGTCGCCTACTTTCATACCCGCTATCTCTGCCGGGCCTTTGGAGGTCATACTGAAAATATTGATGGTATCATCAATTTTTTCATAGTCTATACCTATGCCTTTAAATGTGCCCTGCATTTCTTCCGAGAATACCTGTGCCTCCATAGGTGTAAGGTAAGCAGAGTAGGGGTCCAGCTCTTTCAGAAAAGAAGATACTGCTTTATTGCGCACATAATTTATGTCTATATCATCTACATAATTCTTTTGAATGATGCGCGTAATCTCGTTTAATGATGACGGAGATGTATTCTTAAGAAAGGTATTGGTGGTCGTATCTTTTTTTAGTTTATAGCCGATAGCCATACCCAGTATCATAGACAAAGCTATGAGTAGCGGCAGCCATATCTTCAGTTTAGGTGTGTTCATTATTTTTATCAGCAGAAAATTTCTGCGAATATCTTATAAAAATCGCATTTAAGCAGTAACATATTTTAAGACAATAAATATACAATTAATTTTTTTGCTTAATTCAGAAATAATTATAAATTAGATAATTATTAAGCCCTAAAATAAAAATTTACATGTCAGTAAAACTAATAGCAGACAGTGGCTCAACAAAATGTGATTGGTGCCTTGTAGATAATAAAAGGAAAAATTATACAACTACTATTGGTCTCAGCCCTTATTTTCTTTCAACAAGCGAGGTAGAAGATGTTCTGCAAAAAGAAGTGGTACCTTTGTCTGGCAAAAAGCAACCGGGTGAGATTTGGTTTTACGGCACAGGAATGGGCGATCTGAAAAATGTAAAAAACCTTACCGCAACTTTTAAAAAACTATTCCCAAACGCAGAGGTGCATGTCTCTAATGATATGCTGGGAGCAGCAGTATCTGCATGCGGCGATAGCAAAGGCGTAGTTTCCATATTAGGCACGGGTTCCAGCTCCTGTTATTACAACGGCAAAAAGATCGTAAAAAGCCGTTTCGGCATTGGTTACATTTTAGGTGATGAAGGCAGCGGCTCTTATTTCGGCAAAAAAGTAATACAACATTTTCTATATGATATTTTCGATGCCGATCTGAAACATAAGTTTGAAGAAAAATTCCATACTGAAAGAAATGAAATCATAGAAAATGTTTACCGCAAACCTATGGCAAACCGTTACCTGGCTTCATTTACCATGTTCCTCGCTGAGAATCGTGGCCATTACATGATAGAAAATATTATTGAAGACGGCATTAATGATTTTATACATAACCATCTTTATAAGTTTAGCGAGTCCTGGAATATGCCGGTGCATTTTGTAGGAAGTGTTGCCAGCGGGTTCAGAGATGTGATAGCCAATCTATGCGATGCTGCAGGGCTGGAGCTGGGAAAGATTGTACACAAACCCCTGGATAACCTGATTGATTATCATTGTGCCCGTAGATAAAAAGCAATTATTCGGCCTCATGTACACGTGCTGCAAATGCCGGGTTGAAATCTTTACTTTGCCAGGCTGGAATTCTTATCTGGAATAGCCATAAAATTACTCATCTATACCAACCGGAATGAGTATTCAATCTAAAAAAAGATCGTTATTCGTTGTGGCAATTGAAAAAGAATAAATATACACACATAAAATTTGGTATGTTCTTTGTATTTATAATAGTAAACAATTATTAAAAACTAAATTAAACACTATGTCAGTTAAACCAAAAGATATTGCAACTTTCCTCTTAGGTGCAGCCGCTGGTGCAGCAGCTTTGAAGTATGCAACACTGAGCGATGAAGAAAAAGAAAAAATGATCAATGCTGTAAAAGATAAAGCAAACGATCTTAAAAGCCAGGCTGAAACTACTGTAGAAAATGCCAAAGATTATTTTTCAGAACTAAAAACCAAGAGTTCAGAATACCTGAAAGACAACTGGGCTGAAGCTGAAAAATATCTGCAGGAGATTTTTAAAGGTAAATTGAAAGGCGAAGAACTTGTTGAAGATGTTAAGGATGGTGTAGATACTGCCGTAAGCCATGTAGACTCAGCAGCTGAAGATGTAAAAGGCAAGCTGGATGATCTTGATACAGAAGAAGGAAAAGTTTATCCCGCTTAATCTGCGGATAACCTCAAATAAGAAAAGCTGTCTCTTTGAAATAGGACAGCTTTTTTAATGATAATTCAATGCTTTACCGATCATGTTCAATCCAGTTCAGCCTGGAAGTATCATAGCCAACAGACTGTGCCTTGTTGAGAAATCTTTTTTTGTATTCATCCGGCATAACTTGCTCTCTGGATAATAGCCACAAATAATCCAGTGTTTCTCCTGCTACCAGCACATGTTTATAATCATCATCAATATCTATCACATTGTAGCCGGAATAAAGCGGCCCGAAAAAAGCGACCTGTAGTTTGCCTTCACCTTTTGCACCGGCGAATTTAGCCTTGCCCTGTGCACTTTCCCATTTTCCCGTTTTTTCATTGTAACCACTATTCACCACCGATACCATACCATTTTCTTGTAAAGCATATTCAGCAGTGGTATTGCTGAGGTTTCTTTCATGGATAAAATCGATCCTGGCAATCTCATACCATTTGCCGAGGTACTTGTGGATGTTGAATGGTTTTATGGCAACGGCATTCTTAGGAATAGTCCTCCTGGTTTTAAAATAAATGGCTGCGCCGGCAGCAATGGCTGCAAGGCTGCCTCCTGCAAGCAAGGCTATTTTTTTGTTCATATTCATTATTTGTATTTTGTTATGAAAGGTATTCAAAAATGCTATCAATAACTATGCTGCTTTCGTAGTTTCTAAACGCTATGTAGGTCTCAAATAGTATTTTTGACAACTTCTGCTCTTGGAGATACACAATCCGACCTTTGCTTCAGATATTCTTTAAACACAATCTACACCTATATTACATTAAGTTCGCAAGAATAGTTCTTCGTGTGTTGTGTCTGGCGTAATAGTGTTCCTTGTGTAAATGCTTTTGGTCCTGTGGTTATAAATTTTCCATGTGATTATAGCAGATGCAAAATTAAAAAAAGAAGACCTTGTGTGTTCGTAACAATGAAATCTATGGTGTTTGTGTTTCAGAAGATTTATTTACCACTATGTTCACCAAGAACACACTAAGCGCACAAGAATCTTCGTGCCTCGTGGCAAACTATGGCAGAGTATCCCAGTCGCTGCGCCGGTACACACCAGGAACGGCATGGTCGGCTTCTACAAAATCGTAAGAAACAAAGTTGATGCCTTTCATCTCCGTAAAAAGGTAGGTTGCTGCTTTCAGGTAAAAATCTGCTCCGGCGGAGCCCATGCCTGTGGTCAGATGTCTGCTGTCAGGTATTCTGGCATAGAGGGTATCATTGGAAATCCTATCCATATGAATCACCACACCAGGATAATTGTCATTAAGAAAATTTACTATGGTAGATGCCTGTAAAGTATCGCGGTTAAACGTTTTCAGCGCATGTATCTTCATGTCGTTGCTTGCAGAGTCATAGACAATTCCCCATACAGCACGGCTTTCAATATTTGCTGCTAATGAATCCCGGCTATCTGTACTATCATCTGTATTGCTGCAGGAGTTGAGGCTGCACCCCCACAGGGCACCTACAACAAACCAATAGAACAAACGTTTCATATCAAAAAATTAATAAGCTCTTGCAAACAATACACGTTCCTTGCTCGGATTGCCTGTCAACACACACTTTCCGTCTTCCTGTGGATTGTTTAAGGGTATGCACCGGATGGTAGCTTTTGTAAGCTCTTTTATTTTTTCTTCCGTCTCTGCAGTGCCATCCCAATGTGCAGCAATAAACCCGGCTTTTTCATCCAGCAACCGCACAAACTCATCCCAGTTATCGGCATTGGAAATATTCTGTTCACGGAAAGCCAGGGCTTTATCAAACATATGCTGCTGAATATTTTCCAACAGTGCTTCTATGGTTGCTACCACATTATCCAGGCTGTAAGTTTGTTTTTCTTTGGTATCGCGCCTGGCAATCTCTATTACATTATTCTCCAAGTCGCGCACACCCAGCGCCAGCCTTACCGGCACGCCTTTTTTTTCATATTCTGCAAATTTCCAGCCTGGGCGGTTGTTGTCGCTGTCATCGTATTTTACACGAATATTTTTTGCTTTAAGCCCATTGAGTATATTATTTACTTTGGCATCGATCAGGCTTTTTTGTTCTTCACTTTTATAAATAGGGACGATCACAACCTGTAGCGGAGCTATCTTCGGAGGCAATATCATGCCGTCATCATCACTGTGCGCCATTACCAATGCACCGATCAGGCGGGTGGACACGCCCCAGCTGGTAGCCCATACATAATCCAGTTGATTGTTCTTGTCGCTATATTTCACATCAAAAGCTTTGGCAAAATTTTGCCCGAGGAAATGCGAGGTGCCTGCCTGCAAGGCCTTGCCATCCTGCATCAGAGCTTCAATGCAATAGGTATCTTCAGCGCCTGCAAACCTTTCACTGGCAGTTTTCACGCCTTTGATCACCGGCACAGCCATATATTTTTCTGCAAATTCAGCATAGACATCCAGCATTTTTAAAGTTTCTTCCAGCGCCTCTTCCTTTGTTGCATGCGCTGTGTGTCCTTCCTGCCATAAAAATTCTGCCGTTCTCAGGAACAGCCTTGTGCGCATTTCCCAGCGAACTACGTTGGCCCATTGGTTTACTAGGATGGGCAGGTCGCGGTAAGATTGTATCCAGCCTTTGTAAGTATTCCAGATAATGGCTTCGGAAGTAGGGCGTACCACCAACTCTTCTTCCAACTTTGCTTCCGGATCAACAATTAGTTTGCCTTTATTTTCGGGATCATTTTTCAAACGGTAATGAGTAACAATGGCACATTCTTTAGCAAAGCCTTCAGCATTTTTTTCTTCTGCTTCAAATAAGCTTTTGGGTACAAACAGTGGAAAATAAGCATTCACATGTCCAGTGTCTTTAAACATCTTGTCGAGCGCATCGCGCATATTTTCCCACAGCCCAAATCCGTACGGCTTAATGACCATACAACCCCTCACAGCAGAATAGTCTGCCAATTCCCCTTTAATAATTAAATCGTTATACCATTGAGAATAATCCACTTGCCGCGATGTAATTTCTTTACTCATTTTGCGTATATTTGTTGTAATATTGTATTGTAGCGTTTGCAATTATTTAACAAATAATTAATGGTTTGAAATAAATTTACCATTTCTTTTATAGTCAAATAAATGCACGCAAAAGTAATAACTTTGAGAATAATTAAAAATTTTATCAATCAACAATAAAAATTTAATACAAACGCGATATGAAAACTAAATTATTAACTTTAGGTATTGCTGCTCTTCTTTTAGGCGGATGTACTGTAACCTACCAGGCACCTCCCGATGTAGCACAGGAGAGGAGGGATTCCCGTTATTATGACGATGAGGAATACGCAAGGGAAGATTACGATGCAGAAGACCTGAACCAGGAAGAGCCTACGATAACCTTCAACGACGGATACTACAATAATAGTTATGTATACAATCCATACTACTACGGTTCCAGCTTTTACGCTGGCAATCCTTTCTGGGGACTGGGACTATACTCCGGCTGGGGTTGGGGCTGGGGCGGATTTTCTCCCTGGAGCGTGGGCATAGGCTACGGATGGGGCGGCTACTATGGTTTCGGCAGCCTGTACTACGGCTGGGGCGCCGGATTCGGATGGCCAGGCTACTATGGTTATAGCCCTTACGGTTATGGATACTATCCTTATGGCGGCTATGGCGGCTATTATTATCCTTATGTGATCAATAATTACGGCCCCAGAACTTACAGAGGCACTTCAGGCAGGACTTACACACCCAGCAGGAGCTACAGTGATGATGTGAATGTAAGAAACCTGCGCGGCGCTACTACCAGCAGTTCAAGAAGCTATACGCCTTCAAGGACTTATGAATCTGCTAACAACAATGCACCTTCCAGGAGCTACACACCATCAAGAAGTTATACCCCTGCAAGCAGCAACGCGCCTTCCAGAAGCTATACGCCATCCAGGAGCTATACGCCTTCTATCAACAGCAGCGCGCCTTCCAGGAGCTATACACCTTCAAGAAGCTACACGCCTTCAACTTCATCCTCTTCATCAGGAGGTGGCTACTCAGGGGGCAGCAGCGGCGGTTCCAGGAGCTATACACCCAGCAGATAAATTATTTTACAAAATTCAAAAAATCTGTCGTCTTACAAGATGGCAGATTTTTTTTTGTCTTTGCGGGCAAAATACAAGTCCCTGCGGATATGCTCCACGGGCACGTTCCGTATCTTGCTTTCCAGCCAGGATTTTATATCCAGGTACATAAACGACCTGGTTTCTAGCTTATCATTTTCCAGCGCTTCCAGCTTTTTCTTCAATTCCCCGAATGCGGCAATGATATTGCTGCGCGGAATATTAAATGACTGTTTCAGGAAAAAGAAGATCTCTTTTTCCACCATGCTCAGGTTATTCATTTTATACATAAACCTGTATACTGATTTAAGCAGGTATTCTATCAGCCTGTAATTACCCAGTTCAAAATGCGCTATCAGGTGCAGCAACCGCGCATAACATTGCAGGTCGGTTCGGAGGTCATAATTTTCATTGATGATCTTATTGAGGTAAAGTATGGCATTTTCATTATCGCCGCTGCCAAAATACAGGCAGGCTATTTTATAATAAAATACAAGGATCCGGTGCTTATCAAGGTGAAGTTTAAACCTGTTGAGTTTGCGGTTGATCTCCGGCACCATTTCCACACCCTGCAAAAACGTGCCTTCCAGGAAATGCTTATTTATCCTGGCTGTATACAGGTACACAAAAGTCTTTACCTTAAGATTGATGTTGGACCGAGGTATTTTGTTGCTGCTGAATTCTTCAAAGATGTTGAGTATTTCTATAAATTTATGGTAGTTATTTGTATCAAAATGGGCGTTTAGCAGGTTATGAAATGCCTTCAGGTAATGATCAGGCTCGGCAAGCTGCATCGCGGGTTCATCCTGGAATAAGTTGAACCATTTCTGCGAATAGCGGTAAAACATAGGCAGATGCTGCAGTATAAAGTAGTACCAGCCATGTGCTTGGTAGTAATACATTTTTTCGTAGAAATTAAGTTCTGCTTCAGAGCTTACGGGAAGATTGTTTTTAAAAAACTCTTCTAATGATGCAACATCTGCAGCATTGCGTGCATGCCCTCTTTTGATATACCAGCTGTACATGTTCAAGGCAAGGTTGGATAGTGCACCCTGCAAATGAATATGCTTGGTAGTCTCGGTCACTTCGCGCGTAAGCATATCGGCCCTGTGTTCCATACTCCGGGTAATATGCAGTGACTCAATATTTTTTTCAAAATTAAGTATTTGTATCAGGTCGAAACTAAGATGATAACTGATAGCAATAGTTTTGGCCTTGTTCAAGACCTTCAGGCTTTGTATGTACAATCCCTTATTATAGTAAATATGTGCATTATGTATTAATTCTGTTACGGACACGGAAATGTCATTTTCCTCATTTAATATACGCAAAGATGCCAGTACCTGTTTGGTAAGGTGTGCTTTAAGATTAGAGAGCTGGTGCTTTTTTATATTGCTGTTTTTCCTGATCAGCGCAGCCTCATCGTAGTTCTCCATTTTGTCAATAGCATCAAAAAGTTGCATAATGATGAAGTGCTCACTGCCTGAAACACGCTTCATATACAGCTTAAAATTGCGTTTTTCACTTTTCTCCAATGATTTTATGAGGTGGAAAAGATCATCGTTTTTTGCGTTGGGCATCGTAGTTTAATTTCGATAAAAGTACGATAAATAGTACGTTTCAAAAAGTTATACCTAGCTTTTAAGCGGAAAGTTTGTAAATTTTAGGTTTTACGACTATGTTTTATTTCTCTATATTTGACATTGAACAAAACTATCGGAATGAATACGGAGAAAATTTACATTTTTGACACTACACTAAGAGATGGAGAGCAGGTACCAGGTTGTAAACTTAACAAGGATGAAAAAATCCGCCTGGCATTGCACTTAGAGGCTCTGGGTGTAGACATAATCGAAGCAGGCTTTCCGATCTCCAGTCCCGGAGACTTTGATTCTGTGGAAGCAATCTCCCAGGTAGTAAAAGAAACGACAGTTTGCGGCTTGACACGCGCTGTGCAAAAAGATATAGAAGTTGCCGCAGAAGCCCTCAAATATGCCAAACGCCCAAGGATACATACCGGTATCGGTTCTTCTGACAATCATATCAAATACAAATTCAACACCACGCGGGAAGATATTTTAGAGCGCGCAGTAAAAGCCACCGTACTTGCCAGGAATTTTGTACCCGATGTAGAATTCTATGCAGAAGATGCAGGCAGGGCTGATCTGGCGTTTCTTGCAAAACTTATTGAATCTGTAATAAATGCAGGTGCAACGGTGGTAAATATCCCGGATACTACTGGTTATTGCCTTCCGCACCAATATGCAAATAAAATATCTTACCTGGTAAATAATGTACCAAACATTGATAAGGCAATTATTTCCTGCCATTGCCACAACGATCTGGGCCTTGCTACAGCCAATTCACTGGCAGGCATCATTGCAGGCGCCAGGCAGATTGAGTGTACTATTAATGGTATCGGTGAGCGTGCAGGTAATACTTCACTCGAAGAAGTAGTGATGGCCATCAAAAAACATAAAGAGCTTAATTTCCACACTTCCATACAGCATGCAAAACTCTATGAAATGAGCAGGGAAGTGTCCGAAACCATGCGTATGGTGGTGCAGCCCAACAAGGCAATCGTAGGCGATAATGCCTTCGCACATTCATCAGGCATTCACCAGGATGGTTTCCTGAAAGAAGCCTCCACCTATGAAGTAATTGCTCCTGAAGAAGTAGGTGCCGACACTTCCAAAATAGTTTTAACTGCCCGCAGCGGCAGAAGTGCACTGGCATACCGGTTTAAAAAGATCGGCTATGACTTTGACAGGGACCAGATAGATACATTGTATAAAAAGTTCCTGGAAGTTGCAGACAGCAAGAAAGAAGTGCAGGACGAGGATTTAAAATTAATGGCAGAAGAGATTACTGAAAGCATTGCATAGAAGAATTGAGAGCTATTTAAAATAAAACTTTATTGAATGACATTATTTGATAAAATCTGGGAAAAACATGTAATAAAAGAAATTGAAGGAGGACCGTCAGTTTTATACATAGACAGGCATTTTATTCATGAAGTCACCAGCCCGCAGGCATTTAAAGGGCTGGAGAAAAGAGGCCTGCCTGTATTCAGGCCGCAGCAGGTGGTAGCAACCGCCGACCACAATGTACCTACGCTCCACCAGGAATTGCCTATCAGGGAAGAACTGAGCCGTATACAGGTTGAGACGCTGAAGGAAAATTGCGCCAAGTTTGGCATAGAACTATATGGGCTGGGGCATCCTTTCCAAGGAATTGTACATGTAATAGGGCCTGAACTGGGAGTAACACAACCCGGCTGCACCTATGTTTGCGGCGACAGCCACACCAGTACTCACGGAGCATTTGGCAGCATTGCATTTGGTATAGGCACAAGCGAAGTGGAGATGGTACTGGCAACGCAATGCCTCCTTCAAAGCCGTCCGAAACTGATGCGAATAAATGTTGACGGCGAGTTGGGAAAAGGAGTTACTTCAAAAGACATTATTCTCTACATCATTTCAAAAATATCTGCAAGCGGTGCCACTGGTTATTTTGTTGAGTTTGCAGGATCTTCCATACGTAACTTAAGCATGGAAGCACGGATGACCATTTGCAACATGAGCATAGAAATGGGCGCACGAGGCGGTATGATAGCGCCGGATGAAGTCACTTTTGATTATATCAAAGGAAGAAAATTTGCACCATCCGGAGAAGCGTGGGAAAAGAAACTGGCTGAATGGAAGGAGCTTTATTCAGATGAAGATGCCCAGTTCGATAAAGAATATTTCTTCAAGGCCGAAGACATAGAACCCATGATCACTTACGGAACAAATCCCGGCATGGGCGTTGGCATCACAGGAAGCGTACCGGCTATCAACGAGGTTGAAGAAAAAGACAGGACTTCTTTTGAAAAATCAATAGCATATATGGGTTTCCATGCGGGTGAAACATTAAAAGACCACCCTATAGATTACGTGTTCATAGGCAGTTGCACCAACAGCCGTATTGAAGATCTGCGCACAGTAGCGGAGTTTGTAAAAGGCAGAAAGAAAGCAGCGCATGTCACCGTGTGGGTAGTGCCGGGCAGCAAGCAGGTGGAAGCGCAGGCAAAAGCAGAAGGCATTGATGAAATACTTGAAGCGGCAGGTTTCCAATTTCGCCAACCCGGTTGCAGTGCCTGCCTGGGCATGAATGAAGATAAAATACCGGCCGGTAAATATTGCGTATCTACCAGCAACAGGAATTTTGAAGGGAGGCAGGGACAGAATGCCAGAACAATGCTTGCCAGCCCTTTAACAGCAGCAGCTGCGGCTATTACTGGTAAGGTTACAGATGTAAGAGAGCTGGTATAATGTTTCCAGATTAATAAATAATAACATTTGTAGGCGTATAATTAAAAAAGAGGCGTATCTTTATAAAAATGATAAGTAATGACCACAAAATTAAACCTTACTATACAAGAAGATACAGCAATGCGCATTAAACAATATGCGGCAAAAAGAAAAACATCTGTATCGAAAATAGCCGAAGAATATTTTTCTTCACTGATCAGGAAAGAAGCAAAGTATAGGTCGGGCAAGAAATCTTTTGTGGAGAAATATGGCGGATGCATTAATGATATTTCCATTGTTGATATCAACAGAGCGCGCGAGGATTATTTAAAAGAAAAGTATGGCGTATAATTTATTTTTAGATATAAATATCATTGTGGATGCTTACCTCGCAGAAAGGCAGGGGAATAACGATGCGTGGACAATCATTTCGGCAGGTGAAGTAGGACTATTCAATTTATTTTTATCTGAATCAGTGATTAATACTACGGCATATCTCACAAGTAAAAGCATAAAAGCAGATATGTTTAAAAGAGGAATCAACGAAATGCTTTCCTTTATTACAGTGCTTCCCTGCTCAAACGAAACAGTCATCAAAGCATATCACACTGCAAAAAATGATCTGGAACAGGCGGTATTATACCAAATAGCATTGGACAATAAGATGGATTATTTCGTTACTTCTGATTTAAAAGATTATAAAAAAATAGCACACCCGCTTTTGCCGGTGATCAGCGCAAAAAAGATGGTGGAATTGTTGGAGAATTAATTAAAGTAAAATATTGTATGGGAATTATTTTGAATAAGCAGGAAGAAAGCAAGGGAGGCACCAGCGTGCAATACAATCAAAAAAAAACTATCAGGTCTGGTGCAGTTCCTATTGAACTAGAAAACATTGATACTGATCAGATCATACCGGCGCGCTTCCTGAAAGCTACAAGCAGAGAGGGTTTCGGTAAAAACCTTTTTCGCGACTGGCGTTATGAAAATGATGATGAGTCTCAACAGGTAGCTTCATTTCCTTTAAACAACAAAATCTATTCAGGCAAAATATTGATAGCCGGAAAGAACTTCGGCTGCGGATCTTCGCGCGAGCATGCTGCATGGGCTATAAAAGATTATGGTTTTGATGTGGTAGTGAGCAGCTTTTTCGCCGATATTTTTAAAAATAATGCGCTGAACAATTTTATAGTGCCGGTAACCGTTTCAGAAGAATTTTTACAGCATATCTTTGAGGAGCTGAAAAAAGATCCGGCTACTGAAATTGAGGTGGATATTAAAAATCAAACTATCACGGTGATCCCTACCAGCAAACAGGAGTTTTTCGAGATCAATGAATATAAAAAAACCTGCCTGATCAACGGCTTCGACGATATAGACTATTTACTGAATATGCGGGATGAGATTGAGGAGTTTGAAAAGAAATATAATAATCAGTGATTTGCGCCGAATCTATAACACTAAAAGCAGGCGAAGAATATCTGCTGCAGAATGTTTCTTTCCGGTTAAACGACAGAGAACATTTAATCATAACAGGCAGCTCCGGAAGCGGAAAAACAATACTGGCAAAGGTTTTAGCAGGTAAAATATTTGCATCAGGCTCTTTGAAATTGGTATTTTCGGGCAATAAGAAAAAAGTTTTTGTTGAGCAGAGGATGACATTAAAAAACAAAAGCAATACCACCGATGGTTACTACCAGCAGCGCTACAACAGTTATGATAATGAGGATAGTGATACTGTTTCAGAATTGCTGGTGAAAGTAAAAAATGATAAGCCAAGAATTAATTTTCTTTCAGATCAATATAATGTGCAGTATATTCTTGACAAGCCATTACTGCAACTGTCAAGTGGTGAACACAAACGTTTCCAGTTAATAAAAGCTTTGCTTGAAGAGGCACAGCTGCTAATTTTTGATGAACCTTTCACCGGCCTGGATGCAGAGAGCAGAAAAAATTTAGGCGCAATTTTGAAGCAAATAGGCAAATATGCCCAGCTCATCATTATAGCAGGAGCTCACTTCGAATACCTGGATGTGTTTACACACGTGTTGGAGTTAAAAGGAGGAAAAGTAAATTTTTTCGGACGTAAGGAAGATTATACTTTTAAAACGCACATCAGCGAAAAATCACGATTTGATCTTTCAGAACTGCCATTGTCTAAAAACAGTAAAGAATTTGCTATAGCTGTACAAATGACAAATGTAAGTGTGAAGTATGGTGAAAAACAAATCCTGGATTCTATTCACTGGTTGGTAAACAAAGGCGAACGTTGGCTGGTGAGCGGAAGGAATGGTTCAGGGAAATCTACTTTACTTAGTCTGATCAATGGCGATAACCCACAGGCTTATGCAAATGATATTATTTTGTTTGACAGGAAAAGAGGCACAGGAGAAACCATTTGGGATATAAAAAAGAATATCGGTTTTATGTCTTCGGAGTTATACGCCTACTTTGACAAAAGTATCACGTGTTTTGAAGCTGTTGCATCCGGGTTCTTTGACACCATTGGCTTATATAAAAAATTAACTGAGGAACAAATTGGTTTAGTTCATAAATGGTTGAATATTTTGCATATGCAGCATGATGCCTTAAAAACATTGTCTTCAGTATCTCAGGGTAAACAAAGACTGCTTTTATTAGCGAGAGCTTTAGTAAAAAACCCGCCATTGTTAATACTGGATGAACCATGCCAGGGACTGGACAGCCAGCAAACCAAAGACTTTGTGAACCTGGTTGATGAGATAGCCGGAAATACTGATAAAACAATTATTTATGTGAGTCACTACGATGAGGAAATACCTGATTGTATAAAATATACATTAAGATTAAATTAAAAAAATAGCTGCTTTGTGCAGCAATTATATGGAAAAGAAAATAACAGTCATCTGCGGAGACGGAATCGGGCCGGAGGTTACCAAGCAATCAATAAAAGTGTTGAATGCGGTTGCTGAGCAGTTCAACCATAAATTTGAGTACGATCAGAAGATAATGGGCGCCTGCGCTATTGATAAAACCGGCGATCCGCTTCCACAGGCCACAATAGACAGTTGCAAAAACAGCGATGCCGTATTGTTTGGCGCCATAGGCCATCCTAAATACGATAATGACCCCCATGCAAAAGTGAGGCCTGAACAGGGTTTGCTGCGCATCAGGAAGGAGCTGCAGCTTTACGCAAACATACGTCCTATAAGCACGTACCCTACATTGCAACACTTATCGCCCTTGAAACCTGACAGGCTTCAAGATGTTGACCTTGTTATATGCCGCGAGCTTACGGGAGGAATTTATTTTGGCGAGAAAACATTGAGTGATGATAAAAATACAGCTTCAGACCTCTGTTTGTATACCAAAGCTGAAATAGAGCGGGTAGCTCACCTGGCGTTTAGGCACGCTATGAACAGAAAGAAAAAAATAACACTGGTTGATAAGGCAAATGTTTTGGAAACATCACGCTTGTGGAGAAAGGTAGTGCAGGAAATTGCACAGCAATATCTTGAAGTAGCTGTTGATTATATGTTTGTTGACAACGCATCTATGCAGCTGATCATTAACCCCAAACAATTTGATGTAATTCTTACAGAAAATATGTTCGGAGATATTATCAGCGATGAAGCAAGTGTGCTCAGCGGTTCTATCGGCCTGCTGCCCTCATCTTCAATAGGTTCGGGCACCGCTTTGTTTGAGCCCATCCACGGATCATATCCGCAGGGTGCAGGCAAGGATATTGCCAACCCCGTAGGATCGGTTTTATCTGCAGCTATGATGCTGGATTATTTTGAGATGTATGAAGAAGCGGCGCTTGTGAGAAGGGCAGTAAGCTGGGCATTGGAACATGGCTTTGTAAGCCAGGATATTGACTCGGTAAATTATTATTCCACTTCTGTGATCGGTGACCTCATAAAAGATTTTATAGAGCAGAAAGCTCCATCAGAGATCAATAAAAAGTACGTGGTACTGGGCAAATCAACCATCATTTAAATTAATAAGCAGAATAAATATTTTCATGTCAGAATTAAACAAATATTCCAAAACATTCACACAGGATGAAACACAGCCCGCAACATTGGCACAGCTATATGGCATAGGCCTTACAGATGAAGATTTACAAAAGGCGCAGGTAGGCATCGTAAGCATGGGCTACGACGGCAACACCTGCAACATGCATCTGAATGATCTTGCCAAAGTGATCAAAGATGGTGTGTGGAAGAATGACCTCGTGGGCCTGATATTCCATACAATAGGTGTAAGCGATGGTATGAGCAACGGAACACCCGGCATGCGCTACTCGCTCATCAGCCGCGATGTGATCGCAGACAGCATTGAAGCCGTATGCGGCGCGCAATATTATGATGGGCTGATAGCTGTACCGGGCTGCGATAAAAACATGCCGGGCTCCCTGATCGCGATGGGGAGGCTCAACCGCCCGTCCATCATGGTTTACGGCGGCACGATTGCTCCCGGGCATTACCAGGGCCAGGACCTTAATATTATTTCTGCGTTTGAAGCGCTGGGACAAAAGATAGCGGGCGACATTACACCGGAAGATTTTATTCAGATAGTAAAACATTCCTGTCCGGGCGCAGGAGCATGTGGCGGTATGTATACCGCTAACACTATGGCCGCTGCCATTGAAGCTTTAGGCATGTCATTGCCTTACTCATCTTCCAACCCGGCCATCAGCGAAGAAAAAAGAAGGGAATGTGAAGATGCAGGAAGAGCCATAAAATTATTACTCGAAAAGGATATAAAACCGCGCGACATCATGACCAGGGCTGCATTTGAAAATGCACTGGTAACGATCATGGTTTTGGGCGGAAGTACCAACGCTGTGCTGCACCTGATAGCGATGGCCAAAGCGGTAGACATTGTTTTAACGCAGGACGATGTGCAAAATGTAAGCAACCGCATCCCCGTGCTGGCTGACTTTAAACCCAGCGGAAAATATTTAATGCAGGACCTGCACAATATCGGCGGCCTGCCGGTAGTGATGAAATATTTATTGGGCAAAGGCTTGCTGGATGGCTCCTGCCTGACGGTTACAGGAAAAACATTAGCAGATAACCTGGCAGAAGTACCGGAACTTGACTTTGAAAAGCAAGACATTATTTATCCCCTGGAAAAGCCCATCAAAGCTACGGGCCACCTGCAGATACTATACGGCAACCTTGCGGAAAACGGCAGCGTAGCCAAAATATCCGGTAAAGAAGGCGAACGATTTGAAGGGACGGCAAGAGTTTTTGACGGCGAACAGAACCTGATCAAAGGCATTGAAAGCGGGCGTGTAAGAAAAGGTGATGTGGTAGTGATCATCAACGAAGGTCCGAAAGGGGCACCCGGTATGCCTGAAATGCTGAAGCCCACAAGCGCCATTATCGGTGCAGGTTTGGGCAAGTCTGTTGCTTTGATTACCGACGGAAGGTTCAGCGGCGGCACACATGGTTTCGTTGTAGGCCATATTACACCAGAAGCTTTCGAGGGCGGCCTAATAGGGCTGGTACAGGATGATGACATCATTGAAATAGATGCAGTGAATAATACGATCACTTTGAAAGTTAGCGAAGAAGAAATTGCTAAACGCAAAGCGGCATGGCAGCAACCCGAATTGAAAGTTAAAAGCGGTCTTTTATATAAATACGCGAAAACAGTGGCACCGGCTGATAAAGGATGTGTTACTGACGATTTTTAAATAAACAAAATGAGTGAAACAAATCTGCAATACCCGATCGGCACATTTGAGCCAAAGCCTTTTTCAAATACATTGAAAGAGAAAATGCTTTCGGACCTGGCGGCATTGCCTGCGTTGATGGAAATGGCTGTCAAAGACCTGGATGAGTACCAGCTAAACACACCATACAGGCAGGGCGGATGGTCGCCTGCTCAGTTCGTGCATCACATGGCAGACAGCAGCATTAACTATTATACAAGATGTAAATTCGCTTTGGCACAGGACAACCCCACAATCACTCCGTTTGACCAAGATGCGTGGATAACGCTGAACGACGCCGCCGTACCGGTAAATGTCTCGCTCACGTTATTGCATGCCTTGCACAATAAATGGGAAAAGCTGTTAACCGGTCTGAGTGATGAGGATTGGATGCGTACAGTAGTTTATCCAGACCGGGAAAAGCCTGTAAAGCTGTGGAACCTTGTATCAGTGAGCGTTTGGCATGGCAAACATCATACACAACAGATAGTTGTATTCAGAGAGAGTAAAAATTGGTAATTAAATAAATAAAAATAAATAAAGAAATGGCAGAGTTAAGCGGTTCACAGGCAGTTCTTGAAGCATTACTTGCCGAAGATATAAGTACAATCTTCGGTTACCCGGGAGGTGCAATCATGCCTATTTATGATGCGTTGTATGATTACAACACTAAGATCAAACATATTTTAGTCCGTCATGAGCAGGGCGCTATTCATGCAGCCCAGGGATATGCAAGAGCTTCAGGCAAGGTAGGCGTAGTGTTTGCGACCAGCGGACCTGGCGCAACCAACCTGGTCACAGGTATTGCAGACGCTATGATTGACAGTACACCTCTTGTCTGTATTACAGGCCAGGTATTTGCCAGCCTGCTGGGCACCGATGCCTTCCAAGAGACTGATGTGGTAAACATTACAACGCCTATTACAAAATGGAATCACCAGATAACCCAGGCAGATGAGATACCTTCCGTTTTAGCGAAAGCGTTTCACATTGCTAAAACAGGGCGCCCGGGGCCAGTACTGATTGATATTACCAAAAATGCACAGATAGAAAAATTTGAATGCCCGCCTTACGAGAGATGTAGCCGCATAAGAAGCTACAGGCCCAAACCATTGGTGCGCAAAGAATATATAGAGCGTGCTGCACAGGTGATCAACGAAGCTAAAAAACCATTTGTGATCTTCGGGCAGGGAGTAATTTTGGGGGAGGCAGAAAAAGAATTTAAAGAGTTTATTGAAAAAGCAGATATCCCTGCCGGCTGGACAATTCTGGGTGAAAGCGCTTTACCATCAGACCACAGACTCAATGTAGGCATGCTGGGTATGCATGGCAACTATGCGCCGAATGTGCAAACCAATTCCTGCGATGTGTTGATAGGAGTGGGTATGCGTTTCGATGACCGGGTTACCGGCAGGCTGGATAAATATGCCAAACAGGCACAAATCATTCACCTGGATATTGATCCTGCTGAAATTGATAAGAATGTAAAAACAACCGTACCGGTGTGGGGAGATTGTAAAGAAACATTGCCCCTGCTTACGGAACTGATTGATAAAAGAGATCATAGCGCCTGGCTGAATGAATTCCGTGAACTGGAAAAAGAAGAGATAAAAGAAGTGATACACCCGGAAATGAACCCGTCAACCGAGATCATGTCTATGGGTGAGGTGATCAAGGAACTTAACAACCTTACAAACGGAGATGCTATATTGGTAACAGACGTTGGCCAGCACCAGATGGTTACCTGCCGCTACGCAAAATATACACAATCTAGAAGCAATATTACATCAGGCGGATTGGGCACCATGGGCTTTGGATTGCCGGCTGCTATCGGGGCCGCAGTAGGCGCGCCGGACAGAACCGTGATAGGTATTGTAGGCGATGGAGGTATACAGATGACCATACAGGAATTCGGCACCATCATGCAGGAAAAAATAAAAGTAAAAATCCTGATATTGAACAATGAATTCTTGGGAATGGTACGCCAGTGGCAACAACTTTTTAACGATAGAAGATATTCTTTCGTTGACATTCAAAGCCCCAATTACCAGACAGTTGCCGAAGGCTACGGCATTGCTTCCAGGAAAATCAGCGACAGGAAAGATTTGCGTGAAGGTTTACAAGAAATGCTGGATGCGGAAGATGCTTACGTGCTGGAAGTGATGGTAGGGAAGGAAAACAATGTATTCCCGATGGTTCCGCAAGGCAACAGCGTAAGCGAAATCAGGTTGAAATAAATTAATTTAAGATGTAAGGATTTATGAATGATGAATAAATCAGACTTGCATAACAGAACAAAAAAATTTCCCTTAGAGGTTATTAATTTGTTGAAACGCTACCCGAAAATGCTGTTGCATGAATTAGCGGGCAGTTATTAGGTTAAGCAGGAGTAAGAACAGAGCCACAGCGTGTGCTTAATCCATTGATGATTTTATGAATAGCCATAGCGTCCTTCAACTTAAAAAAGAAGCAAATGAACTGACAGCTATCTTGGCACAGATCAGTAAAACAGCAAAATATAAGCGCAAAAACTCATAAATTAAATCATACATCACAAATCATAACTCACAAATAAAATGGGCACTAAAAAAGAATATACAATCACGATATTTACTGAAAACCAGATCGGATTGTTGAGCCGTATCTCCATTATGTTTTCAAGGAGAAAAATAAACGTGGAAAGCCTGAACGTATCTCCCACAGAGATTGAAGGCATTTCAAGATTTACTATTGTAATTGAAGAAACAGAAGACCTCATCCGCAAGATATGCCGGCAGATAGAAAAGCAGGTAGAAGTGCTGAAGGCTTATTACAATACCAATGATGAGATCGTTTGGCAGGAACTGGCCCTGTACAAAGTATCAACCAGCGTGATCGCTGAAAAAGCTACGGTAGAAAGGTTACTGCGCGAATGTGGCGCACAGGCAGTAGTGATCCGCAACGACTATACTGTTTTTGAAAACGTAGGCCACCATGAAGAAATAGACAAACTGCTGAAAGCTTTAGCGCCATTCGGCCTGATAGAATTTGTAAGAAGCGCCAGGGTTGCCATCATTAAAAACAGTGAAGGCTTCCATGCCAAATTGAAAGAATTTGAAGCGGAGGCCCCATCACCTCAAGTAATTGAAAACGAATTCCTCGATCAGAACGAAGAAGTATTCACCATGTAAAAAAATCATCATGATGCATACTTTACAATTGATCAAAGTACTGAGAAAGAGTTTTACTGCGCTGATAGAGGAACTAACCATTGAGCAATTAAACACCGTTCCTGCCGGCTTTACTAACAACATTGCCTGGAACTACGGGCACATTGCCATAGCAACAGAAGCTATTTTTTATATACGCACCGGCGTGCAGCCGGATAGGCAAATGGTATTTTCCGAAAAATATAAAAACGGCAGCAGGCCCGATGCATTTATAGGCCGCGAAGAGATTGAGCAGCTTAAAACACTGATGAATACTTTACCTGACCAGGTAGAGCAGGACTATCGCCAGGGTTTGTTTTCACATATCAGTCTTTGTAAGTTCACTACGTTCGCTACGGAGGCTGCTAATTTTGAGGAACTCACACAGGTGGTTTTAATGCACGAAACATTGCATTACGGATATTGTAAAGCTATAAAAAGATTAGTGTAAAATCACATAACATCATCTATTAACAAAAACAAGAACACAATATGGCAAAATTAAATTTCGGCGGCGTTGAAGAAAATGTAGTAACCCGCGAAGAATTCCCGCTCTCAAAAGCACAGGAAGTACTGAAAGGTGAAACTGTAGCCGTGATCGGCTACGGCGTTCAGGGTCCGGGTCAGGCGCTGAATCAGAAAGACAATGGCATCAACGTTATCGTGGGCCAGCGTAAAAACTCAAAAAGTTGGGATAAAGCCGTGGCCGACGGCTTTGTACCGGGCGAAACACTTTTTGAAATAGAAGAAGCTTTGGAAAGAGGCACCATCATCTGCTACCTGCTGAGCGATGCTGCGCAGATAGAACTATGGCCCACTGTACAAAAGCACCTGACTGCCGGCAAAGCGTTGTACTTCTCACACGGCTTTGGCATTACATTTAACGAGCAGACAGGCATTGTACCACCTGCTGATGTAGACGTGATACTTGTAGCCCCTAAAGGTTCAGGCACATCTCTTCGCCGCATGTTCCTGCAGGGACGCGGGCTAAACAGCAGCTTTGCTATATACCAGGACGCTACCGGCAGAGCTAAAGAAAGAGCCATCGCTTTAGGTATTGCTGTAGGTAGCGGATATTTGTTTGAAACAGATTTCAAAAGAGAGGTGTACAGCGACCTTACAGGCGAGCGCGGCACGCTAATGGGCGCTATACAGGGTATCTTTGCTGCGCAATATGAAGTGTTACGCTCAAAAGGTCATACTCCTTCCGAAGCGTTCAACGAAACTGTAGAAGAACTGACGCAATCGCTGATGCCGTTAGTAGCCGAAAACGGCATGGACTGGATGTACGCAAATTGCTCTACCACTGCACAACGCGGCGCACTGGACTGGTGGAAAAAATTCAAGGATGCAACCCAGCCTGTTTTTGAAGAGCTTTACGAAAGCGTGGCCAGCGGCAAAGAATCACAGCGCTCCATAGACAGCAACTCACAGGCAGACTACCGCGATAAACTCAATGCAGAATTACAGGAGCTGCAGCAGAGTGAAATGTGGCAGGCCGGGAAAACAGTAAGAAGTTTAAGGCCGGAAAATAATTAATTTCTATAGAATGTTTTGAATTACCTTTAAAATTCAAAACATTCTTTTTTAAAATAGTCCGAGATAACATGTTTGATACGTTAAGGGAATTAAATGTAAACATTGCAGATGCGGCAGTACGGTTGAAAGATGTGGTAAGGCATACACCGCTGCAATTCAACAGGAATCTTTCAACGAGGTATGAGTGTAAGGTTTATTTAAAAAGAGAAGACTTGCAGGTTGTGCGCTCTTATAAATTGCGCGGTGCTTACAACATGATGCGCTCCCTGCCGGAAGGCGCAACCAGGAACGGCGTTGTATGCGCAAGCGCAGGCAACCATGCCCAGGGTTTTGCTTACAGCTGCAAAGCGTTAGACATCAAAGGCGTGGTATTTATGCCCGGCATTACTCCCAAACAAAAGATCAACCAGACAAAAATGTTTGGCGGTGAGAATATTGAAGTGATCCTGCACGGCGAAAATTTCGACGATTGCGCCATTGCTGCCAAGAAATACACCATAGAACACCAGATGAGTTTTATACCGCCGTTTGACCATGAAAAAGTTATAGAAGGGCAGGGTACAATTGGCAAGGAAATACTGGAAGACATAGAACACGTAGACTATATTTTTATTCCTGTAGGCGGCGGCGGCCTGCTGGCAGGTATTGGCTCGTACGTAAAGCAGCATTCACGCGATACACAGATCATAGCCGTGGAGCCTTCCGGCGCTCCTTCACTTACCGCTGCCTTTAAAGCTGGCGGCCCGATAACGTTGGATCAGATCGACAGTTTTGTAGATGGCGCAGCCGTAAAAAGAGTAGGAGACCTCAACTACATTGTAGCGAAAGAAGTAACGGATGAAATACAGCTGGTGCAGGAAGGCAAAGTATGCTCAACCATTCTTGAACTATATAATAAAGACGCAATTGTAGCTGAGCCTGCCGGGGCTTTGTCAATAGCAGCTCTGGACGATTTCCGCGACAGGATCAAAGGTAAAAATGTAGTTTGTATTGTCAGCGGCAGCAACAACGATATTGACCGCATGCCTGAGATCAAGGAGCGGTCGCTGCAATTTGAAGGGTTGAAACATTATTTTCTCATACGTTTTGCACAAAAACCCGGATCCCTGCGCCAGTTTTTAAATGATGTCTTAGGGCCGAATGATGATATTGCACGCTTTGAATACATCCACAAAGTGAATAAAGAATACGGCCCGGCACTGGTTGGCCTCGAACTGCTCAACAAAGCTGATTATCCGCCACTTATCGAGCGGATGCTGAAATACAATTTAGACTTTACAGAGCTTAACAAAAGCGATATGCTGTTTGAATATTTGGTGTAAGTTATTCTTTTTCACTCATCAAATAAGCCTTGATAAAGCCATCCAGCTCGCCATCCATGACAGGTTGTATATTTCCTGTTTCAAAATCTGTACGGTGGTCTTTGATCATTTTGTATGGATGAAAGACATAGGATCGTATCTGGCTGCCCCATTCAATTTTTTTCTTCGAGGAATTAGCCTCTTCTTTCAGCGCTTCACGCTTGCGCAGCTCCTCTTCGTATAAACGGCTTTTCAGCATGGTCATTGCTTTTTCACGGTTGCCTAACTGTGTTCTTTCTGTTTGACAAACGACCACAATACCTGTAGGGATGTGTGTGAGCATTACTTTAGTTTCTACCTTGTTTACATTTTGCCCGCCTGCACCGCCACTGCGCGCCGTTTCCATTTTTACATCATTCTCATGAATATTTATTTCAATAGAATTATCTATCAATGGATAGACAAAAACAGAAGCAAAGGATGTATGCCTGCGTGCATTACTATCAAAAGGTGAGATGCGCACCAGTCGGTGTACACCGCTTTCAGATTTTAAGAAGCCATAAGCAAACGGACCATCAAATTGTAAGGTAGCAGATTTAATACCCGCTTCATCGCCGCTCTGGTATTCCAGTTCTGTTACCTTCCAACCTTGCTTCTCGCCATACATACGGTACATACGCAGTAGCATCTCTGCCCAATCCTGACTTTCGGTGCCACCGGCTCCGGGCGTAATTTGTAGTACGGCAGGCATCTCATCTTCGGGTTGATTAAGCGAACTTTTATATTCAGCATCTTCTAAATCTTCCAAAGCTTTTTTGTATGCTGTATATGTTTCTTCTTCCGTAGCTTCACCTGCTTTCCAAAACTCAAAAAGTGTAGCAAAGTCTTCAACAGAAGTGTCAGTATCTGTATATAGTTTTAACCAGTTTTCATTCGTCTGGATATCTTTCATGGTTTGTGTGGCACGTTCGTTATCGTCCCAAAAGCCTGCAGACAGCGAAAGTTGTCTATCAATTTCAATTTTAGACGTGCGGTTATCTACGTCAAAGAAACCTCCTCAGGACGCTTAATCGGTCCCTTATATCATTTAAATTTTCAATAGTCATAATGCTGCAAAAATAATTAATTTCAAGTAAATACAAGGCAGACTATAATGCTTGTACTTATTGTACGATAATAAAAAATGAGGCTGACTCTTCTTTATAGAGGCAGCCTCATATTTAACTGAAACGATTTGTTATTGTTTCGTGTATGTAAAAACCATAGTACCCGATGATTCATTAACAATAGTGAATTGCAATGTTTGATTATTATTGGATAATACTATGGGCAATTTTTTTTCTTCTTTATTGACTGTATAATAATACACATTGTCTTTTTTTGTCCAAGGAAATTCTAAATTTTGAACCTTACAGGTTGTAGTACCCGTTTGAGGCTGAGACAGACTAAATTTAAAAGTACTTGCATTTGCCTGAAAATAGGATTCCTTGAAGCATGATTTGTTTGTAACATCTGTAGGTTGACCTGATGATGTTTTGATGGTTACAATTTTCCAGTTGCCAATTAGTGGATCCGTAACTTTTTCACTGTCTTTACTACAAGATACTGCTGAGAAAATTACTGTTGCTACGATGAGTAAGAGAAATAAAAATTGTTTTTTCATCTTTTTACTTTTTTATTTTTATAGTTTAAAAAGCCTGATTTTGAGCTTTGATGTTACATTAAAACGAACCGCTTGCTTTCTTGTTTTTTAGTATATCACATATACAACGGATTACACTTATCGCAATATTAATGCCGAATTCGTCTACTGTGAATGAATTCTGAAAAAAATTATCGTAACAGTTCATCAATTTTTACAAATTGATACCCTTTCTTTTTTAAATAGGAAATGAGTTTTGGAAGATACTTATAAAATTTATCGGTTCTTCCGGGATGTGTACCAATGTGCGAAAGCAAGATAAAACCGTTCAGGGTGTTTGCATTTTCATAAGCAATAATATTATCATATATAACTTGTGAACTTCGATAATTTTTAGCATCAGGCGTGGTATAATCAGCGTGTGATAAAGTGCCGGGTGTAAAATTGATGAGCTGCAAACCTGATTTAGTAGTCCAGTCGGCAATTGTTTGATTATACCATTCGTAGGGCGGAAGAAAATAGAAGGCAGCCTTTTTATTGATCCCGAATTTTTTCATTTTAGCATAATTAGCTGCGAGATCTTCGGTAAATTCTTCTTTAGTTACCAGTAAGCTATCCCGGTTGTTCCAGTCATTGTAAAGCAAATGCTTATCGGAATGTGCCCCGAGATAATGGCCATTCGATTTCAATTTTTTTATTGCATTGCTGAATGCTGGATTAGCATAAAAATTTCCTGTGAAAAAGAAAGAACCTTTTATTTTTTCTTTTTGCAAAGTATTGATGATATGCTGCGCCCCGTCGGCAAATTCATCTCCGGTAAATACCAAAGCTATTTGCTTCTTGCTTGCATCACCTCTTATTATTGCGCCATGGGCGGTTGGGAGTTTTTTTTTACTTCACCGCTTTTATTTTCCATAGCAGCCAGCAGATAAACTAATGAAGCGGTGCCATCCATGGTAGGTTCATTAGTACTGTAATCGCCATAGTCATCATGGTAAACAGCCAGGTCGCTTTGAAAATCTGCATACTCATCATCATCAACCAGCCTGATGCCTATCAGGTTCTTATAGATGTTGGTATACACAGGCCCGTCAACAAGGCCCCCGTCTACAGGCATATTGCCGATCTTTGAAAAAGCTGCATGCGGATCTGCCGGCGTATCACCCCATGCAGGCAAACCATACACCATGCTGGTGCCCCAGGGATTGCAGCCAAAGAGCCAGTCAAGGTTTGCCTGCATGAGTTCATCATACGCCGTGTCTTTTGTAAATTCTTTGTACCACAGGCATTGGATGGCAAATGAGGTAGTAAGGTTATTGCTGCACCAGATAAATGGAATGCCCCTGTAAAATGCATTGTTTTTAGCTTTCTTCCAAACCAACTCTATGCCTTGCCTGTAGTAGCCTGCCATTTCTTTTTTATTGATGGCATCGTATTTCCCCAGCGCATAATGCCCTAAGTTAATAAAAGGATACCATTGGTAATGTTTAGCTGTGTCTTTGCCCAGCCAGGGTGTAATTTTTTCCTGCCTGCCGAAGTGCAATGATTCGTTTTTATACCGTGCTTGCTTAGTAAGCGAATACAGTTCTGCGGCAGCCAGGTGCATGTCATCAACATAATTGTCCTCTGCATAAATGTAGGGCGATACTACGGAGGCTGTCTGGTGCACACCCGGTTGCTTCACGCCCATTTCGTAAGCCGTAAAAGCCTTGTTGTACAAGGATTTGGCGTAATCCGGGTCAATATCTTTGAATACCTTATAGCCCAATGCAAAGGCGCCGGTAAACTTACCGGCCGTTGATGCCACACCTTTGGTTTCATTCAAAAGGTCTTTACGCATCTGTGGCTTGCCTGAACAGAAATACACCGGCCTTTCAAAGCCCCTTCCATAAAAAGTATCTTCTTTGGGAATGCGCATACCGCGGTGGTCGCGGTCATCAGCGATCTGGTTGAATAACCAGTCATCTTTAGGATGCATTTTTTTCAGCCAGTCCATGCCCCACCTGGCAGCATCTAACACATCGGGGATATTGTTTTTTCCTTCCAGGCCGTTTGCCTGGTGCGCATCACCGAATACATTGGGAAAATCTCGGTAGGCTGCCAGCAGGTGAAACGCAGCATTGGCGGAAGTTGTGGAATATTGCAGGTAATCAGAGGCATCGTGCCAGCCGCCCACAACATCTATGCGTGTACTATCCGGCATAGGGCCGTACAAAGTGTAGCCGTCATGTGTATGGCAGGAATCTTTGGTGTAAGGATTAAAGCCGCATTGCTGTTGGCGCATGTACCTGAGCGTAAAGTCTGCAGTGCCTTTGTATACATCTTTATGAATTTTAAAGCTTGGCGACACCGCATTGCCTGCTCTCAGGAAATAAACACCGGAAGTTTTATACTTAGTAAAGTCTAACCGCAGTGTATGTGCAAAAGGCCCGTATGCGCCGAATCTCTTACCGGTACTGTGTCTAAAAACTACTTTCTTTGTTGCCGAGTCAATCAGCTCAAACGCAGCAGGCACCACGTTTTCCTTAGTTCCCCATACAGCTACTTTGATACCATTTGGCTGATAACCCAATTGGTTGATACGAATTACAGACTGAGAAAAAACTGTTGCAGATAACAGCAGCAGAATGCAGGTGAGCGCTCTTTTTAAACACATGATGCAGGTATTTGTTGTAAGTAATAATTTTGTGTTTAAAGATAGTCAAAACTTACTTTAAAAACTATAGGTATTATTCCGTACAACGTTGTGCACTGTAAAATTTTTCTACAATATATGGGTAAAAAAATAGTAATTAATCGCAATTCTTCACATCGCTGAGCAGTAACCGCTGGCTCGATTCGTTTGCAGGCACAGCTACGTCATTAGACGGTATATAGTTTACGGTGCCTTTATCCGCCGGTACAAAGATGCGTACTTTCATCTGGCTGTAACCAGATGGCAGATAAGCTATCCAGAAGCCGCCGGGATGCAGGCCCCATGTGCCATAGTTAATGGTAGACCTTTGGGTGTTCACACCCGCAAGCATCGCAAATCTTTCCAGCTCATTGTAATTATAACTTGCTGAATTAAAGAATTGCCGCATTTTATTTTCTGCTTCCAACACCAGTTGTACGGGCTTTGGCAGATTCATTTTTACTTCAGACATTACATTGTCAGGAACAAAGTCAAGCCCCATATTGCTCAGGCTCAATATTTCTTTAGGGGAAAGTAATTGCTCTGCCACCAGCTTTAATTCAGGGCTGATATTTTTGAAATTAGCTTTAGATATAATTGCCCACAGCAGCATTTGCACATCTGCCTGGGAGATATCCTGCTTTTTATACCAGTTTTTTACAATTTTATCTACAATATCTTTTTTAGGCCCTTTCAACGGAGCATATAAATATCCATCGCCTTTTCCGGGGGCGTAGGTGCCTGCCTGGAGACAAAAGCTTTTTATCCTGAGCTCATAATAACCGGGACGCAGTACAAAACCATTTTCTGAAAATTCCGCATGGCAAAGATCAGTGTATTGTTCATCTGCGCCGAAGCCCGGATCTTTGATATTGCGCACATCGCAATCGCCGAAGTTGGTAGTGATGGTCTGGGTTGTAATGAGATTATTTACCTTATTGCCTGCCAGCGAGGTGGCTGTTTCCACCGCTTTGTCTTTTACCCTGCCTTTAAGCATGTCTAAAATCTGTGCATCGGACCGAAGAAAAAACAGTGATAGGCATAGCACTGCCAGTAATTTTCTCATAAGAAATAGTTTGGGTAAAAATATACATTTTTGATAATTGGTCAAAAAAAATAATATTAACAAGTAATGAAATTTAATGCTTATCGCTTAGAATAGCCAAGAAGCTGAATTGCTTATCCTCTTGAATGCTGAATTTTTGTAGCATACCGTGAAACGTTGCTGTTTGTCTTAATTACACAAGTAACAGTTTAAAACAATAGAGGCTAACTTGATAGCGTTCATGTGTGTATTTTGTATTTGTTTTTTAGTTGCCACAACTATACAAATCATGTCACCTACACAACCCTTGCTCTCGGGTCTATCCAACCGTAGAGAATGTCTGCCAGGATGTTGATCACCACGAAGAAAGTGGCTGTGAACAATACGCTGCCCATTACTACCGGGAAGTCGAGGTTTTCCAAGGCGTCCACAGTGATTTTGCCAATACCTTTCCAGTTAAAAATATACTCTATAAAAAAAGCGCCGGCAAGCAGTTCGGCAAACCAGCCTGTAATGGCCGTTACAACTGGGTTTAAGGCATTGGGCAATGCATGCTTCACAATCACATTTCTCTTGCTCAGTCCCTTGGCATAGGCCGTACGGATATAATCTTTGCTTAAGACATCCAGCATGGAACTCCTGGTGAGCTGCACAATGATCGCCAGCGGCCTTATGCCCAGTGTGACAGCGGGCAGTACCAGGTTTTTTAACTGTAACTGCCTGCCGTGTATCGGGTGGTATTCATACAAGCTTCCCGTCATAAACAAGCCGGTATATTCATTCAGCAAAAAACCGAAAATGTAGGCTATGACAATGCCTATAAAAAATGAAGGTGCCGAAATGCCCAGCACACTTGTAAACACTGCGCTCGTGTCCAGCCAGGTGCCATGCTTTACTGCCGACAGCACGCCCAGCGCCACGCCGACAATCGTGGCGAACAGCATGGCGGATAAAGCAAGCACCACAGTGCCGGGCAAAGCTTCAAACAACAGATCAATCACCGGCCTTTTGGTCTGGTAAGACCTGCGCAGGTAAGGCACCTTGATGCCAACTTTTTTTTCCTTACCCATAAAAATGCCTTTGATCTGCTTGGTTTTGATATCTTCTTCTGAATGAATACCGATAGGAGAAACATCGTTGAGATACATAGCCAGTTGCTGCCACTTAGGCTTATCGAGTCCCAGCTCTTTGCGCACATGCTGAATCGTGGCGCTGTCACCGGTCTGGCCAAGCACAAGACGCGCCGGATCGCCGAATCCCTGAAACAGGAAGAACACGATCACTACTACGCCCAGCAGTACGAGTATGCCGTAAAATATCTTATTGAATAAGAAGGTGAGCACAGTATTAGTTTTTACAATCTACTGAAATGTTCACATCAACCAGGTCGCTGATGTAGTACAACAGTTCATCATTCATCTCCACGCCCCCTTTGGCTGTAAACAGGTCAACTTCGCAATCACTCTTTTCGTCATAGACCTTGAATTTTAAAGCAGCTTTGCCGGGATAGCGCGTTATATTCTCTTCCATAAAATCTATAAATTCCCGGCTGATGGCTTCTGCTTTCATCTGCAATTCTACTGAGTTGGTGAACTGGTTTTTTACAGACTCCAGCAACATGATGTTGTTGATCTTAAATTCATATTGCCCGGTGTTGAACCGCTGTTTAAAATGCCCGCAAATGTAGAGCGTTTGTCCTTTTTCAACATAATGCTTAAATTTTACATAGTCATCGCTCCACAGCATCAACTCTGTATTGCCGGTATAGTCTTCTAAGGTTATTGATCCAAACTCCCGTCCTGTGCGGGTTACGCGATGCTGGGCATCAGTTACCAGGCCTGCAAGGCGCAAGGTAGCATTGGTGTTGGGAATGGTTTCCGTATCGTCTTTTATCTTTTTAAATTCATCTATAGGAAGTATATTAAAATGGTTGAGCTCAAACTTGAATTTATCAAGCGGATGCCCGCTGATGTAAATGCCGGTCACTTCTTTCTCGTAATCCAGCTTTTCCATGAGGCTCCAGGGCGTGCACGGCAATATTTTGGGCAATGCCACTTCAGGCATACCTAAATCACCGAACAGTGAATTAGACACCTGTTCCAGGCTTGACTGGTACACATTTCCAAACCGCACAATGCGCTCAATATTGTTGCTGTTTTCATTGGGCTGGGTGGAAAAATACTGTGCCCTGTGGTATTCGGGAAAACAGTCAAAAGCGCCGGAATAGATGAGGCTTTCAATAGATTTCTTGTTGACCGTACGCTGGTTTACCCTTTTTATAAAATCAAAAATATCTTTGTACGGGCCGTTATTTTTTCTTTCTTGCAAAATGCTGTCAACAGCGGCATCACCTACGCCTTTTACCCCACCGAATCCAAAGCGTATCTCGCCCTTTTTATTTACGGAAAACCCTTTATGCGATTCATTGATATCGCAGCTCAAAACCCGGATGCCCATTCGCTTACACTCTTCCATGTAGAAAGTGATCTTATCAATTGCGCCGGCATGATTGAGCACGGCAGCCATGTATTCAGAAGGGTAGTGTGCTTTTAAATATCCTGTCTGGTAAGCTACGTAGGCATAACAGGTGGAATGCGACTTGTTAAACGCGTATTGTGCAAACTCCTTCCAGTCATCCCATATCTTTTTCAGGATTTTTTCCGGATGGCCTTTGGCTTTCGCCCCTTCAATAAACTGGGTCTCCATCTTGTTCAGCACGTCTATCTGTTTTTTACCCATAGCCTTGCGAAGTACGTCTGCATTGCCTTTGGTAAATCCTGCAAGCTTCTGCGACAGCAGCATCACCTGTTCCTGGTACACAGTGATACCGTAAGTATCATTGAGGTATTCCTCCATTTCAGGCAGGTCATATTGTACCTTTTCCAGGCCGTTTTTTCGTTTGATAAAATTTGGGATGTACTTCAGCGGGCCGGGGCGGTATAAAGCGTTCATTGCAATCAGGTCGCCGAATACGTCTGGCTTAAGATCGCGCAGGTGTTTCTGCATGCCCGGGCTTTCAAACTGAAATGTAGCATTGGTTTCGCCGCGCTGGTAGAGTTCATAGGTTTTCTGGTCATCCAAGGGTATTGCATCAATATCAATTTCCACACCGTGGTTTTCTTTGATCAGCGCCAATGCAGTTTTCAGGATAGATAAATTCTTCAAACCCAGGAAGTCCATCTTGATTACGCCTGCATCTTCTATAGTGCTACCCTCAAACTGGGTCACCCAAAGATCGGAATCTTTTGCTGTAGCTACCGGAATTAGCCCTGTAAGGTCTTCCGGTGCAATGATGATGCCTGCCGCGTGTATGCCGGTGTTCCTCACTTTCCCTTCCAGCCTTTCAGCTTCGTGCAATACATCGGACTGCAAACCGGGTATTTTATAAATTTCCCTTATTTTTTTAATTCTCTCTATCTCATCTGCCTGGTAGCCTTCTTTAGATTCAAGGGATTTCTCGCCGTCTTTTTCTTCGCTTTTATAAATAGGAGCGTGCAACACCCGGCGCAGTTTTGTGCCTGGCCTTTCAGGAACCAGCTTAGCCAGTGCGTTAGAGTCTGGCAGCGGCAGATCCATTACCCGTGCCACATCTTTAATGCTCATTTTGGCAGCCATAGTACCGTAGGTGATAATCTGTGCCACCTGTTGCTTCGAATATTTGTTTATCACATACTCTATCACCCGCTGCCTGCCTTCATCATCAAAATCGGTATCAATATCCGGCATGGACAAGCGGTCGGGATTGAGGAAGCGCTCAAACAGCAGATTGTATTTGATGGGATCAATATTGGTAATGCCAATGCAATAAGCCACCACACTGCCCGCTGCGGAGCCGCGCCCCGGGCCTACGAAAACACCCATATCTTTACCGGCTTTGATGAAATCCATCACAATAAGGAAGTAGCCTGCAAAGCCCATATTTCTGATCACATCCAGCTCAAAGTCAATACGCTCGCGTATCTCAGGGGTTATTTCCGAATAACGTGTTTTTGCGCCTTCAAAAGTAAGGAAGTGCAGGTAGCTCCACTGGTTTAGTTTAGTGTCGGCGGTAGTCTGAAAATCTTTTGGAATAGGGAAGTTGGGCAGCAGGATATCTTTTTTTAATTGCAGCGGTTTTATCCTGTCTACGATCATCTGGGTGTTGTCGAGCGATTGCGGTATATCTTTAAAAAGCTGTTCCATTTCACGCTTTGTTTTAAAATAAAACTGGTCGTTGGGAAATTTAAACCGCCTTGCTTTGAGTTGAATATCATCATTCACAAAATCGTCATATCCGGGGGTGGATTGCTTTTCACCGGTATTGATGCAGAGCAGGATATCATGCGCATTGGCGTCTTCCTGGTCTGTATAGTGGCTGTCATTGGAGCAGATCACAGGCACATTGTATTTCTTAGAAAACTCCAGCAATACGTTATTGATCTTTTCCTGCTCGGGAATGTTGTGGCGTTGTAATTCTATAAAATAATCCTCACCAAAAAGATCGAGCCACCATTTAAATTCTTTTTCCGCTTCTTCAAGGCTTTTGTATAAAATAGCCTGTGGCACGTACGCACCGATACAGCAGGTAGTAGCTATGAGGCCTTCATGGTATTTTTCTATCAGTTGCTTATCTACACGCGGGTATTTGCTGTACATGCCTTCGATATAGCCCAGCGAGGTAAGCTTTACCAGGTTGTGATAGCCGGTTTCATCCTTGGCAAGCATCACCTGGTGGTAACGTTTATCTTTCTGATCTTTAGAAAATGTCTTCTGAAAACGGTTTTCTACCACATACAATTCACAGCCTACAATTGGCTTGATTAAGGGTTCTTTTATTTCTTTGCCTTCGGAGGTTTTACCAATCACTTTTGTGCGTTTCCAAGCTTCGGCTACAAAGTTGAATGCGCCAAACATATTGCCATGGTCAGTAAGCGCAAGCGCAGGCATGCCGTCTTTTTCAGCCTTTTTGAAAAGGCTTGTTATAGACGCTGCTCCGTCGAGTAAAGAATATTCTGTATGAACGTGTAGGTGTGAAAACTGCATAATCATCCGCTTGAAATATGTTTCTCAAAGCAAACGAAAATACGAAATTAGATAGTATTGGCAGTATGTTTATTGTTGAATAATATATTGAAAAATTTTCTACATATAACGTTTTAAGTTATTGCTACAAAGGGCCATTCATTTTCAATTCGTTTTTACCCTACATTTGTAAGTAAACAAACGACCTTGCAGCAAATATTAGGAAAAACTATCTGGATCACCGGAGCTTCATCCGGCATCGGTGAAGCCACTGCCTATCAAATGGCGGAGGAAGGTGTAAATCTTATTCTCACAGCCACCAATACACAAAAATTACTGGCAGTGCAGCACAGGTGTAAAAAGCTGGGCGCTAACTGTGCCATACTTCCACATGACTTGTCCAATACAGATAATATTCATACCCTTGGAACTCAAGCAATGGCTTTGTTTGGCAGCATTGATATTTTGTTTCTGAATGCAGGCATCAGCCAGCGCGCTAAGGCGCTGGATACTGATGATGTAGTAGACCAGAAAATAATGCAGGTAAATTATTTTGCACCCGTAAAGATCGCAAAGGCGATACTGCCGGCAATGATTGCGCATGGTGGCGGCACCATAGCAGTAACCACCAGTATTTCGGGTAAATTCGGCTTTCCGTTGCGCTCATCCTATGCAGCTTCCAAGTTTGCGCTGTATGGATTTTTTGAAACGGTGCAGGCAGAATATTACGACAACAATATCCGTGTAGTATTTATCTGCCCGGGAAGGGTGCGTACCAATATTTCTTACAATGCCCTTGAAGCAAACGGCACAAAGCACGCACAATTAGATGACGGACAGGCATCAGGCATAACTGCAGAGAAAGCTGCCAGGCAAATTGTTTCAGCCATCAGGCATCAGAAACGCGAAGTCCTGATAGGCGGCAAAGAACTGCTGATGGTGTACATCAAGCGTTTTTTCCCTGCTTGGGCGTCCAGGCTGGTAAGAAAGATCAGAGCTACCTGACAACAAGGGCGTGTTAAAAATAAGAGTTTCCTTTTTTATTGTAAAATACATTACTTTTAACGCGCATTCCAACTAAAAACAGCAGAACTTTTTTTTACGCATCATGAAGGATTATATAATCAGTGGAATACAGCAGATAGGTATTGGCGTTGAGGACCTCAAAGAAGCATGGAAATATTACATTGACGTATTCAACATGGACATCCGTGTGCTGGAAGATAATACGGTAGCTGAATTGATGCTTCCCTACACGGGCAATGTGCCGCAAAAACGCCATGCCATAATAGCCATCAACATGCAAGGCGGCGGCGGCTTTGAAGTATGGCAATACTCCGAACGCAAGCCGCAGAAAGCAGCATTCGATATTCAAACAGGAGACCTCGGAATATTTGCTGCAAAGATCAAGAGCCGCAATGTAGCAAAATCCTTTGAAGAATTCTCTAAAAACAAACAGGTGAAAATTGCCGGGAGCATTTGCAAATCCATAGACGGAAATAACACTTTTTTTCTTCAAGACCCTTTCGGGAACTTTTTCCAGGTAGTGCAGGATGACTATATTTTTCGTGATGAAAAACATACTACCGGCGGTGTAGCAGGCGCCATCATTGGCGTTACAGATATTGACAAAGCCGTAAAGGTGTATACCGGCATACTGGGCTATGATAAAATACTGGCCGATGAAACAGGCGTCTTTGACGACATCAAAGCTTTACCTTCCGGCAGCCAGAAATACCGCAGAAGGTTACTGACGCATAGCCAGCCCAGAAAAGGAGCTTTGAGTAAATTGATGGGGCCGTCTTACATTGAATTGATAGAAGCAAAAGACCGTAAGCCGCAAAGCATCTATGCAGGCCGCTTCTGGGGCGATCCCGGTTTTATCCATATCTGCTTTGATATAACTAACATGGATGCGCTGCGTGAAAAATGCAAAAGTCATGGTTACGCTTTCACGGCAGACAGCGCCAGCAACTTTAAAAACGGTGAGTCCTTTGACATGGGTGAAGCTGCCGGGCAGTTTGCCTACATAGAAGATACTGACGGCACGTTGATAGAGTTGGTAGAAACCCACAAAATTCCTATCTCTAAAAAATTAGGCCTAAGCTTAAACCTGAAAAAAAGAGATGCTCTAAAACCCTTGCCCGGATGGATGTTAAAAGCTTTGCGCTTCGGACGCGTGAAAGCAGAGCAGCTATAATCTGATCATTCATTGCTTGGCGCAATAAACCTCCTACTTGACTTATTTTGGTGCAACCGGGTTATCCCAAAACATTTATCAGGCTATTCTTCATCTTTACGATTGTTACAAAAGCCTGCTTCCACAAGCATTTGTATATTAAGTTTAAGAGTGCAGTATTAAAGTAACTTGCCTGTACTGCCATAGTTGTTTATGCCTTAGCTATATATATTAAGTATTTTGCTATATACGTTCTGTAGACTAATAACTGTAATAGTAAGAATTTGCTGGAAGTAGTTATAAAAAGGATGATGTTGCTGATTTAAACAGCCATGAGCACATCAGTCACCTTAAGTCCGCGCCTACTTCATTGTTTTGTACACAATAATTCTCCTTGTCTGTATCAATTTGAACTGGACAATTATAATCCGTTATAATGGTAATGCGTGCAACAATAAAGATTTTGACTGTAAGATTATTTAATTTTTAATATAAGAGGATAAGATAGGAGTTTTTAAATTTTGTACATCCTAAATAATCTATTTATTATTATTAAAAAAAATATTTGAATAAATTTATTATTTTTGACTAATTAAATGAAATAAAAATTTATTTTTGTTAAATAAAATTATTTATAATATCAATTTATGAAAACGAAATTACCTTTTTTACTACTGTTTATTTTCTGCCTGATTGCAGCCATTATCCCGATACGTACAAACGGGAATGGCGCAGGCATCGTTGCTTCTGATGTAGCATGGCTGCTATCTGCAACGGGACTTGTATTTTTAATGACCCCCGGTTTATCATTTTTTTATGGGGGTATGGTGCGGAGAAAAAATATTATTTCTACCATGCTACAAAGCTTCATCTGTTTGGGAGTAATTACTATTATCTATTTTATTGTAGGATTCAGCCTGTGTTTCGGAGACAGCTTTAAAGGGATTATTGGAAATCCGCTTACTTTTATGTTTCTGAGAAATGTTGGTCTTGATGTACATCCAGTATTGTCGCCTACTATACCGTTCTTGCTTTTTGCATTGTTCCAGTTAAAATTTGCCATCATCACACCTGCACTTATCACCGGCAGTTTTGCAGAAAGAGTAAACTTTAAGGCGTATGTTTTATTCATCTCTTTATTTACCATATTTATTTATGCTCCTCTGGCACATGCTACGTGGCACCCGGAAGGTATATTCCGCAAATGGGGAGTGCTGGATTTTGCAGGCGGTACAGTAGTACATATGAGCGCCGGCTATGCTGCTCTGGTAGGCGCTATGTTTTTAGGCAGACGGAAAGAATTTGAGAAAAACAGGCATTATGAGCCGGTAAATATTCCGTATGTATTGTTGGGAACGGGCATGTTGTGGTTCGGATGGTTCGGCTTTAACGGAGGCTCTGCATTAGGTGCTAATGCTACTGCCGTGCAGGCCTTTGCCACAACTATGGCTGCTTCCGCTGCAGCCATGATGGGCTGGGTAGCTTTAGAAATGTTCAAAGGAAATAAGCCCTCTGCCATGGGAGCCTGCATAGCTGCTGTGGTAGGCTTAGTAGCCATCACTCCGGGCTGTGCATATGTGACGGTGCCGCAGGCATTGTTCATTGGTTTTATAACGGCGGTTATCAGCAACTTTGCGGTAAAGTTTAAAAATAAATCAAACCTTGATGATACGCTGGATGTATTTCCCTGTCATGGTTTAGGAGGCATAATTGGCATGCTGCTTACTGCTGTATTTGCCAAAGATGTAGGTTTAATATACGGGGAGACTACCACTTTTTTATATCACCTGCTGGCGCTGGCAATAGCTTCTTTATTTGCATTTTTTGGTTCTTATCTCTTGTTTAAGGTAACCGACTTCTTCATCCCGGTGCGTGTTTCTCTCGATGCTGAAGAAGACGGACTGGATTTTTCCCAGCATGGAGAAAGATACAAACCCAAAAGGAGGCTGGATGTTTATTTGTAAATCAACTATTTATTGATCTCCTCTTCAAGCAGTGTAAGGCATTTAGCTATATCAACACCTTTGCCCATAACGCCGCGGAAAATATCTCCTTTCATTTTTACACGCTCACAAGCATTGTGTATATGAAAGTCTGCGGGGGATAAACCTTTCTTTACTTCCCCCCATTCAAGCGGCATAGAAACCGAAGCCCCGGGCTTCGGCCGTACGCTGTAAATGCTTGCGATCGTTTGGCCGCTGCGGTTCTGAAGATAATCGATATAGATTTTGTTGTTGCCGCGCTTCTTCAGGTTTCTTTCCAATGTTGTAAATTTCGGTAAACGCTTTTGCACCAAGTCTGCAATAATGTGTGCGAAGTCTTTTACCTGGTCATAAGTATATTTAGCGCCCATAGGCACAAACACATGCAAGCCTGTGCTGCCTGAAGTTTTGCAGTAAGCATCAACTTTGCAGATATCCAGTATTTCCTTGGTTGCCTGCGCAGTTTCTATCACCTGCTCAAACGTATTTTTATCCGCAGGATCAATATCTATGATCATATAATCGGGATGATCAATCTTCTTTATGCGGCTGTTCCATGGATTTAGTTCAATGCAGCCTAAGTTATTTAAGTAGGCGAGGGTAGCTTTGTCGTTACAAAGGATATATTCCAGCTCTTTATCATTAGATGCTGAATAAATATTTACAGTCTTTACCCAGTCAGGCGCGCCTGCGCCTGCATCCTTATGATAAAAGCTAAGCTCCTTAATACCGTTGGGAAAGCGGTGCAGCGACTGCGGCCTGTCTTTTAGGTATGGCAAAATGTAAGCGCTCATATCCTGGTAATAATCTATCAGATCGCCTTTTGTATAGCCTTCATTAGGCCAGTACACTTTGGACTGGTTGGTAAGCTTTACCTGCTTACCACCGATACTTTTAATAACATCCCCTTCTGTATGATTCGATTTTTTCACAGGCTTCGATTTTTTGGGTGCAGGTTCTGGTTGTGTGCTATCACTGTTATCCACCTCCGAGGCTGATTTATCTATGCGTAAACCCATATAAACAGGGTGCCGGTATATATGCTCATCAGTGATCTCCGTATATTTTATATTGCAGACGAGCTCAGGCTTTACCCAGGTGGCCGGCATGTTTGTCTTTGGCTTTTTCGCAAAGGGGCAATCTTTTATTATCAGTGGCTGCAAACGGGCGTATATTTCTTTCAGAGTAGTTTGGTTAAATCCTGTACCTGTATGCCCGGTGTAGACGAGCTCGCCATTTTCATACCTCCCTAATATCAAAGCGCCGAAAGCCTTCCGGCTGCCGCGTGGTTCGGTGAATCCTGCGATTACAGCTTCTGTAATATTGTGGTATTTTATCTTCAGCCATTGCCTGGTTCTTACGCCCCTTGTATATTCCCCGGATTTCATTTTTGCGATTATTCCTTCCAGGTTATTTTCCTTGATAGCCTCGAAAAAACCGATGCCGTCATTCTCCAGATAATCGCAATATTTAATATGCTCGCCTTCAACCAGCGCATCTTTCAGCAATTCTTTGCGTTGCAGCAAAGTAAGGGATTCTGTACTGTGGCCATTGAGATAAAGGATATCAAACACATGGTAGATGAGCGGTGTGGCAGAATGATCGCTATAATGCTGCAGGCTTTGAAAGGATGGTTTGCCATTGTCGTAAGCAACAATCTCGCCATCCAAGATCATTTCGTGCTGCTGTGATTTCAGTTCTTCTGTTATAGGTGCATATTTATTAGCGAAAGACAGGCCATTTCGCGAATAAAATCTAAATGTGCTACCGGTTTCTGCTATAGCACGGTAACCATCCCATTTTATTTCAAATACCCATTCATCATCCGAAAAAGGTTCTTCTGTAAGCGTTGCCAGCATTGGCTTTACGTAATCTTTAAGTTTTTGTTCTCCGGAAATGTAGGGTGCATGATTGGTTACTCTGCGTTTGGATTCAACAGTTTTTTTGCTCGTATCCTCCTTTTCAGCAGGTACAATTTTATTGGCTAATTTCTTTTTTTTCCCGGCTACCAGTTGGGTTACCTTGGAATTCTTTTTGGTAAAATCTTCAGCAGAATATTTCCCTGTTACAGCAAACGCATCTTTATGCTTTATCAGCAGCCAGGCGTTATCATCCTGGGGGTTCTTGATTTTTACCAGTGCGAATTCACCCTTTAATTTATTGCCTTTCAATACGATTTTGAGCGAGCCCGTTTTTAATTCATTCAATAATATCTTATCGTCTGCTAACCCTGTTTTTTTATGCAAAGGTTCATAAAAGCCTTCGTCCCATATTTCAACTTCTCCTGCGCCGTAGTTTCCCTGAGGGATGGTTCCTTCGAATGTGCGGTAGCTATACGGATGATCTTCAACCATCATGGCAAGCCGTTTATCTGCGGGGTTCAGGGAAGGGCCTTTAGGCACAGCCCAGCTTTTTAAAACGCCTTCCATTTCCAGTCGGAAATCATAGTGCAGCCTGGAGGCAGCGTGCCGCTGCACCACAAACCTAAGTTTACCGGAGGTTTTACTTCTGGCACCTTTAGGTTCGGCAGTTTGCTTAAAATCCCGTTTTTTATTGTACTCTTCCAGCGGCATCACGAGGCTGTTTTTCTTTTACCGGTAGATTCAAGGCTGGCTTTCAATTGCGACATCAGGTCAATAGTTTTTGAAGTGGCAGGTGCCGCCTTGGAGGCTTTGATCTTCTTGCCTTTAGCCTTGCTTTCAATGATCTTTAAAAGCTCTTCGCTATAGGTATCCATATATTGCGAGGGGTCAAATTTCTCAGAAAGTTGTTGTATCAAAGCCTCTGCCATCTTCAGCTCTGCAGGTTTCACCTCTTTTTTGGCAGGTAATTTCAGCTCATCATAATTCCTGATCTCGTTGGAAAAACGCATGCGGTTCAGCACCAGTATATCTTCATTGTACGGCCTGATGAGGCCGATTAATTCCTTATCGCGCAATACAAATGTACCTACGCCTGCCATGCCCGTTTTTACCAGCGACTGCAATAAAAGCATGTAGGCATTTTCTCCGTTCTTTTGCGGCTCCAGGAAGTAGGGCGATTCAAAATAGACACTGTCTATCTCATCTTCCTTTACGAATTGTTGTATAGAAAGCAGCTTGGTCTTTTCAGGGCTTGCTGCCTCAAAATCTGCCTCTTCTACTAAAACATACTGATCATCTATCTTATAGCCTTTTACAATATTTTCCCAAAGCACTTCCTTGCCGGTAGTTTCATTTACTCTCTTAAACTTGATGTTAGACAGGTCTTTCTTATCGAGCATGTCAAAATCCAGCTTACTGTCTTCTACAGCAGAATATATTTTTACAGGAATATTTACCAGCCCAAAGCCAAGCGCACCGTTCCAGATTGCTTTCATAGTGATAGTTTTAATTGTGTTTAGATAATAGTTTACCTGCACAATTAATATGCCGAAGGCAGCCGCAGCATTAAATCATGATCCAATAGGCTACAAGTTGAGCGAGAATACCGATGAGGGCACCAAGATAAATTTCACCCTGTGTATGTTCTTTTAAAAGCAGGCGCGAACTACAAACCATGCCGCACATCAGCACGGCTATAATCAAATCTACACCATAATAAGTATGGTACATAATACAGGATATAAACATGGCTGTAGCTAAGCCTGCCATGCCCATAGCATGCATGCTCACTTTACAAAAACTGTTTAATATTAGCGCCGGAATGGTAGCAATGAAAATACCGAAGTAGAAAAACTTTAAAGACAGCGCCTGGTCCTGAAAACCCTTGGACAGGAACCACATCCACCAATAAAAGATCATAGCTGCTACATAAGGCACAATACGTTCTTTATTGCTGCGGAGATAAATGTTGGAAATAAATTTCAGCTTCCACAATAGCAATACCGTAAGGGCAGGGAAAAAGGCAGTAGTAATAAATACGCCTATGGCTCTGAGCTTCAGGTCCCCGGGCGCTGCTCC
This sequence comes from Bacteroidota bacterium, assembly GCA_023422835.1. GTDB lineage: Bacteria > Bacteroidota > Bacteroidia > Chitinophagales > Chitinophagaceae > Haoranjiania > Haoranjiania flava. The sequence goes on along the minus strand of JAFAGI010000007.1, from coordinate 33,890 downwards.
GGAGAACTCTACCCCGAAACGACCTAAAGTCCACAGATAAAAATACGTGGGGATGAACAACGGGTGGAAAATATACGAAAGAGCCTTGGCGCTGAATGTGAGTACAGCCGGTTGAGGATCAGCAGGATGTGTAATGTGTTGTTTATCCATTACAATGTCTTTCTTAACCTGGCTACCGGCAAATTGAGCTGCTCGCGGTATTTGGCAACAGTACGCCGGGCAATGTTGTAGCCCTTTTCCTGCAAGATTTCAGTAAGCAATTCATCGCTGTAAGGCTTTTGTTTGTCTTCGCCTTCTATTACTTCAGTAAGTATTTTCTTTACTTCACGGGTGCTTACTTCCTCGCCGCTACTGGTGCTCAGCGACTCGCTAAAGAAAAATTTAAGGCGGTATGTACCAAATTCCGTTTGTACAAACTTGCTGTTGGCAACGCGGCTGATAGTGGAAATGTCGAGTTCAGTGATCTCTGCCACATCTTTCAGGATCATAGGGCGCAGCAGAGTTTCGTCGCCGGTAAGAAAGAATGCTTCCTGGTAATTCATAATAGCATTCATAGTGCTCAGAAGCGTGTGCTGCCTTTGTTTGATCATATCTATAAACCACTTGGCGGCATCAATTTTCTGCTTGATAAAAAGTACCGCCTCTTTTTGCCGCTTGTCTTTCTTGCTTCCGCGGTCGTAATCTTTCAACATATCACGGTAACCCTCGCTTACACGAAGGTCAGGTGCATTTTTAGAGTTCAGTGTAAGCTCAAGAACACCGTTATTATTAAAGATAAAAAAGTCGGGCACAATATAGCTTTCTGCTTTGTTGATAACTTCTAAAGCGCCGCCTGGCTTAGGGTTCAGCCGTACAATGATGCTTATGGCTTCCTTGAGGTCTTCTTCTGAAATATCCAGCCCGCGTATGATTTTTTCATAATGTTTCTTTGTAAATTCATCAAAATACCTGGTAAGCAACTGTACCGCAATATCCTGTGTTTTGGAGTTCTTGTGTTCAGACCTGTCGAGCTGCAGCAATAAGCATTCCTGTAGGTTCCTTGCACAGATACCGGCAGGCTCAAAATGTTGAATCTTTTTTACCAGGTCTTCCAGTTCATCTACAGATGTTTCTACATTCTGCCTGAAAGCAAGATCATCAACAATAGATTCTAAGTCTCTTCTTAAATAACCGTCTGCATCAATGCTGCCGATGATCTGTTCTGCAATGATGTATTGGCGAGGATCTAAAGACAGCATGCCCAGTTGGTTTTCAAGCGTCTCGTGCATACTGCTTTCTACTTTAAAGGGAATAGTCTGCTTTTCCTCTGCTTCGCCATAACCATCATCCCTGGTACGGTAGTCGGCAATTTCATCATCACCCTCGTGGATATATTCGCTGATGTCTATGTTATCATATTCATCTTCACTTCCTGTCATTTCATCTTCATGGTTAGCCTCAAGTTCAGGCGCATCCTGAAATTCGTCTTTGGCATATTCATCTTCGGCTGTATTTTCACCCTGCTCAAGCGCGGGGTTTTCTTCCAGTTCATCTTTAATGCGTTGTTCGAGGTTGGCCGTAGGCACCTGCAACAACTTCATAAGCTGAATTTGCTGTGGCGATAATTTCTGTAACTGTTTCTGTAGTAATGCTTGACTTAGAGCCATTTATGTTGATATTATATGCAATATTAAACATTTTTTTTGATAAATCAAAATAATGGCTTGATTTTTGATGCACAGTTGTGAATTATTTACTTTTAAGGAAATCTTTTGTAGTAAGTAGTTCTTAAAACAAATTCCAGGAACAATAAAACCAATCCCGTTAACAGCCAAGGCAAATATTTTTCTACAAATCTATTGTATGTAGAAACCTCCACTTTAGACTTTTCCAACTGGTTAATATGGGCATACACCATCTCTAAAGCATTCTTATCTTTTGCATAGTAATACTGCCCGCCGGTTTGCTGAGCAATACTTTTTAAAAGTGTGGCGTTGAAATCTATTTGCATATTTTGTGATACCTCTTCACCCGCTTCCGTGCGCTGGGTCACATTCATGGTACCTTTGGTACCTATACCGATGGTATATACTTTAATACCATAAGTTTTTGCAAGGCCTGTAGCAATATCCGGGGAAATAGTTCCGCCGATGTTTACGCCATCTGTAAGCAGTATCACGATCTTTGATTTTGCATCGCTTCTGCGCAGTCCGTCCACGCTGGTAGCCAGGCCTGAACCTATGGCAGTGCCTTCCTCTTCCAGGTAACCACTGCGGATAGAGGCCAGTTGCTGCAACACAATATTGTGATCGGTAGTAACAGGACAAAGGGTATAGCTCACTATGCTGAAAATAGTAATGCCTATACGGTCCCCGGGCCTGGCCATTACAAATGCTGCCGCCACCTGCTTGGCTGCCTCCAGCCGGGTAGGAGAGAAATCATTGGCATTCATACTGCCGGAAATATCCATACAAAGCATGATATCTATACCTTCGCCATTGGATTGGGAAACGGTGAATTTATCACGAGGCCGCGCCAGCGCTATAATCAGACAGGCAAGCGCCAATATCCTCAAAACAAATGGCAGGTGCCTGGTACGGGTTTTGAAAGTTTTTGCCTTCTTAATAAAATGCGTGGTTGACACTTTAAAAGTTGCCGTCTTGCGGTTCTTGCTGGCATACACCATCACCAGCAAAGGCAGTATTATTAGCGACCCCAGCATCCATGGGTAGGCAAATTCAAAATTGTATCCCCAATCAAAATATGATAACCAGTCTCTAAACATTATTTTTTTGCCTGTTGCTTTTGGTTTTGTTCGTTAAGGATCTGTTGTTCTATTGTCTGTAAAGTTTCTTTTGCCAGGTTTGCAGCCTTATCTGCCTGCTCCTGTGAAGGCTTGTATTTGGCAAACTTTACCGCATCGTTTATCCGGTTGAGTTCATAATAAGAAGCACGGTCTTTCTCTTCCTGCAAATATCTACGCAATTTTTCGAAAGTCTCCCTTGCGGTAAGGTAATGGGTATTTGCATGCGTACGCTCATCGTAATAGGTGCGGCATATGGTATCCAGGCGTGTGAAATACTCGGTTTCTTTTTGCTGTTGTATCAGGTTTTCCTGCTGCAGTTTTTCAATCTGTTTCAATGCCCAGGATAGCGGCGGGCCTTTGATGGCTGAAGTATAAACCGGTTTCTTTTTCCTGTTTTTGAGTAACTTCCTCACCAGTAGGATCAACAATAGTAAAATCAATACGCCAGCCAGGTAGTAAAGCCAGGTGTAATCCGTATATTTTACATCTACCACTTCCTTGATACCGTGAAAGTCTTGTAGCTGAGAAACATCTACCGAATTGACCATTAAAAAAACAGAATCTGACTGTACAGGTATTGCCAGCCCGTCGTGTGAGGTGATGGATGGTAAGATAATGGGTACGCTCCACCGGCCGGAATCGAAAGAAGTAAGAATAATGTTTTGTGCATAGCTGTATGAGTTGCCATTCTTTACAGTGTCTATCTTTTCACGCCTGATCACTTCTACATGATTGCCTGTATCCGCTATGGAAAACCATTCCGCTACCTGCATTACATCCTTATCAACGTTATCAACTTGCAGGCGCAGGTTTACCTGCTCGCCAAGACTGATCTGTTCACGGTCTAATTTTGCGGATATATTTTGTGCAATACCAAGTTGGGATACGCATACAAACAGAAAAACAGCAAGTAAACGAAGCCTGTATTTTTTGCAGGAATAAATCATATGGTTCAATAATTCCACTATTTGACTCTTGATCTTTTAATAAAAAACGTACGCAATACTTTTATAAAATCTTCGCCTGTAGATATCTGCAGCAACTCTGCGCCTGCTTTCCTGAAATTTTCTATGGCATCGGAGCTGATCTTTTGAAACTGTGTGCCGTAGCTGTTTTGCGTAAACTTGCTGTGGGTATCAATAAGCATAGCCTGTCCGGTTTCAATATCTTCAATTTCCAACAGGCCCACATCCGGCAATACGGTATCATACCTGTCAAACACCTGTATGCCGATCACTTCGTGCTTTTTAGCCATCACCCGCAGTGTTTCCAGGTAACGCTCATCTACAAAATCGCTCAGTAAAAATATAATACTTTTGTGCTTGTTCTTGGAAATGTTGTTGACGTATTCCAGCGCAGATTTTATATCGGTTTGCGCGGATGCGGGCTTGAAATTAATAAGCTCTCTCAACAAAAAAAGGGCATGCTCTCTTCCCTTCTTGCTGGGAATAAATTTTTCAATTTTATCGCTGAAGAACAGGAGGCCGACCTTGTCATTATTCTTTACGGCTGAAAACGCAAGCGTAGCACATATTTCAGCTATCAGGTTTTTCTTGGATTGGCCGTTGGTGCCAAACAGGTTGCTGGCGCTGGAATCAACCATCAAGAAAATACTGATCTCTCTTTCTTCTTCGAAAAGTTTGCTGTATGTATTGTTGGTGCGGGCAGACACGTTCCAGTCTATAAAGCGGATGTCATCTCCTTCCTCGTATTCACGCACTTCTTTAAAAGACATACCTCTTCCACGAAATGCTGAATGGTATTCGCCAGTAAAGATATGGTTGGTGAGTTTTTTACTCCTGATCTCCAGTTGGCGTACCTTTTTCTGCAGTTCCTGCTCTTCGGTGAGGGGTTGTTCTTTCTCTTTATTCTTTTTAGAAAATAACATGCGTAGGTGGATTACGGTACAGGCACCACTTTAATTAATTCATCAATGATCTGTTCGGTAGTAATATTTTCTGCTTCAGCTTCGTAAGTAAGGCCTATCCTGTGTCTTAAGACATCCTTGGCAATAGATTTAATATCATCTGGTATCACGTATCCCCGGCCTTCCAGGAATGCGTGAGCTTTGCCGGCCAAAGCCAGGTTAATGCTGGCTCTCGGTGAACCGCCATAGCTGATAAAATCTTTTATGCGCGGCATGCCATACTGTTCAGGGTAGCGTGTAGCAAATACAATATCTACAATATATTTTTCAATTTTCTCATCCATGTAAATACGCCTGGTAAGGTCCCTTGCTTCACGTATTTCACTGATCTCAGCCACATGATTGGCTACATGCGGCTCTATGTCCTGCACCTGGTGTTTAATTATTTCCTGCTCCTCTGCCTTGCTCGGATAGCCTACTACCACTTTCAGCATAAACCTGTCGAGCTGTGCTTCCGGCAGCGGGTAAGTACCTTCCTGTTCCAGAGGGTTTTGGGTGGCCAGCACCAGGAAAGGATCGTCTAGCGGGTAGGATGTTTCGCTGATGGTCACCTGTTTCTCCTGCATGGCTTCAAGCAGTGCGCTCTGTACCTTTGCGGGCGCACGGTTGATCTCATCAGCCAGGATAAAGTTGGCAAAGATCGGCCCTTTTCTGACCCTGAAATCGTTTGTCTGCTGATGGTAGATCATGGTACCGATAAGGTCGGCCGGCAAGAGGTCAGGCGTAAATTGTATCCTGCTGAATTTTGCGTTGATCACGTCGGCAAGAGATTTAATAGTGAGTGTTTTTGCCAGTCCCGGCACACCTTCAAGGAGTACGTGCCCGTTGCTCAGCAAGCCGATAAGCAATCGGTCTATCATGTAAGACTGGCCTATAATTTTGTGGGCTACTTCTTCCTTTATTTTTTTAATAAACTGCGCCTTGGATGCTACCTGCTCATTGATCCTGACAATTTCTTCAGCACTTTGCATAGATGTCGTTTGTTTTTTAGCACGTGAAAATACGAATAGGTTCGTTAATAAATAATGAAAATTAATAAAATATTGCTGCGAACATTGCAGCGTTTCCTTCTGTGAAACATGTACGCAATATTCACACCATTATCCCAGTATGATGGAATTTGTGATGGATGATGTTTGATTGTGATTTTTGGATTCAGGTTTATGTCTGTAAAATTTGCTGAAAGCCAGGATTGCCACGAAGAGAAGGATCCACGAAATCTCTTGTTAAATTTTGCCTCCTTATCCACATTGCGTTAAAGAATAAAGCTGTGTCCGGTGTTGTCCAAACTGTCATTTGGGTTACCTATGCCAAAAACAATTATAATACATTATCTTTAAAACATGTAAATTTAAAGTCAGCATGCATAGCAATAGTTCAGACAAAAACAGCAGAAGCAATTCCATGTTCAGAAAGGTTTTGCTATCAATAGCCATCATTTTTTTGATTAGCTATATTGGTTATTCGTACCTGCATCCGAACGAGATAGATACAACTGCGTTTATTTTGCAGGCAACTTCCATAATACTTATAATTGCTGCGTTATTAGTATCAAAAAACACGAAGCAGGCCAAAGCAGAAAAAACCATCATCGCTTTGGGGATGACGGTAGTTTTGTTGTTTACTTTTCTTAAATTTTTAAAGTAAAGGTTGTTGCTAAGATGTTTTTTATAAAATCATCGTGTTTATTTACCTTCGCTGCATGTCAAAATTCGCCCACGATACCGTTACTCCCTACCGCCATAGTGATAAAGAAAAAAAGCAGCAGGTAGCGGAAATGTTTGATGATGTTGCCTCAAAATACGATTTTCTGAATCGTTTTTTGAGCATGGGCATCGATCAGGGTTGGAGAAGAAAAGCTATCAGGCGCCTGAAACTCATAAAGCCGCAAAGTATTCTGGATGTGGCTACAGGCACAGGGGATTTTGCCATCATGACCTATAAAATGCTGACACCCCAAAAAATTACAGGTATTGATATTTCCAAAGGTATGCTGGAAGTTGGCAGGGAAAAGGTTGCGAAAGAAAAACTTTCTGCATACATACAACTGATGGAAGGCGATAGCGAGAACCTTCCTTTTAGTGACAACAGTTTTGATGCCGTAACCGTATCTTTCGGCGTACGCAATTTTCAGAACCTGGAGAAAGGCATTGCAGAAATGTACCGTATTTTAAAGCCGGGAGGAAAGCTGGTAATTCTTGAATTTTCACGTCCCAAAAATCCTATATTTAAACTGCTTTATAAAATCTATATGCAGGTGGTAACACCTAATGTAGGCAAAATGATTTCTAAAAGCAAAACTGCATACCAGTATCTGAACGATTCTATTATGGTGTTCCCGGAAAGAAAAGATTTTGTAACTGTGATGGATAGCGTAGGCTTTACTGGCACCTCTTATGAAGCGCTTACAATGGGTATTTGCTGTATCTATGAGGGAAACAAGTAGAAGTATTTCACATTATTCGATTCGTGCCACAATATATACTACATGTATAAGTTTATTTCTCTTTATATTTTTGGAGTGAAGAAAGAATAGTGCGTCCATTCCGTAAATATATGTTTGGTGCAGTTATGAAACCTTTGGTAATATAAAGAATAATTTTCTTATTAGTTCAGAACTCAATGATATACCCCTGAAAGGACAGTATTATATGCTGTTGCTATTTCTTGTAGCTCGCAGATTCATCTGAAATTTTATTGATGTATCTTTGCACGATGAACATTGCAAAGCATATAAACATTCGTGACTTGTCCTTAAATGCACTGGAGGATTTTTTTATAGCCAATGGCGAAAAAAAATTCCGCGCAAAACAGGTGTACGAGTGGCTCTGGCAAAAAGGCGCGCAAAGCTTTGCAGATATGTCTAATCTTTCCAAAGAACTGCGCCAGAAATTAGGATCGCATTTTACGCTTCCGGCTTTAACGACAGACCTGGTACAGGAAAGCAGCGACGGCACCATCAAAAGCCGCTTCCGCACGCATGAAGGACACCTGGTAGAAGGTGTACTGATACCAACTGATGAAAGGAAAACGGCCTGTGTATCATCGCAAATCGGATGCAGCCTTACCTGTAAATTTTGTGCCACAGGATTTATGGAACGTAAGCGAAACCTGCATTTCGATGAGATTTACGACCAGGTAGTACTGCTGAATCAACAGAGTGAAAAGCATTACAATCAAAAACTATCAAACATTGTATTTATGGGTATGGGCGAGCCATTGCTCAACTATGCCAATGTAAACAAAGCCATTGAGCGTATTTCTGCAGAGGACGGCCTGTTCATGAGCCCGCGCCGCATCACCGTTTCAACAGCCGGCGTGGCCAAGATCATTAAAAAGATGGGAGATGACCGTGTACGCTATAAGCTTGCACTGTCGCTGCATGCAGCCAACGACGTTAAGCGCAATGAAATAATGCCCATCAATGAAACCAACAACATAAGGTCGCTGGTGGATGCATTGAACCACTTCTATAAGCAGACTAAAAACGAAATTACATTTGAATATATTTTGTTTGATGGCTTCAACGATACCGAACAGGACGCCAGAGAACTGGTGAAATTGTACAGGCATGTGCCGGCAGACCTGGTAAACATTATCGAATACAATCCCATTGACGATGCACGCTTCAACAAACCTTCTGAAGATGTTACAGAAAAGTTTGTTGCCTGCCTGCAATCACACAAAGTAAACGCAAGGCTCAGGCGGAGCCGCGGTAAAGATATTGATGCCGCTTGCGGGCAATTAGCCAATAAAGCCTAAGCAAAGCTTCTCCGCTAAAACATTGCATTCCCCCAAATTACAAAGCACGATCAGCAAACATAAAATAACCATAAAAATCTACACTGTATATTAATTGAAAATGAATATTGCAACTAAAAAAAATGGTTATTCCATGTGGCAACTGATAAACAAATAAATATATACACACATGAAAAATAAAGCCGGATTCGAAAAGTTCATTAACCCGCAGAGCAATGCGAAAAAGAAAGAAGCATTCCGCCAGGAAAAAAGAAAAGCAAAAGCGGACATGCGCGCATTTGGAGAGGAGCTGAGGCGCGAAAAATTCGCTAAAGACAGGGGAGAAGCGGTTTTAGGAGCAGAAGATAAAACTAAAAAGTATCCCAACAGGAAAAGCACATCCACAGGTATTAAAAAATCGTACGAAGACAGGAAATTTTCAAAAGGGAAACATACGGATAATGCAGACGGAAGCAAGTTTGTTCCTAAAAAAACTTTCAGGAAGCAGGAGGAGGATAGTGAGGACCTTGCTGTAAAATGGCAGAAAAAATCGGGTAAAAAAACTGAAGAGTTCGCTGAGAAAAAACCACATGGCAGACAGGAAAAGTATGTTGATAAAAACAAAAAACACAGTGGCTATAAAAAGCACCACGAAAAGGAAGAGTTGTATGAAGAGAAGATGCCGCTGAATAAATACATAGCCCACTCAGGCGTTTGCGGCAGGAGAGAAGCCGCAGAGCTGGTAAAGCAGGGATTTGTCAAAGTGAATAACGATGTGGTTTATGAACCGGGATATAAAGTAACGGAAAAGGATTCCGTTAAGCTCAAAGACAAACCTGTTTTTCTTCAGCAAAAAATGGTATATGTACTGATGAATAAACCCAAAGACCACATTACCACGATGGAAGACGACAAAGGCAGGAAAACTGTCACTGATCTTGTCAAAAGCATTCCCGAACGCATCTATCCTGTAGGCAGGCTTGACAGAAATACTACCGGCGTACTACTGCTCACCAACGATGGTGAACTGGCGCAAAAGCTTATGCACCCATCATTTGAAGCCAAAAAAATATATGAAGCTACCCTCGATAAAGCGCTTTCCAAATCAGATGCAGAAAAGATCCTTGCAGGCATGGAACTGGAAGATGGTTTTATAAAAGCAGATGCTGTTGGCTATGCCGATGCAAAAGACAAAAGGGTAGTGGGAATAGAGATTCACAGCGGCAAGAACCATATTGTAAAAAGGATATTTTATCACCTGGGTTATACCGTTACGAAACTGGACCGGGTAATGTTTGCCAACCTGACCAAGAAAAATGTAGAACGGGGGAAGTGGAGATTTTTAAATGAGAAGGAAGTACGCTCACTGAAAATGTTGAACGCAAAGAAAGCCGGTAAGTAGCATGGACATTATCTTTGAGCACCAAAATTTTATAGCCGTCAACAAAGCCGCTGGCATGTTAAGTATCCCAGACAGGGCCGGCAGCGGTCAATCGTTAAAAGAACTACTTTTAAAAAAGTACGATGATGTTTTTACGGTACACCGCCTGGATAAATTTACCAGCGGCCTTATTATCTTCGCTAAGGATGCCGCTACCCACAAAGCATTGTCTGAAAAATTTCAGTCGCGTGAAGTAGAAAAATTTTATCTCGGGCTGGTAAACGGCCATCTGCATCCTGCAGAAGGCACGGTGAACGCTGCCATTGCAGAGCATCCTGCTAAAAATGGCAAAATGGTGATAAACGCCAAGGGCAAACCTTCACGAACAGATTATAAAACAGTAGAGGCTTTCCGCGGTTACTCACTGGTGGAATTCAATATCCATACCGGCCGCACACACCAGATACGCGTGCATACGCAGTACCTCGGCGCTTCCATTGTATGTGACGAATTTTATGGCGATGGCAAGCCCGTTTATCTCTCGCAAATAAAACGCAACTATAAATTGTCGAAACAAGAGGAAGAGGAAAGGCCTGTATTGAGCAGGCTGGCGCTGCATTCTCACCGGCTTCATTTCACTTTACACGACATAGAGTACCGGCTGGAAGCGCCCCTACCAAAGGATCTCAGGGCCTTGCTGCAACAACTGCGCAAGCAATAATATTGTGACCTTACAAGCCAAGAAAGATTTTTTCTTTGAGATTTTGGGCCTTCTTCATGGGCATTATGGTTACATAAATCTCACGGTACACAACGCGCACAAGAGTTATACAAGGCACACTATATCCAACTTCTGACTTCTTACTTTGGCTTGTATAAGTTTGGTGAATCTTGTGATTTCATTGGCACATTGTGGTTACATGTATATCTGAAACACAGCGCGTACAAAAGGTTATACAAAGTACGCTATATTGAAATTCTTACTTTATACTTAAATAAATCACCTGATTTAACAAAATAAAAAACTTTACAGCTACAATTTACCTAAGGCAGGCATGGAAATTGTATTTTTCGTTGTATACCAAAACTTCTACTTATGGATTGCAGAGCAAATACCGTAAAGCCCGAAGTTTTTTATGAGATTCTCGCAGCATATATGAAAAACCGGACAATAGTTGATCTGATTATTGACAGGGGAGGAACCGAAAGAGTCAGCGGCTTGATAAAAGACATTTCATTGCACAACAAAATTCTGAGAACCAGGGTCACCATGTACGATGAAACAGGTTTCTATATACACCAGGTAATAGCGGTTAACGGCATATTCAGAGACGATTTTTCAGAGTGTTAACGTGCATCTTGTAACATACAGGGCATAAAAAAATCCGGCTTCAAACAGGCCGGATTTTTTGTAAGCGTTAGCGTTACTGCTAACTTTTGGTTTGCGCAGGGCGCACTTCTATCTTGCTGGGGAGTGTACGAGGGTGCATGTGCAGCAAGTCTACTATCATCTGACCTATGTCTTCAGGCTGTATTTTCCAGGCATCGTCTTCAGAAGGTGTATGGTGATTAAAATGCGTTGAAACCGACCCCGGCATAATGGTTGTAACCTTTATATCATATGGCCTCAGGTCCAGCATGGCTGCCTGTGTAAAGCCCACCACGCCAAATTTGGAAGCATTGTAGCCTGCACCCTTTTCAAAGAAATTGGTGCCTGCCAGGCTCGCAATGGTGATGTAGTATCCTTTGGTTTTTTTGAGCTCTTCGACGGAGGCTTTCAGTGTATGAAACACGCCGCTGAGGTTGGTATCTATCATCTGGTGCCACTGCTCCTCAGTGAGTTCGTCTACAGGCGCAAACTTTCCTACACCTGCGTTGGCAATCACAATATCAAGCCTGCCGAATTTTTCAATGATTTTTGCAACAGCAGCTTTTTCGTTTTCGCATTTAGATACATCTGATTCCACTGCCAAGACACTGTTATCATCAGCAGAGATTTCTTTAGCTGCTGCATCCACATCTTTATATGTTCTGCCACTTACAGCCACTTTTACGCCCTGTTCAGCCAGTTTTTTAGCAATACCAAGTCCTATGCCTTTTGAGCCGCCGGTAATGTAGGCGACCTTCTCTTTTAAATCTTTCATGTGTGTATATTTATTTGTTATTCTTTTTGGTTATTTCATATTTTTAATTTTAAATAGTTGTTATCTGTTAGTACAATAATCTATAAATGCATTGATAATAAAATCCCATCCTTCGGAGGAGTTCATCAGCTCGTAATACCTGTGATATTTTTCTCCGTGATTTTCAAAATTCCTGTGGATGAGTTGCAGTTGCGATGTGCTGTCATCTATATCTGAAAAACGTATTTCTACCTGGCTGCATTTTTCAGGATCCGGCTGTGGCGCCCTTCCCGGGTCAATCTGCCATAGAAATAATATTTTCTCTCCCTCCACGGTTTCAAGCACTCGGCCCCAATCGCACTGAAAATCATACGGGCCAAATTCCGTGCATTTGCCATTTACTTTATTATCAATTTTTATCAATACCAGTTTATCTTTAGACCAGGTATAATTCTTAGGCCACCAGACGCTGATCTGCTCAATAAACTTATAATAAGCAGTTGCTGCCGCCAAGGGCACCTCAGTTAGTTTTATAACAGCGCTCATAGTTTGTATTTTAAAATAAATTTACCTCAAAAAATCGGTAGCGCAAAATTTCGCGCGCATCATACATGGTATTTTGCAAAACGTTAATAAACTTTGCTAGCAATGCCTTATCGTATTGGTTATATTTGCAACTAACCTATGTACGAATATGAAGAAAGTATTTTGGTGTTTATTTTTACTGGTTTCAGCTTCCGGCATTTTTGCACAGAATTACCCGCAGAATTACTTCCGTTACCCGATGGATATACCTGTTTCGCTATCAGCAAACTTTGGCGAACTGCGCACTAACCACTACCATATGGGACTGGATATGCGCACCCAGCAAAGAGAAAATATTAGAATACTTGCAGCAGCAGATGGATACATCAGCAGGGTATTTATATCACACACAGGATATGGTAATATGCTGGTGATTAAACATCCCAACGGTTACGAAACACTATACGGCCATCTGAATGACTTTTATCCCGAGCTGATGGAGTATGTGCGTGAGAAGCAATACAAAGACAACAGCTGGGCCCAGGACTTTACTTTGCCTGCTAAATTATTTTCCGTAAAAAAAGGACAGTTTATAGCTTTCAGCGGCAATACCGGCGGCTCCGCCGGACCGCATCTGCATTTTGAGATCCGTGACATTAACACCGGGCACGGGATAAACCCAATGCTTTTCGGCATGGGCATTTCCGATAATTTAAAGCCAATGCTATATGGCTTGTATTATTACGACAGAAGATACAGTACTTATGAATCTGCGGCTGTAAGCATTCCGGTATCCGGCACTTCAGGTACAGTATCCGGAGGCACAACAAAAGTGGGCACACCCAAAGTAAGCTTTGGCTATGCGGGTGAAGACAAAACCTCGCCTTCTTCTTTTAAATTCGGCATTTACAAAGCAGTGCTGTTTGTAGATGACCGTGAAATGATAAGTTCTACTTTGAACAATATACCTTTTGATCAGCAGCGGTATATGAATGCAGGCATTGATTATAAAAAGAAATTACAGGGCGGGCCTTATGTACAGCACCTGAGCAGGCTTCCGGGCAACCTCCTGGATATTTTCTGCGGAGATTCAGACGGCATTATTGACCTCGGCGATGGCAAACCGCATAAGATCACTATTCACCTGGAAGATACCAAAGGCAACAGAACCGTTGTAAGCTTTACCATGCAATACGATCCTGCTTTACAGAAAGAACAAACATTTCCCAAATATTTAGTTACCGTACAACCGGGCAGGCCTGGAAGGCTTAATACGCCGACAGCCGAATTTATTCACTCGCAGAATGCCTTTTACGACTACTTTAATTTTAATATGCAGGAAATAACTTCTACAGCGCCCAACCAGGTTTCATCTACCATCAAGCTTGACAATTATTATGTTCCCATACACGATGAGTATTCTATCGCCATAAAGGCAAATGATTTGTCCAACAAAGACAGGGTGGTAATGCAGCTTACCAGCGGCACATTTAAAGCATTGTATAAAGGACTTTGGGATAAGGATATTATGGTAGGCCACTTCAACAGGCTGGGAAATGTAAGCCTGATAAAAGATCTGGCCAGCCCCGTGATCTCCCCGGGAAATATTAAGGAAGGCATGACCGTGAAGAGCGGGTCTGTACTAAGAGTGAGTGTTTCTGACAACCTCGGTACCATAAAGAGTTTCTCAGGGATAGCTGATGGACAGTGGCTTTTATTTGAAAGAAAGGGAAACACTTTCACTTACAAAGTGGACAAGTACATGCCTGCCGGCAAAAGTAAGCTGGTACTTAAAGCCGAAGATGTGGCAGGTAATATTACCACCCGTGAATTTACCATCAATAAAAATTAAATTATGAGTACATTGCAACCGGGCGATCAGATGCCCGATTTCAAAGGCGTTGACCAGGATCAGCACGTAATTTCTTCCAAAGATTTCAGGGGTAAAAAACTGATCATTTATTTCTATCCCAAAGACAATACTCCGGGATGCACTGCGCAGGCATGCAACCTCAGGGATAATTATGAAATACTGATAGAGGAAGGCTTTGCAGTATTAGGCATAAGTGCAGACAGCGTAAAAAGCCACAAAAAATTTGAAGAAAAATTTGACCTGCCATTCCCGCTGATAGCCGATGAAGATAAAGTGATCCTGAACGCATTCGGCGTATGGGGACCTAAAAAATTTATGGGCAAAAACTTTGACGGCATACACAGAACCACATTCCTGGTAGATGAGCAGGGTATTATACGCCATATCATACAAAAGCCTGACACCAAACATCATACAGAAGAAATCCTGGAGTTGTGGGAGCAGGGATCTAAATAAAAAATTCATTAAATTGCAATATGCCACACGATAAGAAGTCATTTTTAAAAACATTTTCAAGCATCGAAAAAGCTGAACAGTACAGGCGTGCCCAACGCCTCTAGATGTCGCATTGGGAAAGGTTTTTGTTGTTTTGCAAACTTATGCGGATCAGTTTGATGCTGAATCAGCTAAAGTAGTTATGAAAGAAATAAACAAATAGAATTACAATTTATGAATGTTTCGATGAAGATTTGCTTACCATGTGGAGTACATTTAATGTACAATAATTTATGATAGGCGGCTTTGCGGTTAACATGCACGGTTTTGCCCGCACTACTGAGGACATTGATATTTGACTAAACGAAACGAAAGTTAATTGCAAAAATTTAAGAAAAACTTTAGTGTGCTCGGTTATGGTAATTAGACTTTATACCTGGCTTCACTCAACTTTATGTTGGTAATGGACTATGCCTTGATATTCTCACATCAATGAAAGGCTTGACCGAATCTACTTTTGAAGAATGCGTGCACAGGGCAACTATGGCTGATTTAAATGGAATTCTTGTTCACTTTTTACACGTCAGTGACCTCATCAAAAACAAAAAAGCAACAGCCGTGCCTAAGATATAATTGATGTGTCTGAACTCGAAAAAATAGCTGCAAACAACATCAATAACGACAAATAATAGTGTTGGATATGACACCGTTACTATACTCCAATTTTAAAGAATCATTTTTTACAAGTACATTTGCCCCACAAAAATTTAATTCATGGGAAGAATATTTGAAGTAAGAAAAGCCACCATGTTTGCCCGCTGGGACAGAATGGCCAAGCAGTTTACGCGCATTGGTAAAGAAATAAATATAGCTGTAAAAGCCGGCGGCGGCGACCCCGACAATAACCCGGCACTGAGGCGCTGCATGCAAAATGCCAAGAGTGTCAACATGCCGAAAGACAGGGTGGAAGCTGCTATCAAAAAAGCATTAGGAAAAGATACGGAGAATTACGACGAGGTTTTATATGAAGGCTATGCTCCGCATGGAGTTGCTATCTTAGTAGAGACAGCTACGGATAACCCAACACGTACTGTCGCCAATGTGCGCTCTCATTTCAATAAAGGCGGCGGCTCTATGGGCACAAACGGCAGCGTAAGCTTCCAGTTTAAAAAAATGGGCGTATTTAAATTAAATCCTGAGGGTTTAAACATCGAGGAGCTTGAGCTAGAACTTATTGACGCCGGGCTGGAAGAAATGGGCGAAAGCATCGACGAGCATGATAATCAGGTAATTGTTTTACGTTGTGCATTTACAGATTTCGGCAACCTGCAAAAAGCCCTGGAAGATAAAAACATCACACCCATCAGCTCCGAACTTGAGTGGATACCAACGGTAACCGTGCCTGTAAACGATGAACAGGCAGAAGAGATCAGCAAACTGATTGACCGCCTGGAGCAGGACGACGATGTAAACAAGGTTTTTCACAACATGCAGTAAACACCTGTATAATTCTAAAATATTATTATTAAATAAGAATTATTTTTGCCAATAAAATATTTACCCATATTTTTACTAATAATTTTTTTTCATGTTGGTTGTTTTTAGGGTTATAGTTCCTTCATTTCCATGAGGGAACTTTTCGTTTACCGCAGATAAAAAATTAAAACATTGTTGCAAATTTGATTGTTTTTATCTAATATTGCCAAAAATCTAAAACTGTTATGTATCCTAATCTTTACTACTTTTTCAAAGATGTTTTTCATATAGATTTCCGGCCATTGATGGTAGTGAACTCCTTCGGTTTCTTTGTGGCGCTGGCGTTCATTTTCGGCGCGTGGCTGTTGCTGAAAGAGCTGAAAAGAAAACAGGAGCTTGGCTATTTTACTTTTACGGAGAAGACAGTGATGGTGGGCAGCCCCGCTAAAACATCCGATCTGATCACAAATTTTCTCATCGGCTTTATTTTCGGATATAAAATACTGGGTGTGTTCTTCAGCAATGATGGTTTGCAAGACCCACAGGCGTATATTTTTTCTTCGCACGGCAACTGGCTGGCAGGTACCGGGCTGGGGTTGTTGTTCCTGTATTTTAAGTGGAAGGAAAAAAATAAAGTAAGGCTTGCCAAGCCAGAGCAGCGTAAGATCCGTATATGGCCATCCGACAGGGTGGGCGATATTGTAATCATTGCTGCTGTAGCCGGCTTCCTGGGCGCTAAAATCTTTGATAACCTGGAGCATTGGGATACATTTATACAAGACCCGGTAGGCAATCTTTTTTCAGCAAGCGGGCTTACTTTCTATGGCGGCCTTATCCTGGCCATCATAGCTTTATGGGTTTATTTCAGAAAAAATAAAATGTCTTTCATCAACGTAGCCGACGCTGCAGCTCCGGCGCTGATGCTTTCCTACGGACTCGGAAGATTGGGCTGCCAGGTATCCGGCGATGGCGACTGGGGTATTATCAACAGCGCTTACATTAGCCAGCCTGATGGCTCTGTGCTTCGTGCAACTCCCGAGCAGTTCAATGCTGCTGCCGAGACTTACAAAAATGTTACTGAACAATTCGGCATTGTAGGCGAAATACAACATGCTGCCTACGCTTTGCCTTCCTGGCTACCCGACTGGATGGCAGCATATACTTTTCCGCACAACGTAAATAAAGAAGGCATACCATTGGCAAATTGTACATGGAATGATTTCTGCAATTACCTGCCGCTGCCGGTTTTCCCTACTTCTTTTTATGAAGTGCTGATGTGTTGCCTGATATTGTTTCCCCTGTTGTGGTTTTTACGTAAAAAAATATTTACTCCCGGCAAATTGTTCGGCATTTACCTGATCTTTAACGGTGTAGAGCGATTTTTAATTGAGAAGATAAGGGTAAATACCAAGTACGATATTTTCGGCTGGCATCCTTCGCAGGCAGAGCTGATCTCACTGGGAATGATCATCGCCGGTATTGTGCTGGTACTGAATGCCAGGAAGTGGTTTAAAAAAGCAGCTCCCGAAAGAATATCTTTAAGCAAAAAAGGATAGCATTTTTATCTATAAGGCTTATACAGCTATCTGATAATAAAGAATTAAGGTTGGTTATTCCATGTGCGAAACAGGAAAAATTAAAAACATACACCTAAAATTATTTTTATTCCACACCCAAAATATCCTTTGCCAGTTGAATCATTTTCGGGTCGCCGGTGTGTTTGCCTTTCTCATCAGAAAGCTTTACGGTGGATATCCATTCATCCCTGTGAAAAGAGGCTTCTGTAAGTTTCATTACAATGTTCATTGCCCGTAAACCTGTATCGTTGGTAAGGTTGGTACCGATACCAAATGATAAGCCTATCTTTCCCCGGCAGGCTTCTGCTATCTGCTTTACACGATCTGAATTCAGGCCATCTGAAAAAATTATGTGTTTGGATTTGGGATCTATGCCCAGGCTTTTATAATGCGTCATCACATTGTGGAAGAAATCAATGGGATCGCCGCTGTCGTGGCGTACACCATCAAACAGTTTGGCTAATTTTTTATCGAACTGGCTAAAGAAAACCTTATTGGTATAAGTATCTGCCAGCGCAATACCCAGGTCGCCTCGATAAACGTCTGCCCAATGTTCCAGGCTTATGGCATTGGCAATTTTAAAACCGTATTTTGCCGCATGAAACATAAACCATTCATGGGCATGTGTGCCTTTAGGCTTATGGCCATACTTCATGGCTAAGTGTACATTGCTTGAGCCTACAAAGCTCTTGCCTCCGTGCTGGATCAGGGTGTTCACAACCAGGTTCTGCACTTCGTAAGAGTGCCTGCGCCGTGTGCCGAACTCAGCCACTTTAGCATACTCGTCTTTATAAACTTTTATTTTCTCCAGCGTATTTTTCACGATCCAGTCATCATCATTCCTGTGCGCACCGGTTTCAACATAAAATAATTCACTGATGAGTGATAAAATCGGCACTTCCCATAAGATGGCGCTAAACCAGTAACCTTCTACCGTTACCTCCAGCGCTGTTCCTGCCTGCCTTACGGTAACTTCTGTAGGATCATACCTGTAACCTTTCAGGAATTCGAGGTATGCTGCATTGAGATAGGGACATGTATTTTTAAACCAGGCAAACTCTTCTTCCGTAAGTTTTAAAGCGCTCATTGCATCAATAGCTTCTCGCAGTTGCTCACCAAAACCTTCGGGAAACTCATGCCTGCCTCTGTTTATGAAGGTGTATCTGGCTCTGTCATCGGGAAATAACTTTATAGCAGCACTCTGCATGGTGAATTTATAAAAGTCATTATCCAGTATAGAGCTGAGACGTACAATTTTATTACTCATAAAGCATGGTTTAATTGGTTTTCACCCGCCTATTGGCCGCTATAGATATACCGAGCTAAAGCAGAGCGTACATATTGCTTGCACTATCCGCATTCTTTTTCTATCAGCTCATCGAACCATACCGGTGTTTTATCGTCCGGCACGGCGTTATAATTGATAAACAGTTCCTGGCCTTTTTTTATAGGGCGTATGGTGCGTATGGTCATGGTATTGGCATCATAGTCCATTTCATACTCACAGTTTGCGTCGTAATTATGGTTGTACATAGATACATACCCGAGGGCCAGCGCAGCCTTCTTCAGGTTTTTACCCCATTCAAAAATGTAGTGGTAGAGCTTTGTTTTTTCAACAGTTTTACGTTCTTTTTTCGTCAGTTCAAGCACCGGCGAAACTTCTACAACAGTTCCGGATTTAATATTTTCGGTAGTAAAAACTCCTCTTCCTTTATTGCCGGATTCTGCAACGACTAAGTAAGGCATTATCATACAACAAATCTATGTAAATAAATATTACGCTTAAAAAAAATTATTGAGTGCCTTGCTGGTCTCTCTCTTCCATACCTTTAAATGCCATAAGGAATACGGCGCCTAAGTTCTGGTAAGGTGGTACATAATCATTCATTTGCGAATTGCCTTTGTGTTTTTCGCGGAATGTCTGCCACATGTTTATCCAGTCCAGGTCTTTACCTGCCTGTAAAGATTGTACAATACTTGTGATCAGAGATATGTTAAGAGCGCCGGTACCTGTTTGTTTGGTAGAGATGATCTGCGTGCCGGGGGCTTTCTCCAATACTTCATTGAGGCTCTGGAAGCCGCCACAACTGCCCAGCAGCACTACCTTTGAAGATGGCGCCAGCTGCTCAATGGTTGAATTGAGGTGATAACTGTGCCCACGATGTATTACAATTTTTGGTTCAATGTTGTTGGCAGCAAAGTAATCTGCCAGTTGTGCCTGGGCTTCCTGGTCCATACCGTCGCCCTCCACCTTGTACAAAGGCTTATTGGTGTAAATGGTAATAGGCGTGCCCTTCGGAGAGCTTATCTCTGACCAGTATTTGCCGTCTTTCACCTTCCAGCCCATGTTAGCAAAAGTATTTACGTAAGGCGGGTAAAACATTTTACCATCACTATCGCCATAGAAAAATTGTTGTATCACTACGCGGCCGGAGCTGTCCTGCAGATTTTTAAGGTTCATAGAGTAAACAGGGTCAATGCCTAAAGTTTTAGTGAGGTCAATAGACTGGTCGTCCATGGAAAGAAATAAGGTATTCATTATATCATATATCCTGAAAGCCTTGATGTTGCGTTCCTGCTTTGCCTGTGCCCTGTTGGCTTGTACTTCCGTAAGCACCAGGTTCTTGATCTGTGGGTCAGAAATGCTGGAATAGGAGCTTGCCACATCTACTGCATCCTGCAGGCTGTCCTTACCTTTTGCTTTATCCAGGTTCCTCACAAATGCTTTCATGATCAGCTGCGCATCGTCAGGCTTCATAGAATTCAGAAAATGGTTTAGGGTGTTGTAGTTGGCAGACATTTTTATAAACTTCCTATAATGATCAGCAGAAACACTTTGTATCAGTTCTGTTCCGTTGATCTTATTTTTAAATATCTGGTAATACAACCCATCGTTTGTACCATTCACAAAGCTGGATGTATAGATCACCTCTTCATTCATCACGATGAGATAATACAGTTCCTGCGGCGTAAGGTTACGAATAGATGCAAAGCGTGTTGCGGCAGGTTTTTCATGCAAACCGTTCACTAAATTAATATAGGTTTTTTCACCAACCTCTTTTATTTTTTGTTCAAGCAGGCTTCTGCCGTAAACATTTGTGCCGCTGACCTCGCGGCCTGCATAGTCCAGGTTGGTTTTTACCAGCAAAGAATAATAGGCTTTCGGATTGGAGATCACTTTATCGATCTCATCCATTGTTATACTGTTGCGGTAAAGATTATCCAGGAAAGGTATATATTGCCTTCCCTGTTTGGTACGCGCTATCTGCCCGATCATTTTTACCAACGGGTCGCTTGCATCATTTACAATAAACCTTCCCACCTTAGACCCGCCCGGAACCCAGTTGTAGAGCGCATCCTGGTCTATTTTGGCCACTGCGCTCAGCAGGCTGTCCTTTCTCGGGTATTTATCAAAATGTTTGTTTAAAAGGCCCAAACCTGTGATAGGGTTTTTCTCTACCGCTTTATCGATCAATAGAAATTCCATATCATTAAAACCAACATTTCCCTGGAAAGCAAAGTTTTTTTCTATGATAGCCACCACTTCGTATGATTTTGACCGTAACACCGGCTCAATGCTTTCTCCTTCAAAATCTTGCAACATGGCATCTTCATAGGCATCAACCAGCTGTGTAAGCATGGAGCCTTTTATTTTTTTATTGCGAAATTGTATGGCAAATTCATTCAACGCTTCTTTAAGGCCGCGCAGGTATTTGATCTTCTGCATGCTGTTCAGATCGCCGTTGCGTAGTATCGTTTTCTGAATATTGTCTATGCCCTTGGTGGCAGACCTGTTAGACACCCTGTTGATGTCCGCATTGGGCGAAGGGAAGAATCCTTTGTCATTGCTGTTGCCATCCAAATCCCATATCAGTTTTTGTACGGCGTCTATCTGGTTTTGCCAGGTATCTGTCGGGTCGAAAGCTTTATACTGGGCTTGGAGTGCGCCGTTTAATGTGGCTAAAAATAAAATAGTGACTACTAATTTTTTTAATATCATAACTGGGTAAAACTACATTTTTATAAGTTTCAAATCCTGATCCTAAAGCATAATTAACAAAAACTCTACCAAATTACACTTAACAATTAGATAATATAGACTTGCGTTTTATCTTAAAGGTTAATATTATATTTGTGTAAATTCTTCAGGGGAAATGGAAAACAAAGGATACAGGATATTAATTGCAGATGATGAGCCGGATATACTTGAGATTTTAAGCTACAATCTGGCAAAAGAGGGGTACGAAATTATTCAGGCAAAAGACGGGAATGAAGCGATTGAAAAAGCCAAGCTTGTACAGCCCGACCTGATGATCCTCGATATTTTAATGCCTTACAAAAGCGGGATGGAAGTATGCCAGATATTAAGGTTACAGCCCGAATTTAAAGAGACACTTATTATATTCCTTACCGCACTTAATGATGAGGCTATCCATATCCGCGGACTTGAAAACGGAGCCGATGACTACATCAATAAACCCATTAGCCCGAAAGTAGTTACCAGCCGGGTGAACGCACTCTTCAGGAGAATAAAAAAATCTACCGAAGAAGATAAGGTCCTGGCTGTAGGCAATGTAATTATTGACCCCATAAAATTTTCTGTGAAAGTAAGCGGGGAAGAGGTAATGCTGGCAAAAAAAGAATTTGAACTGCTCTACCTGCTTGCGTCCCAGCCCGGAAGAGTATTTTTAAGAAACGAGATACTTAATAAAGTATGGGGCGCCGATGTGATCGTAGGCGACCGCACCATTGATGTACACATCAGGAAGATCAGACAGAAAATGAACCTTGATTGCATAACCACTGTAAAAGGGGTGGGCTATAAGTTTGAGTTTGATTAGTCTGATGTTTTTACGTACATTTGATTGTGTTTAAAAATTTATCCCCCAATCAATTGTCCGTACTTAGTGCGGCGCTTATTGCATT
The DNA here is from genome assembly GCA_023422835.1 of Bacteroidota bacterium. Taxonomy (GTDB): domain Bacteria; phylum Bacteroidota; class Bacteroidia; order Chitinophagales; family Chitinophagaceae; genus Haoranjiania; species Haoranjiania flava. Next base: position 11,121 of record JAFAGI010000007.1, on the reverse strand, counting down.
TTTTTCTGCAATAGGCTTCCAGTTGCTTCAGAAAAATATTGTTTATACGGTAATAGCGTTTGCCATCTTGTTTCTGATCAGCTATGTGATTATCATGTCCTTGTTTAAAAGGGTGATTTTCCAGAAGATAAAGCTTATCTATAAGCTCATTTACACTACGAAGGCCAGCAAGCGTGAAGAAATTTTTTACCGCTATGTATTGCCTCAAAAAAGCATTGAGGAAACTGAGGCAGAAGTAAAACGCTGGGCAGAACAGCGCAATACGGAGATAGAATCGCTGCGCTCCACGGAAATCTACCGCCGCGAATTCCTGCAAAATTTTTCACATGAGATCAAAACGCCGATCTTCGCCATCCAGGGGTATGTGGATATTTTACTAAACGGTGAAATAGAAGATCCGGAGACCAGCAAAAAGTTCCTGATTAATGCTAATAAGAACATCGAGCGCATAGTATTACTGATGAATGATATTGATGAAATATCACGTTTAGAATCCGGCACCCAGAAATTAAATTATTCCAACTTCATTATCCAGGACCTGATCCGGGAAGTGTTCGAAAGTTTTGCCTTTCAAACTACAGAAAAGAAAGTGCGCTGCTCTATTAAAAAGAATTGCGAATCTCCCATTGCTGTGCATGCAGATAAAGAAAAGATCCGGCAGGTGCTGAATAACCTGGTGACCAACGCTATTAAATACGGTAAAGAAGAGAGTACCATCCTGGCTGGCATCTACCGCACAGACGATCAACATATTCTTATAGAAATTACAGACGAAGGCCCGGGCATTAGCGAAGAGCACCTGCCACGTATATTCGAACGTTTTTACAGGACCGACCGCGCAAGAACCCGCGACAAAGGCGGCACAGGCCTGGGGCTCTCTATCTGCAAGCACATCATAGAAGCACACGGACAAACCATACATGCCAGAAGCAAAGTAGATGTAGGCACCACCGTGGGATTTACGCTCGCAGCAAAATAAATGATATTGCTCATCTTCTGAAATGAACTACATCAGCTTGTTCCAGGCATTTTCATGCACATACGCAAACGTTTTATTTTTTTGTTGAACTTTTAAGTGTTTGATTAAAAAACTCCTTAAATTTGGTAATTAATATATTTAATCACAAATCAACAATTTAAAAAATGTCGACAACTACAAGTACAGAGAAGAAAAGTTATGTTCTTCCTATTGCGATGATGTTTGCCTTATTCTTTATGATATCATTCGTGACAGGCCTGCAAAACCCCATGGGTGTTATTGTCAAGAACCAGTTTGGAGCATCCAATTTCATGTCACAACTGGGCAATCTTGCAAACTTTATTGCTTATGCGTTTATGGGTATTCCTTCAGGTATATTGCTTCAAAGAATTGGCTATAAAAAAACAGCTTTGTTGGCGGTTGCAGTTGGTTTTATGGGCGTAGGCATTACGTTCTTATCCGGTACCATGGGCAACTTCGGCATTTATCTTACAGGAGCTTTTATCTCAGGTTTTTCCATGTGCATGCTTAATGCAGTTGTTAATCCTATGCTGAATACCCTTGGCGGCGGCGGCAACAAGGGTAACCAGTTAATCCAGTTCGGCGGGTCAATCAATTCTATTGGTGCAACTATTGTACCTGTATTGGTTGGATATCTCATTGGAGATATCGCTCAGGCAAACATTACTGATGCTAACCCGGCTTTATTCCTGGCCATGGGTATTTTTGCTCTGGCCTTCATAGTTTTGGGCCTCGTTAAAATCCCCGAACCTTTTGTAATATCTAAAGAAAAAGTAGCGGTAAAAGATAAGTACAGCCCCTGGTCTTTCCGTCATTTTGTTTTAGGCGCCATAGCTATTTTTATATATGTAGGCGTGGAAGTGGGTATACCAAATATAGCCAATTTATTTATGACCAGCGCACAAACTGATGGAGGGCTTGGCATCAATACCACAGTGGCCGGCTCCGTTGTAGGTACCTACTGGTTTTTAATGCTTATCGGTCGCCTTACAGGTGCAGCTTTAGGTGCAAAGATTTCCAGTAAATCCATGCTTACGGTGGTGTCTTTGTTAGGCATCATCCTGGTATTGGCTGCTATATTTACACCGGCTACAAATATGGTTAGCATGCCTGTTTTCCAGTCTGATATTTCATTTGGCATTGCACAGGTTCCATTAAGCATTATGCTGCTGATCTTATGCGGATTATGTACTTCCATTATGTGGGGCGGCATTTTTAACCTTGCGGTAGAAGGTCTTGGAAAATATACTTCTGCGGCCTCCGGTATTTTCATGATGATGGTTTGCGGTGGTGGTATACTTCCGGCCATACAGGGTGCAGTAGCAGATTCTACAACTTATATGACCAGCTTCTGGGTTATTGTTGCCGGCTTGGCGTTCCTGCTTTATTATGCATTGATCGGTTCCAGGAATGTAAACACGGAAATCCCCGTAAATACAGCATCAGAATCAGTACCTGCAGAAGAGCCGCTTGCTTAATTCTATAAGGGCTATAAAAAAGAATCACAGAAACTTTAATCAATTCCGGCGGTAAGCACAAAACTGACGCTTGCCGCCGGTACTCCTAAAAATACACCTGCCACAGGGTACATAAGGTGTTTTAACAGAAAACAAAAATATATGAAGAATTTACAAACAGTCAGAAAATATTTCAAAGAGCATTTCAATACAGAAGGCCGCGTGTATGCATCCCCCGGAAGAGTAAATCTTATTGGTGAACACACGGATTACAACGGCAGCTTTGTATTCCCGGGCGCTATTGATAAAGGCATGATTGCTGAGATCAGGAAAAACGGCACAGATAAAGTAAGAGCCTATGCCATAGACCTGGATGAAAGCGCAGAATTTGGCTTAAATGAAGAAGATGTTCCCGCAAAGCAATGGGCCAAATACATTTTTGGCGTGTGCCGGGAAATACAAAAACGCGGCGGCCAACTGGAAGGCTTTGATACAGCATTTGCTGGCGATGTACCGCTTGGTGCAGGCATGTCCTCCTCTGCCGCCCTGGAAAGTACGTATGCTTTTGCTTTGAATGATATGTTTAACCTGGGTATTGATAAATTTGAGCTTGCCCGTATCGGTCAATCTACAGAACACAACTATGTAGGTGTAAAATGCGGCATCATGGATCAGTTTGCTTCTATCTTTGGTAAAGCGGGCCATCTCATTCGCCTGGACACCAAAAGCATGGAATATGATTATTTCCCGTTTGATCCTAAAGGCTACAAGCTGGTTCTTTTAGATACTGTTGTAAAACACGAGCTGGCATCTTCTGCGTACAACAAGCGCCGCGAATCCTGCGAAACTGCAGCCAGAGCCATTCATGACAACGGTAACCCCGAAGTGGAATTTTTGCGCGACGCAACCATAGAGCAACTGGATGCGGTAAAAGATAAGATATCTGAAGAAGACTACATGCGCGCCAAATATGTGATTGAAGAAACACAGCGTGTTTACGATGTTTCCGAAGCGCTTGAAAAAGGCGACTATGAGACTGTTGGCGACAGGATGTACAAAACCCATGACGGCATGAGCCGCTTGTACGAAGTAAGCTGCGAAGAGCTTGACTTCTTAAACGAAGAGGCTAAAAAGCATGGAGTTACCGGTTCACGCGTAATGGGCGGCGGCTTTGGCGGCTGCACCATTAACCTGGTAAAAGAAGAACTCTACGACAGCTTTATTGAAGAGGCTAAAAAATCTTTTAAAGAAAAGTATGGCCACGAACCAAAAGTATACGACGTAGTCATCAGCGACGGCGCAAGAAAAGTAGAATAAAATATACTATAAAAAAAGACCGGCTTGATCATTCAGGCCGGTCTTTTTATTGGGTGATTATGATGTATTATTGTAACTTTTGGAACTTTAATCACCTTAATAGCTTCATACAAACCGCCCTTTTGCAGATCCGTAGGCAGTTCCCAGAACATAAATCCACCCAGATTATGCTTTTTTAATGTATGCGCATTTTTCACGAACAGAAGCCTTGGCAGGCTATGGTCGGATATTCCCAGTCAAGGTCTATGCCGTCGAGCTCGTATTTATTGAAATCTTTCACAGACAATGCGAATTTTTGGTGAGTTCCTGATCATTAAAAGTCTTGGAGCAGAACTCGCACCCATCCCAGCCGCCTAAAGCTATTATGGTTTTAAGGCCCGGATGCTGCTTTTAATTTTTTGTATTGGGGCAATAAATCTTTGCGATATGCACATAGGAGTCTTGTCAATCACCAATTATAATTGCGGGAACTAAATCAAAAAGTAAAAGAGGTGATGCTTACAGCTTCGTCAGCAGAAAATCTTTCCAGCGCACTTTAATGCCGCCGCCATCATGTATCTGCAGAGCTATAAAGCCGTTGGCATTACCGATTTTTTCATCTTTAAAATAAACCATCTGGTGGCCGTTCAACCAGGTAGTAACTTCATCATTTACCACGCGTATGCGTAAGGTGTTCCATTCGCCAGGCTTCAAGTGCTGCTCATCCTCAGGCCTGGGTTTTATCAACCATCCGCGGCCGTAAGACTCATAAATGCCACCTGTATGCAGGTTCATGGGCGCCACTTCTACCTGCCAGCCGCTGATCTTTACGCCTTCAATCGATGACCGGAAAAATACGCCGCTGTTGCCATTGGCTTCCTGTTTAAATTTTACACTAAAATCAAAATTTTTATACTGCTCCTTGGTAGACAAATAACCGTATTGCTTGTCAGGCCCGCTTTCGCAAACCAGTTCACCATTGTCTACATACCATTTTTCCGTGCCATGTATAGTCCAGCCGGTCAGGTCCTTGCCGTTGAAGAGCGATACGGTTTCTTTGGTTTTCAGGGCTGCGCAGGATGCCAGCATTACTACTGTACTTAAAAGAAAGGTAAGTTTTTTCATCTATGTATATATGTATTTGTTTTTCTTGTCACATGGATAGCTTATTTATTAACAGCTGGTACGCAACTTTATTGATGGCTGTTTCATCTATGTGTATTTTGTTTTTACTTAATGCATCGCGAAAGTTACCCGGGTATTTTGCCTGTTGGCCCTCCTAAGGCGATATTGCATTGTGTATTATCCAGTTTACGTTACCCAAGTGCATTATAATGCTATGAATGGTTTACAATAATGCATGTTTTTAATTTTCAAAAATTAAATATACGCAATAAAGCATTTCAATGCACGCAAAGGGTTTCGCAAAACAACTTTTTTATAAGAAAACATCATACACGGTATTAAAGCGTCATTAATAAGTAAATAAATTATGCATAATTACCTCATTTTAGGTTTTACTAATGGCAACAGAAAAACTATTCACACCTGTTAAAAAGTAATATGGGCGCTCTTAAAAACTTTTTCTAAACTTGCACCTGAAGAGTTTGCAACCTTACTGACATTTCCGACCAGAACTTTTCTCATGCAACCGAATTATTTTTTACTATAAAATAAAAATAACATTATGGGTATTTTTGATAAACGCATCAGCTATAAACCTTTTGAATATCCGGAGGTGTTAACTTTTACAGAAGCCATCAACAAATCTTTCTGGGTACATTCAGAGGTAGACTTCACTGCCGACGTGCAGGATTTTAATTCACAACTTACGCCGGCAGAGCAAAACGCTATTAAAAACAGCCTGCTTGCCATTGCGCAGATTGAAGTAGCTGTAAAGACCTTCTGGGGCAACCTGTATTCACACATTCCCAAACCTGAATTCAACGGCTTAGGCGCCACCTTTGCAGAGTGTGAATTTCGCCATTCAGAGGCGTATTCAAGGCTGCTGGAAGTGCTCGGCTACAACCAGGAATTTGAAAAGCTGGTAGAAGTGCCAGTGATCCGCAGGAGAATTGATTATTTATCTGATGTACTTAAAAACGCCAACAGCCAGACCCACAGCGAGTACGTTTCTTCACTCATCATGTTCAGCATATTGATTGAAAATGTATCCCTGTTCAGCCAGTTTGCCACCATACTTTCGTTCACACGTTTTAAAGGCTACATGAAAAATGTATCCAACATCATTGCATGGACTTCTGTTGACGAACAACTGCACGCAAATGCAGGCATCTACATCATCAACAAGATCCGTGAAGAGCAGCCTGACCTGATTGATGAAACAGGCATCCAGAGGATTTACAACTTGGTGAGAGCATCTGTCGACCTGGAAAAAGAGATCCTTGACTGGATCTTTGAGAAAGGAGAGATCGACAATATCTCCAAGGAGAACCTGCTCAATTTTATGAAATACAGAACAGATGACAGCTTGGTAAGAATCGGTCTGAAACCCTTATATAATGTGGCAGATGGCGACTACCGGCCGATGCGCTGGTTTGAAGAAGAGGTTTTTGCCAACAGCCTGGACGATTTCTTTGCCAAACGCCCCGTAGATTATACAAAACACGACAAGAGTATTACGGCAAACGACTTGTTCTAGTAAAATTTGTACAAGAACATATAATTTAATGTAGATCAATATAATTAATAAAAATAAAAATATTATACAATGGTATTGCAACTTGGAAATGAAACCGCTGTGCTGGAAGATTTCAGGGAAAAAACAGTGGAAGAAAATCCCGAAATATGGTGGCTCAATGAAGAGTCATCACAAATGCTCAACAGGGGATACCTGCTCAAGGGCGAAACTGTTTACGGAGCCATAGACAGGATCACTACCGCTGCCTGCAAAAGATTGTTTAAGCCCGAGCTGAAAGAAGCTTTCAAAGAAATGATCTATAAAGGCTGGATCAGTTTCTCTTCACCGGTGTGGGCAAATATGGGTACCCAGAGAGGACTGCCGATTTCCTGCTTCAACGTGCACATACCTGACGATATTGAAGGCATTACCCAAAAGTTGGGTGAGGTGATCATGCAGACCAAAATCGGCGGCGGCACTTCCGGATATTTCGGTTCTTTGAGAGAAAGAGGATCTGCTGTTACAGACAACGGTAAATCTTCAGGCGCAGTTTCTTTTATGAAATTGTTCGATGCTGCCATGGACACCATTTCACAAGGTGGCGTAAGAAGAGGCGCTTTTGCAGCTTACCTGGATATAGATCATCCGGATATTCACGAGTTTTTGCAGATCAAAGATATAGGCAATCCCATCCAGAATTTATTCTTTGCTGTGTGTGTGCCTGACTACTGGATGCAGGATATGATCGATGGTGATATGCAGAAAAGACAAACCTGGGCCAAAGTACTGGAATCAAGGCAACAAAAGGGTTTGCCGTACATTTTCTTTACAGATAATGTCAACAGGAATAAGCCGCAGGTTTACAAAGACCTGAACTATACGGTGCATGCATCAAACCTGTGCTCCGAGATCATGCTGCCATCATCTAACGATGAAAGTTTTATTTGCTGCCTTTCTTCCATGAACCTGGAATTGTATGATGAATGGAAAGATACCAATGCCGTGAAACTGGCTATTTATTTTCTTGATGCTGTATTGTCTGAATTTATTGAAAAGACTACAGGCAATTATTACCTTACGCCGGCAAGAAACTTCGCTATGCGCCATAGGGCGCTTGGACTGGGCGTTTTAGGCTACCATTCTTACTTGCAGAAAAACATGATACCGTTTGAATCAATGAATGCAAAAATGTTCAACGCCAAGGTATTTAAGCAATTAAGAGATCAGTCGCAGGAAGCGTCACGCGAACTGGCAGATATCTACGGTGAGCCTGAATTGCTGAAAGGCTACGGCATCAGGAATACAACTACGCTTGCCGTAGCGCCAACCACTTCCAGCTCGGCTATACTGGGGCAGGTGTCGCCGGGTATTGAGCCGTTCGCCTCCAACTATTATAAGGCAGGCCTGGCAAAGGGCAATTTTATGCGTAAAAATAAATACCTGGAAAAACTGTTGATAGAAAAAGGCATCAACAATGAAGATACCTGGAGGACCATCATGCTCAACCACGGCTCTGTGCAACATATTCCACAGTTGAATGAAGAAGAGAAGAATGTGTTTAAAACCTTCAAGGAAATCAGCCCGAGAGAGATCATAACACAGGCAGCGCAACGCCAGCAGTTTATAGACCAGGCACAAAGCCTGAATATAAATATTCCTTCCACCATGCCTATCAAAGACGTAAACAACGTGATCATAGAAGCGTGGAAGCTGGGCGTAAAAACATTGTACTATCAGCGTAGCCAATCCGTATCCAAGGAGCTGATGGTAAATTTTGTGAATTGCTCAAGCTGTGAAGCTTAAAAAAGGATCTAAGCCAAATACACTAAATAAGGGCTGTTTCCGTGCGGAGGCAGCCTTATTCTTTACTCAGGCCATCGGCATTTCTATCATTACCCGGCGTCTCAGTATTGCCGGCATCTTTTTTCTTTTTTCCGCCGGTAACTATAAAAAGAACAATCCCCAAGGGAACAATGATCAGGACGGCTGCTACGACAATGAGGATCATTTCGGTAAAGCCAATTGCCATAAATTAGTTTTTTAAAGTGGATGATATACCAAATTTAAAACTAAAATTATACAAATCCGTATTTTAGAGTATTACTTTTTAGGATATCTGATTGCAAAATACTGATTACAAATTGCAGATTACAGTGCAGCTTTATCAATTTTCAACTCTCAACTATCAATTGTCAATTAAATTTAATCCTTAACTTTACGCACAACTATTTCTCACATTAAACAATTGTAAATGAAGCGACTTTCATTCGTAATTCTTGTTTTTATGACCTTAACCAATATTTCCTGTAATTCAGCCGAACAGGGCAGTGGCAGAGATTCTGTCAATGTAAACTTTACTTCTGCCAATCCTTTTTACAAAGAAAGCACACTGCCATATAAGACTGTTGCTTTCGATAAAATCAAAGACAGTGATTTCAAACCCGCCATGCTCGAAGGCATGAAGCAGCAAATGGCAGAAATAGACAGCATCGTCAACAATGCCGAACCTGCAACATTTGAAAATACACTGGTGGCAATGGAAAAAAGCGGCAGGCTGCTTTCCCGCACCAACAGTGCATTCTATGCATTGGCCAGCGCCAACACAAACGACCATATCAAGGCATTGCAACAGGAGATGGCCCCGAAGCTCTCACAGCACAGGGATGCCATTTACCTCAATGAAAAATTATTTCAAAGAGTAGATACCATCTACAAACAGTTGAATACATTGAAGCTCGACGATGAATCAAAGAAGCTGGTAGAATATTATTACAATGAATTTAAAATGGCAGGAGCAGCCCTTGATGCGGACAAGAAAAAACAAATGATGGCTTTGAATGAAGAAGAAGCCACTCTTACCACTAAATTCCGCAACCAATTGATGGATGCCGGTAAAGTCGGCGCATTGATCATAGAAGACAAAAAATTATTGGAAGGTATATCTCAGGCTGAAATGGATGCAGCGGAAGAAGAGGCTAAAGACAGGGACTTGTCTGGCAAATGGCTGTTGTCTTTAAGAAATACGGTTCAGCAACCAATGCTGCAATCGCTAAAAAACAGGGAGACCAGGCAAAAACTCTTTGAAGCCTCTGTAACCCGTACTGAAAAGGGCGATGCCAATGATACACGTAAAACTTTGACGCGGATTGCAAAGATCCGTGCAGATAAAGCCAGACTCATGGGCTATAAAAACTATGCAGAATGGAAGTTGCAGGACCAGATGGCAAAAACGCCGGAGGCAGTGCAGCAATTTTTAGGCAAACTGGTGCCTGCTGCTTTAGCGAAAGCAAAAGGTGAGCTGAAGGATATACAAAACATGATAACCAAAGAAAAAGACACGTTTACAGCACAGGCATGGGACTGGGACTATTATGCCGAAAAAGTAAGAAAAGAAAAATTTGACCTGGATGAAAGCCTGATAAAACCATACTTTGAGATCAACAAGGTTTTGGAGAACGGCATTTTTTATACTGCCACAAAATTATATGGCATTACCTTTAAAGAAAGAAAAGACATTCCTGTATACCACAAAGATGTAAGAGTTTTTGAAGTGTTCGACAAAGATTCAACAGAGCTTGCCCTGTTCTATTTCGATCCGTATAAAAGAGATAATAAATCCGGCGGCGCATGGATGGGAAATTTTGTAGAGCAATCTAAACTTTTAGGTCAGAAACCGGTTATTTACAACGTCTGCAACTTTACCAAGCCCGCCGACGGCCAGCCGGCACTGATTAGTTTTGATGATGTTACTACCATGTTTCATGAGTTTGGCCATGCTACGCACGGCCTATTTGCCAACCAGACATACCCAAGCTTATCAGGAACGAATGTAGCGCGCGATTTTGTGGAGTTGCCTTCGCAAATCAATGAGCACTGGGCCTTGTACCCCGAAGTGTTGAAAAACTATGCCATACACTACCAGACAGGCGAACCTATGTCTGAAGAGCTGATCACCAAAATAAAAAATGCAGCAACTTTTAACCAGGGATATATGCTCACTGAGTTTTTAGCAGCAGCGCAACTTGATATGCAATGGCACTCTTTAAGTGCAGATCTGCCTGAACAGGACGCAAAGCAATTTGAAAGAGAAGCACTGGAAAGAACAAAACTGTATGTGCAGCAAATTCCTCCACGCTATACTTCATCCATATTCCAGCATGTGTTCGGCGGGGGCTATGCAGCAGGCTACTATGCTTACAGTTGGGCTGAAATGCTCGATAATGATGCCTTTGCGTGGTTTGAAGAAAACGGCGGCCTGAAGCCTGAGAACGGCCAGCGTTTCAGAGACATGATCTTATCCATAGGCAATACCAAAGATTACAACCAGGCGTTCAGGGCATTCCGGGGAAAAGACCCAGACATTAAACCTATGCTCAGGAAGAGAGGCATGAATTAGTATTAATGCCATCAACAAGCATAACCCCACAGATAATATAAAAACATCTGTGGGTTATTTATTTTTTGCGTTATTTTGTACCAACATTACAAATACCCTTTATACATCATACTATGCAAAGAAGAGATTTTTTCAGGAATGGTTCGTTGGCGTTCTTAGGCACTGCGCTTATTAATCCCGGCATTGGTCAAACAGCAGCGCGCACACAAAAATGGTCTGGCAAAACGGCCAGGAACATCATCTTTATGGTGAGCGACGGCATGAGCAACGGCACTTTGCAAATGGCCGATGCACTCATTTACAGGAAAGAAGGCCGCCACAGCCATTGGGT
>JAFAGI010000009.1 GCA_023422835.1 Bacteroidota bacterium | reverse complement strand
TAAACATGAAAAGCAGTTTTAAAGACATAGGAATTGTTAAGCGCGCTGCCTTGACACATATATTCAATAAAATGGAAAGAAAACCTGCAAAGACACAGCAAATGTATATCAGGTATTTCGGCAAAGGGTTTTATAAAATGAGCATCAGTAAAATGTTGCCGGGTTTTAAAGAACCTGTTTATTCAAATAGCATCAATTATATGCGAGCCGGCTCGCCGGTGATTTTAATGCCTGACAAGGATTATCTTACCATTTTCAATGAAAACGATCCTAAGCACAGCAAAAACTATTTCCTACACCACAGCTATGAGGCATATTATTATTTGTTAAAGAAGAATTATTTGAAATGATGCCCACCCCCAACCCCCGCCGGCGGGGAGCGGGCTGATACCGGTGTGTTTTTGTTGTATAATTTGTTTTACTCTTGGTTATTTGTGGATTAAAAAACTAAAATGAGGAGACAGCAGATCTCAACTCCCCAACCTCTTTATCGCTCATCGTCTATCACTCCCTCACTCATCAATAAACCATTCATCATTTATTTTTCCAGCTTTAATAAAAATGCGTAAACCAAAGCTACATCTTTCAGGTAATCAAAGCGGCCGCTGGCGCCGCCGTGGCCGTATTCCATATCGGTTTTCAGCAATATCACGTTGTTGCCGGTTTTATAATCGCGGAGTTTGGCTACCCATTTAGCAGGCTCAAAATATTGCACCTGGCTGTCGTGCAGCCCGGTGGTAACAAGCAGGTTGGGATAGTTTTTTCTTTCAATATTTTCATAGGGCGAATAGCTTTTCATATACATGTATGCCTCTTTGTTTTTGGGATTGCCCCATTCGTCGTATTCGTTCGTGGTTAGCGGTATGCTTTCATCAAGCATGGTATTGATCACGTCTACAAAAGGCACCTGCGCAATCATGCCATTGTACAACTGCGGGGCCATATTTGCCACCGCGCCCATCAGCAGGCCGCCTGCGCTGCCGCCCTGTGCGTACAGATGCTGCGGAGAAGTGAATTTTTCTTTGATCAGGTACTCAGAAACGTCTATAAAATCTGTGAAGGTGTTTTTCTTCTTCATCATTTTGCCATCTTCGTACCATTGCCGCCCCATCTCTTCACCGCCTCGGATATGTGCAATCGCGTAGGCAAACCCTCTGTCGAGCAGGCTGAGCCTGGAGGTGCTGAAACTGGCATTCATGCTATTGCCGTAGCTCCCGTAAGCATATTGCAGCAACGGGGCATTGCCGTCTTTTTGAAATCCTTTTTTATAAACAATGGAAACAGGGATCTTTGTGCCGTCTTTAGCAGTAGCAAATAAGCGCTCGGTAACATATTGTGATTTATCGTAACCGCCAACAACTTCCTGCTGCTTTAGCAAGGCGCGTTTGCCTGTTGCCAGGTTTTGTTCGTATTGTGAAGCCGGCGTTATCAGCGATGTATAGCCAAATCGGAAATTGTCTGTATTATATTCCGCATTGCCCGAAGGAGAAAGGGTATAGGCGGGTTCATCGAATTTCAGGAATTCTTTTTTGCCGGTTTGCCTGTTTAAAATCACAATGTGGTTAAGGCCGTTTTGCCTTTCGGTAAAAACCAGGAAGTTTTTAAATGCATCTATACCTTCAATCAGTACATCTTTTCTGTGTGGTAAAAAATCTTTCCAGGCAGCAACATCCGTTTTATGCAGGGGTGTTTCCATCACTTTAAAATTCAACGCATCTTTATTGGTAAGGATCAGGAATTTATTTTCAAGCGGAACCACGCTGTAAAGCACATTCTTCATCCTTGGCTGGAATACTTTAAAAGCCTCCATCGGCTTATCCGCAGGAATATAGCGGATTTCAGAAGAGGTGGTAGAAGAAGAATTGATGAAAATATATTTTTTGTTTTTAGACTTGCCTTGGCCAATGTAGTTGGTATTGTCTTTCTCTTCGTACACCACCACATCTTTATCAGCGCCGGCGCCAAGCGTGTGCCGCATGATCTTTTCCGTGAGTAATGTTTCGGGATTTTTTGAAGTGTAGAAGAATGTTTTATTATCGTTGGCCCAGGTAGCGCTGCCTGTTGTATTGCTGATCTTTAAGTCTGTGATCTTACCGGTTTTCAGGTCTTTTAAAAATAGTTTGTATTGCCTCCTGGAAACCTGGTCTACGCCGAATATCATTTTGTTGTTGTCTGGGCTAATGGAAAAGCCGGTAGCTGAGTAGTAAGGATAGCCTTCTGCCATTTTATCTACGTCTAACAATATTTCTTCTGGCGCTTTCAGGCTGCCTTTTTTTCTGCAATACTTAAAATATTGTTTGCCGTCTTCGGTGCGTGTGTAATAGTAATAGCCGTTGAGCAGGTAAGGCACAGATTCATCCTTCTCCTTTATCCTGCCGCGCATTTCTTTGAACAGTTTCTGCTGTAGGGGTTCTGTATCCTTCATCATGGCATCCAGGTAGGCATTTTCAGCAGCCAGGTAGTCAATCACCCTGGCGCTGTCGGGTCCTTTGCCGAAAAAATCGTACATCCAGTAATAATTATCGTTTACGGGGTCGTTGTGCACATTCCTGATGCGTTCTTTTTTTAGTGCTATGGGAGGTTTGGCGTTCGGCCATGTATATTTTTGCTGGCTCATTGTGGTTAGTGAAAATAAAAACAGGGAAATAATGAATAATGAAAAGGGTTTATATTGCATATAAAAATTTTTTTTAAGGCGAAAATTACAGAATTGTATTGAACCTGCAAACCAGTGGCAATAATTGTTGCTGCAGATCCTTTTCCTCGCAAGGGATGATTGAATCTTGCCGGCAATTATTCCGATCTTCAGAAGGGGAGTCGGATTTGCTGCAAAGGCTAATTTTTTAGCCTTAAATTTCGTTATTTTACACAATCAACCTTATATTTGCCCAAATTTCTATAAAACATGGCATCGAAGGGTTACAGATTCTTTATCCGCATTCATTTTATTGTTGTTTTATCATTGTTCTGTTGCATTTCTTATGCCCAGGATAGCAGCGCTTTAATGTCTGTTGCCCAGGAAGAGCGTGTTGAAAAAGCCGAGTTCAATGCCGGAAATGCCATTATTCACCACGTATTGGATGCGCATGAATTTCATTTTTTCAGTATCGGTGATTTCCATGCGAGCCTGCCTTTGCCTGTGATCCTGTATTCGCCTGCCAAAGGCGTGGATATGTTCCTGTCCAGCAAGTTCGGCCATGCCGGTCACCTGCAGCCATACAAAGGCTACAGGATGGTAGACGAGCATTATATTGACGAGCAAAAAGCATTGGGCGTTGATTCAGCTGCTGTTGCAGGCCTGCACGCAGGAAGCATTGTTGCGGAAGACGGATCTAAAGTATACGATCTTTCCATCACCAAAAACGTAGCACAGATGCTGCTTTCAGCTATCCTGCTGATACTGATTATGACCAGCGTGGCTAAAAGCGCCAGGAGAAATGGCCCCAAAAAGGCGCCTACCGGCCTGCAAAACCTCATAGAGCCGGTAATAACTTTTGTGCGCGACGATATTGCCAGGCCAAACCTTTACGGCAAGCACAACCGGTATATGCCTTTCCTGCTTACGTTATTTTTCTTTATTTTAATCAATAATCTCATGGGCCTGATACCCGGCGCCGCCAACTCTTCCGGCAATATTGCGTTTACGGGTGTACTGGCGCTTATAGCGTTTGTGTATATTCTCATTAGTACCAACAAAGAATTTTGGGCACACACTTTATGGGCTCCGGGCATACCCGTTCCGGTGAAGCTGATCCTGGCCCCGGTAGAGCTGCTGAGTCTGTTGATCAAGCCGGCTGCCCTGATGATACGTCTCTTTGCCAACATGACGGCGGGGCACATCATTATCCTGAGCTTTATTTCATTGATCTTTATTTTTGGTAATATGTCAACAGTGGCGGGTGCAGGCTTTGCTCCCGTATCTATTGCGTTTGCCATTTTTATGTATTGTATAGAATTGCTGGTAGCTTTTATTCAGGCGTTTATCTTTACCATGCTTACCGCTGTGTTTATCGGGCAGTCTATAGAGCCTTCTACACACGGCGACCATGCGCACGCACATGATGACAAGCATGAAATAGCTGCAGCATAAAATTTTTGGAACAACGATTTTTTTTAATAAATAAAAACAAACAAGTATGTCAATGTTGAACGTTTTAATGGAAGGCACTGCCCAGTTGGGCGGAGCTATCGGTGCAGGTCTGGCTGCCATCGGTGCAGGTATCGGTATCGGTCAGATAGGTAAAGGCGCTGTAGAAAGCATTGCGCGCCAGCCTGAAGCTGCCGGAGACATTCGTACAAACATGATCCTGACTGCTGCGTTCATCGAGGGTGTTGCCCTTTTCGCAGTTATCGCAGGCCTGCTGGCTGTATTAAGCTAATTTGTACAAGTTATTTATTGCACTCAAAGTACAGGACGGCGGGTGCAATAAATTTATTTTTTTAAGAGAGAAAATTTAATCATTACTATATGGAATTACTATTGCCCGGTTTAGGATATTTCTTATACATGCTCATTGCATTTATTATTGTAATGGTTATCCTGGCCAAGTTTGCCTGGAAGCCTATACTTAAAATGCTCAATGACAGGGAAACAGGTATTGCCGAATCATTATCTGCTGCTGAAAAAGCCAGGCATGAAATGGCCAGCCTGAAAAGTGAAAATGAACAACTGCTGCTGAAAGCTGCCGAAGAAAGAACCATGATGCTGAAAGAAGCCAAAGAAGCCGGAGATAAGATCATTGCCGAATCGCAGGAGAAAGCCAAAGCAGAATTCAACAGGATTGTAGCTGATGCGAGGTTAGTGATAGACCAACAGAAAAACCAAGCCATGATAGATGTGAAAAACAGAGTGGGCGAGCTGGTGGTAGAGCTTTCAGAAAAAATATTGCGCAGGCAACTGCAAGATAAGTCTGCACAGGAAGCATATATCAATGACCTGGTACAGGACGTAAAATTAAATTAATTTAAAAAGGAAATTCACACATAAAGCATGCAGAACAATCTTTTAGCATCGGTTTACGCAAAGAGCCTTGTGGGAATAGCGCAGGAGCAGAACAAGTTAGACGAGGTTTACCGCGATGTGCTTTACATGATTGACGTGGCAAAGCAAAGCCGTGAATTCAGAAACCTGGTCAGCAGCCCGGTGATCGCCGCAGATAAAAAGTGGAGCATCATCCATGCAGTTGTACAGGGAAAGATCAGCGAGCTTACTTCACGCTTTATACAGCTATTGATAAAAAAAGACAGGGAGAAAAACCTTTTACAAATACTGGAAGCTTTTGTAGGGCAGTACAACGAAGTAATGGGCATTCACGAAGTAAAATTGACTACTGCCAAAGAACTAACCCCTGAAGCCAGGGAAACTTTTATGAATAAGCTGAAGGAAGAAACCAGCTTTGAGAAGATACAGCTGGAAACCGTTGTAAACCCCGATATCATTGGCGGCTTTATACTGGAGTACCACGGCAACCTGGTGGATGCCAGCATACAGCGCGACCTGAAAGACATCAGCAAGCAATTTAAATCAAATTTGTACGAACATAATATTCGATAAAAAACAGTTCATTTAAAAATAAAAAAGAAATGCCGGAAATTAAACCAGATGAGATATCAGCGATATTAAGACAACAATTAAGCAATTTCAATGTGTCTGCTGATTTGGAAGAAGTAGGAACCGTACTTCAGGTGGGCGATGGTATTGCCCGTATTTACGGATTAAACAGCGTACAGGCAGGGGAATTGGTGGAGTTTGATAATGGGGTAAGAGCAATTGCACTGAACCTGGAAGAAGATAACGTGGGTGTGGTATTGATGGGTGAAAGTACAGGTATCCGGGAAGGAGACAGGGCAAAAAGAACAGGGCTGATCGCTTCCATCAACGTGGGTGAAGGTTTGGTTGGAAGGGTTATCAATACATTGGGAGAGGCTATTGACGGCAAGGGCCCGATACAGGGGCAACTCTATGAAATGCCTTTGGAGCGCAAGGCGCCGGGTGTTATTTTCCGAGAGCCGGTAAAAGAACCCCTGCAAACAGGTGTCAAGGCTATTGATGCCATGATCCCTATAGGCCGCGGTCAGCGTGAACTGGTGATCGGCGACCGACAGACCGGTAAAACAGCCATCTGCGTGGATACCATCATCAACCAGAAAGAATTTTTCGATGCCGGCAACCCGGTTTATTGTATATACGTGGCAATAGGCCAGAAAGCATCTACCATTGCGGGTGTAATGAAAACGCTGGAAGACCACGGCGCTATGGCTTATACCACCATTGTTGCAGCCTCAGCATCTGACCCTGCTCCGCTGCAGTTTTATGCACCTTTTGCCGGTGCGGCCATCGGAGAATTTTTCCGCGATACAGGCCGCCCTGCACTGATCATCTATGATGATTTGTCTAAACAGGCTGTTGCTTACCGCGAGGTTTCCCTGCTCCTTCGCCGCCCGCCGGGACGCGAGGCGTATCCGGGCGACGTGTTTTACCTGCACAGCCGCTTGCTGGAAAGAGCTGCAAAAGTGATCAACAATGACGAGGTGGCTAAGAATATGAACGACCTGCCGGAATCTATCAGGCATATGGTAAAAGGCGGCGGTTCACTTACGGCATTGCCGATCATTGAAACACAGGCGGGTGACGTATCTGCCTACATTCCTACCAACGTAATCTCTATTACAGACGGACAAATATTTCTGGAAACCAACCTCTTCCTCTCAGGCATACGCCCTGCGATCAACGTGGGTATTTCTGTAAGCCGTGTGGGTGGTAATGCACAGATCAAATCCATGAAAAAAGTTGCTGGCACCCTGAAACTGGACCAGGCGCTATATCGTGAAATGGAAGCCTTCTCTAAATTCGGGGGCGACCTGGACGCAGCCACTAAAAACGTAATTGACAAAGGTGCGCGCAACGTAGAAATACTGAAACAGCCCCAATTCTCTCCGTATAAAGTAGAAAAACAAATAGCTATTATTTACCTGGGTACGCAAGGATTGCTCAAAGATGTACCGGTAAAAAAGATCAAAGACTTTGAAAAACAGTTTTTGCTGGAAATGGAAAATAAATTGCCGGAAATTTTAGGTGAATTTAAGAAAGGTAATTTGCCTGAAGAAGGCATTAAGCAAATGGTGGAATTGGCCAACACAATTATTCCGCATTTTAAATAAGGTTTCTAAACTATAAACAACAGAGCCACTCTCCACAGGGTGGTTCTTTTTTATCAGCAGTTGCTGTGCACTTTGTGTTTGCGAAATGCCGGCTAAAAGGCAGCAAAAAGCACAGGATTTCCACAAAGAACGTGGTTAAATTGCACAGCATTTTACCAGAAACGAAATCATGGTGCACCCTTGCGCGCATACCTGTAAAAAGAAAACGAAACCACAAGGTAGGTAAGGAGCTTTAGCCGCCATGTAGGTGATAAACCACGTGTAAATGCTTAACTGCTTACTTTTGCATTATGGGCAACAGTTTTTTCAGGTTCAAACAATTTACCGTACACCAGGAACGCACAGCTATGAAAGTATGTACAGATGCCTGCCTGTTCGGAAGTTTGCTGCCTGCGGGAAATTTCCCGCAGGCGCTGGATATCGGAGCAGGCACCGGCCTGCTTTCGCTGATGTTTGCCCAGCAGCACCCGCAGTCTATGATCGATGCTGTTGAAATTGACGCAGATGCTGCCTTGCAGGCTGATGAAAACTTCCGCAATTCACCTTTCCAAAACCTGAGGCTGGTACATACTGACATCATGGATCATGCCTCGCTAATCAGCAATAGCTACGACATCGTATTCTCAAACCCCCCATTTTACCAGCACCATCTTACATCTGCAAATGAAAAGAAAAATATGGCACACCACGGCAGTACATTAAGCCTGCAACAGTTGAATGCCGCTGTTGACCGCCTGCTGTCCCGGCAGGGGCTGTTTTGTGTGCTCTTGCCCTATTCGCGGCATGCATATTTTATAGATATGGCGCAAAAGGCCGGTTTTTACCCGCAACAGATTTACCTGGTAAAGCAGACGCCTGTGCATGATGTTTTTCGTAGCATTTTATTTCTTGCACGCACCAAAAGGGAAATGTGCATGGAAACAATAACCATCAGGGAAGATGCCGGAGGGTATAGCGAACGGTTTATAGCCCTGCTGAAAACCTATTACCTGCATTTATGATAAAAAGTAATGCAAAAATGCTATAGATTGAAAATCTTATTATACTTTTGCAATCCCAACATGAAAATTTGCCCAGATGGCGGAATTGGTAGACGCGCTAGACTCAAAATCTGGTTTCCGCAAGGGAGTGCAGGTTCGATTCCTGTTCTGGGCACAGGACGCTGAAACAGCGTCCTTTTTTTATCCCTCCCATCAGCCTGTACCGCCGCAATATCTGTACGGCACTACTGCATCAGGTATACGATTTAAACCTTACCGGTAATTACCGGCAGGTATTACTACCCAATCTTAGCTGACCGCAAGGAAATTATTAATGCCATACGCTAAGTATCAGCGTGATAGAACAGATGTTGCACTTTAACATAGCGCCGGGGCTTACCAGCAGCATGGTACGCAACCATCATGATAATAACCACCCGCTGATAACCTCGCATCTGAAAAAGGACAAAACCTTTGTGTCATGCAACCTGGCTACAGATACAAGTCTGGATAAGGGGAATATGCTACTATGAAAGATCTCAGCGTACGCACCGTGGTAATGTTGCCTATCTACGGCGGCGGTGTGCTTAAAGGCTCATTTGTGGTAGCACAGGATAAGCCTAAAGGAATGTACAGACGATGAGATATCTGTAATAAAGGAAGTGGCCCGGCATACCCATCGCGCAGTAGCGCATACGCTGGCGGCAAGAGCTTTAAAAACTTCCAAATAAAAATTCCGCAAATTGTTCTACGGCATCAACATTGCCTCAGCTATCTGTAAACTTATTTTTCATGAGCAGCAAAATGCCGCCGATGTTGTATTTGAACGTCTAAACCCTGTAGCCGTAAAGATCATGGGGTTTGATTTTACGGGTAAAACGCTGAATGAGATAGGTTTTATTAAAGAAAAATTATGTCGGAAATTTGTGCATGAACAGTTCGATGGATGGTATTGCCAATCCGTGGTGAAGTTGGTACGCTGGTCATCCGTTTATTATAAGTCGCCCGATGGCGGATTGCTTACCGGACCGTTGGAAACGCCGGGCAGCTATGTGGTGGCGGGTTACAATATTCATATCCTTATATTGTCACTATAGCTGCCATGTACTTTATTCAACAGCTCTTTCAGAAGAACCCTTACAGGCTACCGGGCTTGACCGGCACAAGTATGCAGGAATGATACCAGCACCTAACATGTTGCTGCCCGCATTCCGAAGTAAATTAATTACCGGCAAGGGCCGCAATTTTATATGCGGTAGCTTTCTCTCAAAACCTGTGATGGCAGTTTGCGCAAAGCTTGGAAACTAATGTATATTGTCCTTAAGCTCATCTACCTGTTCTTCTATCTGGTCTACCTTTTCTTCAATATGCTCTACTTTGCTGCCCAGGTGTGTGATCTCTTTTTCAATGGTGGTGGTAGCCATTTTATTTTTTTTGTTCATAGCCACCTCTGCCATGCGCATATAAAGGTCACGCAGTTCATCAAGCTCCTGCTCGGTAAGGTCTTCGGCACCTACCAGCCGGTTGCTGGCGCCACGAGTAGCTGCAATGAGCTCATTAAGCTTTAGCTGTATGGCCTTTGAATCCTTGTTCTGCGATTTCTGTATCAGGAAAACCATTAAGAAAGTTATAATAGTGGTGCCGGTATTGATCATCAATTGCCAATATTCGGAGTAGTTAAAAAAAGGCCCGCTCACAGCCCAGATAATCACAGTTGATGTTGCAATGGCAAACGCTGCTGAACTGCCGGTTATCTGTGTAATTTTGTTCGAAAACCGCTCAAATAACGGCGGATTCGTATGCTCAGTATTCATGTTAATCTGTTTTAGGTAAGTGAACAAAATCCACGCCATTGTAATCCCGGTGGCGAACCGGGCGCCTTTACTCTTTGCAACTGGTTGGCTATAAGTTTGTTATCTGTTTTCTTCCTTAATTTCCCTGAGTTCTTCGTCTTTGATGCTGGCCTCTATACGCTCTTTTTTCAGCCCCTGGCGTAGCAAGGCAAAGATGGTCATGTAAATATTAGCTATAAAAACCAGTGAGAAGCCTGAAATAATGTACCCCCGCCAGTCGTGGAGAATGAGTTTATAGCCGGTAAGCAGCAGGAACAACATTGTGACCCAGTGGCTGAAGCAATATTCACACGTAAAGACGTAGAAGAATTTTTTCCGGAAAAACGATTTGGAAGTACTGGCCTGGTTTGCACAATAATCCCGCGCCTCGCGGAATATTTCTTCATGCGTCACCGTCCAGGCAATGCAGGCTATTACCAGGCTGTAAATAAATAATTGGATAATTTCATTCGTCATTATTTAATTACCACAATAAACGTGCGATAATAAGCTGTCAATCCTGCGAAGCCATAAATTTTTCATCTTTTTTAAACAACAGTGACAATACAAATCCCAGCAATAAAATCACCAGGCCTACGCTAAAGGCATACACGCCTGCTTTTTCACCGAAATGGTCTTTCATGTAAGCCACAATCTGCGGGCCCAGGATGCCGCCTACACCCCAGGCGGTAAGCATAGAGCCATAGACAACCGGCATCAGCCTTGCGCCGAAAACGTCTTTTACAAAAGAAGGTATCACGCCAAAGCCTCCGCCGTAGCAGAGCAAAACAAAGCATACCAGCACTGAAAATATAAGCGGCTCCTTTAAAAATATCAGCGCCAGGAACACAATTGCCTGTGCGCCTAGCAAAAGCCTGAATGTCTGTATCCTGCCGATCTTGTCAGAGGCAGCCCCCCACACAAACCTTCCCAAGCCATTGCAAATGGAACTCAACGCAATAAGCGTAGCGCCGGCAGCTGCAAGCCCGGCCACAGTTTCGGGAGACTGGAAATCAGTATTTGCGGGCATCCTGAGCTTCATCAGGTCTTGCAGTAAGGGTGACTGAAAGGAAATAAAGATCATGCCAGCCACAACGTTAAACATAAAAATAAACCAGATCACCAGGAATTGCTTAGAGAAAATAGCTTTTCTTACCGGGATATTATTTTGCAGAACACTTGAAACTGCCTTGGTTGCATTTTTATCCTTTTCTTCCGGTGGGAAACGCATGAATAAAGCCGATAAAGGTAGTAATATTAAAAGTGTAATGCCGATGTACATAAACACAGCGCTCATATTGCCGCCCGTAAGATCCATAAATATCGGGGCCAGGATTTTAGACATCAGCACAGCGCCCAGGCCAAAGCCCATCACTACCATGCCCGTCACCAGTCCCTGCTTATCGGGAAACCATTTAGAGGCGGTGGTTACCGGCGTTACGTATGCCAGCCCCAGGCCGATACCTCCTACCACGCCAAAGCCAAGGTACAGCAGCAATAAACTGTGCTGCTGCAAGGCAAGGGAAGCAATAAAGTACCCCAGCGCGTACAGCAATCCGCCGGCTATAGCCAGCTTTTTAGGACCGTATTTCGGCAGGATCACACCGCCCCAGGCTGCGGATATGCCCAGCATAAAAATAGCAAGGCTGAATGCCCATGCTACTTCTGTGTTGCTCCAACGGTAGGCATCCGCTATAGGTTTTTGAAAAAAGCTCCAGGCATACACAGTTCCCAGTCCCAGCTGGATCACGGTTCCCATTATGGCAATTAGCCACCTATTGTTCCTCATATCTTCGATTTTAAGAATGCAAAATTATTTTAAATCTTAAGTATTAAAAATGATATAACTCATTTACGGGATTTGTGAGTAAAAGGTGAAAATAAGAAGTAAAGAATATAACCTTGTCAGGTGTTTTCACTGAGACAAAAATATTCTTTTTGCCATTGCCGCAAAAAGACTCAAAAAAGTCTAGCCCGCCTGAAGGTGACCTGCGCGCGCAGGCTCTAACCCGGAAGCAATTTGCACTCAGGAACAATTGCTTCGCTGCAATCACTCTGCAATACATCACATCTTTCGGGCGAATAAATCACCTTCCGTGCATTGCTTCCTCTCACTGACAGGCGGGCGCCTGGTTTGGGCACCTAAGTAATATCGAAGCTTTTAAACTGATTTGAGCTATTAACCATTTCAAAATGGCTGTATTTTGTCATGGCTTACCGAGAAAAAGTTTGAATGTTTTTGTTTCACGCAAAGTTGCGCAAATATTTATACGCCAAGATCGCAGAGAAGGTTTATCTTTTTTCTTTTAATCGCCATACCTGTTTTTTCCACCTGATATAGCAGGATGCTTATCATTGCCGGATAATAATTACATTCGCAGCATGAAAAAATTCAGAAGCGATTCTTTGTATCCTTACATTATCCTGGGCCTTGTGGCAGGGGGTATTCATTACTTATTAAAATCCATGCTGAGTCTTAATCCCACGTTTGCCTTCTTCGGATCTCTCATAGCCGCACTGATTATTTACTCACTGATCGTGGAAAGAAAGCAATAATAGCCTGCACGCAGTATCAAGGTATGTTCATGTATTTATGTATCTGAAGGCTGATTTCCCATTTCGGGTTTCGCCTGATGTACGCTATGATCAGCGGTATCATTTCCTGCGCTTTGCTCCATTCGGGTTGCAGGTACAGCTTGCATTGCCGGTTTACCTGACTGGCATATTGTTCCGCCCAAATGAAATCAGATTTATTGTACACAATAATTTTTAGTTCATTGGCTTTTTCAATAACCTCAGGCAGGGCTGCTTTGAATTTTTTAGGGGAAAGGCATATCCAGTCAAAGTCGCCGCTCGGCGGATGTGCGCCGGATGTTTCAATATTTGTCTGAAAACCCCGTGCATGAAGTGCTGCGGTCAGTGCATCGAGGTTGTGCATCAAAGGTTCGCCACCGGTAATTACTGCAACAATATTTTGGGCATTGCCACCAACTTCACTGAGCGCTTTGTGCGCAATCTGATCAATGGTATATAATGGATGAGCATTAACATTCCAGCTTTCCTTTACATCGCACCAATGGCATCCCACATCGCAGCCGCCCAGCCGGATAAAGTATGCGGCATGGCCCTGGAAATATCCTTCGCCCTGGATGGTGTAGAAAGATTCCATTACCGGAAGCAATTCGTCATTATTCATTGTACAATAACATTAGGATGTATAACCGCTATTCAACTTATAAGCCGCTAGCGTATTTTTCAGCAGGCCTGCAATAGTCATCAGGCCCACGCCGCCGGGTACAGGGGTAATGTAAGAGGTTTTAGGCGCTACAGCTGCAAAGTCCACATCGCCTTTGATGCGGAAGCCGCGTTTGCTGGCTGCATCTTCCACGCGCGTGATGCCTACGTCTATCACCACGGCGCCTTCTTTTACCATATGGGCTTTTACAAAGCCCGGCTTGCCTAAGGCTGCAACTAAAATATCTGCTTCGGCACAGATCTTTTCCAGGTCTTTGGTACGGGAGTGGCAGATGGTCACGGTAGCATTGCCATAATCTGTATTGCTGCTGAGCAGCACGCTCATGGGCCTGCCCACGATATTGCTTCTGCCCACAACTACCGCACGCTTTCCTGCGGTTGTAATGTTGTAATGCTGCAGCATCATCACCACGCCGAATGGTGTGGCGGGAATAAAAGTAGGGTAGCCCTGCATCAGGTTGCCGGCGCTTACGGGGTGGAAGCCGTCTACATCCTTAAGCGGATGAATACTTTCTATTACCTGCTGTTCGTTGATGTGCTTTGGTAAAGGCAGTTGCACCAGCAGCCCGTCAATCTCCGGGTTGTTGTTTATTTGCTTTATTTCTTTCAGCAATCCTTTCTCAGTTACATCAGCCTCTAATTTTACCAGCGTAGATGTGATGCCCGTTTCGGCACAGGAGCGCTGTTTGCTTGCCACATAGGTTTCGCTGGCGCCGTTGTTGCCCACCAGTATTACGGCCAGGTGCGGCGCGCGTTTGCCATTCTTCACCAGCTCATCCACTTCCTGTTTAATGGTTTCCTTCACAGAAGCAGCAACTTTTTTGCCATCCAGTAATTCCATTCTAAAAGTATTATTCTTGTTTTAATTTAAAATTTCAGCGAGCTTTTTATCTAAATCGCCTCCTCTGAGGTCATTGGCAATAATTTTTCCTGACGGATCAAGCAATACATTGAACGGTATGCCCTGGAAGCCGTATGCAGGCACAGAGGCAGATTCCCAGAACTTCAGGTCGCTCATGTGGCTCCAGGTAAGCTTGTCGTCTTTAATAGCTTTTACCCAGGCAGCTTTATCCTTGTCCAGCGATACGCCCAGGATGGTAAAGTTCTTTGCTTTGTATTTGTCGTAGGCTGCTACCAGGTTGGGGTTTTCACCACGGCAGGGGCCGCACCAGCTTGCCCAGAAGTCTACCAGCACGTACTTGCCTTTAAAGTCAGAGATCTTCATGTTTTTACCGTCCGGTGTCTGCATCTCCAGGTCGGGAGCCTGCTGGTTCATCAGTGCATATCCGTTGCCGGCCTGGTCACCGCCGGAATTCACAGCCTTCAATTGTTTGTCTATAAAACCGGACAGGTCGCTTAACTTTTTATGGCCTTTGTGCCTAGCTGCCGCTGATTTAGACAAGGATGCCAGCGCTGCAGGTTCCATGCTCCTGGTAGCTAGTGCAGCTATGGCAAAGTAAACCGCAGCGGGGCTTTTAGCGTTTTCAACAAAGTTCTTGACAGTCTTGTTCAGTTCATCAATCTTTGGCTGCCTGCTGTTGTTCAGCGCCGTGATCAGGCTGTCTTCAGATGCGCTGCGGGTAGTTTTGGTTTCCAGCGCCTCCAGCTTTACCAGGTCCTGCATCAGCAAGGAATCCTTTACACGGTATTCGCCTAAGAATGTATACAGTTCCGCTGTTTGTGGCGATCCTTCGGCTTTTGAATTCATCAGGTCTTTGCCGTCGAGCGTAACGGTGATGTCTTGATTGTCGTTAATAAATATCCATTGATTGCTTTCGCTGCCATCTATCACCAGGCGGTATACGCCTTCTTCCTCGCTGCCATGTGCTTCCAGCTGAAAGCTGCCGTCATTAGCTATTTTTGTCGTGTCTATGGTTTGTGCCGGTGTAGACTCAAATGTAAGCTGGTCCAGGGAAATATTGGTGGCTTTCAGGTTTACAAGCTTTCCTGACACTGTAAATTTGCCTCCGTCATTTTTTGAGTTGCAGGCTGCAAGTAGTACGATGATAGCCAGTAGCAGAAGGTTCTTTTTAAAAAACATTTTAGTAGAATATTTAAATGAATTATTTGGTTATAAAGGGGTTGTGCTTCTTTTCGTGGCCGACAGTGGTTGTAGGCCCGTGGCCTGAATAAACCACCACATCATCCGGAAGCGTATAAATTTTTGTCTGAATACTGTTGATCAGTTGTGTATGGCTGCCGCCCGGCAGGTCAGTCCTGCCGATGCTTTCGCGGAACAGCACATCACCTGCTATAAGGAATTTCTGTTTTTCACAATAAAAACACACGCTGCCGGGAGAGTGGCCCGGAGCTTCTATCACCAGCAATTCATCATCTCCGAGTGTGATCTTATCATCCTCTCTGAGATAATAGATCCTGCCGGTGTAAGGTTCAAAGTTCAGGCCGTATGCAGAAGCCATTTCATTGCCACGGTCGAGAAATTCTTTCTCTGCGGGGTGAATGCCTAAAGGAAGGCTGTATTGTTTTGAAATTCTTTCTACAGAAAAAATATGGTCTATGTGGCAGTGTGTATTGATCAGTTGTTGTACCGTAAGGCCTTCGCGTAAAATGCACTGATCCATCCGCTCGTTTTCCGCTGTAAAATACATACCGGGGTCTATGATAATTGCCCTGCCTTTATCATCAGACAAAACATATGTATTCTCCTGGAACGGATTGAAGGTATAACTCGCAACTTTTATCATAAGCTTTTATTGAAAATCCCACTCTATCTCGCCAAAACCGAAAGATTCCAGCATATCTGTTTTTACCATTAATTCGCCGTCGCTGTTTACGCCAATTACCTCGGCTTCAAAAAAAGTATCTTTTTTCAATCTTACTTTTTCACCTTTCTTATAGAGATGTTGATTGTATTCCTGCAATATTTTCTGGTAATCTTTATCTTCAAATATTTGAAACCATTTGTCTGCTTCGGTGCATAATTCCTGTGCCAGCGTTTCCACGTCAAACTCCACGCCCCTGATCATTTTCAGGGATACGGCTTTCTTGCTGAAAGAAGTCTCAAACTCCTCCTGGTTTACATTGATGCCAAATCCTACCACAGCCCACTTCCAGTTTTGTCCGCTGATCTTATTCTCTATGAGAATGCCGCCTGCCTTTATGTCACCCCAATAAACATCATTGGGCCACTTTAACTTTACTTTATCTGCTTCATATACATATCTGGCGAATAAGGAACGGGCTGCAAGCGCCATAGCTGCCAGGAAATAAAATTGCTCTGTAATGCCCGCGTTATCTATCTTCACGGCAATAGAGAGTGTAATATTTTTACCTTTCTCACTTACCCATTGCTTGCCTCTCTGTCCTTTACCCTGTGTCTGGTGTATAGCCAGCCAGGCATCTCCATGCTTTGCACTGTTTTGTTCAATCATTTGCATGGCATAGTTGTTGGAGCTGTCTGTTTCTTGCAGCACATGCATGTGTGTACCTAAGATTTGCATTTATTTTAATGAAAAGATTATTACATTTGCGAAGATAGGTTTTTGCTGCGTTTTTACATCGCATGCAAGGCTGTAAGGACGGAATTTAACGAATCAATTTTTAACAACAAAAACATCATTCTTTTTGGGTAAACAACAAATCGAAACCACAACGCGCACGAAAAAAGTTCAGAGACTCGCCAAAAATTCAAAAATCCTAAAAGTTATTGTCAACGCCATACAGGAAAAAAAAGGCGAGAACATTCTTTCCCTTGATCTTCGTAAAATTGATGAGGCAGTCGCAGATTTTTTTATCATCTGCGAGGCTACCAGCACTACGCAGGTAAAAGCTATTGCTGATTTTGTAGATGAAGAAGTAAAAGACAAATGCGGGGAGTTGCCATTTAAGCGGGAAGGTATCCAGTCATTGCAGTGGGTATTGCTCGACTATGTCAATGTGGTGGTACATGTGATGCTGCCGAACGTACGAAGCTTTTATAAGCTGGAAGAACTCTGGAGCGATGCGGAGGAAAAGGTTTACGAAGAGGCATAAATTTTCTTAAGAGAAGAATGGATTAAAATAAAAGATTTTCAAGAATGGCAGACGATAAACGCCCAAAAATGCCTGATTTCAATAAAGGCAATTTCAGAAACAACAAAAGGCCCGGCAACGGCGGCCGCAATGTGTACCTGATCTATGTGATCATCACTATGGCTATCATCGGCTATGTAATGTTCGGCAAGTCGCCGGCAGCCGATTCAAGAGCTATTACCGAGCAGGCATTTAAACAAAATATGCTACTGCATGGCGATGTGCTTAAGGTTGATGAAGTGAAAAACAAAGAGCTGGTGCGCGTTTATATAAAAAAAGACAGCCTTTCAAAGCCGTATTACCAGCAGTTTTTCAAAAACCTCCCCGACTCAAACGTGTTAAAAACAGTTGCGACCACCGAGCCGTTGTTTTATTTCAATGTGATCAGCTGGGATGCTTATGCAATGGGCATGAAAGACTTCTATGAAAAGCACCCTGAAGTGACTAAGATAGATTCCCGCGTGACTGACGAAGGGAGCTGGATGTCGAGCGGATGGTTCAGCACCATCATCACTTTAATATTCATGGTATTCATCTGGATACTGCTGATGCGTAAGATGAGCGGCGCTGCCGGTGGCGGTGGCGGTGGTGGCGGAGGGATTTTTTCCATCGGTAAATCCAAGGCACAATTGTTCGAAAAAGGTTCTAAAGTAGACATCACTTTTAAAGATGTAGCAGGCTTAGACGAAGCAAAGGTGGAAGTGATGGAAATCGTGGACTTTCTGAAAAATCCTAAAAAATACACCAGCCTCGGTGGTAAAATCCCAAAAGGCGCATTACTGGTAGGCCCGCCGGGAACAGGTAAAACCCTGATCGCCAAAGCTATGGCAGGCGAAGCACAGGTGCCATTCTTTAGCTTGAGCGGTTCTGATTTTGTGGAAATGTTTGTAGGCGTGGGAGCCAGCCGTGTGCGCGACCTCTTTAAGCAGGCAAGAGAAAAAGCGCCGTGTATTATTTTTATTGATGAGATCGACGCGATCGGAAGGGCACGTGGAAAAAACCTGATGATGAGCAATGACGAGCGCGAAAATACCCTGAACCAGCTCCTGGTAGAAATGGATGGTTTCGGCGGCGAGAGCGGCATCATCATCCTAGCGGCTACAAACCGCCCGGATGTACTCGACTCTGCATTGCTGCGCCCCGGCCGCTTCGACAGGCAGATAAGCATAGACCTTCCGGATGTGAAAGGAAGGGAAGAGATTTTTAAAGTGCACCTGAAACCCATTAAAGTATCGCAAGATCTTGACCTGAATAAACTGGCGGAACAAACACCCGGATTTGCCGGAGCAGACATTGCCAATGTGTGCAATGAAGCAGCCCTCATAGCTGCGCGTAAAGGCAAGGACAGGGTAGACTTTTCAGACTTCCAGGACGCCATTGACAGGGTGATCGGAGGCTTGGAAAAAAAGAATAAGATCATTGCACCGCATGAAAAAAAGATCATTGCCTATCACGAAGCAGGCCATGCTATATGCGGGTGGTTCTTGGAGCACGCTTATCCGCTGTTGAAAGTAACCATAGTGCCAAGAGGTACGGCAGCATTAGGTTACGCGCAATATACACCTAAAGAGCAATATCTTTACAACACCGATCAGCTCAACGACCAGATCTGTATGACGCTTGGCGGAAGAGCTTCGGAGCAAATATTTTTCGGGAAAATTTCAACCGGTGCATCCAACGACCTGCAACAGGTAACCAAAATCGCTTATTCCATGATCATGGTGTACGGTATGAACGATAAGGTGGGCAACATCAGCTATTACGATCCGCAGGCAGAAAATACATTTACCAAGCCTTTCTCTGAAGAAACAGGCAAGCTGATAGATGAAGAAGTAAGACGCATTATAGAAGAAGCTTACCAGCGCACACTTGCTTTGCTGACTGAGAAAAAAGACGAAGTTGAAAAATTGGCCAAGGAGTTGTTGGAAAAAGAAGTGCTGTATAAGGCAGACGTGGAAAAACTCATCGGCAAGCGCCCGTATGAAATTAATGAAGACGATCTGATAGCTCATCACCAGACTGATGGCGGCGTCAGCACAGGCGTACCGCCATACGGGGAGGCACCTAATGAAAAAGACCCGTTGCATAAAGAAGAGAACTAACCTTTTGTTTGATGGTATAAATTGGGAACGCGCCGAGGCGCGTTCCCAATTTTATTGATAGCCTTAGTCACGCTTGTGTTAGCGGGAGTTGCCTATAGTAGTAAAATTGCCTCGCCGCAGAAATATTTTTTACATATATCGTTACCTGGCCGCCGGAAGCGACAGAATAAATGCTTCAAAGCGAAGACGCTTTGAACAACGGTAGACAGTAGGTTACTTGAATGCGCGGGTTATGTATAGCATCCACGCCATACATAATAATTGTGTTGCCTTGGCTACTATTCGTTTCTTGATGCTCATTTTATTTTAATTACCTTAAATTTGTCGTTACAACGAATGATCAATGCCCGCAAGAGATAATATTTTAAACAAAATAAGAAAGGCTTTGAAAAAGCCCGTAGAGATGCCATTCAAAGAGGCGGAAAAAGAAGGCTATGCCAGTTTGTTTCACCGTTACCCCGAAGAACCTGATGTGCTGTTCGCAGAAAATTTCAGGATGCAGCAGGGACAGTTTGCCTATTGCGCTAACGAAAGCGATTTTGTAAACAAGCTGGCCGCACTGATGGAAACCTCTGAGTGGAAACGCATCTACTGCAAAGAGCCGGCATTGATCAACCTGTTGCAGCAGCACGACTTTCATGCATTGGCATTCAGCAACCTGGCAGAGTCAGAAGCTGCTTTAACTACCTGCGAGCAACTGATAGCCAGGACAGGCAGCATTTTGCTAAGCAGCGCACAGCCCAGCGGCAGGGCTACAAGTGTTTACGCCCCGGTGCACATTTGTGTTGCCTACACCGACCAGGTTGCCTACGATATCAGCGACGGTTTAAACGCTTTAAAACAAAAGTATGAGACCTTGCCTTCGCTGATCACGCTGGCTACAGGGCCCAGCCGTACCGCAGACATAGAGAAAACACTGGTAGTAGGCATCCACGGGCCTAAGCAGGTATTTGTTTTTTTGATTGAAAAGTAATTTGCCAGAACGAATGACAGCCCCAGCACCGCAAAAAAATATTTACTTCCTGTCGGACTTTCACTTGGGAGCACCTGACCACGCTGCAAGCCTTGTGCGCGAAAAAAAGATAGTCGCTTTTTTAGATAACATAAAAAACAAGGCAGCTGAAATTTTTATACTCGGTGATATCTTTGATTTTTGGTTCGAATACAAACACGTAGTGCCTAAAGGTTTTGTGCGTATGCTCGGCAAGCTGGCAGAAATTACAGACAGCGGCATTCCTGTACATGTATTCATTGGCAATCATGACATGTGGATGAAGGATTATTTCCGTAACGAATTAAATATTGATGTATACTTTGAGCCCAAAGAATTTCAAAGAGCCGGTAAAACATTTCTGATAGGCCATGGAGATGGCCTGGGCCCCAGCGATAAAGGCTATAAATTTTTAAAGAAAGTCTTCCGCAACAAAACCTGCCAGGCGCTGTTCGGCGCTTTGCATCCCTCCTGGGGCGTAGGCCTTGCCAATTATTTCAGCCGGAAGAGCAGGGCAAAAACCGGAAATGCAGACAGCGTATGGCTGGGCGATGACAATGAATGGCTGGTGATATTTTGCAGGGAGTATTTAAAACAAAAACACGCTGACTTTTTTGTTTTCGGGCACAGGCATTTTCCTGCAAAAGTGCAGCTCGGCCATAGCAGCCAGTACATTAACCTGGGCGATTGGATCAGCAATTTTACCTACGCAGTATTCGACGGGGAAAATATAAACATTGAAAAATGGGAAGCATAGTTTTTGCAGTAAAGATATTCTTCAGTTTATTTAAAGTTTAAAAACTCATGCGCTTGAATCAATTTTTACAACATATATTTTTAGATAATACCATCCTGCAATGGATTACAACAGCGGGCATCATTGCGCTGGCGTTTATAATTAAGCGCTATCTTTCTGAATACGTAGCAAAAATAATATTAAAGCTGTTTAAAAAATATGAGTACAATGTATACAGAATGCCGTTTCTGAAAAATATTGTACAACCCTTAGAGAACCTTATTTTCTGGCTGGTCACTTTCGTTACGCTGGATAAGCTGAAATACCCACAGGTACTGGCTTTCAACTTGTATAAAAATTTATCTTTCCATGAATTGCTGATCGGTATTAGTTCTGCGTGGATCATCATCTGTATATTCCGTTTGCTGATAGGCGTTGCCTATTTCATCAGTTATGTGATCATGCAGCGATCCGTGGAACAAAATAACCGTTCCGCTACGCAGGCGGTTTCGCTGCTGGCAGATCTTGTACGCGTGGTGCTGATCGTGATTGCTTTGTTTATCATCCTGAAATTTTCTTTCAACTACGACATTAGTTCACTCATTACCGGGCTGGGCTTAGTGACTGCCGCCTTGGCATTGGCAGCCAAAGAAAGCGTGGAAAACCTGATCTGCTCATTCATCATATTTTTTGATAAACCTTTTATGGTTGGCGATTTTGTAAAAGTAAACAAGGATGTATCCGGCAATATTGAGAAAATCGGCCTGCGGAGTACGCGCATACGCACGCCCAACAAAACACTTATCACCATGGCTAACAAAATGGTGATCGGCGGTGTTCTGGAGAATGTAAGCGACCAGACCAGAAGAAGGTTTACACAGGTTCTTGAAATGAGTATACGCACATCCGAAGAAAAAATGCGCGCATTCGTAGATGCCATTCGCTCCATTATAGCATCTCATCAGGATGTAATCAATGATGAATCCCTGTCTGTATATTTCACCGAAGCAGGAGTGAATGCCAACAAAATATCTATAGAATATTTTACATGGATGAATATTTCTTTCTCTGCATTCCGGAAACTGAATGAAGACATTAACCTGGAAATACTACAGAAAGCCGCGGAGATGGATGTGCATTTTGCGAACCCGAATAAACCTACAGTTGTGCTGCAGCCTGAGCCTCCGCTTGCTGCCGGTGATGATTAGTTGCTGTAACACGCTTGCCGAAAAATGGCCGAGCCTACCCTGATGATAGTGGAGCCTTCTTCTATGGCCGTTTCCAATAAGCGTACTTGATCCGGATGCCTGCCTGCACGTAACTTTGCATCCTGCATGCGACCCCGGATGGTTTGAATGTTATGAATGATTTGTTCTTCCGGCTTAATGTAGATTGCTTAGGCATATCCATCTGCTAAGTTATTATTTCTTCTTATATAAAGGCACGGAGCTGCATGCTTCGCCGTACATCAGGCTTTTTACGTAAGGAAGCAACATGGTGGTAATCTTTGTGTAGGCAGCTGCTGATACATCCTTATCGCCGCAACCCTTAACTACAACTCTCTTATCAATGTAATCCGGGGCGTGCAGGTCTGCTTCAAGATTTTTAAGCAGTATTTTTTCAGCGAAAGCTTCTTTGGTGCCTGCAAAGATGCTGCGTGCAACCGGTTGGAGGTTAATGGCAATCAGCATATAAGCCCACCGGGGAATGATGGCGTCAGTGGAACAATAGACCGCCACATCCACACCGGTGAACTGCTGCCAGTCAAACTGCTTCATGTGTTGCCTGAAATCTTTTTCTTTCAGCAGCATATCCATGAATAAAAATTGTTTTATGTCAAGTGCAGCTATGGGATGCCTCGGGTAAAAGTCTTCCAGGTCAATAGTGATGATGCCGCTCTCTGCCACACGGTTTATTATTTCATTGCTCATAGGTCAAAGATAAAATTATTCGCTAAGATGCTTTTAATATAAATTCACAATAATTAATCTTTTAATCTGTAAAAAAACTGCTACTTTTACGCGTATAAAATTAAATAACCGGCGATCAATCCGGTCGCTATAAAAATACAAAATACAATGAAACTATTCAATTCTTCGAACCCGACCCTGTCGGAGAAAGCGCTGGAGAAAAAGCTTGACCATACCTATACCGGTGAAATAATGACCGTGCGTGGTTCAGTAGAAAAATTCGGGGTGCTGATGATGCTGGTAGTGGCCGGCGCTTATTTTTCCTGGAGTTACGATCCCGGGTTGAGCGGCCAAACCATGATGTACCTTATGTATGGCGGCCTGATAGTGGGTTTTGTGCTTTCTCTGATCATGATCTTTAAGCCTACACTCGCAAAACCGCTCTCGCCAATTTATGCGCTTGCAGAAGGCGTTTTTCTGGGAGCGCTTTCAAAGATCGTGAGCACTATGGTTACAGCTTCAGCAGTTGCCAGAGGTGCAGAGGCATCCCTGTTTGATAATATTATTTTCCAGGCTGTAGGCCTTACTTTCGGCGTGGCGCTGGCCATGTTCCTGCTGTATTATTTCAGGATCATTAAAGTAACCCGGAAATTATATTCAGTGATCATTGGCGCCACAATGGGTGTACTTATTTTTTATGTGATCACCCTGGTGGTGCGCCTTTTCGGAGTTGAACTTCCATTTATGTACGACGCCAGCCCGCTGGGTATCGGCATTTCGCTGGTGGTAATCGCTATTGCCGCATTGAACCTGTTGCTTGATTTCGACCGTATAGAGCATTTTGCCAAAGCAGGAGCTGCTAAGTATATGGAGTGGTATTGCGCGTTTGGCTTGCTGGTAACCATCGTATGGCTGTACATCGAGATCTTACGTTTGTTGATGAGATTCACCAGCAGGGATTAATTTTGTTCATTGCCAATAAAGTACAGGCTGCATCATCGGGTGCAGCCTGTGTTGTTTTTATAATCGTTATTTCTTTAGTTCCACACTGTACAAATCCCGCCTTCTGTCTTTCATGGTCTGTACGGAGCCGAAGTGGTGCAGGTCTTTCAGGTCGTTGAGGTCCACATCCGCGATCAGCGTGGCTTCTGCATTGGGCGTAGCCTCTGCCTTAATGCCATTGGTAGGAAAGGCAAAGTCTGATGGCGTAAACACGGCTGCCTGCCCGAATTGTATGTCCATATTGCTTACACGCGGCAGGTTGCCCACACAGCCGGCAATGGCTACGTAGCATTCATTCTCAATAGCGCGTGCTGCAGCACAATTGCGTACCCGCGTATATGCATTCTGGGTATCGGTAAGAAAAGGCACGAATAAGATCTTCATTCCCTGGTCGGCCAGAATGCGGCTGAGCTCGGGGAATTCCACATCATAGCAGATCAGTATACCGATAGGCCCGCAGTCTGTTTCAATTACCTTGATCGCATCACCGCCGGCCATGCCATAATATTTTTTTTCATTGGGTGTAATGTGAATTTTGCTGTAAGCAGAAATACTGCCATCCCTGTGCAGCAAATAGCTTACATTGTAGAGCTTGCCCGCTTCTTCTACCGGCATGCTGCCCGCAATGATATTTACGTTGTAAGAGATAGCAAATTCAGATATTTTCTGTTTGATTTCATCTGTTCTCTTTGCCAGTTCACGGATGGCGAGGTGCGCAGGCATGTCGTTCATAGCTGCAAGCAATGGGGCATTGAAGAGTTCAGGGAACAAGACAAAATCGGATTTGTAATCGCTCAATACATCTACAAAAAATTCTATCTGCTCATAAAAAGCCTGCACATCCCTGAATAGCCGCATCTGCCACTGCACAAGTCCCAGCCTGATGGTGCTGTCTGCGAGATTATTTTTTGTGGGCGAATAATAAACATTGTTCCACTCAATTTCTACCGCAAATTCCCTGGATTCCACGTCTCCCTTCAGGTACCCGGGCAGTATCTGTATCACATGAAAATCATTGGCCAGCTGGAAAGCAAGCACAGGGTCAAATATCTCTTTGCTTATTACTTTTTTTACGTATTCAGCGGGAGATAACCGGTCTGCATATTTATGATAATTGGGCATTCGGCCGCCTGCGATTATAGACTTCAGGTTCAGGCGTTCGCACAATTCTTTGCGGGCATCATAAAGCCTTCTTCCTAACCTTAACCCCCTGAAGCCGGGGTGTACAAACACTTCTATGCCGTACAGCGCATCGCCTGCGGTGGAGTGGAGCCCGAACTTTGCGTTGTCAAAAATTTCTTCGTAGGTATGCTTCTCGCCTAAAAGCTTGTGATTTACTTTGATGGATAGTGCTATTGCTACCACCTGGCCGTCTACTTCCACGCACAATTGTCCCTCCGGGAAAATTTCGAGCAACCTGGCAATGGTTTCCTTTTTCCAGATAGGCATATGGGTATCATACACTTCCTGCATGGCTACGGCTAACTGATCATAGTCCTCGATCCTGAGTGTTCTTACTTCTACCTGCATAAAAAATGATTTTGTTACTGTAAGCGCAAAAATTATTCCTTAAACCTGCCGAAGCAATCATACAATATACTTCCGGCTGTGTACATCAGTA
Source organism: Bacteroidota bacterium (assembly GCA_023422835.1). Taxonomy (GTDB): domain Bacteria; phylum Bacteroidota; class Bacteroidia; order Chitinophagales; family Chitinophagaceae; genus Haoranjiania; species Haoranjiania flava. Next base: position 131,537 of record JAFAGI010000009.1, on the reverse strand, counting down.
CATCCACAGGGTCTGAGATGAAGCGTTCATCGTACTTTGGTAAAATATATTCAAACAAAACCATTGTAACCAATGTCCATAAAACTATCTCGTACCATTTTAATTTTGTTTTTCTTTTCAACAGCCAGTTGCGCTCCCACGCTACACCGTGCAGCAGTATCGGCATGAAGAGTAAGGGATCCAGGTAATTGTTCAGCAGGGGAAATGACAAGGCCGGTATGCTTTGTATGAGCTGGTGCAACACAAAAAGTACCATGCATATCCAAAGAAGATAATTGCGCGCCATTAAAAAGCAGCAATAAAAGTAAAGAGCATGATCAGCAATGCAAAGGGCGACAACAACAGGATAAAGAGCATTACAGGAGTTTTCAGGATCATGAAAATAATATTCTTCAAAGTAGAAAGCTCACGATCCGGCCTGTACCATTCGATCAGTTTAGTAAACTTATCCCTGATAAGGTGGCGTACTTCTTCGCCTGCGGAGTGGTCATTTTCTGGATGTTTATTCATGCTCTGTTTTTGGCTCTGTTTCCTTCCACATTCTTTGCAGGAATAGCTGCATGGAAAGTGTATTGTTAATATCATCTACCACCAGTAAAAAATTATTTCCTACCTGCTTCAGTCTTGCTTTGTTGGTGCCTGTCTGCAGGTAAGCCAATATATTTTTAAACAATTCGCTTTCAAAATAGGGCGAATCGTTCTTATTGATAAAATAGCAACGCAGCTTTTTATCTTTGAGTATCATTTTCTCGAAACCAAGGCTGATAGCCAGCTTCCGGCTTCTGAAAGCAGAGAAAAGATTTTCTACCTGTTGCGGCACAGGCCCGAAACGGTCAATCAGTTCTTTGTGAAACTCCTGCAGTTCTTCCTCGGTTTCACAATTGTCCAGGCGTGTGTACAGCGAAAGCCTCTCGGTAATGCTTTCCACGTATTCATCCGGTATCAGGATCTCCTGGTCTGTATCAATGGTGCAGTCTGTAACAAAATCATCCTGTGTGCTTATCTCTTCCCTGAACAGCTCTTTGAAGTTGCTTCTTTTCAGTTCCCTGATGGCTTCCTGCAAAATTTTCTGGTACATTTCAAAACCAATCTCCGCCATGAACCCGCTTTGCTCGCCGCCTAATAAATTTCCGGCGCCGCGTATGTCAAGGTCGCGCATGGCAATCTGGAAGCCGCTTCCAAGGTCGCTGAACTGCTCCAATGTTTGCAATCTTTTGCGTGAATCTACCGGCAATGTACTCATTGGTGGCGCCAGCAAATAACAGAAGGCTTTTTTATTGCCCCTGCCCACACGTCCCCGCAACTGGTGCAGGTCGCTCAGGCCAAAATGATGCGCATTGTTGATGATGATGGTGTTCACATTAGGTATGTCTACACCGCTCTCCACGATGTTTGTACAAACCAGCACATCGTATTTCCTGTCGATAAAATCGAGTATCCTTTCTTCAAGTTCCTTGCCTTCCATCTGTCCGTGCGCATAGGAAATACTCAGGTCAGGGCAAAGCGTTTGGATGAGCGCGCTCATTTCTTTTACGCCCTGTATGCGGTTGAAAATAAAAAATACCTGGCCGCCGCGCTCTACTTCAAAATAGATGGCATCGCGTATAAAATCCTGGCTAAAGGTAAGTACTTCTGTCTGTATCGGCTGGCGGTTAGGAGGCGGTGTGTTGATGATGCTGAGGTCGCGCGCACCCATCAGGCTAAACTGGAGTGTACGCGGTATGGGCGTAGCAGTAAGTGTAAGGCTGTCTACATTGGTGCGTATAGTTTTTAGTTTCTCTTTGTGAGCCACGCCGAATTTCTGTTCCTCATCTACGATCATCACGCCAAGGTCCCGGAACTTAACTTCCTTGCCCAGCAGGGCGTGTGTGCCTATGATGATGTCTATTTTTCCTTCAGCTAATTTTTGCAGCGTTTCTTTTTTTTGCTTTGCACTTTTAAAGCGATTGATGTAGTCTACCGTAACCGGGAAATCTTTTAGCCGCTCTGCAAAAGTTTTATAATGCTGAAACGCAAGAATAGTGGTGGGTACGAGCACTGCTGCCTGTTTGCCGTCTACTACACTTTTGAACGCTGCACGTATGGCAATCTCTGTTTTCCCAAAGCCTACGTCGCCACAGATAAGCCTGTCCATAGGTGCAGGGCTTTCCATATCTTTCTTCACGTCGGCAGTTGCTTTGCTTTGGTCCGGTGTGTCTTCATAAACAAAGCTGGCCTCCAGTTCGGTGGTCATATAATTGTCGGGGGAGAAGGCAAAGCCTTGCTGCGCCTTGCGTTGCGCATATAGTTTGATAAGGTCAAAGGCAATTTCCTTTACCCGCGTTTTGGTTTTTTCTTTCAGCTTATTCCACGCATCGCTACCCAGCTTGTTTACTTTAGGCGCAGTGCCTTCTTTGCCTGTGTATTTCGATATTTTATGCAGGGAATTAATGTTCACGTATAAAATATCCTGGTTCTGGTAAATGATGCGCACCGCTTCCTGCACATTGCCGTTCACTTCCAGCTTCTGTAAGCCGCTGTATACGCCAACTCCGTGATCAATATGCGTTACGTAGTCACCAGGTTGCAGATCTTTCAGTGCTTTTAATGTAAGCGCTTTGTTTTTGTTGAATGCCTGCTTTACCCTGTATTTATGGTAACGCTGAAATATCTGGTGGTCTGTGTAACATACAATCTTCAGGTCATCATCCACAAACCCTTCATGAATGCTTTTAGCAACAGGTGTAAACTGTATCTCTGTATTCAGATCTGTGAAAATGCTGTTGAGTCTCTCCAGTTGTTTAGCCTGATCTGAAAAAATATAAATACCGTATTGTTTCTTCTCATAACTTTTTAAATCGGAGATCAGCAATTCAAAGTTCCGGTTAAATGCGGGCTGTTCTTTGGTGAAGAACTCAATTTCAAAATTAGCCAGGTGTGGCCTGTAGCCAAACTCTATCACCTGCTTGTGGGCCAGTGCCTCTTTAATATCTTTTTCGGTGATAAATTCATGGATGTGCAATTCTTTCAAAACCCTGCCATCGTCGGTTTCTTCTTCGTGGGTTTCTTCTTCGCCAGGTAGTTTATTTAAAAAATCAGAAAGGTCAGCATATTGTTTACGCACATTTTCTTCTACTACATCCCAGTCTTTGATCCAGTATATGGTGTTTGGCGGCAGCGCCTCGAACAAAGAAAGTTTTTCTCCCGGTGCGAATTGTGTTTCCACATTCGGGATAATAGATACCTGTATCAGTTTTCGTTCACTCAGTTGAGATTCCGGATCAAAAAGCCGGATGCTGTCTACCTCATTGCCGAAAAGCTCTACGCGGTAGGGCTTATCGTTGCCGAAAGAATATATATCCAGTATGCCGCCACGCAGTGCAAACTGCCCGGGTTCATATACGAAGTCTGTGCGGCTGAAGCCAAAATCTACAAAGCGGTTCATCAGCCCATCCACATCAAGCGTGTCATTTACTTTGAGCTGGATGATGTTTTTGTTTAAAGAATCCGCGCCCACTACCTTCTCAAAGATCGCTTCCGGGTAGGTGACCATGGCGCCCGTTCTTTCAACGGCCGGAACCGAAAATTTGCTCAGTGCTTCCGTACGGAGCATTACATGCGAAGAATTTAACAGCCGGAAATTTTTCCTGGTTTTAAACGAAGAGGGGAAATAAAAAAGATTAAGCGCGCCCGTAAGATTCTCAAGCGTATTGTGGAAATACGCTGCTTCTTCCGCATCATTTAAAATAAAGACATGGTTATAGCCCTTTAAATTTTCATGCAAAAAAACTGCAGCGGCTATAAATTCAGAAGCGCTTCCGTATAGGTTTTGCAGATAAATTTTTTCAGAAGAGGAAATAGAGAGCCTGTCTGCCAACTGGTTTAGCAGGGGGTATTGTGCATACCTACCTAAGAGGTTTTGTAAATTCATGCCGCGCAAAATTAGCCATTTTTTGGGCATAATTTCTGTGGTAAAAGTTTTCTTTGGATCAAATTGTTAAAAAACCCGTTAATATTGCGTATGACATTTTCAATAGGAAGCACCGAAATACAACTACCCAAGAAATTCCTGATCTTACCCATAATTGCCTGGATAGGATATGCGGGCAACTATTTAAATCCTAGAAATTTCTACGTTTATATATTGGGTGCCCTGTTGATAGGAAGCGTGATCTCTGCTGTACATCACGCAGAAGTAGTGGCGCACAAAGTAGGCGAGCCTTTGGGCACGCTGATCCTGGCGCTCTCTGTTACCGTAATTGAGGCAGGGTTGATTATCTCATTGATGCTGGCAGGCGGGCCGGATGCCTCTGTTTATGCGCGGGATACTATTTTCGCTGCAATCATGATTATCCTCACGGGGATTGTAGGCATCTGCCTGCTGGTAGGAGGGGTAAAATATATGGAACAAAACTTTGTTTTAAGCGGGGTAAACACGGCATTGGTCGGGCTTACTGTTATAATAATGTTATGTTTGATACTTCCCAACCTAACAGTAAGCGAGCCCGGGCCGTATTTCAACAACTCACAGCTCATATTTGTTGCCACCGTTACACTGGTCATTTACCTTACGTTTGTGCTGGTGCAGACTGTCCGCCACAGGGACTATTTTCTGCCGCAACATACTGGCGACGTTGATAACGATGATCATGCAGACCCACCGAACAAAACCACAGCCTGGATCAGCCTGGTGTTCCTGTTATTGAGCTTGGGTGTAGTAATATTGCTGGGTAAAGCCCTGTCACACGATATTGAAGCGGCAGTAGTACACCTCGGCGCTCCCAAAACATTGGTGGGGGTGATCATTGCGGGCATTGTGCTGTTGCCGGAAGGTATAGCAGCATACCGTGCTGCCAGGAAAGACCGGCTGCAAACCAGCCTTAACCTGGCTTTCGGTTCTGCGATGGCCAGCGTAGGGTTAACCATTCCAACCATTGCTGTAGCGTCTTTGGTGCTTGAGCTTCCCGTAACACTGGGCATAGATACCAAATCCATGGTTCTGGTGGTAATGGCAATCTTTATCAATATGCTATCGCTGTCCAATGGAAAAACAAATATCATGCAGGGCATAGTATTGCTGGTGCTGTTTGCTACGTACCTCTTTACCACAATTATCCCGTAGGTTAATATTCCAGCAACATCACAGGCATAGATACGTTAATTTCTCTTCCGGAGTCTGTGAGTAAACCTGTTATATTATCAATGCTATAAATTCTTACGGCATTATCGTCGCGTGAGGCTGCAAGCAAATAGTTGCCGGGTTTGTTTATCATAAAATCGCGCGGGTGTCGACCGGTCTTTTGTTCGCCAACTCTTGCGAGGCTCCCGTCTGCATTGATTCTAAATATGGCAATATTATCAGTAGCCACTCTGTTGGAAGCATAAAGAAATTTGCCGTCCGGAGAAATTTTTATGGCAGCGCTGCCTTTGTTTTTATTGCCGGGAGCTGCAAGGCTGGTAGACACGATATCCTGTGTATGTTGCAGCATGCCGCCTGCTTTCCTGAATACAGAAATATTTCCTTGCCATTCATTCAGTAAATATACCCTGTCGTCTTTTTTATTGATGGCAATATGGCGCGGGCCGTAACCTTCAGGTAATGCATAAATAGTGGGTTTGGTGTTCACAGGTTGCTTATCTGTGGCTGAGAATTTATATTGGTAAAGCTTATCCGCTCCGAGGTCGGTTACGTAGAGAAACTTATTATCAGGTGAAAAAACAGTGGTGTGCGCGTTGGATGGTTTTGTATTGCTTTTAGGTGTAAGCCGGATATTCTGTACAGCAGGCAGAATTTTTCCGTCTCTGTCAATGGGGTAAACTACAAAGTTTCCGCCAGAGTAATTTGCTATGGTAAGGAATTTTCCGCTGTTATCAACAGCAACATAGCAGGGCGCACCACCTTCAGAAGGTTGCCGGTTAAGCAAATGTAATAGTCCCTTTTTTTTATCAAATGAAAACGAGGAAACCGTGCCGTTGCCTTCGTTCACCGCATAGAGATATTTTTTATTTTTCGATAAGGCAAGGTACGAAGGATCATTCACCTTGTTTGTATGTGATACAGGCATTAAACTTCCTGCTTTTGGATCAAATTGATAAACATAAATACCGTTGGATTGCTGTTTGGTATAGGTGCCAACGAATACGTAGTTGTTTCGACTACACGAAGCAAAGATGAGAGCAACTGCTGACAGGAGATGAAATATCCTACACATACTTTATTTTTAAAGTAAATGTAGGATAAAAACTGAATTTGAAATTATTTGCTGTCAGGGTTCGTGATTCTTCCTGCAAATAAAATGTTGCCGTTATTTTTTTCGCTGATAATAAACCCAAAGGGGCGGTCGCAAATAAACTGTTCTATCACCGGCATGCTAGTAATGCTGACCCCGATGGAGGTTACTGCCGCAGCTTCAGTTCCTTCCTCGTCTACGCCCAAATAGGTGTCTTGTTTTATAAAACTTGCAAACAGATCGCCATCCGGGTTGATGTTTTGCAGTTCAGCATTATTGGTGAACACTTTTTTGATGCCCATTTTATTAAGTGTGTTGTTCAGCCGGATCGTGTAACTCAGCTGAAACCTGGGCAGGCCCAGCTGTACTTTAGTCGGCTGCATATTTTTTTGCAGCTGGTTCCATGTGGTTGTATTCAGGCTGTTTAAAGCATTCTGTAAGCTTCCGTTGTTGGGCAATATCAGCGTCAGGTTATAAATGCTGTCGCCGTAAGGCACGCGCACAGCTGTAAATTCAGCGGTAGAGGTATAGAAATATTTGTCCTGCCTGTACATCATTTTTACTTTCTTCTTTTGCCCGTTTTGCAGAGTAAAATTGGCATCGCGTGTATTTGCCTTGTCAAATTTTTCTGACCAGTCACCTTTGAAATACAAGGCATTCAGCAGGAAGAGTACATCCGTATCGTTGATCTCTTCCAATACTTTCTGAATTTTGCCATTGGTTTTATCACTTGCCCATTTATTGATGGTATTTACGTCATCCTGGCTAAAACTCAGCGGTGTGGCTTCAGACTGGAAATTGTTTTTCAGCGTTGATAGGTAAACATCGCTCACCTTAAAAGTATTTCTGTACCAGATGGAATTGGCAATCAGCAATTTCACTTTGGGATCAGCAGCAGGCAGCGTGGTTAAGAGTTGCCTATATGCCTGGTTAAGCGTGGAAATATCCATGCCTTTTACATGTAAAGCCTCCGCCATTTCATCGTAGGTGGCGCCTTTTGCGCCGTTTAGCAACATGCCCATAGCAATGTGTAAACTGAGAGGAGATACAAAAAAGTTCTCGGTAGCGGGTTGTGTAGCCTGTATTTTACCAAGCAAATCAAAACTAAAGTCCATTAAGCGTTTGTTAATGGAAGAGTCTATGACAGAAGAGCGTGGGGCTGTGTTTACGGAGCTGTCCGTTTCTTTTTCTCCGGTTTTATTGGGCGAAGCGATATCGCACTGAACAAATAATAAACTAAATAGCATAGCAATTGTAAGCAGTTTTTTCATAAAATAAGATTTAGTGTAAGAATCGATTTTTACATTTACTGCAAATGCAATGCCTTAAAATATAAAACCGGGCACTTTTTCGAGTGCCCGGCTGTATATATTTTAATACTCAAAAACTGTTTTAAAAGTTTTAAGCTGGTTTTAAAGTGATCTTTTTGGCTAATTTGCTCTTCAGGTTGCCTGCAGTATTTTTATGAATAATGCCGCGTTTTGCCAACTTGTCAATCATAGAAATTGTTCCGGGTAAAGCTTCGTCGTAAGCTTTTTCATCTGTCAAAGTCCTTAACTTGCGCACTGCATTACGTGTAGTCTTTCCGTAATAACGATTTCTATCCCTGCGTTTTGCAGCCTGACGTACATCTTTTTTGGTAGCTTTGTGATTTGCCATGATCTGAATTTCTTTTTTGAGTATTTTATTTCGGACGGCAAAGTTAAGACTAATTTTTAAATGTGAAAAATATTTTTCAAATTGCATGTCCAAAGCTGACAATACGTTTTTAAATAAATAACGAATGTTTTCTTTTTTTAACAAGGATTATGATTGATATTTGTGCAAAGTAAAACCGATACGCAATTTGTATGAAGGATTTCTCATTTATAACTAACTCGCATCCGTCTTATATTGAAAGCATATATAAAGACTATTTAGATAACCCAGAAAATGTAGATGCTGACCTTAAGAAGTTTTTTGAAGGATTTGATTATGCCGTTAGCAATTTTTCGGAAAATGGTGCTTCACAAGCCGCCGAATATGCTGCACCAGGCATAGGCACTGAAAAACTGCAGAAAGAATTTAATGTATACCAGCTTATTGAAGGTTACAGGACCAAAGGCCACCTCGTGTCTGATACCAACCCTATCCGCCCCAGGAAAAACAGGCATGCCAACCTGGATCTCAGCTATTACAACCTTTCAGATAGTGACCTGGATACACAATTTGTGGCCGGGAAGCTCATAGGCCTGAAAAACGCAACGCTGAAGGCCATTGTGGAAAAACTTAAAAGGGTATATACTTCGTCTGTTGGTGCAGAATTTCACTCCATTTACGATGAAGAGCAAAGAGCCTTCATTATTGAAGCAATGGAAGAAAAAATGTCGCGCGAATTTGATATTCCTACCAGGAGAAGAATACTGGACAAGACCAACCAAGCAGTGATTTTTGAAAAATTCCTGCATACCAAATACATAGGCCAGAAAAGATTTTCGCTGGAAGGCGGCGAAGCGCTGATCCCCGCGCTCAATGGCGTGGTTTTCGATGCGGCTGAAGACGGAGTAAAGGAAATTGTGATCGGTATGGCGCACCGCGGCAGGCTTAATGTGCTTGCAAATACGCTGGGAAAAACCTATGAGCAGATATTCAGCGAGTTTGAAGGCATAGTTCCTCCTCAAGGTGCACAAGGCAGCGGCGACGTTAAATATCACCTTGGTTTCCGCAGCGACTATGTTACTTCCAACAATAAAAAGATCAACCTGCAGCTTATGGCCAACCCCTCTCACCTGGAAGTGGTAGGCCCTGTGACACTGGGTTTTGCGCGCGGAAAATCAAATACCAACTACAATACAGATTTCAGCCAGGTAGTGCCGATCCTGATTCACGGCGATGCTGCGCAGGCGGGCCAGGGCATCATATATGAAGTGGCACAAATGAGCGGATTGGCGGGTTACAACGTAGGAGGCGCTATTCATATTACCGTCAACAACCAAATAGGTTTTACTACAGATTATGACGATGCCAGAAGTTCATTCTATTGTACATCGGTTGCAGATATAACCAAATCACCCGTCTTTCACGTAAACGGTGACCATATAGAATCAGTAGTTAAGGTTGCACAGATAGCCTTTGCATACCGGCAGAAGTTTAAAAAAGATGTTTTCATAGATATTCTTTGCTACAGGAGGCATGGCCACAACGAAGGCGATGAGCCTAAGTTTACACAGCCAAAGCTCTACGCACTGATTGATAATCATCCCAATCCCAGGGAAGTGTACGTAGATTACCTGCTTAAAAACGGAGACCACGAGGCCAAAGAACTGGCAAAGGAAATGGAGCAGAAATTCTGGGCCGACCTGCAGGAAAGATTAGACGAAGTAAAACAAAAACCGCTGGCTTACCAGTTACAGGAGCCGGAGAAGAAGTGGAGAGGCATGCGCTTCGCCAAAGAAGAAGACTTTTTACACTCTCCCGAAACCGGTGTGGATGAAGCATTATTGAGGGAGCTTACAGGTAAAATTTTTACTTATCCTGAAAACTTCAATCCACTGAGAAAAATAAAAAAACTGCTCGAAGATAAAATGAAGCTTTATGAATCCGAGCAGAAATTTGACTGGGGTACGGCTGAACTGCTTGCTTATGCAAGCATCCTGCATGAAGGTAAGGACGTACGCATCAGTGGTGAAGACGTAAAAAGAGGAACCTTTGCACACCGCCACGCCGTGTTGTATGATGAAGAGACCAATGAGCAATACAATCGTCTTGACAGGCTGAAAGAAGGCCAGGGAAAACTTCGTATTTTCAACTCCCTGCTGAGTGAATATGGTGTACTGGCCTATGAATACGGATACAGCACCTCAAACCCGGAAATATTAACCATTTGGGAAGCGCAATACGGAGACTTTGCCAATGGCGCTCAAATGGTGATAGATGAATATATAGCCAGTGCAGAAGAAAAATGGGGTACCATGAGCGGACTGGTAATGCTGCTGCCGCACGGCTATGAAGGCGCGGGCCCTGACCACTCAAGTGCACGCCCAGAAAGGTTTTTACAGGGTTGTGCCGAGCTGAACAACGTGGTTGTAAACATTACCACCGCAGCCAACTTCTTCCATGCATTGCGCAGGCAATTGGCTTGGACGTTCAGAAAGCCGTTGATAGTGATGTCGCCGAAGGCAAACCTGAGGCACCCGGGAAGCTATAGCCACATCAGTGAGCTTACCTCCGGGAGTTTTAAGGAAGTGATAGACGATGCTACCGTAAATAAGCCGGAGCAAGTAAAAAAAGTATTATTGTGCTCAGGAAAAATCTACTTCGAGCTGATGGAAAAGAAGCTAAAAGACAGCCGCAACGATGTGGCGCTTGTAAGGCTTGAGCAGTTGTACCCGTTGCCGGAAAATCAACTGATAGAACTAAAAAACAAATATACCAACGCTATCTGGTTCTGGACACAGGAAGAACCGCTGAATATGGGCGCTGCAACTTACCTGCAAACAAACTTTAAAGCATTTCCATACGGCATTATCAGCAGGAATGCAGCAGCAGCAACGGCTACAGGTTATGCCAAAGTACACAGGCAGGAGCAGCAAGATATTATTGAAACTGCGTTTTCGATATAAAAAAATTATTATAAAATCATTTCCGGAAAAGAAAAATAAAATAAAATGATTGAAGTTAAAGTTCCTTCTGTAGGAGAGTCCATCAATGAAGTTGTTTTAATAAAATGGGCAAAAGATAATGGTACCTATGTGGAGAGAGATGAAGTAATTGCAGAGCTGGAAAGCGAGAAGGCGACCTTTGAAGTAAATGCGGAGCAGGCAGGCATACTGCATCACATGGCTAAAGTAGAAGATACTTTGCAGATAGGTGATGTGATGGCAAAAATTGATGAGGCGGCAGAAAAACCGGCAGACGCAAACGGTGAGCAAAAAACCGAAGCAGAAATAGAACAGAAAAAAGAAGAAAACCCTTCTAAGCAGGAAGCGCCCTCCGAATCATCTAAAAATGAAGAAGCACAGATCCCCGTGCAGCAGCCAGAAAAAGAATTGAAGGGCGAGGGCGGCAAAGGAATTATAGATATAATTGTACCTTCTGTTGGCGAGTCCATCAACGAAGTTACACTCATTAAATGGTTAAAGCAGGAAGGCGACCAGGTAAAACGCGATGAACCTATTGCAGAACTGGAAAGTGAAAAAGCCACTTTTGAGCTGAATGCCGAGGAATCCGGCAAACTATCCTTATTAGCCGCTGTAGACGATGTATTGCAGGTAGGACAGTTGGTTGCTAAAATAAATACAGCGATTGCAGCAGGTGAGCCTGCAAGTGAATCTGCACAATCACAACCGGATACGCCGGCAACTAAACCTGAAACTGCAGCACAGCCTGAGCAGCATACAGATGTAAAGGCCTCACCTGTGGCATCGGCCATCATCGCCGATAAGAAAGTAAACCCGTCAGACATCAAAGCTTCCGGTGCAGGCGGAAAGATCATGAAAAATGATGTACTCAGCGCACTGGAAAACCCGGGCAGGCAAACCTTCAACGAAGCGCCGCTTAACTCGCGCAACGAACGCCGCGAAAAAATGACCAACCTGCGCAAAACTATCAGCAGAAGGCTGGTTGACTCTAAAAATACTACGGCCATGCTCACTACTTTTAATGAAGTGGATATGACAAGTATTATGGATATTCGTAAACAATACAAAGACAAATTCAAGGAAGCACACGGCGTTGGACTGGGCTTTATGAGCTTCTTTGCGAAAGCTTGTGCAATCGCACTTGCAGACTTCCCTGCAGTGAATGCTTACATTGATGGTAATGAAATTGTCTACCACGATTATGCAGACATCAGCATCGCGGTTAGTACACCCAAAGGGTTGACCGTGCCGGTAATGCGCAATGTGGAAAGCAAGAGCATGGCAGACATTGAGAAGAATGTAATAGAGCTTGCTAATAAGGCGCGCGACAGCAAATTGAGCATGGAAGAATTGCAGGGCGGTACTTTCACCATCACCAACGGCGGTGTTTTCGGCAGCCTGCTAAGCACGCCGATCATCAACCTGCCCCAGAGCGCCATCCTGGGTATGCATAAAATACAGGACAGGCCTATAGCAGAGAATGGCCAAGTGGTTATACGCCCCATGATGTACATTGCATTAAGCTACGACCACAGGATTGTTGACGGTAAGGAAAGCGTAAGCTTCCTGGTGCGGGTAAAAGAATTGCTGGAAAACCCGCAGTTGCTGCTGTTCAGGAAAGATCCGGTGAAAACACTTTTAGAGATTTAAATTTCCGGTTTATTTTATCACGCGGTGAGGCAGTAAGAAGTAAGTAGAAAGTAAGAAGTAAAACTTTCTTACTTCTTACCATTCACCTCTCACAAATCACAGATTCAGATATTGCTTCTAAAGCTACGCTGGGCTGCTTTTTGTCGCAAAGAGTAAACCGCCGTAAGCTTGCCCTTGCGCGGTAGAGGTAATCCGACGGTTCCGGAGTCTTCCGGATAGAGAGAAGAAATCCTGCACCTCACTTTTTTAATCTTTTTTCATGAGTATAATTTTTTGTTCGCCGCTTTGCGGCTGTTTTTAATCGTGACCTGGAATAACCTTTATCATCCGCGGTTGGTATGCAACTTTGCTTATGGCAATTCCTGACAAAAAAGTAGTAAAAAAATCAAGCCGGCACGCATAAGCGCCCGCGTGAAGCCTTTGTGCTCCAAGTGCAATCACCTCATCGCTGCCTTCTCCTCGAGGAGAAGAGCGCCAGTGCTCACGCCATTACAAGAAGGTAACAGCAATCACATACAATGTACCTCCGGCTTCCGGATCCATGCAATTTTATAATAAGGACTGACAGTACCTAATGCCTGCCTGACAGAAACAATGCACCAAAGGATATCAACGGCGTGACGTAGAACAAGTAAATTTCATTACAAATAAAAAAATATTTATCTTTCGACTTAAATTTTTATTTACAAATATGAACAAAAAACTATTTGCTTCTTTTTCACTGTTGCTAGTTGTACTGTCAATGAATGCACAGGAAATAAAATTTGAAGAGTACGATCTGCCTAACGGGTTACATGTAATTCTTCACCAGGACAATACGGCCCCTGTAGTTACCACAGCTGTAATGTATCATGTTGGCGCTAAAGACGAACAGCCCGACAGGACAGGCTTTGCGCACTTTTTTGAACACCTGCTTTTTGAAGGCACAAAAAATATCAAGCGCGGTGAATGGATGAAGATCGTCTCTGAAAATGGAGGTAATAACAATGCCAACACCAGTGACGACAGAACCTATTATTATGAAACTTTTCCTTCAAACAACTTGCAATTGGGCCTTTGGATGGAAAGTGAAAGAATGCGCCACCCCGTGATTAATGAGATTGGTGTAAAAACCCAGAACGGAGTCATTAAAGAAGAAAAAAGAATGCGTATAGACAATCAGCCGTATGGCAGGTTGTTTGAAGCTATCAAGAAAAATCTTTTCAGCAAGCATCCTTACCGTTGGACTACTATCGGCGAGATGGAGCATCTTGATGCAGCTACTTTGCAGGAGTTTCAGGCATTTTTCAAAAAGTATTATGTGCCCAATAACGCCACACTCATAGTAGCCGGCGACATAAATCCTGTACAGGCCAAAAGCCTGATCAATACTTACTTTGCAAGCATCCCGAAAGGAGCTGCCATAGAAAGGAACTTTGAAAAAGAAGACCCGGTTACACAACAAAAAGAAGTAACTTTTTACGATCCCAACATTCAGCTTCCTGCTTACCTCTATACTTACAGAACACCTTCCAATAAAGAAAAAGACGCTTATATACTGGATATGCTCAGCACCTACCTGAGTTCAGGCAAATCTTCGGTTTTATATAAAAAACTTGTGGACAATGAGAAAAAAGCATTGGAGGTATCAGCAATGAACATAGGGCAGGAAGATTACAGCATCTTTGCTTTTTTTGCCATTCCTATGGGTGGGGTTACAGAAGCTACGCTCAGAAAAGATATAGATGCGGAAATAGCCAAATTACAAACTGAACTGGTAAGCGAAGAAGATTTTCAAAAACTAAAGAATAAAGCAGAGAATGATTTTGTAAATTCCAACAGCTCTATCCAAGGCATTGCACATTCTCTTGCAACCTTCCATACGCTTTATGGCAATACCAATCTTATAAATAAAGAAATTGATATTTACAGGAGCATCACCAGGGAAGACATCAGGGAGGCAGCCAAAAAATATCTAAATTCCAGCCAGAGAGTGGTTATCAATTACATCCCAGAGAAAAAATAATAAAGCACAATGAAGAAACTTTTTATAAATATAGCAGTGATCCTATGTTTAGCAGGAACTGCATACGCGCAAAATATTGATATAAATATAATGCCCAAGCCGGGGCCCACACCGGAAGTGAAAGTGGAGAAACCAAAAACATTCAAGCTCAACAACGGATTAACTGTACTGGTCGTAGAGAACCACAAGCTTCCTCGTGTAGGAGTCACGCTTACTATGGACAGGCCACCTTTGTATGAAGGAGACAAAGCCGGCTACAATTCTTTGCTGGGAGATCTTTTAGGTACAGGTACTAACAAGATGTCGAAAGACGATTTTAATAAAAGAATAGATTTCCTCGGGGCGCGTGTTAGCTTCAATGCGGGAGGTGCATCTATGAACTCCTTATCAAAATATTTCCCTGAAGTACTTGAGTTGATGGCAGATGGAGCGCTGAATCCTAAATTTACTCAGGAAGAGCTAAGCAAGGCAAAGGACAGATATGTAGAAAGCTTAAAGACCCGCGAGAAAAGCACGGATGCTATAGCAAGCAGGGTTTTTAGAGCGCTGACTTACGGGAAGAATACTGCTCGCGGCGAATTTGAAACAGCACAATCTATCAGGAATGTAAACCTTTCAGATATACAGGCAGCATATAAAAAATATTATATTCCCGATAATGCCTACCTGGTAATAGTTGGAGATGTAAAATTTGAGGAGGCTAAAAAACTGGTTGAACAAAAATTCGGCGGCTGGAAAAAAGCAGGTACGCTATTCAAGCCTTTGGAGCAAATACCTGCCGTAGCAAAAACACAGATAGATGTAGTACATGTGCCCAATGCAGTGCAGACGGTGCTTATAGTGGGAAATGTGCATAATCTCAAGATGAATAACGGGCAATATTTTCCTGCTGTTGCGTCTAACTATATTTTGGGCGGGGGAGCAGAGTCAAGGCTATTTATGAATCTGAGAGAAAGAAACAGCTTTACTTATGGTGCCTATTCTTCTTTAAATACCGGGAAGTATTCACAGGATTTTACTTCAGAGGCAAGTGTAAGGACAGATGCTACGGACAAGGCTGTAAAAGAGATTATAAACGAAATAAACGCAATTAAAAAGATTACTCCGGCCGAGTTAGACAATGCAAAAGCTAAGCTGAAAGGCAGCTTTATCATGGCATTGGAAAAACCAGAGACTATTGCCCGGTATGCGCTTAGTACCTATACACAAAACCTTCCGGCAGATTTTTACAACAACTACTTAAAATCTGTAGATAAAATGACGGTCGCAGAAGTGCAAAATGCTGCACAGACATATATACAGCCCAATAAACTGCGCATCTTTGTGGCAGGCAATGCAATTGATTTTGCCGATAAGCTCGAAGCTTTGGGCTATCCCGTAAAATATTACGATGCGTATGCAAACCCGGTTGCGAAACCTGAATTAAAGAAAGCTGATGCAGGCGTAACGGTTGCAGGCATTGCGCAGAAATACATCGAGGCCATCGGGGGTAAAGCTGCATTAGACAAGGTAAAATCTATCAGCATGGATGCTTCCACAACCGTGCAGGGTATGCCACTGGACCTGAGTACTAAATCAGCGCCGGGCGGAAAAATGCTCCTAGTGATGAAAATGATGGGTAATGTAATGCAGAAACTGGTGTTCGATGGAAAGGAAGGTTATATGGAAGCCCAGGGACAAAAAATGCCGTTGCCGGATAAAATGAAAAATGAATTCCAGGAAAATGCAGACCTGTTTCCTGAAGTTTCCTTTGCTTCCAATCCCAAATATACGCTTGGCGCTGTTGAAACGGTAAACGGAGAAGAGGCCTACATTATAAAATATCCCGGCAAAACGCTCTACTACAGCATTAAGACCGGATTAAAAATTGGTGAGATAAAAACTCAAAGCGTACAAGGTAAAGAAACAACTATCCCTACATACTATGCAGACTACAGGGATGTAGAAGGTGTAAAAATGCCGTTCACCATCAAGCAAAATATGAGTGGCATGGACGTTGATTTCAAAGTAAAATCTTACGAGTTTAATAAAGCTGCAGATGCAGATTTTAAATAATTACTGTGCATAAAAAAATAACCCGCTGCAGGCAATGGAGCGGGTTATTTCATTTAAAAATTTTAATCAAAAGATCGCCTGCAAATCAATGCAATATCATTGTGCTACACTACAATAAGATAACGTTTTTATAAAACTTTTATTTCAATAACCACTTCAAAAAAATTACTTTTACACAAATTTATTTTTCAGGAAACGAAGCATATAATTTTTCACATCTTAGAATTTATATGCGGAACAGAAAAAAATACGCATAAAATAGCCATAAGGAAAGGTGCATACCAACTGCGGATGAATAAAGGCTATTCCATGCGACCATAAAGAAAAATAAAAATATATACATTAAGGATCAGGAGTCTATACCAAGCGGGGATGAATAATAAAGGTTTTGGTTATTCTGACAACTGGAAAAAATAAAATATACACATACATGAAACGAAAAATATTTTATGCATTGCCCCTGGCTGCAGTCTTGTTCTTCACCGCGTGCAACAACGTAGAAAACAGCAGCACAGCTACCGACAGCACACAACAAAAACAGGCATCATTCATTGACCTCTCTGCCATGGATACTACCGTAAACCCTGCTGACGATTTTTTCAGGTTTACCAATGGAAGCTGGATGGATAGCGCTGTGATCCCTGATGACAAAATAGGAATAGGCGCTTTTGAAAAATTAAGGGATAATACGCTGGAAAGAATGAAGAACATCCTGGAAAATATTAAAACAGATTCTAAAGACAGCACAGAAAACCTTATAGCAGCATTTTATACGGCCGGCATGGACACGGCAACCATAGAAAAACTAAGTTACGAGCCGATCAAACCGTTGCTAGCAAGCATTGATTCAATCAAAGACATTCCTTCACTGATGAAATTTGTGGCGGCAGAAACTAAAAGAATGAATAAATCCATTGTAGGGTTTTACGTAGGCCCTGACGATAAGAACAGCTCCATGAACATCGCCAGCTTTTACCAGACAGGGTTGGGATTGCCTGACAGGGATTATTATTTCAGAACGGACTCTGCAACACAGAAAATACAGGAAGCATATAAAAACTATTTAGCTGAAATATTCAAACTTACGGGCAACCTGGAAGCAGATGCAAAGAAGAACACCGAGATCGTTTACAACATTGAAAAGCAACTGGCTCAGCAACACCGCACACGCGTGGAATTGCGCGACCCGCAGAAGAATTACAACAAATTCACCGTTGCAGAGCTTGCCAGCAAACATCCAAACATCGCGTGGAAAACATTACTCGCCGATCTTGGAGCAGCCAACGTGGATTCTGTAGTGATCGGCCAGCCGGCTTATTATTCCAAACTCAACACTTTGCTGCAAACGGTATCCATTCCCGAATGGAAAACCTATCTGAAAGCAAAAGCCGTGAACAGGTATGCAAATATTCTAAGCACACCTTTCGTAAATGCACAATTTAATTACACAAAAACCTTAACCGGGCAAAAAGTATTAAAACCAAGGTGGGAACGCATCAGCAGCATGACAGATGATTATCTGGGCGAGGCATTGGGAAAGCTCTATGTAAACAAATATTTTAACCAGGATGCTAAAAACAGGATGCTTACACTGGTGGATAATTTGGGCAAAGCTTTCTCTGCCAGGATAGATAAACTGGATTGGATGAGTGACTCTACCAAAGTAACAGCCAAAGAAAAATTAGGAACCATAATCAATAAAATCGGTTTTCCAGACAAGTGGCGCGATTACAGTGCGGTTAAAATACATAAAGACAATTTCTACACAAGCCTGATATCTGCTGCGGAAAATGAATACAACTACAATCTTTCTCACTTGGGGAAACCAGTAGACAAAACACGCTGGCACATGACACCGCCAACCGTAAATGCGTACTACAATCCATCTATCAATGAGATAGTTTTTCCTGCAGGAATTTTGCAGTTCCCGTTTTTTGATCCTGAAGCAGATGATGCCATCAACTACGGAGGTATCGGCATGGTGATAGGCCATGAAATGACGCACGGTTTCGATGATCAGGGTTCGCAGTTTGACAAAGACGGTAACCTTAAAAACTGGTGGACAGCTCAGGACAGGCAAAAATTCCAAACCAAAGTGGAACAGATCCAAAAAATGTACGATGGCTTTACCGTACTGGATTCATCTATGCATGTAAACGGCAAACTAACCACCGGTGAAAACATTGCGGACTTCGGCGGTGTAGCTATAGCATACGATGCTTTCCAACTAACAGAACAGGCTAAAGACTCCGCTAAAAAGATTGATGGCTTTACACCAAACCAGCGTTTCTTCCTGTCGCTGGCGCAGATATGGAAAAGCAAATATAAAGACGAAGTAATCAGGCAGCGCATCAACACAGACCCGCACTCACCCGCACACTGGCGCGTATTAGGTCCATTGATGAATTTCGATCCGTTCTATACTGCTTTCAACGTGCAGCCGGGCAATAAGATGTACCTGGCACCTGAGAAACGCATTAAGATATGGTAATATTATTCTAACCACAAAGTCCATGACGGTCATGAAGGCGCTAAGACACGAAACTTATTCATTGTGAACTTTGCGCCTTTTTTGAGTGGTTTCAAATATATGCACATAGTGTACAATGAATTCGCCAAGCGCACGCGGTTCTACTCCAAAGTCTTTGCAGTTTCTGTGACATAATCTTGGCAGCCTCTGCGTGAAAATATATTATTAAACAGGGATTAAAATCTTCCGGTACAGCTTCGCGATTGCAAATCCTGAAGAGCACATTTCTTAGAAGATTGTTTCAATAAGATCTTACTATAAAGTACAGAAGTGTTGCACAAGCTGCAATCATTTAATAAGTAGTAATATTTCTTTTTTTCTTTTCCCTTTCAATAATATTTTTAATGGGTGAAAGACTGCTCTCCCAACTGCGCGCCGAACCAAGATCGATGCCGCCGTTGTCTGTTTTGGAGATTTGTTTACCATCCACATCCACTACTATGCGCTCATAAATGTGGTCGTATATTTTTTTATCATCCTCTTTAATGTGCTCAAAGCCGCTCCTGCGCAGGGCTTCATAAAGCAGGCGCAATTCACTTTCAGGCAAGACAAAGTCAAAGGCATATCTGGTTTTACCAAACTCATAGGAGTAGCTGCATTTTTCTTCAGTGAATACACATTTTTCAAAACGCGGCGCGTAACCGCCTTCACGGCTGTAAGTGATCTGCAGATCGTCAGGAGGAGTTGATGGCCAGTTGCTTTTGAGCACGGCATTGCAGGATATAGCAGTAACTACCAGTACCAGGATAAAGAAAATCTTTTGCATATCGTGTTGTTTTTTACGCACCGCACAGACGTAATATCTTAATGCAGTTCTTTGTAATAATTGTTAATCAATTTATGGGTTATTAATCTAAGCGCTAAACAGTTTAGTCTTATATTTGAACAATTTTATAAGCAATTTTTAAACCAAAATGTTTTTATACCAGCTGATGCGTTTTTATAAAAGAGTCATATACGTTTTTTCCTTACTGCTGCTGGCTAATTTGTCGTTTGCACAACTTTCGATGAAAAGCTTTAAATCTGATTTTACTAAAAAGGCCCGCAGGGAAAGTTTTAAAAATTACCTGCTCGAAAAAAATATCAAAGAGACATTCAGAGGCCCGCTTAACCATACAACCACGCACCAGTTCGAAGACGCTTGTCTTTCTGTAACACAATTCCTCATCAGGAACAGCGATGTTGAAAACGGCTTCAACAAATTGTTTGAAGCATATTTCAGGCAACCCGTATCCCTCAGACAGGCATTTTTATCCTCGGTTTACGCAACCTATCCAAAAAAATATGCTGAAGAGATCAAAAAAATATTGCCTTTTGAACGCGACCCTAAAGTCTTTAGTATTGCTGCGGTTTATCTTTTCAGGCACGACACCAGCGCACAAAACGTAAACTATCTGGTAACACAAACCAACAAACAATTTGCTAACAGCGATACATTGCCTATATTGGTAGAGCTGAAAAAATACCTTACACGTTTTCAATGGCAAAAAAACCAAAAAGCACCCGACATTAACCAGCTGTTCATATACCAGAGATTGTACGGCAGGAAAACAGTTTATTCTTTTCAACGCTGGAACCGTGACTATAACGGCATTGCCATTATTCAAAACAAAGATGGCAGTTTTGCAAAAGATGAAAACGGCAAAGTACTGATGATAGAGCAATTGGCACGCTCTGGCAGCGACCTACCTTATTTTATTACCAACGGCAGCACACCGCAGGGCATCTACAGCATTGCCGGCATTGGCCATTCCATCAACAACCTAATCGGGCCTACAACTAATTTACAGTCTGTAATCCCATACCAGAACGAGTATCTTTTCTGGCGTGGCATGCCTTACGATTCCACAGCTGGTACCTACACCAATTACCAAAGATTGCTGCCGCCCTCATGGCAGAATTATGCACCAATGTATGAATCGTACTATGCTGGCTTTATCGGAAGAAGATACATTATTGTGCATGGTACCACGCTTGATCCTGCATTTTTTAAAGACGAAAGCTTTTATCCGAATGCACCTACAGATGGCTGCCTTTCCGGTACGGAAATATGGGCGGATGACGGCACCTTACAAAGAAGTGAACAGTTTCGCCTGGCAAACGCATTTGTCTCAACGCCCGATTCTACGGGACTTTTAATAGTTGTAAATATTGACAACAAGAATAAGGCTGTTACCAGAGAAGAGATACAAATGTATATTGATGTATTTGAAGGACGGCTTGCAAAGCCTGCAGGCGCCAGGCTGGAAGCATCTGACATTCCAAAGCCGAAAAGTTTGCAGTAGGTTATTTCTTCAATGCAGAATCTCCTTTACCGTTGTTTAATTTTTCAATCAGTTCATCTGTGATGTCAAAACTTTTATCGCGGTAATAGATCACATTATTGCCGCCGCTTTCATATCTTGACAAAACGTAAGAGTAGCCCCGTTCTTCGGCTATCTCCTTAGCCACCCGCTGGATACGTTCGTTAACGCCCTGCAATCTTTTGAAAGATTCCATCATAAAATCTTCGCCCATATTTTTCTCTTTCTGCATGTACTCTTTCTGCATGTTTTCCAGTTCTTTCTGTAAGGAGGCCTGTTCGTTTTGTGAAAGCATGGCGCCTTTTTCCTGTGCATTTTTCAACTTGTCATTGAACCTTCTCTGCAGGCCTGCCAGTGTATTTTGATTTTGTTTTTCTTTTGCCAGTAAACCTTCTCGTACCTGCTTGTAATATTTATATTTATTTTCTACGGAGTCCAGCTCAAAATATGCGATTCTGAAAGGAGCATCCAGAGCTGCTGCAGAATCATTTGATTTTTGATGTTTTACAGAAACTTTTCCCTTGGGTGCAGTTGTATTATTCCTGCTGAAGAGATAAAATAAAGTTGCTACAGCCAGTATCAGTACAATGTTTGAGATAAGTAAATATTTCTGCATTTTATAGAAAAGTTGAATAAGTAAAAATATATGGATTTGAGAAAATAAAATGTTAACCGATGTATAAAGTCTTACTAATTAGCGGCTTTCACAGCTTCATCCAGTTGCAGGATGTTGTTGTCAAGCACCGGGCCAAGCACTCTTTCGTTGAGGCGCGCGGCAATTCTTTCCCAGGGGTACCATTTTAGTTTTTGGGTAAAATGCAGTTGCACAACCGTGCCGCTTGTTTCTTTATCCGGCAGTAAATAGAAGCCGGAAGTCTGTATACGGTTTTCTTTTTTGTTTAGCTCCCACTCCGCTTCCACATAATCATGGGTTACCGCAATGATCTGAACGCGTTTGCCGCCAATAGATATTGCAGCGCCTTTGCCGGTTGTTGCAGGTGTAAGCTGTGCAAACACCACATTGCTGTCTGCAAGCCACTTATGCCAGTTCTTAGTGTCTGCTATAAAAGGATAAATTTTTTCTTTGGGGGCCTGGATCACTCCGCGCCTTACTACCGTAACTACAGGCGGGAATAATAAACCGATCACAGTTAAGAGTACAAAAAATATAACAAAACTTACAACTGCCAATCTTATAAAACGCATATCAGGTAATTTTCTTTATCAGGTTTAAATTTTCATCTACCAGGTTAATACCCGGTTTTTTACCGCTTTCTATCCTGCCCAGTCCGCTGAAGCCAAGCGCTGAGGCACCTTCAGAAGTAGCCATCTGTAACAGGCGCTCCGTGCTGATTGACGGGAAATGTTGCTTCAATGTTCTTAATTCACTTAAAACATCCAGCTCATCGTTGCTTGAAAGGCTATCGGTACCGATTGCTAATTTACATTTATTTTTTATGAATACTTCCACATCAGGTAAAGTATGCTCAATGTAGAGGTTGGCGTTGGGGCAGAGTATCCAGTATAATGCTATGTTTTTCTCCATTGCGAATGTTTCAGCAAACACCACATCTTCTTCAGAGGTAAAGCTGTTGTGTACAAGCAATATCTTTTTTGCATTTGCAAGCAGCGGCAAATAAGACTGCAAACTATTTTTGAACGGTGCAACAAAAAATGAAATGTCTGCGCCCAACTGTTTATAAAAATTTTCAAAGCCACCCGGATGCCCGAGGAAGAGTTTATTCTCTTCAGAGGTTTCCTGGTTGTGAATGCTTATGATCTTACCGGCCGCTTCCCGGTTGATCTTTTGAAACAATGTTTCCGAAACAGAATACGGTGCATGAGGCACAATGGCAGCATGCTGCTCATTGGCTTCAAATGCCTGCAAAGTAGTGTGGGCAAGCGTAAGCCTGGCATCAGCAATTTCAGGGAAAAAACCCATAGTTTCAACAAAATTGCGGTAGCTGATTTTACTGATCTTCTTTCGGGTAATGGTGTGGCTAGTATTGCAAATGTCTCCAACCGCCACAATACCTCTTTCATACATCAGGGCGTCCTGCCGTGCTATCGCATCCAGAATAATATTTTCTTCATGGTTTCTAAGCTTCAATACTGCTAAAAGAAAGTGTACCAAGCCGGTATGCTTGGGAATTGCGCCATGTAAATGGCTCAACTCCAGATGGCAATGGCAATTGATAAAGCCGGGCGTGAGTATGCCCTCAAAACAGGCCACATCCTGTTGCATGTCGTTTTCAATACTTACAATGGTACCTTCATCGTCCAGTACAATTATTTTCCCGGTAAGAAGCTTTTCACCGTCAAAAAATTTATCAGCCTTGATTTTCCTAACTGCCATGTAATAAACTATAAAAGTAAATCATAAAATGAGATTTTTAAATAATTCTTTAGCTCAATGCAAAATTGTAATTTTGCCACTACATTATTTCAGAATTATTCACAATCATATATGTTAGACCAGTTACAAGCCATACAGGCACGGTTTGATCAGCTAAGCGTGGCGCTCACCAACCCGGAGATCATTGCAGACCAAAAGGAGTTCAGCAAGCTTAGCAAGGAATACCGCGACTTGGAAAAAATTATTAACCCATATAAAGAATATACAAAGGTCCTGGAAAATATTGCTTTTGCCAAAGAAGCCCTCAGCAGCGATGATGAAGACATGCGCGAAATGGTCAAAGAAGAGCTGCCTGGCCTGGAAAACAGAAAAGACCACCTTGAAAAAGCTTTGACACAACTGCTGATACCCAAAGACCCGCAGGATAATAAAAATGCGATCATTGAAATACGTGCCGGCACCGGTGGTGATGAAGCGTCTCTGTTTGCGGGCGACCTGCTCGATATGTACATCCGCTATTGCAATAAAAGAGGCTGGCAGACGGCCATCCTCAGCGATAGCGAAGGCACCGTAGGCGGCTATAAAGAAGTAATGCTGGAAGTGAAAGGCGATGATGTATATGGCACCTTGAAATTTGAAAGCGGCGTTCACCGCGTACAGCGGGTGCCTGAAACCGAGACCCAGGGCCGCGTACACACGTCTGCCGCTACAGTAGCCGTGATGCCTGAAGCTGACGAGATTGATTTTGAACTAAAGGAAAGCGATGTAAAAATGGAGACCTCGCGAAGCGGTGGCGCGGGCGGACAGAACGTAAATAAGGTGGAGACCAAAGTAATGCTTACCCACATACCCACAGGCACGGTGATCATCTGCCAGACTGAAAGAACCCAGCTCGGCAACCGTCTTAAGGCCATGGAAATGCTGCGTACCAAACTCTATGAAGAAGAAGTGCGCAAGCATGAAGACGAGATATCCAGGCAGCGGAAAACACTGGTAAGTACAGGTGACAGAAGCGCGAAAATACGCACCTACAACTGGCCGCAGGGTAGGGTTACAGACCATCGCATAGGCCTTACATCCTACAACCTGGATGCGGTGATCAGCGGAGATATTGATGAGTTTATAGAGGCATTGCAGGTGGCAGAAAATGCTGAGAAAATGGCAGCGAAGTAAATGTTTTTCCGCAGGAAAAATTACAACCAGAACTTAAAAAACTACACGCACTCATGTCCAACTTCATTGATTACATACGTATCTTTTGTAAAAGCGGTAATGGCGGCAGGGGAGTTACCCATTTTATGCGCACCAAGTACAATGCCAAGGCCGGGCCCGACGGTGGAGACGGTGGGCGTGGCGGGCACATTATCCTGAAAGGCAACGCGCAGCTATGGACATTGCTGCACCTGCGCTATTATAAAAATGTACTAGCCGAAAATGGGGAAAACGGCATGAAGAGCAATAAAACAGGCCGCGATGGTAAAGACATTATCATAGAAGTTCCTTTGGGCACCATTGCCAAAGATGAAGAAACAGGAGCCGTTGAGGCAGAGATACTGGAAGACGGACAGGAAGTGATCTGGCTGCCCGGCGGGCGCGGCGGACTGGGCAACCAGCACTTTGCAACAGCCACTAACCAGGTGCCGGAACACTCACAACCGGGAGAACCGGGCGTAGAGGGCTATAAATTCTTAGAGCTGAAAGTATTGGCAGACGTGGGCTTGGTGGGGTTTCCCAATGCAGGCAAATCTACCTTGCTTTCCGTGATCTCTGCAGCCAAACCTAAAATTGCCGACTATGCGTTTACCACGCTTACACCCAATTTGGGTATGGTGGAATACCGCGCCGGGCGCTCATTCTGTGTAGCAGACCTTCCGGGTATAATAGAGGGCGCTGCTGAAGGCAAGGGCCTAGGACACAGGTTTCTGAGGCATATTGAAAGAAACTCCGTATTGCTTTTCCTGCTGCCGGCAGACAGTGCTGACCATAAAAAAGAATTTGAAGTTCTGTACAACGAACTCAAAGAATACAACCCCGACATGTTGCAGAAAGATATGCTGATCGCCGTAAGCAAATCTGATATGCTGGACGATGAGCTCAAACAGGATATCGCGAGACAATTGCCTGCCAATATTCCACACGTATTCATTTCTTCTGTTGCCAACAAAGGATTGACGGAGCTGAAAGATAAACTATGGGAGTTGCTGAATAAAAACCATGGGTGATTTTTTTAAAAAGACCAACAGGTTTGAGTTTGTCAGGTGAAAACACCAGATACGGCAATAAATCTTTTATTTAAATACCGACAGGAATGAGCTGTGTGAGATATACACAAGACACGGCAATAAAATTATGAAAGCAGTCTGTACAATGATAGCGTTGTTTACTATTTCTCGCTTTTAAGAACATTTACACCTGTGCAAACCGGACATGTTCTGCTCATGTAGAGCGAAAAAAAGCTTGGGATTGAAAGGCATTTCAATCCCAAGCTACACAAACCGCTAATACATTAAATCCTAGCGAATACTAAGTACCATTTTTGACCACATGGTATTTTTAATGATTACTGTCAGTTTAGGCAGTAAGAAAGGGAGAAGTAAGAGTGAGATTATGAGAGAAAATTCAAACCATTTTCCATTCTCCATTCTCCACTTCCGCTGACTCTAAAGTTCTCTCACACGAATATTCCTGTAATAGGCTTTATTGCCGTGATCCTGTAAAGCAATGTGCCCGGTGGTAACTTTTCCATAGTCGGGATGGTCTTTCCATTTCCCGGTTTCTTTCTTTTGCTGCCATGCACTATCTCTTGTAAACTCTACTATTTTAGCGCCGTTCAGCCAATGCTCCACATGGCCGTTGTTGAAAATAATTTTGCTGGTGTTCCATTCTCCTACAGGTTTCAACACTTTGTTAGGTCCTGCCGGATGCATGGCATAGTCTGCGCCTGCCATCTGCCAGTCTTCCAGTTTACCGGGGAAATTCACATCGTCAATGATCTGGTATTCCGGGCCGGTTTCCCAGGGGCCTTTGTATTTTTTATCTTCCAGTACATGGTACATCACACCACTGTTGCTGCCTTGATCTACTTTCCATTCCCACTGCAGCTCAAAGTTACCGAATTGCTTATCGGTAATAATATCGCCGCCGGTATCAGCGCCGCCGGTAGCGCCAAGGCACACCAATGCGCCATCTTCCACTTTCCAGTTGGTAACAGAGTCTGTACCTTTGTTGAAGCCGTGCCAGCCTGTGAGCGTTTGCCCGTCAAACAGGCTTGTCCAGCCAGTGCTATCGATCACTTCCGTGTTTTTTGTGCTGTCTTCATTTTTGTTCTCATTGGTAGTGCTGGCATCACCGCACGATGCGAATAACAACAAACTGCATGCTGCCATAAAACTAAGTTTTTTCATTTTTATCTTTTTTTTGATTTTGTTTATCTTGAGCGCTAATACGTAGGGTCAGCGCTACTACTTCATTTCAGCATAAAACTTATGGAAGTAGGGGATAGTTTCAATGCCTTTGTAATAGTTTTCTATATTGTATTTTTCGTTGGGGCTGTGCAGGTTATCGCTATCTAAACCAAAGCCCAGGAAAATAGTTTTACAATTTAAAATAGATTCAAACAAGGAAGTGATGGGAATGCTGCCACCACCCCGCAACGGGATAGGCGATTTTCCGAAAGATGCTTCAATGGCTTTTTCCGCAGCCTTGTATTCCACGCTGTCAATAGGCGTAACATATGGATTTCCGCCATGATGCGGCGTAGCTTTCACTGTTACATACGGTGGCGCAATAGCCTGCAGGTGGTGGATGATCAATTCTGTAATTTTCTCGTGATCTTGCCCTGGTACCAGTCGCGCACTGATCTTTGCATTGGCTTTGGCAGGCAATACAGTTTTTGATCCTTCGCCCGTATAGCCGCCCCAGATGCCATTCAGCTCCAATGTAGGCCGAATGCCTGTACGCTCCAAAGTAGTGTAACCCTTCTCTCCCCACAATTCTTTTACACCCAGGTCGTCTTTGTATTCCTGTTCGTCAAAAGGCGCCTTGTTCAGTATCACACGTTCTTCGTTGCTCAATACCTGTACATCATCGTAAAATCCTGGAATGGTGACATGATTATTTTCATCGTGCAATGAAGCTATCATCTGCGCGAGGATAGTGATGGGATTGGCCACGGCTCCGCCGTAGACGCCACTGTGCAGGTCGCGGTTGGGTCCGGTAACCTCCACTTCAATATAGCTTAAGCCACGCACGCCTGTATCTAGGCTTGGTGTATCCAAGCTTATCATGGAAGTGTCTGAAATCAATACTACATCGGCTTTCAGGAGTTCCTTATTTTCCTGCATAAAAGTGCCCAGATTGCTTGAGCCCACCTCTTCTTCGCCTTCTATCAGGAATTTTATATTCAGCGGCACAGAATCTGTATTCACCATGGTCTCCAATGCTTTCACATGCATGTAAAACTGGCCTTTGTCATCTGCAGTACCGCGGCCGTAGATTTTGCCATCGCGGATAGTCGGTTCAAAAGGAGGCGTATGCCAAAGCTCAAGCGGCTCTACAGGCTGCACATCATAGTGGCCGTAAACCAGCACAGTTGGTTTTGATGCGTTCACCATAATTTCACCGTATATAATGGGATGCCCTGCCGTTGGGTAAACTTCTGCTTTTTGTACACCCGCTTCGAGCAAAGATTCTTTTACCATCTCCGCACAGGTGATCATATCCTGTTTATTTTCAGGTTTCGCACTGATGCTGGGCACGCGTAAGAGCGCCAGCAATTCTTCTAAAAATCTTTCCTTGTGTTGTTCCTGGTATTGCTTCCAAACTTGCATATAGATTGTGTTTAATAGTTTAAGGCTTACGAAGTTAACGTATAAATTATTTATAAAAAAACCAAAGAACCACGAAGCAACAGGCTTTACAAGTGTATAATGTACCGTTGTTTGATCATGATTCTACATAAAATTCTCCGGAGATTTCATGTGGGTATTTTTAGTTATTTTTTAGTTGCCACATGGAAAAACCATTTTTTTTTGATTCAATACTCATTCCCGGTTGGTATAGATTCTTAATCTTTATGGTTATTTCATGTGTGTATTTTTAGTGCGCCGCTTTGTGGCTGTTTTTAATTGCCACATGCAATAGCCTTTATTTACTAACAATTTGAATGCAACTTGCTTATTATTTCATATAATAAGCAATCTATTAAAGGTTATGGCCGGCGCCACAAGCTTTCACAGCCTTTTCTGTAGTTCAGAAAGATTTACAAAGCTTGCGATCAACAAAGCGAACATTATTTCTTCCGGAAAAGCAAATATGCTTTGTAGCTATCCGATGATGCATTGCCATCATAGCCTGTAAATTGGGTTACTATTAGTTTTGCATCCATGAACTGATTGCTGCGGATAATGCTTAACTCGCCGTTATACACAATATCATTTGTAGCTAAAGAATTATCGTACTTGGTTCTAACCTCTTGCAATAAAGAGTCAACCGGGAATTGCAAGGCAGCCGTATTGGCGGCTCTTACGATGCAATATTGTTGATTTTTTTTGACGGAAATATCCAGGCTGTCAATTTTAAATTTTTGCTCATCGAGGTAATATTCCAGTGGAACTACATAATCATAGCCGGAAATTTTCACCACATCGTTCTTATTGCCGCCATAGATAGTTACCGGGATCATAAAGTCCTTATCAGTAGATTCTATGTTCAATATGGCAAAGCCTCTGTCTGTGAGCTTATCGCGTAATTCATAGTGCCAGCTGTACTTGTGCTTTACCGGCATCGCAATGATAGAGTCTTGCACCGCCGCAAGATCAGTTGGGGTAAATGGCTGCAAGGCCGTAAGGCCATACATTCTTACCAGGTATTTAATGATAGAGGTAGTTTCTTGTTTTGCTTTTTTTGAATTGTCGTGCATGTAAACTTTTAATCTTTTTTGCTGTGATCTTTTAGACACCTCAGATGCACTCAAAGGACCCAGGGCTGCAACCAGCGCCACAACCGCTAAAGACAGCGGAATAATTTTAATGCTTTTTACCCGGCTGAATAAAAAGTATAGGGTGATGGCCGAAAGCCACACAGCAAGCGCAATCAGCGCATAGCGCTCGATGGTAATGCCGTAGTCAGATACTCTTTTATAAACTGCCAGTGACAACAATACAATCAGAGAGACCATCATAATATAAAACCATTGAGAGAACCACCGGATCCATCGGTTGCCTTCCGTATCTTTGATTGGGTAGATGAGGAGCAACGACAATATGCCAAATACCGTATAAGCCAGGATCAGCGTGGAAACATATCCGTTGGGCAGTTGCCATTCTACTAAAATCTTTCCTTCATACAGCAGTAGGATGCCCAGGTAAATGATCATGAGCGGTACGAGTACATACTGGGTAAATATCTTTAAACCTTTAGGATAGTAGTATTCACGAGCGTGGTGTGTGTTCACATCCGGTATGCCGGAAAGAAAGAATAAGGTATTGAAGCCTATGGCTACGAGCAGGAATATTCTCATGTAAACCGTATCTTTGATTGATACACTAAAGAGCTCTTTCACTGCAAACACCGCAAGATAAAGCCCCATCACTATTACAAAGGAATACAGCGCGGCAGTGAGTAAACGCAGAAAAAGCGTTTTATTAAAATGCCAGAAATGTTCAATAGCGCCCTTTTGCACGAAAGCCGCAAATGATACCGAAAGATGAAATGCCAGCGCCAGGAATACCAGGATGTATGCATAAGCTTGTGCTATCCAGGGATCTAGCCACAGCGTAATAAAGAAACACAGCAACAGTGCTGCCAACTGTAATAAAAGACTTTTCCACCGGCTGTACTGACCGGCTTCAGCAAACAACAAAACAGATAAAGACAGCACCAATGAAAGTCCGCAAAAGATCAGCATGCTTATAAGAGAAGTGTGTGTAAATTGCCGGCCTGCCAGTACGTACGCAATAGCTGCTGCTGCAACAACCAGTACGGATTGCAGGGGAAAACGTTCTGTTATTTTTCTGGTGCGGTTCAATAATTCGCTGATTGATATCCATTTCATCCGTATACTTTTTTAATATTCTTTAATGGTTCCTGATCGCTGGATTGTGTTTGAGTAACGGGCAGTATTTCACCGTTCAAATCCTGTATAAAATTAAATCATATTATTGTAGATATTTATTTCACTGCTCAATAATCTGCATCTTCTTCATCAGGAATGTGGCGCTTTTGTTGCGGCATACGCCATCAAGCAGCTTGTAGTCGAAGTGCAACTCATCCTCTACTATGTTTACCTCAAACCTTTTATTCATAATACTTTCAGGAAAATCTTCCTTGAGCCTGCATACCTCTATATCATGTGTGGCTATAGCGCCGGTAGCCTCGTTATGTAATAGCTTTTTGATCACGCCGATTGTGCCGGAGCGTTTATCGTCGGAGTTAGTGCCGCGCAATATCTCATCCAGCAAAATAAAACATCGTTCCTTAGTTGTATGGTCCATGATGTATTTTAACCGGCTTACTTCAGCAAAGAAGTAGGAGGCGCCTTCACTTAAAGAATCAGACAGGCGCATGGAAACAAGCACTCGCAGCGGGTGCACCTGTGCCGCTTTGGCACAGACTACCGAACCCATCGATGCCAGTATCATATTTACTCCCAGGCTGCGCAGGAAAGTACTTTTGCCCGACATATTGGAGCCGGTAAGCACCAGAAAGTTGTGTTTTTCAAAACTGATATCATTGCAAACTCTTTTGTCCTGCCGGATCAGCGGGTGTCCCAATGCCTCAAAGGCAATTATGCTATTTTTATTTATTGCCGGGAAAACATACGCTTTATTGTTAAAAGCAAAGTTAGCCAGGCTGTTGAGCTTCTCTATTTCGCCGATGACATCCAGCCATTGCAATAAAAAACCTGCATTCATTTTTTTCCATTTCAATACAGCCCTGTATACATGCACATGGTATTGAAAAAAACCGTTTAGTACAATCAGCGCCAGCACATTGGCAATGGTGTTCATCTGCCCGAACAATTTACCAATGGTTTTTAACTGTACACTTGCCAAGCGGCCATTAACCCTGAGCTTAGCCTGTAAGTCACGTAAATAGCTGCTTTCGAAATTCCGGGCTTCAATTTTTTGCAGTAGCAATACATATCTTTGCAATACCGTTTCTATCTTGTCGAAACGATTATTCTCCTTAAAGATATGCTTCAATACCGGTGAAGCAATCAGCAGGTTTAATAAAAAACCATATTGAATATAGCGGAGCGTTGGCAGGTCAAAAAAAGCATAGCTCGCAAAACAAATCATGATGCATGCAGGAATGATGTACGATGCTGCGTTAACTAATATGTTGATGGTTGCCGGCTTCCTCCCTGTCCAATCTGCAAGGTTCTTATAAGCTTGTTTATCTTTTGAAAGCAATGCCAATGCAAGTACCTGCTGTCTCCATTCCACGTCGTTGGTAAGTTCTTTTACTGCGTGCTGATGCGCCGGAATATCATCATTGGAAAGGTGGTTGGTAAAACCTTTTGCCAGGCTTTGCAAACCCATGGAGGTGCCTGTGCGGTTTAGGTGCTGAAAGAGGGATTTATCTCCAAAAATATCCAGGTCAAAACTATAGGCATGCTGGTGATCAACAAATGCTGCACCTCCCGAATAATACAGTGTATGGTTTTCAAGGTAATCAATCTCCCTGTCGTTTATTTCTCTGAGTTTTTTGGCCAGCTGCAAACGAAAGGATATACGTTGATGGATGCGTACCAATACCAGGAATGCAGTAAGAAATACAACACCCGTCATAAGCCAGCCGGATGTTTTGGTGTCGAAATATTTATACGCGGCAAAGAGAGCGCCCAGCAAACTAAGCAGGCGCGCCATGCTCAGCAGGTTAAATGATCCTTGAATTTTTTGTTGCGCTGTTGTATACGTATTGCGCAGCAGGATATATGCTTCTATCATAATAGCGTTAAAAATAGTACATATTTCAGAAGAATCTTAGTTTAGCGTTAACAGGTAATTATTACAAAATAATTATATCTTCGCTTTAATGAAGCAGTTCCTCAACAAAATATCGATCCTGGTGGTCATGCTGGCTGCCCTGGTTTTGCAGGCAGAAGCACAATGTGCTATTTGCACCAAAACTGCCATGCAAATGGGTGAAGGGCCGGCCAAGGGGCTGAACGCTGCCATTCTTTATCTTATGGCAATACCACTTACCATTCTATTCTTCATTGGCTACAGGTGGTACAGAAGAGAAAATGCCATCCGTAAAAAAGAGCAGCATCCTTAAAATAATAATCCCAGCAGCAGGCAAAACAATACAATAAACGGCGCTTTGATATTTGTATAATTCAATACAGCAAACGTGCCTGTAATGGTTATTATATTTAACCAATGAACGATCTTTCCATCTGTAAGGTCGATGGAAATATCTTTGAACAGGTAAAAGAAGGAAGCAAAGATAATACCCACAATAGCTGCATTCACGCCTTCCATAGCCCGATAGATCACCGCATACTTCTTCAGGTTGTTCCACACCGGGAAAAAGAAAAGCACCAATAAAGTTGATGGCAGAAAAATGGCCACTGTAGCTATCACACTTCCCTGCAACTGGCTGCCGGGGCCACGGTCTTTTGCCGCCATGCTACCTACAAAAGAGGCGATGGAAAACGTTGGACCCGGAACGGCTTTAAGCACCCCATAGCCTGTAAGAAACTCTTCCTTATTGATCCTCAGCCTTTGTGTGTCGGAAACTTTTTTCGGATTTTCAGGTCGCACAACATACTGCTCATACATCATAGGCGTAAGCACATCGCCACCGCCGAAAACAAGCGATCCGAAGCGGTAAAAGTTCTCAAACAGGTTAAATTTCCAGCGGTTTTCCCAATTGTTTTTTCTTGAGGTTTCGGAAAGATACCCGGCAACAGCAAAAACTGCCAGAAACACCAGTATATTGCCCCACCTGATCTTGCGCGGAGGAGTACCTTGCTGCGGTATACGTTTTCTGCTGAAGCAGGTGGCCAATCCGGATAAGAGCAGCAATCCCGGGAATATCCAGGGCACTTTAAAAAACAGAAAGGTAATTATCGTTACTA
Organism: Bacteroidota bacterium; assembly: GCA_023422835.1. Lineage (GTDB taxonomy): Bacteria > Bacteroidota > Bacteroidia > Chitinophagales > Chitinophagaceae > Haoranjiania > Haoranjiania flava. The sequence continues at coordinate 97,723 of JAFAGI010000009.1, read as the reverse complement.
TCACCAGAATAATTCTGGTAATAGGATTGTGCACAGAAATGCGCATGAGCTTGTAGCCGGAATAGGCGATAAACCCTATCGCCATAGGGTTGATGTATTTAAAAAGGGAAGCAGTGTCAATAGCCTTCTGATCAAAATACACCAGCAGGAAAGAGAAAGCGCCCATCAGCGTACAGGCGGGCAACAGCCACATGATCAGCGACAGTATGGAAAGCAGAAAGCCGCCGCGTTTGTAACCGATAAGTGTTACCAGTTGCGTAGAGGAAGCGCCCGGCAACATCTGGCAGAAGGCATTGTACTCGATCAGCTCCTCTTCGGTTACATCTTTTCTTTCGTTCACAAACGTTTTCAGCATCATGGCCAGGTGTGCCTGCGCTCCACCGAAGGCGGTAATGCTGAACAGGAAAACCGATTTTAAAAAGTCCAGATGTCTTAAGAGTTTTACAAACTTCACTATTGGCTGATTGCTGACAAATAATATTATCGGAGCATTTTTACTTTTACAAGCCCGATCTTTGTTTCTGAAACGCTGATGATATCAAACACATAGTTGTCCACGATCACGCGCTCTTTTTCTTTGGGTATACGCTTGTTCTCGCGGATAATGTAGCCCGAAAGCGTTTCGGATTCTTTCTCCGGGAAATCAAAATCGTATTTTTCATTGAGCCGCGCAAGTTCTATCCTACCGGAAAAAATAAATTCATTTTCCGAGATTCTCTTCTCTACGTAATTGTTTCTGCCGAACTCATCCTGTGCTTCGCCGAAAAGCTCGCGTAGGATATTGTCTACAGTAATGATGCCCGCAGTGCCGCCAAACTCATCTACTACCCATGCTACGCTTTTTCTTTCTTTAGAAAAACGGTGCAGCAGGTCTGTTACAGATTTTGTTTCGGGCACAATAAATACCGGCATAAGGATACTTTGCAGGTCTGGCGGATTCTTGAAAAAATCCATCATCATTACATAACCCAGGATGTTGTCAATATTGTTTTCATAAACCACCATCCTGCTTTGCTTGCTTTCTATGATCTTCCGGAGTGCAGTATTGATGTCGGTTTTAATCTCAAGCCCTGCAACTTCTGTCCTGGGCGTAAGGCTCTGCCTTATCTTCAGCGAAGGAAGGTATAGCGCATTTTCAAAAAGATGGGTGTTTACTTCCAAGTGGTTCATCTCTTCTTCTTCCTGTTCGTCTGAAGATGCGAAGTATCGCTGCTCTGCGTTGGTAGAGCCAAAAGCATGTTTTTCCTGGTTGATCTTTACATTAAACACATACTTCAGAATGCCGTTGGCAAAGTTCTGGGTCATGTTTATGATCGGGTTGAAGATCTTATGGAATCCGTTGAAGGTAAAAAGCAACGCATACAGTAACTTGTCGTTGCGGTTGAAAATGACTTTTGCCAGGAACTTACCAAAAAATATAATGAGGAAAGACGATAAAAATACATTTACCAACAGCGTCAGGTAAATATTATCAAACCGTATAGGCAGCCACAAACCCGAGGTCAGCAGTTGGTTGAAGAAGAACGCGTACATTACGGTGCACAATACAATCCCGAAATAGCTGGTAGAAATAAACAGGTGCTTATGGTCTACAAATTTTCCCATAAGTACCCCTTCGGATGTGCCCTGGTTGCGTCTTAATTCAACGTTTAACCGGTTGGAACTTACAAATGCAGATTTCATGCCTGCGAAGAAAAGCATCAGCAGCAAAGAGACTGCAATACCAATAACTAAGAGTACATTAGATATCTGTTCCGGCACCATTGGGTTAGCTGTTTAGATTGATGCAATATACAGATTATTCTTTTAAGCTTTCAATCCCGGCCGTATTTATTGTGAAGGTAATGTACTGTCGGCTACGGATGTCTTGCTGTCGTAAACCTGGTCGAAGTGATAACTGCTGAAATCCTGTTTGGTGCGGAAGCCACGCCCCTGGATCAGGGAAAAAGGAACTTTCTGGAAAAACCAGATGGGTTTGTCTGTATAGAGCTCCTCTGTTTTCTGATCCCACCACAGTTCAGATGTGCGCATAGTATCTCCCTTGATGTTGTAAAACACCACGCTGTCGCGCAGGAAAACTTTGGAATCGTCCACAAAGTATTTGCCGTACTTAGCTTTTAAAAAACTCTCCGGTATGGGTGCAAGCTCGTTGTAAAAAGTTACAAAAAGTGAATTGGGGAAAATAGTAGCAGCGCTGTCTTTATCGCGGCGGATCATATAAGGCGCTTTCAGCCTGGCTTTTACCATGCCGCCAATGCTCAGGAAACTCTCAATGTCCCTGCCTTCCTCAATATTTTCTTTGCCTTTGCCCAAGTTCTGCACCTCTTTTATATCATTTTCACAGGAAGCCAAAAAGAAAAAGCTGCCTATACATAAAGCAGCTGAAAGAAAAATATGGTGAAATCCTTTAGTCATATCTTGATTTTAAGAACCAGATATCGCTCAGAGAAAATCCTACGGAAATTTTATAAAAGTTCTCTGAAACATTATTCCTGTTAGAACCTCTTTTGCCTATTTCAAACGCTGTGTTTACCACAGATTTCTGGTTGCTGTACATTTGTTTGCGCAGGTTAAATCCAAAGCCAAATGTTACAGCCATTATATCATAACCATCTTTGGAAGTGTTGCCTACGTTGATGTAGTCTTTACCATAATACCCGCCGATGCTGTAGCGCGCTGTGGAAAATAAGCTGGCCCCACGCAAGGGATCTGGAATAAAATAGCCGCCGGCACGGATCATCCAGCTATTGGAAAGCGTTGTATCTGCAATATTCTCCACATCGCGGTATTGAGACCAGTTGGTGGTATTGTACTCGGCCCCGAAACCGTATTTCTGTATACCCATTAGGTATTTATTAAACATAAATCCACCGTTTAAGCTTGTAGGCAGCGTTACTTGTCCTTTGCTGTTTTCTTTAAAGCTGATGGTATCTATTATTGTAGGGTTATCGCCATATTGGTCGTCTGCTTTAAAACCGATCTTGTAGTAAGCAATTTCCCGGCGTGCATTTAATTTTTGTGATATAGAACCGTTTACACCCAGGTCAAGGTTGTAAGTTGAGCGTATTTTAGAAACAGGATCTGTAACTTCTTTTAATTTAATAGTATACTGCATACCTGCGTCCCAGGTAAAGCCCCTGTAAATAGTCTTTATATTTTTAGAAGATGTCGCATACTGAAAGGTATCGTTGCTAAGGGAGGTGAGTGTAGAAATATCTTTTTTACCGAAGTTATAAGCTCCGTTCACGCCGATCCTGAAGTTGCCGAAAGCTTTGCCCACGCCTAAAAATACCTGGTTAATACCACCTTCGCCTAAATTGCGACTGTTGAGCGTATCTAACTTCACCGATTGGGGGCTTTGCCTCCATTGGGTACGGGTGCTAAGGCTATAACTCACTCTTGTAACAGGCTTTATCCCTAAGGCTATACCCATGCCAGACTGTGCGATCGGGAAAGCCAGGGTAAAGTAGGCAGGCATCAGGTTGGCAGAGTTATATGCTTTGGACGGATTTACACTTTTCAGCGTACGCATGTCGCCTATAATACCAAGGTCATAGTTCACATTTCCACCCTGCCTGTTGGGCTGGGTTCTTAAAATGCCATAGCTGGCAGGATTGGCGGGATTGAGTGAAAGAGTGCCAATGTTGGGATTAAGGAGGTGCAGGCTGTTGCCCTGAGCCGAAGTCATGCCGCCGATGGCGCGGTATTGTGCAGATTGTGAAGGAAATAAATCGCCCAATCCATAACGCGAAAACGGTGAATTTTCCTGAGCCTGAGTGTTCACAGCAAGCAAAATGGCCAGGCATGAAAATAAAAAATACTTTTTATTTTGAATTGATTTTACTGATAGCATATAAGCCTTTATAAATTAAATGTGGGTCTGCAAATATCCTGTTTTTTAAATGAGGCAGGAAAAATGAGGCATCGCCACCGGTTAAAAGCACGTTAAATTTAGTGTATTTCTCTTTATATAAATCAATGATACCGTCAATTTCTTTACTGATGCCTAATATCACGCCGCTTTGAATATTGGTTTTGGTATCATAACCGATCAGCGGAAAATTCCATTCGGGCTCTACCAAAGGAAGTTTTGCCGTAAACTGGTTCATGGATTTCATGCGCATGTAAAGACCGGGAGAGATGGAGCCGCCGAGAAATTCACTGAATTTATTGAGAAAGTTAAATGTAATGCAGGAACCAAGGCCTATCACCAGGTTGTGCTGTTTGGGAAACCTGGCAACAGCGCCCATCAGCATGGCCCACCTGTCTGCACCTACTGATGGTGCCACAGTGCGCGATGGCACGCGTATGGGCAGGTTGCTTTCATGCGTTACCAGGTGAAAGCTTGTAGTTTGCTTAAGCAGCTCTTCCACCTCTTTATCATGGTCTATAACGGATGAAAGAATGGAATGCTTCGGTTTAAATTCATCTACAATGTTGCGCAGGTCGGCTAATATGTCATCGCCAAGTACACGTTCTTCCACCAGTTGATCCTTCGACATGATACCGCATTTGTAGCGGCTGTTACCGAAATCAAGACACAAAGTATTGGATGGAGCGCTGAATAAATTCATAAATGATGGGCAAATTTCGTTTATTTAAGTGAAATGCCAAAAGATTAAAAAATATGGCGTGCCGTACCGGTATGTAACATCTCAACGACTCAACGACTAAACAAATAAACAATCCAAAAATAACAATACACCCCACTCATCATTCATTCACCACATCAAAAGCATCGCGCAAGCCGTTGCCAAGCAGGTTGAAAGCCAGCACCAGTATCATAATGGCAATGCCGGGAGCCAGCGCCAGCATCGGGTTGTTGGTAATAATGAAATTATAATTTTCCTTGATCATGAGCCCCCAACTCGGCTGCGGCGGCTGCACGCCCACGCCCAGGAAGCTGAGCCCTGCCTCAATTACAATGGCAGAAGCGAAGTTGCTGGCGGCCATTACCAGTATAGGGCCTAAAATATTAGGCAAAATATGCCGTACAATGATCCTGAAATTGCTGAAGCCCAGCACCTTGCCGGCCTCTACATATTCCAGCTTGCGGATAGCCATCACCTGGCCGCGTACTAGGCGCGCCACGCTTACCCAAAGTGTGAAGCCTACCGCCACGAACACCTGCCAGAATCCTTTGCCCAAAATAAAGGTGATGGCAAACACCAGCAGCAGCGTGGGTATAGACCACACCACATTTACAAACCACATGATTATATTATCTGTGCGGCCCCTGTAATAGCCTGACAGCGAGCCCAGCAGTATGCCGAGCGTCAGCGAAATAATTACAGCAATCAGGCCTACGCTGAGGCTTACCCTGGTACCTACAATCAGCCGGCTGAATATATCCCTTCCGAACTTATCGGTGCCGAAATAAAATTTGCGGTGAACCACTTCGGGGCTTGCCAGGTCTTTTACAGGTATTCCGACAGTTTCGTACACATCCACATCAATAAATTTGTCTGCATAAACCGTATCGCCGCTTTGGCTGATGCCTTTCACAGGCACCATCACAAAATCATCGGGCTTTCCGCTGAGCAATCTTTTGAAAAAGCCGGGTTCTGAAGCAGCCACTGGATTTTTTACCAGCAAAAAATCTGAAGAGAACCCCGGCTTCTTATTAGCGATTTCCGGAATCATACGGTTGGCATTCGGAGAAGTGTCGGGAGCAATAAAGTAGGCAAATACAGCCAGCACACAGGAAAGAAGGATCACGGCAAGCCCTGCTACGGCGAGTTTGTCCCTCTTTAATTTGTGCCAGACTACATTATGGGCGCCCTTTTTTTGTTCCACGCGATGAAGATATACAAATTCGGGTTTTCTGAAAAATGTTTGAACTTTTAATTAATTCATGACTTTTTGAGCTACTTTTGTGACATTCTTTACAATAAACCGACTGTGGCTTATTGTTAATGCCGTAATTTGCGAGCTGAATTAATTTAAACCATCCCTGAAAATGAAGAAACTGCATATCGTTATTCTTGTTGTGATCGGCGTAGTGATAGCCTTACTGATATCTCAGATGGGCAGTGTATCTACTTACGAAACCATTGCATCTGCCAAAGAAAAACAGGGCAAAACCGTAACGGTGATTGCAAAACTGGACAAAGAATCTTTGAATTATAATCCGGCTGTAAACCCCAACTACCTTACATTTAAAGCTATTGATACGCTTGGCGCTTCCATGAATGTGGCTTATTATTTTGAAAAGCCGCAGGATATTGAAAAAAGTGAGCGCATTGTTTTAAAAGGCCAGATGGATGAGAACGGTATATTCCAGATCAAAGACCAGCGCGGCATACTTTTAAAATGCCCGTCAAAATACAAAGATAATCCCAACGCATTGCAGGAGGAGATAAGTGCATCATTGTAACGGCGAACATTTTCTTTCAAACTAACTTACCACCTCAGGAAATGAATTTTATCGGAGAAAATCTTTTACCGGGACAGATTGGTTATTTTTTAATCACTTTAGCTTTTACCGGTTCCATTGTTGCTGCCATTGCTTTTTTTAAATCCAATGCTGAAAAAGACGCATTGCTTAAAAACAGCTGGTTCAATATTGCCAAATGGTCATACCTGGCAGCTTCGGTATCTATAGTGGGCATTATCCTTTGCCTGTTATACATACTTTTCAACCATCTTTTTGAATATGAATATGCATGGAAGCACAGCGACAGGTCTTTGCAGATGGAGTATATACTCAGTTCGCTGTGGGAAGGCCAAGAGGGCAGCTTCCTGCTCTGGGCTTTCTGGCATGCAGTGCTGGGCCTGGTGATTATATTTAATAAAAACAGGTGGGTGGCAGGCGTTGCAGGTGTTATCAGCATTGCACAGGTTTTGATAATGTCAATGGTGCTGGGTATTTATTTCGGCGATTTCCAGATAGGCCACAATCCGTTTATTCTCATCAGGAATTCAGGAATGCTTGATGCTGCACCCATATTTTTCGATCCTCAAACCGGCGCTCTGAGGGCAGATTACCTCTCCATGATACAGGATGGCAACGGCCTGAACGCAACACTGCAAAACTACTGGATGACCATACATCCGCCCATGCTGTTCCTGGGTTTTGCAGCTTGCATTGTTCCTTATGCATATGCTTTGACCGGTTTGATAAACAAGGATCATTCATGGACACGCCCTGTGCTTCCTTGGGCAAGCTTTGCGGCTATGTCCCTGGGAGTGGGCATTATGATGGGCGCTGCATGGGCATATGAAAGCCTTAACTTTGGCGGGTACTGGGCTTGGGATCCGGTAGAGAATGCTTCAATGGTTCCTTGGCTGATATTAATTTCAGGATTGCATACGAACTTGATTTATGTGCATGCAAAATATTCACTCAAGAGCACATACCTGTTTTACATCCTGAGTTTTATCTTTATTATTTACTCAACCTATCTTACCCGCAGCGGTGTGCTTGGCGATACTTCCGTGCATTCTTTCACAGGCAATGATATGAACTGGCAACTGCTTACTTTTATTTTTGCCTTCCTGTTGCCGGGCATTTATTTCCTTATAAAAAGATGGAAAGAAATTCCCACCATCAGCAAAGAAGAGAACATGTACAGCCGGGAGTTCTGGATGTTTATAGGCTCATTGATATTGTTTATTTCCGGGCTTATCATTATCGGTAAGACTTCTATGCCGGTGTTCAATAAAATATTTAAAACAAATATTGCGCAGCCGGAAGATGTACTTTTCAGCTACAACCAGGTGCAGATATTTATTGCACTACTCATTGGAATTCTTACGGCAATCACACAATACTTTAAATATAAAAATACACCCAGGGGATATTTTGTAAAGAAAATAATGCTGCCCACCATTATTTCAGTGATAGCGTCTTTGCTGATAAGCATCTTTGGAAATATAAACTACACCCAGCACGGTGCCGGCTTCCTGATGGCGATACACCTTGCCTTGTTTGCATCGATCTATGCAGTAGTAGCCAACATCGGTTATATTTTTATTGTGCTGAAAGGCAAAATAAAAGTTTCAGGAGCTTCAGTGGCACATATCGGCTTCGGGATGATACTGTTGGGCGTATTGTTATCTTCTTCCAAAAAAGAAATCCTCAGCATAAACACTACATTCAAGGTGTTTGAAAAAACCAAAGATGAAGACCCAGCAGAGAATATTACTTTATTTAAAGGCGTGCCAACAGATATGGGCAAGTACATGGTCACTTACCTGAATGATTCCATCAACGAGCGTGACAGGAAAATGTATTTCCACATTCACTTGGAGACAAAAGATGGTAAAGAAGAATTTGACCTGTATCCTTACGTACTTAAAAACAACAAAGGCTCTGAAGGCTTCGGCGCAACGCCTAACTCCAAACATTACTGGCACAGCGATATCTATGCTTATGTAAGCGCTTTTCAGCTTGCAACAGCTGATACGGCTTCTTTTAGGAATGTGGAAGTAGCTGTGGGCGACACTACTTTTTACTCCAACGGTATGCTGGTGCTCAACAACGTGGCAGTGAATCAATCGGCCGATAATATTCCAAAGCTTAGCGATAACCAGATGTCTATGACTCTGGATATGACGGTGATTTCAAAAACAGGAAACAAATACCCTATTAAGCCGGGCGTGGTAGTGAATAACGGCAATGAAATAGTGCAGATCAGCGATACGGCTGCCTCACAAGGGCTTGTAGTGAAGTTCAACAAAGTTTCCAATACGCAAAGCGGCAAACTGGAGATAGGCATCAAAGAAAGCAATACACTCAGCGATTTCCTTACACTTAAAGTGATTAAGTTCCCGTTTGTGGGCGTATTATGGCTAGGCATTATTGTAATGGCTATAGGCTTTGTGCTGAGCATGTTTCAACGTGCTTCCAGGCGGTCAAATATTTAAAGCACATGCAGGAAGTACTCAATTTTTTAAAAGCACTGGCGCAAAACAACAACCGTGAATGGTTTGCGGCTAACAAAGATAAATATCAATCAGCGGCAGAAGCAATTAAAACGCTTAGCGGTGATATTGCAAAAAAGCTGGCAGCAACCGATAACATTAGCACTGTAAAAACATTCCGCATATACCGCGATGTACGTTTCTCTAAAAACAAAGCGCCCTATAAAACCAATTCCGGAACAGTATTTTACCGCGCAGAGCCTGCACTTAAAGGCGCCTATTATTTACACATAGAACCGGGTAAAAGCTTTATCGGCGGCGGCTTCTGGCATCCGGATCCAAAAGATGTACAACGCATCCGGAAGGAGTTTGAGCTGAACCCCGCTGAAATAAGAGCCATTGTTTCCACGCCTGCTTTTAAAAAGTTTTTCGGCAATATCACCGGTGATGAATTGAAAACCGCACCCAAAGGTTTCGACAAGAACCTGGAAGCGATTGACCTGATCAGGAAAAAAGAATTTATTGTGATGCGGCCGCTGGCTGATAGGGAAGTTATAAGTCCCGGACTTGTGGAAGATATACTTGATACTTACCTTGCTATGCGCCCCTTACTGGATTATATGACAGATGTGCTCACTACCGATTTAAACGGTGAATCTGTTGTATAGTATTTTGCTATCTTTATTCTACAAAAACCACTAAGCTGGTTTTGTTTTTGATAGTTGGCAATGATTAGCAAAGTGGAAATTTTTACGAATGAAACGGTATCTCAATGCCGGCACAGACCGCGCGTTTATAACATTAAAGATTGACAGATGAAATACTTATACATTGTGCGCCACGCCAAAAGCGACTGGCCCGCAGACACCAAAGATTTTGACAGGCCACTGTCTGCGCGCGGCATGCGCGATGCGCCCAAGATGGCGGCACACCTGCTTTCCATGGGCGTACGTATAGATAAATTTATCAGCAGCCCGGCAAAGAGGGCCATGGCCACTTGCAAATATTTGCAGAGGCCTACCATAACAGCGATATTGAAGCCGTGGATAAACTCTACATGGCAGCGCCAGAGGATTTTACAGACACCATATTGCAAATAGGAGATAGGCATGATCATGTTGCACTGTTTTCACACAACAACGGCCTCACCTATTTTGTCAATGCACTTACTAATGAAAATATAGGGCATGTACCAACCTGCGGTGTGGCCGCGTTCAGACTACATACGGGCTGCTGGGCAGATTTTGTAAATGCTGAAAAAGAATTTTTATTTTTTTACTATCCTAAAATGCTTGCATAAAAAACAGTTGAGATCGCGCCGCAGGCGCGATCTCAACTGTTTTTTATCTGTTAGAAAATATTTCGTCTAGTCTCCGAAAGCTATCCCCACACCTTTGGCGGTATGTATCATTTGGGAATCAGGCTCTACTAACTTTTGAGAGCCGATAGCTTCTTCCAGCGGCACAGAGATCACCTGGAAATTGCGGTAAGCTACCATCTGGCCATATTGTTTTTCAAGCACCATTTCAAAAGCCTTTACGCCGAAAGATGTTGCCAGGTTCCTGTCGAAAGCGCAGGGAATACCGCCTCTTTGTATGTGGCCCAAAACCGTAGTACGGATATCCGCTGTAATGCCGGCAGCCTTCAACTCTCTTGCCAGCCTGTCTGCCGCACCAGACAATTTCAGGTTCTCGTTACCTATCTCTCCATACTCTTCAGCTAAAGCCGAACCGCCTAAAGGCTTTGCACCTTCAGCAATAACTATGTTGGCAAAACCTCTGCCGTCTTTATCGTACCTTCTCCTGATCCTTTCTACTACTTTATTGATATCATAGGGTATTTCCGGAATAATGCAAACCTCTGCGCCCCCCGCAAGTGCTGAGTTTAAAGCTATCCAGCCGGCATCACGGCCCATTACCTCCAGTATCAGTATCCTGTTGTGGCTGGCAGCAGTTGTATTCAGCTTATCTACCGCATCAGTGGCCACTTCCACGGCAGTCTGAAAACCAAATGTAAAATCTGTAGCCTTTAGGTCGTTATCAATTGTTTTAGGCACTCCTATAATGTTCATGCCTTTTTCGTACAGTTTCTGCGAAATGCGCTGCGAGCCGTCGCCGCCGATACTGATCACTGCTTCCACACCCAGTTCCTTCAGCTTATCCATCATATACTCGGAGCGGTCTTCAAATTCATAGGTGCCGTCTTCTTTTTTTACCGGCCATGCAAAAGGGCCGCCTTTGGTAGTAGTACCAATGATGGTTCCACCGCGATAATGTATACCTCTTACTGAATCTTTATCCAGCACTTTCACTTCTGTTTCATCTTTTAAAATCCCGTCAAAAGATTGAATACTTCCCAAAACTTCCCAGTCTTTCTCCATTGAAGCCCTGTAAACGATCGCTCTGATTACAGCGTTCAGACCGGGGCAATCTCCACCGCCTGTAGCAACTAATACACGTTTCATTATTTATAATTATTTTTTTGAAGTAAATTTAATGTCACGCAAAAGTAGGAAAATAACGAACGTCCAAAATAAGATTTATATCATAAAATGCAGCCCGGTATAGATTATAATGATTGTTTAACAGCAGCAAATCACGATTTATATGATGCCGCAATAACTTTAATACACACCAAACCTTCATACTGCAGGCATTGGAAAGATCAATCAAGAAAACCCTGATTAACTACTCCCACAGATCGCAATCTTTGTGATTATTCCTGATTAATTATTTACATTTGCAACCTGCATTACATCAGTAAAATTCCTGATATAAATGTCCATAAAAATTTTCGAATAAATTTTCAGCAGACACGCTTATGCTAAGTTGCATTCAGCAGTCAGAAAAGTTAAAAATATACACATGACAGAAAAAATCATCATTCTTGATTTCGGCAGCCAATACACACAGCTTATTGCACGCGCGGCACGCGAAGCCAATGTTTACTGCGAAATTTTTCCTTACTACAAACAGTTAGACCTGCAGGATGCCAACATCAAAGGCGTTATCCTCAGCGGATCCCCGTTTAGTGTAAATGATGATAAAGCTCCCGAACTGGACATACTTGCTCTGCAGCACAAACTGCCCGTGATGGGTGTTTGCTACGGCGCACAACTTGCCGCCAAAGTTTATGGCGGAAGGGTAGAGAAGTCGGATAAGCGTGAATACGGACGAGCAAGGCTTGATATAGTGCAGAGTGATGTATTGTTCAATGATGTACCTGATCAGTCGCAGGTGTGGATGAGCCACAGCGATACCATCAAACAACTTCCACCGCAGTTCGAGCTGTTAGCAGTCACAGAAAGTATACCTGTGGCAGCTTTCAGAAATACAACCGGAGCAAACCCGCTGTATGGCTTGCAATTTCACCCCGAAGTATATCATTCAACAGAAGGAAAAACGATCATCAGGAATTTTCTGGTAAAAATATGCGGCTGCGGGCAGGATTGGACACCTGCATCTTTTGTAGATGAAACCGTAGCTGCCTTAAAAGAAAAGATCGGAGACAAGCATGTAATCATGGCGCTGAGCGGAGGCGTAGACAGCACAGTAGCTGCAACCCTCATCAGTCGCGCTATAGGCGACAGGCTGCATGGTATTTTTGTGGATAACGGCGTGCTGAGAAAAGATGAATTTGAAAAAGTGCTTGCCACCTACGACACGCTGGGACTGAATGTACAGGGCATTGATGCCAAAAAAATATTTTACGAGGAACTTGCCGGAGAATCTGACCCGGAGAAAAAAAGAAAGATCATCGGCAAACTGTTTATTGACGTGTTCCATGAAGAAGCGTTGAAAATAAAAGAAGCTTCTTTCCTGGGTCAGGGCACTATCTATCCCGATGTAATTGAAAGCGTGAGTGTGCACGGGCCTTCTGTTACTATCAAATCGCACCACAACGTGGGCGGCCTGCCGGATATTATGAACCTGGAGCTGGTGGAACCTCTGCGCTATTTATTCAAAGATGAAGTACGCAAAGTAGGCCTGGAGCTGGGCATCCCGAAGGAAATGATCCTTCGCCATCCTTTCCCGGGTCCCGGGTTGGCCATACGCATCCTCGGCGACATCACCAAAGAGAAGGTAAAACTGTTGCAGGAAGCCGACTACCACTACATCCGGGCATTGAAAGACTACGGCCTTTACGACCAGGTGTGGCAGGCAGGCGCTATACTCTTATCAGTGAAAAGTGTGGGTGTGATGGGCGATGAACGTACCTATGAATATACACTTGCCCTACGCGCTGTGACTTCTGTTGACGGCATGACGGCAGACTGGGCACACCTCCCTTACGATTTCCTGGCATATGTTTCCAATGAGATCATTAATAATGTAAAAGGCATTAACCGCGTGGTGTACGACATCAGCAGCAAGCCGCCTGCAACTATTGAATGGGAATAGCAGTTCCGAAGCCATATAATTTTGGATTTATAATGTTTGATTTATGAATTTTCTGTGTACAACTTTGTGCCTCTTTGCGCGAGCCTTTGCGAACTTTGCGTGAAATAAAATTCTCTACACTTTAGTCTACGACTCTCAATTCTCTCAGGATTACTCAACGCGAAGTGCGCAGCGTTGTGCCAGTTACAGAATATCGCAGAGAAACTCAATCGTACGGTAACACAAGCGGACGCTTGCGCCAGTATAGGCAAGTAATTTTATATAGAATTGAAAATCTACCTGCCTTTTCAGATGGCCGCCGTGTCTGGTGTTTTCACCTGACTTTATAAACTTTTTCGTTACGCTTAGCTTTTTTGCGAAAACACATTTAAAAAGTATATCCCGCCTAAGGCGCCTCCTAATTGGCAAATCTGTTATAGCGGGTTTAAAATCTGCATTTGTCTACACTTCGCTAAGATGAGGAAGAACGGAAGAGTTCTGTTTCTTCTTCTCCTCGAGTAATAGACCGGGATAAGGTGGCAAAAAAAAAGCACCCTTACGGATGCTTTAAATTTTTTATTAAGGAGATTAAATCTCTACCGATTCATTCAGCTCATCATCAATTAAGATGCGGCCGCAGTTCTCGCACACCATTACTTTTTTACGCTGGCGTATCTCACTTTGTTTTTGAGGCGGAATCGCGTTGAAGCACCCGCCGCAGGCGTCTCTTTCTACAGGCACTACAGACAAGCCGTTGCGGTAATTGTTGCGGATCCTGTCGAAAGAATAGAGCAACCGCTCATCCATTGATTTACGTTGTGCTTCAATGCTTTCTGTCAGCGCTTTCTCTTCTTTGTCGGTTTCTGCAATGATCTTGTCCAGCTCAGATTTTTTCTCATTGTGCACCACTTCCTTGCCTGCTATTTTTTTCTTGAGTTCTTCCAGAGACCTTACTTTATCAGCCAGCTCATTGTTGGCATCGCGTATATGTTTTTCTGCCAGTTTGCCTTCCAGCTGCTGCATTTCTATTTCACTGTTAATGGCTTCAAACTCACGGTTGTTCTTGACATTCTCACTTTGTGCCTCATACTTTTTTACCAGCTCAGCAGATTGGGTAATGATTGCTTTCTTCTGCTCAATAAAATCAGTCATGCCGTTTATCTCTTCTTCGATGCGGGTTTTACGGTTGTTTAAACCGATCAGCTCATCTTCCAGGTCGCTTACTTCAATCGGCAGTTCGCCTTTGAGTATTTGTATCTGGTCTAATTTACTGCTCAATTTCTGCAATTTTACCAATGCAGATAATTTTTCTGATACTGAGAAGTCTTTTACGGTTGCCATATTATTTATAAAAATATTATTTTGAGTAATGATTCAAATGTGCTGAAACCCTACAATATGCTCAATCAACTATAATAATGGATTGAATTGGTAGAGATTTCCGTTTTCAAGATGGCAAAGGTACTAAAATTTGATCGTAAAATATCAAATAAAAGTTCAATAGTATATTGTTCGCTCTCATAATGGCCAATGTCTGCAATCACAATTTTATTGTCTGCATCAAAGAATTCGTGGTATTTCACATCGGCTGTGATGTAAAAATCTGCCTGCAGTTTTTTTGCCTGGCTGATGAGAAAGGCGCCCGAACCTCCGCAGAGTGCAACTGTTTTTACCGGCCGGCCTCTGAGTTTTGTATGCCTGATGACTTGCAGGTTGAACTTTTGTTTTACATAAGCAAGAAAGTCTTCCTCGCTCATTTCCTGCCGCAGTTCACCAACCATGCCCGCTCCGGTATCCTGGCTCCTGTTGAGCAAGGGTGTAATGTTGTGGGCAACCTCTTCGTAATAGCCAATATTTTTAAGGTCTTCCAGCAGCTTCTGAATGTTTACATGCTCGGGCAGCAGGCATTCAATCTTTGTTTCATGCACAGCTTCCCGCTTGCCGCCTGCTTCGCCTATCCTGGGATCCGCCTGCTCATTAGGTTTAAATGATCCTGTACCATCATGCGAAAAGCTGCACTCTGAATAGTTGCCGATGTTGCCGGCACCATTCTGAAATAAAACTTTCTTTACTTCTTCGGCGAACTTTACAGGTGCATAAGTAGAGAATTGTCTCAAAGCCCCATATTTTTCTGAAAGCACTTTAGTATTTTCAAGCCCTAAGACATCCGCCATTTTTTTACTCACGCCTTTTACCACATTATCCAGATTGGTATGTATGGCATAGATGGCAATATCATTTTTTAAAGCGGCTATTACCGTTCGTTCAACATAATTATTGCCGTTAAGTTTTTTCAAGCCCGAGAAGATTAACGGGTGATGCGATACGATCAGGTTGCAGCCTTTATGTTTAGCTTCCTCTACCGTAGCTTCAAGGGTGTCCAGCGTGCACAGTACGCCGGTGCATTCCCATTCCGGGTTTCCGGTAAGCAGGCCGCAATTGTCGTAGCTCTCCTGGTACACAGGCGCAGCAAAGCTTTCCAGCACATGGACAATATCTTTTATCTGCATAGGTGCTTAATGTTTCAGGTAAAGGTCTTTGGCAAAGATATCGTCATAGCCTATAGAAAAGTCCTGGTGGTCTGTTTTATATACATCGATCAGGCTCCTGACTGCGTCGCGTCCGGTTTTGCCAATCTTGAAAGAAAAAGAATTTACATAAAATAAAATATGCTCTTTTATCACATCTTCACTCATTTCCTGCGCATGCTGTTTTACATAGTCAGATAATTTCTCCCGGTCGTTTACATAGGCATGCTCCAGGCTGGACGTGATAAGGCTGTCTACTTTTTTCATTATATTCACAGGGATGTTCCTGCGGGCCACAATGCCGCCTAAGGGTATTGGCTGGTGTGTCTGTACTTCCCAGTAATCGCCAAGGTCCAGCACTCTGTGCAAGCCTTTATCGGCATAGGTAAAACGGCTCTCGTGGATTATAACGCCCAGCCCATTGCCCTGCAAAACAAAATCTTCAATCTCGTGAAATACTTTGTATACTTTGTTTTTAGCCTCCGGGAATGCTTTGGAAAACAGCAGGTTTGCTGTGGTGTTTTCGCCTGGGATAGCAATGGTATAATTTTTTATGTCTTCTAATTCAATAGGCTCTTTAGATATCAGTAAGGGGCCAACTCCGTTACCTAATGCGCCGCCGCCGTTTAATACAACATAATGTTTCAACGCCTTAGGAAGTGCGCCATAGCTGATCTTGGAAAAGTCAAGCTTGCTCTCAAAGGCCCATTTATTCAGGGTTTCCACATCTTCAAGCACAGGCTCAAACTCAATACCTTCCGTTTCAATTTTACCGTTTACCAACGCATCGAAAATAAAAGTGTCGTTAGGGCAGGGGCTGAAACCAAGTGTGTATCTCATTCGTATATTTTTAGTTTTAAATTTTTTTACCAATCGTTTTCCGCAAATTTCCTATACAGGAAATTGTCTGCTTCGCTTTCATCTATGTATTTAATTTCTAATACAGCCTTAGCATAGCAGGCAAATTTACGTGTTAATTTTATTTAAATAATCAATAATGATATTTGTCATATTCTCCAAAGCCTGTTGTATACGCCATTGAGACTTGTCACGTAAACCTACTTGATTTGATATGCCCCTGATCTGTAAAAAAGGAATTTTTCTTTGCAGGCATACGTAGTGAAACGGCGCTCCTTCCATTGATTCAATTGAGGCGTTGTATTTATTTTTCAAATGCATTATGCGGTCTTCCCGCGTAGTGATCTCATCTACGGTCAAAGCTTTTACGGTAGGGATGTTGGTAATATTGTACTGTTCGAGCCAGGGGTTGGGGAGTTTTTTTAAGGTAAAAGGAAAAGCGTCAGCATCGGCAAAACCATTGTCAAAAATATCTTTCCATTCGCCGTTCTCTTCCACGCCCAGCGAGCCCAGGCAATCACTTTCAGCCAGTACTACTTTACCGATAGCTGCCTGTGTGTCAAAAGTTCCAGCGATGCCGCACTGAATCAACAGGTCGGGTGTCTGCTCAAACAATAATTTTGCAAGCGAAAAAGCGCTCTGCAGTATACCAACGCCGGATGTATGATAGGAAACAGAAATATTGCGGTTGATCTCTGCTGTGCGTTGTACAAGCAACTTTGATTCCAGAGCCGTTGCGGAAGTGATAATAATATTCATGCTCGTCAAAAATAATGAAAATCACAAACGCCGGCAAAGGTTTAAACTTTTATTTACCTTTGCAAAAATTTCAACAGGGAAATGTTTTATTTAACGAGAAAGGAACAATTTAATTCAGCACATAAATTGTATAATCCGAATTGGAGCAGGGAAAAGAACGAGGAGGTTTTCGGGCCCTGTGCCAATGAAAACTGGCATGGTCACAACTTTGACCTTTTTATTACAGTTAAAGGCAAGCCTGACCCGGACACCGGTTTTGTAATGAATGCCAAAGACCTGGGTGCAATTATTAAAGATAAGATCATAGAAAAATTAGACCATAAGAACCTCAACCTGGAAGTTGATTTTCTCAAAGACAAATTGTGCAGTGTGGAAACAATCGCTTTCGGCATCTGGAATGAAATGGAAAAATGCCTTCCGGAAAACGTTCAAATGCATTGCGTACGCCTGCATGAAACACAGAAGATCTATGTAGAGTATTTTGGTGAATAAAACAGTAGAAAATGAACAGAGTATCGGTTTACAGAGTAGAACATTTTAATGCCGCACACCAGTTGAACGTGAATAGCTGGCCGGTAGAAAAAAATAAAGAAATTTTCGGCAAATGCAACAATCCTTTATTTCACGGACATAACTATGAAGTACATGCGCGCGTTACCGGCGAAGTAGACCCTGTAACGGGCTATGTAATAGACATGAAAATTCTGGGCGAAATCTTAAGTGATGTGCTTTTAGAGTTCGACCATAAAAACCTGAACCTAGACCTGGAAGAATTTAAAACACTGAACCCTACTGCAGAGAACATCATCATTGTATTGTATAACAAGCTGAAGAACCGTTTAGACCCTGCTTTAGACCTTCACCTCCGCCTCTATGAAACCGATAATAACTTTGTAGAATACCCTGCATAAGATCTTTCTAAAACTTATAATTTTTTAAAAAGTGGCTTACATAAAGAAAGAAGAATACGACGAGCAGATAACCGGCGAGATGGCCGTGGCATATAAAAATATTTTGAACCTTATAGGTGAAGATGCCGAGAGGGAAGGACTTCTTAAAACACCCGAAAGAGTAGCCAAAGCTATGCAATACCTTACCCAAGGCTACTCACAGAACGCAGTAGACATACTTAACTCTGCCAAGTTCCACGAAGACATCAGTGAAATGGTGATTGTAAAAGATATTGAACTCTACAGCCTATGTGAACATCATATGCTACCATTCGTTGGAAAAGCGCATGTGGCCTACATTCCAAACGGCTGGATTACAGGGTTGAGCAAGATAGGGCGGGTGGTAGATGTGTATTCAAAACGCCTGCAGGTGCAGGAAAGGCTTACGGTACAGATACTGGACGCCATTAAAGAAGCGCTGAACCCCATAGGAGCAGCAGTGGTAATCGAAGCCAGGCACATGTGTATGATGATGCGTGGCGTAAGCAAACAAAATTCCATAACCACCACTTCTGCATTCTCAGGCGAGTTTCACAAAGACAGGACACGTAGCGAGTTTTTAAGGCTTATCCGTTCAAACCCGCTTCAGTAAAACTTTTGACGAAGCAATACATAATTATGTATCTTTCACACCAATACGGCTAAGTATCAGGCAAACATTAAAAAAGATATACGAATGAAACGCTCCTGATAATGTTTCCGCACAAAGGGGAATGTATAATCAGAGCTTTCCACGAGACAAAAACATTAGCCGCAGAGCGGCGCACTTAAAATTATACCGAATGAAACGCTCCTGATAATGTTCCGCACAAACGGGAATGTATAATCAGAGCGTTCCACGAGACAAAAACATTAGCCGCAGAGCGGCGCACTTAAAATTATACCGAATGAAACACGCATATGTATTTCCCGGCCAGGGATCTCAATTCACCGGGATGGGAAAAGAATTGTATGAAAATGATGCTGAAGCAAAAGCTTTATTTGAAAAGGCAAATGAGATACTCGGGTTTCGCATCAGCGATATTATGTTCAACGGTACGGCAGATGAGCTGAAAGAAACAAAAGTAACCCAGCCTGCTATTTTTATACATTCGGTTGTTGCATTCAAATGCGCCGGAAACGTGCAGCCAGACATGGTTGCAGGACATTCGCTCGGCGAATTTTCTGCCCTAGTAGCTAATGAAACGTTGTCTTTTGAAGATGCGCTGCGGCTTGTAAGCATTCGCGCGCAAGCTATGCAGAAAGCCTGTGAGCAAAACGCTTCTACTATGGCTGCCGTACTTGCTTTACCGGATGATAAAGTGGTGGAGATATGCAATAAAGTACAGAATGAAACCGGCGAAATAGTAGTAGCTGCTAATTTCAATTGCCCCGGTCAATTGGTTATCAGCGGATCGCAGAAGGGTATTGAAAAAGCCTGCGAGGAAATGAAGGCAGCAGGAGCAAAACGAGCATTGATATTGCCTGTAAGCGGTGCGTTTCACTCGCCATTTATGGAGCCCGCCAGGGAGGAGCTCGCTAAAGCTATAAACGAAACCACTTTCAGAGAGCCTGTAGTACCTGTTTACCAAAATGTAGCTGCAATTCCGGTAACTAACCCGGATGAGATAAAGTCTAACCTCATTGCCCAGCTTACAGGCGCCGTTAAATGGACACAGAGTGTAGAAGCTATGATAGCAGACGGCGCAGCACGCTTTACAGAAGCAGGGCCCGGCAAAGTTTTACAGGGGCTGATCAGCAAGATCAATAAAGAGGTTGCTGTTGATGGCATCGGAGGCTAATTTATTTGTAGCTGCAAGCCGTCGTACGCCAGGTGCATGTTAGGCGGAAGCTCATTTTCAACCGCTTCATGTAAGCCAAGCTGGTGGCTGATGTGTGTAAAATAAGCTTGTTTTACTTCAAGGGTCTCCGCCAGCGCTACAGCTTCGCTCAACGTAAAATGCGATATGTGCTTTTGTTTGCGCAAAGCTGTAACCACTAATGTTTCAGTACCTTTCAACAGTTCAAGCTGGTCATCTTCAATTTTATTTACATCGGTTAAGTACGCAAAGTTCCCTATCCGGAATGCTTTTACGGGTAAGAGATAGTGCCAGGCTTCTACAGGTAAGAATGCTATATCGCCTGTAATAAAAGTTTTATTTTTTTCAATAGTATGCATCTCCAGTTCAGGTACGCCGGGATATTTATGATCGCTGAAAGCATAGTCAAACTCACGCTTCAGCCCATTTTGCGTTAAAGCATCTGCATACAATTGCATGGGTTTTTTCTGAAAGAAATTATAGGCGCGCACATCATCCAGCCCGGCTATATGATCTTTATGGGCGTGTGTGTACACAACGGCATCTAATTTTTTATTATTAATGCGCAGCATCTGCTGCCGGAAATCCGGGGTGGTGTCAATTACAACAGTCGTAGTAGCAGACTCAATCAGGATGCTGCTGCGCAGCCGTTTGTCTTTGAGATTTTCAGAGCGGCATACCTCACAGTCGCAACAGATCATCGGCACGCCGCTGCTGGTGCCGGTGCCGAGAAAAGTTATTTGCATGCTGCTGGTATCCATCCTTTAAAATTACATTTTATTTCATAAAACCTTTACCCAATTTTCGAGCATTTGCTTACCGTTGGGGGTCATGTAAGATTCCGGGTGAAACTGCACGGCAGAAATCGGGTATTTTTTATGCCGTAGCGCCATCACCACACCTTCCGCAGTTTGCGAAGTGATCTCAAGACAATCCGGGAATTTATTTTTAGCTGCTGCCCACGAGTGATAAAGCCCGGCCAGTACAGGCTGTTGTATATTTTTGAAAAGCACGTCTTCCGCTAATAAAAATATCGCTGACTGCTTTCCATGTTGCACGCTGTCAAGATTGTACAAAGCGCCACCGAAAAAATGTACAATATGCTGCAGGCCAAGGCATATGCCCAGTATAGGCTTCAGCGTGTAAAACTTTTTCAGCAGTTCATATACGGCAGGGTAATCCTGGGGCAGGCCCGGGCCGGGAGATAATACTATTGCATCATAGCTGCTGCACATATTCAAATCAAAGTTGCCAACATTTAGCACATTCACCTCCACATCCTGTATTTCTTCAAAAAGCTGAACAAGATTAAAAGTAAAAGAATCGTTATGGTCAATTATTAATATTTTTGTCTGCATAATATTATTCCTGCCTGATGACAAAGAAAATCATTTTTGATAAAATGAATGAATTGTACAATAAGAAAATCCCTTTTTTCTTTATTGTTGATTATGAAAAAACAGCAGGTGAAGTAATTCCGCTCAGCGAGCTTGAACAATACGGCATCTATTATTCAACCCCGGGGCAAAGCAATATTGATTTCCAGGCCAGACATGCGGAACCGCTGTTGTGGCGCGTGTTCCCGGTATCCAAACAAGATTACAGGCCACAGTTTAATAAGGTGATGCAGGAAATAAAAAGCGGCAACACTTACCTGCTGAACCTTACCTGCGCCGCAAAAGTGGAAACCAATTATACCCTGGAAGAATTATTTTATGCCGGAAACGCAAAATATAAATTGTATTACAAAGATCATTTTATACATTTTTCTCCAGAGCCTTTTGTGGTAACAGCACAGGACAGGATTTGTTCCTATCCCATGAAAGGCACTATTGATGCGGCATTGGAGCATGCCGAAGAACACATCATCAATGATACGAAGGAATTGAATGAACAGTTTACCATTGTAGACCTTATCCGCAACGACCTGAGCATGGTAGCTGCAAATGTACGCGTAGACAAATTCCGGTACATAGAAAAAATTACTACCAACAACAAAACGCTGCTTTCTGTAAGTTCAAAGATCAGCGGAACACTACGCGAAGAATACCGCCACAAGCCCGGCGACCTGTTTGATAAATTGCTGCCCGCCGGATCTATTTGTGGTGCACCTAAGCAAAAAACAATTGAGATTATTGCGAATACCGAAACACACCGGCGCGGGTTCTATACAGGTGTCTGGGGAATATTTGATGGTGAAAAAATTGATAGTTGTGTAATCATTCGCTACCTTCAAAGAGAAAATAATAACCTTATTTTCAAGAGTGGCGGAGGCATCACCTGCAACAGCAGGTTACAGGCAGAATACCAGGAAATGATTGATAAAATTTATGTACCGGTTTATTGAATCCATCAGATACGGGCAAGGCCGCATGCCATTGCTTTCGCTGCACCAGCAACGTTTTGAGCTGACGCAACGAGCAGCTTTCGGCGCCGTACTTCATCCGCCTCTTGAACAAATCATCCGTGAGGAGGCAGCCGACATGTCCTTTGCAGAAGATACTGTATATAAATGCCGCGTTGTTTATTCACTTTCACAAATTGATATAACTTTTGAAAAGTATGCCCGCAAAGTGATTGAGCGCCTGCGCATAAAAATTGATGACACCATCGACTACAGTTATAAGTATGAAGACAGGAGTAAAATAAATAAGCACCTTACAAACGTAAACGAAAAAGAAGATATCCTCATCGTGAAAAAAAACCTCTTGACAGACAGCTCATTTGCCAACATAGCTTTGTACGACGGAGTGCGCTGGTTTACACCGAAGTACGCACTGCTGGAAGGTGTGCAGCGCAGGCACTTATTGTCAACAGGCAAGATATTCACAAAAGATATTTACATGAAGGATTTACCTAAATTTGAAAAGATAAAATTGTTTAATGCTCTTGTGAACTGGGAAGAAGCCTGGCAGCTAAACATTAGTGACATTTTACTCTGAACCATAAAAAACAAAATGGCCATAAGCAATGCATAAGATCATACGAAATAACCATACAGATCAAGAATCTATAGCAACCGGAAAAAGAATTGAATCTAAAAAGCTGGTTATTCTGTGTGACAATTAAAAGCAGCGGCGAACTAAAAAATACACACATTAAATACTGCATTGATGCGCGCATTTAAAAAAATAAATACTAATGAAAAAAGAAAGGTACTATTCGCTGGACGTATTCCGCGGCATGACGGTAGCGCTGATGATCCTTGTAAACAACCCCGGCTCCTGGTCACACATCTATGGGCCGCTGAAGCACGCACCCTGGAACGGCTGGACGCCGACCGACCTGGTGTTCCCGTTTTTCCTGTTTGCTGTGGGCAATGCGCTGTCATTTGTGATGCCGCGCCTGCGTGCATCAGGTGAGAAAACTTTCCTCAGGAAAGTTTTCAAACGTTTCCTGCTCATATTCATTATCGGCTTGCTGCTCAACTGGTACCCGTTTGTAAAATGGGATGGGGAAAGCCTGGTATTTAAAGCATGGGAAAATGTGCGCATCATGGGCGTGTTGCAACGAATTGCCATTGCTTACCTCTTCGCAGCGATGATCATCTATTATTTTAAAAATAAGGGCGCCGCCATCATCAGTGTTGTTATACTGGCTGTGTATGCCATGATCTGTTATTACAACAATGCCGGTGTAAATGAATATATTTTCGGGGCAGATTTCGACAAAGCTATTTTGGGAGAATCGCACATGTACCGCGATGGCGGGAAATACTTTGACCCCGAAGGGCTGGCCAGCAGCCTTACACCCATTGTGCAGGTTATATTCGGCTATTTTGTTGGCTGGTACATTCAATGGAAAGGCAAAAATATGGCAATGGTCAGGAACCTTTTGCTGGCCGGGCTGTTCCTGGTGGGTGTGGCCTATTTGTGGGACATCGTTACACCCATCAACAAAAAAATATGGACCAGCAGCTATGTTTTGCTCACAACCGGCCTGGCTACTTCCCTGATCGCGATCATCATCTGGATGGTCGAGTTCAGAAACTGGCGTGGCGCCTGGAGCAAATTCTTCAACGCATTTGGTAAAAATCCATTGTTTATTTTTGTGTTGAGCGGGTTGCTTCCCAAAACGCTCGCGCTATTCCGCATTGCAGACGGCTTCAAAGACGATGGCACACAGAAATACCTGACCCCCCTGGGCTGGTTTTACAAGTACGTCTGTAAACCGCTTTTTGCCAATGAGAACAACGCATCGCTGTTGTATGCCCTAGTATTCATTACCTTCATGTGGCTGATCGTCTGGTGGATGGATAAAAAGAAAATTTACATTAAAGTATAGGCACACTTACTTTAATATACGCACCACTTTCACAAAATGGTCTTTGTAATAGCCGCTAAAGTCACTGATGATCACGCCAATGTTGCGGCTTGTAGCAGCATGAATAAACTTTAAGCTATCTCGGTCATTCTCCGTCACAATGCCTATGTGGCCAATTTTACTGTGGTCCGAGCCGGTAAACAGGATCAGGTCGCCGGGCTTTGCATGCTTTGGGGAGACTTCTTCTCCTACGTTTTCGTATTCATAGGAAGAGCGCGGCGGGTTGATGTTAAACTTGGTAAGCACATGGTACACAAACCCTGAACAGTCAAAACCGTTCACCGGGTTGATGGAACCGTATTTGTAAGGGGTGCCGATAAAGGATTTTGCATAATCCAGCAGCTCTTTCCTATTGATATCCAGCGGCTCGGAAATAGTTTTTGCCGTAGAATAGGTTTTAGTTACGGGCTCTGCGGCTGCCCTGGAAGCTTTCCTGGAAGAGGAGCAGGAGCTTAAAAACAATAAAGCGCTGAAAGCAAAAAGCAGGTAGGTTCTCATAATCGCATGGCATTAAAACTTAAAGATAAAAAAATAGCAGTCATTTGTATGACTGCCGTATATCTTTTAGGTTAATCTTAATTTGGCCTGTACACGATCGGGTTGCGCCTGAAACTTTCTTCCAGAGAGATCAGCGTCTCTGTACGGTCAATCCCCTTAATATTCTGAAGCTGCTCGTGCAATACATGTTTAAGTTGAATGATGTCTTTGCACACAATTTCTACAAACATGCTGTAGTTGCCAGTAGTGTAGTTAAGACGGATAACTTCCGGTATCTGCTTAATGTCGTTGGCAACAGATTCATACAATGAGCTTTTCTCCAGGTAGATACCTACAAAAGCTATCACATCGTAGCCGAGTGAGCGCATATCTACCGCCAAGCGTGTACCCTTTACAACTCCGAACTCCTGTAATTTTTTTATCCTTACATGAATAGTACCGCCTGAAACCGATAAACGCTTGCCTAAATCTGCATAGGATATCTCCGCATCCTCCATCATTGATTGAATAATCTGCAAATCAAGATGGTCTAAATTTAATTTATGACTCATTTTGTTTAAGAAAAATTAATAGAATTGTATATATTTTTCAAAGGTAAAGATATTATTTTAAGATTATAATAATTTTTAGAAAAAAATATTGAATTATTTTTAATAACTTTTAAAGTATATGTTTTCAGAAAATGCAATCGTAATCCATGGTTATCAATTTTTTATCTGCCCGGCTAATGAATACAGGCAGTCATTACCAATAAAAAAAGCCGACAGGTACTGTCAACTTTTTTTATCTATTTCGGCTGGACAATGCCATAGAAATTAATTGTTTCTTTTTGGTAGCTGATAATATTTAAAGTGGCATAGCCTGATGCAGATACCGTCAGGAACATTTGCTGCACTTCCCTACTGTCCCGCGGGAAAAAGGTTAGTTCAGTATTCCCTTTTCTGTCTTTACCGGCTTTTATATGAAAATCGGTTGAAGTAAATTTAATACCACCTTTTGTAGGATCCATCGGCGCCTGGTATGCTCTTCCGAAGAAGGGAAGGTGTACATCTAATGTATCCGGCCGCACTTTTACTTCGTAGCCCGCATTGAGATGGTATATCTGTCCGGCATTGGGAAATAGCTGCGATATCCTGTAATCACGGGGCACAACCTGTTGGGCCTCGAAAGTAAATGTACGGTTGTTGAGTGCATTTTTTAATTCAGCAGATACCATTGCCGTATTCTTTGGTGTGGAACAGCATGAGAAAACAATTACCAGCACCAGCGCTATGATCAGGTTTCGTTGCATCGGTATATTTTTTTTACAGGTCCAATAAAAAATCTTTCCTTCCTTACCTGCGCTCTTAATAATCCTTGTAGCTTGTCTCTGATAATTGCTGCAAAGCAGATGCCAATTGCTCATCATTGGGCGCTACACCATGCCATTTATGAGTGCCTTCCATAAAGTCAACTCCTTTGCCCATATCTGTCTTCATCAGAATCACTACCGGCCTGCCATTGCCCAACAGGGTTTTGGCTTCGTTCAGCTTATTGATCACTTCCTGCAGGTCATTGCCATTTTCCAGGTTCAACACCTGCCAGTTAAATGCGTGGAATTTTTCATTGAGATCACCGATATCCATTACTATCTCAGTAGGCCCGTCTATCTGCTGGCCGTTCCAGTCAACAGTTAGTACCAGGTTATCTGCACGAAGGTTCGGTGCAGACATGATAGCTTCCCAGTTCTGTCCTTCCTGCAATTCGCCATCGCCACAGAGCACAAAAACGGTATGGTTGTCGTTATTGTATTTTTTAGCTAAAGCAGCGCCAATCGCTACACTCAGTCCCTGCCCGAGAGAGCCGCTCGCCACACGTACGCCTGGTAAGCCTTCGTGTGTGGTGGGGTGCCCCTGTAAGCGGGAATTGAGCTTACGGAAAGTTCCCAGTTCAGCCACATCAAAATAGCCTGCTCTTGCCAGTGTGGAATAAAATACCGGTGAGATATGCCCGTTGCTCAGGAAAAATATATCTTCTCCTACTCCGTTTATATCAAAACCTTCTTTTCTCTTCATCACCTCAAAATATAAAGCAACAAAGTACTCCACGCAACCCAGTGATCCGCCCGGATGGCCACTGTTAACCGCGTGTACCATTCTTACAATATCTCGCCTGATCTGTCTTGAAAGCTCCTGCAACTGTTGAATATCTGCCATAATTATGATTATAATCTTTTGCTCAAAGATAAAGTAAATGCATTGATTATTTAAAAAAGTTTAGATTGCTGCCTGCCAAAAACCAAGTTTTTTTAATTAGTTTTGTTACAATAAAAAATGAACTTATGTCTGAAGAAATAGCAAACGTTGTTGACCATTGTGAGTCTTTAATGAAAAAAGCAATCGTGCACCTGGAAAATGAACTGTTAAGAGTAAGGGCAGGCAAGGCTACGCCCGCCATGATCGACGGGGTGTCTGTAGAATATTACGGCAGCCCCACACCCATTGCACAGGTGGCAAACGTGAGTGTACTTGATGCGCGTACCATTAGTATTCAACCCTGGGAAAAAAATATGCTGAGTGCTATTGAAAAAGCAATTATGGCTGCCAACATTGGCATCACGCCCCAGAACGATGGCGTGCAGATACGCCTGTACCTGCCGCCGCTGACAGAAGAAAGAAGGAAGGAACTTTTTAAAAAGGCAGCCCACGAAGGCGAGAATGCCAAGATCGCTATCAGAAACATTCGAAGAGATGCATTAGAACATATTAAAAAGCAGCAAAAAGAAGGGCTCAGCGAAGACCTGGCTAAGAACATTGAAAAAGAAGTACAGGATATTACGGATAAGTACACCCATCTGGTAGATAAAGAACTGCAGCGGAAAGAAAAAGAAATGATGGCTGTATAAATTTTCTGATCCTGCTTGAATAGCAGGATTTTTTTAATCATTTATTTCAATGTAATAGAATAGTTTTGAAATGAGCTTTAAGCAAAGTTGCTGCTAACTGAATGATTATATGGTGAAACGAGCTAATTCCATGCAGCAAACAGAAAAAATTATATATTAACACATGCAATAACCATAAAGATTGAGCATCTATACCAACCGCGAATGAATATGGAATCTAATAAAATGGTTATTCCATGTGACAACTGAAAAACAAATAAATACACACACATTAAATAGCCATAAGCAAAGTTGCAAACCAATCGCGAATGAATAAGAAAAATAAAAAATATACACATGAAAACATTTTTTGTACTGGCGTTTGCTGCCGTTGCCGGCTTCATGCTCTCTATAGGCTGTAAACCACTATCAACAGCTACAAGCCGCGAAAACATTACGTTTGAGACACATATAGCTCCCGTGCTTACCAAATATTGCACGAAATGCCATTCAGATTTTACAGTTAAAACAGTTGTGGCAGATAAACTGCCCAGTATGATACATGCAATAGAAAGCGGTATGATGCCTCCTGGTGGCGATAAGCCAAACACGCAAGAGATGGCTTTGCTGAAAAACTGGGATAAGCGCAAATAATTTGACTGTAAAAATAATATGATTTGCAGCATAAATATCGAAGTAACTTACATTTGTAAAATAAAAAGTCAAATCTAACTATGGAAAATGAAATCAGGAATACATTTCAGGAGATGAAAGCGGGCGCTCAGAATTTTGTTCAAAGCAAAGAAAATAAAAAAGTACTTGCTGGCATTCTCGGGATTCTTTTTGGCTCACTCGGTATTCACAAATTTGTACTGGGCTACACCAAAGAAGGGCTGATATTTTTAGGTGTCACGGTATTGGGTTGGGCAACCTCTATATTCCTCATCGGGCTTGCGTTTGTGTGGATACCCGGGCTTATCGGGCTCATTGAGGGCATTATCTACCTCACTAAATCAGATGAAGAATTTTACAACACTTACCAGGTGGGCAGAAAGCCGTGGTTTTAAATGAAATTCGCCGGAATACAGAAAGGCTCTGTTAAATAGGCAGAGGTTATAATATTTACAGCTGTTTTTAGGTTTTTTAGTATGAAGTGAGTGCATAGCAGGAAATTTTACTGTAAATATGATTATTCAATGCCGTCTTTGCATCCACCCGGATTTTACAGAATTTTGTGGGTAATTGACCATTCAATATTTATTTGGCTGTATATGGTTAGTTTTAATACTGTTGCAAATTAAGAAATAGTAGCACGCATCGTTCCTTGAATGCACAATAACTCCAAAAGTACAACTGCCGGTCAATTTCATTTTTAGATTAGATAAAATTGTGTTTATTTTGCCGTCAAAACCCCAAAGTAATATGTTACCTCAATACAAGAGAGTCCTCCTTAAACTATCCGGCGAATCTTTAAAATCTCCCAACAGTACAGAACCATTTGATCCTAAGATTATTGAGCAGTACGCATTTGATATAAAGGCCATAACGGATCTGGGTGTACAGGTAGCAGTGGTGATTGGCGCGGGTAACATTTACAGAGGCATGAACGAAGCTGAAAGCGGCATTGAGCGCGCGCATGGCGATTACATGGGCATGCTGGCTACAGTTATCAACGGCATGGCTATGCAGGCAATGCTTGAAAAAATCGGTGTATTCACCCGACTGCAAAGCGCATTGCAAATGGATCAGGTGGCAGAGCCATATATCCGCAGAAGAGCCATCAGGCACTTGGAAAAGCACAGGGTAGTGATCTTTGGCGCCGGCACGGGAAATCCTTATTTTACTACCGACACAGGCGCTTCGCTGAGAGCCATCGAAGTAAAAGCAGATGTGATCCTGAAGGGTACACGTGTTGACGGCGTTTATACAGCAGATCCTGAAAAAGACAAATCAGCTACCAAGTACAGTAAAATCTCTTATAAAGAATGCCTGGACAAAAATCTCAAAATAATGGATGCTACAGCATTTACCCTTTGTATGGAACATAAAATGCCTATCATTGTATTTAATATGAACAAGTCGGGCAACCTGTTGAGGGTAGTTGAAGGCAGTAACGTTGGCACGAAAGTATACTAAACGTCATTCAATTTTGCAGTTTAAAAATAGTGCTGTAACTTTGCATTCCATTATTTAAAATACACGGCAAAATCCGTGTTGCCTAAAAAATACAAAAATGAAAAAAGGTATCCATCCCGAGAACTACAGGCTTGTAGTTTTCAGAGACATGAGTAACGGGCATGAATTTTTATCACGCTCTACTGCCGCAACCAAAGAAACAACCGTTTTTGAAGGTGTTGAATATCCGGTAATCAAACTGGAGATCTCTAACACTTCCCATCCTTTCTATACAGGTAAAAATGTGTTGGTTGACACTGCGGGACGTATTGATAAATTCAAAAAACGTTACGAGAAAAAGAAATAATTGCCAGGCAGTTATAACGTATTGAAGCCTTTCAAATGATATTTTGAAAGGCTTTTTTATGTAATTTTTAAAAAAAGGCTATTTTTGGCCTTCGGCTAATCCCGCTCAAGAGTTAAAGAAGATTTGTATGGCATTATTCAACAATAAAAAAAGAAATAATACCTCCGCGCTGATTGAGCAGGCCATTCAGGATAAACTTGATCTGCAGATATTTGACTATACCACCGGCCTTGACCTGCTGGTAGATTTCTTTAAAAAGATCAGGCCGCGCAGGGCAGCCGATATCAGGCGCGCAGAAGCATCTCTTTACGAAGCTGCGGCCATGCTTGATGAGCATCCTGCACTATCCAAAAATATCCATACCGCCATTTTATCACAACTGATCAATACAGACTTGGTGCCGGCGCTTACCGAAAGCGGCTCATTGCTCTCCAAGGGTTTTTCGCAGGAGTTTGCCAAACGCATCAACCAGAAGTTCCTCCCGGCATTGCAATCGCCGAAAGATTTCCTGTTTGTGATCAACAGGATATTTTACCGGAAGAATGATTACCTGTGGGTAGAGAATATCAGCAATGAAGCCTGGGGTTTTTTGTTTAAAAGCATTGGTATTGAAGCAAGCCAGAACAATGTGGCGCTCCGGAAGCAACTGCTGGCTGCTTTGGAAATATTGTCCTACCGTATGGTAAACCAGGGGCTCGACCCGGATATGATCCGCTACATGCCGGAAGAGTACAATGGCAGCAACCCGTTTGTGGATCAGAACCTGATACTGCTGAAATTAATTGACCTCTACAACACCAAGAACGATAATGAATACCTGCATGAACTGGCGTTCCGCAGGCTGAAAGATGCCATGGCGCTTGCTTCCAAATGCCTGGCGGAAACCCGGGAACTGCAAAGAGTACATGGGGCAAGCCTTTCACTTACTTACAGTACGCTGGTGATAGAGTTTTGCCTCAAGCGTATGAAGATATTGATCGACGGTATAGATAATGATCAGCAGTTTCAGACTGCCCGCTTTGTGAATTTCTTTAAAGAGCTTGTGCAAAGCGAAAAGCTCAAGAACAGCCTGCGCGCCTTATTCTCCCAAAGCTTTGGCTATGTAGCCTACCAGATTGCGGTACACAAGGGCTACAAGGGCGTAAAATATATTACCACCACGTGGAAAGAATATATGAAAATGATTGTGGCATCTATGTGGGGTGGCCTGATCATTTGCTTTGTGGCCATATTCAAAAGTATTATAGGCTTTTTTCACATGCCGCCGTTTTTGCAGGGCATTGCCTACAGTATCAACTATGCCATAGGCTTTGTTGCCATTGAAGAAACTCATTCATCACTTGCTACCAAACAGCCTGCTTTTACCGCAAGCGCAGTAGCCAGTTCATTTGATACCAAAAAAAGCGGCGACCCCAACCTGTACCAGCTGGCTGTAACGGTGGGCAAGGTTTTTCGCAGCCAGGCGGCTTCTTTTTTTGGAAACCTGCTGGTGGTTTTCCCCGGTACTTATTTGTTGGCTTATTTGTATGATGTGATCACAGGCAATAAGCTGGTAAGCGGCTCGGCTGCCTATAAAATGCTTGAAGACCAGCACCCGCTGCACAGCCTGAGCCTGCTGTACGCGTGTAATACCGGCGTTTTCCTGTTTCTGAGCGGCATCATTGCCGGCTATGTGCAAAACAGGATGCAATTCGGCCGTGTGGGCAAACGGATTGAACAGCACCCGTTGTTGCGGGCAAACTTCAAAACCGGAAGGCTGGCAAAATGGGGCAACTATGTGGAGCATCATTCCGGTGCGCTGATAGGTAACATTTGCCTGGGTTTTTTTCTGGGTATGAGTAATGTGGTCCCGAAAATTTTCGGTATCTATTTCGATATCCGCCACATTACTATCTCTTCAGCCAATGTATCCATCGGCGCTTATGGTTTGGGCCTTAAAAATATTCCGCCGGATTATCTGCTTGTAGTGATCTTAGGGGTGCTGGGCATTGGCTTCTTTAACTTCTCGGTAAGCTTTATCCTGGCATTTATTGTTGCTGTGCGTTCCCGTGGTGTGCAGCTCAAGGACTATCCCCAGTTTTTCAGGGTGCTCACAAATTATTTCTTTATGAATCCGTTGAATTTTATTATTCCGCCGAGAAGCAAAAAAAGTGAAAGAATCCTGCAAAGGATTGCCAGGGAAACAGATTCTTGACCATGTAGCAGGTGAGTAATTAGCCTTATCAATTCACGTGCTTCCTGTTTATGTGTGTAATCTTATATTTTTAAGTTGCTGCATGGAGTAAATATGTCTTGGATTCAATACTCTTTCCCGGTTGGTAGATGCTCAATCTTTGAGTTTATTGCATACTAATGATAGTACCAGAAGAACATCATGGAGCAGATGCCGGTAAGCATTACAGTTTTTACCAGCGAGCTGGCCTCGTGGAAATCTTTTGGTGAGCCGGCCCTGTTTACAGCTTTGTATGCCGATACAAGCGGTGCAATCACAAAAACAACGATGTAGGCCATGCCAAGCCACCAACTGAATTGCAGGATGTAAAATAATAATATCAGCAGCAGGCCTATTAATATAAACAGCCAGATATAGATAAATATTTTGCTGGCCGGTATGCCGAAAAGGATAGGAAAGGTACGGCAATTGTACCTTCTGTCGCCTTCTATATCTTCCATATCTTTGATCATTTCCCTCACCAGTGAAATAATAAAGGCAAAGCTTACGTATAATATACTAACGCGGGTAATGGTAGCCACGTGTGCTTCCGAAAACCCTGCTATCAATGTTTTCGTATCGGCAAAAGTCACCACGCCTACGGTCCATGCAGTCAGCAGGGAAATAACAATGTTGCCCGATAGCGGTTTTCTTTTCAAGACAATGGAATACACAAACAACAAAACGGCACAGCCCAGGTTGGTAAGCCCGATAAAATAGGTATCAGCCTTACGGTCAAGGTAAAACCCGATTGCCACGCCCAGGGTACTTAACACAATGTGGCTGGATATTGCCCAGTGCCTGTGGATGTATTTGCCAATGATTACTTTGCCGGGCTTGTTGATCACATCAATGTTCAGGTCGAAATAATCGTTGATGATGTTGCCTGCCCCTGCAATAAATACAGAGGAGAGCATAAGTAAAGTAAGGTAAAGAAAGTTAAGGTTTGGGGTTACCTGCTGCCTTTCGTAAACAGGGTACAGCACTGCATAGAAAAAAAGGTATTGTGTAAGCGCTATGAACACCAGGTTGGGCCAACGAACCAATGCAAAAAACGCTTTTACTTTTTTCACTGTTGTTTTATTTTGAAGCAATATTTGTATGCATTTCCCAATCGCCGCGCAGCTTTAATACTTTTTCAATCACGTCCCTTACGCATCCTTCGCCGCCTTTTGCGGGCGATATATAATCGGAAATAATTTTTATTTCTTCCACTGCATCAGAAGGGCAGGCTTTTATGCCGCAGTGCAGCATCACATCCCTGTCGGGAATATCATCGCCCATGAAAAGTGCCTGCTGCAGATCTATATGTGCCGATTCAGCCAGCATTTTCAGGCATTTTTCCTTGTCTTTTACCCCCATGAAAATATGCTGAATGCCCAGTTGTATAAATCTTTTATTGGCGCCGGGATAAATGCCTCCTGAAATGATCACCAGGTTATATCCTTTTTGGGCTGCAAGCTGCAGCGCAAAGCCATCTTTTGTATTCATACTCCTCGCCATCACGTAATCTTCTTTTTCGCCGTGTTGAGGCACAATAAAGACTTTACCATCGGTGAGCACACCATCCATATCAAAAACAAAGGTATTCACAGTTTTAAGCGCTGCCAGGATATTCATGGGACAAAGGTAGCCAGTAAAAAGAGATTGTCAAAAAGGAAGAATGATAAACCCGCTAATGCGTTGAGGTCACTTCATCAAAAAGCCTGCGATTTTTGTCTTTACCTTTGTAAACGTTTATCAATTTTACAATCCATATATAGGTGATCGGTATCAATGAGAGAGAATTAGCGAGAATAAGCGGGAAATCGTTGAGCATTATACCATAAACCAGCCATAGTGTTATAGCTACCTCAACAATACAATACATGGCTAGCGAGATACTGTGTGTATCGCCTGTTTTAAAAACCTTGTATGCTTGAGGGAATTGATTAAGCGTGGATAGTATGGCAGCTAATGTGCCTACAATATTTAATGCGTTTAATTCCATGTTAGCTTGTTTTATGAATAATATGTTTATCGTAGATTTTTTTGTCAAAAGCATAGAATTTTGCAGGCTTGTGCGCTACGCCTTTCTGTTTTTCTGAAAGCTCTTTTACATAAGGCATTGCCAGTAATACTTTCCTGCGAAAATTTCTCCTGTCAAGTTTTTTTTCGAGTAAAAGTTCATAAATATTATGAAGCTGAGCCAATGTGAACTTAGCAGGAAGTAATTCAAATACTAACGGTTGATGCTCAATATCTTTTTTTATTTGTTCCCGGGCTTTTTGCAGTATTTCTTCATGATCAAAGATAAGGTTCTTTACATCATGGATGTTTACCCACGTAGCCTCGGGTATGAGGTGCTGATTCTCCATTACGCCTTTCTTTACAAAAGAATAAAATCCCACTGTAATAACTCTTTCCGATATAAGCCCCCTGTTTTTTATCCATGCAAAGTCTACTTCATTACGTTTTAGCCTGTCAAGACTGCTGAATACCCAAAATTGTTTCATGAAAATGTCGCGGGCTCCCGTTTGCTCAAACAATATTCTCTCAGCTGTATTTTCTATGATCTCATTCATGAAAGGATGGTCTCCCGGTAATTTATATTTGTTATAAGTTTTTCCTTTGAGGAGAATCTTTTCTTGTCTTAATAATATTTTTATCTGGTTCCCGTCAAAACTGAAAAGCGCACAGTCTACAGAAAGATTAGGAATAACTTCTCGGTTCATGATAAAATTTCACAACGTTAATATTACACAAACATACAAATAACTTATTTGAGAGTAGCAAATAATAACTGTTAAATAGATAGTAGCCTTACCTAAAAGCATCTTAAATAAAAGTTATCATTGTTTTTAAAAAAAGTTAACAAAAATTTGGAGATGTGAATTTTTTTTCTTCACTTTGTGTAGTAAATGTCAAAACGACGCAAAGTACTTTTTAAAATGATGAAAAAACTATATCGTTTCTTAGATCTGGCCTTTATTGCAATAATCAGCTTATGTTCAGCAGAAGTGCAGGCACAAAAAGAAAGTGTACAGGCCTCTATAGAAAAGACACTGGCTGCAATGACTTTGGAGGAGAAGGTTGGACAAATGGCGCAAATTACGCTCGATGTGATAGCCGAGGGTGGTAACAGATATGCAAGTTCAGAGCCGCTAAGATTGAATAAAAAAGAGCTTGAGAAGGCATTACTTAAATATCACGTAGGTTCTATATTAAATACTACGAACAACCGGGCAAGAACTCCGGAAGTTTGGAATAAAATAATTGTTGAGATACAGGATATAGCTATACATAAAAGCAGAATGAAAATTCCGGTAATTTATGGTATAGACGCTATTCATGGTGCTACCTATTCCGTAGGTGCTACTATGTTTCCACAACAAATAGCACTGGCTGCTACTTTTAATCCACAACATGCTTTTGAAACTGCAAGAGTCACAGCCTATGAAACGCGTGCCTGCGGTATAGCATGGAATTTCTCTCCTGTGCTTGATATTGGTGCCGATCAGCGTTTTTCAAGACTATTTGAGAATTTTGGAGAAGATCCATATCTGTCTTCCGTAATGGGCGAGCAGATGGTTAAAGGTTACGAAGGGGGCAACATAGCAGATCCTCACCATGTGGCATCTTGCATTAAACATTTTTTAGGCTATAGTGTGCCGCGTTCCGGAAAAGATCGTACGCCTGCATACATTCCTTATCACCAACTGTTAGAATATCATGTACCTCCTTTTCGTAAGGCGATTGATGCAGGTGCAAAAACTGTTATGATAAATTCGGGACTCATCAATGATATTCCAGTACATTCAGATAAGGCAGTTGTGACAGGATTACTGCAGCAAAAGTTAGGTTTCAGCGGGCTGATAGTCTCTGACTGGAACGACATTGAAAATCTTATGCGCCGAGATCATGTAGCTGCCAATATGAAAGAAGCAATTGCTCTGGCAGTAAATGCAGGAATTGATATGTCCATGATACCTTATCAGTATGAAGAGTTCTGCGATAATCTTGTAGCGTTGGTAAAAGAAGGTAAAGTAAAACAGGAGCGGATTGATGACGCTGTAAGAAAAATCATTAAATTGAAATATGAGCTCAATTTGTTTCAACAACCTATAACATACATAAAGGATTATCCTGATTATGGGTCTGCTAAATTTGCCCGGCTGTCTTATAACGCCGCGGCAGAAGCAATTACCTTACTAAAAAACGAGAAACAAATTTTGCCTTTAAAGAAAGGAGCTAAAATTTTAGTTACGGGTCCTAATGCAAACAGTATGCGGCCTATAAACGGTGGATGGAGTTATTCCTGGCAGGGAGAGAAAACAGATGAGTTTGCCAAAGATTATAATACTTTCTTCGAAGCCATTGCTAATGAATTTGGAAGGCAGCACGTACAGTATATTCCCGGAGTTTCTTATAGTAAAGAAATTGAATATTACAAGCAATATAAGGACCAGTTTAATTTGATAGCAAATGCTGTTCGTAGCTCAGACATAGTGATCGTTTGTATTGGAGAAAACTCTTATACAGAAAAGCCAGGCGATCTAAGCGATTTATCACTAAGTGACCTGCAGGTAGAGTTAGTGAAAGAAGTGGCTAAACGCGGAAAGCCTGTTATTTTGATTCTGAACGAAGGGCGGCCGCGTGTGATCTCAAAAATCGAGCACCTTGCAGATGTTATTTTACAAACATATTTACCCGGAAATTATGGTGGTGATGCTTTAGCAGACATATTGAGCGGAAAGATAAACCCGGCTGGAAAATTGCCATATACTTATCCAGGAGCGCCCAGTTCACTTATTAATTATTATCATAAACCTTCTGAAGCCCAAGAGAAAATGGAAGGTGCCTATAACTATCAGAGTACGTCTGAATCGCAATATCCTTTTGGGTTCGGATTAAGTTACACTACATTTAAGTACGACAATCTAAAGGTGGATAAAACTGTTTTTTCTATTAACGATGAAATTAACATAGCGGTAGATGTCAGCAACATTGGTAAAAATGCCGGTAAAGAGGTGGTCATGCTATTCTCTTCAGATATGGTAGCTTCTCTTACTCCAGATATAAAACGGTTAAGGAGATTCGAGAAAATTGAGCTTAACAAAGGCGAAAAGAAAACAGTGCATTTTAAAATAAAAGCTGCTGAGTTAGGCTTCATTGGTACAGATGGCTTACTTAAGCTAGAGCCCGGAGACTTTAATTTACAGATAGAAAAGCTGTCCAGGAAAATCAGGCTAAAGTAAAGGTGCGATGTGATGGTTCAATAATAGCATAGGATGCGTTTATGTGACTGCTGCAATGCAATATTTTTTAGTTATTTCAAAATAAAGATAAAAAAATGAAACAAAGCTTGATACTATTTGCTCGTCCCGATAGATACCGAGAGGAAATGTATAAGCCGGGTTCAATTACCTCCATAAAAACATTAAAAAATATACGGATGAAAAAAAGTAAAAATGCTTTTAGCAAAAGCTTGGGCTTATTGCTTATGTGTAGTTTCTGTATGGTACTTACCACTGCTATGGCGCAAAGCATCAGGGTGGCTGGCACTGTTACAGATACGCGCAATGTGCCACTAATCAGCGCTAACATTGTAATTAAAGGCACCAACACTGGAGCTATTACAAATAGCGAAGGCGCTTACACTTTAATGGCAGGAACGTCTGATGTATTGGTATTTTCTTATCAGGGAATGAAATCGCAGGAAATAGTGATAGACGGCCGAACAACTATAAATGTGCAAATGGAAGAAGAAGATGCTTCGCTTGAAGACGTGGTAGTTATTGGTTACGGAACCGTAAGAAGGAAAGACGTAACGACAGCAGTTTCTACCGTTTCTCTCAAAGATTTGGAAGAACGTCCGATAACTTCAGCGGCACAAGCTATACAGGGAAAAGCTCCAGGTGTACAGGTAGTACAACCTAACGGGCAGCCAGGCGCCGGCATCGTAGTTCGTGTACGTGGCAATACTTCAATCACTGCCAGTAATGATCCGCTTTATGTGGTGGATGGGGTGCCCACAAACGATATCGACTTTCTTGCGCCAGGAGACATTGCCTCTATGCAAATACTTAAAGATGCCTCTTCTGCTGCTATTTACGGTTCGCGTGCTTCAAACGGTGTAGTACTTATTACTACGAAAGAAGGTAAAAAAGGTGCTGCAAAAGTAGGATTGAATACGTATGTTGGAAATTCCCATGTTATCAAACAATTAAAATCGTTGAATGTATCGCAATATAAAGAGCTGATGGATGAAATGGGAACCATCCACTTACCTGACGGGCTAATGGACAGAACCGATTGGTTCAGAGAAACATTTCGCCCGGGCCTTAATCAGAATTATCAGTTAAATCTTTCAAGTGGAAACGATAAAATGCGTTACTTTTTATCCGGTGGATATACAGATGAAAAAGGCGTCATAAACGTGGCTTATTACAAACGCTATAACTTGCGTGCCAATCTTGAAAACAATATAAAAAGCTGGTTAAAAATCAATACCAATATTGCTTATTCTGATTATTCCGGGAATGGTATTATCACGGGTACCGGCGCCGGGCGGGCAGGAGTAATATTATCTGTGATCAATACACCAACATATGCTCCTATTTGGGATAGCGTGCACCAGGGACAGTATTACAATAATTTTTACGGAGCTAATATTACACATCCCGTGGAAAATATATCCAGAACTTCAGATAATAAATCCAATCACAATCGCTTATTGGGCTCTGTGGTTGCAGAGGTTTCACTTTTGCCTTCACTGAACTTTAAAACAAGTAATACGATAGATCGTGTATACTATCATTCTACTACATTTCTTGATCCTCTAAAAACAGGATATGGAAGGTCGGAAGGAGGAAGGGCAACAGATTCCCGATCATTAAGTACTATTCTTACCTTTGATAATATTCTTACCTTCGATAAAAGTTTCGGTTTGCATTCATTGAATTTGATGGGTGGCACCTCGTATACCGCTTCAACATGGCAGAATGCATATATGTTAGGTTCTTTTTACAGAACAGGATATTCTCCTAAAACCCTCGATGCTGCCAATAAAATAGACCCATATGCTACTGGAACAAATGCATCTGAATGGGCATTGATGTCATATATCGGCAGAATTTCTTACAATTACAACAGTAAATACCTGGCTACTATTAATTTACGTTCAGACGGATCATCAAAATTATCTCCTGAGCACCGTTATGGGTTTTTCCCTTCCGTGTCTGCGGCATGGCGCATATCTGCAGAAGATTTTATGTCTGAAGTAAAATGGATAAATGATATGAAGCTACGGGGAGGTTGGGGCAAAACCGGAAATCAGTCCGGCATAGGAGATTATGCCTATTTGGAAATGTACAATATACAACGTATAGCCTGGTGGTTAAAGGGAAATGAAAGAGCAGTTGTAAATATAAGCCCTGCAAACATGCGCAACCGCGATCTTTCCTGGGAAACAACCACACAAAGCAATGTTGGTATAGATATGTCGGTCTTAAACAACAAGCTCTCATTTACCGCAGATGCTTATTATAAATATACGACTAATCTGTTGATGAATGTGCCTTTGCCAAGCGGGTTAGATTTCGGCAGTATCTATCGTAATGAAGGCGAAATGGAAAACAAAGGCTTGGAATTTGGTATCCGGTCTACTAACATTTCTAAAAATGAGTTTGTGTGGAATACAGAATTTAATATGTCATTCAACAGGAATAAAGTCACCAAACTGTCACTGCAAAAAATATACTATTATGCCAGCACATCCGAAGCAACCAGTGAAAATGTTGTTCGCATGACCGTAGGTCAGCCTTTGGGTATGTTCTGGGGATATATAAGCCAAGGTGTGGATCCTGAAACTGGAGATTTTCGTTTCAAAGACCTTGATGGAAACGGGCGCATTACAACAAGCGATAAAACCTATATAGGTAACCCCAATCCGGACTTCACCTGGGGTATGACTCACACGTTTTCATACAAAGGGCTGAACTTGAATATATTCTTCCAGGGTTCGCAGGGTAACGATATTTACAATGCATCGCGCTATGAGACAGAAGGCATGTATAATGCCAATAATCAATCCACGGAAGTTCTGCGCCGTTGGCGTATTCCGGGGCAGATAACAGATATACCGCGAGCTTCAACGGGTACAGACAATCTGCGCGCTTCTACGCGCTTTGTAGAAGACGGCAGCTATGCAAGATTAAAGTCCCTTACACTTTCTTATGATATTAAAGCACGTATTTTAGAGAAATGGAAAATTACCCGTTTACAGCCTTACGTTACTGCACAGAATCTGTTTACCATTACAAATTATAAAGGCTTTGATCCGGAAGTAAATCAATATGGTGGAAGTGCCACCGTACAGGGAATCGACTGGGGTACCTATCCACAGGTTAAGACTTTTATTGTAGGTGTAAATATTGATTTGTAAAAATAAAAATAGCAAAAAATGAAGAAAAATCACATATTTCTAACTATAGTTTTAATGGCATTATTGTCTTCTTGCTCTTTAAAAAAAGATCCCATAGGTTTCAGTGAGATCACTGTACCCAGAGACACTACGGATAATACGTTAGAATTTGCCACCCGCGAACAAATGAATGCGCAAAGAAACGCTTTATATTCTACTATCCGGGATGCACAGGAAGCTTGGTACCTGGATTATCTTGTGTTTTCTGAAGTGCATGCAGATAATGCATACCGTGGTACTTCAGGTAATGAACTCTCTTCCTTGGAAGCCCAGTCTCAAGACGGTATTAATAAAAATATAGCCCGCGACTGGAATGCTATGCTTAACTATGTAAGCAATGCCAACAGGATTATCTTGAATATTGACTTTGTGCCTGATCCTTCGCTTACACAAGCAGAAAGAAAACAATGGAAAGCAGAAGCGCTCATTTTCAGAGCGTGGATATGGTTCGATATGGTGCGTTTATGGGGAGACATACCTTTGGTTCTGCAAAAAACACCAGATGTTACTTCTGATAATATAGAAGAAGTATATCCTTTGCTTTTCCCGTCAAGGGATTCTGTACAAAAAGTATATTCCCAGGTTGTGAAAGATTTGCAGCAGGCCGCACAGGATGCGCCTGATGTAACGCCAGGAGATAAATTTTTACTGAGCAAAGGTGTAGCAAATGCTTTGCTGGCAAAGGTATATGCAGAAAAACCTGTGAGAGATTATGCAAAAGTCATAGATTATTGCCAGAAAGTACAGGATGCAGGCTTTGCACTCGAAAGCAATTACGGAGATCTTTTTGACTTTAATACAAATACAAAAGACGCTAAACTGCGAAACAGCTCAGAGTCTATTTTTGAAGTCACCTATATGTCCGGAAGCGGAAGCTGGGTTACCTGGATGTTCGGTATAGACCTGGCAAATGCCAATAGCCGCTATGATTGGGCAAAATGGATAACACCTTCGCGCGACCTGATCGCTGCTTTTGAAAGTGAAGGAGATAATATCAGGAAAAATGCTTCTATTGTTTGGGGTAAGCCGGATTGGAGTAATCATTACCCCAGCAACAATTACCCGTTCATGTATAAAACCAGGTCAGCCTATAACAGTATTATTAAGCTTCGCCTTGCAGATATATTGCTATTAAAAGCCGAAGCATTGGTGCAGCAGAACAGGCTGGATGAAGCAAAAAATATTGTAAATCAAGTTCGTAGCCGTGTACAATTAAGCAGTTTGCCGGCATCTGTAACCGGGTCTAAAACCGCTATGGAAGATGCTGTATTAAAAGAGCGCCGTCTTGAATTGGCTTTTGAAGGGCAGCGTTGGTTTGATCTTGTGCGTAACGGAAAGGCTATAAGTGTCCTTAATACATTGAACCAGCGGGATGTCGGACGAATAAAAATGCTGCCGCTTACAGAAGAAACCATATTGTTGCCTATTCCGCAAAGCGCAATAGATATGAATGCGGAGCTGAAGCAAAATCCTGGGTATTAAAACATATTATATAGAATAGCCATAGGCATGCTTCATACAAAACCGGGTATGGACTTGGCGTATTCTCCCGATAATTATCCTGAATATCAAAACATAAAGAATACATGCAAAATATAGCAAAAATGACAATGTCTGTTTTAGCCATTTCTCTTTCGTTTCTTTACTCTTTTTGTTCGCCCGGCAGCAAGCAGGGAATAGACAAACCCGATACTTCAAAACCTGATCCTGTACAGCCTGTAGAGGTATATGTAACTACAGCAACCCAGTCAATGCTGTTCAAAAAAATTAATTTGGAATTCAATAAGAAAGACAATCTTTCTCCTTACACCGTTACTTTAGACCCCACACAACAGTATCAGCAGATTGATGGTTTTGGTGCTGCGTTTACAGGTTCTACGTGTTATAATCTGCTGAAGATGAATGCAGCAAATAGAAAGGCTTTACTTACCGAGGTTTTTGATACCCGCGAAGGTATGGGATATAGTTTCATTCGTATTGCTTTAGGATGTTCCGATTTTTCATTATCTGAATATAGCTATTGCGATAAGCCGGGTATGGAGAACTTTGCGCTGCACGAAGAAGATACAAAGTATGTGATACCTGTACTGAAAGAGATTCTTGCTATTAATCCCAAGGTAAAGATAATGGCATCTCCATGGACTCCGCCTTTATGGATGAAAGTAAACAATCTTAAAGAATTAAAGCCACATAATAAATGGAACGATGGACAATTAAATCCTTCCAATTATCAGGACTATGCCAGCTACTTTGTAAAATACATCAATGCCATGAAAAATAATGGTATAGATATTTATGCAGTAACTGTACAGAATGAGCCGCTAAACCGGGGTAACTCTGCATCTTTGTATATGACATGGCAGGAACAGCGCGATTTTATAAAGACAGCGCTTGGCCCGGCATTTAAAACTGCAGGTATAAATACCCGCATCATAAGTTACGATCACAATTATGACTATGATAGCCATAAACCGGAAAATGCTGATCAGATACATTATCCTGCAAAAATTTACGAAGATCCGGATGCCGCGAAATATATAGACGGAGCAGCGTACCATGCTTATGGCGGTTCTGAAACAGAAATGGATTATATCCACAATGCATTTCCTGATAAGAATCTTTATTTCACTGAAATATCAATAGGCTTATGGGGGTACACTTTTGCCGAAGATCTGATGTGGAACCTTGAGCATGTAGGTATTGGCACGCTTAACCGGCACTGTAAAGCCGTAATTGTCTGGAACTTTATGTTAGATGAGCAACATGGGCCTAATCGCCCAGGCGGATGTACAAATTGTCTCGGAGTTATAGATATTAACAAAGCAGATTATACAACTCTTACGCGTAACAGTCATTATTACGATCTGGCGCACCTTTCCAAAGTGATACAAGGTGGTGCAAAAAGAATTAAAACCTCAGGATTCACCACATCAGGACTACATTACACAGCAGTATTAAACACAGATAATACTGTAGGAGTAGTGGTACTTAATACTAAGGATGAGCCACAGTCAATTACATT
Source organism: Bacteroidota bacterium (assembly GCA_023422835.1). Lineage (GTDB taxonomy): Bacteria > Bacteroidota > Bacteroidia > Chitinophagales > Chitinophagaceae > Haoranjiania > Haoranjiania flava. The sequence goes on along the minus strand of JAFAGI010000009.1, from coordinate 53,721 downwards.
AGCTATGGATGGCAGGTCGCTAAGTTACAGCCTTCCCGCAAAATCCGTAGCATCTTTCAAATGGAGGAAATAAAAACCGTTTAAATTTAAAATTACAGCTATGCAAAAAATATTTTTATTGGTTATACCGGCATTATTATGCTTTTTTACAAATTGTAAGAAAGATAACAATGATTTTCCTGGAACGCCCGGCAATCCACAGATAACATCATTGCAAGTACCTGAGCAGGCTTTTTTTGGCGATAGCATCTCTTTTTCGGCAAATGTGTCTGATCCGTTAGTGCCGCTTTCTACACTAAAGGCACAGCTTTTCTTTGGAGAAGATATGGTTTCGCAAACTACTATCAGAACTAAAGCAGATGGCCACTATGCAGGTAAAGTATTTGTTCCTTTTTTAAAGAATATACCTAATGGAAAAGCAACTTTAAAGCTGGTTCTGCAAGACATACATTTTACAAAAAAAGAAGAAGAACATCAAGTAACCCTCTCTCGCCCGCAATATAGCTATCTATATCTTGTTACTGAAAACGGTGATAGTTTAAAGATGTTGCGTTCAGAGGAAAACACATATCTGTTCCGTACAGCAACATCCGCTCCACAAATAATCAAAGGTTATATCGTTGCGCCTGCCTTCGGAAATAATGGTAATAATATTAACTTCGGCTGGGGAGGAGGCACTATAAAAGAAAATATAAAAAATCCTATTACTTTTCTGAGTCTGCAAAGCAGTCCCTATAACATACTATTTAATACGTTTACATACGAACGTAGCCCTTTCGCCTCCTATAAGCTAAATGACAAGGAAATGAACTTTACTGCAGATGGACATTTCTTTATAGATCTGAACCTTAATACCGGCGATGAATTAAAGGCCGAAGGTGTTCAGGATTTTGATCAATACTGGATAGATCCCGACTTTCTAAAAAAGGATGCTTCTGGGAAAATTACATTCTCTGCAATAAGTGGTAAATATCGTATAGTGGCGGACAGGGATAAGAAATATTTAAATGTATTAACGCTGAATGCTTCCGGTGAGAAAGCTACCTTACAGCCAGATGGATCAGGAGCTATATGGATTGCCGGATGGGGAATTGCCAAACCTGGAATGAATAACGGCCAACCTGGCTGGAGTCCCGGTAAGATGCTTTGCATGGCCCCTGTAAAACCTAAAGTATATCAAATGACTATAACAGCCAGTACGGAAAAAGGTAATGGACAGATCAGAACAGATTATTTCGATTTTAAGTTTTTCTTCCAAGACGGCTGGGGAGGTGAATACAGAGGTCCTGACTACGCAGAAACAAAAGGTATAATTCCGGAAATAGTCACTGTACAAGAATCCGGAAACCTGGGACTGTCTTCCGGAAAACAACTGACAGAAGGAAAAGTATATATAATTAGTATAGATTGTACTGAAGGCAGAGCGAAGCCTAAGCTCGAAATAAAAGAAAAAATATAATTATTGCCAGAAATTAAACAGAAAAGAGGCTTCAAATTTGAAGCCTCTTTTTTAGTGATTACATAATTTTTCCCTAACTTTGAGTATACATTTCACAATCATTCATTTTCACCATATGCCTTCATTTGATATTGCCTGCAAGGTAGACCTGCAAACACTGGACAATGCGGTAAACACCGTAACCAAGGAAATAGCCAACCGTTTTGATTTCAAGAATTCGCCGGTGCATATTGAGCTGGATAAGAAGAATTACATCGTAAAGCTCGAAACCGAAAGTGATATGAAGATGAAGCAGGTCATTGATGTACTCATCAGCCGTGCCATGAAGCAGGGCATTGACCCGTCTGCATTTGATTTTGAGAAAGATGCTTATCCCAGCGGCAAGCTGGTAAAAAAAGAAGTTGCAGTGCAGAACGGGCTGAAACAGGAAGATGCTAAAAAGATAACTAAACGCATTAAAGACAGCGGCCTTAAAGTGCAAACCCAGATCATGGATGATACCGTGCGCGTGATCGCTAAAAAAATTGATGACCTGCAGGCTGTGATTGCTGACCTGAAGGGCAACATTCAGCTGCCGCTCACCTTCACCAATATGAAGAATTAGTGCGTTCTTGTTAAAAAAATCAAGGATTACTATGCTTTATATTTAAGGTTTTAGAATGCTATGCATGGATTTAGGTGAAATCGGTTTGCCTGTATAAGCAAAAACCGGGAAACTTATTGCACACTGCGAATAACTTTTCATTACTTTTGCATCCTTAATATACTTATGGAATATAACACAGCTCGTCCTCACTTGAGCATGAAGGAATATGGAAGACATATTCAAAGAATGGTAGACTACATTCTTACAATTGAAGACAAAAATAAAAGACAGGAACAAGCAGAGGTTTTAATAGAACTCATGGGCTTCCTGAACCCGCATTTGAAAAATGTGGAAGATTTCCGACATAAATTATGGGATCATCTTTTCTATATCAGTGATTTTAAGTTACAGGTAGAGAGCCCTTATCCTATACCCAACAAAGAAACTTACAAAGAAAAGCCTCAGCCATTGCCTTATCCGGAGCGATATCCTAAATACGCACACTTGGGCAAAAACCTGGAATTGGTGATTGATAAGGCTTTGCAGGAAACAGACAAGGAAAAACAAGATGGCTTCGCCAACGCTATAGCCTATTATATGAAGCTCACTTACAGCAACTGGCATAAGGAAACCGTGCAGGATGCTTCCATACAGACCGAGCTGAGCTCTATCAGCGGTGGTAAACTTCATTTTGACAACGCGCCGGCGGTACATGTGAAGGAAGATACCAGGCAGGTAAATGGCAACACCAACAGAGTTTACACACAGAATAAAAATAAAAACCGCCAGGGTTTTACTCAAAGAAATAACCAAAACTCCCAGAAACGCCAGGGGCAGGGTGGCATGGTCAGTAACAAACCAGGCTTTGGCAACCGCACGGGCGGCAATAATAATAATAACCGCAATTTCAAGAAGAAATATTAATCCAGTAGCAACTCGCTGAACAGCAGGCTGTCGCCGTAAAAAACGTTCATGTCTACCGGCACATTGATGCCGCTCACACGTGCTGTTTCACTGTGTTGCCAAAACTGCCAGTCGCGGTTCAGAGCAGGGCGTTTGTTTTGCAGTTTATAATGTGCTATCCACAAAGGATTGTCGGGAAACGCATCCTGCAGGTAGTCTTTGTAGAAGCTTGAAAACGTATAGATGATGGGCTTTACGCCATAGTGCGCTTCAGTAAGTGTGATAAATTCCAGCAGCTCCTTACGCATAATTGCGGGAAGAGTGCCATTCAGTTTTTCAATGTCTACTACCGGCGGCAAATCTCCGGGAAAAAGCTCCGGCACCTGGCTGATAAAGTTTTTTGCCTGCAAAGTGCCGTCGCGGTCCGGCAGGAAAAAATGATAAGCCCCGCGTGGTATGCCCACACGTCTGGCTTCTTTCCAGTTTTCAGCAAATTGAGGATCTTTGCTTTCCAGCCCTTCGGTAGCTTTTATAAATGCAAAGCCTATTTGAATGCTGTCTATATTCATCTTTTTTACCATTTCCCAGTTTATAAGCCCCTGGTAACGGCTCACGTCAATGCCGTGAATGATAAAATCAGCAGGTATGGGAATGCCGAATCCGTTATAGGTTTTAAAAACGTGATGAGGTTTTTTAGACCTTACCAGCAGGAATATTAGCAGGGCAGTTATCACGCACACAGTAATGATCCAGGCCCATTTCCGGGCAACAGGCGGTGATTGCTTTTTCTTGTTCCTGCGCGGTTTTTTCCTGTGATTTATTTTTGCCATTGCCACACAAAAATAGCGTAAAATTAAGTTGCCTTGGTTTCTTTCAAAGCTGCAAGACACGATCAATATGTGCCTGCTCTAAAAACCGGGCATCGTGAGAAACGATAATCAACGCGCCTTGATATTCGTTAATAGCAAAGGTCAGCATTTCAATATTCTGTATATCCAGGTTGTTAGTAGGTTCATCTAAAATAATGATGTCCGGAGAACCATTGCTGATAGTGAGGCAGCACAAGGTCAGGCGCATCCTTTCACCTCCGCTCAAAACAGTACAACGCTTGTCCCAGTCCTGCTTGGTAAACAAAAACCTGTTGAGCATTGTTTTTATCTCATGTTCCAGCAAGCCGGCATTGTTAAATAGTAAATTTTTGTTGGGATGGATATAGGAGACGTTTTGTAGAATAAGCACAATTTCTTTCTTTAAAGATGAGCAAAGAGGTAAGCCGTTTTCCGGCCTGCAACTTTAATGGTCTGAAAGAAACAATCTTTGCCCGGATTTGTTAAATACTTGTTGCTACATCAATAGTACTGGTTAAAGTACTATTTTTGTTGTTATGTACTTTAATTGGAATGACAGTATAAATCTTGCTGGTAAAATTACGCCGAGACGCTTTTGGAATGCTGCAAAAGTATGGCTCAGCTATCAGGTAAGCAAATGGCGGAAAATGCCTGTGCAGTGGGGTTATCCTGTCTCCATATCGTTTGAGCCTACCACCTCGTGTAACCTGCGCTGCCCCGAATGCCCCAGCGGATTGCGCGCATTTACGAGGCCCAAAGGAATGCTTGAAAAAAATTTTTTTAAAGACACCATTGACGATATTCACAAAGAGCTTTTATACCTGATCTTTTATTTCCAGGGAGAACCCTACCTGAACCCCAATTTCCTGGAGATGGTGAAGTACGCCGCAGACAAGGGCATTTATACGGCTACCTCTTCCAATGCGCATTATTTAAACGATGAAAATGCACGCAAGACGGTGGAGAGCGGCTTAGACAGGCTTATCATTTCCATAGACGGCACTACCCAGGATGTATACCAGCAATACCGCGTGGGCGGCAACCTGGAAAAAGTGATAGAAGGTGCAAAGAACATTGTGAAATGGAAAAAAGCGTTAAACAGCAAAAAACCGTTTGTCTTTTTCCAGTTTTTAGTGGTAAAGCCCAATGAGCACCAGATAGAAGATGTGAAGCGGCTGGCCAAGGAAGTGGGTGTAGACCAGGTACGCTTTAAAACAGCGCAGGTATATGATTATGAGAATGATCCTAACCAGCTCATTCCCACCATCAACAAATACAGCCGCTACAGGAAAGATGCCGGCGGAGCCACACAGCCTAAGAATGGTTTGCAAAACCATTGCTGGAAATTATGGAGCGCCAATGTGATCACCTGGGACGGCCTGGTAGTGCCCTGTTGCTTTGATAAGGATGCCATGCACCGCCTGGGCAATCTGAAAAACCAGCCGTTTAAGGAAATATGGAAAAACGATAATTACAAACAATTCAGATCTGAGCTTATGACCAGCCGCAAAAACATTGATATTTGCGCCAATTGTAGTGAGGGATTATCTGTATGGGAAGAATAAATTAAGAATGCTATGTCACAGTTTGAAGCAAAATTTGAAAATCTGAATGCCATACCGCGAAGAAAATGTAACAACTATGCGCAAAAAGTAATGCTGGAAGTGCTGTACACTTCTAATTGGCTTTCAGAAAGATTAAGATTTTTATTAGAGCCTGAGAACATTACCATGCAGCAGTTCAACATACTCCGCATTCTGCGTTGCAGTAAAGAACCCCTTAGCCTGATACAGATACGCGAAAGGTTGCTGGATAAAATGAGCGATACCAGCAGGATCATCGACAGGCTTATCATCAAAGGCTTGGTGGAGAAAACGTCCAGCCGTACCGACAAGCGCCTGCTGGAAATAACAATTACAGAAGCAGGGCGCAGGATATTAGAAAATATTGACGAGAAAGACCCCGAATTCGATGCCATCGTCAGCAACATTACAGAAGAAGAAGCAAAGGCCGTATGTACTATTTTAGATAAAATGCGCGGTGTGCTTGTGTAACCCCCCGAAAACATTATCAAATCAACATGAACAAAAACTTTTCAGCCGGTTTTATTTTTATTTTTTTGAGTTTATTTACACAGTCTGTATCTGCACAATATTACGTTGCGGATAATGGCTATTCTCCTAAGTATGAAATGCGCTCTGCATGGGTCGCTTCTGTGGGCAATATTGACTGGCCAAGCAGGAAAGGATTAAGCGCAGAACAGCAGAAGGCTGAGTACATACGCATTGTAGAGCATGCAAAGCGCACCGGGCTCAATGCATTGTTTGTGCAGGTACGTCCGGCAACGGACGCATTCTACCCTTCTCAATACGATCCGTGGAGCGAATATATCACCGGCACGCAAGGCCGGGACCCGGGCTATGACCCTTTGTTGTTCATGATTGAAGAAACCCATAAAAGAGGACTGGAGTTCCATGCGTGGCTCAATCCTTACCGTGCCGTGGTAGATATTAACCGCTCATCTGTTTCACCCAACCATATTACCAGGCGCCGACCGGAAATGTTTTTCACTTACGGCAAACTCAAGATATTCAATCCGGGCCTACCGGAGACCAGGCAGTATTTTGTGGGTGTGGTAAAAGACATTATTAACCGCTATGATGTGGATGGCATACACCTCGACGATTATTTTTATCCTTATCCAGAAAAAAACGATTACCCCGACGATGCAGCTTACAGGAAGTACGGCAACGGCATGAGTAAATCCGACTGGCGGAGGGAAAATGTAGACCTCATTATTAAAGAAATTCATGATGCCATCACTCAGAGCAAACCGATGGTGAAATTCGGCGTAAGCCCTTTTGGTATTTATAAAAACAAATCGCAGGATCCTATAGGCAGCGATACGCGCGGCCTTACGAATTACTATACCTTGTATGCAGATATTTTAAAATGGCTGAAGAATGGTTGGGTAGATTACATTGCACCGCAATTGTACTGGCCTATCGGCAAAGACGGGCAGGACTACCGCATATTGCTGAAATGGTGGTCTGAACACACTTACGGCAAACAGCTCTACATAGGCCAGGGACCTTTCAATGCCAATACCTCCGCACTGTGGAGAAACCGGAATGAAATACCTAACCAGATCAAACTGCTGAGAGACAATCCCAACGTGCACGGCAGCGTCTATTTCAGCTATAAAAGTTTACTCAATAACCTCAACGGATGGACAGACTCGTTGCAAAATAATTATTATAAAAAACCGGCCATTGTACCACCCATGGCGTGGATAGACCGTACACCACCCATGGCTCCGGAAATATGGTCGCCGGAAGTAAACATATCCGGCAATCAGATCAACATCAGCGGCGCTCTCAACGAGGTATCTACGCGCGATAAGGTGAAATCTTTTGTGCTGTACTTTACGGATGACTTTACAGAACTGGGAAATGCACCGGAGAAAATGTTGGTGGCCAATGGTAATAATCGATTTAATTTTGCCTTGCCACTATATGAACTGCCGGCTTATTGGTCTAAGTTTTATGCTGTAGTGACCAGCGTGGACAAAGAGAACAATGAGAGCCCGCTAAGCAACATCATCCGCTTTGAAAAACGCAACGGTAGGTGGACGGCATTTAACGGCAACAGATAGTAATGTACCAGAATAATTTATGATGATGAACAGAGTTTTATTGTATACCACTGTATTGCTTTTTGCAGCATTGAACGGGCATGCGCAGATAGACAGGTGGCAGCAGAAAATAAAATACAGCATTGACGTAAACCTTGATGTAAAAACCAATATCATGAAGGGGAAAGAAGTGGTCACTTACTGGAACAATTCTCCCGACTCTCTAGATAAAATTTTTGTACACCTGTTCTGGAACGCCTTCCAGCCGGGCAGCATGATGGATGAAAGAAGCAACTATGCAGGAAGGGTGATCCTGGGCAGAGACAATAAAGGAAACATTATTCGCGACTGGGACAAGCGCGTAGCTGACCGCATTAGTAAGCTGGCCCCGAACGAAGCGGGGTATCAGCGTATACAAACCGTAAGGGTCAACGGACAGGTGATCACCCCAGAGATAACGCAAACCATCATGAAAATCCCTTTGCAGCAACATATCCTCCCCGGCAGATCTGCGGTAATTGAGATTGTGTTTGAAGCACAGGTGCCGCTACAGATAAGAAGGGCAGGCCGCGACAATGCAGAAGGTGTACGCTACAGCATGGCTCAATGGTATCCTAAGATTGCAGCATATGATCATGAAGGTTGGCACCCGAATCAATACATAGCCCGGGAATTTTATGCTCCCTTCGGCGAGTTTAATGTAAACATTACGCTTGACAAGCATTATATGGTTGCCGGGTCAGGAACTATTATAAATCCCAATGAAGTTGGCTACAACTACGGCGTAGTAAAAGGTATGCCAAGAACAAATGCAGAAAAACTTACCTGGAAGTTCAAGGCTAATAATATTCACGACTTTGTATGGGGTGCAGACCCTGACTATGCCATGATCAGGAGAAAAGTAGAGAGAGGGCCGCTGTTGTATTTTGTTTATAAAAAAACAAATGAAGAATATGATGATAAATGGAAGAAGCTGGCTGATACTATAGAATTGGTGTATCCTTTTATTGAAAAGACTTTTGGCCCATACCGCTACCCGAATTATTCTTTCATACAAGGCGCTGACGGTGGCATGGAATACCCGATGGCTACACTTATCAAGGGCCCGGGTGTTGGTACAGCTTTACATGAACTGGGGCACAACTGGTACCAAGGCACCATAGCCAGCAATGAAGGTGCATATGCATGGATGGATGAAGGCGGTGCAACTTATTTTGAACAGAGAATAAGAGGCTGGATCAACAAAGATTCTATGTGGTACCTAAATAGCTACGACAGCTACTACAACCTGGTAAAAAGCAAGCTGGAAGAGCCCATGTCTACACATGCAGACCATTTTAATACCAACTATGCCTATTCTCAGGCGGCTTACGGTAAGGGCATGGTTTTTTATGCGCAGCTTGCATATATCATAGGCAATAAAAAGATGGATGAGTTCCTGCTGGAATATGAAAGGCAGTGGAAATTTAAGCATCCTACACCAGCCGATATGGTGCGCGTAGCTGAGCATGTCAGCGGCTTACAGTTGAAATGGTACAAAGATTATTGGGCAAATACCACGCGCACAATTGACTATGCCATTGGTGATGTGGTTGCCGGCAATAACGATACCACATTGGTAGAGCTGAGAAGAGATGGCGGCATGCCTATGCCGGTTGACATCCTGGTTACCTACAAAAACAAAGCCCGCGAATTGGTGAGCATTGCTACAGATCTCATGTTTGGCCACAAAGAGCCGGAAAATAATTATTACCGCTGGAGCTTCCCACCTGCCTGGAACTGGACAAACCAGACCTATGTTTTAAAGCTGCCAACCAATAGGGCAAATATTGTAAGCATAGAAATAGATCCTTCCAAACGCCTGGCAGATGTAGAACAGAAGAATAATGTATGGGAAAATAAGCGGTAGGGTAAATTGCTGATCCTAATCATGAAATAGCCATAAGCAAAGTTGCATACCAACCGTGAATGAATAAAGGCTATTCCATGCGACCATTAAAAACAGCCGCAAAGTGGCGCACGAAATACACATGAAAATAAAACACCTCTTGCTCATTGCATCAATCTTTTTTTCGTTTGTATCGCAAGCGCAAACGGTAGATTACATCTATAAAAAATATCATGTCGAAGGCAGTATAGTTGTCTTTGATGTAAACCGGAATAAATGGTTTTTTTCTGACAGGAATGACGCATATAAAGGCACATTGCCAGCTTCTACTTTTAAGATAGTAAATTCCTGTATTGCACTACAGACGCGAGTTGTGGACAATGAACATGAACTGCTTCCGTGGGATAAAAAGATAAGGATATTTAATGGAGCACCCGTTGCCGCATGGAATCAGGATACAGATATGCAGGATGCTTTCAGGAATTCAACGGTATGGTTTTATGTTGAAATGGCAAAAAGAGTTGGCAGGGAAAAGTATAGGGAAGTATTACATGAGATCAATTACGGCAATAATGACTTTTCTGAAAAAGGAATTGATTTCTGGAACTATGGCAATTTTAAAGTCACGCCTGTACAGCAGATTTTTTTCTTAAAAAACCTGTACTACAATAAGCTTCCTTTTGATACAGCGGTTATGCATACGGTGAAAAACATTATGCTATCTGACAGCACAGAAACATATACTATCCGCAGCAAGAGCGGGTGGACGCAGTCTGAAGGCAAAGATATTGGCTGGTATGTGGGCTGGCTCACTGTTAGAGATAATGTGTATTTCTTTGCCAACAGGCTCACCAAGCCTGAGCAGGATAAAAATGATGGCTTCAGCGCCGCGAGGAAGAACATTGTACTTGATATATTCAGGGATTGGGGAATGATTTAAATTATTAGAATAAGCTTGCAGGACAATAACCTTGCTTTAAAAAATACCATGAGAGATAAGACCTTTTTTATGTTTTCTGAAAGATTAATTTGAATTTCAGAAATGAGTTTTTTTGCTTAAACACATATATATATTCAGATTAAATATTTCTTCTTCTGTATCTTTATTTAAGGTTGCGATTGTTCAGCTAAAAATAGAGTATTAGTAGCTAAATCCTGCGTTTTACTTAAAATCTTTGGATAAAGTCCGGGCATAACCAATCATTACGCTATCATCGTTTGGTACATTAAATTATAACCATTTATATCCCTGATAGTTCCTTTCAAAGATGTAATTCCTTTTAAGGTGGCAGCCGGCAATATTGTTTGATTTTTTTCAGATTTAATTACAAAACGACAATTTGCTAGGCATTAAACTGTGTGAGAAATAGGACAACACAATTATGAAGTAATTCTCAAGGTGTTTATTTTTAAGCAGTAAGATTATAAATGTCAATACTATTGTTAGAATATGTATTAAACTGTGTAATAGTACGCAACAATCACCCAACTTCAATAGGAATGTTAAATAAGGCAATATGTTAATGATATGTACAAAATGAGCAATTATTGTTAGGCAAAGTCCAGTAATTCAGTAAGATAATTGCCCGCCATTCCCTGATAAAAATTGTACTTTTACCGTCTATTGGAAACAACGATATGAAGAAAAAACTTTTTCTGCTTGATGCTATGGCGTTGATATACCGTGCCTATTACGCACTTATACGCAACCCTCGCATCACCTCACAGGGCAAAAATACAAACGCACAATTCGGATTTACAAATACACTGATTGAACTCATCAATAAATACAAGCCTACGCACATGGCGGTGTGCTTCGATGCATTCGCGCCAACTGAACGGCACACCAGCTTTGAGATGTACAAGGCCAACCGGCAGGAGGCGCCTGAAGACCTGCTCTCTTCTTTGCCTGAAATAAAAAGGATCATTGAAGCCTTCAATATACCGGTGCTTGAGCGTGAAGGTTATGAGGCAGATGATGTAATAGGCACGCTTGCATGGCAGGCAGCAGATATGGGTTATGAAGTTTTTATGGTTACCCCGGACAAGGATTTCGGGCAGTTGCTTACCAAAGAAAACGTGTTTATTTTCAAGCCCGCGTACATGGGCAGCAAGGAAGAAATTCTTACAGCGGAAAAGATTTGCGAGAAATGGGATATAGAAAATGTTTGCCAGGTGATTGACATCCTCGGGCTTATGGGCGATGCAGTAGACAATATCCCGGGCATTGCAGGCGTGGGCGCCAAAACAGCAGCCAAGCTCTTGAAAGAATATAAAACACTGGAAAATGTACTGGAAAATGCCGATGATATTCCTGGTGCACTGGGTGAAAAAATAAGGGCCGGGAAAGAAAATGCCATCTTATCTAAAATGCTGGCTACCATTATCACCAACGTACCTATAGAATTTCACGAAGAAGACTTTGAACTAAAGCCTTGGAATACAGAGGCTTTGACCCAGGTGTTTGCCGAGCTTGAGTTTCGTGCGCTGGGCAAAAGATTGCTGGGTGAAACCTTTACGGTGTCTGTATCTGAAAACGTGCAGAGAGATCTTTTTGGAAATGTTGTGGAAGCTGATATGCAGGTTGCCATCACGGAAGATATTCAGACAGTGAAGGAAATGCGCAACATCAGCAATACCGAACACAAATACCATCTTATTGATACAAACCCGGACATTCACCGGCTTATTCAAAAATTATTTACCTATAAAGAAATCTCTTTTGATACAGAAACCACGAGTCCTGATGCAAACCGCGCTGAGCTGGTGGGGCTGAGTTTCTGTGTAGAAAAAGGAGAAGCTTTCTATGTACCCCTGCCTGCCGACAGGCAGGAGACGCTTAAAAGGCTGGATCTGTTTGATGAACTGTTTCGCAGACGTGATGTTTTATGGATCGGGCAGAATATGAAATATGATCTGCTGGTTTTGAAATGGTACGGTAAGGAGCTCACAGGCGAAGTGTTTGATACAATGGTAGCGCATTACGTAATTGAGCCGGAAGGCAGGCGTGGCATGGATTTGCTTAGCGAGCAATACCTGGGTTATACGCCCATAGCCATCACGGAAATGATTGGTAAAAAAGGTAAGAACCAGGGAACCATGCGCGACGTAGAGGTTGGCAAAGTGGTGGAATACGCCGGCGAAGATGCAGATGTAACGCTGCAATTGAAAGAAGTCTTCGCACCTATGATCCATAAAAAAAACGTACAAACCATTTTTTCGCAGGTTGATAATCCTTTGGTAAAAGTACTGCTGGATATGGAGTTTGAAGGCGTAAAGATCGATGAAGGTTTTTTACTGGACTACTCCAAAGGACTGGAAAAAGAAGCCGCTGAATATGAAGAAAATGTTTACCGCGAAGCTGGCGTAAGGTTTAACCTGGCATCGCCTAAACAGTTAGGTGAAGTGCTTTTTGAAAAATTGCAGTTAGACCCCAGGGCCAGGAAAACCAGGACAGGCCAATATGCTACGGGCGAAGATGTATTGCTGAAATTATCGCATCAGCATAAAATTGCAGAGGACATCCTAAGTTTCAGGGAACTCACCAAGCTGCGCAATACCTATGTGGATACTTTACCGCAGATAGTGAATCCGAGAAGCGGAAGGGTACACACCTCTTTTAACCAGACAATCGCTGTCACCGGGCGTTTGAGCAGTAACAATCCTAACCTCCAGAATATACCTATCAGAACAGAACGGGGAAGGGAAATAAGAAGAGCATTTATCCCGCGCGATGAGAATCATATTTTATTAAGCGCCGATTATTCTCAAATAGAGCTGCGCATTGTAGCAGCTATCAGTGGCGATAAAAATATGTGCGAAGCATTTAAAAATGGTATGGACATTCATACAGCAACGGCTGCAAAAGTCTATGGCGTAGATCCTGTTGATGTTACCAAGGAGCAGCGTTATAAAGCCAAAAGTGTAAACTTCGGCATTATTTACGGACAGGGCGCTTTTGGATTGGCAAACAATCTCAACATCAGCAGATCAGAAGCGCGGGAGATCATTGAAAACTACAAAAAAGAATTTTCGGGGATTGATAATTATATGACTGAGGCAATTGCTTCCGCCCAGCGAAAAGGCTATGCAGAAACCATCCTTGGCAGAAAGAACTGGCTGAAAGATATCAATTCATCCAATGCTGTGGTGCGCGGCTATGCAGAAAGAAATGCCATCAACTCTCCCATACAAGGAACGGCAGCAGATATGATCAAGCTTGCCATGATCAATATTCATCAGGCTTTCAAAGAACAAGGCATACGTTCAAAAATGATTTTGCAGGTACATGATGAATTGGTGTTTGATGTACTGCAAAGCGAAATAGAACTGGTCAGGGAGATTGTGATAAACAAGATGCGCACTGCACTGCCGCTGCCAAATGATGTGCCTGTGGAAGCAGAGGCAGGTATTGGTACAAATTGGCTGGAAGCGCATTAAATCGTAATATTGCAGCGTATGCACCTTAAAATACAGGCGATAAAAAACCACCATACACCACACCGTCTTTTTCTTGAAGTGGGAGACGATTATGTAGCAGCCTGCACAACTTCTTCAGAGAATATTATTGCAGCATTTCATTTATACAGCTATAAAAACATGGATGACTTTGCTGAAATACTGTATGCAGTTAAAGAAGGCTTTGCGGAAGCTAACAATGAATTGCCGGTAAATGTGGTGTGCCAGAATGCTTATGCCACCTGTATTCCCAAGGAATTTTTGCAGGAGAGTAATGATGCAGTTTTTTTGAATAAACTACTCAATGTTCCGGCCGGATATGAAATGTTTTGGTCTTCACTCAATGATATAGAGATCGCTTATTTTGTAGATAGCAAAAATTTGCAAACGCTGAAAAAAGCATTTCCTGGCGTTAAGATCACGCATAAATATTCAACAATAATTCACCGCATTGTGAATACTATTAAGGCAGATGGTAAATTATTGTATGCAATTTTTTATGACTATACCATGGTCCTCGCAGCCTTCAGCAACCGTGATTTACAACTGATCAACACTTACAGTTTTTCTGGTGAAGCAGATGTTGTGTATCACCTGCTAAATGCAATAAAGCAATTGGACTTCGACATAAATGACACCAGGCTGATGTTGTCAGGAAGTATAGACGGCGACTCTGCTTTGTATAAACAGATCTATAATTTTATACCGCATATTGAGGCGGATACGATCGATGAAAATCTATTTTCAAAAGAGCAGACAGGCGCATATCCATTACACTATTTTATACCCTATTTTTTAAACACCGATTATTTTACATGAGAATAATAACCGGAAAATATCGTGGAAGAAGAATAAACCCGCCGGCTAAAATGCCCAATACCAGGCCTACTACAGACATTGCCAAGGAAGGCTTGTTCAATATTTTGCAAAACAGGGTAGATTTTGATGATATAAAAACGCTGGATCTTTTTGGCGGCACAGGAAGCATCTCTTATGAGCTTGCCTCACGCGGTGCCGGCGATCTCACCATTGTGGAGAAGGACACACAGATGTATAATTTCATTCAGCAAAATATAAAATTACTGGACATACAAAATGCCAAAGTGCTGAAGATGGATGTGTTCCAGTACCTTGAAAGTTGCAGGGACGCCTATGACTTTATTTTTGCCGGCCCTCCTTATTCTTTGGGAGCTATTGATGAATTGCCCAAACTGGTTGTTGAAAAGAAATTAATTGCACAGGGCGGCTATTTTGTGCTGGAACATACGCCACGCAACGATTACAAAGATTACGCCGGCTATAGCTTTCAACGTAATTACGGCACTACCATTTTTACTTTTTTTGAAAGTACTCACGATGAATAAGAATGAACTGCGCAAAGCATATCTTGCAAAAAGAAGAGCTATAGAGCCGCATCAGCGATTAAAGTTTGATGATCTTTTGCTCATCAATTTGCAAAAAATCACTTTTGACGATGAAGTAAATTGCCTGTTCACTTATTTCCCGATTGAAAAATTCGGTGAACCGAATACGTTTATTTTTACCAGGTACATCCAGTTTATTTTTCCTGAATTGCAAGTAGCTTACCCCAAAACAGATTGGCAAAACCACCAGATGCACGCATTAATCATAGAAGAAGATTCTCCTTACGAAAAAAATCCTCAGGGATTGTACGAGCCCGTATCAGAGGTATTTGTTGATCCGCGGGATATTGATGCGGTTTTTGTGCCACTGCTTGCTTTCGATACAAACGGCTACCGCGTTGGCTTTGGAAAAGGTTACTATGATAAGTTTTTAACCACGTGCCGCGAAGATGTATTAAAAATCGGTTTCAGTTATTTTCCTCCGGTCGATGAAATAGAAGATGTATCTAATCATGATATTGCTTTAGATTATTGTATCACCTGCGATGCTGTTTATGCGTTCTGATGCCATCATAAAAGTTATCAGGTACTTATTATTTCCTGTATCGGTGATATACGCGCTTGTGGTATTGCTGAGAAATTTCCTTTACAACAAAAAGATTCTTAGGTCTGCAACATTCAACCTGCCGGTGATCTGCGTAGGCAACCTGTCTGTGGGCGGTACAGGCAAAACGCCGATGACGGAATACCTTATACGCTTATTAAAAAAAGATTACCTTGTGGCCACACTTAGCCGCGGCTATAAAAGAAAAACTAAAGGCTACCTGCTTGCCGGCAAAAATACTACCGCCCGTGATATCGGTGATGAGCCTATGCAGTTTCATACTTCATTTCCTGAAATAAGCGTGGCTGTTGGCGAGCGGCGTGCGGAAGCCATCCCAGCGTTGTTGCACGATGCACCTGAAACGGAAATAATCATTCTTGACGATGCTTTCCAGCACAGACCAGTAAACGCGGGCCTGAATATATTGCTCACTGAGTTTGGAAATTTGTATGTGGATGATTTCTTTCTTCCTGTCGGCAACCTGCGTGATGTAAAAGCATCCGCGCAGCGGGCGCATATAATTATTATCACCAAGTGCCCGTCGGATCTTTCTTTACGGCAAAAAGAAAAGATCACTGAACGGTTAAATCCATTGCCTGGCCAACTGGTATTTTTCTCACACATTGCATACAATGAGCCCTATCATTTATTTACCCGGGATAAAAAGAAAAAGTTATCGGGAAGCCATGTATTGTTGATCACCGGCATAGCCAATACCGGTAAACTTATCTCTTATATTCAAGCCCATGCCGGTCATGTTGAGCTGCTGAGATACAGTGACCATCACGATTTCACACACAATGATGTGCTTGCATTAATCAATAGATTTTCTTCAGTTGCTGCAACTGATAAAATTATTCTTACCACAGAAAAAGATGCGGTCAAGCTCAGCAATTTTAAAGATAAACTTATGGGTGTGCCTGTATATGTGCTGCCTATTCAACATGCATTCCTGTTTGATGAGCGACCAGAGTTTGATGCAACAATATTAAATTTTATAAAAGCGTTTTCTGCAAAAGAGGTTAATTAAGCAGCTGCTGATTATCTTCTATTTTCCAGTCTTTAGATTTAATTACTTCTGTAAGCAAGGTTCTTAACTGGTCTTTTGCTATCCGTGGCATTTCACTTTCCATGGCAGCTTTTTCCACTTGTTTCCTGGCATTTTCCTGTATTTTTCTGAAATCATCATTGCTGAATTTGTAGAAAATTTCATCGTCCAGGCTGTAGTAATTATAATCAGTTTCTATGGATAGCAGTTCAGGCTCAGGCACAGAGATCAGTCGCACCTTTTTATTTTCCTCATCCATTTCCCAACGGCATTTTTCAATATCGAAGCCTATCATCACTTTGGCTTTAACTATCACCAGCGCACTTTTTTGCGCGGGAATGAAAGCCAGCAGTTTTTTAGATTGTTTATAATTATATACTTCTGAAATAAATCCTTCGGCACAAACAATTTTAAATACTCTTTTCATGCTTTCCACAATAGTGTGCGAATGCTCTGAAACGATGGCAGATGCTTTGTTTGCGGACTTTTGAATGCGCCATAAAAGAATGATAAATATAGCGCCGATCCCCAATCCTATCAACAGCATTGTGACGTTGCTATTGTTTTGCGGTGTGCCCAAAGGCCTGCCAAACATGGAGTATAGCGAAGCTGCAATAAAAAGAATAAGCAGCCCTAAACCTATCCACATAATCCGTTTTCCGTATCTTTGAAACATAGCGCTTAAAATTTAATGCTAAAATAATCATTTTTTCCCGCACAACTTTTTAAATATCTCTTACCATTGTGTTTACAAATGAACGAATAACCTTATAGCAATTCGACCAATTAAAGAGATAAAAAATATATATGGATGAAATAAAAGCATGATTTTTGCTAATATGTAGGAAGTAAATTTAACAATGAAGAAAAATATAAATAAAAGACCAACAGGAAAAAACCATACTGTGGCAATGAAGCCTTTAACCGGTGTGCTGGATATGACGCGTTCAGGCGTGGGCTATGTAATAATCAGTGAAGAACAGGAAGATATTTTTATAAACAGAAATGACCTCGGAACAGCGCTGGATGGCGATACCGTAGTAGTAAAAGTGACAAAGAAAAGTTCAGTCAGCGGCAAGCTGGAAGGCAGGATCATTGATGTGCTAAAAAGAAACCAGACAGATTTCATGGGCGTGTTGAATGCTTCCGAAGGCTTTGGTTTTGTCAATATCATTTCAGAAAAACCACTGCCCGATTTTTATGTTTCTGCTATCAGAATGAAAAACATACCGGACGGATCAAGGGTTTTAGTAAAATTTTTGAAATGGGATTCCCCGGATAAAAAACCCGAAGCTGAAATAATCAAAGTGATACAGCCTGAAGATGAAAATAATTTTGCCATGCAGAATATTCTCACTGAAAATGGCTTCACTATTGGGTTTGACGATGCAGTAAAAAAAGAATCAGAAGCCTTGCCTGACACTTTGCCGCAGCAAGAAATAAATCGCAGGAAGGATTTTCGCGATGTGCTTACCTTCACCATAGATCCGCTGGATGCCAAAGATTTTGATGACGCCATTTCATTTAAAAAAATTGATGAACACTGGTTTGAAATAGGTGTACACATTGCAGACGTAAGCTATTATGTACGACCCGGCACTGCTTTGGACGATGAAGCTTATAAGCGCGCTACTTCGGTTTATTTGCCCGACAGGGTAAACCCGATGCTGCCCGAACATATTTCAAATGTGCTGTGCTCGCTGCGCCCGGATGAAGATAAATTTACTTTCTCTGCAGTCTTTACCATGAATAAAAACGGCGCTATCCGCGATACCTGGTTCGGAAGAACGGTCATCAGGTCTAACCGCAGGTTTACTTACGAGGAAGCACAGGATATTATTGACGGTGGCGCAGGAGACCACAGCGATGTTATACTGACCATACATGAGATTGCACAAAACATACGCAGGCAGCGTTTTGAGAAAGGAGCTATCAATTTCTCATCTACAGAAGTGAGGTTTGTGCTTGATGATAAGGGCAAGCCTATCGGCATTGTAGTGAAGGAAAGCAAGCCTTCCCACCAGTTGATTGAAGAATTTATGTTGATTGCCAACAAAGCAGTTGCAGAGCAGGTTTCTAAAGTAAAGATCAAAGGGCAGCCACTGCCTTTTCCTTACCGCGTTCACGATAAACCAGACGAAGAAAAGCTTCAGGCATTTTTGCCGATAGCCATGAAATTTGGTTTTAAGTTTGATCTGAACACGCCTAAAGCTATTGCAGAGAGTTTCAACAACATGTTGCAGCAGATACAAGGTAAACCCGAAATGCATGTATTGGAACAGTTGGGCGTACGCACTATGGCAAAGGCTGTATACACTACAGAGAATGTTGGCCACTATGGCTTAGGCTTTGAAAACTATTGCCATTTTACTTCCCCTATCCGCCGCTATCCGGATGTGATGGTACATCGTGTGCTGGATGCTGTTTTAAACAATAGCGCCAAGCCTGATAAGGAGATGGAGGAAAAGTGCATACACTGTAGTGAGCGTGAGCGTGCAGCTATGGATGCAGAGCGGGATGGCGACAAGTATAAACAGATAGAATATATGCGGGAACATCTGGGTGAAGATTTTGACGGTGTTATCAGCGGAGTGTCTTCATTTGGCTTCTGGGTAGAGACTATCAATGAAAAATGCGAAGGCATGGTAAGCCTTATGAGCCTTTCGTATATGGATACTTTCGAGCATATTGAAGGTGAGTTTATGTTGCGTGGCATTAGAACAGGTAAGACTTTCAGAATGGGAGACAGGATAAGGATCAAAGTAATTGCTGCTGATCTGGATAAGCGTCAGATGGATTATGAGTGGATTCCCAAGCCCGGCGGTGAACCTCAAAAAGATAAACCAACATCAAAGCCTGCAAAGAAACCTAAAAGAAATGCAGTGGGGCAGAAGAAAGAAAAATAAGTTCATTGTGGAAGGTTGCTATGTGAGAACGCGCCTCAAGGCGCATTCCCACAGAATGCTGACACAACATGGCAAATGATGTGATATTTTCTAATATTAAAATCAATACAGGATTTTATTGTGTGAACTTGCTATTGTAGGAACTTGCTATTGTGGAATTTCTATGTGGGGACGCGCCTAGAGGTGCGCCCTAGAAACTTCAATTATTCCAAAAATATAAGATGCATTTTTTTATCAAACTTGCTCATCATCCTCATGTTTTTCTTTTAATTTCTCGTCGATCTTTTTATCAAGGTCATCAATCCTTTCCTGCAGCGAGACAGTATTTTTTCCTTTGATATCAATCACATCCTCATCCTCATTTTTTTCAGAAAAATCTTCTTTTATTTTTTCATTCAGGTCGGTGGTTTTGTTTTCAATATCTTTCCCGTTTACTTGGGTTTTATTCACTGATTCCAGCGGCTTGTCTTCATGTTCCACTTCAACAATCTTAGTGGTAACAGCATATTCCGCAGGATAGATATTGGATCCATATTCCATAGCCCACGACTTGGTAAATTCCGCACCGAAATATAAAATGATAGCCGAATAATAGATCCATACCAGCATGATCACGAATGAAGCTGCAGCGCCAAAGGTTGAATCAATATTACTGTTTTTGATGTAAATACCAATGAGAAAACGGCCCAGCATAAACAGTACAGTGGTGGTTGCGGCGCCTACCATTACATCTTTCCACTTAATCTTAGCGTCTGGCAGAAACTTAAATACAGCGCCGAATATAACACTAATCACCAGGAATGAGAGGAGGATATTTACTGCGTAAATGATTATCACCGTAATATCCGGATACCACAGCCTCAACCTGTCGCTAAAGGCGTCGACCACAGCGTTTACTCCAAAGAATACCAGCAATAAAAAACCAAGGCTTATGATCATGGAGAAGGATAATAACCTGTTTAATATCATTTTAAGCCAGCTTTTTTTGGGCTTGGGTTTAATGCCCCAGATAGTATTGATGGATTGCTGTATTTGCGCAAACACCGTGGTAGCAGCAAAAATAAGCGTACCGATACCAATGATTGCGGCTATTTTACTCTTACCCGAGACCGCTGCTTTTTCTATAATATTTTCCAGGAAGCCTGCTGCGCTTGCACCCAGGTACTGGCGTAATGTTTCAAAAACTTCGCCTTCGACTGCTTCTCTTCCCAGGAACCATCCGAGTAGACCCAGCAATACTATAAAGAAGGGAGCTAATGAAAATATAGTTGCATAGGCAAGAGATCCGCTGAGGTTGGTAACGTTATCGTCTGAAAATCCGGTAAAGGAATTTTTCAGCACTGTCCAGACGCCTTTCCATGTTATTTTTTTTCCATTAAACTTCATCAGTATTTGTTTTTTTTGTCCGCTGTCATGCAGCATTATTCACAGGGTTGCATATCCTAAGTGAGCGATTGTTGTAATCCCTCACTTACACTAAACATCATATATTGTACCAAAACCTACAGCCTCTTCTTCCTGCTCATTTTTTGCAGCATTTTTACAACCAGCCAAATGCCGATTGCTACAAATAACAGCCACCATAACCTGGTAAGGATCAGCACAAATTCCACGAATAGATACCAGCCGGTTTTTAAGGCATCTATAAACCTTAAGCCAAAATCAGGCTTATAGGTATTGATGCTTTTTACAAAAGGCACCGTGGTCTTAAATTCTTTTTTATCCTGGAAAATGTGCAGGTGCACGGTACTGTAATTGACCTTATCATCCAGTTGCATTTTGTTCAAAAGTGCTTCGTCTGCAGATAGCTGCCTGTTGTAACGCGCGTTTTCGGCTGATACATTGTCACTGAGATCACCCCTTTTACTGCCCTGCAGGCTATCAATCCTGTTTTGAGAGCGCGATGCTCTTTTTTGTCTAAGCTCTTCTGCAAAATATTTCAGCGAGGCGTCTTCAGCCGTGAGGTTTCTGCTTTCTAAAAAATCTATATGGTTGCTGATCTGCTTCAGCAAAATATCCAGGTTATACTGAGGTACACGAAGGGTCACATTGCTCTGCAATACATAGTGAATGATCTGTAATGCAGAGTCTCTGGTGGTTTGCACCAACTTCTCATCTTGTTGAGTTTTTGATATTTCAGAAGATTCTACAAATCCGCCGTTGGCTCTCACCATGTCTTCTATGTTGTAGGTAGTTTTTACAGCGTCTTTTGATTTGAATTTTAAATCAGCAGTTTTAATGATCTTCTTGGTACTGTCTGTGCCTGCCTTAGCGATGTATGAAGACACGATGGAAGCGTTGTCGCCTGTAACGTCTTCTGCCGTTTCAGGTGTGGCAGCAGCGCTTTCAGCACGATCGGCAGACTGGTGTTCAACGTTTGAGTTGCCGCAGGAATTCAGGAGCAAGGCGATAAGGATAAGCAGGCATGCGATAGTTTTGGTATGCATAGCATTTGTTTTATTGGTGGGGTAATGAAGACCTGATGCTATTTATACCTGCTGGCACAATTTGTAACCTGGCTGAATATTAAAATAAAATTTAAATTTACTGCATCGTGCCCCCTTTTGCTGTAAATATCGTTTTTAACTGTTCGAACCGGTTGCTGTCAATAGCTCTGGTGGCATGCTCAATAATAGTGGTAGCAAAGCCAAGTTCTAAAGAATCCATAGCGGTAAAGTACACACAATAATCGGCCGCAAGCCCGCAAACGTCCACGGAGTTTACCTTGCGCCCTTTCAGGTAATCTGCAAGGCCGGTAGACTTTAGCTTACCATTATCATAAAAGCCGCTGTAGCTGTCTATATGCCTGCTCATTCCTTTACGGAAGATGGCTTCAATTTTAGTTGTATTTAATGTATCGGCAAATGCAGCTCCCGCAGTTTCCTGCACACAATGGTCGGGCCATAGTGTTTGTTGTAGGCCGTGGAGATCAATTATTTCAAATACATTTTTTCCCGGATGTTGGGAAGCGAAGCTCAGGTGTCCGTCCGGGTGCCAGTCTTGTGTGGCCACTACCAGCTCATAATTGTTTTGTAGCTGGTTGATAGTTGGGATAATTTTATCGCCGTCATTCACAGCCAGTGATCCTCCTGGTAAAAAATCGTTTTGTATATCTACTATTATCAGAGCCTTCATTTGTTTTTTGTCAAATATAAACAAAACTGCCGCACTTGCAGGAGCGGCAGCCTTAAGATACATACAGTAATATGGAAATTATGGATGCATGATCCTGCTCGTAAACAAAATGGTATTGGAGGTTTTTTCACTGATAATGATACCAAAAGGCCGGTTGCAATTAAAGATCATCGTCTTTAGCTGCGATGCTGAGGTTGAAAGCATCCCGGTAGTTGTGGCAGGCTTAATATGGTATTTGTTGCCCGCATTTTATGCTTTTTTCACAAAACTTCATTCTCGTTCGAAGCTGCGGGCAGTTCTTGCAGCAGCTTGCTATACGCAACATTCAGGTCTTTGATGCCGATATTTTCTGCGTGCAATGCTTTTAAAATCTCAGATTTTGTGTCATTGCCGGCGCCATTCACCACCATGCCTAAAGCCATGTGCAGGCTTAACGGCGATAAAAAAATATTATCATCTGCCACATATTCTGTTTGTATTGTCTTAAAAAAACAAAGGCAAATGAAGACGTTGCATTGGCAACCTCCTGTTTTATTTCAATTGGTTTTGCCTGGCTGTCCACATCAGGCTTTGCACCTCCATCTGTACTTTTTGTACAGCCGGTAAAGGTTAGTGCGCTTATCAGAATGGTTGTTAAAAATATAACTTTTATAGATACGTTAAAGATTGGCAGAAACGTTACACCTGGAATGGCTTATTTTTATAAAAAAATCCCGCAACATTTGTTACGGGATCGGGTATTTAATTTTCGGCAAAATTTTTCCGGATAATGTTTAGCGCTGCACCGGCTTTGAACCATTCTATCTGCTGTGCATTGTAGGTATGGTTCACAGGAAACTGTTCTGTGGTGCCGTCTTTGTGATGCAGTACCAGCGTTAACGGTTTTACCGGGGTAAAATCTGTGAGCCCCAGGACGTCTATCACATCGTCTTCCAGTATTTTATCGTAATCATCCTTGTTGGCAAAAGTCAGTGCGAGCATGCCCTGTTTCTTCAGGTTGGTTTCGTGGATGCGTGCGAATGATTTTACCAGCACCGCTTTTACGCCTAAATGGCGCGGCTCCATGGCAGCATGCTCACGGCTGGATCCTTCACCGTAGTTTTCATCGCCCACTACAATTGTTCCTATGCCGGCTGCCTTGTAAGCCCGCTGTGTTTCAGGCACTGGGCCGTAGGTTCCGGTAAGCTGGTTTTTAACCAGGTCAGTTTGCTCGTTAAAATAATTCAGTGCGCCAATCAGTAGGTTGTTGGAAATATTATCCAGGTGGCCGCGATACTTCAGCCAGGGGCCTGCCATAGAGATATGGTCTGTTGTGCACTTTCCTTTAGCTTTGATCAGCAGGCGTAAACCGGTCATATCTTTGCCGTTCCAGGCAGGGAATGGTTCCAGCAGTTGCAGCCTGTTGCTCTCAGGCGCTACGCTTACGGTAATATTGCTGCCGTCTTCAGCCGGAGCCTGGTAGCCCGGGTCTTCTACCTCAAAACCTTTGGTTGGCAATTCATCGCCGGAAGGAGGGTCTAATTTTACTTGCGCACCGGCCTGGTTGGTGAGGGTATCTGTCAGCGGGTTAAAGCCAAGGTCGCCGGCAATGGCCAGCGCCGTAACGATTTCCGGAGAAGCTACGAATGCAAAGGTATTGGGGTTGCCATCGTTGCGTTTGGCAAAGTTGCGGTTGAAGGAGTGTACAATGGTGTTTCTCTCCTTTTTCTCGGCGCCCATCCTGTCCCACATGCCTATGCAGGGGCCGCAGGCATTGGTGTAAATAGTTGCGCCTACTTTTTTGTACGTATCAATAATGCCGTCTCTTTCCACCGTATACCTGATCTGTTCAGAGCCGGGGTTGATGCCGAATTCTGCTTTGGCTACCAGATTTTTCTCACCTACCTGCCTGGCTATGGATACAGCGCGCGAAAGGTCTTCGTAAGAAGAGTTGGTACAGGACCCGATAAGGCCTACCTCCACCTTCAGCGGCCAGTCGTTGGCCAGGGCTGCTTCCTTCATTTTAGAAATAGGTGTAGCCAGGTCGGGGGTGAACGGGCCGTTTACATGCGGCTCCAGTTCAGAAAGATTTATTTCATAAACTTCATCAAAATATTTTTCAGGATCGGCATACACTTCGGCATCGCCGGTGAGGTGTTCCCTGATCTCGTTTGCCATATCTGCCACTTCGCTTCTGCCGGTTGCACGCAGGTAGCGCTCCATGGAATCGTCGTACCCGAAAGTAGAGGTTGTAGCGCCGATTTCAGCGCCCATATTGCAGATAGTACCTTTACCGGTACAGCTCATGGAAACAGCGCCTTCGCCGAAATATTCTACAATAGCGCCGGTGCCGCCCTTAACGGTCAGCAACCCGGAAACTTTCAGTATTACATCTTTGGGAGCAGTCCAGCCGTTGAGCTTTCCGGTAAGTTTTATACCGATCAGTTTGGGAAACTTCAGCTCCCAGGGGAGGCCTGCCATTACATCACAGGCATCGGCGCCGCCTACGCCGATAGCGATCATGCCCAATCCTCCTGCGTTTACAGTATGTGAATCGGTACCGATCATCATGCCGCCCGGAAATGCATAGTTTTCCAGTACTACCTGGTGAATAATGCCGGCGCCGGGCTTCCAGAAACCAATTCCGTATTTATTAGATACCGAACTCAGGAAATCAAAAACTTCCTTACTGTCCTGGTTGGCGAGGGCAAGGTCTTTTTCTGCTCCTTCTTTGGCTATGATCAGGTGATCACAATGCACTGTAGAGGGTACTGCTACTTTTGGCCTGCCTGCCTGCATAAACTGCAACAGCGCCATTTGTGCGGTAGCATCCTGCATGGCTACGCGGTCGGGAGAAAAGTTTACATAATCTGTAGCGCGCTCAAATGCTTTCAGGTGCTGATCTTCGTGCAGGTGTGCATACAATATTTTTTCAGACAGCGTCAAAGGTTTTCCAACCAATGCCCTTGCCTTTTTTATTTTTTCGGGCAAATGCTGGTACACCTTGCGGATCATGTCAATATCAAAAGCCATAAACAATTGGTTTTTATAAAAATTAAAGGTTATCTCTTATGCGTAGCGAATATAACTAAAAAAGAAAACATTGCCTTTTTTAGTGTGTATATTTTAGGAATAAATTTTGTTGATATAGAAAAAAATATATTATTTTGAATATAGAAAATTTAACTTTATATCAGTTTCTCCCTCTAAAAAAGTAATTGTTATGGAAAAAATTAGAGAATTCATAGAATGGGGCGCATTTGGTGTATGTTCCAAACTGGGCGAAAAGTTGGGCATAGCTTCCTCTCGCATCAGGCTTTGGTTTATCTATATTTCCTTCCTGACTTTGGGATCGCCAATTATTGTTTACATGGCCATGCTGTTTACCTTAAACATCAGAAAGTATGTTTTCTTTGCCAAGAGGAACCCGGTGGAGGCCAATTAAAAAAACAACCACATTAAATGTTCAGCATACACAAATTGTTAGTGGCAGCAGTAATCTTCTTTACCGCAGCAAGTATATACTCTTGCAAAAAAAATATCGATGATATTCCTGATGATGGAGGTGTTAAGTTAGACACTGCTAATTCCACCTGGGCAGACAGGCTCTACGATTCGGTATTTTTTTATGCTAAGGAAATTTATTACTGGCATGATAAGCTCCCTGCGTATAAAGAATTTCTGCCACGTCAATACAAAACTTCCGATACTTTGATGGGCCTGCAAAAGGAGGTTTTCGAGCTTACACGTTATGCTAAAGATGGTGTAGGAAGGTCGTACGAGCAGGCTATAGATTATGATAATTATGGACAAAGAATAGATGACAACAGCCATGCAAAATTTTCTTATGTTGCTTATACAAAAAGTACCATGAATGGAGGTGCTGTTTCTAATGCATTGCTAAACAACGATTACTCTAAAAATCTAAAAATGACTTTAGATGGCAAGGAAAATAATTTTGGCTTTGTGTTAGGGTTTATCCCAGCAAAGTATTCGTATGGTACTGCCGATAGTATTGATGCTGCAAAAGTTGACTCCAATAGTTATGTAAGTTTTGTAAGGTTCATTACTAAGGAGTCGCCCGCTTACTATGCCGGAATAAGAAGGGGAGACTACGTTACTAAATTGAATGGAATAATTGTAAATGACGATAATATTAATGCTGTTGAAATGGCCTTAAAAGGCGATCATCTTAATATAACTACTTATAAGCCATCTACTAAAGTTGAAAAAAATTTTTCGCTGAATAAATCTACCTATAGATTTGATCCTTTCTTCAAAGATACCGTATTGACAATCACTAGTCCCAACAATGGAGTGAGTAAGAAAATAGGGTATGCAGCCTATAAATCGTTTACGGAATTTGACAGCAGTTCCAAGGAACCGCTTGAGCGTGTGATCCAGAGATTTACCTCTCAGGGAATCCAGGACCTGGTAATTGATTTGCGATATAATGGCGGTGGTTCGGTTTATACAGCCGAAAACTTTGTAGACTACCTGGCGCCTTCATCTGCGCATGGAAAAGTAATGATGGTAAACTATTATAACACGCTCATGCAGCAGAAAAAAGCAATAATTTTAAAACAGCTGCCTCAGCGCGATGAAAATGATAAGATCAAGCCTGGTAAAACCTATTTTGATTACGATTACTCAATAGCAGGTAATACCGAAAAAATTGCTAAAAAAGGCTCGATAGACCTGCCGCGCATTTTCTTTATTGTGAGCAGCAGTTCTGCCTCCGCAAGCGAAATGATGATCAATAGCCTGAAGCCTCATATGAATGTAACATTGGTAGGAGCTTCTTTCTCAGACGATGGTAAAAAAACCTATGGTAAGCCTATCGGCTTCTTCGAAGTACGCATGGGTCCGGAAAATAACAGTTTCAGCATGTGGGTATCTAATTTTGAAACTAAAAACGCTTTGGGTGAAGGGGGTTATTATGCCGGTATGAGTACAGATTACCAGGCTTTTGATGATATTCGTTATGACTTAGGCGATCCAAGGGAAAGATGCTTTAGGGAAGCCCTTAGGCTGATCTTGGGAGATAATAAATATACACCTCCTGTAACTATGTCCAGGTATGGCGGTGCTATTCGCTCTGCTGCAACTACGGATCAGGGAAGTATGAAAGATGTGAGAGGTATTTCTTTAGGCCCTGTTGCAAACATCTATGATATGGTCATTGACCCTTCCAAATAAATTTATCCTATTCCAACTGCCGGCATTTTCAACGGCAGTTTTTTATGCATGGTTATATTAAGTTGAGCTTGTAATATTGATTGTGCAGTCACAACAGTCCGCTTGTGCTATGAGTTGCAAGGTGTTTTTTATTTATTTGCACGCCAAGCTTTTCATCCAAGATCGCAAAGAATTTAGGGGGTAAGTGGTGAATGAGATTGCTTTCGCTCCGTCCGAAGACTCCGGAACCGTCAGAATAGCTCGCTCGAATCACATTTGTGAAGGTATGCCTCATTGTGATAAACCGTAGTGTAACGAATGTTTAGAAGCAATCTTCTTCCGTGTGAGGTAATGTTAACTACCATCTTGCTTAGCCGCAGGCACAAGCGGACGTTTGTGCTATGAATGTGGAATATAAAGTAGGTGTATCGGATAAGAAATTTACGTTGATCTCAACTTCTTCATGCACTTTGCTAACGTAACGAAGAATACTGTTGGTACATCATCAGGCTTCTACTCCCTCTCCTCCGCCCGATTCTTCGGAGAAGGCAGGAAGGGCCGGGGTGAGGCGCTAATACCCTCCAAAATTCCTTGTACGGTTAATGCGCAGGTCTCTCAGGATGCCTGCCTTAGGATTCAGTACAATGCTGAACGATTTCCACGGGCCCACCGGTGTTACATTAATGCTAAGCTGCCAGCAGTGCATTTCCCGGCTGATGAACAAGGTAAGCATATTCATCTGCAGCGTTTTGAGGTCAAAATAGGTAGAGCCGCCCGCCTTCCATTTGGGAGTAATGCTGAAATCGCCGCTAAGGTTAAGGCTTGCATTAAAAATATTCTGCACACCGCGGTAGTTGGCCATTTGTTGGCGGTAGTAGTTGACCGCAACAGAGGCAGATAAATTCCAGGGGATATTAAAATCTACAAACTCGGATGCGTTTTGGCGAACATACTCTATCTGCCGCTGTTGCTCATCCATAGTAAGGCTCGGGTCTATGGGCACTCTTTCCTTGTCTTTACGCTCATCTTTCTTTTTACTGGAAAAAGAAGTGGAAAGCGCCAGGCTGGCATTGGTAAGATTTCCTAAATGCCCTCTTGACCAGAGCAGCTGGCTTGTCCGGATACCGGTTTCCGGGTTCACGGCGTACTGGTCTATGGTAGCGTTGCTGGTTACAGAAAGTTTATTGTCAAACAAAGAGGTACGCATGGAAATAGAGATGGGCTGCCATTGCATGGAATCGGCCAGGAAGTTGTAGCCGGAATTGATGCTTAGTCCGTCTATCAGCCTGATCTTTTTGGTCAGGTTTTCATCGAGGCCCGTGGTGTCATTGTCATTGCGCATTTTCATTTCCAGCAGGTTGTCAATGCCGAAATTCAAGCCGCCGAAAGCCACGTTGCTAAAACCTCCGAAAAGATTACCATCGTATTGGGAAACCATCATTTTATTGCCTCTCTTATCTATCTGCAATTCTTCGTAGTAGCTTCTGGCCATGTTGGGAGAGTAGCTGGCGCTTATCGTAGGCCTGATCTCGTGGCGCAAGGCAAGTATTTTACCCTTCCTGAAATTAAACGTACCGAATATCCTGGTGTTCGCAGACAGGCCAAAGCTCATTTGACGGGCAATGTAGAGTCCTTTTTTATTAATAGTATCCACCTTTTCTTCAGAAGCATTCCATTTACGGTATATTTTCCTGCTCATCCAGTTTTCAGAGTACGATACCGAGGGAGAGATCATCAGCGGGCCCAGGGCAGGCAATGCAAGTGTAATGGGAATGTTATGCTGAGCTCCCCATTGGGTAGTATCTAATAAATGTTTGAAGCTAAAAGCCGTATCATAAAAAGAAAACTGGTTCAGCAAGGTGCCGTTGTAGCCAATACCGAAATTCTCATACCATTTGGGTGTACCTGCAGACTCTTTGTTCTGAAACGGGTTAAAGGTAGTAGTAGAAAAGCTAAGCGTAGGCAGCTGCACATTGATCAGCTTTGTCATGTTGTTCTGGTTGTGGTTGGCTTGCATGGAAAGATTGTATTTACCGTCCTGCCATGACTTTGAGTAAGCAATACTCGAGCTCATCTGGTTCTGGAAGTTCTTATACGGGTTGTTGGGTATATTCCTGTTAAAGCCGGAACTGCCCGCATTTACGCTGGCAGAGAAACTTACCCCGGGACGCGCCTTGCTGTCCATGGAGTGGCTCCAGTTTACCTGGAAACTTTTATTGCTGATAAATTCGTCGGGAATAATGGTTGACTCATTCAGCGTCCGGGTGTTCTGGTAGTTAAAAGAAAACCTGCCCCTGTAGCGGTAACGTTTGTAGTACTGCGGGCTTACATTCACAGTATAGCCAAAATAAGAATAAAGGTTTCCGCGGAAAGTGACATCCCAGTAGTCATTGATCACTTTATAATATCCCAATCCTTCCAGCCCCAGCCCCATGGAAGAGTTCTGGGTAAATTGTGGCGGAATTACACCTGAATGCCGCCCGCGCTGCATGGGGTAGATGCCGAAAGGTATAGCTACAGGCATAGGCACACTTTCAAACTCGGGGATAGCCGGGCCTGATACAGCCAGTTTATTGGTGATGAGTTTTAATTTTCTCGCCCGCAGTGCAAAGTGGGGCTCATCCAGGTTACAGGTAGTGAACCGCCCGTTGTAGGCAAATGCCACATCTTTATCTACTTTTTTTACAATTTCCGCATTTACAAAAATCTCGCCTTCATTGTAATACGTATTTTTAAAAATACCCTTCTGTGTTTTTAAGTTAAACGAGATCGTATCCATGATAGACTTGGACTCGCCCTGTATTATGGTCGGCAGGTTCAAAGCTTTTTTGGCAGTATCGGTACCGCCCCAGGCGCGTACAATATTGGTGGCATTGTCGTAAAAAATAGTATTGGCCGTAATATCCACACTTTCGGCTGAAGTGGCACCCTCTGTTTTTGCGTTGGCGTTGCCGTGCAGGTAGAGTTGTTTCTGAGGTACCAGGAATACAAAGGAATCTTTGGCGTGGTAGGCTATGGGTGCGGTGAGTGAATCTTTGGAAAGCGTAAGTGTATCAGTATTATTTCTTAAAGTATCTTTTACAACTGCAACCGTAGTGTCCAGGCCGAGTATGGTTGTAGAATCTATAACAGGAACAATGGTATCCGTGCGGTAGAAGTAATCAGGCGATGTTTTTGCTAAGAAAAAGTTATAGTTTGGATAGGAAAAAGTTTGCTGGTATGAAATAAGCAATGCTACAATACTAAAGGCAACTTTAAGTACGTTTTTTAATCTAACTTTACATTTACAAAGTTTATTCATATCAGACTATAGGCGCCGTTCCTGATTAATACGCAATATTAATAAGAAGGATTACATTAAAGATAAAAACAGGTAGTTAATTATTCTTCAAAGATTATTAAGATGCAAAAGTAACTCTTCTGGTTTATTTCAATCAATAAAAAAGAAATAGTTTCTTCGCTGCCTTTTTGCCGCGCCGGTATGAATAAACGTAAGGGACAAAATATTGCTCTAAAAGCTGGAGACAGTACACCGCAGGACCCTTACTTTATATTTAACTGAACAATGAAATAGTCATCCCGCCTCATGCGCGACAAACCGGGATGATTATTTGGTTAACCGAAGTTCACTGGAAGTAATTCTTCAGATAGCCATCGGTAAAAAGAAAAATAGCCGCGAAGCGGCGCACTAAAAAATACACACATGCAACTGAAATTTTCAATACAAATTTTGTGTTTAACCTTGTTGCTGGCACAAAATCCTTCATGGAAGGTTTACGCGCATGACGATAAGAGAAACAGTAAAAACAAAGCAGGCGTAAAAACAATTATTGTAGATGCCGGACACGGCATGCCGGATCCCGGCGCGCAGGGCAGCTTCAGCAATGAAGCAGATATAAACCTTGGCATTGCCATGAAGTTGGGGGAAAAGTTAAAAAAAGCATTGCCTGACTGTAAAATCCTTTACACCAGAACCAGCAGGAACCTGCCCAATGGATTGCAAAACAAGGATGCGGCCAACCGCTGGCGTGCGCAATTCGCCAACGACAACAAAGGCGATCTGTACATTTCCATACACGTCAATGATGTAGCGGCCAGGTATGGCAGAAGAGTGATCGGCACACGTGAGGAAAACTATACCACTTATACCGGGAAAGGTAAAAAGAGGAAAAAGATCACCGGGACCAGAACAGTAAATGTATATGAATCTTACCGCCTGCCATGTGCCACCAGAGGTACACAGACCTATGTATGGTCTGCTGCCAAGAACGATGAAAAGAAAGGCTACATCAACCAGGAAATGAGCCGTGAATACGATATGGATACAACGTTTTCCATGGATGAGCAGGAAGCTAAAATACTGGCATCTATTTACCTGAAAAAATACATGAACCGCAGCCGAGCGCTGGCAGAGCTGGTAGAAGAAGAGTTCAGGGCAAAAGGCCTGCCCAGCGCAGGGGGCGCCATGCAGTTCAATCGCGGTATAAAGGTGCTGGGTGCTACTGCGATGCCCAGCATTCTGGTGGAAACAGGCTATATCTGCAACCCCGCGGATGAACAATATCTGAACAGTACTTCCGGCCAGGATAGCATAGCCGATGCTATCATGAACGCAGTTGTGATCTACAAGAAAAATGTAGAGGCAGGCATTATTACAGAAGGCTTACAGGGTGTACATTAAAAATAATAGTGTTATTTTGCGCACTGAACCCAAAAGCAATGCTGAAAACATCAAATAGCTGTTGGCCTTACAAGGTAATTGATAATAGAAAAAATATACGGATGAAACATTTGCAAGTAATTTTAAATCCATACTTTTTAGCAATTTTTTTAACGATTATAACTTTCCCGTCTACTTCATCAGCCCAGCAAAAGAATGATAAATTTACTATTGTAGTAGATCCCGGGCATGGTGGCTCTGATGTAGGAGCTTTAGGTGCATTTTCAAAAGAAAAAGATATAGCGCTGGCTGTAGGGCTTAAGTTTCGGGATGCGCTTGTCAGGGCATTCCCGCATGTAAATACCATTATGACGCGCAGCAGCGACATTACCCAGAATGTAAAGGCTAAGGCAGATATTGCCAATAATGCCGGCGGCAGCCTGTTCATCTCTATTCATTGCAACGCAGCGCCGAAGATCAACCGTAGCGAAATCACAGGATACAAAACGCAAACATACTATACAGGCAAAGGGAAAAAAAGGAAAAAGCAAACAAGGGAAGTACCTGTATACCGCAGGTGGTCAGAGCCAAACCCAGCCAAAGGCACGGAAACATTTATATGGTCTATTGATAAGGTTGACAGCAAGACCAATGCGCTGAGAAATAATGAAGAACTTTATATAGACGGTGAGATGCGGAAAGAGCTTGCCAACTTCGATCCTGATTCTCCTGAAAAAAATATTATTTACACACTGCGTTCCAAGCAGTATTTTAACCGGAGCGCCACGCTTGCCAAAAATATTGAACAGGAGTTCATCAAAACAGGCAGGGAAAGCCGCATGGCCAAGCAAAGAAACAAAGGTATTTGGGTCTTGCAGGCTACAGCCATGCCCAGCGTGCTGGTAGAGATCGGCTTTATTTCTAATCCTGAAGAAGAAAGATATCTAAACAGCCACGAAGGCCAAATGGAGATTGTAAACGCTATGGTAAACGCGGTGAAAACATATCTGAGTACTTCAGTTTCTATGTAAAAGATTTTTACGGCTTTATTGATTTATTGTTTGCGCATTGATTGCGCTTTTCCCCCAAGGCGGAAAATATTGTTCAATCGAAGAACAAAGTTGTGCTTGCAAAATGCCAAATCGTAGTCTTAGCCCTGTTTTGCCTATACAGGATGATGGCAGTTTTTTTATATTCGTTGACGTTGGTATCCCACTTTGTTTATGGCTATTTCATGTGGGTATATTTATTTGTTTTCAGTTGACACATGGAATAAGCATTTTTTTAGATTCAATACTCATTCCCGGTTGGTGTAGATTCCTAATCTTTATTTTATTTCATAATATTTGTTCGATTGCAATTCCGACCATTCTTGCTATTGTGAATGAACTAACGAAAACTGAGTTGTAAATGGCAGTTTTATCCGAATAGTAATTGGAATGTTTTGATAGCTATAAACATTTTTTTGCTGTCGGGGAGTTTTATAAAATCATATTTTGTGTAAATCCTTTCAGCTTCTTCGTCTATCTGGTATACAACAACTGTTTGTGCGTTAAATTTCTGTACGGTTATTTAATTAATGTTGCGGTACAACGTGAAGGAATGTTTTATGGTAACAGGGGGGAGTTGTATAAACAACGTTCTATCCCATAAAAATTTGCAGGTTAGCGGGCGAACAAAAAAAATACGGATGAATTAAAAATGAATACTTGAAATTAGTATCTTGCACGGGAGAAATGTAAAGTGGTGATTGTTAGGGCATGCTTGTAGCATTAGCAGGCATATTGCCCGTGAAAAGGACGGTAATCAACACTGTTGGCCAAAAAAAATAAAAATATACGAATGAAACTTTCAAACGAGTTCAAAATAGGAGCGCTTACGATTTTTGCGGTATTATTTCTTTTTCTTGGATTTAATTTTTTGAAAGGAAAGAATATCTTCAAAAACGGATTTTTTCTTTATGCAAAATTCTCCGAGGCAAAAGGCCTGCAAAACTCAAACCCGGTAAGTATTAACGGTTTCCAGGCCGGAAGCGTGTACTCTATAAAGGCTTCCAAAGACCTGAAAGAAATCCTGGTAGAGATAAAGCTCAACCAGGATTTTGAAATTCCCTCTACCTCACTGGCAGCTATAAACAGCAATCCTATTGGTACATCGAGCGTAGAAATCAATTTAGGTGATGATAAGAAAATGCTGAATTCCGGCGATACCTTGCGGTCTACTTACACCGCCGGCCTGCTGGGACAGGTAAGTTCACAGATTATTCCGCTGGCAGACCAGGCAAAGATGGCGCTTACTTCTGCAGATTCGCTGATTAAAAATTTCAACAACATTGTGGACCTGCAAACCAGGACCAACCTGCAGCAATCCATTGCCAACCTTTCGCGCGTTACTGCTGGGTTAACCGTTACCATTAATTCTATTCAAAGGCTGCTCGACGCACAGTCAGGTGTAATCGCTGCTACCCTGGGAAATGTAAACAGCTTTACGGGTAACCTTGCCGGCAATAACGCCAGGCTTAATTCTTCTATCATGAATTTGGAAACCACCACAAGGAAATTTTCTGAACTGGAGTTGCAGCATACACTCAACAGGCTGGATTCCACTATTACTACGCTCAACGTGGCAGTGGCCCAGTTAAATACTACCAACGGTACTGTTGGTGCGCTTATCAACGACCGCCAGGTGTATGACCAGCTTAGCGAAACTGCCCGCAGCCTCAACATCCTAATGGATGACCTGCGTGTGAATCCCAAACGATATGTACACTTCTCGCTGTTTGGCAGAAGGAATGATAACAATTACCTTACAAAACCATTGCAGCCGACCACCGGCTACACACCGCTGAAAAAAGATTCGTTGAATAAATAAGCTGATGATGCTTGCTGACACAAGACGCTCAACAGTACTTTAAAAATTGATTTTGCAGACTAATACAACAAGGAAATTTCTGTTGCCGCTGCTGGCCGGCATCTGCATGCTACTGGTATCTTACGGGGGAGCATATGCCCAGCAACCTCTTGTAAGCTTTCAATCGCCCGGCTTTAAAGTAATAGATATTGTGCGTGCGGGCAGGTTAGGCAAGAACAACGATTACCAATATGCTGCCGGTAATGTGATCATGCGGCAGGGAGGCACCTATTTTTACTGCGACAGCGTATCTTTAAACACCATTACCGGTATCATGGAAGCCTTTGGCAGGGTACATATCAATGACCAGGATAGCATACACACTTATTCCAATTATCTCAGGTACAAAGGTAAAGAGCGCACTGCCTACCTGCAAGGCAACGTAAAACTTACGGATGGCACCGGAACACTTACCACAGACCAGTTGGATTACGATATGAATACGAGTATAGGCGTCTACAAAAGCGGCGGTAAACTGGTGAACGGAAAAACAGTACTTACCAGCCGTGAAGGAATATATTACGGCGATACGCGCGACATTACTTTCGCTAAAAAAGTATTGCTGGTAGACCCGCAATACCGCATTACTACAGATTCGCTTTTGTACAACACTACTACAAGAATAGCTACCTTTGTAGTGCCTACGGAGATCAACAGCGGCAACAACCGCAAAATCATTACCAGCGACGGCTCCTACAATATGGACACGCGGCAGGCTTATTTCGGCAGCCGTCCTACTATTGTTGACAGTACAACCCACCTGGTTGCCGACGAAGTTGCTTACGACGACCGCAGCGGCTTTGGTGAGGCTAGAGGCAATGCCATCCTCAAAGATACGGCACAGGGCATAGTAGTAATTGCCAACAACATTAAAACCAATAAAAATGAATCATCATTCCTGGCTACTGTAAATCCATTGGCAATAATAGCTCAGGAGGGAGACTCCACCTACGTTTCAGGAGATACCATTTATTCCGCCAGGCTTACAGACAGGATTGCAGGCATCAATTACAAACATCTTACTTTACAAAAAGAAGAAAGGGCAGTTGTTGATTCTGTGGACTATAACATCCAGGACGATATAGACCCCGAAGTAAAGCCGCATTTAGATAAAGAGGTTCTGCCGGAAAATAAAAGTACTCCGCTTAAAAAAACATCAACTCAGGGAACGCAGAAAAAGGCAGCAAAAAAAGAGGCAACCGCAGATGTGGCCTCGTTGCTAGGCATAGAACCTACAGATACTACAGATACATTGCAAAAACAACTTGCCCGCACCGATACAATTGTTGATCCCGGCAAGACTACACCATCAGCCATTGACAAAACGTTGGCTGCAAGAACAGACACCACACTGAAAAGAAATGACAGGCCCGGTTTTGGTTTCCCTTCAACAACTTCGCCGGTAGATAGCGCGTCGGGTAAAAACGATGATGATAAAGACCGCTTCATTGAAGTGTATTACAATGTAAAAATATACAACGATTCTTTGCAGTCAGTCTGCGACAGTATGTTTTATTCTTCACAGGATTCTGTATTTCGCCTGTTCAAGGAACCAATTGTGTGGACAAGCAGCAACAACCAGTTTACACAAATGGTAGGCGATACGATCTATGTTTTTACGCAAAATAGGAAACCAAAACGCATCAACGTGTGGAAGAATGCAATGATGCTTAGCCAACCTTATCGGAACAGCGGCCAGGCTTTGAATGAATTTTACAACCAGCTCTCGGGCACTTACCTGTACGCTTACTTTACCAATGGACAGGTAGACAGTATGCAGGCGAAAGGTAATGCCCAGAGTATATATTATTTGTTAGACGATGGTGAAAAATACCTCGGCGTAAACCAGCAGGAAAGCGATATACTTGATTTTTATTTTAAGGATAAGCAGTTGCTGAAAATTGTAGGCCGGCAGGATGTAAAAGGCACCACCTATCCCATGCGGCAGGTAGATCACAACGCTATCAGGCTGCGCGGCTACATGCTTTACAACGAACGCCGCCCTAAATCCAAGTACGATCTTATTGCGCCGGCAGTTGAAGTTATTGAATCTTCTTCCGCAACTCCTGAGGATGAACAAACGGAAAACGCCGCACCGGCTAAAAGCGAACCTTAGCGCTTCGGCAAAAATACTTCGCAGGATAATTATTCAGGAATTGCCATTTTCTGGCATAGCCTAATAAAGTTTAGAGGTTTCGCGAATACAATACCTTATTATTAAAAAACATCATCATTATTATGATTAGAGAAAGAAAAGCAATAAAATCAAAATATATATTCACCGGACTGGAGATGCTGACAGAAAAAGCAATCATCTTTATCAATGACCGTATTGAAGCCATTGTGGATAATGATCAGATTCCTGAAAATATTATGTTGTACGATTTCCAGGACAGCATTATTGCTCCCGGGTTAATTGATTTGCAAATCTATGGCGGCGGCGGCTACCTTTTTTCTCAGGAGCTTACTGCACAGTCGCTGCATGCTATTGCTGATTATTTAATAAGTACCGGCACTACAGGATTTGTGATCACTCTTGCTACTAATTCCATGGAGGTGTTCAGGCAAGCCGCCAGCATTGTAAGATCAAATCCACATCCCGCTGTTCTTGGGCTTCATTTTGAAGGGCCTTTTATCAATCCTGGAAAGAAAGGGGCGCACTTGGAGCACTTTATTAAAAGTCCTTCTAAAAAAGAAATAGAAGAGCTTGTACATGATACGGGAGATGTTTTGAAGATTGTTACTTTAGCGCCTGAATGCGTTGATCATGGTTACATACAATTGTTTACAGATGCTGGAATTATTGTTTCTGCAGGACATAGCGATGCCACTTATACACAAGCAAAAGCAGGCTTTGAAAATGGTATTCGACTGGCTACGCATTTGTTCAATGCTATGTCTTCAATGCATCATCGGGATGTAGGAATGCCGGGCGCTGTGTTCCTGGACAAACAAGTACAAGCCAGTATTATTGCAGACGGGATACATGTCGACTATGCCACAGTTGCAATTAGCAAACAAATCTTAGGTGACCGGTTATTCCTGATTACTGACGCAGTTGAAGAGGTTAGAGAAGGTGGTTACGTTCACCATAAGCAGGCAGACAGGTACACACTTCCGGACGGTACACTATCCGGAAGCAGACTGACCTTACTGAAAGCAGTAAAAAATTGTGTACACCACGCCGGCATTACAACATCAGAAGCTCTGCGCATGGCATCTGCCTATCCGGCAAAGATTCTCAACATGAATGATAGAGGCATTATCAGAAAAGATAATTATGCAGACTTTATAGTTTTTGACGGGGATTATGAATTAGTAGCTTCTTTCCTGCGCGGCAAGTCCCAACACATGTAATGTTACTATTTCACAATAAGATAAGTCAGCAAGATGCTTTGTTATGTTTTTATTGTTCAAAGCTCTTAGCTATTGGTGGCTCCAACGTTGAGACGTAACAATGAGTATTTGAAATAGCAGGCGCTGCGCAATTATTGATGATCTTGGCATAGAAACTACATGCAGTTTAATAGGTCTTTCAGGCAAACTTGCCTATTAAAAACAACTCAAATCTTTAGGATTTGTTATTTTTGTTCATTCATCAGTGATCGTATTTTTTAAGTGAATCAATAAGCAACCGTACTGAAAAGAGCATTTAATATATTTTATAAGTTCCTACTGGCTGTGCTGGCAATTATCTTGCTGGTATGGCTGCTTATTCAGACCGATCTGGTTCAAAACTATTTATCCGGCCGCATTACAGCCAAACTTTCCAAGGAATTAAAAACCGAGGTAAGCATCAAGCATGTAAGTATCGGCCTTTTCGACAGGATGAATCTTAATGGCATCCTGGTGAGGGACAAGAGCAAAGATACCTTACTGTATGCAGGCTCTTTGAAGGTGCGTGTAACAGACTGGTTTTTTTTGAAAGACAATATTGAACTGAAATATATCGGGCTGGAAGATGCTGTAGTAAAGATGGACCGCTCAGATTCTGTGTGGAACTACCAGTTTGTGATCGATTACTTTACACCGGAAACACCAAGGGAAAAGCGCAAACGCGCCATACAGCTGAGTCCCAGAAAGATTGATTTTAAAAATGTTTACTTCCAGCAGCGCGATATTTGGGAAGGCCGTATACTGAATGCACGTGTGGGCATGCTTTTCCTGGATGCCAGGCGCATGGACTTCATGAAGAACATTTTTAAAATTCAAAACATACAGATTTACGATCCTGTAGTGCTGGTAGCGCAGATGAAAGCTTTAAATCCGCAACAACGCAAGAGAAGCCGTGAGGAAAACGGCTTGTATTTTAATGCAAAAGACATGCTGCTGGAGCTGGATACCATCAATGTCCGCGGGGGCAGATTTACCTTTCACAACGGCGACGCACACCTCCGTTCAACTCGAGGTGTGTTCGATCCTAAGCATATTGCAGTACATGATGTGAATCTTTCAGCAGGAAATTATACTTTCATCAAAGACACCATGAGAGGAAATGTGGTAATCTCATTGAAAGAAAGAAGCGGCTTTGATTTGCAGGAATTCAATGCCGGCGTATTGTTGACACCTCAAAGGATGCAGTTAAATAAATTATTTATACGCACTCCGGAAAGCAGGGTGGGCAATTATCTTTCTTTTCATTACACAGATTTAAAAAACGATTTAAAGAATTTCGTATCAGATATTTTGATGCGTGGCAACCTGGTAAACACCCGTGTTGCCACTAACGACATCGCTTATTTTGCACCCAAACTTAAAGAATGGAAAAAAGTATACAGCATTGATGGCACGCTGGCAGGCACAGTAGATAATTTTGCCATCAACGATCTTATGCTGAAGAGCAGTAATGACATGTATGCCAGCGGCGATCTTACAGTAAAAGGGTTGCCGGACGTTGATAACACCCTCATCAATTTCACAGACCTCAATATGCTTGCCACCACCAATGAGCTGGCTGTATTTGCACCAAAATTGCGGCAGGTAAAGAAGCCCGATCTGCAGGCTTTAGGCAGGATCAGTTACCGCGGGAACTTTACAGGCACGGTGCATGACTTTGTTACTAACGGACGGTTTACAACTGCTTTGGGCGATGTAACGGCTAAGCTGAACATGAAGTTGCCAAAGAATGCAGAACCTACATACAGCGGTACCATTGCTACGGACAGGTTTAATTTTGGAAGATTCCTGTCTGCGAAAGATGTAGGCAATATCAGCTTTAACGGAACAGTAGCTGGGCGCAGTTTTGATATTGACCACGCGCGTGCCGACTTGCGCGGTCATTTTAATTACCTTGTTTTTAAAGACTATACGTACCTGAATATTGATGTGAATGGTACGGTGCAAAACAAATCTTTCACCGGTGAACTAAATGTTGCTGACAGCAATGCCCGCCTTGTGGGAAATATAGAAGTAGACTTCACCGGCAGTAGTCCAAAATTTAATGTAGTAGGCGACCTTGCAAAATTGGATATGTTTGCAACAAAGCTGCTCAACAAAAAAGTAAATATTGCAGCGCTGTTTGACCTGAATTTTGAAGGAAAAAATATTGATGACTTTATAGGTTCCGCCAAGATGCTGAATGCCATTGTAACTGCAGACTCTACCACCATTAACTTCGACTCTTTAAACCTGTATGCATTTGTAGATGAACAGAATAATAAAGTACTTACCCTCGGAAGTAATGAATTTGATGCAGAAGTATATGGTAAATATTCCATCATGGACCTGCCGGCTACTGTTCAGTTGTTCCTGAATAATTATTATCCATCCATAATAGATAAACCAAAACGCATACCACGCGACCAGCAGATAAGTTTCAAAATAAATACGTATGATTTTTCTAAATACGCCCAATTGATCAACCGCCACTTAAGCGGCTTGAACAATGCAAAGATCACAGGCGACATCAATACGTTTGGTGAGGGAAAATTTTATGTGAATGCTACTTTTCCGTATGCAGAATATAAACGCTACCGTTTTGAAAATCTATCCCTCAGCGGTAACGGCAACTACACACGGCTGGATCTTAACGGCAATATTGAAAAGATACATGTTACAGACAGCACTATTTTTCCCAATACTACACTAACTGTATCTTCTGAGAAAGATCATTCGCATGTAAAAATATTTACAGGCTCAAAGACTTCTATCAACGAAGTAAACCTGGATGCAGATGTATACACGCTGCAAGACGGTGTACGCATAAATTTCCGGCCATCGTATTTTGTATTGAATGATAAGCACTGGAACCTGCAGGAGCGTGGTGAGATATTTATAGGCAGAAGAACAGCCTCGGCCAGGAATGTAAAATTCTCGCAAGGTTTCCAGGAGCTCACCGTTGAATCGGAGACCATCGGCGGTTCATCCAACAACCTGGTGGTAAAATTAAAAGATGTAAACCTCGGCGACATCCTGCCGCTGGTTGTAGCCTCCCCGCGCATGGAAGGCAATGCAAACGGCACCGTGCGCCTGATGAATTTTTACGGCCCGTTTAAGATGGAAGCTAAATTAAAGGCAGATCATTTCCGCTTGGAAAATGATTCGGTTGGCGTTGTAAATATAGATGCCGATTTTCTGGGGTCCAATAAAACAATCTCTTATTATATTTCTTCCGATAATGAAACCTACGATGTAGATATACAGGGCCGGTACAGGCTTATGGATACAACCGGTATGCCATTGCTGGCCAATTTTATTTTTGACGGCACAAAAGCCACCATACTCAACAAATTTCTCGGTACCGTATTGTCAGATATTGAAGGCAATGCTTATGGTAATCTATCGGTGAATGGCACTTTCCAACGCCCTTACCTGATTGGCGATGTGTTATTGAAGGATGCCGCTATGACGGTTAATTTTACAAAAGTCCGGTACCGTTCAGATTCTATAAATGTACGCATGACCGGTGAATACATCGACCTGGGTAATCTTCTCCTGAAAGATGAAAAAAACAATACCGGTATTTTTAGTGGCAGGATCTATCACAACCGGCTGCGCGATATGAATTTTGACCTGCATGCTGCTTCAGACAAAATGCTTGTGCTGAACACAAAGCCTGAAGACAACAGTTCTTTTTACGGGAGAGCAATAGGCAAGGTAAACTTTGATCTCACAGGCCCG
The DNA here is from genome assembly GCA_023422835.1 of Bacteroidota bacterium. Classification (GTDB taxonomy): domain Bacteria; phylum Bacteroidota; class Bacteroidia; order Chitinophagales; family Chitinophagaceae; genus Haoranjiania; species Haoranjiania flava. The sequence continues at coordinate 11,042 of JAFAGI010000009.1, read as the reverse complement.
CAGACTAATATGCGCATGAACATTACAGGCGAAGTGGCCGATTCTTCGCAGCTATTTATCCCTACTGGCGACCGCAAAGAGGCAGCAAGCGCTGATTTCATGGCATTTAAGAAATATGGAAAAGAAGTAGAAACAAAAACTGCCGCCACTTCCAACTTATCCGTAAACATGGACCTAACGGTCAATAAGATGGCAGACATGCAGTTGATACTTGATCCTTTAACGGGCGATATAATCAACGCGAAAGGAAACGGCAGGCTGCGCATTTCTATACCCGCAGAAGGTGACATTACCATGCGTGGCAGGTACAATATTGAATCTGGGAGGTATGATTTTAATTTCCAGTCGTTTGTACCTAAACCATTTGAATTTAAGGAAGGCACCAACAATTATATAGAATGGAACGGCGACATTACCAAAGCCAACCTGCATATAGATGCACAGTATACTGCACAAAACATTACCGTGCGCGACCTGCTGAGCAACAACGCCTCGGCTCAATTATTTTCCAACAGCAATGTGGGTTCTTACCGTGGTGATGTGTACGTGATAGTACAGTTGCGCGGCGACCTGGTGAAACCCGACATCAGCTTCCGGCTGGATTTCCCTACGGGGAGCGTTATCAAATCCGATCCTGATTTTGGCGCATTCCTCAACCGTTTGGCTACCGACGATAACGAAATGCTTAAGCAGGTAACTTATCTGATCGTGTTCAATACATTCGCGCCTTATGGCCAGGGGTCAAATGTAAATTTTGCATCTGCCGGTGTAAATACAATTTCGCAACTGATCACCTCCGAGCTTAATAAATCCTTATCAGATGCACTGTTTCGCATTACGGGCGACAGGAGCCTGCGGGTAGATATCAGTGGCTCCACCTATAGCAGCGCCAGTTTATTCGGCGACGTAAATGCCGGCAGGCTGGACAGGCAGATTATCAACGCAAGAGTGAGCAAGAGCATCCTCGACGGCCGTGTGATCGTAACTTTCGGTAACAACTTTGATTTTAATATTAACGCGGCATCAGCATTAGCTAACAACAATTTTCAATGGTTGCCCGATATCTCTGTACAGATTATCTTAAGTAAAGACGGTAGGCTGCGTATGCTAATCTTTAACAGAACAAGCCTCGGCCTTGCTGGTACGGCCGGAAATATAGGACGGCAAAACAGGCAGGGCATCAGCGTAAGCTATTCCAAAGATTTTGATAAATTGCTCTACCGCAGAAGGGCTAAAGACTCACTTAAGGCTGAAGATAGTTTAATGAGATTTAAACCGTAGGTCATATCGAATGACGCACCCACCAGGAAATGCTGCAAGCTGAATTTAATTAAATATAAAAAAGCTGTTCCCCAATTTGGAAACAGCCTTTGTTGATGTGTCTACCTTGTTCATGAGGTACCTTTGCTCATGTGAGTAACTGTGTTGATGTAGATACGCGCCTCGAGGCGTGTATCTACATCAACCTATTCCTGCAACTATGCTAAAGCATTGATGATAGCTGCAAATTCTTCAGCATTTAAAGATGCTCCCCCAACCAAGCCACCGTCGATATCAGGCTGGGAGAATAATTCTTTGGCATTGTTTGCCTTTACACTGCCACCATATAAAATAGATACTGCATCTGCAGTAGCAACATCATATTTGTTAGCAATCAATTGGCGGATAAACTGCTGTATCTCTTGTGCCTGCTCACTTGTAGCAGTTTTGCCCGTGCCGATAGCCCAGATGGGTTCATAAGCTATCACAACTTTTTGAATGTCTGAAGAAGAAAGGTGAAAGAGGCTTTCTTCTATTTGTTTAGCCACGAATTGATTTTGCTGGTTCTGCTCTCTCACTTCCAGCGCTTCGCCGCAACAGAAGATAGGGGTGATATTGTTTTCAAGGCAAATATCAACTTTCTCTTTCAGGAATTCGTTGCTTTCATTAAAATAATCCCTTCTTTCGGAGTGTCCGATAATAGTATGTTCTATGCCCATTGATTGCAGCATTTCCACTGATATTTCGCCTGTGTAAGCTCCTGATTTTTTGGTATATATATTTTGAGCAGAAATAAAAACCTGGTTTTTGCCTTGTGTCTTTTCTTTAGCAAGATGCAGGTATGGTGCAGGCACGGCAATTACCACCTGCTGGTTTTCAGACAAACTATATTTTTTAGAAAAAAGATTATCCAAAAGCTCATTTGCCTGGGCATAAGTAAGATTCATTTTCCAGTTGGCTGCTGCAATTTTTTTACGCATAATTTCAATATTTTGATTTGATTAATAGGTTGCAAAGATAGTACGTAGATGTGATCTTATGAAGTTGTGTAAACATGTTATTGCATAACTTCTAAATTATTATCACTAAAGCTGCCCTAACCGGTAGCGCTTGCGCTAATCTTGGGCAAAAATAATACTGCTACTATTGTTAATATTTTGGAATAACTTGTTTTTTGATAGATACCTCATTTTCCTTATACAACCATTCCAGGATCTCCCGGTCTTCTTCCGAAAGTGCTTCATCCTTAAACTGCATCCAGTTGTAGATATGTTTTATAGCTTTTTCCACACGATAGCTGTTTGCTTCTGTACTGCCCCAGGAAAAATTTGGTACATTACCGGAAACAGTTTTATGACTGTGCAGGCTGCAACACATGCCTATACTGCTTCCTAAATTTATGGATGTGTTGATCGCAGTGCGCACATAATCTCCTGTGATGACACCGAACTTTAATCCGGCATTTATTGTAGAAGAATTTTTGTGATGCATAATTTTTACATCGCCCCCGGTGTTCTTAACATTGCTACAGGATGTGCCGGCGCCAAAATTGCACCAGCTGCCGATCACAGCATCTCCCAGGTAGCCGTCATGCGCTTTATTGCTATAGTCATGCATGATGATGTTTTTTATCTCACCGCCCACCGTACACTTTTTACCGATAGTAGTAGCGCCATAAATCTTAGTACCCATCTTTACCACTGAGCCTTCGCCCAGGAAGAGCGGGCCGCGGATAAGGCTTCCTTCCATGATAGTACAATCTTTTGAAATGTACACCGGCCCATCATTTGCGTTAATGATGCAGCCTTCCATAATGCAGCCGTCTTCCATGTATATATTTTCCCGCTTGATTAACAGGTTGGTTGATGAAATGCCAGCACGGCTTTGGCTATTTGCCAAAAGGCCTGTTTGCAATTCAAAAAATTTTTTATTCCATTGCACCAGTTCAAAGGGGTACTGCATAAGGTGCACATCAATCTTGACCAAGGTTTCGAACTTCTGCGGCAGTTGCGTTGCATTGGCGTAAAGTTCCCTGCTTTTAAATGCCACGGGTATATCGTTTACCACTAATGCTTCGTTATAATCCAGTGCCAGTGCAGCTTTCAGAATATTTGTATCAGGGATAGCAGTTGCATTGATGTAAATAAATTCATTATCATTTGCACATGCCTCATACTTTGCCTGCAGATAAGCTTGTGTAAGTATATAGATTTTCTCTCCGGCAAGGCGTTGCCACCATTGTTTCAGGGTAAATGAGCCGGCGTATAGATCTGCAATTGCACGTGTATAAGTAAGCGGTAAAAAAAAATCTCTTTCCCTGGGATCAAATAACAGAATGCGCATAGATTGTAGCTTTGAGGCAAAATTAACGAAATACTTACAAATGAAATTTATGCATCAATTTTTTAATAGGCCAATTCAAGTACATTTGTTCTTTTAATTGTTAAGCGTGAAGTATAAATTTTTAATAGCAGGCGTTCTGTTTTTTGCTGTAGCTTTCGCCTGTAAAGATGGGAATCAAAGTAAACAAACAAAGCTCAAAAAAAAATGGAGCATTGCCCAGCAGAATGATTCATTTCGGTTTGCACCGCTATCGGAATCTCAAAAAAATAGTTATACAAATGCCATACAATCCAAGTTTGATTCTCTTTTTCCGGGAGAAAGATTTAACGGGCAGATACTCATAGCCAAAAACGGGGTTATTCTATTTGAAAAATACCAGGGTCACCACGACTTTAGAAGTAAAACACCTATAACACCACACACACCTTTACACCTGGCCTCTATTTCTAAAACGTTTACCGGAGTGGCATTGCTGCGCTTGTTTGAGCAGGGGCGGGTCTCACTGGATGATACTATCCAGAAGTTTTTTCCCATGTTGCCCTATCATGGCGTCACAGTGCGGGATCTGCTGTCGCACCGCAGTGGTATACCCAATTATTTGTATGTGATGGATAAGGGTTGGGATAAGAAAAAGCTGGCATCAAACATGGATATTATTAATTTCATGGTAGATAATAAAGTTCCCAAAGCGGCTAATCCAAACAGGGTATTTCAATACTGCAACACCAATTATATTATCCTGGCCAGCATTATTGAGCAAATAACCAAACAGAATTTTCCTGATTATATGCGCGACAGTATTTTTCTGCCGCTGGGTATGAAAGATACGTATGTGTTCTCTAAGAAAGACTCGGCAAATTATATTGAAACTTATTCTACAACGCGCGGCTTCCCTATGGATCCGTATGATGCCAGCTATGGCGATAAAAATGTGTATTCTACCGTGCAGGATCTGTTGAAGTGGGATAAGAGTTTTTATTCAGCTGTTTTGCTGCGCCCGGAAACCATCAGGATGTCTTACATGCCTTTAAGTAATGAAAGGCCATCTGTGCATAATTACGGGCTCGGCTGGCGTATGCTCAACAATCCTACAGGCGATACTGTCATCTATCACAATGGCATGTGGCACGGCACCAACAGCGTGTTTACAAGGCTGGTGCAGGATAGCGCTGTTATTATTATCATTGGCAACAAGACCAATAAGAATATTTACAAAGGAAAAGAGTTTGCCAGGATATTTTCCAAAAGCCACAACTATGATATCTTAAATCCTTTGGAATAATTTCAAAGCTAATGCTCTTGGGATTCCTGTGCTCTTTGGAATTTCTGTGCTCTTCGAAATTTGCAATTCAGAAGTATTATCGGCCGATTTGTAATCGGCATACCAATCAGGCAAAAATGCTTTAATATTCCTGTCCGATCCACACTGCGCCGCCAATGCTGGACCTCGAAGCGCCGGTGATTTCGTGCATCACCGTATTTTCCTCGCGCCAGCGCAGCGTAGCCAGCAAAGCCATCACGATCGCTTCTTTATACGCAATAGTTTCATTATCTGGTATAAAAGTGTCTATTCCGTAGGGTTTTAATGTTTCGCTAATGCGTTTTACAAGAAATGAATTCATAGCGCCCCCGCCGGTAATCATCATAGTATCATTGACGCCGGCGTGTTTCCGCAGGCTGCTTAAGGCATATCCCGTTTGCAGGGCTATATGCTCTACATATGTACGCATCTTGTCTGCAAGGCTTACCGGGGCTGCATCTACAATAGGGTAAACTGTTTCTATGCCAAAATCATTGGCAAGAGATTTCGGGTAAGGCTGTGTGTAATATTCCAGTTTTTTCAGTGCGGATAGCAGTTCTGTATCAATGTTTCCGGCTGCTGCAAGCCGGCCGTCCATATCATAGTCCAGGCTTTTTTGTGCTGCAAGCATATTCAGTACTTTATTGGCAGGGCATACATCAAAAGCAGCATAAGCATCATTTGTCAGCGCAGAGATGTTAGCAATGCCGCCGATGTTCAAAAAATATTTGTAGTCCGGAAATAATAATTTCTCTCCCATCGGTACAATTGGTGCACCCTGCCCGCCCAATGCCACGTCCATCGCGCGCAGATCGCTTACTACATTTATTTTGGTTGCCGCAGCTACCTGTGCAGCGTTTCCCAGCCATGCTGTAAAGCCGTTTTGCGGCTGGTGAAAGGTTGTGTGCCCGTGCAGTGCAATAAGTTGCACGCGGTGTTCCAGCTTGTTGGCTTGTATAAAATCATTTACCATGCTGCCGATCAGTCTGCCGAGGTCTGCATCAAGCTGCAGGTAATCAGCAGCAGAAAGGGCAGTTGATGCTGCAAGTCTTGCTTTCATTTCTTGAGGGTAAGGTGTACAGCCGCTTGCCAGCACTTTGTAGTTCCATTTTCTGCCGGCTTCCTCAAACTCTACCAAAGCCATATCCAGGCCGTCCAGGGATGAGCCGCTCATTAAACCGAGTGCGCGATAAATCATGATTAGATTTTTATTTTTGAAGTTGGGCAAATATACTAAACGCGCTGCGATGATAAAATTTATATAAATGTCTGAAAAAATCTTTATCTGTAAATTTTACCATTATAATTAATTAGTACCTTAGCCGTATGGTAATAAATTTAAGTGATAAACACAGTCTTGTCTCAAACTGGGTAAGTGAGTTAAGGTCAATAAATGTACAGTCAGACAGGCTGCGTTTCCGGAAAAACCTGGAAAGGGTAGCAGAGGTAATTGCTTATGAAATAAGTAAAACACTTCCGTACGTGGAGGAAGAAATTGAAACACCATTGGGTACACACAACAGTAAAGTGCTGAAAGAGCAGCCCGTGATAGCCACCATTCTCCGGGCCGGTCTGGCCATGCACCAGGGATTGCTGAACTTTTTTGATAAGGCAGACAATTCTTTTATATCGGCATACAGGAAACACCATAAAGACGGCACTTTTGAGATAGCGCTGGAATATGTGACTTCGCCGGATATTAACGGCCGGATACTGATAGTTTCAGACCCCATGCTGGCAACCGGCGCGTCGCTGGCTAAGACATTGAATGTACTGGAAACAATCGGCAAACCTGCTGAGATACACGTGGTTTGCGCCATCGCGGCCACCGAAGGAATTGAATACCTGCTCAGGGAGACCAACAACAAAGTACATGTGTGGTGTGGCGATATTGACGATGAACTTACTGCAAAAGGCTATATTGTGCCGGGACTCGGCGACGCAGGCGACCTTGCTTATGGAGAAAAGAAACAATCCTGATCAATTAAACTATTACAGCGTTTTATAGTTATATACCTAATTCTACTAAAAATATTCTTTGAATGAACATTCAAATCAAAAAAATAATACTGCTTTTGCTTTCCGTTGTGTTTGTTGCCGGTATCCATAAGGTAAAGGCACAGGTAGACGACAGCCATTTCATTTATATTCAATCAGAAAACCGTAAGCCATTTTATGTGGTGCTGAATGAGAAACTTTACAGCTCTTCTTCCATAGGCTATCTCATTATACCCAAATTAAAAAGCGGGACTTACAATTTCAGGTTGGGATTTCCGCAAAATGCAGCGCCTGAACAAAAATTTGTTACTGTTGTAAAAAACAACGACATCGGTTATTCACTGAAAGAAATAGACAAAAGCACCTATTCGCTTACAGACCTGCAGACACAGGAAGTCATTGTTGCCAATGGTAAACAGCCGTCCGGCAATGTAGCTGCTGCAACACCACCTAAGAAAACGCGGGAAGAGCAGCCGGAAGTAAAGCAGCCGGACCCAGAGCCGGTAGTGGTAGCAACCGTAGAAGAAAAACCGGTTGCGGCAGAAGAGCCACCAGTTGTAGCGGCAAACACTGCTACGGTGAAAGAAGAACCTAAACCCAGGACTTTCGTCGATCTCATGTCTACCGTAGTGAATGACCCGAACCTTGCAAAACCGGTACAGAAGGAGGCGCCTAAGCCAAAGCGCGATCCTTTTGAAGAGACAAAAATTGTTCGCGCAGGAGATGAGAAAAAAGCTGTAGAAACCCCTGTTGCACAAACAACCGCGCAGCCAGTAGTTGCATCACCAGAAGTGGCAGTGCCTTCAGATACTTATGGCGTTATCAGAACAGAAGATAAAAATGTAAACAACGGTAGGGAAATGAGCTTTGTATTATTAAGTAATACGTCTACGGATTCTGTAAAAATATTCATTCCTTCAGATGAGCCGCAGCCGGCAGAAGCTGCTGTAAGTACAGATGCTCCGGCTGCTGTGCAGGCGCCGCCTGCTGAAGAAAAAAAGAAATCCATAGCGTATTTTGATTATGAGGACCTGGCACATCAGGTGCCGCCTGCCATTGAAAAAAAGACCAGGCGCAACAGAAATGAACGATTTATCAAAAAAGAGGAGAAGCAGGCACTCCCGGCTAACCAGGTAGAAAATCCTTTCTATACCAATGAGCCAAAAGTTGTCCCCGCAGAAGAAACTGTGGTGCATGCCGCTGAAGTAGTACCAGATGTTGCACCAGCTAATTACAGCAATTGCTCCGGCGGTGAGATTGCAGACAGGGACTTCAATAAGATTCGCAATAAAATGATCGGCAGGGATAATGATGACGATATGGTGACCACAGCTATGGATATGCTGGGCAAAAAATGTATTACCACAGCCAAAGTAAAAACACTGGCAGGGCTCTTCATTACAGACAACGGGCGTTTAAGGTTTTTTAAGGCCGTGTATGGCCATGTATCAGACAAGCAAAATTTTGCCGGGCTTGAGTCTCTCATTTACGACAAAGCTAAAAAAGCAGAATTCAGAAATTCTGTTAAATAATCTTGGTTTGAGTCAGCGGTATTTTATAGAAGTATCTTATTTAGGAACGCATTACAACGGCTTCCAGGTGCAACCCAATGCACCTACCATACAAGGATCACTACAGCAGGTACTGAAAATTCTACTTAGAAAAGAAATACAGCTTACTGGTTCTTCACGCACCGATGCCGGCGTACACGCATTGCAGAATTATTTTCATTTTGATACCGACCTGGAATTAGATACCGATAAATATGGTTACAGTATTAATGCACTACTGCCGTATGATATAGCAGTAAAGCGTATTTTTAAAGTAGCAGGCTCTGCGCACGCCAGATTTGATGCTGTGTACAGGGAATACAAATACTGTATAAGCCGCCATAAAGATCCTTTTCATTTTGATACGGCTTATAAATATGGGCACCACCTGGATATAAGCGCCTTGAACAAGGCGGCCGCTTTGTTGTTGCAGTACACAGATTTTACTACATTCAGCAAGCTCAATACACAGGTATATACCAATAACTGTACTATTACTTTATCGGAATGGAGCGAGGAAGATGGCATATTGGTATACCATGTACGTTCCAACAGGTTTCTGCGCGGCATGGTTAGGGCGCTGGTAGGCACCATGCTCAGGGTAGGCAGGGGTATTATCACGGTAGAAGATTTTAAATATATTATTGAATCTAAAGACTGCGCACAAGCAGACTTCTCTACGCCTGCTAAAGGATTGTTCCTGGTAAAGGTGGTATATCCTCAGGATTACAATATTCTTGTACCTGCTACATAGTATTCATAGGGGCACATTAAACCTTTTAGCCCTGTCTCCATCCAATCATCTCCCCGCGTTTAAAAATTTAAAAGATTTCTTTGGCGGCAATAAAAAAATAAGTATCTTTGTCGGCCGCACAGGCGGGTAAGTTCTCTGAAAAATTTGCTTGGAAATTATGCTGAATAAATAAAAAATTATTCTGAATAAAAATTAGGAAATACAAAAAAAGAGATTATCTTTGCACTCCCAAAACAAAGGGTACAGTTCTTAACAAAGTATCGCTAAATAAAATCTGGATAATTAAAACAAATATTTTGCCAGAATTTAAAAAGAGATTATCTTTGCCCTCCCAGAAAAAAGGGGTACAGTTCTTAAAAAACAAGGTCGTTTGAACGGATAAAAATCTAAATAAAAATTTGTTTAGAAACATTAAACTGCCTATCTTTGCACTCCGAAAAAACGGTGTAGTTCTAAAGAAATTATGATTGAAAATTTTTGAAAAAATAAATCAAAAAATTTGTCAGAATCAAAAAAGTGATTATCTTTGCACTCCCAAATTAGAAACGGATACAGTTCTTAAAAATACGGTCACAAAAAAATAAAAAAATTTAAAAATAAATTTTGTCAGAATTAGAAAAGTGACTATCTTTGCAACCCCAATTGAAACAGCGGGTTATAAAGTTCTTAAATGTTTAATAGTTCAGCTATTGATCGCCGCTCGAAACGGCAGCATTTGCAAGTTTCAATACACATTGAAATAAGCTCTTTGAAAGATTAGGAAATAACAGTAAGGAAACAACTTGAGTATGTTATAAAAATAATACACAATTTGACACCTAAAATACTTTGAAGTAATTTTAGTCACGGTCAAAACAATTCATTTACAATGGAGAGTTTGATCCTGGCTCAGGATGAACGCTAGCGGCAGGCTTAATACATGCAAGTCGAGGGATACAGACAGTTAGCAATAATTATCTGGAAACCGGCAAACGGGTGAGGAACACGTACGAAACTTCCCTTTATCTGGGGCATAGCCCGAAGAAATTCGGATTAATACCCCATAACATAGAGATGTGGCATCACAATTCTATTAAAGCTCAGGCGGATAAAGATGGTCGTGCGTCCCATTAGATAGTTGGCGGGGTAACGGCCCACCAAGTCTACGATGGGTAGCTGATGTGAGAGCATGATCAGCCACATGGGCACTGAGACACGGGCCCAACTCCTACGGGAGGCAGCAGTAAGGAATATTGGTCAATGGACGCAAGTCTGAACCAGCCATGCCGCGTGGAGGATGAAGGTCCTCTGGATTGTAAACTTCTTTTATATGGGACGAAAAAAGGGTTTTCTAACTCGTCTGACGGTACCATATGAATAAGCACCGGCTAACTCCGTGCCAGCAGCCGCGGTAATACGGAGGGTGCAAGCGTTATCCGGATTCACTGGGTTTAAAGGGTGCGTAGGTGGGTTGGAAAGTCAGTGGTGAAATCCCCGAGCTTAACTTGGGAACTGCCATTGATACTATCAGTCTTGAATACCGTGGAGGTTAGCGGAATATGTCATGTAGCGGTGAAATGCTTAGATATGACATGGAACACCAATTGCGAAGGCAGCTGGCTACACGAATATTGACACTGAGGCACGAAAGCGTGGGGATCAAACAGGATTAGATACCCTGGTAGTCCACGCCCTAAACTATGGATACTCGACATCAGCGATACACTGTTGGTGTCTGAGCGAAAGCATTAAGTATCCCACCTGGGAAGTACGATCGCAAGATTGAAACTCAAAGGAATTGGCGGGGGTCCGCACAAGCGGTGGAGCATGTGGTTTAATTCGATGATACGCGAGGAAC
>JAFAGI010000005.1 GCA_023422835.1 Bacteroidota bacterium | reverse complement strand
CCTGTACGACGTCGACGCCGAGCTCCGCCGCGGTGGGGACCGGCACGAGTCGCTGCGGTACGCCGCGCGCCAGGAGGCCGCCCTCGAGACGCTGCTGACGTCCCTGGGCGCCAAGGCGTTCACGACGAGCTTCGAGGACCTGGGCGACCTGCGCCAGCTGCCCGGCCTGGCCGTGCAGCGCCTGATGGCGAAGGGCTACGGCTTCGGCGCCGAGGGTGACTGGAAGACCGCCGTCCTGGTCCGTGCCGCCAAGGTGATGGGTGAGGGCCTGCCCGGCGGCGCGTCGCTGATGGAGGACTACACCTACGACCTGACGCCGGGCGCGGAGAAGATCCTGGGCGCGCACATGCTCGAGGTCTGCCCCTCCCTCACCACGTCGAAGCCGAAGGTGGAGATCCACCCGCTGGGCATCGGTGGCAAGGAGGACCCGGTGCGGATGGTCTTCGACGCCGACCCGGGTGAGGCGGTGGTGGTGTCGCTGGCCGACATGCGCGACCGGTTCCGGATGACCGCGAACGTCGTCGACGTGGTGCCCCCGAGCCAGGAGCTGCCGAACCTGCCGGTCGCCCGTGCGGTCTGGGAGCCGCGACCCGACTTCGCCACCTCGGCGGAGGCGTGGCTGACGGCGGGCGGTGCGCACCACACGGTGATGTCCACCGCCGCGGGTGTCGAGGCGTTCGAGATCTACGCCGACATCGCGGGCACCGAGCTGTTGGTGATCGACCAGGACACCACCCGGCGCGGGTTCCGCGACCAGGTGCGGTGGAACCAGGTCTACTACCGGGTCGCCCAGGGCCTCTGACCCTGCCGAGGCCGCCCATTCCCCGACCGGGGGGATGGGCGGCTTTGTGTTTGGCTAGCAAACTCAATCACCCGACCGGATCAAGCCCTTCACAAGGGTTGCTCCCGTTGCCACAGCGTCGCTGACCTGCATAAACACCGGTCAGTCAGCCCGCTGAGGGCCCGTTACCCTTCTGCAACCTCCTGTGAATCTGCTTTGGCTTGACTTCTTGAACTCAACCCCCGAGAGTTTCAGCGTGCCCGGCACCGACGCCTGGACGTGCACCGGAGATGGCCCGACGACGGTCCGCTCCGGCTCAGGGGGACATGAGCGAGAACGGTGGCTATGACGCCACCCGTGACGACGAGGTCAGCACCCCTCTCAAGGAGGAGAAGGACATGAAGAGCATCAAGTTCGCGGTCGTGGCCGGGGCGCTCGCCCTGGGCCTGGCGGCCTGCTCCGGCGGTGGCGCCGGCAGCGGCGGCGGTTCCGGCAGCGGCGAGAGCGCCGACCCCGGCGACCAGACCATCGGTGTCGCGATGCCGACCGAGACCTCCGAGCGGTGGATCGCCGACGGCAACGCCGTCAAGAGCCAGCTCGAGGACGCCGGGTACAAGGTCGACCTGCAGTACGCGGCCGACGACATCCCGACCCAGTCCCAGCAGATCGACCAGATGATCACCAAGGGCGTCGACCTGCTGATCGTCGCCTCCATCGACGGCACCGCGCTGGCCAACCAGCTGCAGGCCGCCTCCGACGCCAACATCCCGGTGATCGCCTACGACCGGCTGATCAACGGCACCGAGAACGTCGACTTCTACGTCACCTTCGACAACTACAACGTCGGTGTGCAGCAGGCGACCTCGCTGCTGGTCGGACTCGGCCTGCAGAACGCGGACGGCTCCGCCGGCACCGCCACCGGTCCGTTCAACATCGAGCTGTTCGCCGGCTCGCTGGACGACAACAACGCGCACTTCTTCTTCGACGGCGCGATGGACACCCTCAAGCCGTTCATCGACGACGGCACCCTGGTCGTGAAGTCGGGTCAGACCGACATCGAGCAGGTCGCCACCCTGCGGTGGCTGCAGGAGACCGCCCAGAAGCGCATGGAGGACCTGCTGACCTCCACGTACTCCGACGGCACCAAGGTCGACGGCGTGCTCTCGCCCTACGACGGCATCTCCCGCGGCATCATCACCGCGCTGCAGAACGCCGGCTACGGCGACTCGATCGAGGGCGGCCTGCCCATCGTGACCGGTCAGGACGCCGAGATCGCCTCGGTCAAGCTGATCAACGACGGTGTGCAGTTCTCCACCATCTTCAAGGACACCCGCAAGCTCGCCGAGCAGGCGGTCATCTCCGCTAAGGCGTACCTGGCCGGTGACGAGCCGGAGGCCAACGACACCGAGTCCTACGACAACGGCGTGAAGGTCGTCCCCTCGTACCTGCTCGAGTCGGACATCGTCTACCAGGACAACATCCAGTCGCTGCTCATCGACTCGGGGTACTGGACCGAGGACCAGGTGGCCAAGGGCCAGGCCTGATCCCCCCATCCACCCGCTCCCCGGGGCCGGCGCGATCCGGCCCCGGGGGGCACCCCATCGCATGAGGAACGAGGACGGCTGCATGAGCGACCACATCCTTCAGATGCAGTCCATCACCAAGACTTTCCCGGGCGTGAAGGCCCTGCAGGACGTGAACCTGAACGTCCGGCGCGGCGAGATCCACGCGATCTGCGGCGAGAACGGCGCCGGGAAGTCGACTCTGATGAAGGTGCTCTCCGGGGTCTACCCGCACGGCACCTATGACGGCGAGATCCTGTTCGACGGAGAGAAGGTCGAGTTCGGCTCGATCAACGACTCCGAGGCGAAGGGGATCGTGATCATCCACCAGGAGCTCGCCCTGGTGCCCTACCTGTCGGTTGCCGAGAACATCTTCCTGGGCAACGAGCGCCAGCACGGTGGCGTCATCGACTGGAACCGGGCCAACTCCGAGGCCGCCCAGCTGCTGGCCCGGGTCGGCCTGGACGAGAACCCCACCACCCCGATCGGTCAGCTCGGTGTCGGCAAGCAGCAGCTCGTGGAGATCGCCAAGGCGCTCTCCAAGAAGGTGAAGCTGCTGATCCTGGACGAGCCGACCTCGGCCCTCAACGACTCGGACTCCGAGCACCTGCTCGACCTGCTGCGGCACCTGCGCGGCCAGGGCATCACCTCGATCATGATCTCGCACAAGCTGAACGAGATCGCCGACATCGCGGACTCCACCACGATCATCCGCGACGGCAAGACTATCGAGACCCTGGACATGGAGGCCGATCAGGTCACCCAGGAGCGGATCATCCGCGGCATGGTCGGCCGTGACCTGGACAGCCGGTTCCCCGAGCACACCCCCACCATCGGCGAGGAGGTGTTCCGGGTCGAGGACTGGCACGTCGAGCACCCGACCCAGCCGGGACGTGTGGTGGTCGACGGCGCGAACTTCGCGGTCCGCGCCGGGGAGATCGTCGGGATCGCCGGCCTGATGGGCGCCGGGCGCACCGAGCTCGCGATGAGCGTCTTCGGTCGCTCCTACGGCCGCAACATCTCCGGCCGGGTGTACCTGCACGGCAAGGAGATCAAGATCCGCTCGGTGCAGGAGGCGATCGGCCACGGCCTCGCCTACGCCACCGAGGACCGCAAGACCTACGGCCTCAACCTGATCGACGACATTCGCCGGAACATCTCCGCGGCGGCACTGAAGAAGATGTCCACCGGCGGATTCGTGAACGGCAACGAGGAGATCAAGGTCGCCGAGGAGTACCGGCGGTCGATGAACATCAAGGCACCCACCGTGCTGGCCCTCACCGGAAAGCTCTCCGGCGGTAACCAGCAGAAGGTGGTGCTCTCCAAGTGGATCTACACCGACCCCGAGGTGCTCATCCTCGACGAACCCACCCGTGGGATCGACGTCGGTGCGAAGTACGAGATTTACACGATCATCAACAAGCTCGCGGATGCCGGGAAGGGGGTCGTGGTCATCTCCTCGGAGCTGCCCGAGCTCCTCGGGATCTGTGACCGCATCTACACCCTCGCGTTCGGCCGGATCACCGGCGTCACGGACCGACGGGACGCGACTCAGGAAGGGCTGATGGAGCTCATGACGCAGGAACGCGACCACTCGACGGGTGCGGTCCGGTGACCGCCGTGACCGGGCTGCGGGACATCTTCACGAAGAACCTGCGCCAGAGCGGCATCTACATCGCGTTCGTGGCGATCATCGCCCTGTTCGCGGTCCTGACCGGCGGCACGCTGCTGCAGCCGGGCAACATCACCAACATCGTCCTGCAGTACTCCTACATCCTGATCCTCGCGATCGGCATGGTGATCGTGATCATCGGTGGTCACATCGACCTGTCGGTGGGATCGGTGGTCGCCCTCACCGGCGCCGTCTCCGCGGTGCTGGTGATCAAGAACGGCAACCCGTGGTGGGTCGGCATCCTCGCCGCCCTGGCGGTCGGTCTGGTGGTCGGCGCCTGGCAGGGGTTCTGGGTCGCCTATGTCGGGGTGCCGGCGTTCATCGTGACCCTGGCCGGCATGCTGTTCTTCCGCGGCGCGCAGCAGTTCATCGGCGACGCGCAGACGATCCCCGTTCCCAAGGGCTTCCAGATCATCGGCACCGGG
>JAFAGI010000001.1 GCA_023422835.1 Bacteroidota bacterium | reverse complement strand
TTTCCGCCTTGATGATTATGGGTATTTCAGGAGGTGCATTAATTTTACCACTACAGGGGATTGTAAGTGATAATTTTCATTTTATTCGATCTCTTGCAATATTATTAATATGCTTAATAATAATTTTAATCCTGTCATATAAATTAAGAACGCCACCTAATACTTAAACCTTCCTGCTACGTAGACATCCTCCTGACCAGCTTCACCGGTATCACATACTTAGTAGGTGCGCCACCCTCATTATTCAGGGCTTGCATCAGCACGCTGACTGTTTTAATGCCGAATTCATTGGGAAATTGTTCTACAGAACTTATGGATGGGGTAGTAATGGCTGTTCTATTATCGTTAGAGTAGCCAATGATCTTTACATCGTTAGGAACGCGCAGGTTGTGCGATTTGCAAAATTCCAGCGCTGCTATGGCGCAGGTATCATTCGCCGTAAAAATACCATCAATAGAGGGGTCGCGCTCAAATGCGTTTACCAAAGTGCTCCAGGCATTTTCATGTGTCAGCTCATGGCACACCAGGTTCTCTTCTTTGAATGGAATGCCAGAACGTTCCAGCGCCATCTTGTAGCCCATGCTTCTGTATTTGTACAGGTAGCATTGCAGCGGACCGGAGATGTGCAGTATGTTTTTACAACCTACTTCTATCAGGTGCCTGGTGGCCTCAAAACCGCCCTGCTTATCATCTCCGCAAACTTTTATAGAGTCATTTTCATAGTCAGGTATCCTGTCGTAAAAGATTACAGGGATGTTGTTGTTTAAAAAAACATCAAAGTGGCTGAAATCTACAGTGTACAATGTTACGGCAGCTATAACTCCGGCTACTCTGAAAGACATCAGTGTTTCCACTGCCTGTTTTTCCAGTTCCAATGAATCATTTGATTGCAATATGATCAGGTTATAGCCGTATTTATACAGCTCGTTTTGTATAATGGTTATGATCTGCGATTGAAAATACATGTATATTTTCGGCACGATCATGCCAATAGTTTTAGACTTATTGCTCCGTAAACTTGATGCAACTTCGTTGATGCGAAAGCCCATTTTATCAGACATGTCCACAACTCTTTTTCTTGTCGACTCTTTTACGGACGGATGGCTGTGCAATGCTCGTGACACTGTCGCTACAGACAGCTTTAATTTTTTTGCAACATCAGTAATGGTTACATTCTTTTTTTCGTTCATCAGCTCAAAAATATGGTTGTAAATGTAAACGATTTTATTCAATAAAGTTAAAGGATGCGTTGATTAAATAATACAAAATAATAAAATGGCTATTTTATTTTGTTAAAAAATTAAAACGTTTTAATTTTAATCTTTCAAGAAAGAACCTCAATGAATATGCACACGGAAAAAAACAGCTTCTCCCTGGAAAATAAAGTAATTATAGTCACAGGCGGCACCGGCGTTCTGGGCTCATCGTTTGTACAGGCTATAGCAGAAGCAGGCGGCGCGGTAGTGATCCTTGGTCTTCACCAGGATAAAGCAGAGCAGAAGGCAGCAGAGCTGAAAGCGGCCGGTTACGAGGCATTGGGGCTTGCAGCCAATGTGCTGGATGAGGCAGATCTTGAAAAAGCAAAAGCAATTATTCTTGAAAGATACGGGAAAATAGACGGCCTGGTAAATGCAGCCGGCGGCAATGTGCCTGAAAGTATTATACAGCCTGACCAGGATATTTTTGATATGAACATTGAAGGTATGAAGAAAGCGCTGGTGTTGAATGTGTGGGGTACGGTTACGCCTTCCAAGGTTTTCGGCGCGGCCATGAAAGAAAATGGCGGCAGCATTGTAAATATCTCTTCTGTAAGCTCTAAAACAGTGCTTACAATGGTTATGGGTTACAGTATGGGTAAAGCGGCCATTGACATTTATACAAAATGGTTCGCAGTGGAGGCAGCCAGGCGCTATGGTGATAAGATACGGGTAAATGCCATTGCACCGGGTTTCTTCCTGACACATCAAAATAAAGACCTGCTTACTAATCCTGACGGAAGCCCTAAGCAACGCTCTAAAAATATTATGCACTCCACTCCTTACGGCAGGTTTGGCCAGCCGGAAGAATTGAACGGCGCAGTGATCTACCTGCTTAGTGATGCCTCAAAATTTGTTACGGCCGCAGAAATAGCTGTAGATGGCGGGTTTACCAAGTTCAGCGGTGTGTAAGGCATATACAGTTTTCGGAACGGATTTTAACTTAAAACCTAATTAAACAAATGTTTCCTTCTTATAAAAATACGGGCTACCGCATGGAGCAAACCATGCGATGGTATGGGCCTAAAGACCCTGTAAGCTTGTCAGATATAAGGCAGGCCGGATGTACAGGCGTGGTTACTGCCCTGCATCACATTCCCAATGGTGAAGTGTGGACTAAAGAAGAGATTAATAAACGTATTGACGAAGTAAAAGCCGCCGGGCTCACTTGGAGTGTAGTGGAAAGTGTGCCTGTGCATGAAGCTATAAAAACCCGGACGCCGGGCTTTGAACAATGCATAGACAATTATAAAACGTCTATTAAGAATTTGTCTGAGTGCGGTGTTCATATCGTCACCTACAACTTTATGCCTGTGCTCGACTGGACAAGGACAGACCTGGCTTACACGGTGGAAGATGGCAGTAAAGCCTTACGTTTCGATAAAGCAGCTTTCATAGCCTTTGATGTGTATATTTTACAAAGGAAAAATGCCAAACAGGATTATTCTCGCGAAGAGGTGCAGAGGGGGAGAGAGAAATTTGAATCAATGAGCGATGAAGAAAAGTACCAGCTGCAACGTAATGTTATTGCGGGCTTGCCTGGAAGCGAGGAAAGCTTTACGCTTGAAAATTTTCAGCAGGCTTTGGATAAATATCAACATATAGACGCCGAAAAGCTCAGGAACAACCTCATCTGTTTTTTACAGCAGATTGTACCTGTTGCTGAACAGTACAATGTGAAACTGGTAATTCATCCCGATGATCCTCCATACCCGATCCTGGGGTTGCCGCGCGTAGTGAGCACAGCAAGCGACATACAGGCTTTGCTAGACGCGGTTCCTTCGGTAAACAATGGCTTATGCTTTTGTACCGGTTCTTTTGGTGTGCGGGCAGATAACGATATGCCGGCAATGATCAGGAAGTTTGGAGATAGAATCAATTTTCTTCACTTGAGAAGCACGCGCAGAAACGAATTCGGCGATTTCTATGAAGATAATCACCTGGAAGGAGATGTAGATATGTATGAAGTGATCCGGGAAATCGTTCAGGTAATGCAGGAGCGCAAGATATCCCTGCCCGTACGCCCCGATCACGGACATCAGATGCTGGATGACCTCAATAAAAAAACAAATCCCGGGTACTCTGCCATCGGCAGGCTGCGCGGGCTGGCGGAAATACGTGGATTGGAGTTAGGCATTTTAAGAAGTTTGGCAAACAACTGATCAGCATGAACAAAACCATTTTTACAGAAGATTTTTTATTGCACACAGAACAGGCAAAAAAGCTGTATCACAATTATGCGGAAGATTTGCCGGTAATAGATTACCACAATCATCTTCCTCCTGATGAGATTGCCGAAAATAAACGATTCGAAACAATAACGGAAATTTGGCTAAAGGGAGACCACTACAAGTGGCGCGCCATGCGGGCGCTGGCCATCAGTGAACAATTTATTACAGGCAATGCAAGTGATGAGGAAAAGTTTTATGCGTGGGCTAAATGTGTGCCCCAGACACTGCGCAACCCGTTGTTTCACTGGACACACCTGGAACTTAAAAATCCTTTTGGTATACATAAATACCTCGATGAAAGATCTGCTGAGTCTATCTACCGGCGTGCCAACGAAAAACTTCAGGCAGAAGCATTCAGGACTAAGGCGCTGCTGCAGCACTTTAAGGTAGAGATGGCCTGCACAACTGATGATCCGGTAAGCGACCTGCAATACCACAGGCAGATTGCTGCCGATAATTTTTCTGTAAAAGTTGTTCCGGGCTTCAGGCCTGATAAGGTTTTCAATATCGCCAACAAAGCGATGTTTATGAACTACCTTTGTGTGCTTTCTGAAACTGCCGGCATGCCAATCACTGACTATGACTCGCTTCTGGATGTTTTACAGCAAAGGATAAATTATTTCCATGAAGCCGGCTGCCGCATTGCCGACCACGGTTTACATGCCATGCCGGCAAAAGTTCACATGCACGCATCGTTGCGCGAAGAATTTAAAAATTACTTACAAGACAAGCACGCAACCCACTTTTCAGACGCTGAAAGTTTTCAGGGCGCATTGCTCACGGAGCTGTGCAGAATGTACCATGCCAAAGGATGGGTGCAACAATTTCACCTCGGTCCGCTCAGGAACAACAGTATCAGGCAGTTTGAAAAATTAGGCCCCGATACGGGCTTTGATTCTATCGGCGATGAGCAGCAGGCACATGGGCTCTCTGTTTGCCTTAGCGAACTCGACAGGACAGGAGAGCTTGCCAAAACGGTGATCTACAATATCAATCCTTCCTTCAACGAAGTATTTGCTGCTATGGCTGGAAATTTTAACGACGGAACGGTTCGCGGAAAGGTGCAGTTCGGTTCTGGCTGGTGGTTTTTAGACCAGATGGATGGCATGACCAAACAGCTGAATGCCTTGTCGTCTATAGGCTTGCTAAGCACGTTTGTAGGGATGCTTACAGACAGCCGGAGTTTTCTGTCATTCACACGCCATGAGTATTTCAGGAGACTGCTCTGTAATATCCTGGGCGAAGAAATGAACAAAGGATTATTGCCGGATGATGAGGCATGGATAGGTGAGGTCGTAAAAAATGTGTGCTATTATAATGCTAAAAATTACTTTACTTTTTAAATCAAAATATAGACAATGGGTAAAATAGTAACTTTCGGGGAAGTGATGTTGCGGCTCGCAACACCGGGGTATGAAAGATTTAGCCAGGCCGGCAGCTTTACAGCAACATTTGGGGGAGGCGAAGCAAATGTAGCCGTATCGCTTGCCAACTATGGTCTGGAAACTCAGTTCGTAACAAGGCTTCCTAAGAATGATATAGCAGATTCCTGCATCATGAACCTACGCAAATACAAGGTAGGCGTAGATCATATGCTGCGTGGCGGCGAGCGGATGGGTATTTATTTTTTAGAAACAGGAGCCGTAGCGCGCGCCAGCAAAGTGGTGTACGACCGTGCCCATTCAGCCATTGCAGATGTTCAGCCGGGAATGATCAACTGGCGCGAAATACTGGAAGATGCTTCCTGGTTTCACTGGACGGGTATAACGCCTGCGCTGTCACAAGGCGCTGCTGATGCCTGCCTCGAAGCCATAAAAACCGCCAACGACATGGGTGTAACAGTTTCAACAGATCTGAACTTCCGTAAAAACCTGTGGAAGTATGGCAAGACGGCTGCGGAGATCATGCCTGCGCTGGTTGAAGGCTGCGATGTGATACTGGGTAATGAAGAAGATGCAGAAAAAGTCTTCGGCATCAAGCCCGAAGGCTTTGAAGTGGCACACACCGGCGGCGAGATCAACGCCGCAGAGTTTGAGTCTGTGTGCACACAGCTTATGCAGAAATTCCCGCGTGCAAAGAAAGTGATCATTACGCTGCGCGGCTCTATCAATGCCAATCATAATTCCTGGGGAGGTGTTTTATACAGCCAGGGAAAATTGTACCAGTCAAAAAGATACGACATTACACACATTGTAGACCGTGTGGGTGGGGGAGATTCTTTTATGGGAGGATTGATCTACGGGCTACTGACCTATACTAACGATGACCAGAAAGCGCTGGACTTCGCGGTAGCTGCTTCCTGCCTGAAACATACTGTTTACGGCGATTTCAACATGGTTACGGTTGCAGAAGTAGAAAACCTTATGGGCGGCGACGGCAGCGGCAGGGTCTCAAGATAATTTTTTAATTGCTGATTGGAGAGTGAAAATTTCAGATTGAAATTTACAAGTTACAGATTGCAAAGAAAATCTTTCATTGCTCACCATTCACCATTCACGATTCACCATTCACAAAATCACCAATCAAAATGCTTTTCAATAAATTACAAGTACTTTCAGCGATCGGCGAAACCGGCATGGTGCCTGTGTTTTACCACCATGATGCGGAAGTGGCAAAGAACGTGGTTAAGGCCTGCTACCAGGGCGGCGTAAGAGTTTTTGAATTTACCAACCGCGGCGATTTTGCCCAGGAAGTTTTTGCTGAGCTGGTAAAGTTTGCTAAGACAGAATGCCCGGAACTCATATTGGGCATAGGCTCTGTGGTAGATGCGCCAACAGCTGCGCTTTACATTCAATTGGGCGCCAACTTCGTGGTAGGACCGTTGTTTAATCCTGAAGTGGCCAAGGTCTGCAACAGGCGGCTGGTGCCTTACACACCAGGTTGCGGATCAGTTTCCGAGATTGGTTTTGCACAGGAAGCCGGCTGCGACCTCTGTAAGATATTTCCTGCCTCCAACGTAGGCGGGCCTTCCTTTGTTAAAAATGTAAAAGGCCCCATGCCGTGGACAATGCTGATAGTAACCGGAGGTGTGGAGCCTAGCCGAGAAAACCTTGATGCCTGGGTAAAGTCAGGCGTATTCGCAGTAGGCATGGGATCAAATCTTTTTCCCTCCGATGTGATCAAAGCGCAAAACTGGCAGGCAATCACCGGTAAAACCCAAGAAGCACTGGCTTATATTCAGGAAGCAAGAAACAGATAATTATGATGCAATATCCTATCCCGCAAAACGGCAAAATGACAAATTACCGCTGGTCTATAACAGCCATGTTATTTTTTGCCACTACCATCAACTACCTCGACAGGCAGGTGCTTTCCCTCACGTGGAAAGATTTTATAGCGCCGGAATTTCATTGGACAGACTCAGACTATGGTACAGTCACAGGTTTGTTTTCTATCTTCTACGCCGTAGCCATGCTGTTTGCAGGCAAGTTCGTAGACTGGATGGACACCAAGAAAGGATTTCTGTGGGCAATAGGCGTGTGGTCTGCCGGCGCGGTGCTGCATGCATTCTGCGGTATTGCTACTTCAGGTATTCTCACTGGCGACTGGGCTTTGAGCTTTGCCGGCGCACGAGAATCTATTGCTGCTGTCAGCGATGTATCTAAAGTAGTAACCGTGAGTGTGTCGTTGTTTATTTTCGCAAGAGTAATACTGGCTGTTGGCGAGGCGGGTAATTTTCCTGCTGCCATCAAGGCTACGGCTGAATATTTCCCTAAAAAGGACAGGGCTTTCTCAACCAGTATTTTCAATTCAGGTGCACAGATCGGCGCTTTGCTGGCGCCTGTAACCATTCCGTTCATTGCGCAGGCATGGGGATGGGAAATGGCATTCATCATTATCGGTGCCACAGGTTTCGTATGGATGGGTTTCTGGATATTTGTATACAACAAACCCGACAAATGTAAAAAAGTAAATACGCAGGAGCTGATTTACATTTGCCAGGACGATGCAGATTTAAGCGCTGCCGACCATCTTGCACAATCAAAGAAAAGAATTTCATTTGCCAGAGCTTTCAGCTACAAACAAACCTGGGCCTTTGCCATCGGTAAGTTTATGACAGATGGTGTATGGTGGTTTTTCCTGTTCTGGGCGCCGGCATACCTGGAGTCGGTTTACGGGTTAACTTCTGTACAGAGTGCACCGTATATTTTTGTTCTGTACCTCATTACCATGCTGTCTATCGTGGGCGGATGGCTGCCATCTTATTTCGTAGATAAAAAAAGAATGGAGCCTTATGCAGGCAGGATGAAAGCCATGCTGATATTTGCCTTTTTCCCGCTGCTGGCATTGTTGGCTCAGCCTTTGGGGCATGTTTCCGTATGGCTGCCCGTGATCATTATTGGTATTGCAGGGGCGGCACACCAGGCATGGTCGGCCAATATTTTTTCAACCGTGGGAGATATGTTTCCTAAGTATGCCGTGGCTACAATCATTGGAATTGGCGGGCTTGCGGGGGGTGTCGGTTCGTTTATCATCAACAAAGGGTCGGGCATGTTGTTCGATCATGCTGCTGAAACCAAAATGCAACTTCTGGGCTTTGAAGGAAAGGAAGCAGGATATTTTATTATCTTTTCCATTTGCGCGGTGGCCTACCTGATCGGCTGGCTTATTATTAAAACACTGGTGCCTAAATACAAACCCGTCACTGACCTGTAGAAAGAAGTGTAGAGAAAAGTGAAAACATTTACAGAAGCGGAGCCACCAGCCTGCAAACCGAATCAAAGCCGCGATGAATAGACGAACGGCTTTGCCAATATTCTATCGTTATCAACCGGCTGTTATTCTTGTCTTTTGCAAAGCTTTCTTCAAGCGATCTGCAAAAAGCTCCTTCATAAACAACGGATGTAATTTCAAAATTCAGGAAGAAACTGCGCGTATCCATGTTTACCGTTCCTACGAAAGCCAGTGTGCCGTCTATGGAAATGGTTTTAGAATGAATAAATCCTTTTTTATAAAGATAAACCCGCACGCCCCGCTCAAGCAAGGGTTTAATGAATGAGAACGAAGCATGCTGCACGATAAAAGAGTCTGATTTTTCAGGAAGTATCAGTTCCACCTCAACTCCGTTAGCCGCAGCAATAACCAGTGCAGAAGTAAGCTGGTCTGTGGGTATAAAATACGGCGTGCAAATCCGCACGCTCTTTCTTGCCTGGTTTATTGCTAAAAGAATAGTTTCCATTACATAGGATGCCTCCGAGTTGGGGCCGCTTGCTGCAAAAGCCACGATAGCATCGCCTTTTTTTTCGTGTTTTTTGCCGAAGTAATCATCGCCATTGCCGAAATCGTCTTTGCCGCCGGAGAAAAACCAACTCAGGATAAACTGCACCTGTAACAGTTTTACGGCAGGGCCTTCTATTTTTATTGCCGTGTCGCGCCAGTAAAGTTCGTGTTTACCATTGTTCCAGTAGCGGTCATCCAGGTTAATGCCGCCGATAAAACCGATCACGCCGTCAATGATCGCAATTTTGCGGTGGTTGCGGTAATTGCTGTTGGCCAAAGAAGTAAACGCCACCGGCATTGTTCTTAAAAAAGGGATGCCGGCTTTCCGCAGCCGCGACGGGATGTCTTTTAATTTTTTTGAACCTACATCATCTGCGATCACTCTTACTTTAACGCCTTCGCGGCTTTTTTTAATCAAAATATCGGTGAGACGGTTGCCCACATCGTCAGCAGTAAGAATGTAGTATTCAATATGGATGTGAGCGCAGGCATTTTCAATCGCGTCAAAAAGAGCAGGAAATTTTTCTTCACCGTTATTCAGCAAGGTTACGCAATTGTCTTTGCTGATTAGCGACTGATGCTGATAATAAAGATAGCGGAAGGGTAGTGCCATATTCCCGATTTTTTGCTCCAGCATCAGCAAACGTTCTTCCATTTCAGGTTTTAGCTGCTGGTAATATTGCTGCATTTTTTGCCGGTCAACCAATCGTTTTTTCTCAAACGCCGTTTTTTTAAACAGCGGTTTTCTGCCTACAAAATAATACACGATCAGGCCAATCACCGGCAGGAAAACAAGCACTAACATGTAAGCCAGCGATTTGCTTGGGCTGCGGTTTTCACTTAGGATAGTGATAATCACGCCCACATAAAGGATCAACATCGGGATCCAATACCATTCTTTAATAAATTCCCATATTTGCTGCCAAGTGGTCATTGTTTTTTTAAACAAACTTAAACAAACAGGATTGTTTCTCTTAAGGCAATAAAAAATACGAGCCGCGGCATCTGTGAATGCCGTATGTAAATTTTTTGTTCAAGCCGCTCTTTAGCTCATGTCGGCCTTCAGGCTCAGGTCCAGGCTTTGTGCCTGGTGTATCAGGCCGCCCACGCTTACATAGTCAACGCCGGTTTGCGCATACATTTCCACGGTATACAGGTTGATGCCGCCGCTGGCTTCTGTTTCAAATTCTTTATTGATGATTGACAGGGCTTCGCTGACGTTTTCCGGTGAAAAATTATCCAGCATAATACGGAATACCTTGCCTTTGCCGACTGCGCAAACTTTTTTTACATCCTCCAAATTCCTGGTTTCCACCTCGATCTTTAGCCCGGGGTAGTATTGCTGTGTATAAGCAAAAGCCTTATCAATTGCCGGCTCCAGCCCTCCGCAGAAATCAATATGGTTGTCTTTCAGCATGATCATGTCATACAGGCCAAAGCGGTGATTGATGCCGCCGCCAATGCGGACGGCTTCTTTTTCCAGCAGCCGGAAATTAGGCGTGGTCTTGCGGGTATCCAGTATTTTTGTGTGGTAATTTTTTAAGATATCTACATATTGCCTGGTAAGCGTAGCTATACCGCTCATGCGCTGCATACAGTTCAGTGTAAGCCTTTCGCAACTGAGAATGGTTTGCATGCCGGCCTCCACTTCAAATGCTGTATCCCCATACTGCATTGGCTCGCCGTCATGTTTATAGATGGTGAATTTTGCTCCCGGCTCTACCTGGTGAAAAATTTCCTGGGCAACTTCTACGCCGGCCAGAATGCCGTCCTGCTTGATTCTCAGCACAGCCTTACCTTTTTTGTTTGCAGGTATACAGCTTAGTGTACTATGGTCTCCGTCTCCGATGTCTTCTGCCAGCGCTTCTGTTATCAGGTGCCGTAGTATTTTTTGGTTCATATAGCCAAAGATACAAAACTCATTAATTATCTTTCGAATGGATTATGTATTTTTCAATAATTTTGAATGCGCTTTAAATTTTATCCTATGCCCAAAAAATTATTGTTTCTTATTCTGTCTTTTGTTTGCACAGCCGCCTATGCACAGGAAGATTCACTTAAAAAAGAAATACTTGCCGCTACAGGCTCCCAGACAATGCTGATACGTAACGCAAGAATGCTGTTGCTGGATAAGTTTATTCAAAAAGATATGAACGATGTAAGGCGGCTGAAAAATTTTCTGAACAATGATATGGATAACGAAAATTATATTGGCTTATACGAGATAGAGGACATATGAGTTTTTTACGTTTGCGGTATGGATACAATTTTCAAGCAGCAATAAAATTCCTTATGTATCGGGAAATGTTCATTATATAACCATCGGTATTGGCGGCGTTGGCCGGCTAAATAAAAGAAAAAAATAAACGGATGTTTCCTTTTCATTAAAAAAATTTTAGTCAATGGATGTACAAATAGAAAGCAGTTGGAAAGAAGTTTTGAAAGAAGAATTTGCCAAACGTTACTTCGAGCATATTGCTATGTTCCTGAAAGCAGAAAAGCAGAGCGGCAGGAAAATATTTCCGCCCGGCAACCTTATCTTCAATGCTTTTGAGCAAACTCCTTTCGATAAGGTGAAAGTGGTGCTGCTGGGGCAGGATCCTTACCACAACGATGGCCAGGCGCACGGGCTCTGCTTTTCCGTGCCAAACGGTGTAGCGTTCCCGCCTTCTCTTAAAAATATTTTTAAGGAAATTAATGATGATCTGGGCATACCCATCCCTAAAACTGGGAACCTTACCAAATGGGCAAGCCAGGGAGTTTTACTGCTCAATGCCGCACTTACGGTAAGGGCCCACGATGCAAACAGCCACTCAAAGATAGGCTGGTCAACGTTTACAGACGCAGTGATAAAAAAAATATCAGACGAAAAAGAAGGCGTCATTTTCCTGCTGTGGGGCAGGTTTGCACAGGACAAGCAGGTGCTGATTGATGCCACGAAACATCATATCCTGAAAGCAGCACACCCATCGCCTTTGAGTGCGCACAACGGCTTTTTCGGATGCCGGCATTTCAGTGCAACAAACGAATTGCTTGCAAAACAGGGAAAGGCGCCAATAGACTGGAATAACGCTTAGCAGCGAATTAAAATTAATCAGTAGTAAAATGAAAAAGATTTTCCGCGCGGTGTGGGCCTTATGGGGTTTTATATTTTTTGTGGTAACGATTCTTACGGCATTGTTGTTTATGACGCCATGTTTTGTACTGAAGGAACCTGCCAAAACAAAATGGTTTCACAAGGTTTCAAAAGTATGGATGACGGTATTCCTGGGCGGTGTGGGTTGCCCTGTAACAGTCTTAGGCAAAGAACATTTTAAAGCGGGACAGAACTACATCGTTGTGTGCAACCACAACAGTTTCTTTGATATTTTTGCCGCCACGCCTTTTTTACCCAATCCCAATAAGTCTATCGCAAAAGCATCGCTGGCCAAAATACCCGTATTTGCCTGGGTTTACGGTTTTGGCTCTGTGCTGGTCGACAGAAAAAACAGTAACAGCCGGAGTTCTAGCTTTCAGCAAATGAAGCATGTACTGGATATGGGGCTGGATATGGTGATCTATCCCGAAGGTACGCGCAATAAAACAAACAAGCCGCTAAAAGAGTTTTACAACGGCGCTTTCAGGCTTGCTGCAGATACAGGTAAACCAATCATTCCGGTAGTGATTTTCAATACAAGAAAAATACTGCCCGCCGGCGAAATGTTTGCGCTTTCACCTCACAGGATATACCTGCAAATACTGCCGCAGGTTGACCCGCAGCACAAGAAAGCACCCGAACTCAAAGAAGAAGTTTTTAATAAAATGTGGAACGCCTACGAGGCCAATGAAAAGAAGTTTGCTTAATCAATGAGCATATCTTTTGCAGCTTCATCACGCAGCAATACACTTTTTGCAAAGCGGCATGTAGCCTTGATGCGGGCATTTTGTTCCCTGGCAAGATCTACAACAGCATCTGCCAATTTCTTGCCGATGCCCTTGCCTTCGTAAGCTTCATCAACTTCCGTATGGTTTATCTCCAGCAGATCTTCATCATGCCATAGGTAAGTAATTGTACCTGCAAGCTGATCCTTTTCCAGCGCCTTGAATTGACCGCCTGTGCCGGGATTATCCTGGTGAATGAGTTGCATGCGTATATATTTTAGTTCGCCGATTTGCCGCTGTTTCAGCAGCCACATGGAATTACCAGTTAACTTCATTTCGCTTATTCATCCTCGGTTGGTATGCAGCATTTTATGATGTATGTTTAATGATTATTCAATGCCGCAACTTGTTCCGGCTGATGTTTGTGCCTGAAGAATACCGCAAATAAAATGGTTACTACCAAAGCATAGGCCGCGAACAACAACCATATTTCCTGCCACATTTTATCACCTCCCGGCAATGTGTAATATTTTTGAATGATCACGCCGCTGAGCCAGCTGCCGAGCACAGCGCCGAAGCCGTTTGTCATCATCATAAACAATCCCTGCGCGGAAGAGCGGATTTTAGCATCCACGCTGGTTTCTACGAATAAGGAACCGGAAATATTAAAGAAGTCAAAGGCCATACCGTATACAATGCACGATAAAATGATCATCCACAAACCACCTGCAGGATCGCCGTAAGCAAACAAACCAAAGCGCAATACCCATGCGATCATGCTGATGAGCATTACTTTCTTAATGCCGAATCTTTTCAGGAAAAATGGTATCGCCAGGATAAAGAGTGTTTCGGATATCTGTGAAATAGCCAGTATTACCGTTGAGCGTTCAACGATCACTGAATTGGCATATTGTGGGTCTTTGGCAAAGTCTGACAGGAATGTATCGCCATACATATTTGTCAGTTGCAACGCAGCACCCAGCAGCATGGAGAACAGAAAAAACAATGCCATTTTGTAATTGCCAAACAGCTTAAAAGCATTCAGCCCCATAGCTTCTGCAAATGAAGTATGCCCGGTGTTTTTATTTTGTGGCGGGCATTTGGGCAGGGTAAATGCATAGAGGCCTAAGCCTATGGCTGCTACACCACCTATCAGAAACTGGTTAGCCGTAGCCTTATTGTCTGTAAGATTGGTAAACACCATCGCTATGATAAACCCGACAGTGCCCCACACGCGGATGCGCGGGAAAACTTTTACCAGGTCATAATCCCTGCTTTTTAAAACAGAGTATGAGATGGAATTGGAAAGCGCGATCGTAGGCATGTAAAAGATCATGGCAGCAAGCATGGCGTAGAAGAACATTTGAGGATCATCAATGCGCATGATCCAGATAAGCATTGTGCCATAGAGTATATGAAGAATACCGTAAAGTTTCTCTGCATTGATAAAGCGGTCGGCAATAATGCCCGTAAGCGCGGGCATGAAAATAGAAGCAATACCCATTGTAGAGAAAACCAGTCCGAACTCAGCCACGTCCCACTGCTTATGCTGAAACCAGTAAACACCAATTGTTATCAGCCATGCCCCCCAAACGAAAAGCTGGAAAAAACTCATTACGGTCAGACGCAGTTTAATGTTCATATACACGCATTTAAATGTGAAGCAATTTAATCTTTTCTATTGACTTCTTTTAAATATTTTAGACATGCTCATCCTGTACAGCTCGTTGATGTCCGGCGAAATGTTGAAATAGATCAGCCCGGGTGCAAAAAGGATAAGAAAAGTAATCGACCTGATAAATGTGTCCATATAAAGATTGCCTGCATAAGGTATGTTACAGGTTATCAGCAGGGCTGCAATGCCCAGGGCCAGCACTATCAGCGTCTTTGAGGTGAATGGCTGCATCTTCAGGAACCTGTAGATAAATATAAACCGCAAAAGGTTGTAGCCAAACATGGTAAGCGCGCTGCCCAGCGCAGTGCCCGTCATCCCGAACTTCTTAGTGAGTAAATAAGTGATGCCAACGGAAAAAATGATGAAGATGATATTGGTATAGAAATCTGTTTTCCAGTATTTTGAAAAACCAAGGATAAGATTATTCAGGCCCATCATCAGGTCAAGCAGCTTGCCGATGCCGAGGATGAGGAATAATAATTTTACGGGCATAAACTCTTCGCCCATAAAGCGAACCAGGTTGTCCAGGTTTGGAAATATCAGCCCGAAAATAAACAGGCCTGCTGCCAGTAAGTTAATGGAGCTTTTCCGGTAAATAGTCCTGATGTTTTTTACATCGTTCCGCTTCCACGACTCAGAAATGGTAAATGAGCCAATGCCCATCATGCTTCTTTGCGGCACTTCCATCACTGTCACCAGATAGGTTGGGATAGAGTAGATCAATGCTTTGCCCAGGCCCCCTTCCACTACGCTGGCTATCATCAGCAGGTCCATTGTCCGGGGTAATATCTGGAAAACACCGCCCGTGAAATGATACACGGTAAAGGTCAGCATCTTGGAATATAGCTTCCTGGTAACATTGCTTATCCGTGTCTGTATTTGTATCCTGCCGTCTTTGAAAACAACATAAGCCAGGTAAGCCGCTGCGGGAAAATAAATAAGCGTGTAGAGTATAAAAAATGTGTCAATGCTGATCCAGCCGAGGTAAAAAATAACGATGGCAATTAAGGCAAAAACCCGCAACAGTACCTCCTTTACAAAGTTTGAAACCACCGTTTTCTGCAGCATCCAGGCAAATGCTTCAAACAGGTTGAAGAAGATCATGGAGATGGTAAGCGGTATCACTAGCCGGAAATGCTGGATGAACAGCGCGGAGTTCCTGGAAAATTTTCTGGCAAAAAAATCTTCAAAAACAAAAATACAAATCGTTAGCAGTACAGCGCCGGCAGTGCAAACCAGGATGGCAATAAACGGCAGATCATTCTGCTCTTTTTTTAAATAGGCATGATGAAACGGGTAGAACTTTATAAACGTGGTCAGCGAACCCATGGCAGCTATCACTGCGAATAAATTGCCAAAGTCCAGGAAAAGCCTGGTAAGCCCTGATTCATCTAAAGTAAAAAAACCGAATTTGGGCGTAAGCAAAACCAGGAGATTCAATGCGCCGATAGCAAAGCCGATATAAGTAAAAATGCTGGAGTAAATACTTTGCTTTCTGATAATGCCCATGAGTGCCTGTTGCTTTCGTAGAAACAAATGTAAGAACAAATAGTTATTACCTGCCAATAATTTATATTTTTGACAGATGGATATTAAGGATTTCCTAGACAGGAAAACGGCGCAGTACAACCAGCCCGCTTTTATTGAGCAAGACCCCATCTGCATCCCGCACCTGTTTTCTCAAAAGCAGGATATAGAAATTGCCGGCCTGTTTGCAGCGGTATTTGCCTGGGGCAACCGCACTATCATCATCAATAAGTCAAAAGAGCTGATGCAACTGATGGACCATGCGCCTTACGATTTTATTGTAAACCACCAGGAAAGGGACCTGGCGCGCATGCTGCATTTTAAGCACCGCACATTCAACCCAACAGACCTGCTGTACTTTATTGCGTTGCTGCAACACCATTACACAAGGCATTCATCCCTGGAAGCCGCATTTCTGCCGCCGGATTGCAGCAAAGAAGATTTCAGCGTCAGGGAAGGGCTTATATACTTTCACCATTATTTTTTCTCCTTGGAAGATGCCCCTCAGCGCACCAGGAAGCATATTTCCACGCCGCTGAATAACTCTACCTGCAAACGGCTTAACATGTTTCTGCGGTGGATGGTAAGAAAGGATAACTGCGGCGTAGACTTTGGCATCTGGCAAAACATTGCTCCCAGAGACCTGCTCTGCCCAATAGACCTGCACGTAGCCAGGGTTGCCAAAAAACTGGGCCTGCTGCATAGGAAACAGACCGATTTCAATGCGTGCCTAGAGCTTACGCAACACCTGAGCACCTTTGATCCGGAAGACCCTGCCAAATACGACTATGCACTGTTCGGACTGGGTGTGGTAGAGAAGTATTATTGATGTTTTAGTCCAAAACACGATAAATATCATATTTTGTTAGTTTTTTAGGGTATAACTTTGCGGTTCAAATTTAAACATCAAATGAACTGGATAATTGATCTTTTCAACAACCATGAAAGTGTGGCGTACACGGTTATTATTTTTGCTATCACCATTGCCATTGGAGTGGCATTGGGCAAGGTGAAAATATTCGGTGTTTCTTTGGGAATTACCTTCGTTTTGTTCACGGGCATTGCCATATCGCACTTTGGTTTCACGGTAAATCCGGAAGTTCAGCATTTTATAAAAGAATTTGGTTTAATATTATTTGTTTATACCATCGGGTTACAGGTAGGGCCGGGCTTTTTTGCCTCGTTTAAGAGAGAAGGCCTTAAGCTGAACTTCATAGCGCTTATCATCATCCTTACAGGTGTAACTGTTGTTATCTGCCTGCACTATTTTGCTAACACAGACATTGTAACGCTGGTAGGCATCATGTCGGGAGCTGTTACCAATACACCAGGGCTGGGCGCTGCACAGCAAACAGTTGCCGAGATCAGGCCGGAGCTGGGCGTGAACCTGCCTACAGGTTATGCCATCGCTTACCCCTTTGGCGTGGTAGGCATTATACTGGTAATGTTGCTGTTCAGAACTGTGTTCAGGGTAAATGTAAATGCCGAGGCAAGGCTGAATGCCTGGAAAAGAGCTGCCAATACATCTTCTTTTAAAAGAATAACTTTGGAAGTGAAGAACCCCAACCTGTTTGGTAAAGAACTCGGCGTATTGTGGAAAACATTGGATTTTAACTTTATAGTTTCCCGTATTTTCCAGGGAGAAGAGATCCGCACGGCACGCAAAGAGATGATCATGAATGAAGGCGATATACTCCTTGTGATTGCCAGTTCTGAAAATATTGAAAAGGTAAAAAACCTGGTAGGTACCGAAAGCGATTTTGAAATGCTGGGTGATAAGCACAATTCCAAAAACGTTGTTTCAAGAAGAATAAACGTATCCCAGCCAAAAGCTTACAGCCGTACATTGGGCAACCTGCACATCATACCGCGCTACAACGTAACCATATCAAGGGTATACAGGGCAGGCATTGAGTTTATACCGAATGCAAATACCAAGCTGCAATTCGGTGATACGCTTACTGTTATTGGCGAAGAAAAAAATATTGATGCACTTGCTGCAGACTTTGGTAATAAAAAGAGCCTGCGTACGCCGCATATTGCCGAATTATTCCTGGGCATCACATTGGGTGTACTGGTAGGAAGCATACCATTGAGCATACCCGGTGTACCCGTGCCCATAAAGTTAGGCCTGGCCGGCGGTCCGTTGATCGTGGCGATACTTATCAGCCGTTTTGGGGGCAAGTTCTCTGTAACGCATTATGTATCTCAAAGCGCTAATTTAATGGTACGAGAGATCGGTATTGTGCTTTTCCTGG
The DNA here is from genome assembly GCA_023422835.1 of Bacteroidota bacterium. GTDB lineage: Bacteria > Bacteroidota > Bacteroidia > Chitinophagales > Chitinophagaceae > Haoranjiania > Haoranjiania flava. The sequence continues at coordinate 302,751 of JAFAGI010000001.1, read as the reverse complement.
CTGCTGTAGGATTGGGGGCTGGCGCCAATTTCGTAAGAACCCTTACGGAAGGAGACGGGCTTATCTGGCTGCTGATGGGTATTGGCATTACCCTGATTCCTTTACTTACAGGCGGGTTGATTGCGCGTATCGTTTACAAGCTCGACTTCCTGGAGATATGCGGTGTGTTGGCAGGAGCTTCTACTGATCCGCCTGCACTGGCATTTGCACACCAGACAACGAATTCAGACAGCCCTGCACTTACTTACGCTGCAGTTTATCCATTTACAACACTTATGCGTATTCTGATGGCCCAGCTACTGATATTGTTGTTTATTTAAAGTCTTATATATAGGTTTGATCTGCCGGCTTATGCCGGCAATTTTATTCTTGTTCTTCCGCTTCTTTTAAAGACACCAGTATTTTATCAATACGCAGCCCGTCAAGGTCAAGTACTTCAAAGTCGTAATTGTCCCAGCTGATCTTTTCGCCGGCCTGCGGCAGGTAGTTCAGTTGTTCCAGGATAAAGCCGCCCAGCGTATTGAAAGAACCTTTCGGCGCTCTTTGCTCAGGTATATCAAACTCTTGAAGGAATACAAAGAAGGGAAGCTGTCCGTCTGCCAGCCAACTGCCGTCCTTGCGCTGAACGATTTTGTATTCGTCCATATCTTCTTCCGAATCGGTATTTATCAGGGTATCGAGCGCATCGTCAATACTTATCATTCCTTGGATTGAGCCATACTCATCGGCAACAATGGCATGGTGTGTTTTCTTCTCCTTAAACTTATCCAATACTTTATACACGGGCAATGTTTCTGCCACGATCAGGGCGGGCCTGATGTATTCAGCCAGTTTAAAGCTTTCATTGCTGATGCTTTTCGGGAAAATATCTTTCAGGCGTACAATGCCTTTGAGCTCGTCTAACTCTTTATCACTAACCGGGTATACGGAATGCGGTTGTTCTCTTGCTTTTTGTTTAATGGAATCCAGGCTGTCATTGATGTCAACCCAAACGATATCTTTCTTCGGGGTCATCAGCTCGCTTACTTTCCTGTCGCCCAGGAAAAACACGCGGTCAATAATGTTCTGTTCTATTTCCTGTATGTCGCCATGCTCTGCGCCGAGTTTGATCATGGCCTTTACTTCTTCCTCGCTCACACTGCTGTCTTGCTTGTTTTTCAGCCCCAGAATCTTCAGCATTACCTCATTGGTGCCGGTCAGCAACCAGATAAAAGGTTTGGCGGCTTTGGCTATGAAGTTCATGGGAAACGCTACCACTGCAGATATTTTCTCCGGGAACAGCATACCTATTCTTTTGGGCAGCAGTTCTCCAAAAACAATGCTCAGGTAGGTAACCATGATTAGTATTAATACTGATGAGACACTGGCTGCATAAGGCTTGAGTGCATCTATACGCTCAATCACCGGCTGCACGTAGCGCGACAGTTTCTCCCCACTCAGCATACCTGTAAGTAAGCCGATGAGTGTAATGCCAATTTGCACAGTAGATAAAAAGCTGTTGGGGTTAGCTGCCAGCTCCAGTGCTTTCCTGGATTTTACACTTCCGTTTTTTGCCTTGTTCTCCAGTTTAAATTTCCTGGAAGATATAAGCGCTATTTCGCTCATAGAAAATATGCCATTCAGTAAGATCAATAAAAATATGATAATGAATTCCATAAGTATAGGTTTACTTTCAAATTACAACCAACCATTTCAAAAATCATTCCTCAATAAAAAATAAAAAAAGCTGCTCCGCGGGAGCAGCCTGTATACATACTTCTGGTAAGTTTTTAGAAGGGCAGATCATCTTCCACCTGATCACCGTTGGAGATAGATCCGGCGATATTGCCTCCGTTGGGCGGTGTACTCTCATTACCGGAACCACTTTTCGCCCCCAGCAACTGCACATTCTGCACGCGAAGCGAAAGGGAAGCGCCCTGCTTGCCTTCCTGGTTTTGATACACCCGCACATCGGGCCCGCCTTCTACGTAAACCTGCGTACCCTTTTTCAGGTAAGGAGCAATGGCGGTTTTGTCTGACCAATAGGCACAATCCACCCACACTGTTCTCTCTTTTTGTTCGCCTGTACTATCTTTAAATCTTTCTGTATGTGCAACGCTGAAATTTATTACATTGCGGCCATTGACGTTGTTTACAACAGCATCGCGACCCAGGTTTCCAATGACTTGTAGCTTAATCATAATGCTTAGTTTTGTAATGTTTACAGCAAATTACATATAAAAAATTAAAATTCAAAAAAAACTTAACTTTTTTTGCTGCATGTAAGTAGCTGTCTTACACGGTTAATTATAGTGACCCCGGATTGTCGCGCATTTGTTTCAGCTTGCCGGAAGGCAGATGAATTTTAAAGCCCAGGTTCAGGCCGAGCCCGCTTTTGGCGCCATCGCCAAAATTGCCATTGTATTTTACCAAAGTTTCCAAGGCTACATTTGGTGTGATGAAATAAGCATAACCGGGCCCAAACCCAATATTCAAGCCAATTGCATTGCCGGTAGAGCCTGCAATACCTGCGTTGGCTTCCGCGAAAAACCTGCCGTGGTTCAATAAATTGTTGATGCCTTTTTCACCAGGGTTAAAATAATACCTTCCAAACCCGTTGATGGCATAATTAAAAATATTATTGCCTTTACTGCTGCCTGAAACGCGTGCTGTTTGATAGCCGAGATTGAACAGGCCGCCGACGGCTATATTATCTTCAATAAAGTAGCCTACCTGCGGAGAAAGGTTGATGCTGAAAGAATTACCACTGCCAAAGCCAAAATCAATGTTGGCAAGTTGTGCGCCGATGAGCACATTTCCTTCTTCAAGCTGTGCCTTTGAAACGCCGATGCTGCATGCAAAAAGCAGCGCAGAGGCAAAGAGTATTTTTTTCATGTTGATTTATTTTATTTTCTTTATTGGTCACATAGAATAACCAGCGCTTAGATTCCATACTCATTCCAGGTTGGTATAGACGGCTAATCTTCATGGTTATTTCATATACATTTATCTTTTTACAATAAAAACTATTCCTATGCGGGATTACCGGTTAGTTCTACAATCAATGATAAGCAAATTTATTTCTTAGGATTGTTAAAATGCTGCTATCTGCATTACTTGCTGTCATGTCCCGGACTTATTCACATATGTGATATTTTAATATTAAAATATCAATATTATTTTGGTCTCTGCTTATTAAAAGATTATTTCCATTAAATTTGTTGTCAGAGATATTATTATACAATAAACCAGCATTATATGAAGAAAGTATTCATTGGAAGTTTTATTATGGCAGCCGCGCTGCTTGCATCTTGTGGGGGCAGCGATTCTCCACAGGCTACTGTGTCTGAAGCCCAGGCCGTTGCTGTGCCTACAGGTATCGTTTACGAAGTGGATACCTCTTTTAGTATTATCAGTTGGAGAGCTACACATACCGGCGGGGTTTCGCCGCGCTGGGGCACGCTGAGACTGAAAGACGGGTCTGTGTCTATTACTGACAGCGCTAATGTTAGCGGTGGATCATTCAACATCAATATGAACACCCTTACAGTAGACTCAACTTCTGTAACCGAACCGGGGAAAAACTATATGGTTCTTCAGAATCATTTAAAGAGCAATGACTTCTTTGGAATAGAAAAATATGCTGTATCAACCTTTGAGATCACCACTGTGGCGCCATATGACAGCGCACAGGCGCGTGCGTTGCTCAACGGCGCTACTAACATGGTTAGCGGCAACTTGAAGCTGAAAGATAGCATTATCAACGTTACATTCCCTGCTAAAATTGCCATTACAGACAGCGTGGTAACTGTTGATGCTAAGTTTAGTTTCGATAGGTCCAAATGGGGGCTGAACTATAAAGCTGAAGGCGATCCGCAAAACTGGATGATTAGCAAAGACATCGAGCTTGAGATCAGGCTGAGGGGTAAGAAAAAATAATTTTCCCATAGAATAAAGAGAGGTTGTATCATGTTGATGCAACCTCTTTTGGTGTAATCACAGCTTTATATCTTTATTCGGTAAGGCCGCCCAACCATTTTTCTGCTTCTTCCTCGCTCCATCCTTTCCTGTTTTTATAATCTTCGTACTGGTCTCTTTTAATTTTTCCTATACCAAAGTATTTGCTTTGGGGGTGTGCTATGTACCAGCCGCAGACGCTGGATGCAGGGTACATGGCCAGGTTTTCGGTAAGCTGAATGCCTGTGTTCGCGGTTACGTCCAGCAGGTCAAACAGTTTGTATTTCTCCGTATGCTCCGGGCAGGCAGGGTAGCCGGGCGCGGGGCGAATGCCGGTATATTTTTCTTTGATCAGATCTTCATTAGTGAGTGTTTCATCTTTTACATATCCCCAAAGGTTTGTACGCACTTTGCGGTGCAGCATTTCCGCAAAAGATTCCACCAGCCTGTCAGACAATGCCTGCAGCATAATCTTGCTGTAGTCATCATGATCATCTATAAATCTTTGCAGGTGCGGCTCAATACCGTGGATGGTCACTGCAAATGCACCGAGGTAATCACTCCCATATTCTGCAGGCTTTATAAAATCTGCCAGTGAGTTGTTGGGCTGGCCTGCTGCTTTTTTTACCTGCTGCCTCAGGCATTCCAGGTTAAAAACTTTATCGCCCATTGCTACATGAATGGTATCCGGGGCAGTTCTTGATGCATGCATGAATCCAACAACGCCGGAAGCCGATAGCCACTTTTCTTCAATAATGCGGTCGAGCATGTGGTTGGCATCTTTAAAGAGCCTGGTTGCTTCGGTACCTACAACTTCGTCTGTAAGAATGTCGGGGTAGTTGCCATGCAGTTCCCATGAAATGAAGAATGGTTTCCAGTCTATGTAATTTCTTATTTCATTCAGGTCATGATCTGTGAAATTGCGGGTACCGATAAACGCGGGCTCTACAGGAGTGTAAGCGCTCCAGTCTATTTTTGCAGGATTGTTTTGGGCCTCTTTAAACGGTATATATTTTTTTACCGGTTGCTTATTGGCAAAGTCTTCGCGCAGTCCGGCGTATTCTTTTTGGATATCTTCAACGAAAGCTGTCCTGGTTTCATCGCTTAGCAGTTTTCCTGCAACAGTTACCGACCGTGATGCATCCAGTACGTGTATTACACCATTATCGTATTCAGGCGCAATCTTTACTGCCGTATGCATCCTTGAGGTTGTGGCGCCCCCGATCATCAGCGGCTGCGTCATATTTCGGCGTTTCATTTCTTTAGCTACATTCACCATTTCATCCAGTGACGGGGTGATGAGGCCGCTTAAGCCTACGATATTTGCATTTTGCTTTTGGGCTTCGTCTAAAATTTTATCTGCCGGTACCATTACGCCAAGGTCAATAATCTTATAGCCATTGCAGCCCAATACTACACCCACAATATTTTTACCTATGTCGTGCACATCGCCTTTTACAGTGGCCAGTAAAATAGTGCCTCTTCCGGCTGTGTCTTCTTCTTTTTCTTCTTCAATAAAAGGCAGCAAATAGGCTACGCTCTTTTTCATTACCCGTGCGCTTTTTACTACCTGTGGCAGGAACATTTTTCCTGCGCCGAACAAGTCGCCTACCGCGTTCATGCCGTCCATTAACGGGCCTTCTATCACATGCAGCGGTTTGGGGTATTTCTGCCTGGCTTCTTCTGTATCTGTATCAATAAATTCCGTGATGCCGTTTATCAGTGCGTGTTTCAGCCTTTCTTCCACAGGTGTGTTTCTCCAGGCATCATCTTTTTTCTGCACCTTGCCTTTGACCTTGACGGTTTCGGCGTAAGTGATGAGTTTTTCTGTAGCTTCATTGTTTTCGTTATTGCGATTGAGTATCACATCTTCGCAAAGCTCCCTCAGCTCAGGTTCAATTTCATCATACACAATCAACTGCCCGGCGTTTACTATGCCCATATTCATACCCGGTTTTACGGCGTGCAGGAGGAATACGCTGTGCATGGCCTCACGCACAGTCTCATTTCCGCGGAAAGAAAAAGAGAGGTTGCTGACGCCGCCGCTGATATTGGCTAAAGGATATTTTTGTTTAATAATGCGGGCGGCTTCGATAAAGTCTACGGCATAGTTGTTATGCTCCTCAAGCCCGGTGGCAATGGCAAACACATTCAGGTCGAAAATAATATCCTGCGGCGGGAAGCCAATCTGTTCCGTAAGAATAGTGTATGCCCTGGAACATATATCTACCCTTCGTTGCAGCGTATCGGCCTGGCCTTCTTCGTCAAATGCCATAACTACTACGGCGGCCCCGTACCTCCTGCATATCCTGGCATGTTCTATAAAGCTGTCAATGCCTTCTTTCATGGAGATGGAGTTGACCACGCATTTTCCCTGCACACATTTTAACCCTGCCTGGATTATGTTGAACTTAGAGGAGTCTATCATTACCGGAATCTTGGCGATGTCTGGTTCGCTTTGCAGGAAGTTCAGGAAAGTGGTCATGGCTTTCTCTCCGTCGAGCAGGGCATCGTCCATGTTTACGTCAATGATCTGTGCGCCGTTTTCTACCTGCTGACGGGCCACATCCAGTGCCTCTTCAAACTTGTTTTCCCTGATGAGCCGCGCGAACCGCTTTGAACCTGTAACATTTGTGCGCTCACCGATATTGATAAAATTGCTCTCCGGGCGAATGATCAGCGGCTCCAGGCCGGATAATGACAGATAAGATTTTGTTCTTTTCATTTTTATAACCACTAAGTTCACTAAGAATTACACAAGGCTCACAAGGTGCCATTTATAACTCTTCTGACCCCATCTTTAAAAAGTAATGTATTAAAATTTATAAGTAATCCTAATTTACAGTATGATAATCTTAGATAAGTTAGTATTTGTTCCAAATGAATATCATTTAAAGATTCTACTGACTTAATTTCAACAACTAAATTATTCTCAATCAGGAAATTAACTCTGTATCCAATTTCAAGTTTGATTCCTTCATATATCAACGGCAACGGTTTTTGACCTGCGATGTTTAAACCGGACTTCATAAGCTCATAGTAAAAGCACTCTTCATATGCGCTCTCTAATAACCCGGGACCTAAATGTTTAAGAATTTTTAACCCGGTATTAAACACAACCTTCGCTAATTCATTTTCATTCATAATTAGTGCTCTTTGTGCTTACTTTGTGTGATAGTGGTTTATAACACGCGGAGAGACATTCTTCACAGCATCCGCCATTTTCCTGATGTGTTCGGGGGTGGTGCCGCAGCATCCGCCTACGATGTTTACATAACCTTCTTTTGCCCAGTCTTCCATAAAATGCGCTGTTTTTTCCGGCTGCTCATCATATTCACCCATTGCATTCGGCAAGCCTGCATTCGGATAGGCCGAGGTATAGCAGCTGGCTATACTGCTCAGTTCTTTTATATGCGGGCGCATTTCCGCTGCGCCAAGTGCACAGTTCAAACCCACGCTCAACGGGTTGGCATGTTCTATGGAAATATAGAAAGCTTCCAGTGTCTGCCCGCTCAGTGTTCTACCGCTGGCATCTGTGATGGTGCCAGAGATCATTACCGGCAATTCTGGTTTATTGTTGTCGGCAAAATATTTTTTTACTGCATAGATGGCTGCTTTGGCATTCAGCGTATCAAAAATTGTTTCTATTAAAAGCAGATCAACACCGCCATCAGACAAGCCGTGTATCTGTTCATAGTAAGCATCTACCACCTCGTCAAACGTTACTGCCCGAAAGCCGGGGTTGTTTACATCCGGGGAGAGCGACAAGGTTTTATTCAGCGGGCCTATAGAGCCGGCAATGAATTTTTTAGGTGATTCCGGCTGCGCAGCATAATATTTTTCTATGGCCTTTGCTGCATTCCTTGCTGCTGCTACATTGAGCTCGTAAGCCAGGCTTTCCATGTGATAATCTGCCTGAGCAATGGATGTGCTGCTGAAAGTGTTGGTTTCAATAATGTCTGCTCCTGCTTCCAGGTATTCGAAATGTATGTTTTGTATAATTTGCGGCTGGGTTATGGAAAGCAGGTCGTTATTGCCTTTCAGGTCGTAAGCCCAGTCTTTGAATCTTTCCCCGCGGTAATCTTCTTCGGTCAACCTGTATCGTTGTATCATGGTGCCCATAGCGCCGTCTATCACAAGGATCCGCTCTTGTAAACTATCTTGTATTGTCATAATTATTTATTGAATGAAGCACTGAAAACATCTATATTTTCGCCGAACATCTTTACGGCAATGGCGATCAGTATCACCCCAAAAAACTTCCTGACTGCGATAATGCCTCCCGGTCCCAGCATTTTCTCAAACCATTTAAGGGAGGTGAGTACCAGGTAGGCGAAGATGAGGTTAATGAGTATACCGCCCAATATTTCCAGCTCGCTGTAAATAGCTTTAAATGAAATGATGGTAGTAAGGGTAGCGCTTCCGGCGATCAGCGGGAAGGCAATAGGCACTATAGAGCCCAATCTTTTATCTCCGTCGCCTTTGAATACTTCATGCCCGGAAATCATTTCGAAGCCAAATAAAAATAAAACTATAGAACCGGCTACGGCAAATGATTTCACGTCTACGCCCAGCATTTTCAGTATTTGCGATCCCAGGAAAAGAAAGGCGATCATGATCAGCCCGGAAAAAAATATAATCCTTTTTACATCAAGCTCGCCCCCGCTTTTTCTTTTGATGGAAATGAAAAGCGGTATGGAGCCCATAGCATCAATTACGGCAAAAAGTGTAAAAGAAATAGACAACATGTTCCCCAAAGTGAAATTCATATATAAAAATTTTTGCAAAAATACAATTATCTTTTTGTGTTGTTTATCTTTGCGCCATAAATGATTTTGTAGAAATGATAATTGTAGCACCGTCCTTTCTGGCCTCAGACTTTTTACATCTTGCCGATGAAGTAAATATGGTAAACAAAAGCGCAGCTGAATGGCTGCACCTTGATGTAATGGACGGCAGATTCGTGCCAAATATAAGTTTCGGAATCCCGGTTGTGGAATTTATTCGTAAGGCCACTTCCAAGGTCTGTGATGTGCACCTGATGATAGAAGAACCTGAAAAGTTTGTAGCTGCATTTCACAAGGCAGGAGCAGACGTGATCAGCGTACACATAGAAGCATGCAGAAATCTGCACAGGAACATACAGCAGATAAAAGGCCTTGGCATAAAGGCCGGTGTGGCCGTAAACCCGCATACGCCTATTGCTTCCCTGGAAGATATCATTGCAGATGTAGACCTGGTAAACCTGATGAGTGTCAATCCCGGCTTTGGCGGTCAGAAGTTCATCGTGCATACGCTTCATAAAATAGCACAGCTTAAACAGCTTATTGCAGAAAGAAACCCTTCCTGCCTTATTGAAATTGACGGCGGCGTTACCCTGGATAATGCCCCGCAGATCGTAGCCGCCGGTGCAAATGTGCTGGTAGCAGGCAGCAGTGTGTTTAGCGCAAAAAATCCTCAACAGGCCATTGAACATTTAAAAGCTGCCTGCGAAAAAATAACTTAAGGAAATGCACTGAAATCTATGTCGGGTGGGGTAGCGTTTGCCGGTAGCTTGCGTTTAAACTCTGTGTTGATCTTAGTATTGTCATCAAAGAAGCCACAGTTTTCCAGGAAGAAACTGTTGCCTTCCACACCGCCGCGATAGTCGAGCCTTTCGCCTCTGGTTGCTATATCATCTGCAGTAAATTTTATTTTATCAATAGCTGTCCATTTATTATCCGTAGTTCTGATCCATTGATTTTGTAAACAATGCTTTGCGTTGAATATAGCCTCTTTCAGGATTGAAATTTTCCAGGAATGAATACAGGTGCTTCAGGTATGTATTGGTTTTTGGCCTTGAAAATGATGCAATCAGTGACCATTCGTCCGTATTCACTTCTTTAAAATAAGCGGTGAAGACAGTTCTTTCCGTTGCTGCATCAGGAGCGGCTTTCAGCAGGAAGGCATAGTTTGTTTCGGGTTTCCAGTTAAAGCGCATATAGCTCTGGCCGCCAGAGCCTTCATTGCCAAATTCGCCTGTATAAACAGAAGCGCCTTTTTTTATAAGAATGATTTTGTCTTCTTCAGGAATTTCATTAGGATTATCGGTCTGAAAAGGGCTCCATACAGAGAACAAAATGCGCCTTTCCGTAGCTGAATTTACCTGCATGCCAAAGTAGCCATAAGAAAACCCATCGGCCTAGAAGTAAGAGCCTATCACATCCTGTCCTTTAGGCACGCGGATTTCGTTGTAAAAATATTCTACTTTTTCTTTCGAGCTGTCCGGCACAATAAAATTCAGATGTACAGACGGGCCCCTTCTGCCAAAATGAAACCGATGTTGTTCATTGTTTTTTACGTAAGCCAGTGTTTTGGCATTTTCACCCCTTATCACCAGGTCGCTGATTTGAGTAAATATTTCGGTGGTTTTAGAAATCGCCTGCAGGTCTACACGCACATAACCTGGTTTCTTGACTTTAAATTGCAGCTTAGCTGTTTCTTCAAATGTACTGCTTATCGGCATTTTTAATTCTTCTTTCTTTTCAGCAATTTTTACGGATATCCTGCTTGAATCGGCAGTTTTTGCTTTAAGCGAAAGATAGTAAGTTCCCGCCTGTAATGCTTTGAAGTATACGCTCACAACAGATTCGGTATTTTTCCAGTTGGAAATGCTAGTGTTGTTTGCCTGCACGGAACGGTCCTCACTTGTGATGAACGCGTTGCCGCCTAACGGAATTTCTGCGGCAGGCAGCGCAGCAATATCAATTGTTGTTTGTTCAGTTTTTTCCCCATGTGCTTTCACAGATGTTACTTCTTTTGTGATTCTGGGTGAGCAGGCGCTAATCAATAACATGGAACATCCAGCGATCAGAAATTTGTTATAGATGAACATGAATATATTTTTTATAAAAGTATCCATTTTGACGTTTTATGCAAACTGTTTTCATGCGCAAATGTTTGCGCGATGTGGGTGAGGTTAAGAGCATGCGGTAGCGTGTTGCAGTTTAGATCAGGTTTCTGCTATGTCCGATGAAAATCCTGACGAGCGAAAAAAATTCTGACCCACATGGCGCACAAGGTTGACACTGAGAATTATCTGAATCATGCATGCAGCAGATTCATTTGTGTGCGAGGACATGCTACACAGAATCGTTTAAAATTTATGGGTGTCAATAATTGCTGCATTACTGCCCTTGTGCCAGGCTGTAAGCTTTTTCACCGCCGTGTTTCTGCAGCACTTCTACTGTGGCCACATCAAAATAGCAGGTCATCTTTTCATACAAGGCTACAATGTCTGCTTGTTTTACTTCCACGCCATCACCGGCTTCAAAGCGTACATTATACAGATCCACCAGGTTGGTGTACACAGACCCAGTAGGCCATACCTGTGTGCCGCGGTTGCTGATATTGATCAAATGCAGTTTGTTTTCACCCAGCGCCTGTTGGCATTTTTCCGCAACGGTGTTGGGAAACTGGTTGGTAATCAGGAAAAAATCAACACCGGCTATCTTTTCTTCTTCCTTAGCCGGATTGTCCATCATCAGGTTGATGTCCATCTTAGCCACTCTATGTTCCTTCGGCACATCTGCAAGTTCCGGCTTCGGGCCCGAAGCAGGCTGCTTGCCAAAGTTAGCAATAATGGCATCTGCAAATTGAGTTGTATTCAGGGCAGGTATGGACTTATCACCGAAATCGCCGGTATGGTTTCCCTGCTCAAGCGTATAGAGTAAAGCATTTTCAATAAGTGCCGCTTTACCATACAAACCCAAATGTTGCAGCATAGCCAGTCCGCTCAATAGCAACGCGGTAGGGTTTGCAATATTTTTACCCGCTATATCGGGCGCAGTGCCGTGTACGGCTTCAAAAATGCAGATGTTATCGCCGATGTTGGCAGAAGGCGCAAAGCCAAGCCCGCCCACCAGCCCGGCACAAAGGTCGCTGACAATATCGCCCTGCAGGTTGGTAAGCACAATTACATCAAACATGCCCGGGCGCATCACCAGCTTCATGCACAAATCATCAACAATGATATCATTGGCTTCCAGGTCGGGGTATTGTTTGGCAATTTCATAAAAAGTGTTCAGGAAAATGCCATCGGTCAGCTTCATGATGTTTGCCTTATGCCCACAGGTAATTTTTTTTGCTTTCTTTTCCCTGGCCATTTCAAACGCATAACGTATTACCTGTTCACTGCCGGGCCGGGTGATGAACCTGCGGCTTATAGCCACATCATTGCTCAGCATGTGTTCCACGCCTCCATAGGTATCTTCAATATTCTCGCGTACAATGGTAAGGTCTATCGGTATGCCTGCCTTGCTGAAAACGGTATCAACTCCGTGTAATGTCTGAAAGGTTCTTTTGTTGGCATAAGTATTCCAGGTTTTTCTTGCAGTAACGTTGATGCTTTTTACACCTTTGCCTTTGGGCGTTTCCATCGGGCCCTTGAAGAGTATGCCCAGTGCCTCAATGGTTGCTTTTGCCTCATCGGTCATGCCGTTGCTGAAGCCTTTGTCAAATACCCATTTGCCCATATCTACATACTCGTAAGACAGGGGTACATCTGCCGCCTTGAAAATTGTGAGAACGGCTTCCATAATTTCAGGGCCAATACCATCGCCTTTGGCAACTGCAATTTTTATCATTATTCAATTTTGATTTTGGTGTAGGACAAATCTAATCAATTATTCATGTTTAGCTGCTTTATGAAGGTATTAAATAAATGCATACAAAAAATCTTTTGTTATCTTTAAAAAATAATTGCCGGGAATGAGAAACTACATGCTGTTTATATGCCTAATGCTTGCGCAGTTGGTGCATGCCCAGCGATTCGGCGCTGTCCCGGCGAGCAAGGAGTGGAAACAAATTGATACCGGGATTGTACGGGTGATATTCCCGGGGCAACATGACAGCCTTGCAGCACGCATCGCCACGATTGCAAATTACCAACAAAGCATTAGTAAAAACTTTGGTCATGCAGGTCAGAAGATCAGTATGATCCTGCATGATGAAGTCGTCAACTCCAATGGCTACGTGGCTTTAGGGCCCTTCAGGAGTGAGTTGTACTTAGCTCCTCCCGTGGATGTATTTAGCCTGGGGGCATTGCCCTGGGAGCAGACGCTTACGGTGCACGAGTACAGGCATGTGCAGCAATACAATCATTTCAACACAGGGCTCGCGCGTACCATATCGCTTTTGTTTGGTGAAAACGGCAGGGCTTTGGCGAATGCAGTATCGATTCCCGACTGGTTTTTTGAAGGAGATGCAGTGTACGCCGAAACAAGGTTAAGCACCCAGGGCAGGGGGCGGATACCTGCATTCCACAACCGTTTCAAGTCGCTGTATTATGGAGGAAAAAGGTATAGTTACATGAAACTGCGCAACGGTTCATACAAAGATTATGTACCTGATCATTATGCTTTGGGATATTTACTGGTGGCATACGGCTATGAAAAATACGGTGAAGATTTCTGGCAAAACGTAACCCGGCATGCTGCTGCGTTTGACCCTTTGCTCTACCCGTTGCAAAAAAATATTGAAAAATATGCCGGGGTAAAATTTACCCGGTTTGTGCAAGATGCTTTTGATTTTTACCAACAGCAATGGAAAGTTGACAATAGTGACAGTGCGGTATTTGAAACAAGCGTTGCACCAAAAAATGTGGTTAGTTATAAATATCCATATCCGGCAAACGAGGGCGGTATAGTGTTTTTGAAAGAGAGCTACCGAACTGCGCCTGCTTTTTATTTACGCAGAAATGGTATTGATAAGAAAATTGCAGCGAAGCATTTACCAGTAGATGATTATTTTTCTTACAACAACAGCAGGATCATCTATGCTTCTTACACCCCGGACAAACGCTGGGGGTCACGGGAATACAGCGATATAACGCTGCTGGATATTGCTTCTCAAAAACAAAGAAAGATTACCGGCAAAAAAAGGTATTATACGCCCGATATTTCCGCAGATGGAAAAAATATTGTAGCTGCCGAATTATCTTCAGCTCAGTACGGCACATTGGTCTTGCTGGATGGCGAAGGGGAGCTGATCAAGAAGCTGCAGGCCAATAGCCATCACATTTTCACTTATCCCAAATTTATCAACAACAGTGCCATTGCTGCTATTGAGCGAAATAAAAAAGGCGGGATGCGCCTGGTGCAGATTGATGTGGATACGGATAAGCTTGAACCGCTTACGCCATTTGCCAATACACTCATTGGCAATCCGGTGGCTTCCGGCGATACGCTGTACTACAGCCGGTCTTCTGCACAATATGATGAAGCAATGGCGTATGTATTCTCTCAAAAACAAACCTATAAATTAGCAACATACCATACAGGCATTTACCAGTCGTTTGTAAACAATAAAAACCTTACCGCCTCGGTATTCACGGCCGAAGGGTACAGGCTGGCTACATTTGCGCCCAAGTGGCAGAAAGTGTATGATGCAAGCGCTGATACGCTCCGGCTTCTATACAATCAACCATATTCAAACCTTGCATCGGCAATGCTTTCAAAGGTTGCTGACACTCCCCATGCTTATACCATAAAAGATTATAAAGCATCTGGCGGGCTGGTAAATTTCCACAGTATGCAGCCGTACTTTACTGATCCTGATTATACACTTACATTTTTAAGCAGCAATCTGTTAAATACTTTTCTCGCAGAACTAAGTTATACATTTAACCGTGTGGAAAGGTTTCACCGTGCTTCTCTCTATGCCATATACGGCGGCTGGTACCTGCAACCTTTCCTGAGCGCTTCGGGAACATACAAAAGAGAAATGATGTTGCAACTGAAAGATTCAAGTTATCATCCCTTGAACTGGAACGAGGCCAATGTTGGTGCGGGTCTGCAGCTTCCGCTGAATTTTTCGGGCGGCAATATGTACCGTTATCTCACGCTTTCTTCATCCGTTAACAACAACCATGTTTTTTATACACGTACACCTGGCGAAGGCCTTTATCAAAATAAGAATATCATTTATTTTTCCGGCAGGATCGCCTACACACAGCAGGTACAGAAGGGGTTACAACAAATCTATCCGGCTTATGCACAGGCCTTTTCGGTGAACTTCAGGAAAGCCATCCTCAGCTTCAATGCCTATCAAATGACAGCGGCTGCAAGCCTGTACTTCCCGGGACTCTCTGCCAGCCATAGTTTCATGGTTGCGGGCGCAGCACATCGATCGGATACACTCAGGAACTATACCTTCAGCAATACGTTTCCTTTTTCCAGGGGGTACCCTGCATTTCATTACCCGGGAATGGTAAAGTATGGACTGAACTATCATTTTCCCATAGCCTATCCTGAACTGGGTTTTGGCAATATCGCCTACCTGAAAAGGCTGCGCAATAATCTGTTTTTCGATCATACGCTTGCCTTTAACAAAGACAATGTGCAGCAAAACTTTGCGTCGATTGGTACAGAACTTTTCTTTGATACGAACTGGTGGAATCAATTGCCTGTGAGCTTTGGCGTACGTTTCAGCTATTTGCTGCATCATTTTTCAAATAATAAAAACCATTACCGCTGGGAAATAATTTTGCCTGTAAATCTTTACAATTGATTTACCGTGTGTGTTTCAGCTGCTTTTTTGTAAGCAAAATAAAGCCTAATTTTGCAGCCTAAAACCTGAGAAATGCTCGATACAATAGAAGCTGCTTTAGAAGATATACAAAAAGGCAAACTGGTAATTGTGGTAGATGATGAAGACCGTGAGAATGAAGGCGATTTTATTACTGCTGCTGCCAACGCAACCCCTGAACTGATAAACTTTATGAGCAAAATAGGGCGCGGCCTGATCTGCGCACCGATTACTGAAGATATTGCGGAAAGATTGCACCTGCCACTGATGGTAACCGACAATACTGCTTTGCATGAAACCCCGTTTACCGTAAGCATTGACCTCCTGGGCCACGGCTGTACTACGGGCATTTCTACTTACGACCGCGCTATGACCATCCGCGCGCTGACGGATGAAAATATTACAGCTTATGATTTTGGCAGGCCGGGTCATATCTTCCCCCTGAAAGCTAAGAAGGGCGGCGTTCTGAGAAGGGCGGGACATACAGAAGCCACCGTTGACCTTGCACGGCTGGCAGGTTTTTCACCTGCAGGCATACTGGTAGAGATCATGAATGAAGACGGTACGATGGCTCGATTGCCACAGTTGCTGGAGATTGCTAAAAAATACGATCTGCGTATAATTTCCATCAAAGACCTCATCGCCTATCGTTTAAAGAAAGAAACGCTGGTGGAAGAGATCATTCGCGTGCAGATGCCTACTAAATACGGAAATTTCACACTGGCTGCTTTTAAAGAAAAAAACACAGGCAATGAACACATGGCTTTGATCAAGGGCGAGTGGGAAGAAGGCGAACCAGTGTTAACAAGAGTGCATTCCAGTTGTTTTACCGGCGATATCCTCGGCAGCCTGCGCTGCGATTGCGGCGACCAGTTGCATGCCGCCATGGAGCAGGTAGAAAGAGAAGGGAAGGGCATAGTGCTTTACATGAACCAGGAAGGCAGGGGCATAGGCCTGTTCAATAAGCTGCGCGCTTATAAACTACAGGAAGAAGGGTTGGATACCGTGGATGCCAACCTGCAACTTGGCTTTAAAGCTGATGAAAGAGATTATGGTGTGGGTGCGCAGATACTACGCCAGTTAGGCGCTACAAAGCTTCGCCTGATGAGCAACAACCCGCGGAAACGTGCCGGCCTGTTTGGCTACGGTATTGAAATTCTGGAAATTGTGCCGGTAGAAATTTGTCCAAACCCCCACAACGAAAAGTACCTGGCCGCCAAACGCGATAAGCTGGGGCATAACATCCTGAAGTAAACCTATTCTTTGTTTCGCTTTTGCAATTCGAGGTTTACCATTTTTATGTATTGCATAAAAAAGATGCCATATTAAAAGCAATATTAGTTGTGCCTTGAGAGGTTTTGAAAAATTAACCGGGAAAAGATATTATTCTCTTTTAGTTTCAAATTAAGTATTGCCGCTGAATTTTATTTACGGTGATTTCTGCTTTCAAAATAATTGAAGCTAAACGGAAAGGGCTTTGCGAATGTAGGCTAAACTGGTGTTAGAATTCAACTTAAACAGCAGGTAGCGAATGCTTTTTTCATGAACTTAAATTAAAAAAACTGGTGAAGTGGAAAAGCCGTAGCGATAAAATAGGATAGGCCTTATATTTTGCTCTCAGCCCTGCTTGTGCAAATACTATTATTTTATGCGAAGTTTTTCAATCTATGAAAGCTTCTTGAATTACTTTTTTTACTTCCAAAACTTCATTTTCAGATAAGCTGCTGAAAATCCTGGTTATTCTTTTACGATCAATAGTTCGTATTTGGTCAATCATGATCCATCCCTTCGTGGTTTTTCCTTGATTTCTATTCGTGTTGGGTATCTCTTTGAAGTGCCCGTAATGGGCGCAATAATAACAGTCCCCAGAAATTTGTTCATTTCATTAGGTGATATGGTGTAAACAGCAGCAATTTCTAACACAACCCAAAAAAAACCGCTGTGTTTACAGCGGCTTTCGTATATCAATAGGAGAATAAATACTATTCTTCTTCCTCTTTCACTTTTCCTTTGTTTTTGGCTATCACTTCTTCTGCAATATTGGTTGGCGCAGGGTAGTAGTGAGAAAACTCCATGGTAGAAGCTGCACGACCGGAAGTCAGGGAACGTAACTGTGTTACATAACCGAACATTTCGCTCAGCGGTACTTTTGCTTTTACCACCTGTGCATTGCCTCTGGTATCCATACCTTCCATCATGCCGCGGCGGCGGTTAAGGTCGCCACTCACATCACCCATGTACTGGTCAGGAGTTGTTACTTCTACTTTCATAATGGGCTCAAGTAATACGGGTTTTGCTTTTTTACCGGCAGTACGGAAGCCTGACTTGGCGCATAGCTCAAACGACATAGCATCAGAGTCTACGTTGTGGAATGAACCATCGTACACGCGGATCTTCATATTGTCAACAGGGTAGCCTGCCAGAACGCCTGTGGTCATAGCTGTTTCAAAGCCTTTCTGGATAGCCGGAAAGAATTCACGAGGGATAGAGCCACCCACCACGTTGTTTACAAACTGGAATGCTTTTCCTTCGTTTTCTTTTAGCCAATCCTGGTCTGCAGGGCCTATTTCAAATTCAATATCAGCGAATTTACCACGTCCACCGGTTTGTTTTTTCAACACTTCTCGGTGAGCAATAGTAGACTGGAATGTTTCTTTGTATGCCACCTGAGGATTACCCTGGTTTATCTCAACTTTAAACTCGCGCTTTAAGCGGTCAATGATAATTTCAAGGTGAAGCTCTCCCATACCTTGCAGGATGGTCTGGCCTGTATCTTCATCTGTATTTACACGCAATGTCGGGTCTTCTTCTACCAGTTTAGAGATAGCCATACCCATTTTATCAACGTCTGCCTGTGTCTTGGGCTCGATGGCGATAGCGATAACCGGTTCAGGGATAAACATGTTTTCCAGAACGATCGGGTTCTTTTCATCGCAAAGGGTATCACCGGTTTTGATATCTTTAAAACCAACTGCTGCGCCGATATCACCTGCTTCAATAAATTCAACAGGGTTTTGTTTGTTGGCAAACATTTTCATGATGCGGGAGATACGCTCGTTTTTGCCGGAACGTACGTTCAGTACATAAGAACCTGCATCCAGGTGTCCGCTGTAGCAACGGAAGAATGCCAGGCGGCCTACAAACGGGTCGGTCATGATCTTGAAAGCCAGCGCAGAGAAAGGTTCTTTTGCATCGGGCTTGCGGTACAATTTCTTTTCAGGATCGTTTACATCGCTGCCTTCAATAGCTTCGATATCTACGGGTGAGGGCAGGTAGCGGCAAACGGCATCCAATGCAGTTTGTACACCTTTATTTTTAAAAGAAGAGCCGCACATCATCGGGATGATGCTCAGGTCTATACATGCTTTGCGGATAGCCTCGTGCACTTCATCTTCAGAAATACTGTTCGGGTCGTCGAAGAATTTCTCCATCAACGTATCATCATATTCAGCCACAGCTTCAATCAATTGTCCTCTCCAGTATTCCACATCTTCCACCATATCTTCAGGGATGGGAACTTCACTGTAGGTCATACCTTCTGTAGAATCTTCCCAGATAATACCTTTATTGGTAATAAGGTCTACCACGCCTTTGAAGTTGTCTTCAGCGCCGATAGGCAATTGAAGGGGTACGGCTTTAGCGCCCAGCATTTCTTTGATCTGGGCTACAACGTTTAGGAAGTCAGCGCCGGAGCGGTCCATTTTGTTCACAAAACCAATGCGTGGTACTTTATAGCGGTTAGCCTGGCGCCATACTGTTTCTGATTGAGGTTCAACACCGTCAACAGCAGAGAACAAAGCGATCAGTCCGTCCAATACACGCATGGAACGTTCTACTTCAACGGTGAAGTCAACGTGTCCCGGAGTATCAATGATATTGAAAGAATATTTTTTAGTATCCGGTAAAGCTTTACCCTGTTGTGTAGGGAAAGGCCACTGGCAACTAACAGCAGCAGAAGTAATGGTGATACCTCTTTCTTTTTCCTGCTCCATCCAGTCAGTTGTTGCACCGCCATCGTGTACTTCACCTGTACGGTGAATCATACCAGTGTAACGAAGTATACGTTCGGTAGTTGTAGTTTTACCTGCATCAATGTGTGCAGCTATACCGAAATTGCGTCTTAATTTTAAATCGGACATATAAGAATTGAGTTTGTGATGAATGGCAATATGTAGTTTTTACATATTCGCGCGCAAAATTAGGAATATTTATCCATAATGAAAAAAAGTTGCTGTATTTTTTGCCCGAGAGAGGGGAGTGTTGGTTTATTTGTGTAGTTGTGGAAGTCTGTTGTTGCAAATGATAGGATTATTTCACTGGTTGGGATGGCACCAGTTACTACATAGCTTTACATGCGCGCAAAACTTTTCACTGCTCTGGTGCATAAAATTGTATTCGCAGTAATTGTAAAAGCTTGCGCTTGATAACTTTTGATTTAGCGTTGAGGTTTTTCTGCAACCGCGCTCCTGCTGTAACTTTTACCCTGAGAGTAATGAATACTGCCGGGTTGTTTGTCTACTATTATTGCCGTAAACATCCACTTATTGGGTGTATGCCACACTTTAGCAGTGAACGAGCCCACAGGTATCTTGGTAAGGATCTGGTTCCAGCCTTTTTTCAGATGAACTTTCACCGGTTCGCGCATAATGTAATTCTCATCAATATACGGTATTTCAAGATCACCTTGTTGCCCGGTTCTTTTCCATACCGGTGGTGCAATTTCTTGCCCATTCAGCCAGATTTTACTTTGTAAATGATTCCAGGCGCCTGCATCCGGTGTATTGGTCATGGTAGAACGTGAAAAATCATAAAACCCTATCCACATTCCGGCTGTGGTATCTTTGTCTGACCAGTATTGCTGGTAACCGTAGTACGTAGTGTTTTCACGCGCATCTTCAAATATGCCTTTCACAATAGGATGCCAGAAGTGGCGGGGTATAATTGTTCCGCCATAAACGGTTTGTCTGTTCTTTACCTTATGGATGTTGAAATCTGCCGACTCGGGGGCAAATTTCCTGGAAAGGTCGCCCCCGTTGCCATAGGGCCCAATGAGTTGCCAGGCTATATTTGATTGTTTCACGTAAGGGAAAGGCAAACGGCTAAACAAAGTTTTCTTTAGATCAAGCAGCCGGTTTTCAAACGCTGAAAATGCCGCCTTATTTTGCTGAAGTATTACCGCGTAATTTCCTGGAATGCCTCCGCCTTTCCAAGACCTTTCTGCAAAAGCTGCCAACGAAGGATACACCGGGTTGTGGGTAAGGTTGTGTTCATCCTTATCCAGGTTGCGGTCGTTCCACAGGCAAAAGATGCCCCCAAGGTTTAAACTGTCGCCCTTGTCTATATTCAATATCTGGTGATTGAATATAGATACTACGCTTTCCTCTGCATCCATGTGGTTGATGTATAAATTGCGTGAATCCAGTTTTCTCACCTTGCCGAGCTTTGCCAGGTGTGCAGCGTTTTCCATCCACAACTGCCGGATAACCGATGGGGTAAAGTTGCCTCCCGGTTCCCAGCCTACAACTGTTCTGCCCCGCGCTTCTATCAGCCGGATTACTTCAGGTAAAAAATTGGGGTTGGTAATTTTTACTTCATCTGCGCCGATGTGTATGTATGGGAAATTGTAAGTATCGCAAAATTCTGAGAGGATCTCCTTCACTGTCAATAAGCCTGCATCACTCTGCATATCAAAACCCATGGCGCGTTCAAAAGCTTTACTATGGCCGGGCATGTCAATTTCCGGAACCATTAATATATGCCGGTCTTTACAATAATCTCTTAATTCATGCATTTCCTCTACCGTATAAAATTTTCCTTTGTTGCGGGTCATGTGTGCCTCATCGGTCAGTTGGGGAAATTTCTTCATCTGCAGCCGCCAAGCTACATCTTCAGTGAGGTGAAAATGAAAAACATTGTATTTCAATGAGGCCATTACATCAATCTGTTGCTTCAACAATTCCATCGACTGATAGTTCCTTCCCACATCTACCATATAGCCGCGCCAGGCAAATGCAGGATAATCAACAATATCACAAGCCGCAACAGTATTGGTGTTGCGCATTAACTGTCGGATGGTTTGTATGCCATTGTGCAAGCCGTGCATTGTATTGGCTTCAAGGATAATGTTTTCACCGGCAGATTTCAAATGGTATGCTTCCCTGCTGTTAACAGGGGAAATA
This sequence comes from Bacteroidota bacterium, assembly GCA_023422835.1. GTDB lineage: Bacteria > Bacteroidota > Bacteroidia > Chitinophagales > Chitinophagaceae > Haoranjiania > Haoranjiania flava. Next base: position 281,071 of record JAFAGI010000001.1, on the reverse strand, counting down.
ACCCTGCCGGTTTTTAAAATAATATGCTTACCCGTTGTGTGAGCACGGTTACTGATCGCAACTTTATAACCGCTGTATTCTATTACGGCCTGCAAAGCTTTTGCTGCGGGCAGCAAGCTGTCATGGCTTAAAATAATAGCTGTATGCTCATTTATCAAAAAAGACCCTTCGTGCCACTCTATTTGCTGAGGGTAGGGAATAAGCGCTGGGCTGGGCTGTAGATCAAATACATGCGGGTAAATGACATTTTTCCAAACCTGGTATGCGTGCCCGTTAAGATGTAGTCCGTCGTTGGTAAATGTTCTGGCAAGTCTTTTGTCATCATCTGTCAATTGAGTGGCAATGTCAAGGTAATGATAATTATATCTCGATGCGTTTTTTTCAAGAGCCTGGTTTACACGATTTATTGCAGCCTGATTTTTATAATGGGTTTTAAAACGGTCAAATGTATTATTGACCGGTAGTATACTCTGCACATACAGTTGTGTGGCGGGGCTTTGCTTACGGATAATTTGCGCAATAAGGTAAATATTTTTCAATACACTGTCTACAGCGATGTTTTTAGATAAGTCGTTGGTGCCGATCAGCAGAAAAACTTTTTGGGGTTGATGGCGCGTAACTTCCTCTATACGGTTGAGTATGCCCGCTGTAACATCGCCGCTAATACCCCTGTTGAGTATACGATCGTCGTCAAACAGTTCGTTCCATTCTGCACCATCACTAATGCTGTTGCCTAAAAAGACAATGGCATCCTGTTTAACCGGCAAGCTTTTAAAATGTGAAACCCTTTGCTGATAATAGGTGGAGAAAAGCGTATCACTTAAATGAGTCGGAACCGACTGCGGCCAAGCTTCCGAAGCGTAAAAACAAAGTGTCGCTATTACACTAAAAATCTTATGCATAATCATTGTTTATATAGAGGGGAGAAAATTACGAAGAAATAATAATAAGTCTTACATAAAGAGGTGTTTATGATTTGATCTATACAAAATAAGTTGAATCCTGAGCTTTGAAATACATTACATTCCGGCTGTTTTTCCTACATTTGCCCAATGGCAAAAGCGTTTAAGGAAACCCCGTTGATGAAGCAGCACGCGGCTATTAAACAAAAATATCCGGATGCCATTTTATTGTTTCGGGTAGGCGATTTTTACGAGACTTTTGGTGCGGATGCCATTAAAACCGCTCAGATACTGGGCATCACACTTACTAAAAGAAACAATGGTACAGCCGATGCAGAGCTGGCAGGCTTTCCTCATCATGCATTGGATACTTACCTGCATAAGCTGGTCAAAGCGGGCTACCGCGTGGCTGTCTGTGATCAGCTGGAAGACCCTAAAACAGCCAAGGGCATTGTGAAGCGCGGTGTTACGGAGCTTGTTACGCCCGGTGTAGCTACCAGCGATAAACTGCTGGAGCACAACAGCAATAATTTTTTAGCAGCCATTCACTTTGATAATGGCAATACAGGCATTGCACTGATGGATATTTCTACCGGTGAGTTCTTTGTGGCAGAGGGCAATACAGAATATACAGAAAAATTGTTGCAGACACTCAAGCCTGCGGAAGTGATCTTCCAGCGCAGCTTCCAGAAACATTTTAAGGAATTATACGGCAATAAGTTCTATACCTACACACTGGAGTCATGGATTTTTGAAGCCGGTTATGCTACTGAAAGCCTGTTAAAACATTTCCAGACGCATTCCCTCAAAGGCTTCGGGGTAGAGAATATGCCCTGTGCCATTGTGGCTGCGGGCGCTGTGCTCCATTACCTGAAAGATACCGAGCATCCCAACCTGCAACACATTACCAATATACAACGCATAGAGCAGGAAGAACATCTTTGGATGGACAGGTTCACCGTACGCAACCTGGAAATATTGCATGCACCGAATGACGGCATCAACTTATTGAAAGTGCTGGACAATACATCCACACCTATGGGCGCCAGACTACTGAAACGCTGGCTGATATTGCCTTTGAAAGATACGGTCAAAATCAATGAACGGCTGGATGCTGTTGAGTTCCTGATACTGCACCACGATCTGCAATTGCAACTAAAACAACTGCAGCGGCAGGCAGGCGACCTGGAACGGCTGGTAAGTAAAATACCGCTGAAGAAAATTTCACCGCGTGAGGTGCTGCACCTGGCCAAAAGCCTGCAGGTAGCCTGCCAGATCAAAACCCTGGGCGAGCAGGTGGCAAACCCTTACCTGAAGCGGCTTACAGACGCCATTAACCCTTGTAAATATATAGTAGATAAAATTCTTAGCGAGATAAAAAACGATCCGCCTGCACTGGCCATTAAAGGCAACATGGTGCAAAGCGGCGTGCATGAAGAGCTGGATGAGCTAAGAAAAATAGCGTCCGGCGGAAAGGAATACCTGATAGAGATACAACAACGCGAAATACAACGTACCGGCATCAGCTCCCTGAAAATAGGATTTAATAATGTATTCGGCTACTACCTCGAGGTGACTAATATACACAAAGATAAGGTGCCGGCAGGGTGGGTGCGCAAACAAACGCTGGCAAATGCGGAGCGCTACATTACAGACGAACTGAAAGAGTACGAAGAAAAAATTACCGGTGCAGAAGAGAAAATTCTTTCCATAGAGCTTGATATTTATGAACGACTGCTGAATGAATTACAGGATTACCTTGCGCCGATACAGGTAAACGGGAATGCGCTGGCAATCATGGATGTGCTGATTTGTTTTGCAGGCAATGCCAAACAATACAACTACACCAAACCCAATATTCATGAGGGTTTGGCTTTGGAGATGCAGGATAGCCGCCACCCCGTGATTGAGCGCAACCTTGCGCCGGGTGAGAGCTACATTGCCAACAACATCACTTTAGATCCTGACGATATACAGGTGATCATTCTTACCGGGCCAAACATGTCTGGCAAAAGCGCTTTGTTGCGGCAGATCGCATTGATTACACTTATGGCGCATATCGGCAGCTTTGTGCCTGCCAAACAAGCCAACATTCCGCTGACAGATAAAATCTTTACACGAGTGGGCGCCAGTGATAATTTAAGCGGGGGAGAGAGTACTTTTATGGTGGAAATGAATGAAACTGCAAGTATTATCAACAACCTGTCGAAACGCAGCCTGGTGCTGTTAGACGAGATCGGTCGCGGCACTTCTACCTACGATGGCATCTCTATAGCGTGGAGTATTGTGGAATATTTGCATACCTGCAAATCAAAGCCCAAGACACTGTTTGCTACCCACTATCATGAGCTGAATGACCTGGAAGAAAAATTGCCACGTGTAAAAAATTACCACATCACCAATAAAGAGATCAACGGTAAAATAATTTTCCTGCGCAAGCTGGCCGCAGGCGGCAGCACACATAGCTTTGGTATACATGTAGCCAGAATGGCGGGCATGCCCATAGAACTCATACAACGCGCCAATGAGATACTGAAACAACTCGAAGACCTGCGTGTAACAGACAATACTGAAACTGATCAGAAAAATCCGCGCGTAAAAAACCTGAAAGAAAACCTGAAAAACATAAGCACGCCGCAGGTGCAGCTTTCTATCTTCGATGCACAGACAGAAGTATTCGAAGAAATGCGCCATATGCTCAATGCCATAGACATCAACCGCCTTACACCGGTAGAAGCGCTGATGAAATTGAATGAAATTAAAGGCATGCTGAAATAATATGTTTGCAAATGAATTTTAATCCAAATCAAAGAAAATTATACCCGTTTCCCGATGTGCTCACGGCAGCAAAGCCATACTGGTGGCTGGTTACAGGCATGTGGCTGACTGGTTTTTGTGTCTTATGTGTGCATGGTAGCTACCATTCATTTACTAAACTGGTACCGTTTAACTCCGCGTTGCTGGATAATTTTTTTACTTATTTCACCCATGTGGGTGATGGTTTGTTTGCCATAGCATTGGCGCTCATTCTTTTTCTTTTAAAATACAGGAGAATAGCTTTTGCGATTGTCTTCAGCTTCCTGTTGTCGGGTTTGTTTGCGCAAATAGGCAAGAAATTAACCGTGGCTCCGAGGCCTTCGAAATACTTTACAGATATTGTGCATCAGCCCGTGCATACCTTATCCGTAACCAACTGGGGCGATACTAGTTTTCCATCAGGGCATAGCGCCACTGCATTTGCTTTGCTGACTATGTTGTTGCTGTTTTTCCCAAAAAGTAAATGGAACCTGCTCTGGATACTCCTGGCATTCCTGGCAGGCTACTCGCGTATGTATGTAGCTTCCCACTTCCTCGATGATGTGCTGGCAGGCGCCTCCACAGGCGTTTTCAGCGCTTTTATCTGCTATATTATTTCCCTGAAAATATTTGCTGCAAAGCCGCGTTGGTTCCCAGGTTAATCTCCCAGGAATTTCAGGTTGCGCATAATGCCTGCGTACTTGCTTCTTTTTAAAGGAGAGTGTTTGAATATTTTTCTGAAGGCATCTTCAGTCAATGCTTCCCAGTCTTTTTTAGTAAAGTCAATTATTTCAACCATGGGTGAGAAACTTTCTTCCTGGTGTGGTGAAGAGAACCTGTTCCACGGGCATACATCATTACAGATATCGCAGCCAAACAGCCAGTTATCAAATTTGTTTTTGTAAGACGGTGGTATCGCCAGGTCTTTTAGCTCAATGGTAAAATAGCTGATGCATTTGCGGGCGTCAACCACTTTGCCGGGCAGGATGGCATCGGTAGGGCAGGCATCAATGCATTTGGTGCAGGTGCCGCAAAAATCTTTGGCAAGCGGCGTATCATATTCCAGTTCCAGGTCTATGATCAGTGTGGCAATAAAATAAAACGAGCCTGCAGATTTATGGATCAGCATGGCATTTTTCCCGATCCAGCCGAGGCCGCTTTTGTTGGCCCAGGCGCGTTCAAGCACGGGCGCACTGTCTACAAAGCCGCGTCCCTGTACATCTCCGGCAAACAACCTGATCTGCTCCAGGAAAACCGTCAGGTCGCCCCTGATTATTTCATGATAATCTTTGCCATAGGCGTACTTGGAGATTTTCGGCGCCTCATGTTGCTGTGTGGCCGATGGATAATAGTTTTTAAGCAAAGTGACCACTGACTTGGCGCCGGGCACCAGCAGCGTAGGGTCTGTACGCAGGTCAAAGTGGCGCTCCATGTACTGCATGGAAGCATGCATGCCCTGGCTCAGCCACTTTTCCAGCCTGCGCGCTTCCTCATCCAGCTTTTCGGCCCTGGCAATTCCGCAAAAATCGAAACCGCAGGCTTTAGCCAGTTGCTTTACTTTGTATGTTTTTTCTGAAATATCCAAGCCTTGGTTTTTGCAAAAATATCTATAAGCTTTTATTATTCCTTACTTTTGTTAAGGGCGGCGCAGTAAAGATCATTTGTGTGCTGCGATTTTAAAATACTCGGATATGTATTGGCCGTATGGCCTTGGACTAAAAAATACGCTTATGAAGCATCTCATACCGCTATTGTTTTTATTGCTGTTTTCTTGTAGCGATAATGAATTTCCCAAAGCAGAGAATGCCTTGGATGCCGCGCGCGAATTCCTGGATGGTACGCTGAAAGGCAATTTCAGGAAGTCGGCTGCTTACCTGCCCCAGGATGATAAGCATAAGGACGCATTGGAAAGCATCAAACAAAAATATTACAGTTACAACGACCAACAGCGCCAGGATTATCGTGCTACCAGCCTCATCATACTGAAGGAGAGACCTGTTGCCGAAAATGAATCGGTGATCTATTATAAAAATTCTTTCGATGGGACGGCAGATAGCATCAAAGTACGGAATACGCAGGGCACATGGTTGGTAGATCTGGAATGATTGTACAGGCCATTGGCTTATCCCTGCTATTTATGATTGGCAAATGTGAAGAGCAGGAGTGCCCTGTGGAACATATCGAAGAGCAAGAGGATTTGAGTCTCCGGATACTGCTTCGTGATTGCAAATCACGAAGATCAGGGAATCCAGGAATTCAGATTTAAGTGATTTTACCCAAGACGGAACTTAAAAATAAAAAGGCTGCGCAAACGGCAGCCTTTAAAAAATATAGAGGATGTTATTACACATCTATTTTTGCATATTTGGCGTTCTTTTCTATAAACTCCCTGCGCGGAGGCACTTCGTCGCCCATCAGCATGCTGAACACCCTGTCGGCCTCTGCAGCGCTTTCTATGGTCACTTTTTTTAGTGTGCGTGTATTTGGGTCCATAGTTGTTTCCCAAAGCTGTTCTGCGTTCATTTCGCCCAGACCTTTGTACCGTTGTGTGTTTACGGAGCTGTCGTTGCCACCCCCGAGTTTAGCAATCAGCTCTTTTCGCTGTGCTTCGTTGTAAGCATATTCCTGTTCTTTTCCTTTCTTCAACAAATAAAGGGGAGGCTGGGCAATATATACATACCCGTTTTCAACCAGCTCTTTCATATAGCGGAATACAAAGGTAAGTATCAGCGTGGCAATGTGGCTTCCGTCCACATCGGCATCGGTCATAATAATGAGCTTGTGGTAGCGTAGCTTTGAGAGGTTCAGCGCCTTAGGGTCTTCGGGTGTACCGATAGTTACACCCATGGCGGTGAAAATATTTCTTATCTCTTCGTTCTCATAGATCTTGTGTTCCATAGCTTTCTCCACGTTCAGGATCTTACCCCTCAATGGCAGTATAGCCTGGTAAGTCCTGTCCCTGCCTTGCTTGGCAGTGCCTCCCGCGGAGTCTCCTTCCACCAGGTACAGTTCACATTTTTCGGCGTCGCGTTCACTGCAATCTGCAAGCTTGCCGGGCAGGCCGCTGCCGCTCAGAACTGATTTGCGCTGTACCATATCACGTGCTTTGCGCGCGGCCACGCGGGCCTGTGCCGCAAGCACAATTTTTTGTATGATGTTCTTGGCTTCCTTGGGATTTTCTTCCAGGAAAGATTCTAAGGACCGGGATACGGTTGTCTGAACTACGCCGCTGACCTCGCTGTTGCCCAGCTTGGTTTTTGTCTGCCCTTCGAACTGCGGCTCAGGCACCTTTACAGAAATGATGGCGCTGAGGCCTTCACGGAAATCATCGCCTTCTACCTGTACTTTAGCTTTTTCAAACAGCCCGTTCTTATCGCCGTAACTTTTAAAAACCCTCGTAAGCGCCTGCCTGAAACCGGTGACATGCGTACCGCCTTCAATGGTATTGATGTTGTTGACGTACGAAAAAATGTGTTCTTTAAAATCATTGTTGTAGGTGAGCGCCACTTCTATAGAGGTGTTGGTAGCTGCATCCAGCCCTTCAACAAAAAGGGTATTTGGAATAATAGGTGTGCGTTTGGCATGGCTGTCGAGCATTTCCAGGAAATCCACGATGCCGCCTTCGCTGAAAAATATCTGCTCGTAGGGGCTGTTGGTTTCTTCATCTATTTCCCTGAGATCTTTGAACTGTATGGTAATGCCACGGTTAAGGTAAGCGAGTTCTCTTAAGCGTGCTTCCAGGATATCTTTCTGGTAAAGCGTTGTCTGGAAAATTGTATCGTCGGGCCAGAAGCGTACGGTGGTGCCTGTTCCGTTTGATACGCCTATTTCACGTACCTCAAATTCGGGTATGCCTTTGTGGTACGTCTGTTCAAATATTTTTCCTTCTCGCTGTACTTTTACATTCAGGGTGGAGCTCAGTGCGTTTACACAGCTCACACCTACGCCGTGCAGGCCACCAGAAACTTTGTAGGAATCCTTATCAAACTTACCGCCGGCGTGCAATACCGTCATCACCACTTCCAATGCGCTTTTCTGCATTTTACTATTGATCTCTGTAGGAATGCCGCGGCCGTCGTCTTTTACCGTAATAGAATTATCTTCATGAATGGTAACGCCGATGTGTTTACAATAGCCTGCCAGTGCTTCGTCAATAGAATTGTCAACCACCTCGTAAACCAAATGATGTAAACCCTTTTCTCCGATATCGCCGATGTACATTGCGGGGCGTTTCCTCACAGCTTCCAGTCCTTCTAAAACTTGTATACTATCTGCACCATAGGACGGGTTTGCAGCGCCATTTTGATTGTTATTTTCCTGAATCATATAAATTTAAAAAACTACTTTTTATTTGTTTTTATAAGCTACAAATATACAAAAATTAAATCAGCTTTAGTGCTAAAAATAAGGTTCTGCAGCCGCTGCAATCAATTGGAATTACCGGTAAAATCAGGCAGATAAATTCATGCGGATTTTCTTTTATTTTTTTTTAAATGATCGAAAAGGATGGTGTATTAATTTAACATTTGCCCCTAAAGGCTAATAAACATCAGTGATAAAGGGGTTCTTAAAGGCTGCAACATGATCCTGAAAATTGCTATAAAAAATACGAATAAACCGGAAGGAACTTCTTTTTTAATAAAGAAAATTTATTCACTTAATTTTGCTGCAGAGATCTTAATAAACTGTGGAAAACGAAAAATCTGGTGTATAACCGCGATTTTTCTGTGGATAAGCAGGGTATTGTTGTGGATGAGATGTGATTTAAAAAAGCATAAAATAATAAAATTTTTATGCATTCTTTTGAGAAAAGTAGACTTATATTCGCCCTCCCGATAAACTTTTTTACGGCAGTTGAGTAAGAGGTGTATGGCGGGATTTAAAAAATTGAAATGTTAAAATGAGTAGTAACCTACCAAATATAAAGAAAGACGGAATATTACCAAGAAGAAAGCAGAGTGTAGACCTGAACTCCATGATGTACGGCAAAGTACCTCCCCAGGCAAAAGAACTGGAAGAGGCCATTCTGGGCGCCATTATGCTTGAAAAGGGCGCTTTCGATGTGGTAGTGGAGGTGATAAAAAAACCGGAATGTTTTTACATAGAGGCGCACCAGAAAATATTTGCAGCTTGCATGGCGCTTGCCGATAAGAACTCGCCTTTAGACATACTTACGGTTGTGCAGGAGCTGAGGCTTCGCGGTGAACTCGATCTGGTAGGTGGCGCATTTTACGTATCTAAGCTCACCAACATTGTAGCTTCTACCGCTAATACCGAGGCGCATGCCAAAATAGTTCTACAGAAATATGTGCAGCGTGAACTGATCAGGATGAGCGGCGATGTGATTTCCGATGCCTTTGAGGATACAACCGATGTATTTGAATTACTGGACGATGCAGAGCAGAAACTGTTCAACATCACCAACAACTACCTCCGCAGCGATTATGACGATATCGTAGGCGCTATGACCAGCTCTATGGAGCGCATTGATAAGCTCAGGTTGCAAAAGGAAGAAATCTCCGGTGTGCCCAGCGGCTTCACAGCATTAGACCAGTTGACGTACGGATGGCAGCCAAGCGATCTCATTATCCTGGCGGCGCGTCCTGCTGTGGGTAAAACGGCGTTTGCGCTGAACCTTATACGCAATGCGGCTTTGCATCCGACCAAACCAACACCGGTGGCGTTCTTCTCACTGGAGATGAGCTCTTCGCAGTTGGTAAACCGTATACTTTCTGCAGAAAGTGGTATTCTCTTAGAGAAAATTTCCCGCGGCCGTATGGAAGAATATGAATACCAGCAGCTACAGCGGGCAGGCATCAGGAGGCTCGAAAATTCTAAAATATTTATTGACGATACGGCAGCGCTGAACATTTTTGAGCTGAGAGCCAAAGCAAGAAGGCTGGTAAGCAAAGAGGGTGTAGGGTTGATCGTAATAGATTACCTCCAACTGATGACGGGCAACAAGGAAAGGAACGGCAACAGGGAACAGGAAATAAGCAGCATCTCCCGAAACCTGAAAGTATTGGCAAAAGAGCTGAACATACCCATCATTGCGCTGAGCCAGTTGAGCCGTGCCGTAGAATCCAGGAGAGAGAGCAATAAGGTGCCGCAACTGAGTGACCTGCGTGAGTCCGGAGCCATTGAGCAGGATGCCGATATGGTAATGTTTATCTACCGTCCGGAATACCACGATATTGAAAACAACGAATTCGGCGAAAGTACCAAGGGGCTTACCGAGATCAAAATAGCCAAGCACCGCAACGGGTCATTAGGCGATGTAAAACTGATCGCTCACCTGGAGATACAGAAATTTGAGGAATACTCCACAGACAACACATTCAGGAAATTCCGCAATATCAACACCGGAGATGGTAGTACGTATACGCAATTGCCCAGCAAGATGAACGATAATTACGATGATTCGGGCTTTGACGATGCTCCTTTCTAAAAATTTTTATTACAGTTTTTAAAACTTAATTATCTTAGGGAAATATTAATCTTAAAACCGGTATTTCTTTATGATATATTTTTCCGCAAGCATCCAACGTGTTATGGCTATTGCTGTTGCATGGCTGCTGCTTTTCTCAAACGCTGCGTTGTCTCAGAAATTCAATGAGGTTGTTGACAACTACACCCAAAAATATCCGTTGGAGCGCGTATACCTGCACTATGATAAAACCATCTATACTGCCGGTGAAACTATCTGGTTCAAAGCCTACCTGCGTGATGGTTACGAAGCTGCTGCCTTAAGTAAAAACCTCTACGTAGATTTCTCTGATGAGAGCGGTAAAGTGCTGGCGCATTCCATGTTCCCGATCGGGGAATCTTCCTCACGCGGACAGTTTATGATACCGAAAGATTTTTCCGGCACAGTACTGCAGGTAAAAGCCTATACCAAATGGATGCTGAATTTTGATACAGCATTTCTCTATAAAAAAACCATCAGGATCATTCCCAAAGGAAACCAGAATATTTTTATCAGGCCTCAGAAAACTAAGATCAGCTTTACGATGTTCCCGGAAGGCGGGGAGCTGGTTAGCGGTATTGAAAGTAAAGTGGCATTTCTGGCTACCGATCAGTATGGCAAGCCTGCGGTGGTTTCAGGTACGGTAAAAGACAGTAAAGGCAGTAAGGTTGCAGAGATAAATACACAACACAACGGTATGGGTTATTTTGCGCTGAAACCCACGGCCGGCGAGCGCTACCAGGCACAATGGTCAGGAAATGAAGGTAATGAAGGACAGGTAACACTGCCAACAGCGCTGGCAAACGGTATAACGCTGTCTGCCATTCCCAAAGACAGCAGCATTGCCTATAAAATACAGCGTACCCCCGGCGTGCCTGAAACTATCAAGCGCGTAATTATTGTGGGGATGATGTACAACAGGCTGGTTTATATGGCAAACATTAACCTGGCAGAAAAAACACAGGTGGAAGGCTCCATACCGTTTTTGCAATTGCCTGCCGGTATTTTGCAATTGACGGTGCTGGATGAAAATAAGAAACCTTTAGCAGAAAGGATAGTTTTTGTAAAAACAGAAGATTACAGGTTTAACGCAGAAGTAGGCTTGTCAAAACTTGGCACGGGAAAGCGGCAGGAAAATGAAGTATCGGTGCACATACCGGATAAATTACTCACCAATATATCGCTCTCTATAACAGACGCGGGCATTAACTATGATAATTCGGAAAACATTTATTCAGGCCTGTTGCTTACCACACAAATAAAGGGCAGGGTGTACAATCCCGCATACTATTTTTCGGAAAATAGTAAAAAAGTGAATAGTGAGCTTGACCTGGTAATGCTTACACATGGCTGGCGCAAATACAACTGGGAGTACATTTCCAAGGGTGCGGGCCCCGAAATTAAATACCGGCCTGATACTGCATACATGTCTTTCGGAGGAAAAATATATGCTACCCAGGAGCAGATTGCCAGCGGCGGAGATCTGGTAGCCATACTTAAAATGAAGGGTGATGTAAGCGCCACCGGGCAGAATTTTATTGTAGTGCCCATAAGAAAAGACGGTACTTTCAACGATAGCAGCATCTCTTTCATGGACTCTGTTTCGGTCTATTATACGTTCTCTAACAAGAACAGCCCACTGCGCTATGCGGAAGTAAGGTTCCTGGAAGGCAAGCTGGTGCCGCCGGTGAAAATACCTATGGATGCTGCCGATGTGCTTGCGACTAAAAGCATTGATTCATCAGGGTTCTGGCGCGACAGGTATTTTGCCACCATGAATTTTTCCAACTGGGAAGAAGGCGATCTGAAAGACGTGGTCGTGGAAGCCAAGACAAAAACCGCACTGGAAAAACTGGATGAAAGGTATGCCTCCGGATTTTTTAAAGGCGACGCTTACCAGTTTGACCTGACCAATGATATTTCGGCTATGAGTGCGCAGAATATCTTTCAATACCTCCAGAGCAGGGTGCCCGGTTTGCAGATAAATAACGCGCAGGCAAGCTCTCCGAGCCTTTCATGGCGCGGTGCAACGCCCACATTATTCCTGGATGAGATGCAGGTAGACCCGGAATTTGTTGCCAACCTCAATGTGAACGATATAGCTTACGTAAAAGTTTTCCGCCCTCCGTTCTTTGGTGCGCCGGGCGGCGGTTCAGGCGGCGGCATAGCCGTTTATACCAAAAAAGGCGGTGATGTTACAAGTGGTTCTTCCGGCCCTGCCATTCCATCTAAAGTAATAGAAGCTTATACGGTGATCAAAGAATTTTACCACCCTGACTATGCAGTTCTTAATCCTGAACATGAAAAACAGGACCTGAGAAGCACACTTTACTGGAACCCCATGATATTGCTGGATGAGAAAACCCCAACGCATAAATTTAAATTCTATAACAACGATGTGACCGGTGCATTCCGCATTGTAATGGAAGGCATCAATGCAGATGGTAAGTTGATCCACATAGAAAAAGTAATCAAATAATTTGCAGCAGCACAGGGAAAGAATTTAATAGTATTATGCAGAAAATAATTATTTCGGTTAAAAACCTGGTGAAAAAGTATGGAAACTTTGAAGCTGTAAAAGGCATCAGCTTTGATGTGTATGCGGGAGAGATATTCGGATTGCTCGGACCCAACGGAGCTGGTAAATCCACCACGCTGGAAATCTTGGAGACCTTGCGCAGCAAGACTTCCGGGGAAGTAACCATTCACGGTTTCGACCTGGAAAAGCACCCTGCAGAAATTAAACAGATCATTGGTGTGCAACTGCAGAACTCAGGCTATTACCCACAGTTGAAACTTATTGAACTGGTAGAAATGTTTGCGGGACTGTACAATCAAAAAACAGATGCCCTGGCATTACTGAAGAGTATGCAGCTTGAAGATAAGGCAAACAGCCTTTACAAAGAATTAAGCGGCGGCCAGCAGCAGCGGTTCTCCCTGGCCATTACACTTATTAACCATCCGAAAATTATTTTTTTGGATGAGCCTACCACCGGTCTGGACCCGCAGGCTAGGCGCAATCTCTGGCAACTGATAAAACGTATCCGTGATAATGGCACAACAGTGATCATTACCACCCATTACATGGACGAGGCAGAGATGCTATGCGACAGGGTAGCCATTATTGATTCAGGAAAAATAATTTCCATAGCTTCTCCGGAGCAGATGATAGATGAGCTGTTGCTAAGCGGCTTTGAAAAAGCAAAAGAGACCAAGCGCGCCAACCTGGAAGATGTATTTATACACCTTACCGGTAAACAACTCCGGGAAGAATGATCAGGTGTTGGTTTCTGTCAATGGCACATCTGGCTGTACAGCATAGTTTTTCTCTACACGCTCTACCCATACAGCGTATTTATTGGGGTAGATCTCCCTGCCTTTGATCTTTGCATAAGCCCGTGTAAAAGCCGCACCCAGGTACAGGATGATGGCTGAATAATACACAAACAATAAGATCACCACAATGGATCCGGCAGCGCCGTAAGTAGAGGCCACAGGGCTTTTCTGCAGGTAATAGCTGATACCGAACTTACCCAGCATGAACATTAATGAGGTAATGATGGCGCCGTTAAACACGTCGCGCCACATGATCTTTGCATCGGGCAGTACTTTAAAGATGATGCCGAAAAGTAAGCCGGTGGTTACAAATGTCAGCAGCAGGTTTAGCATATAGGCATTATAGACTTCAATCTGCGGCAGCACCCGGTACAGTTGTTCTGAGATGCTGTCGAGCACAGCGTTTAAGATCAGTGATACCAACAATATAAATCCCAGGCTTATGACGATTGAAAAACTCAGCAGCCTGTTTATCAGCAGTTTCAGCCAGCCTTTCTTGGGTTTGGCTTTTAAGCGCCAGATCACGTTGATGGAATCCTGTATCTCGGTAAATACGCCGGTTGCAGAGAATATCAGCGCAATAATGCTGGCAATCTGCGCCAGGCCTGAGTTTTTAGAGTTTAGTGCGCTGGTGAGCATGGTTTCTATTTGTTTGGCAGCGCCGTCGCCCACGAAGGAGCGCATGTGTAAATAAATAGTACCGATAGGCTTATCAACAGTCATAATAGTTGCAATGGAGATGATGATCACCAGCATGGGCACCAGCGCAAAAATGGCATAGTACGCCAGTGCTGCGCTCATACGCAGGAGCTTGTAGTCGAAGAAATCGGCAAAGGTTTGTTTCCATGCGCTTCCGAACATGGAAATATTCTCCCTGATCTTCAGCGGAATTATTTTTTTATACAAGTTTTTCATTATTCGCATGTCTGTTGCTATCCCTGTTGGTTTTCTTTTTAAAATTATCCTCCAATGCCTTGGTGAGGTCAACGCCTGTCTGGTTTGCGAGGCAGAGCAGCACCCACAATACGTCTGCCATTTCATCCGCGATGTTTTTATTTTTATCGCTTTCCTTGAAAGATTGTTCACCATACGTGCGCACCATTATCCTTGAGAGTTCGCCTACCTCTTCCATTAAAATACCCAGGTTGGTCATCTCATTGAAATAGCGCACACCAAGGGTTCTGATCCATTCATCTACTTTCTCCTGGGCTTGTTGTATGGTCATAGGTCAGCGTTTTTTATTCTTTGTTTTTAGAATCTATCCAGATGGTTACAGGCCCGTCGTTGGTGAGCGTTACTTTCATATCGGCCCCAAAAATGCCTGTCTGTATAGGTTTGCCGAGATCGGTTTGCAACTGGCCGATCATTTTTTCATAGAGCTGTATTGCCGTTTCCGGCTTGCTCGCCCTGATATAGGATGGCCGGTTGCCTTTCTTTGTATTTGCATGCAGCGTAAACTGGCTGATAAGTAAGATATCGCCGTTCATTTCTTTAACGCTCATATTCATTATGCCTTCCGCATCATCAAAAATCCTCAGGTTGCAGATCTTATTGCTGAGCCATTGTATGTCATCAGTGGTGTCTGCATCTTCAATACCGATAAAAACCAGCAGCCCGGTATTAATTATTCCTGCAATGTCTTTATTTACTGCTACTTTTGCTTCACTCACTCTTTGTATCAGCACGCGCATAAAATCTTATTTTTACAAAAATAACGAACTATGACAGATATTTCCGCTGAATTAGTATTTCAAACAGCGAGGAGCGGCGGCAAAGGCGGACAAAACGTAAACAAGGTAGAAACTATGGTCATCGCAAGGTGGCACGTACAGCGCTCGGTGTTTTTCGGTGATGACGACAAGGCAATACTGTTTGAAAAATTAAAAAACAATGTCAATGCAAACGGAGAACTGCTGGTAAAGTCACAGTCAGAAAGATCACAGCTGTTAAATAAAGAAGCAGCTATAAGAAAAATAAACCTGTTGGTAAACAATGCTTTGATCAAAAAGAAAAAACGGCTGAAAACCAAGCCAGGCAAGGCTTCCATTGAAAGAAGGCTGAAAAGCAAGAAGATTGAATCTTTAAAGAAACAGCAAAGAAGAAAAGATCTGTATTAATCCGGAGTATTTAACAGGGCGGTAAATATGTGGACAAAATAAGTTAAATTTGCATCACAAAAATTGATTATGGAGCAACAAGCTATGGAAAGGGTTAAATGTTTAATTATAGGATCCGGCCCTGCAGGCTACACCGCTGCGATTTATGCAGCCAGAGCCAACCTGAAGCCCCTGCTTTACCAGGGAATACAGCCGGGGGGGCAACTGACCATCACTACCCATGTGGAAAACTATCCCGGCTATCCTGAAGGAAAAATGGGTCCGGAGATCATGGTGGATTTTGAAAAACAAGCTGCCAGGATGGGTGCCGACATCCGCTATGGCCTTGCCACTAAAGTTGATTTCACGGGAGATATTCATAAAGTACAGATAGATGATCATACATGGATTGAAGCGGAAACAGTCATCATCTCTACAGGAGCAACTGCCAAATGGCTGGGATTGCCCAGCGAGCAAAGGCTTAACGGCTACGGCGTAAGCGCCTGTGCTGTGTGCGACGGATTTTTCTTCCGCGGCAAAGACGTATCCATCGTGGGTGCGGGAGATACGGCGTGTGAGGAAGCCATCTATCTTTCTAACATCGCCACTAAAGTGCATATGATCGTGCGTAAAGGTGAGGGCGGCATGCGGGCAAGCAAGATCATGCAGCAAAGGGTAAAGGACAACCCTAAAATACAGATCCACTGGAACTCAGAGCCGGTAGAGGTTCTGGGCGAAAAGACTGTAACAGGCGTGCGAATCAAAGACAACCAGAGCGGCGAAACCAAAGACCTGGATGTGAGCGCTATGTTCGTAGCTATAGGCCATCACCCGAACAGTGACATTTTTAAAGAATTCATAGATACCGATGAAACGGGCTATATCAATACACAGCCGGGAACTTCCAAAACAAATGTACCGGGCGTATTTGCTGCAGGTGATGTGCAGGATAAGATATACCGCCAGGCAGTAACAGCGGCAGGCAGCGGTTGTATGGCCGCGCTGGATGCCGAAAGATATTTAGCCGCAAAAGAATCTTAATATGCTGTCCATACGTTTAAACGACCTGCAATTTTTTGCCCGGCACGGCCTTTACGAAGAGGAAAAGCTCATTGGTGGTGAATTTGTAGTAAATGTGCTTATTGAATATGCACCGCAGGCGCCGGTCGTTTACCGTCTGGAAGATACCATTGATTATGCCGCTGTTTACCAACTGGTAAAACAAAAGATGCAACAGCCCACACCACTGTTGGAAACACTGGCTATGCAAATGGTCAACGATATACTGGAAGCCTGTCCGCTGGCTGAAAACGTGGAAGTTTCTGTGCGGAAAGTTAAGCCTCCCATTGCGAATTACATAGGCAGTACAGAAGCTGCGTATAGTAAGAGAAGAGCGATCAGATAACAGGTAGATTAAAAGTTCATTAATTTTTTATATTCTACCTCATTCAGGTAGTTTAGAATATCACCGGGCTGGCACTCCAGCGTTTTACAGATTTGCTCCAGTGTAGAAAACCTTATTGCTTTGGCTTTCCCGTTTTTCAGAATGCTTAAGTTTGCCAGCGTAATGCCGACTCTTTCACTTAGTTCTGATAGCGAAATTTTTCGCTTTGCCAGCATCACATCCAAATTTACAACTATTGGCATTTTATACAGTTAAGTTTTGTTCTTCTTCAATTTTATTACCCTTGTCAAATGCATGGCTTAATAATAATACTGCAGCACCGGCAACTATGTATACAACCTTATCGTATAAAATTTCTCCATAGGGAATATGTAGAAACCTGCCTACTGAATATTTATTATTCAATACCGCATGTATAATTGTTATACCCACTATATAAATCACAGGGATTAGTACGGCCATACCGCCTATAATCCTGGTATAAAGAATATTTTTTAGTACAAAAGGTTTGCCCCTTGCTATGTTCTTTAATACCACGAAAGGCAGTACTATAAAGACATAAAAGATTATAAAAAACGCCAGAAACAAATACACTATGTTTAGTTTAAATAATGTTTCAGATTTATCGGCCGAAATTTCAAAAAGCAATTCAGCACCCCTCCTTTTTTTGTTTTCAATTATCCTGTAAGGAGTTTCCTCAACAATATTCTTTCTAGCATGTTCATTATAATATTTAATAAAATTTTTGTCTACCGTAATATAGTAATCATTGCGCGGGTGGTTAGATTTATAAAAATCAAACCCCACGTATTGCTTATTCTTAGCGGAGTCGTTATATCTTTCCAAAACCTTCATAAAACCAAAGTGCCTGGACCTGCCCGCCCAATCATTTGATTTAATTATTTCTTGTTGATTGTTAATTTTTAAATTTTGAGACGGTATTGTATCAATGACTATCGTTTTAACATCATTATTGGGAATAAAAGGTTTATACAATAACAGGTAAGCAAAGGCCGCGATAAATAGATATACAATAACGGACATCCAGAAAAGCTTTTTCATAAACTGATGTATTGAGTGATAAGATCAAGATAAATCGCAAATGTATAAGTATTTATCGAAAAACAATAAATAATTATTGAAAAAATTCTTATACTGCTACCGGAGCCTTAATACCCGGATGGCACTGGTAGTTTTCCAGGGTGAAATCTTCATAGGTAAATTCAAAAATATCGCGGATATCTTTATTCAGCTTCATCACAGGCAAGGGGTAGGGCTGCCTGCTCAATTGCAGTTTCGCCTGATCAATATGGTTGTTGTACAAATGTACGTCTCCGAATGTATGTATAAAATCTCCCACACCAAGATCACAGACCTGCGCTATCATCATGGTGAGCAATGCATAAGAAGCAATGTTGAAAGGTACGCCTAAGAACACGTCTGCGCTACGCTGGTATAGCTGGCAGCTGAGCTTGCCATCTGCCACGTAAAACTGGAACATCGTGTGGCAGGGCATTAGCGCCATATCTTTCAGCTCGCCTACGTTCCAGGCGCTTACGATCATCCGGCGGCTGTCTGGATTTGTTTGTATCTGTTGCAGCACATCCTTGATCTGGTCATAGGTTTTGCCGTCAGCGCCCTGCCAGCTGCGCCACTGCTTCCCGTATACCGGCCCCAGGTCTCCATGGGCATCTGCCCATTCATCCCAGATAGAGACTTTATTGTCTTTCAGGTATTGAATATTGGTATCGCCTTTGAGGAACCACAACAGTTCGTGTATAATGCTCCTGAAGTGAAGTTTTTTGGTGGTAACCATAGGAAAACCTTCGTGAAGGTTAAAGCGCATCTGGTAGCCAAATACACTTGTGGTACCGGTTCCGGTGCGGTCTTCTTTTTTTACGCCATTGTCTATAATGTGTTGTAACAGATTGAGGTATTGCTGCATGCTTCAAAAGTAGCAAAATTATTTATTCGGCCAATGCCAGAACTTGATTAACCTGGTTTCAATACTTTTTCAAAAGCTTTGCGTGCACTGCCGCGGAAATATACTTCCCCGCAATAAGTATAGCCCAGTTTTTCAAGAATTTTCAGCATGGGCACGTTGTCAAAGTTCGTGTCTACTTTAATGCTGAAAATGTTGTTGGCTACAGCATGATCTTCCAGTAATTTAAACAGTCCGGTGGCAATTCCCTGGCCTGCAACTTCACCGGATACTGCTACACGGTGTACCACCAGGAAGTCGCCATTTGTGAGCCATTCACCTTTAATATGATCATAGGCAGGTTCAATATTGAACAAGACCGCACAGTAAGCAATGATATTTTCACCTGCTGAAAGCACGTATCCATGCGCGTTTTCAATATCCTGCCTGATGGTTTCAGGGTTGGGGTAGCCATCCTGCCATTGGCTGCTGCCGTCAAGCTTTCTGCGTTCAATGGCCTGTTGTATGATTTTCCAGATGCTGTTGATGTCTGCTTTACCAGCTTTCCTGAATTGTAAATTGTTTATGGCCATAACTTATATTTTATCGCAGCAGGAAATAATTATTTCGCAGGCACGGATGAGTTCTTCTTTGGAAATGGTCAGCGGGGGTGCAAAACGCAGGGCTTCGGAGCGGAATAAGAACCAGTCGGTAATCAGCCCGTTTTCTATACAGGCATGAATAACTTTTTTATTGGTTTCAAAGCTGTCGAAATACACTGCTGCCCAGAGGCCGGCAGTATGCAGTTTCTTTATCCTGGAATGTTTTAGTTTTTCTTTGATAATGATTTCTTTCTCTGCTATTTCATCCATGAACTTCCCGTATAGCAATACTTCCAGCGCCGCCTTTCCTGCTACGCAAGATACAGGGTGCCCGCCGAAAGTGCTCATATGGCCCAGCACGGGGGCTGCCATAAGTGTGTCCATGATCTTTTTATCGGCAATGAATGCGCCAATCGGCATACCGCCGCCCAATGCCTTGCCCAGCAGCAGTATGTCGGGCACTACCTGGTATTGCTCAAATGCCCACAGCGTGCCGGTTCTGCCGAAGCCGGCCTGTATTTCATCGAAGATCAGCAGTGTGCCTGTTTGTGTACATTTTTCGCGGATCTTTTTTATCCATTCTATATCCGGTTTAATGATGCCTGCCTCTGCCTGCACCGTTTCCATAATTACACAGGCCGTGCTATGATCTATCAGGCCAGCCATGGCTTCATCATTATATTCAGCGTGTATAATGCCGGGTAACAATGGCCGGAATGCACCCCGGAAGTATTCATCGCCTATAATGCTAAGCGCGCCCTGGGTAGAACCGTGATAGCTTTTATTGAATGCCACTATATTCGGCCTGCCTGTAAAGCGCTTGGCCAGCTTCATGGCGCCTTCCGTAGCCTCGGCGCCACTATTGGTGTAATACACACAATTCAGATTTCCGGGCAATAGATCTGCCAGCATTTTTGCGTACTGTACCTGTGGCGCTTCAATAAATTCGCCGTAAACGATCACATGCATGTAATCAGAGATTTGCCTGTTGATGGCATCAATCACCTTTGGGTGAGAATGGCCGATGTTGCAGACACTGAAACCTGAAATTAAATCTATGTACTGTTTGCCATTGGTATCATATTGGTAAATGCCTTCAGCTTTCCTGATCTCAATGCCCATTGGTTCGGGCGAAGTCTGGCCTACATGCTGAAGGAACAATTGTCTGTTATGCATCCGTGAATATTTAATGTTTTAATAATCCCGATAATTATCGGGAAACTTTTGCGTCCGCTACTTTATCTTGGTGTTTAATAATTTGGAATAGTGCGAACTTCGCATTCGCTTCCTGCAGCAAATTTACAGAACTTAGTACCTATATTTGAAGATACTTTTTTAAAACCAAAACAGTTTATTATTAAGGATTTAAATAAATCAGGTACACTTTTTGCAAGATAATTACTAAAGATAAATATTATGGAAGGGTTTAAATCAAACATCGAAAAAGACACTTTAGCAAATGATAATTTCCGCCAGGTATTGTACACAGGCAAACATTCACAGCTTGTGCTGATGAGCATTGCACCAGGCAGCGAGATCGGTATAGAAACACACAAGGAAAACGACCAGTTCTTTCGTTTTGAGGCTGGAGAAGGCTATGTTTTGATAGATGGTAACCAATATGATGTTTCAGATGGCGATGCGGTGATTGTTCCTGCAGGGGCAGAACACAACGTTGTAAACAAATCAAGCTCTGAGACACTGAAACTGTATACACTTTATTCTCCTCCACACCACAAAGACGGTATTGTGCGCAGCACAAAAGAAGACGCAGAGGCTAATGAAGAAGATTTTGACGGACAGACTACTGAATAGCTATAAAACTATGAATGGAAGCAGGTGGATTTTTCTGCCTGCTTTTTTGTATAGGGTTGTTACTATCATTTGATTATAAGACCATTTTATCAAAAATACATTTAGTTTATAAATAAAAAAAGCAGCTGGGCGATCAGCTGCTTTTTATTAAATTGTCAATACTCGCTACTTTACTTCTTCAAATTCTGCGTCCTGTACGTTATCGCCGCCGCCGGCAGTATTGCCTTGTTCAGGCCCTTGTTGCGCGCCTGCACTTGGCTGCCCGTCCTCCGGCTGCTGTGTTTTATAGATGTCTTCACTTGCAGCAGTCCATGCTGTATTCATCTCTTCAATAGCCTTATCTATTGCAGCAATGTCCTGCAGTTTGTGTGCTTCTTTCAGTTTGGTCAGAGCGCTGTCGATCGGTTCTTTTTTATCGGCAGGGATTTTATCTCCGAATTCCTTGACCTGTTTTTCAGTCTGGAATATCAAAGCGTCTGCCTGGTTCAGTTTGTCAACTTTCTCTCTTTCTGCTTTATCGGCAGCCTCGTTGGCTTTAGCCTCAGCTTTCATTTTTTCGATCTCTTCTTTGTTCAGACCGCTTCCTGCTTCAATACGTATTTTCTGTTCCTTGCCTGTACCTTTATCCTTGGCAGTTACGTTAAGGATGCCGTTGGCATCAATGTCGAAAATAACTTCAATCTGAGGTACACCGCGCGGAGCCGGTGGAATACCGTCTAAGTTAAACACACCCAGGCTCTTGTTGTCCTTAGCCATGGAGCGCTCACCCTGTAATACATGGATCTGCACGCCGGGCTGGTTGTCGCTTGCCGTAGAGAACACTTCTTTCTTCTGGGTAGGGATGGTAGTGTTGGCAGGTATCATTGGTGTCATAACGCTTCCCATAGTTTCTATACCTAAGGTCAGCGGGGTAACGTCGAGCAGCAATACATCTTTCACTTCACCCGTTAATACCGCTCCCTGGATTGCTGCACCAATGGCAACTACTTCATCGGGGTTTACACCTTTGTGTGGTTTCTTGCCGAAGAACTGTTCAACCAGTTCCTGCACTTTAGGGATACGTGTAGAACCGCCCACCAGGATTATTTCATCAATTTCAGATTTTGAATAGCCCGCATCTTTCAAAGCCACTTCACAAGGTTTCAGGCATCTTTCGAACAAGCTGTCTGATAACTGCTCAAATTTTGCCCTTGATAATTTTCTTACCAGGTGTTTAGGCACACCGTCAACAGCAGTGATGTAAGGCAGGTTAATTTCTGTTTCTGTGGAAGAAGACAATTCAATCTTAGCTTTTTCGGCTGCTTCTTTCAAACGCTGCCATGCCATAGGGTCTTTGCGCAGATCAATGGCTTCATCATTTTTAAATTCATTTGCCAGCCAGTCCATGATCACTTTATCAAAGTCGTCACCACCCAGGTGTGTATCCCCGTTAGTAGATTTTACTTCAAAAACACCATCACCGAGGTCAAGAATGGAAATATCAAAAGTACCGCCACCCAGGTCAAATACTGCGATCTTGTGTTCCCTGCCACCTTTGTCCAGACCATAGGCTAACGCTGCTGCTGTGGGTTCATTTACAATACGGCGCACGTTCAGCCCCGCGATCTCGCCGGCTTCTTTGGTAGCCTGGCGCTGAGAGTCGTTGAAATATGCAGGTACAGTGATCACAGCTTCGTTCACTTCCTGTCCAAGATAGTCTTCTGCAGTTTTTTTCATCTTCTGCAGGATCATAGCAGAAATTTCCTGCGGAGTGTAATGCCGGCCTTCAATTTCCACGCGCACAGTATCATTGTCGCCTTTTACTATTTTATAACTTTCGTGTTCTTTTTCAGAACCAATTTCATCGTACTTACGGCCCATGAATCTTTTGATACTCATGATCGTATTTTCAGGGTTGGTGATGGCCTGGCGTTTTGCAGGATCACCCACCTTACGTTCGCCGTTCTTTAAAAAAGCAACGATGGAAGGCGTGGTACGGCGGCCTTCTTCATTGGCAATTACAACAGGTTCGTTACCTTCCATTACGGAAACGCAACTGTTGGTTGTACCTAAGTCTATTCCTATAATCTTTCCCATATTCTTAAATTGTATTTTTATTGTTTAAATATTACAGTTCATTTTGTTCAATCTTTGTGCCATAGCGGCATGTATGGAAATAATGTCAGTGTATTGTTTATAAATCTTTTAAATAAATATATTTTGGCAGATTCATTAAATGATTGATTGCCAGTTTGACCAAAGGACAATTGTTTTTAATCCTACCGCATTTATGAACGTCTAACAGGCAGTATACAGTGAATAAATGATAAATTGAGTGTGATAAATATGCTCATTTTGATTAACAGCAATCTAATTTAAAAACCTAAAAAGCTTTCGGATGAAGTCAACAATAATATCTTTTACAGCATGCTTTATTTTCCTGTTTTCTGTAAACACCACATCAGCACAGGCAAAAGATACCATGGCGCATAGTAATAACCCACAGCTAAATGTGGGCGAGATTGTCAATGTGATGAACCAGATTACCAGGGTTTTAAAAAATATTCCTGTGGAAGCCGTTGCCGACAAAGCAGTGGCAGTAACCAAAGACGCCATATCTTCCATTGACTGGAACAATATAAAACAGGAAACCGTGCAGGAACTGAAAGATGCACAAAGTGAGCTTAAAAAAATCGACTGGAATGACGTAGGCTATCAACTTACTGTTGCCATCAATGAAGCTCAGAAAACCATCAATTCCATTGATTGGGGAAAAATAGGCGATCAAATTCAAAAAGCCAATGAAAAGATCGATAAGGTGATCCATACAAAATAGTTTTTGTTTTATTTAGTTTTAAGAGGCTGACGCAATAACTGCGGCAGCCTCTTTTTATTGCGTTTTTTTAGTTTATTCCTTAAACGATACCCAAAAGAAATTATCTCCAGGTAGCAGTGTTTTGCAGTTTTCCCACTAAAAACTGCTCATTGGCAACTATCAACAATCAGTTTTTCTAAAAATATACCTGGATGCATTAGAATTTTGCAACCAGCCTTTGTACATCGCATCAAAAATTTCATTTTTTGTAAAATTGCTTTACCTTTGCGCATGGCAACAATAAATCCCGATTCTACAGCACAAAAAAGGTTTTACGGCACCGGCCTCACATTCGATGATGTACTGATGATACCGAATTACAGCGATGTATTACCCAAAGATGTAAACATTCAGACACAACTTACCAAAAACATCAGGCTCAATATTCCCATGCTCTCTGCAGCTATGGATACAGTTACTGAAGCGCAGATGGCCATTGCCCTGGCCAGAGAAGGCGGCGTGGGTATTTTGCATAAAAGCATGTCTATTGAGCGGCAGGCAGAGCAGGCGCGCAAGGTAAAGAGAAGTGAAAGCGGGCTGATACTCGATCCGGTGACTATGAGCCCGGATGCCACTATTGGCGAGGCTTTGCGCATGATGAAGGAAAATAAGATCGGGGGTATTCCTGTTGTGGATCAAAATTTTCTTCTGGTAGGCATCCTCACCAACCGCGATCTTCGTTTTGAGACGAATATGAAGAAAAAGGTCAGTGAGATCATGACAAAAGATAACCTGGTTGTGGCGCCGGAAGGCACTGATCTGAGGAAAGCTGAGAAAATCTTTCGCCAAAATAAAGTGGAAAAGCTACCGGTGGTAGATAAAAAAGGCAAGCTTACAGGCCTGATTACTTATCGGGATATTTTACAGGTGCAGAACAATCCCAATGCTGTGAAAGATGAATTCGGCAGGCTGGTTGTGGGCGGGGCTCTGGGCATTACCAACGACCTGCTGGAACGCGCTGAAGCGCTGATGCACGTAGGCGTGGATGTGGTAACGCTCGACAGCTCTCACGGGCACAGCAAAGGCGTAGTAGACGCATTGAAAAAACTCAAATCGAATTTTAAAGAATTGCAGGTGATTGCGGGAAATGTAGCAACGGCAGCGGGCGCTAAAATGCTGGCAGATGCAGGCGCTGATGCGGTAAAAGTAGGTATTGGCCCAGGATCTATCTGTACCACGCGGATCATTGCAGGCGCAGGGGTACCGCAGCTTTCGGCTATTATGGATGTGGCCGGTGCATTGAAACCGAGAAACATTCCGGTGATTGCAGACGGTGGTATACGCTACACCGGAGACTTGGTAAAAGCACTGGCTGCAGGCGGCGATGTGGTTATGATGGGAAGCATTTTTGCAGGAACCGAGGAAAGCCCCGGAGAAACCATTATTTACGAAGGAAGAAAATTCAAACAATACCGCGGCATGGGCAGCATAGGCGCCATGCAGCAGGGTAGTGGCGACCGTTATTTCCAGGACGAAGTGGAAGCAAAAAAGCTGGTGCCGGAAGGTATCGAAGGACGTGTAGCTTACAAAGGTTACGTAAGTGAGATTGTGGCCCAGTTTGTTGGCGGCTTGCGTGCCGGTATGGGACTTACCGGATCTAAAGATATCCATGCTTTGCAACAGGCCACCTTTGTACAGATCACCAATGCGGGCATGCGTGAGAGCCATGCGCACGACGTGGAGATCACCAAGGAATCGCCAAACTACAGCCGCAAGTAAATTTCAAATGTTTCACTACAATAAAAAAGTACCCATAGAAAAGATCCGGGTACTTTTTTTGTATAGGTTTAATAGTATTATTTCATCATCTCCACGCTTCTGCTGATAAAATCCGTTAAGCTTTTGCCTTTCAATAAACCTTGTGAAAGCAGCGCCAGGTCTGCCAGGTTGCGCACCTGGTTTTGTTGCATGGTTGTATCCGTATTCTTCAAAATATGCTGGAATATAGGGTGGTTGCCGTTTACCGTAAGCGTGATCTCGTCTGGCATGTTTGCATAGAATGCTGTCATCGGGCCCCCTGCTGCACCCATGTCTTTCATCCTGCGCATCATTTCCGGGCGTGTGGCTACCACCGGCGCGGTATCGGGGCTCAGGCCTTTCACTTCTACATTTGCCGTGATCTCCGGGATGTCCAACTTGAACAATTCTTTTAGTTTATCGGTTTCTTCCTGGGATAATACACTTTCGGCTGCATCATTTTTATCAATTAAATTGTCAGTAATATCAGCATCCACACGGGTGAATGAAACATCATTCCACTTCATTTCCATGTGATTGATAAAGGCTGCATCCACGATGGTTTCAAAACGGACTATCTTGTAGCCTTTAGCCTGCGCCGCTTTGATGTATGCATCCTGTTGCACAGGGTCTGTTGTATAAAGGATGATGTATTTATTGTCTTTGTTTTTTTGAAGGGCTTCTGTTTGGCTTTTGTATTCTTCCAGCGTGTAATATTTCTTGTCATCGCCGGCATCCTGCATTACAAAAAATTTATCTGCCTTGTCTAGGAACTTGTCTTCCGTCATCATGCCATACTTCACAAACAAGCCGATATTCTCCCATTTTTCTTCAAAAGCTGTCCTGTCCTTTTTAAAAATTTCTTCCAGCTTGTCTGCTACTTTTTTGGTGATGTAAGCGTTGATCTTTCTTACGTTCGGGTCGCCCTGTAAATAGCTCCTGCTCACATTCAGCGGTATGTCGGGGCTGTCGATCACGCCATGAAGCAGCATCAGGAATTCAGGCACAATGTCTTTTACTTCATCAGTTACAAATACCTGGTTGCTGTAGAGTTGTATCTTATCTTTTTGTATTTCGTAAGATTGTTTGATCTTAGGGAAATAAAGTACGCCCGTAAGGTTAAAGGGATAGTCTACATTCAGGTGTATCCAGAACAACGGCGTTTCGCTGTACGGGTACAGTTCATTGTAAAACTTCCTGTAATCTTCGTCTGTAAGTTCAGAAGGTTTTTTTATCCAGATCGGCTCGGGGTTGTTTATTTGTTCATCTTTAAAGAAGATAGGCACCGGCAGGAACCGGCAGAATTTGTTCAATATATTTTTTATTCTTTCCTCTTCCAGGAATTCTTCGCTTTCTGCGTTGATGTGTAAAACAATGTCAGTACCGCGTTCGGCTTTTTCAGCTTCGCGGATTTCAAATTCAGGGTTGCCGTCACAAGTCCAGAATGTTGCAGGCTCATCTTTGTAGCTTTTGGTGATTACGTCTACACGGTTGCTGACCATGAAACCGCTGTAAAAGCCAAGCCCGAAATGCCCGATAATATTGGCATCTTTATATTTTTCCAAAAATTCTTCAGCGCTGCTGAATGCTACCTGGTTCAGGTATTTATCTACTTCTTCGGCAGTCATGCCGATGCCGCGGTCGGCAATGGTGATTGTTTTATTTTCCTTGTCGAGTTTTATGTCAATACGCAGTTCGCCAAGCTCGCCTTTCACTTCACCTTTGGAGGCAAGCGTTTTTACTTTTTGGGTAGCGTCTACTGCATTACTGATCAATTCGCGTAGGAAAATCTCATGATCGCTGTAAAGAAATTTTTTAATGATGGGAAAAATGTTTTCCGATTCAACTCTTATTTGTCCTTTAGCCATTGTATATACATTTTTCGAGCTCATCATCAAACAAAATACCAATGATAAGCAAACTGACAGAGTGGCTGGAAAGTGAAACAACGACTGAAAAATTGGTAGTCAGGCGCCGTGGCATGAAAGTTTGTTTAGAAATATTGTGGTTAAATAAACTTCTGAAACACAATCGTCACGAGGGTTTGCGCAAGGAACACCAGTTTTGCCGCTGAGGCGCTAAGGCGCGGAGATTTCTTTGTGAAGGTTGCATCTGCATTGTGGTTATAGTAAAACATCTGAAACAAAAGCCAGGAGCGTTACTCCAAAAGCGGCAAGGCGCAGAGACTACTTGTGCACATTGTTTTTGTTCGTGCCTATTCTGATTAAATAAAGCATTTAAAACAAAGGCAAATAAGAAAATTAGTTGTATTTTTTAGCTAACTTCACATTTGAATACTATACATTGCAAAAAATATTTTTAGTACTTGCTGCGCTGGCATTTTTTATTGTTTCCTGTAAGAAAAAATTCCAGGAACCTGTACCCCCTGAGCCTGACCCGCCGGTAAATGATACGGCTAACCTGAAAAATTACAATAAAGACATAACTATTGTTAACTGGAATATTGAATGGTTTGGTTCATCTACTTTCAACGGCAACCTTGATGTGCAGGAAACCAATGCCGGGAAAATTCTAAAATACCTGAACGCGGATCTGTATGGCATTTGTGAAGTAGTAGACACGGCACGTTTTGGGAGAATGATACGTAATGTGCTGGGTGATGAATACAGGTATGTCATTTCGCCGTATCCTACAGTTGCCCAGAAAATGGCCGTGGTGT
Source organism: Bacteroidota bacterium (assembly GCA_023422835.1). Lineage (GTDB taxonomy): Bacteria > Bacteroidota > Bacteroidia > Chitinophagales > Chitinophagaceae > Haoranjiania > Haoranjiania flava. Next base: position 252,461 of record JAFAGI010000001.1, on the reverse strand, counting down.
ATAACAGGCATATTTTCAGGAAGGTAAAAACCCGTGTGTTTTTAGGGCTGAGCTCCTCTGCCAGGGTTAGCTTTGCCTACGGAAGGTTTCCTTTCCAGATGGATGCTGATGTGGTGGTGAATGGCGCCAGGCACCCGGTATCTGTATACCTGCTGCATGCCAAGGCGGGCAGTGACCAGAATAGCTACAACAGCAGATTTAATGGCTCTAATGAAATGAAAGATTCCCTTGACCTTTTAGCGGGAAAAAAGTTTATCATCATCGGTGATTTCAACGATCATCTCAACGGGAGCATTACTTATGGCAAGCCCTCGCCCTACAAGAATTTTATAGATGACCAGGCGCGATACTTTGGTGTTACTTACGCGCTAAATGTGCCGGGCTATAAGTCTACGATTAACTATGAAAATTCTGTAATTGATCAGCAGGTTGCCAGCTCGCCGTTTGCTATATGGTATGTAAGTTCCTCAGCGAAGATCAGGACCGATGTAAAAACGGTAGTAAGTGATTTTGACAAGCGAAATACTTCCGATCATTATCCGGTGAGTTCGCAATACCGCGTTACCCATTAATCTATGATCTGTGCGCCGCCTTTGCCGAATAATCTCAGTGCTATCTCGGTGCCCGTGCCTGCGGTTTTTGAAAAGAACATATTTTCATTCACTACAACCTGCTTGCCGGCAGCATTGTAGGTGTTGATGCGTGCATGGTATTTATTGCCGCGCTGCTCAAAACGTATCTCTGCTTTGGGAATATTGTCTTGGTCTGTCCACGCAATGTTGGCCTTGCGCAATTCTTTTATTACAGCCCTGATATTTTCATTTTCCTCGCCTGCAATTACCAGTTTCATGGGAATGCGTATATCTGAGAAAGGTATCAGTTGCGGGTATGTGGTATAAAGCGAGTTGCAGTAATGGTTGTACTCTTCCGTGAAAATTTTGTTTGATTTTATAGCGCCTTCATACAGCCTGCCCATGTACAATTTTTCATACGTAGTATCCAGTGTTACGTTTTGAATAATGGCATTAAAGCTTTGCCTGGCGGTTTTTACTCTGCCGCCCTGCAATTGAAATTTTGCCTCGAAGAGTTTGAAGTATCTGTGTATATTTTCCCGTTTGTCGATATGCTGGTATTCACGGTATTTTCTTTCGAAGTAGGTGGAGCTGAAATCTTTCAGCAGGTACCACGCCTCATCGTAAGTAGTTGTGGATTCAGAACAAAAAAGGTCGTAGACCATGCGGTCTTTCTCCGGGTTTTTTGTAAGCTGAAATGCTGTGTTGTATTCGGTAATATATTTTTCAATCTTCAGCGACAAAATTTTCCACAAGGTTTTAAAAGAATACCACCACCCCCTGTTGGCAAACTTTATCTGCTCTACTTTTTTATCAGTTAACTGCAGCTTCAGCAGGTTGATGGTAAAGTCATATTGCGATTGGGTAAGCGTAGTGCCTATATGCAGTTCTTTAAAGTTGAGGGCTTTCTTTAAAGCTATCTCGCAACTGTCAAGCTGGCCATCGTACAGGTAAGAGCGTGCCAGCGCAATATTGTACCAGCCAAAGCCGGGCGTAGAGCCGTTTTCATAGATAATTCTATTGTCCATTTCAATGGCTTCTTTGGTTTTGCCGGAGAATACCAGCAGTTGCGGGAGGAAGTAGAAAGGTTCGCGTAAACTATATCCTTCATCTTTTTCTTCTTTGGCGAGTGAAAAATAATGTTCAGCATCGGCAAAATTGCCTAATTCCAACTGCAGCCCTGCATAGTTGTTCTGCGACATTACCCCGTAATCATTCAGTTGGGAATAATAATACGCACTGCTGTCGTAGTTTTTGTTGTAAGAGTGCAGTATGGCAAGGTTGTGATATATGCGCAGGCGCTCAATGATATTTACATTCTCGCCAAACCATTCATCTGAAAGTTCCTTGTGTTCATCGGCGTAGCGCAGGCCGCTGTAGCAAAGATCAAAAGCGGCTTTCTCGTTGGCTTCTATGGAATTTTTTAAAAAAGCAAATTGTTTACCTGTTAAAAACCTGTTGCGGTGGTACAGCCATGCTTTATGAAAGTATTGGCCGAATGCAAGTTCTTCCAGATTGTCTACTTTAAACTTATACCTGCCGATGTCGTTTAAAATGCGCATGCTTGAGTCCGGCATGTTGATGTTGTCATATGCTCCTATCAGCGCGCCAGTGATCAGCAGCAGATCGTAGAACCTGGTAAAGTTTTTTTGCAGTGAAGAATAGTTGAGGAATACGCGATGAAAGTTTTCATCAAATTCCGTTGTCAGCAGATCATAGGCTTTCCTGAGCGGTATCACCGCATTTTTAAAACCCAGCGCATCTGCACTGCGCTCATGTTTGTACAAGCCTTCCATCATCCAGCCCACGTAGTAAGTGCTATCCAGCCTGATAAATTCTTTACCGCGCGGCAGCGCTTCTTCAGACTTCAGGTCTACGCCGTAGCGTTTTGCATCTATCTCGTAGCGGGCATTTTCCTTGGTGCGGCGTTGTGCATATCCACAGCAGGCAAGCAGGAGCAGTAATAAGGTAAGGATGCTTCCTCTGCGACAAAAGATATGTAAAGCCCTTTTTATCATGCATTGATGGAAAGTTTTCCGAGCCTTTCCAACTCTATTTCCAAGAATTTATCAGACAATATTTTTGAAAGCTCCTTGCTTCTGTAGATGATTCTGTGGTTCAGCACATAGCTTGATATTTGCTGCAGGTCGTCTTCATTTACAAAATCCCTTCCTTTGATCATTGCAAACGCTTTCAGGCATTTGATCAGCGTGATACCGCTACGTGTGGATGCACCTAAAACAATGTCGGGGTTGTTTCTGGTAGCCACGATCATGTTTTTTACACTCCTTACAATTTCAGGATGTATAAAAATGTTTTTTGCATACTCCTGGAGTTGGAGTATTTCGTTCATGGTAAGTACTTCTTCCACCTTCGCCTGGCTTTCCTCAATAGCAAGATATTCGTTGTAAATGCTGAGCTCAGTTTCTTCATCTACATAGCCGAAATGAATTTTCATAAAAAACCGGTCGAGCTGTGCGGTAGGCAAAGGGTAGGTGCCTTCCATCTCCACGGGGTTTTGTGTGGCGATGGTGAAAAACATTTTTTCCAGCGGGAAAGTCATATCCCCGATCGTTATCTGGTTTTCGGCCATACACTCCAGCAAGGCAGACTGTACCTTCGGCGATGCGCGGTTTATCTCATCTGCCAGCAGTACATTGCAAAACAGCGGGCCTTTTTTAAAGATAAACTCCTTGGTCTGGTCATTAAAAATATAGGAGCCTATCAGGTCCATCGGCAGCAGGTCGGGTGTAAATTGTATGCGTTTAAAATCTGCTGCATGGTGGTCTGCACCGGTAATGCTTCTGGCAAGAGTTTTAGATAATATGGTTTTGCCGGTTCCCGGGTTGTCTTCAATAAGAATGTGGCCTTTGGCAAACAGGGTGGTCAGAATCAGTTCTGTTTGCAGCCTGTTGCCCTTGATAGCTTTTTCAATGTTTCTTATGAGCTTTTTAATTTTTTCCTGGGTATCCTGTATATTAAACTCTGGTGTATTGTTCTGCATAATATCAGTTATTTTTTACAAAATAGTGCGTAGTGGAATATAGGTTTAAAAAATGTAGCAAGCGTGTCTTAAAAGGAATATTTTTCCTGATCCTTTTCATAAAATCTTTAAAATGCTGCTGTGCAAATACTTTTTCTTCATCTGATAATCCCGACTTACTGTATTTATTTTTTTGATAGACAGCAGTAAAGCGAGCAAATGATGTTCCAAATTTATCGTCTATGTTTTCTGCAAATTGCAACGGGCTGATTTTGTTTCTGTAAAAGCCCAGTTGGTTCAGGTAATAGTTAATAGCCCTGTTTTGATTGTGCAGGCTTTTGCCGGCTGTAGCCATAAAATACAACCAGGTGATATAAGGCAATGCTGCCAAGAACAATAGCAGGAAAAGCATGCTGAAAAGGGCATAAGATAACACTTTCAGCCAGTTAAATGTTTCCTGCGGAGCTTCTTCTGCAGGTTTTTTTTCCTCTTCAGTGCTTTGTTCTATCACTTTTATTTCGTCCACGGGGGTTAATGCGGGCAGTTCCTGCACTATGGCCTGGAAATTCTTATTACCGGTATCTAATTTTTTAAAATCTTCATGATAGGAAACGGCAGTTACGTGCATGCCGGGCTTCAGCAGTTGCAGTGCAATGGTTCCGGTATCTGCAGACAAGGTAGCCGTAGAAATATCTGCAAGCAGGGAATGGCTTTCGCCTTCATAATTTTTATCTTTCACAATGATCCGCGATACTTCCAGCTTCGCCTGTTTGCTGAGCGTATCAATAGATTTTATATTCCCGTCTGCAATGAATGTGGCGTCCGGCAGGCCGATGGGTGGTGTACCATCAGGCTGTGAGGATTGCGTAGCCGATGTATTGGGAATAGTAGTATCGAAGTCTATCCATCCGTAGTTCGGGAAAAATACCTGCACCCATGCATGCGCCTGATCTTCGTAAAACCAATACCACCCCTGGTTTTTACTGCTTCTGTCAACCGTTAAAAATCCTGCTGCAATCCGCGAAGGAATGCCCAAGGCACGCAGGAGCAATAAGGTGCTTCCTGCAAAGTAAGAGCAGTAGCCTTTACGGTTATCGAGCAAAAAATAAGTGAGCTTATTGGCGCTCGGGATGCCCGGCACACCGGGATTGTCTGAATACTTAAAGAGCGGCTGCCCGAATTCATCAAGACTTAAGAAATAATTCCTGATGGCCAGCATTTTTTCGGCATTGGTTCTTGCATTTGCCTGTATGGCTATCTGGTTGGCAAGCGCTACTATTTTTTCATAGCTGCCTTTAGTTGGCATGGTTGTGTAATAATCAAGGAAATTTTTATCTATGCCGGTATAGTTGGTGTCGGTATGCAGGATATTGAATCTTCTCTGCTGGAATGCTTCTGCATTTTGATCGCCCGCAGGGTTGTAAACAAAGTAAGCGCTGTTGAGTTCGCTCACCCACATTTTAGCGGTATAGGCGCTTTTGAACTGCTCCTTGTAATCTTTGGGTATAGAAATGGGCTGGCAATAAAAAGCAGTTGCAGGCGCAATGTATTCATCCGGTGAGAGAATAGCTTTGTAGACATTGGTTGTTACTACCTTTCTTCCAAGGGATGACATCCCGTTCCTGATAATTCCGCTGTCGGTATCAATAAAATACAAGGGTATTTTGGAAGGATCCGGTTTGTACAGATCATTCAAAGGTATGTTTTTATCTATTTCAAAAGTCTGTGTAAGCGTATCAAATTTTGTGTAATAAAGCGAAGTAAAGTATAGCGGATTGGGTATGCCGTCTTCCAGGAAATTATCCAGGTATGCAACAAACACCAGTCTTTTTCCTTTGCTCAAGTTGCCTGCAAGCTGCGTGCTCTCTTTATTTTCAATGGTGCCGTCCTTGTTTTGCCTGGTCATGTTCTCAGTATCTTTTTTCTTTTCATTGTACTGAGGTTGTGCCTTCTGCCATTCTTTTTCTATTCTTGTAAATTCATCATTAAAGAAATAGATCAACGGTACAAAAATCAACAGGAACAGGAAAAAAAAGCTGATCACTTTCCTGATAATGGTCCAGGTGTAGCGGGATTGCTGATCGTCTGTGTTCTTGATGAGTTCGGTAATATAGATGATATAAAAACAATAAAAGATAGAAGGCAGAAAATTGGTAAGAATGTTCTGCACGCTGATGTTGTCTGTGCGGCTGATCACATAGATCTGTGTAGCGAGCAAAAGTATTACCCAGGTGATGGTAAAGCCGTTCCAACGGCTGAAGCCGTAACCTACTAACCATCCCAGGCTGAAAAGGAATGCGAACGATATGAATTGTATGGAGCTGGAGAAAATGTCAAAATCCTTAAAAGAAATATTGCCCAGTATCATAAATGCAAGGGCATAAATGATCAATAGCAGTATAAAGGTTGTGCTGATGCGAAAATTACGCGCATAAAAAATGATGGATAAGATAATGCCTGCGGCAAAATAAACACCCTGGATAATATAGTCATTCTCCAGCAGGTCAAAAAAAGCATTAAAGTTGTAGAGCACCAGGAAGATGAGTGCAATGGTCGGTAATGCATACAGCAACAGTTGCAGTATCACAGCGCGTTTAGTATGTACTCTTTCCAGTCTCATCTTAATCTTTAGTACCCAGTATTGATTTTATTTTCTTTTCGTTGTCCAGTATCCTGTTTTTCAATGGCGACAATGCCCATTGTGTTTTATATTTTGATGTTTTGTTCTTATCTGCTTTTACAAAAATAAACTCAAGCCAATCCAGGGCTTTCTGTGTCTGCAGCGCTTCGCTAAGCGGCACAAAGATAAATATGGTATCTCTATCAGCCTTCGCCATGATCCCTTCAATTACATGTGCATTGTTCAGCGAGCTGATGATCACGATAGAAGGATGGCTGTCATGCAGGTAGCTTTTTAAATTGGTGTGTTTTTGCCAGTCGCTCACGCTGATCAGGTGTTTGAGCTTGGCATCGCTGTCTATATCGGAAGAAAGGATATATTTATCACTTTGGTCTGAAATGAATCGAACGTTTGGATTAAATTTCTTCAATTCTGTGTAAATGCTCCATACCATAGTTTTGTAATGGTTCAGAAATGGTACCTGCACGGTTTCATTGTTGCTGATGTCAAACCCCGCAAAGAAAGAAGCGAATAAATATATGTGCGAGGAGTAGGGGTCCACGCCTTCCGGCGTTCTTACCACCAGTTCCTTGTTTTTGGCATAGATCTTCCATACAATGCGGCGTATATCATCGTTTTCAAAGGTTTTATAATTCATATATTCGCCTTCTACTTTTTTGATCACATCAATCCTGCTGATAATATTTTCCGTTTTTTTGGGAGAAACTTTCTGCACTTCCACATCCAGATTTTTAGGCACGGAACTAAACCGCTCAAAAGTATCCAGGTATAAAGCAAAGGAAAAAAACTGGAAAATATCTTCTACGAAAACAATGGCTTTATCAATCTTATATTCTTTTATTTCGGGCAGGTCCCATTTATAATTTCCTTTCAACGAGGTATTTAGCAAAGGCCGTTCTTTTTCCAGTTCTGTAAGCTGGAATTTCGGCGAATACTCCTCTTCATTGTAGATAAGTCTAAATTTGATAAAGCCAAACAGCGGCCGCAACACCGGCTTAAGTTCTATTTCAAGATAATTATCATATTTAACGGAAGAACGTATTTTAAAAACCACCTCGTTGCGTTTCTTTTGTATGAGCAGGTATATCCACGATATAAGTACAGTGATGAAGGCAAAGCCAAGTATCATAAAACCGAATACCACTGTCACTTTGAGCAATAATGTAAATATCTCGAAAACAGGCGTATCAGGTATCAGCGGCTTGCTTTTAAGCCAGCCGTAAGCCAGGAAAGAACCTAAGGCAAAAAGCAAAAAGTAAGGTGTGAACGGAAACAAGAATGCTATTTGCGGCAGTAGTTTTGTGATATTTGCTTTTCTTTGCATAATGGATTGATGCAAAATTATTTAAACTAATTGTCTTATTAAAAAAATCATTTGGCTTGCAGTACTTTCTGCTTGTTTATTCACCAATCCTTGTTTTCTTTGCAAAGTATGAGCCAAGAAATGATACATTACAGCAAGTGTCCAGCCTGTGCGAGCCATGATATACGCTATGTTTTAAGCGCAAAAGATTACACGGTAAGCAAGGAAATATACGAAATTTGGGAATGTAAAGCATGCACCCTGCGTTTTACGCAACATATACCGAATGCCGCTAACATCGGCAGGTATTACAAAGCCGAGCAGTATGTGTCTCATACAGATACCCGTAAAGGCCTTATCAATAAACTGTATCATTTGGTGCGCGAGCGCACACTAAAACAAAAACTGCGGCTGATCCGTAAAGAATCTGCACTGAAGAAAGGATCTCTGCTGGACATTGGCGCGGGCACAGGCGCTTTCGCCTCCCGGGCAGCAAGGGCAGGCTGGCAGGTTACCGGGCTGGAGCCTGATGCAGACGCGAGGGTTGTAGCCAAAGACAAGTTTGGCATCACATTTCAAGCTTCAGAAGAGTTGTACGCTCTTCCGCCGGAGAGCATGGATGTGATTAGCATGTGGCATGTGCTGGAACATGTACATGACCTGCATGGCTACATGCAGGCACTGCAAAAGATCTTAAAGCAGCGCGGTGTGCTTGTAATAGCGGTACCTAATTACACCAGCTACGATGCTGAAACTTATCGGGAGCTTTGGGCGGCGTATGACGTGCCCAGGCATCTCTACCATTTCTCGCCATTGAGCATAAAGCAACTGATGAGCGATTATCAAATGGAAGTAGTAAAAACTTACCCCATGAAATACGACAGCTATTATGTAAGCATGCTGAGTGAGAAGTACAAGCGAGGGTATGACAGCTTTCTGGATGCATTCCGGATGGGGCTGAAATCAAATGCTATGGCCAAAGGTGATCCGGAAAAGTTCAGTTCTGTTATTTATATCATCAGGAGAAAACCGTAGACTGCTATTGGGTCCGGATGGTTTTCTATTGCAAAAGGCGGAATGTTACGGTAAAGTCATCTGTAAATACGGATGCCGTGCACTGCGGCAAAAAGTGAAGATGAGGTTGTCATCTAGCTCTTTAAGCCGCATTTCATGAATCCTGCATAACAAATGCTTTCTCGTACTCTTTTTCATCAAAGCCAAGTGCAATTATTTTACCCTCTTTTTCTACCAGCGGCCTTTTGATCAGCGATGTCTTTTTCGATAACAGCACCAATACTTTTTGTTGGTCTGAAACAGACGATTTGGTTGCATCGTCAAGCAAGCGCCAGGTAGTACCTTTCCGGTTGATGAGGTTTTCGTAACCGGTCTGGCGTGCCCATGCTCTTAATTTCTGTTTGCCTATGCCGCTTTTTTTAAAATCGTGGAATGTATATTCAATGCAGTTGCTGTCTAAGAAAGACAGCGCTTTCTTCACAGTATTACAATTCCTGATGCCGTAAACAGTTACCATACTTATTGCTTATTTAATTGCCGTTTATACATCTGCACCGTATTCTCCAGGCCGTAGTAAAGAGCATCGGATATCAATGCATGTCCGATAGAAACTTCATCCAGGAAAGGGATGCACTGGTTAAAATAGCAAAGGTTCTCCAGGTCAAGGTCATGGCCTGCATTTAGCCCTAAACCAATATTGTGTGCGGTTTTCGCAGCTTTGATGTATGCTTTTACTGCCTTTTCTTTATCTTCTCCGAAATTTTTTGCATAGCTTTCTGTATACAGCTCCACGCGGTCTGTACCTGTATCTTTGGCATGCTTTACCATTTCCTCATCGGGATCTACAAAAATGCTTACACGAATGCCCGCTTCTTTAAACAGGTTTACCATCTCAGTAAGATATGCTTTGTGCTCAATAGTGTTCCAGCCGTGGTTGCTGGTTATCTGGTTGAGCGCATCAGGGACCAGCGTTACCTGGGCAGGCTTTGTTTCCAGTATAAGCTCTACGAATTTTTGTTCGCGGCAATTGCCTTCAATGTTCAGTTCTACGTGTAAATTTTGTTTAAGTTCACGCACGTCGTTGTATCGGATATGGCGTTCATCCGGTCGGGGATGAACAGTTATGCCATCGGCGCCAAATCTTTCTATATCTAAAGCTGCTTGAAGCACATTGGGGATGTTTCCCCCGCGGCTGTTGCGCAAAGTGGCTATTTTATTGATGTTTACGCTAAGTGTGGTCATGTTTTTTCAAATAATTATTGCAAAGATAAATTTTTGAAAGATTTATATGTAATTTGGAAGTCAGAAACCATGCAGGCGTATGTTTGACCAGATTAAAAATTATATCAATAAATGCGAAGTATTTTCAGAAGAAGAAATTTTATTTTTCCAGCAAAGCCTTGCCAGGCATGAAGTGCCTAAAAAAACGTTGCTGCTACGCGATGGTGAAGTATGCCATGCAGAGATATTTGTACTGAAAGGTTGCCTTAAATCTTATTTTATTGATGATAACGGTTTCGAGGTAATACTTACTTTTGCCGTGGAAAACTGGTGGGCCAGTGATATGAAAAGCTTTACGGAACGCGTGCCCAGCAATATGTTCATAGAAACTATTGAAGATAGCGAAATGCTGTATCTTACCTATGAAAAGAAGGAAACATTGCTGGCAAAATATCCGCGATTTGAGCGGGTGTTCAGGTTAATGGTGCAGAGGCACCTGGTTACGTACCAGGAGAGGCTTTTTAAAAATATTTCTGCACCTGCCAAGACGCGATACCTGGATTTTATTGAAAAATATCCGGATTTACCGCAAAGAGTGCCGCAGCATCTCATAGCTTCGTACATTGGTATTTCGCCGGAGTTTTTAAGTAAAATTCGTAAAGAACTGGCTGCTACAGGACGCTACATTTCTTAATCTGGTTCAATGGAAAGGGTAGCCGGTTGCCTTAATTTTGTGTTTAAACAAAAAAAAGAGCATTACATTATGGCACAAACAATATTATATAAAGCAAATGAAAGAGGCAGCCGGGATCATGGCTGGCTGAAGACAAGATATTCCTTCAGCTTTTCTGATTATTACGATCCTCAAAAAATACATTTCGGTGCATTGAGAGTGTTAAATGACGATATTATTGCCGCAGGCATGGGCTTCGCCACACACCCACATGACAATATGGAGATCATTACTATACCTTTGGAAGGCGCACTGGCACATAAAGACAGCATGGGCAATGCCAGTATCATCCGGCATGGGGAGATCCAGGTAATGAGTGCAGGCAGCGGCATCACCCACAGTGAGTTTAACGCCAATGAAGATGCTACGGTTAAGCTGCTGCAGATATGGGTGTTTCCTGATAAAAAGAATGTAACGCCACGCTACGGCCAGCTTGAAATAGACCTTGCACAAATGCGCAACAAGCTGTTGCAACTCGTTTCGCCCTACCCGGAAGATGAGGGTTTATGGATACACCAGCATGCATGGTTCTTTATGGGCAGGTTTGATGCACATGTTGAGAAAGAGTATGCTTTCAGGAAACAGGGCAACGGCGTTTATGTTTTCGTGATCAATGGCTCATTCACGGTAAATGGCGTGAATCTTGATGATAGGGACGCATTGGGCCTCTGGGATACAGATAGAATTTCAATACAAACCAATAAGGCAGATTCGCAAATTTTGCTGATGGAAGTGCCGATGGAATTTGACTAAGTAAACAATAAATAAAGTATAAAATAAGCATGAGAAGAATTGTGGCTTTTGCCGGAAGTAACAGTAAAAAATCAATTAACAGGAAACTGATAGATTATGTTGTAAAAAATGTAGAAGGTTATGAAACAGAAGTGTTGGACCTGAACGATTATGAAATGCCGATATTCAGTCTGGAAAGAGAGCAGGAGTTAGGTAAGCATGAGCTTGCACAAAAATTCATAGACAGGCTGTCTACAGCTGATATTATTATAGCATCATTAGCAGAATACAATGGTTCCTATACATCGGCTTTTAAAAATGTTTTAGATTGGTGTTCGCGCATTAAAAAGGAAGTTTTTGCCCACAAGCCAATGTTGTTGATGTGTGCTACAACCAGTGCCGGCGGCGGCAAAAGCGTTTTGGACGCAGCCAAACTCCGCTTTACCATTATGAGCGCAGACATACAAGAGGTTTTCTCGCTGCCGTCGTACAAACTTACATTTGATGAAGTGGCTGATGAAATTAGCGATGAAACAAAGAAGAAGGAGCTGATGAAAATTATAGAAAAAATTTTTGGATGATATGCATGTCCTGGTGATTACACAGCAAAGCGCAGAAGACCTGCCTGTAATACATGTACAAGATGTGGAAGCTGCAATTGAGAAACTGTATGCCTCCACATTTGATATTGTGATCATAGGCAATGATGTACGTAAAGCAGCTGAAAATAAATTCAGGAAGATCCTGTCCATGCAGAACTATGAGATTTTGGTGGTAAACCAGCAGGCAGAGCCCTTAAAGTTCACGCTGGCGCAATCAAAATTTATGCTGAACAATTACAGGCATGCAAAGGGAGGCTTTTCATTCAATGATGCTCATGATGAAATTTCATAATTACCTGAAAGATTTTTTGCACCTAGTATATCCTGAAGTGTGTATGGGATGCGGTTCCGACGAGGTCTCGGGAGAGCAGCTGCTGTGTGCACAATGCTTTCACAGCCTTCCTGCAACGGGTTTCTTTGGCATAGAAGATAATCCTGTTGCGCAGAAATTTTACGGCCGGGAGAAAATAGTACATGCTGCCAGCGCCTACTTTTACAGCAAAGATTCCTTGATACAAAGATTGCTGGCTGCTCTGAAATATAAGCAAGACAAGCATTGCGGCAGATACCTAGGGAGTTTGTTGCTCAATCAAATGCTGCAATCGGAATGGCTGGCCGATATTGACCTGCTGATACCTCTGCCATTAAGCAAAGAAAGAAAGTTTCAACGGGGCTACAACCAGTCAACCCTGCTTGCAGAGCCAATGAGCCAAAAAACGGGCGTGCCCATTGATGAAGAGGTGGTGGTGAGAACAGTGAACACAGAAACCCAAACTCACAAAAGCCGTGAAGAACGCTGGAATTCCATGCAAAACATCTTCCGGGTTACAGATGCAGACAAGCTAAAAGACAAACATGTACTGGTGATTGACGATGTGCTGACCACAGGCGCTACTATGGAAGTTTTGTGCAATACCATTTTGCGTGTACCGCGTGTACAGGTAAGCGTAGCCACTTTTGCCTGTGCTATGTGATTTTGACCTTGTAATATGTAACACACACAATATATATATATATATATAATGCATACCGCCATAATTTAAGTAGCAGTGCTATTCAAGTTGAGTAATATTTTATTCTTCTACTTTATTTTTGTTTTCTTATTTTTGATTGTCAGGCTGCGGTATTGCGGCCATTCATAAAAAACTATTCTACTATGAAGATCAAAATTATATCCATACTTTCCTCTGCCTTGCTGTTTTTATTCACAGGCTGTGCGCAGGGTAAGCAAAAGCATGCACCTAAAGAACTTATCAATGATACTACCCCTTCGATCCACCGTTTTAGCGTAGAATCACTTTCCGGTGAAACCATTGATTTTTCCCAATACAAAGGAAAATATATACTGGTGGTAAACACCGCTTCCAAATGTGGTTTTACGCCGCAATATAAAGACCTGGAAGAAATGTATAAAACTTATGGAGACAAGCTTGTGGTGGTTGGCTTCCCTTCAGATAATTTTGCCGGCCAGGAGTTTGGCAGCAATGCAGAGATTGCCAGCTTCTGCGAAAAAAACTATGGTGTTACTTTTCCCCTTACGACCAAGGTTGATGTGAAAGGGGACAATACCACACCGGTTTATCAGTTCCTTACCAAAAAGTCTCAAAACGGCGTGCTTGATGCAGAGATCAAATGGAATTTTAATAAATTCCTGCTGGATAAAGAAGGCAGGCTGCTTGCCTATTTCCCCAGTAAAGTGAAACCAAATGATCCTGAAGTTTTAAAATATATTCAATAGCCATGCGGTTTTCAGAAGTTGTAGGCCAGCAGGAAGTCAAAAACCGCCTCCTTGACATGGTTGCGCAGAACCGGCTGAGCCATGCTTTATTGTTTTTAGGAAAAGAGGGTAGCGGTGCTTTGCAGTTAGCCATAGCATTTGCGCAGTACATTACCTGTGAAAAAATTCAACTGCAGTCACAACCGGATGCCGGAGCATCATTGTTTGGCGACTGGGAACCTGCACAGGCTGTATCACCGGACGATGCATGCGGTGTATGCGCTGCCTGTATCAAGTCGCAGCAGCTGATCCATCCCGATATTCATTTCTCATTCCCTGTGATCCCTAAGAAAAGCGGTGATAAGCCACTCAGCAGCGAGTATATCAAAGATTTCCGGGAATTTATTACCAACTTTCCTTATGGCAATGTATTTGACTGGCTGCAGTCCATCGGCGCAGAAAATAAACAGGGTAATATCACTGCCGAAGAGTGTAATGACATCATCAGGAAGCTGAGCTTAAAAAGCTTTGAAAGCGAATATAAGATCCTTATAGTATGGATGCCTGAATACCTGCGCAAGGAAGGCAATAAACTGCTGAAGCTGATAGAAGAGCCTCCTGCCAAAACACTGTTTATTCTTGTGGCAGAAAATGAAGACCAGATACTGCCCACCATTTTAAGCCGTTGCCAGCTTATAAAAATACCGGCTTTAAAAACGGAAACTATTTCTGCAGCATTGCAGCAAAACGGACTGGAGCCACAAAAAGCCCTGCAGTTGGCAAGCCTGTCTGAAGGCAATTATCGCAAGGCTATTGAGTTGCTCAATAATGCCGATGATGATTGGGAAGAACTGCTGCGCAACTGGCTGAATGTGACTTTGCAGAATTTGCCGGCTAAACAAATCGATTGGATAGAAGAGGTAAACAAGTTGGGCCGTGAAAAGCAGAAGAAATTCCTCCACTATTTTTCTCACCTGCTGGAGCAAAGCCTCAGGCTGAGCGTGCTGGGCGCAGCAAACGTGCTGATGCCGGATAATGAAAAAGATTTTGCGCTGCGTCTTAATAAAATTGCTTCGTTTGGACAGCAGGAAGTGATCTCCAAAGAGCTGGATAATGCTATTTATTACATTGAGCGCAATGCCAATGCAAAGATGCTCTTCCATGCACTTACGATCAAGCTGAAGTATATAATTAAAAATAAAACATTAATTTTGGCAGAATAACCCGCAGGGTAAGCGTTGCGGATAAGGACCTGGGTTGTATTTAATTTTTAATTTTTTAATCTCTGTTATAAAGATGGGTTGTGGAAATTGTGGCACAGGAAGTGTAAAAGGATGTAAAAGTAATGGCGGATGTAGTACAGGAAGCTGCAACAGGCTGAATGTACACGACTGGCTTTTAAATATGCCAATGGCAGATACTTCTGCTGCCTGCGATATTGTAGAAGTGAGCTTTAAGAACGGCTCTCGAAAAGATTTTTTCAGAAACAGGACGCTGCATTTTTTTGAGAAAGGAGACTACGTTACGCTGGAAGGCATCAGTGGCTACGATGTAGGCGAGGTGAGCCTTACAGGCGAGTTGGTGCGATTGCAAATGAAGAAAAAAGGTGTATCCGAAACGAGCGCTGACATGAAGAGTATTCTCCGCAAAAGTTCTGATAGGGATATAGAAGCCTACCATGCAAGCAAGGCGCGGGAGGCAAGCATGCTGTTGCGTTCGCGTGAGGTAGCCCGTGATCTCAGGCTCAATATGAAGCTTTCTGAAATTGAGCTGCAAGCCGATGGTAAAAAGGCTACCTTCTTTTATTCTGCGGAAGACCGGGTGGATTTCCGCGAAATGATCCGCATATTTGCAGCAGAGTTCAGAGTAAAAGTAGAGATGCGCCAGATAGGCATACGACAGGAAGCCGGAAAAGTTGGCGGCCTCGGAAGCTGCGGCCGGGAACTGTGTTGCAGTACCTGGCTTACCGACTTCAAGAGCGTGAATACAACGGCTGCACGTTATCAGAACCTGAGCATTAACCAGACAAAACTTAGCGGGCAGTGTGGAAGGCTGAAATGCTGCCTTAACTATGAATTAGATACCTACCTCGATGCTTTGCAGCATTTTCCTACCAATGCGGAAAGCCTGGAAGTGCAGCGAGGCAGGGCCATGCTGGTAAAAAAAGATATTTTCAGAGACCTGATGTGGTACACATTGCCAGACAGCAGCAAGCAATACCCGCTGACGATTGACCGTGTAAAAGAAATACAACAACAAAATAAAAGAGGCGAAAAGCCGGAAAACTTGCAACCCATTGAACTTGAGGGAAAACTTAAAGACGTGGAACCCTCATTTGTAGATGTGGTAGGCCAGATCACGCTGAAGTCGCTCGAAAGGCCCGACAGGAATAAAATTAAAAAACACAAACAGAAGAACAAAAGCAATGCAGGCAACCGCAACGAAGCCAGAAGCAATGATAGCAATAATACTAATAAAAGCAATAACAGTAATAGCAATAACAGCAACAAAAACAATAACAGGCAGGCTGCAGGCAATAACCAGCAACAACGCAACAACGGAAGAAACCATTTTAAACAAAAGAAAAACAATCCGCCAACCAAAAACTAATTATTATGGCAATAACATTCGATAAAGGAGTAGTGCTGAATTTTGATAGACTGGTAGATTATTCTGCAGACGGAGTTGTAAGCAAGCAGGTATTAAAAAACGATGCAGGCAATATTACCTTATTTTCTTTTGATAAAGAACAAGGCCTTACTGAACATACTTCTCCCTACGATGCCTTGGTTTCAGTGATCGACGGGGTGGCAGAAATAGCTATAAAAGACGAGAAGCATCTTGTGAAAGCAGGTGAATCCATTATACTGCCGGCCAATATACCACATGCTTTGCTGGCAATAGAAAAATTTAAAATGCTGCTTACCATGATCAAAGGATAGCGATAGCAGTATTAATAAAAAACCGGTTGACAAGTATCTGCCAACCGGTTTTTTTTATCTATATCCACTTTTATTTATTCAGTACGTTAATTTCGTACAACACATCGTTTGTTTTGCGTACTGCATCGGCAGCCTCATTAAACTTAGCTTTTTCGTCTTCAGTTAACTCTACTTCCACAATTTTCTCTACGCCGTTTTTACCAATGATTGCAGGCACGCCAAAGCAGATATCGCTGAGGCCGTATTCACCGTCAAGCATCAGTGAGCAGGGAACCATTTTCTTCTGATCAGCTAGGATGGAGTGTACCAGTACACTTACTGCAGCCCCGGGAGCATACCAGGCGGAAGTGCCTAAAAGTTTGGTAAGTGTAGCACCGCCAATTTTAGTTTCTTCAATTACATAACTTTGTTTTTCCTCGTCAATAAAATTTACAACAGGTACACCGTTCCTGGTGGCTTTGCTCATTAAAGGCACCATTCCCGTATCTGAGTGTGCGCCTATTACCATGCCATCGACATCGGAAGCAGGGCATTCCAAAGCTTCTGCCAGCCTGTATTTAAAGCGAGCGCTATCCAACGCGCCGCCCATACCTATGATCCTGTTTTTAGGTAAGCCAGATGCTTTATGAGACAGGTAAGTCATGGTATCCATCGGGTTACTTACTACTATAATAATAGCCTCGGGAGAGTGCTCTAAAATTTTTGTGGTCACGTCTTTTACAATGCCTGCATTTATACCAATCAGATCTTCTCTTGTCATGCCTGGTTTGCGGGGAACACCCGAAGTAATAACAGCTACTTTGGAACCGGCTGTTTTACTATAGTCATTGGTTACGCCTGTTATTCTTGTATCGAAACCGTTTAGGGAGGCGGTTTGCATCAAATCCATAGCTTTACCTTCTGCAAAACCTTCTTTGATATCAATTAATACAACTTCAGAGGCAAAGTTCTTAATTGCAATATATTCTGCACAACTGGCACCTACGTTTCCGGCGCCTACAACTGTTACTTTTGACATAAAATTTTTAGTTTTAAGATTTCAAATATGATGAGGTCTATCCGTTCAAAGTTAATAAAATCCGCTTGTAACCGGCTCTAAAATATGTGTAAAATCTGCAATAATGACAAAAGTCATATTTTGTAGAAATGCAATAGTATTAATGCTTTTATTACCATAAAAATAATCTAACGGAATGAGATTAATTATTACCTGAAAACATCAAAACTATCCTTTACCTCATTCCAGAATGTATCGAGGGCTATGATGCGCGAATTCAAAAAGGAGATCACGGAAGGCCAATCATCTTTACGGTAAAGGCTTACATTTTTCAGTTCGATGTATATCCTGCTGTAAGGCTTCCCGAAACCATCAATAGCGTGTTCTTCCCAAACCCATTCTTCCTGGAGCGCCTCATCTAATATGTTTTTGAGCCGGGTAAATTGCAGAAACAGCAGAGACCTCAGCGATGCATCCGGGTGCATTATATGGACGCCCGCGTAAGCATACTTTCTTTCAAATTGCGTTCTGAAAAATACATGTTTAATACCTGTGCTGTAGTTGATCCAGTTTTGAGTAATGCCTTCAGCCGAAAGTACAGGCGCCATATAGCGGCCGTAACTGGTCCAGAAATCTTTTTTGAT
This sequence comes from Bacteroidota bacterium, assembly GCA_023422835.1. Lineage (GTDB taxonomy): Bacteria > Bacteroidota > Bacteroidia > Chitinophagales > Chitinophagaceae > Haoranjiania > Haoranjiania flava. Next base: position 234,360 of record JAFAGI010000001.1, on the reverse strand, counting down.
CTGTGCTGCTTCTTCTTTGCTGTACAAAATATGGTGCTTTAGTTCTCGTAAAAATAGCTATTACCCATTAAAAGGCATAAAAAAAGAGCTTCCGTGAAACTCTTTAATTAAAAATGGTTATTTATTTTTTCTTAGGTTCTTTACATAGTCAGGAATTATTTTTCCCACGATCAACCATAGGAAAAAGTATACCGTAAATCCTATCAGCGCGCACAGTACATAACCTATAATGCTGGCGGGCTGAATAATCAAAAAGGTCAGTGCCAGTGATAATAACGGCAGTGTAACCATTACAAGTTGATATATTTTTTTAGTTCTGTTCATGTAGTTGTTTAAACTAAGATTGTGCCAAACCTCCGCAAGATAATAATGAAATAATTAAAATTTAGCATTTTAAATATATGTAGTAACAAGATAATGCATAATGTTTTCATTTACATATATCATTAGATAAGTTGAAATCTGTAGTAAAAAACTTTGCATGTTATTTGTGGCTATACTTATAGTCAACAAAATATAGATTATGAACAACAGAGAAAAGCTGGACTTAATGGACAAGATTTTGCGTCAACTGGATGATTTAAGGAACAGCCAGACTTCGGTAGTGAAGAAAGTTGCGCAAATAGAGGTAGATAATATTGAGCTTGGCAATAAACTGCTGGAAGAAAAGATCCCTGATGTATTTGCCGAAATGGACGATGCTGTAGAAAAGATGGATGCCTTGTTCCAGGAGTTTACGGAAGTGCGGGATAAATTTTCCAAAGACAATAAATTAGAAGAGCCGGATTCTGCCGGATAAGCTTCGTTCACAAGCACTCTGAACGTATGGAGTGCGTGAAATTTTTCAAAGCTATCTCTATAAACAGAGCAAATTCTTGAATGCGGTTTGCTACTATTTTTCCCAGGGTATTTCCAGTATGTGCCTAGGATAAGATTGTATATGAAACAGATTTTGCAAAGGATCAGCAATACAGCTGTGCCTGCAGTGCCTTTAAGGATTATGCTGTTCTCCTGTACTATTACAGGCCATCATATGGTCAACAAAAAATAGTGAATTGCTTTTTTTATGCATGTTTTTAGAAAAGTTTATTCACAGGCTTTACCCCGATACCCGGCAGGTCATTTGGAATAATTTTCCCACCGGTAAATTTTGCTCCGTAGAATGCATCGTTTTGTATCAGCAGTGCGCCGTCAAGATCGGTGAAGTCCATGCCGGCTGCCAGTTGCGCAGCCGCGGCGATAGCACAGGAAGTCTCCGTCATACAACCTATCATTACTTTCATGCCTAAAGTACGCGCAAAGTTGCGCATCTGCCAGGCTTCACGCATGCCTGTACACTTCATCAGCTTAATATTGATGCCGGAGAATACACCTTTCATTCTTTCCACGTCGCGCAGCCTTTGTACAGACTCGTCGCCAAACACGGGCAGGGGACTTCTTTCCGTGACCCAGGCATTATCGTCGAGCCGGTATTTATTTATAGGCTGCTCTACCATTACAACGCCTTGTTCTTTCAGCCAATGGATCATGTCAAGCGCCAGATGCTTGTCTTTCCAGCCCTGGTTGGCATCTACTGCCAGCGGCACATTGGTTGCTGTGCGCACGGCGTTGATAATGCGTTTGTCATCATTGCTGCCGAGTTTTACTTTCAGTATTTTAAATTGCCCTTCTACTTCTTTTATTTTCTTCCCGATCATCTCGTCGGAGTCTATGCCAATCGTGTAGGTAGTGTATGGTATTTTATCGGTGTTCAGGCCATATATCTTATGCCAGGGTTGTTGCATCAGCTTGCCCGTGAGATCGTGCAAAGCTATATCTACTGCGGCTTTCGCGGCTGTGTTGTTTTCTGTCAGCTTATCTGTATACTCCAGGATTTCTTCTGTATGAAAAGGGTCGGCAAAAGCTGACAAGTCCATCTTCTTTAAAAATTCCATTACAGAAGCCTGCGACTCGCCAAGATAGGGCGGCAGGGAAGCTTCTCCATAACCTGTGACGCCATCGTATGTTAAGGCAGTAAGTACTACAGGCGTCGTTTTGCGCGAACTGTTCGATATGCTAAACACATGCTTTAGTTGCAGATCATAAGGCATCCATTGCAATTTCAGCTTTGAAGTGCCGGGCCTTTTGTAAAATGTTGATGCCGTAGCCGGAAAACTTAGCAGCGAGGCGCCGCCTAGCAGCCCGAGTGATTTCAGAAAAGTTCTTCTTCTTATTTCCATTGTTTACAGATATATTTTACCGGTACCAGGGATGCTCAAATATGCTCCAGGTGCCGTTTACAGGCTGGTTTAAAATTCTTTTGGCTGCCACATACCGGCTGTGGTTGTGTTTATCGTAGTTCTTATCAGCGGGGTTTAAACTGTTTATCTGCACATATCCATCATTGGCGTGTATGAATTGTGCATTTTGCAGGTAAATGGCTGTGTGGATGATGTTGTATTTTGTGGAGTCTGTTTTGTCTTTTCTTCCAAAAAACAACAGGTCTCCTTTGGCCAGCTTACTGAAACTGCCAGCAGAATCTACGGGTGTGCCTGTGAGATACTGCTGGCGTGCATCGCGTGGCAATATAATGCCATGCATCAGGTAGGTGGTTTTGGTAAGCCCGCTGCAATCCAGGCCCCGCGGTGAAGTGCCGCCCCAAAAGTAAGGCACGCCTAAAAATCTTTTAGAAAGCTTTTCAATACTTGTGCCGGTAAGCAATATGGATGTTTTCCAGTCATTCCATTTCTTTACGGCAGCGCTGTTAATGAATCCTTTCCTGCCATCGGGCAGGGCAACTTTATACAAGTGTTTTTGAGCGTTGAAATTTTCCAAGTATAAAATATTACCCATCACCACCTCGGTAACTATTTCGCTGTGCTCATTGGCTGTAGCGTAAACAAAACTGTTGTTGTCTGTAACAATCACGCGCGGTTGTTTATTTCTCTTATGCAATTCCAGCGAGTCGATAGGCAACAGCGGCGCGCTTGTCCAACCTTCATATCCTTCCGGTGTCTGCACCTTTATCCAGCCGCGGGTTTTAGCCATCAACTTCAATGGTGTGCCCAGCAAGGCCTGTGTTGTCATTTCTGCCCTGTAGTCCGGTTCCCTGCGGATATTCAATACCGATTGTGAAACCAGCGCCCATGTTTGTGCGTGCGGTACTCCTGTAGTATCTGCCTGTGCATTAGCCTGTGTGCAGCACAATAACAATACGGCAAGCATCCATCTTCGCATGTTTTCAAGTTTATTGTTTAATGTAAAGTTATTGAAATTTAATTGTTGTTATAGAGAATTTTAAAACAAAATGTGCTGTCAATGTTACTGATAAAAGCGGATGTAGGGTGCGGATATACTTATCATCCGTAAATATTTTAATGTTTGGGATGGGAGGATGTACATTCCTACACCATAGCGATAAGGTTTCCTATGCGTGATCATTTTTATGATGTATATACATTGCTTGCCAAAAAAAAGACTGTCCCGCAATGAGACAGTCTCTGTAATAATTAAAATCTTGTAATTAAACTGTTGGACCTGCTGCCACCAGTTTTTTACCTTCTTCAGTATCTGTGTATTGCTCAAAGTTAGCAATATATTTAGCAGCAAGGCTTTTTGCTTTTTCTTCCCATTCAGAAGCGTTGGCATAAGTAGCTCTCGGGTCTAAAATATCAGAAACGTTTGGTAAAGATTTAGGATAAGTCAGGTTCATTACAGGGATTGTATCTGTTTCTGCCTGGTCGATAGAGCCATCTAAGATCGCATCGATAATTGCTCTTGTATCTTTCAGGGAAATCCTTTTGCCTGTACCGTTCCAGCCTGTATTTACCAGGTAAGCTTTTGCTCCGTGCTCTTTCATTTTACCAATCAGTGTTTTAGAGTACATGGTTGGGTGCAATGAAAGGAAGGCTTCGCCAAATGCAGGTGAGAAAGACGGGGTAGGCTCAGTAATGCCTCTTTCAGTACCAGCCAGTTTAGAAGTATAGCCGCATAGGAAATGGTATTGTGCCTGCTCATCGGTAAGGATAGAAACCGGGGGCAATACGCCGAAGGCATCTGCAGATAAGTAAACGATCTTTTTAGCATGTCCTGCTTTGGAAGGAAGTACTATTTTGTTGATGTGGTAGATCGGGTAAGAAACTCTGGTGTTTTCAGTGATAGAGTTGTCTTTATAATCTACCTTTCCGTCTTCGCTTACAACAACGTTTTCCAGTAAAGCATCGCGTCTGATAGCTCTCCAGATATCGGGTTCTTTTTCTTCAGAAAGATCAATCACTTTAGCATAGCAACCACCTTCGTAGTTGAATACACCATTGTTGTCCCATCCGTGCTCGTCATCACCGATCAGGTAACGTTTAGGATCGGCAGATAAAGTAGTTTTACCTGTACCGGAAAGACCGAAGAATACGGCTACGTCACCGGCTTCACCTACGTTTGCAGAGCAGTGCATAGAAGCCATGCCTTTCAGCGGCAGGTAATAGTTCATCATAGAGAACATGCCTTTTTTCATCTCACCGCCATACCAGGTACCACCAATGATCTGAATTTTTTGTGTAAGATCAAACATTACAAAGTTCTCTGAATTTAAACCGTGTTCTTTCCAGTTGGGGTTGGTAACTTTTGAACCGTTCATTACCACAAAGTCAGGATTACCATAGTTTTGCAGTTCGTAGTGAGACGGGCGGATGAACATGTTGGTTACGAAGTGTGCCTGCCAGGCTACTTCCACGATGAACCTTACTTTCAGCCTTGTATCCGGGTTGGTGCCACAGAAGGTATCTACTACATATAATTTTTTGTTTGAAAGCTGGTTGGTAACCAGGTCTTTTAATTCGTTAAAAACTTCTTTGGTTGTAGGCACGTTGATCTTGCCGTCCCACCAGATTGTATCAGCAGAAATTTCGTCTTTTACAATATACCTGTCCTTAGGAGAACGGCCGGTGAATATGCCTGTTTTCACGGCAACAGCACCGCTTTCTGTAACTATACCTTTTTCAAAGCCTTCGTTTGCAGGATCTACTTCTGCCTGGTAAAGTTCTTCGTAAGAAGGATTGTAAACTACTTCCGTTGTGCCGGAGATGCCATATTGGCTGAGGTTGAGATCTTGTGCAGATTTTTGTGTTGCCATAGTTATTTATACTTTTTATTTATGAGAAATTAGAATTTGTTTCCTGAGGGTAATGTGCGGCCACTGTTACTGTATTTCTAACCCATCAGATGCAAAATTACTCATACAAAAACTAACAAAAAATGATTTTCGTCAGTTTTTGTATAAAATAACTATTTCGTAAAATAAAAGGTAATTTATTCGAGTGAATAATTGAAACTGCACAGCCTTATAAACTGCTGCAGCCTGTTATCGACCTCGGTTTTAGTGATTTCCCTCAGTTTTTGTGTGCCCAATTTTTCAACGCAGAAGCTGGCAACAACAGAGCCCATAATTACAGCGATCTTCATATTTTCAAAAGAAATATCGTCTGTTTTGGCAATGTAGCCGATAAATCCACCCGCAAAGGAGTCTCCTGCACCGGTCGGGTCAAACACTTCTTCCAGCGGCAGGGCGGGAGCAAAGAAAACCTCGTCCTGGTTAAACAACATAGCGCCGTGCTCACCTTTTTTGATCACCAGGAATTTTGGTCCCATCTGCAGGATTTTACGGGCTGCTTTTATCAATGAATACTCCCCGGAAAGCTGGCGTGCTTCGCTGTCGTTCACTACCAGCACATCTGTCATGGTCAGCACATCTTTCAGGTCTTCCAAAGCTGTTTCCATCCAAAAGTTCATGGTATCCAGCACAATTAGTTTTGGCCTTGTGTCAAATTGTTCTATCACACTTTTCTGTATGTTGGGGCTGAGGTTGCCCAGCAGGAGGTATTCAGAGCTTTTATAAAAGTCGGGTATTACCGGGTCAAAGTCTGCCAGTACATTCAGGTCTGTAACCAGCGTATCGCGGGTGTTCATGTCCATGTGGTATTTGCCGCTCCAGAAAAAAGATTTCTTGTCGCTGATCTTTTTCACGCCTTCTGTTTTCACGCCCTGCTCATTGAGTTCGTGCAATACGTCTTCAGGGAAGTCGTAACCCACAATAGATACCTGGTTAATATCGTTGATAAATTTACCTGCGGAGTAAGCGCAGTAGGTTGCAGAGCCGCCGATGGTTTTTTCTGTTTTTGCAAATGGAGTTTCAATAGCATCGAATGCCATGGTACCCACGATAGTTAAAGACATATGATTTAGATTAAAAATTTTCGCTGCAAATATAATTTTAATAAAAAGATTATTTTAAAATTAATTTATATGCTGCTGGCAGCCGCGTTATTTATGATTATTATCATATCGATTGGCGATAAAATATGGTATCTTAGCAAATTAAAATAAACAATGACACAAAAACTATAAAATTTCCAGTTATGAAAAAACTTGTATTTTCTCTCTCTATAGTATTGGCATTAGCAGCCTGCGGCGGAAACGATACTGCTACAACCACCACCACTGAAGCAGAAGCTCCCAAATCAATGGTAGAGGAGAGTTTGACAGATTCACCGGAAGGCATTGCGCTTAAGAACCTGATGGCAAAAAGCGATTGTGCGGCTTGTCACCAGATAGATACCAAATCTATTGGCCCTTCTTATGTAGATGTGTCTAAGAAATATGACAACACGCCCGAAACAATCAAATACCTGGCTGAAAAGATTAAGAACGGGGGCAGCGGTGTTTGGGGACAGGTGCCAATGACTGCGCATCCCGATATGAAAATAGAGGAAGCGGAAGCCTTGGCCAAAGACATTATGGCTTTAAAAAAATAAAGGTTGATATCCATGTACGGTTTAACCGGCTACAAGCCTGATGAATATTTTATGCGCCTCGCCCTTAACGAGGCGCATAAAGCTTTTGACATGGGAGAAGTACCCATAGGCGCTGTATTGGTGATGGATGAAAAAATCATTACCCGTGCACACAACCAGGTTGAATTGTTGAAAGATTCCACCGCACACGCAGAAATACTGGCACTCACAGCTGCTTACAACGTATTAGGTGCCAAATACCTGCCAGATGCTACTTTGTACATTACTTTAGAACCGTGCCTGATGTGTTGCGGTGCCATGTATTGGTCAAAACTGGGCAGGATCGTTTACGGCGCTGCTGATGAAAAGAACGGTTATAAAAAATATACGGTTCAAAATCCTTTTCACCCGAAAACAGAGATCATCCAGGGCACCCTTGCCGAAGAATGTGTTATGCTTATGAAAGATTTTTTCAGGTTGCGAAGGTGATTCTACAAAGCAATCTTAACATTTTTACAGTACAAAGTTTTTTTAATTAAGGAGTGATTAAGGTATATTTGTTTTTAAACAAAACTAACAACTATGTCATTTACATTACCTGATCTTCCGTATGCATTTGAAGCTTTGGAACCGCATATAGATGCAAAAACTATGGAAATCCATCATGATAAACACCACAATGCTTATGTTACAAATCTTAATAAAGCTATTGAAGGTACAGAGCACGCCAATAAATCTTTAGAAGAACTGTTAGCAAATGCTGGAAGCATTTCGCCAGCAGTAAGAAACAACGGAGGCGGCCATTGGAACCATACATTTTTTTGGGAAATACTCAGCCCCGATGGCGGCGGGCAACCCGAAGGCGAGCTGGCAGCTGCTATTGATGCAGCTTTCGGATCGTTTGAAGACTTCAAAAGTAAATTCAACGAGGCAGCAGGTGCGCGTTTCGGAAGCGGCTGGGCCTGGCTTGTTGTGAAAGACGGCAAGTTGCAAATAACTTCTACACCTAATCAGGACAATCCTTTGATGGACGTGGCTGACGTAAAGGGTAAGCCCGTACTCGGAATAGATGTGTGGGAACATGCCTATTATTTAAAATATCAAAACCGCAGGCCTGATTATATGCAGGCAGTATGGAATGTAATCAACTGGAAAAAAGTAGCAGAACATTTCAGCGCAGCATAATAGTCAATAAATAGCAAGAGACAGGTGTATGTAAGTGCACCTGTTTTTTTATTATTTTTCAAAATTTGTCATAAACAATTGAATTGATGCTTAAAAACACCCTGTTTGTCTTTGTAGCGATACTTGCCATATCCTGCAGCAAAAGCATTAACAGAAAAGTAATGCTCTTTTACAACGGTGATGCCAACATATCGCAATACAAGATTGTCAATAAAACGAACCAGCTTTTTTCCAGTAAAGAATTTGATATTTCAGGCTTTGCATACGCCGACCAGATTGAAATAGACAAAGACGGTAAAAAATACACCATTCCCATCCCTAAGCAAACGGGTTATTATGTATTAAACATCAGTACTGATACTGTTTACGGCAGCCTGAAACCATCCAGGCCCTTAGTGATAGACAGCGCCAACACCGCACAGGCAAAGGCCCTGGCAGACAGCCTGCAACAACTGCTTGAAGGGAAAAACATTTCGGCCGCAAACTATAATTACAGGGTACTGCCTAATGAACTCATACTGGTGTCCGCCAATGTGGAAGGTGTAAGATTGTTCCCGCCTTACAAAGAAATGTACGGCACGGTTGAAGGTCCCGCGGATGGCTCAGCTCCTGAAATCTATAAATTCAATGCCACAGAAGAAGTGAAGTTTGAACTCGCCAACTACAGGAACATCTATGAGCCGGTAATCCTTAAGCGCAAGCCTGCTAAAAAGTAATCTTCCGGCAGCAAAAACAACAGCGGCAAAGATGTAACTTTTTTTAATTGATGCTTGTTATGCGCATGGATAACACAACCAATCTTCGTGTGTTAACTTCTGGTGGCAATCACATATGTTGCTAAAATCCACAACGATGTACGGTCAAAAAAAATAGAAATTGCTTTATGTACAATTTCTATTTTTATAAAGAGCCTTATTAAAAATTAATCCGTGGTAGCCAGTGTGTAATCTTGTTTGGTGCGTTTGATCATGTCAATAAAATCATCAAACAATATCCTGCTGTCGTGCGGGCCGGGTGTAGCTTCTGGATGATATTGCACAGAAAATACGGGCTTGTTTTTCATTCTGAAGCCTTCAATGCTGCCATCATTGAGGTTTATATGTGTTACTTCCACATCCGGGTTTTGCCTGATCTTTTCTGCATCCACTGCAAAGCCATGGTTCTGGGTACTGATCTCACTCAAGCCTGTGATCAGGTTATTAACGGGGTGGTTAAGGCCTCTGTGTCCATGGTGCATTTTATAGGTAGGAATATTATTTGCCAATGCCAGCAGCTGGTGGCCGAGACAGATACCGAAAGCAGGCTTATCTTCTTTGATAATGCTTTTCACTATATCAATAGCGTAATGCATAGCAGCAGGGTCGCCGGGACCGTTGGAAATAAAATAACCATCCGGTTCAAAAGCTTTGATCTCTTCTATGGGTGTATCGCCTGGGAATACGCGCACATAAGCGCCGCGCTCCACCATGCAGTTGATAATATTTCTTTTTATGCCGTAATCAATCGCAGCAACTTTGAATGGTGCCTTCTCATCTCCTACGGAATATATTTCTTTGGTAAAAACTTCTCTGGAAAGGTCAAGGCCTTCCATAGGCGGCACTTTTGCCAGCTCTGCCTTTAAATCTTCCACATCGTTGATTTCTGTAGAGATGATGCAGTTCATTGCGCCTTTGCTGCGTATGTGTGTCACCAGCGCCCGGGTATCTACACCGCCGATGGCCACTACATTATTTTCTGTAAGGTAGCTGTTCAAGTCTGTATCTGCCTGGTAGCGTGAAAATTTTTCTTCAAGATTTCGTGCGATCAGGCCTTTTATTTTTACGGTATCACTTTCGACATCGTTGTTGTGTACGCCGTAGTTGCCAACATGCACACTGTTCATAATGAGTATCTGTCCGTAATAGCTGGGGTCGGTAAAGACTTCCTGGTAACCCGTCATGCCTGTGTTGAAACAGATTTCGCCGGATGCCGTGCCTTTTTTCCCAAAAGATTTGCCATAAAAAACCGAACCATCTTCTAATAATAAAATGGCCGTGTGAGCTTCTTGAGTCATTCTTCGAAAAATTAATTGTGCAAAAAAACTACATTATTAGCAGAAAAACTGATAAATTTTCAAAAATATTATTCATGGTATAAACTTTTTCCGCAAGCTGTTTAACTTTCTCGCAAACTCCGCAGTAATTTTTCGCTGTTCGATGATGAAACTGTTATCCTCAAACCTGCCTACTACTGCATCCATCTCTTCCTGAGAGGTGTACATCATCTGGCGGAAAGGATTGTCGTGATCCTTTTTCCTGGAGGCTTCTATTTGAGCCAGTATCCATTTTTGGGTGCGTTTTGCTTCTGCTATCCATTCAGCCAATAGCTCTGTGGAAAGGGCGCCCACATTGATTTTTGCAATTTCAAACAGAGAGGCGATGGCATGCATTGTTTTGTCAACGGTATAACGATCTCCTGCAGCGAGGTAATAGTCATGCACCTGCTGCCAGGAATTTATTTTGGAGCTATGGATATTTTTCTTTAATTGCATTACGCTCTTTTCCGGCATCAGCTGCCCGCCTATGTTGGTCCATTTTTCCCTGCTAATATTTTTTTCTGTAAGCGCTTTCTTCAAGTCGTTTATGCTAAAAAAATTATTTGCTTCTGCAAATTGCAACAGGTGGTTAATGCCGTAAAAGCGTATAACGCCATTAAAAATATCATAGGCCTTTTGTATTTTGCTGACGATTGCCGGCCGCTTACTGTTTTCCGCCCCCGGCACTGTAATAACAAGCTTATCAATTATTTTGCTTTGAGATTGTAATAATTCCCTGCCGGCCTGCCTTGCTTTCCCGATGGTTGAAGTACTGATATTGCTGTGTTGCTGAAAGGCATTGCCTGTGATTTCTTCAAGTAATTCCACAGCTTCAAAAAGCTCATTGATGGTGTCGGGAGCAAGATAGTGGTATTCTATATGTTGTATTTTTTCCACGCGGTTATCGCGGCTTTCATACTTAGCTACATTTCTCTGGAGTGCATACATATTGTACATAAACCAGTAAGCCGGCATTATTTCCAGCGTATTTTTCGCTTCATTGATGCTTACCAGTGAAAACGGAATGGTAATGTTCAGCTCGTAATCGTAATCTCCTTTGGCCAGTATGGTAAAGTTGGCAAATTTGGAATTGTGCTTGATGCTTACACACAGCCCCGGCCAGAAACCTCGCCCTGCCTGCATTTCACCGTCTGCACCTCTTGAGTTGTGGTTAGATCCTATGGTGGCGCCTGCCGGTATATTGCTCTGCCCGAGAATAAGCGCTGCACAAAGGAAAGAGTTGTTGTGGTGTTGTTCGTGTGCAGGAAAGATCAGTGAATTCAATACTTCACAGCAGGAGATGGTGGCGTTGCTGCCCAGGTAGGAATTGATGAGGCGGGCGCCGTATTTGAGCTGGGAGTTAGATGCCATAACAAACCTTACTGCTTTTACGCCATAGAAAATACGGCAGCCAAAGTCTATGATGCCGTTTACAAGTTCGCAGCCTTCGCCGATCTGGGATTTGGCATCTGGGCGCGACTTGATCGTGAGGTTTTTTAGTTTGTTTGCACCTTTGATATAAGCGTCTGATCCGATCCACACATCATTTATGATGTTGGTATTCTTAATTACTGTCCTGTCACCAACCTTGCCGTAATATCCAGGTTCTGTACGGTATTCTTTCTCCGTAAATTCAATAAATTTCTTCAACAATTTTTCATCTTCCCGAAACCTGCTCCAAAGCCAGGCGTCTCCCGGTTGCATGCCATTGAAGGGAATAACTTTTCTTCCGCCGTTTTCATTGCATATTTCCAGCCATATGCGTGCCGATTCGTTTTCCCCGTCTTTAAGAATACCATTGCCGAATTTAGCATGTGTAGTGGTTTTCATTTCATCTATCTGTACCAGTACTACTTCATTTCCTATGATATAATGCGAAATGTAATTCACGTGGTTGATGGCTACATTGTCTCCCAGGTCGCAGCTGATAATGGTGGAATTATAGAGGCCAACTTCTACTTTAAGATCATTAAATTCTAGATAGTAAGGCTCTAATTTACCAATACGTGTCAACCCGTAAAACTTGCAACTCTTTACCAGGTCGGGATTGAATGCATCAGACACTAAAATATTGTTCCAATTGTCTGTACTATTGCCGTTTTTTACCAGCACTTCTATCTCAAAAGCAGTGAGTTGCCTGTAACTGGTGCCGCTGCGGTTCTGTATATTCCTCAGGTAATATTCATCTTTGTCCTTTGGTATAAATTTTTTTTCAATAAAATTATATCCCAGGTCTGAAAGCGGATGTTTGCTGATATTGTTCATAACATTATTCTACGGTTACTGATTTGGCAAGGTTGCGCGGTTTGTCCACATCAAGGTCTTTTGCTACACCTGTGTGGTAGGCGAGAAGCTGTAAGGGTATTACATTCAATATAGGAGAAATGATCTCATTAGCTTCGGGCACAAATATCACATCATCTGCAAGACCGGGTGTTATGGTATCTCCTTCCGTAGCAATGGCTATGATCTTTCCTTTGCGGGCTTTTATTTCCTGCATATTGCTTATCACTTTTTCGTGGTATTGATCTTTGGTTGCAATAAAGATCACGGGCAGATTCTCGTCTACCAGCGCAATTGGTCCATGTTTCATTTCGGCAGCGGGGTAGCCTTCTGCATGTATATAAGATATTTCTTTGAGTTTCAATGCCCCCTCCAGTGCAATCGGGAAGTTGTATCCCCTTCCGAGAAAAAGACAGCTTACGGCATGTTTGTATTTCCGTGCTATTGTTTCAATGTATTCGTTCAGTTGTAAAATCTGTGCTGTTTTTTCGGGTACGGCTTGCAGCTCTTTGCAAAGCATGAGGTATTTTTCTTCAGGTATGGTTTGCTTGTGTTGCGCAATTTTAAAAGCTGTTAAATATAAAACGGCAAGTTGGGCTGTGAATGCTTTGGTGCTGGCCACACCTATCTCCGGCCCGGCATGCGTGTAAGCTCCTGCATGTGAAATACGTGCTATGGATGAGCCTACAACATTTACAATACCCAAAATAAGAGCTCCCTGTTCTTTTGCTTTTTCAATGGCTACGAGGGTATCGGCCGTTTCGCCACTTTGCGATATGGCAATGATCACATCTCCTTTTTTTACGATGGGATTTCTATAACGAAATTCAGATGCGTATTCTACTTCTACAGGAATACGGCAGGTTTCTTCTATAAAATACTCTGCTGCCAAGCCTGCATGCCAGCTTGTGCCGCAGGCGATGATGATGATCCTTTCTGCCTGTGTTATATCCGGAAGATATTGCTCTATACCGCTTAAAATTATTTTTCCTTCATCTGCATACAACCTTCCGCGCAAGCAATCAAAGACGGTCTTAGGTTGTTCAAATATCTCTTTTAACATGAAGTGTTGGTAGCCGCTTTTTTCTATGGATTCAAGCTTCAGGTCAAGGGTGGTAATAAATGGTGTTTGTTCTTCATTACCCAGGTTTTTCAAGATCAGTTCATCTGCTTTTACAATGGCAATTTCATAATCATTCACATAAACTACTTCTTTGGTAAATTCAATAATGGGCGATGCATCTGAGGCAAGGAAATGTTCACCTTTGCCAATGCCGATCACCAGCGGGCTTCCTTTCCGGGCGGCGATAATAGTATCCGGATCACTTTCTTCTATCAATAAGATGCAATAAGCGCCTACGACCCTTTTCAAAGCTACGCGTACCGCTGCTTCAAGCGAATTATTATTATTGAGGTAAATATCTTCTATAAATTTCAGAAGTACTTCGGTATCTGTATCGCTTTCAAACCGGATGCCTTTTTCAAGAAGCTCTTCTTTTAAAACACCAAAGTTTTCAATGATGCCGTTGTGAATCATTGCTATTTTCCCGTTGCAGGAAAGATGCGGGTGTGCGTTCAGGTCGCTCGGCTCGCCATGTGTAGCCCATCGTGTATGGCCAATGGCAATCTTTCCGTTGATATTTTTACCGATGACAGCTTCTTCAAGGTCAGCAACTTTTCCTTTCTTCTTATAAACATTCAGCTTATGTTGATGTATAAGCGCAATTCCCGCGCTGTCATAGCCCCTGTATTCTAGCCTTTTGAGGCCTTTAACCACTACGGGGTAAGCATTTCTGTTTCCTATGTATCCTACAATTCCGCACATATATATCTATTTTGTTTTATGCAAACGATTGCGCGAAAATAAAAATAATTTTATATAAGCGTGGTATTGTTGAGAAAAAATAATATAAAAATAAAAAAAGCAATACCTCGCGGTACTGCTTTTTTCAATGTTGTTCAGTTATGTTATTTTGGTACTACTTCACCTTCAATGGTAAGAGACATAGCCTGGTAGCCTGCAAACAGCACAGTGAGTGACCTGTTGAAAGCGCCCGGATCTGCTGCGTTGTAGCCGGCTTTGATAGTGCCTTTTTTACCCGGCATTACGGGGGTCTTGGCAAATTCAGGTGTAGTACAGCCGCAAGAGCTCATTACATGAGTAATGACCAGAGGTTTATTGCCGTTATTGGTAAATGTGAATGTGGTGGAAGTAGGCGTGCCCTGTGGTATTTTACCGAAAGAATGTTTTACTTTGTCGAATGTTACAGGAGCTTTTTGTGCCTGTTGCGCATAAATAAAGTAAGCTGAAAATACAAATAAAGCAATTAATAGGATCTTTTTCATGTGTTAATATTTAATTTTTTTTGTTTGCCACACGGAATAACCAAAACCTTAATTCTCTACTATCATTCCCGGTTGGTATAGATTTCTTAATCTTTATGGTTATTTCATGTGTTAATATTTAATTTTTTCTGTTTGCCACACAGAATAACCAAAACCTTATTTCTCTATTATCATTCCCGGTTGGTATAGATTTCTAATCTTTATGGTTATTACATGTATGTATATTTGTTTATTTTTACTTTATGGTCACATAGAATTTATCATAAAAGTCTTATAGACATTTCATGTATATTTTATATGTTTTAATAGTGGTTTTTAATTGTCATACATCTTGTAAGTGAAATCGGATGTGGTTTAGACAAAGGTTCTAAAAAAAAGTTTAAATAAAAAACAAAAACAGCGCAGGAGTTTTATTATAAAGTTAATATTTATGAATACACTTATTTTATATCGGAAACATAGGAGGAATACCTACTCATACTACAGGTTTATACGTGAACTGATTGAAAGGTTTGCGCTAGAACATGTTCGCGAAATTTATTTTTATAAAACAGATACTGATGTTTCTGCCTGTGCAGATAACAGCATATTTTTATTGCCGTTGGCCGATGCTACCGGATTAAACCTGGCGTGGTGGTACAATGTAAAGCTGCCGGCTATTGCCAGGAAACTAAAAGCCGAAAAGGTGGTGTATATCAACTGCCTGCCCGCAAAAAAGATACGTGCGCCGCAGACGTGTATTTTTACCGATGTGGAATTCATAACTCAGGCAAATAAGCTTACCAACTACCAGAAATACCTGAAGAAAAACCTCGTTGCGCGTTTGAAACATGCACAAAAGGTAATAACTTATTCCAGCCATTCAAAGCAGATATTGCAAAATTTTATTGCTGCAAAAACAACAGCGCCCGAAGTAGAGGTGATACCTGCGGCAGCAAATCATATGTTTATGGAGAGATCTTTTAATGAGAAAGAGATCCGCAAAGACAACCTGACCTTCGGAGAAGAATTTTTTCTTGCTAAAATTGATCCGGACGAAGAGCAACAGTTTGTTGAATTATTAAAAGCCTTCACGGTATTTAAGCAATGGCAAAAAAGCAATATGAAAATAGTGGTATCCGGGCTGGAAAGCAGTATCACCAACAGTTTAAAGAGAAAGGCCGCGTCTTATAAATTTAAAGATGATGTGGTTATACTTACGGAGGAGCATGAAGATGTGTACACCGAAATCATTTCCGCAGCTTATGCCTACCTGCTTGTTACCGGTAAGGATGCAGATATAATGCCCGCTGTGGAGGCCATGCAGTCGCAGACCTTATTAATGTCATACGGGTTGCCGTCCGTAAAAGAAATTGCTGGCGCTGCCATGATACAACTGATAGAAAATGATTATGAGGCATTGGGCCGGCAGATGATAGAAATATATAAAAATGAAGAAAAACGGGAACAGCAAATTGAGAAGGGCTCAGCGCTGATTTCTTCGTTTGATTATGAAACCTCTAAACAATTACTGTTTGATCTGTTGCTGCATTAAAGCGCCTTATATTTCTCCTTGTAAGCCAGAAGCCACGCTGTTACATTATTATAGGTGGCTAAGCCTTGGGGCTGGTTGTTAGATTTCAGGTATTGGTTGTATATCGCGGCGGCATATTTTTCAAAAGGATTCTTGTACCGGTTAAAGAAATCAGCCAGGTATTGCATGTCCTGCTTTACCAGCGTATCCAGCAGTTTTTCATTGGCAATGGCCAAAGTACTGTCGCGGTAATAAAGCTCATTATTGGCATACCGCATCAGTTGAAAATAGGTGGAATATTTAAAATAATTTTCCGGAGAATTCCTGGCCGTGATGTAGCCTGCAAAATTTGCTTCATCTTCTGTGCCGTATCCCAACTGGTGCGATATTTCATGGCATACCACGAAAGGAAGCAGGAATGCGGGTTGCCTGGTATTGACCTGTGCTTCATTTGTAAAAGGATTGAGATAACCGCTGTAACCTAAGTAATTGCCCAGCACGTTGTATACAGGCACTTTGATGCTTTGAAAACGATAGCTGAGAAAAGGGTAGGTTTTAGCGCTGATGTCGTAAGCATTGATAGCTTCTGCACGAATGTTTTTATAGGAAGAGTCTATGTCTCCGGGTGTGAACAACGAGCGGTACTGATTGGTTTTTAAGATAAGTTCTTTGGATAAATTATTCAGCTCTTCTGTGCCGTATTCTTTTTTGGGAGATAGGTTTAATTGTTTGGCAATACCTTCCCGATCATAATTCAACCCCCATAAAATATGGAACAATATATATACCCACATGAAGACTGAAGCCAGTGTATATGCGCCTTGCAGCAGATGATGCTTTTTATTTACCGGTCTAAAGAGTTTTACAATAAATTTTATAACCCCAAAAAGAAACCATATCACCGCAATGGTGTACAATACATCGCCGATGCTGAAAGGCAACCAGCCAGATACGATTCGTAAAAACGAGGAAATATACCTATAAATACCATTGCTATAGTATCTTTCTACCGCAGGCGGGAACATAGAAAATATTTTTATAGCCCAGCATAAGATGAGTAAGCTAATAATTGTTTTAGATTTGCGGCTTTTAAACATTTTCCTGACAGGTTTTAATCTAACAAAACTAAAGTTTAAATTTGTAACGTGGCACTGGACAATAATAAAGTAGCTATCAGGGAAAATTCGCTCCTGGCAAGGCTTGGCGCGATCAGGCTGCGTGAAAAGCGCATGGCACTTACGTTTGGCAGCACCATCCATTTATACAATGTATCTAAAGAAAAGTTCCTGCACAGCAGTTCCTGGGTGTGCCATGAGCTCAAGCACGTAGAGCAGTACAAGCGTATGGGCTTTTGGAAATTTCTATGGAAATATCTGGCTTACTCTGCAAAATACGGCTATCACAACAATCCTTTAGAAATAGAGGCGCGGGAAGCAGAATGCGACACCGGCCTGCTTGCGAAGTACAGCATAGATGGCAGAACAAATGAAACCACGACTGCATAAGAGCTTTAACCTGCTTCAAATACCAGGATCTTCTCAAAAAGATTATCGTATTCCTTGTTGGTTGCTATTATTTTCTGCTGTATGCTTTCGTATTTCTTTTCCAGCTCCTGAAATTTTTTAAGGTCGGCATAGGTTGCCGGATCAGACATTTGTTTTTCAATAGCAGCTTTATCTGTGTTCAGTGCGTTGAGTTCTTCTTCTTTTTTTTCCAGTTGCCGCTGGTATCTTTGCTGTTCCTTCTTTTGCTCCCGGCTAAGCTCGCTGTGTTTCGGCTGCTGTTGCTTTACTTCTTCCTGTGAAGGAGCAGGTACTGCTTCAGCAGCGGCTTCCTGCCGGGTTTTCAGCGCCATCCTTTCCTTCCACTCAATGGATTCGGCGTAGCTGCCCTTAAACTCTTTGATCTGTTTTTCTTCATCGATCTCCCAGATCTTATTGGCCACTTTAGAGATGAAATACCTGTCGTGGCTCACGAATATAATGGTGCCTTCATAACTGTTCAAGGCCTGTGCCAGTAAATCTACGCTGAACATGTCCAGGTGGTTGGTAGGCTCATCCAGCAGCAGGAAGTTAGACTTGCTTACGATCACTTTTGCCAGTGCAACCCTTGCTTTTTCACCACCGCTGAGAATTTTTATTTTCTTATCCACATCATCACCGCTGAACATAAAGCCGCCGAGGAGGGAACGCAATTCCAGCTCGGTTTTGCCGCTGCCGCAGGTCTGCAATTCTTCAACAATGGTATTTTCCATGTGCAGGCTTTCCAGCTGGTGTTGTGCATAGAAACTTTCTTCCACATTGTGGCCCCAGATTCTTTCGCCTTCAAACGGTTCGGTGCCTCCTATGATACGCAGCAGGGTAGACTTTCCTTTGCCGTTAGCGCCGATAAAAGCGATCTTATCACCACGTTCTATTTCAGCAGACGCATTCTGAAAAATCACATTCTCGCCGAAACTTTTAGAGAGGTTTTGCAATGCCACAAGTATTTTCCCGGGCTGTTTATCAACCTGGAAGTTTATGCGCAGGTTGGGTTTTTCCAGCTCCACCTGTTCAATCCTGTCCAGTTTGTCGAGGCGCTTAATGGCGCTTTGCGCTGCTGCGGCTTTGGTAGCCTTGGACCTGAAGCGTTCTATAAACCTTTCCTGCTGGCGTATGTATTCCTGCTGGTTCTCATAGGCACGTTGCTGTAATTCAATTCTCATCTGCTTTTCAGCTTCGTAGAATTCATAATCACCTGAATAGATATGCAGTTGCTGCTGGTACAGTTCCACAATTTTATTCACCATGCGGTTCAGGAAAAATTTATCGTGCGATACAATCACCACACTGCCCTTGTAGCTTTGCAGGTATTTTTCAAGCCATTCGATGGAAGGGAGGTCGAGGTGGTTGGTAGGCTCATCCAGCAGCAATACATCGGGTTGCTGCAAAATCATTTTTGCCAGCAGTACACGCATGCGCCAGCCGCCGCTGAAAATCTTGTAAGGGCGTACCAGCTCTTCGTTTGAGAAGCCAAGACCGTGCAACACCTCCTCTGTTTTGTGCTGAATGTTGTAGCCGTCCAGCACATCCATTTCATGGAGGTAATCCGTATAAGTTTGTAATAATTTATCGTCGTGATTGCTTTCCAGCAGTCTGCCTGTTCTTTCAATTTCTTTTTCCAAGAAGCGAACCCGCTCATAGGCGCCCATAGCTACTTCAAGAATGTTTTCGTTGGTATCAAAGCTCAGCAGGTCCTGGTGCAGGTAGCCAACAGATACATTCCTTCCGCGCTCAACACTTCCTGATGAAGGCATGTATTGATTTGTAAGGATCCTGAGCAGGGTAGATTTACCGGTGCCGTTATAACCGATCAGGCCAATACGCTCACCCGGGTGTATATGCCAGGTAGCATCACGTACGATCACTCTGGCGCCAAATTCGAAGGTAACATTATTCAAACCTATTAACATGGCGCAAAAGTAATGAATATCTGTAATCCGGAGTATCCGAAGTTTATGATACAATCATTCCCCCAACAAATACTAACTCTGCACTTTGTATAACTTGAGGCTTTATATGCTATCGGCTGTAGAATTTACCCGTAAGCAATCTGTAATTTGCATTTATAATATACCTTGTGGGGCACCTGGGATGCTGAAAATTACTGTATTTATAATCTGGCGTATCCGAAGTTTTGAATTTCATTTATATGGTTCAGCCGGGTGGTATATCCGTTTGCCAGCATATAAACATCATCAGAAATATCAATTACGT
The DNA here is from genome assembly GCA_023422835.1 of Bacteroidota bacterium. Classification (GTDB taxonomy): domain Bacteria; phylum Bacteroidota; class Bacteroidia; order Chitinophagales; family Chitinophagaceae; genus Haoranjiania; species Haoranjiania flava. The sequence continues at coordinate 214,440 of JAFAGI010000001.1, read as the reverse complement.
GCTCATACAAATGGTCTGAAATTATAAAACCTTTGTTTAGTTTTTCTGTCAGCAATATCTCTTTCACTTTGTCAATTATCAATGGGGTTAGGGCAGTAAATGGTTCGTCCAGAATGGAGAACAGGCTTCCGTGGTATATCACTGCCGTTAATTCTGCCAACCTTCTTTCACCACCAGAAAGGGAGCCGATTTTATTATCGAGTAATTTTTTGAATTCAGGAAACGGGTAGATTAGTTTTTCAACAGGTATTTCAAAATTTTCATATAGTTCCTTTATGCGGAGGCTTTTCGGCACATGATTGAACTGAGGCAGGAAAGTAAGAAGCCCGCTTTTATTTTTCGAATAAAAATATGGTTGGTCATCTATATTTACCGCCCTATTCTCAGTTGAAAGATGTCCGGTAATGATTCTAAATAAACAAGATTTTCCTGAACCGTTTCTTCCAAGCAACGCAGATATTTTTCCGGTTTCATTATAGATATAGGCGCCGGAAAGAATTATTCTGCTACCAAAATTTAACTGTATGCTATCTGCTCTAAATGTATGGATCATTGTAATTTGTAGGTACTATAAATTATAACAATAAATAAAATCCAATCAATAAGCATAGACCAGGACCGTAGTCCTCGTTTTGTGATGCCTAAATTTTGATAATAATAAAATTCATGTTGCTTATAATTTTTGATGTACCAAAAAACAAAGACGCTTGATAAAACTTTTAACCAAAAGATACCCTTGATGATGGGAATGCCCCATACCAAAAATAACTGCACACATAGGGCATCTATTACAAAAGAAAACAGCAGAAATGATCTGTAAAAAAATAAGATATATTTTGCGGTTTTCAATCGAAAAATTTTAAACTAAAGTTACATAAATGTTTAGATCATCATGGTAATCTGCAATCTGCAATTTCCAATTCACACCATTTTATACTTATTGTACACACGCCTGGAGATAAACCAGTAACAAATAATGCCAAGCACACAAATCGTGGCGCTGACAATATACAGTTGTGAAAAGCCCAGCAGCCCGGTAATAACACCACCGATGAGCATGCCCAGTGCAAGGCCCAGGTCAAAACCCAGCAGATACGTAGAGTTGGCAGTGCCGCGCTGATCGGGACGAGACATGTTGATATACAGGGTCTGCATAGCAGGGAACATCATTCCGTAACCTACACCGATAAACAAGCCAGAAGCGCAGAAAGCAATAATATTGTGAAAAAGGGCAAACACCAGGAACGAGGCAGCTACAGTGAACATGGCTGCTATATTCACCGTGTGGATATATCCCCGGTCTACAAATTTACCGGAAAATATCCGCGACATGATAATGCCGCCGGCCCAGAAGATAAAGAAGATGCCTGCATTCGGCACGCTAAGCTGCTTGCCATATTGCGCTACAAACGGACCGATGGTGCCCCACGCAAAGGTTGGAAACAGTTGATTTAAAAAAATGGGCCAGCTGTTTAGCAGGAACAGATTCTGTAAAGCTATTTTTTTGTGTTCTATCCGCTTGCGCTTACGGGTAGTAATAAACAAGCCTGCAATAGTGCCCAGCGTACCCATGCTGATGGCGCACCACAGCAATACGTGGAAATTGTAAGCCTGGTAAATGTAGATGGCAATGAAGGGGCCTACTGCCATAGCCACATTATTAAAAGTGCCGAAGTAGCCTATGCCTTCCGCGCGGCGGCTGGCAGGCAACACATCTACCGCAATGGTGCTGGATGCAACCGTGCCGCCGCCCCACCACAGCCCGTGAAAAAAACGTACAATCACAAACAATAAAACGGAAGTGGCAAAAAAGTATCCTCCGAACGTAAGGGTGTACAGTGCAAAGCAGATCACCAGGATTTTTTTCTTTGAAAAAACATCTACCAGGTAGCCGGAGAACGGCCGTGTAAGCATTAAAGCAATGGCGTAGGAGGCAAGCACAATGCCTGTTTTGGTCTGCTCTACGTGCAACTGCTCGGTAATGTACAGGGGAATAGTAGGCATGAGCAGGTTAAACGAACATGCCATTAAGAAATTAGCAAGCGATACTTGTATAAAATTTTTATTCCAGAGAGGGACCTTCATGCTGTACAATTGCTGCAAAATTACACTTTTATATGTACAGTTTTTGTTAATCCGGGATTTCACTTCGGCTCAAAAAGCTTTCACGATATGCCATTCCTCAATGGAAATTATTTGTGGAATTAGTTTAAAAAAGAGGTTGTATGAAAAGTAAATAAAAGCGTTGAGAATCGCTTAAATAAAGAATTCCCCATCCTCCAATAAAAAGAGGCTGCCCCGCAATGAGACAGCCTCAAAACTTTATAAGACTACTTTATTAAAGCGGTTTTATCCAATAGCTGTATTCGTGGTTCTTATAAGGAAGCTGGTATTTTTTGATAGCCGGTGACCCCCAGGAATCAATACCGGCAACACCTGTCTGTAACATATCTATGTGCAGATAGGTTTCTTTTCTTTTGTTCAGTTCACCGGAGTGGTATTGTTTTTTATTGGTTTCCGGGTCAAGGTCATCAAGGCTGTAGGGTAGCGCAGCAAAGCTCAGGAGCGCATCTGCATATTCAAACAATATACCTTTGCCGGTATTGTCTGTGAATTTCACCCAGCGCACATCTGTTTTATTGCCACTTTCCTGCGGTCTGGCATAAGGGAAGTATTGATTGTCGACAGACTGTTTATAGATGCCTACATTGGAAGCAGTCTTCCTGTCCCAGTAGTTTTCCCAAGGTCCCCTGCCGTAGAACTCAATATTGCTGTATGTTTTGTTCAATTGCAAATTGTTGCCGTAGCGCAGCATCATCTTGTGGTTGCCGGCGTTTGCAGTAAAATTATTCTTTACATTCACCACACCGTCGGGGTAAATAGTGTAAACAATACGTTGTGTAGCCTCCCCGTCTAGCAGCTCTTTGGTAAAGGTTATCTGGTAATTGTTGCCGGTTTTGGAAATATTGGCCGAAGTAACCCTTCCTTCTTCGTAAGCATTGCGCCACATCCGCATGCTTTTGTTCAGCCCGGCACCATGGTCATTATCCACCGGTGCGCGCCAGAAGGATGGCAGCGTATTACTAAAGATCTCTTGGTTGTTGTAAGTGTAAGACTTCAGTATTCCGTTTTGCTTATCAAAGCTAATGTTGAAATTATTTCCCTGTACATTGAATTGATTTTCATCGGCAGTAATGCTACCGGAGGCCGTATGCGTGCCGGCGGGCTTTGCTTCTTTCAGTAAGAACTGTTCCGCTGCTATCTCGTAGTCCTTTTCCAGTAAGGGTTCTGCTGATTTTAAAGTATAATACACGTTTAGGAAATACTCTTTACCCGGCTTGAAATTGTTGTTGAAAGGAATGGTTGCGATAGAAGTGCTTCTTGGTTGTATGGCCAGGTTGGTAAGCTTGCCGTTCTGAACTGGTTTTCCATCTTCCAGCAGTTCCCAGTTTAGTTGGTAGTTGCTGATATCGCGGAAGAAGTAGCTGTTGTTGATCCTGATCTTATTGTTGCCTTCGTATGTGGTCTTTACAAACTGGTGTACTTTTTTTATTTCCACGGCCATAGGTGTTAGCTCACGATGGCCGGTAACTACGCCCTTCACGTTAAAGTTGTTATCGCTCATCATCACCGGGTCTACGGGTTTCTCAAAAGGAAAGTCGCCGCCGTAAGCAATAATGCGCCTGCCGTCTTTCACCGTATCAATTCCCTGGTCTATCCATTCCCAGATGTAGCCACCCTGCAGCTTGGGGAGCGATTCTATATGGTTCCAGTATTCTTTAAAATTGCCCAGGCTATTGCCCATGATGTGTGCATATTCACTCATGATAAAAGGCCTGTTTTCTTTGGTTTGCTTGCTGTATGCAGGTAGGTAGTCGGGGTGGGGGTACTGCGGCACGATCATGTCTGTATTAAAATCAGTCTCTGCGCGCTCGTATTGTACGGGTCGGTAATCATTTTCTTTCAGCCAGGTATAAGCATCGTACATGTTGATGCCGTTGCCGGCCTCATTGCCCAAAGACCAGATCAGCACAGATGCATGGTTTTTATCGCGCTCATACATTCTCTGGTTGCGGTCCATATGCGGCACTTTCCATTCAGGGTCGTTGGCAAATGTGTAGCGCAGATCGTAATACCTGCCATGAGATTCTATGTTTGCTTCGTCTATCACATACAGTCCATAGATGTCGCAGAGATCCATAAAATAAGGATGCGGCGGGTAGTGCGAATTTCTTACGGCATTTACGTTCAGCTTTTTCATCATTTCCACATCTTTCTGCATATCAGCTTTGCTAAGCACGTGGCCATTGTTGGGATGTACTTCATGGCGGTTTACACCTTTAAAGAAAACACGTTTGCCGTTTACCAGCACATCGCTGCCTTTTATTTCGATGGTGCGGAAGCCCACTCTTTGCGGTACTACCTGCAATATATTGCCGTGCCTGTCTTTCAGCGTCAGCAGCAGCGTGTAGAGGTAAGGCTTTTCTGCAGACCATTGCTGTACATTGGGTATCTGCTGTGTTTTAAAGGAAAATTTGTTCCTGTACCTTCCCAATACGGTTTTAATGCCCGACTTGTCTTGTGCTATAATTTTTCCAGCCGCATCCTTTAAAGCCATTTCCACCGTGAAGCTGTCCGGTTTGCTGTGCAATACATAGCGGCCAGTATCCACGCGGTAATTATTTACCTGGACCTGGATGTCCAGCACGCCGTTTTTATAATTTTTATCCAGCAATGCAGTTGTTTTCAGGTCCCTGATATCCAGCAGGGGCGTAGCATACAGGAAAACTTCCCTTTCAATGCCTGAGAACCTTACCATATCCTGTGCTTCTAGGTAGCTGCCATCGCTCCAGCGGTATACTTGCAGCGCCACCAGGTTTTGGCCGAGCTTTACATATTTGGTGATGTCAAATTCAGCAGCCAGCTTACTGTCTTCGCTGTAGCCCACTTTTTTACCATTCACCCAAATAAAAAATGCAGACTTTACAGCGCCAAGATGTATGAATACCTGTTTGTTTTCCCAGTTCTGGGGAAGCGTAAATGTTCTACGGTAAGAGCCGACAGGATTATTATCTTCCGGTATATCAAAAGGAGGGTTTAGCGTGCCGCCCGATTTTGCCCTGCCCACAAAATCATAATGATGGTTGATGTAAATAGGATATCCGTAGCCGTTCACTTCCCAGTTTGCAGGCACCATAAAATTGGTCCAGCCTTTCTGGTTATCGTTAAAATCTGTTTTATAGAAATCTGCAGGACGTTTGCGCGGATCCTGCACCCAGTGGAAGCGCCAGTTGCCGTTGAGCGGCATGTACCAGTTGGATTTTTCCGGTTGAAAGTTTTCTGCCTTATGTTGGTTTTCATAGCCGAATATATTCGCACGCATAGGCAGGCGGTTAATTTCTACAATAGATGGCGTAAGGAGTTCTGCAGGTAATGCGACATCCTGGGCAAAAGCCGGGCATTGTAGTAGAACGATAGAATAGATACACAGTGTAAATTTCCTGAACATGTTGTGAAAGTTTGAGTAGAGGTGAAGTTACATAAAAACGGGTTTCCGTCAACAGCGAAAGTGTTGATAAACGTTTGCGTAAATTGTAAAAGAAAAACTTTAATGATGTTTCCGTAGCTTTTTATACACGCTGCAATTCTTATCATGTGCGCCTTCCAGCATACCTATGCTCATAAGGAACTCATTCACAATTTCACTCCCGGTAAAGAGGAAAGTTTCTTTAAATATTTTGGTCCACGCCTCTCTTTTTTTCGGGTGATGCTGATGAAGCCAGTTGCGGAATGAACCGTATGTCTGTTGCAGTTGTTGAATGCGTCGGGCGTTTTCTATGGCTGCGCGGATCTTCAGCCGGTTGCGGATAATGCCGGCATCCTGCATCAATCTTTCAAAATCTTTTTCTGTGAAAGCAGCTACTTTTTCTATGTTGAAGTTGTGATAAGCCTGCCGGAAGCTGGCCTGCTTGTTTAAAATGGTAGTCCAGGAAAGGCCGGCCTGGTTTATCTCCAGCACCAGCCTTCCGAACAATTCATTATCATCTTCAATGGGGAAGCCATAATGATTATCATGGTAATCCTTGTGGACAAGGTCTTTTTCCTTTGTAATATTTTTTACAAAATCACAGTAAGACATGTATGCACCGTTGTTTTAATTTGCAAAAAGCTACACATCTTTTTCCTTCCTGCTTTCGCCTTTGATATAAAAATAGAAGTATATAAAAAAGTGTACTACGGCCATGATGTAAGCAAACATAGCAATGCCGTCCATGTGCCCCGCTTTTGCGCCGTGGATATAGCCCAGTATGCCCAGCAGCAATGTAGAGCCAAAGCCTGTAGCCGCAGTAACGCGGTAGCTTTTCCTGTGCGTTTGCATAGGCTCCTGCTTGCCTAAAATGCTCCCCCTGATGCCGCTGTACAGATACACATCAAGCCCGATCATCATCCAGGCAACAAGGCGTATCCAGGTATCTACGGGCAGGAACACCATCATGCCGAGGCAGGTAATAATGCCTAATATAGGTATGAGCGGCACCAGCGGTGTTTTGAATTTACGTGGTGCACCAGGATTCACTTTTCTTAATACAATAATGCCTAAACAAACCAGGATAAAAGCAAAAAGGGTACCTATGCTTGTCATTTCGCCAACTACTCTGCCCGGTACAAACGCAGCAAACACGCTTACAAAAATCATAAACAGCATATTTGATTTGGCAGGCGTCCTGTACTTGGGGTGTAGGCTGGAGAAAGATTTAGGAATGAGCCCGTCGCGGCTCATGGCGTAGAATACGCGGCTTTGCCCTAAAAGCAATACCAGTATCACCGAGGCATAGCCAAGTAAAATAGCAATGATGATGCTTGTGTTCAGCCAGGGATAAGCAGCCACTATTTTGCCGTCTGCACCTGCGTGGCCCATGTGCTCAATAGCAATAGCAACCGGTGCCAAATGATCCCCGCCGCTCTCGCCTTTGAAAGCCGAATAATGCGCCACGCCTACCATAACATAAGAAAACAATACGTACAATACTGTACAGATCAGCAAGGAGCCGAGGATCCCTATCGGCATAGACCGCCCCGGGTTTTTGGTTTCCTGCGCCGCGGTTGAGACCGCATCAAAACCAATGTAGGCAAAGAACACAATGGCAGCAGCACGGATCACACCCGTCCAGCCAAATTCGCCAAAAGTACCCGTGTTTTCCGGTATCAGGGGAACAAGGTTTTCTGTACGTACATATTTAAAACCTACAAATATAAAAACCAATACAATAGCCACCTTCAATATCACAATGATGGTATTGACCAGCGCAGACTCTGAGGTGCCGCGAATCAATAATAAAGACATGGCGGTAACAATAAACACAGCAGGGAGGTTAATGATGCCTGCCGCTCCTGTGGATGTAACGTCAAAAGGGGTGATCATAAGCTGTTCGGGCAAAGCAACGCCATAGCTGGAAAATAATTTTCCCAAGTAACCCGACCAGCTCGAAGCAACTGTAGCAGAGCCAACGGCATATTCCAAAACCAGGTCCCAACCGATGATCCAGGCTATAAATTCACCCATAGTAGCATACGAATAGGTGTATGCACTGCCGGAAATAGGGATCATGGAAGCAAATTCAGCATAACATAATCCGGCAAAGGCACAGCCCAATGCAGCTATAACAAAAGAGATCATAATACCAGCGCCTGCGTGATTGGCCGCGGCCATGCCGGTGATGGAAAACAGGCCCGCCCCGATAATAGCGCCTATGCCCAATGCTATCAGCGCCCCGGAGCTGAGCGTTTTTTTGAGGCCATGCTCAGATTCTTCAGATTCTAATATCAGGGAAGAGATTGACTTTTTTGAAAATAAACTCATTTGCTGTTATTTTAGATATTATAGGCAAAATAAAGACTATTTTTATAAAATATTTTAATTAACACTTATTTTCTTAAAAATATGAATTACTGTATATTGCAAGGCTTAAATATTATTCTCCAATGAACAAAAGATCGTTAGGATTACTGGCTGTGCTTGTTTTTACAGTTGTAGCCATACTTCATCTATTAGATGTAAGAAACTGGGTTAACATCAACGATACGGTGTTGTTTACTTCGCGTTGGTTGTTTATAGCGGTAATCGTGCTGTTTGCTTTTTTAAAAAGATCGCTCACTACCTGGATACTTGTTGCTATGGCCATAGGTGTGGAAATAGGCATGGATTTTCCTGCTTTTTCACAGAATCTTGCTTTTTTAAGCAAAATATTTTTGCGGATGGTAAAGACTATTGTGGCGCCTTTGCTATTCTCCACCCTGGTGGTGGGCATTGCCAGCCACAGCAACCTGAAGCAGGTAGGAAGAATGGGGTGGAAATCCCTTTTGTATTTTGAGGTTGTTACTACAATAGCGCTGCTGATAGGTTTGCTGTTCATCAATATTACCAAGGCAGGTGTGGGTATTGAAATTCCTCCACAACTGCTTTCAGAGCTGCCAAAATCAGTACCCAAGACTTGGCAGGATCATATTATTGATATTTTCCCGGAAAATATTATCCGCTCTATCTATGAAGGAAATGTATTGCCTATTGTTGTATTCAGCGTGCTGTTTGGCATTGCCATGGCTATGCTCAATGAAACCAAGAAAAGGCCAATGCTGCAGTTTGCAGAAAGCCTTTCGGAAATCATGTTTAAGTTCACCAATCTGGTTATGCTTTTTGCGCCGTTAGGTGTGGGTGCGGCTATTTCCGTTACGGTGGGGCATTTGGGCATAGATATACTGAAAAACCTGGGTATGTTGCTCATCACTCTATACCTGGCATTGCTGTTCTTCCTGGCTTTTGTAATAGCGCCTATACTCTTTTTTATTGCCAAAGTGCCGTTGAAACAATTCATCAAAGCGGTGAAAGAGCCCGTTTCCATTGCCTTTGCCACTACCAGTTCAGATTCGGCATTGCCTATTGCCCTGGAAAATATGGAAAAATTCGGTGTGCCCAGGAAGATCGTCTCTTTTGTAATACCTACAGGCTATACCTTTAACCTGGATGGCACTACGCTGTATCTGTCTCTTGCCGCGGTATTTGTAGCCCAGGCGGCGGGCATGAATTTATCTTTCGGAGAGCAGTTTATGATCGGCTTGTCGCTGATGCTTACCAGTAAAGGCGTGGCTGCCGTGCCGCGGGCATCGCTGGTGATACTCATTGCTACTGCACAGACATTTAATTTTCCTATCTGGCCTATTATGGCTATTTATGGTATTGATGAGCTGATGGATATGGCTAGGACTTCGGTGAACGTCATTGGTAATACACTGGCGAGTGTGGTAATCGCCAGGTGGGAAAACGAGTTTGACGATAAGAAAGCGCTGGCATTTGAGGCTGATTAATAAACATTGAGCATGCTAAAAATATAAATTATTGTGATGGATAATTATTATTTTCGCTTGCCGAAATAAATATGTATGCTTAAGTTTTTCAGGGTTATATGTTTACTTATCTCTTCTGTATTTGCACTGGAGGCAATGGCACGCCCTGTAACCGTGAAAGCTAAACTCACAGACCAGTACGGCAGGTCTGTAAAAAACCTGAGGATACAATGCAAGACTCCGCAGGGAATGATAGACATACCGTTTACTTACGATAAGCTAACCAATATTTCCTTTACTGCCGGCATGGGAGACTCATTGTTCATCAGCGGCTTTGAGTATAAAAGAGTACACCGCACCACAACCGAAAAGATACTGCAAAAGAAACATGTTGAACTGCCAAAACCTTTCTATTTTACAGACCTGATAAACCCGCAGTTTTACATTCATTACGGCGGGCTATGGTTGTTGCTGTTTATTGTGTTTGCTGAAACAGGGCTGTTTTTCGGCTTTTTTCTGCCCGGCGATTCCCTGTTATTTATCTCCGGTGTAGTCAGTCAGAACCTGGCAAAATCTTTTATTGATACCGGCAGTGATTTCGGAAACCTGCTTCTGGTGATTGTATTAATATTCATAGCAGGATTCTTGGGCGATTGGGTAGGATATTCTTCCGGCGCGCGAGGCAGGTATATTTTTTACAGGATGAAGGATACCTGGTATTTCAAACGGAGATATCTGGACGATGCTAAAATATTTTATCGTAAACACGGACACATAGCCATTGTGCTTGCCAGGTTTTTTCCCATACTCAGAACCTTTGCACCTATTGTTGCCGGGATCGTAAGAATGGAAAAGAAGAAGTTTATGTTTTATAATGCATTGGGATGCGCCTGCTGGGTGATCTTGCTGGTTGGAGGCGGACATTATCTGGATGCATATATCCGGGAAACTTTTCATTTTGAATTGAAAGACTACCTGGAAATGATCATTGTAGGCCTGATAGTAATAACTACAGCGCCTGTATTGTATAAAATGATCAGACCTACAAGGGTAGGATCAAGAAAAATTATTAAGAAATAGGTATATGGCACAAATAACTACGGTGATTTTTGATATGGACGGGCTGCTCATAGACAGTGAGCCCTTGTGGAAAGAAGCCGCAGATGAGGTTTTTGATGAGCTGGATATTCTGCTTACGAAGGAACAGTACTTGCACACTACCGGTATGCGCACTTATGAATTCCTGGAATATTGGTTGAGAGAGCATGAACAACCGCTGGACGATATAGGATTTTTACACAATAAGATCGTAGAAATAGTTATTGCCAAGATCAATCAAAGTGGCGAACCTATGAAAGGTGCCCTGGCGCTGATCCGTTCTTTTAAGGCAGCAGGCTTTAAAATTGGCATTGCATCTTCTTCACCGATAAATATGATAGAAGCCGTGGTGCAGAAGATGGGCATCGGCCATATGGTAGACGTATTGTCTTCGGCTGAAGACCTGGACTATGGCAAGCCGCATCCGCAGGTTTTTATGGAATGTGCGAAAGCATTGGGTGTACGTGCCGATAGTTGCATTGTATTTGAAGATTCATTTCATGGAATGATAGCGGCTAAGGCCGCGCGGATGTACTGTGTGGTGGTGCCGGCTCCCGAGTTGTTCCATGAAAAGCGCTGGTTTGCTGCCGATCAGAAACTAAACAGCCTGGAAGATTTTGACATGTACAGCTTCAACGGTTGATAATGCAGCCGCGGTGCAGGTTAATTTTTTATCACTTTAATGTATAAATTAAAAAAATCTATTACTTTTGGTAAGTATAAGGTTAAAACATTCACTTATTTTATAATCTTAAAATTTAAAAATTCATGGATACTTCAAAAATGATTAAAGCTTATTGCTTAAAAACAAAAGAAAAAGACGTACCAATGCAGGATGCAGTGATCTCTAAAACTTCAAGAGGGGGCTACATAGCTAAGGGACACGATGGTAAAGGAAATAAAATGAGTGCTATACTAGGTGAAGCCAAAGCTTTACAGGCTATCAAAGACGGTGTTGCCAAGCAGGAATTTTAATAATCACCCGCAGAAATAATAAAGCCGGCTTCGTTCAGAGGCCGGCTTTTATATATGGTATGGTTTGCTGTTAGCCAAATGCTCTCTTCAGCAGGCTTTCAACTTTTGGTTCACAGCCTCTGAAGTCTTTATAGAGCTCCATAGGATCTTTGCTGCCGCCGGATGACAACAGGGTTTTGAACCTGGCAGCAATTTCCGGGTTAAAAATACCATGCTCTTTAAAATACCGGAAAGCATCTGCATCCAGCACTTCAGCCCATTTATAAGAATAGTATCCCGCTGAATAACCCCCCTGGAAAATATGTGAAAAGCTCGGGCTGACGGCTGTTTCAGGATTGGCTGGGTACAGGTGGGTAGCCTTTGTTTCCTCTGTCTCAAAAGTTTTTACATCGTTTACCTTGTCGGGGTCGGTATGGTAAGCCATATCCAATAAGCCAAAGCCCAGTTGCCGCAATGTCTGGTAACCTTCCATAAAACTTTTACTTTGCGCTATTTTTTCAATTTTCACATCAGGCAGTACTTCGCCGGTGCGGTAATCTTTGGCAAAGGTTTTCAGGAACTCGGGCTCATAGCAATAATTTTCCAGGAACTGCGAGGGGAGCTCCACAAAATCCCATTTCACAGATGTACCCGACAGGTTGGGGTATTGGGTATCTGCCAGGATTCCATGCAGTGCATGTCCAAACTCATGAAACAAAGTGGTTACTTCCTGGAAAGTAAGCAGGCTGGGTGTTTCAGCGGTAGGCTTGGTAAAATTGCATACGATAGAGATGTGCGGCCTGTAGTCCTTACCGCCTTTTTTGTATTGCGGTTTATAGCTGGTCATCCAGGCGCCGCCACGTTTACCTTTCCTCGGGTGATAGTCAGTGTAAAGCAGAGCTTTGAATTTACCTCTTTCCACAACCTCATATGTTTTTACCTCCGGATGATATTTTGGAATATCGTTTCTTTCAGAAAATCTTAATCCGAAAAGTTTTTCTGCCAAACCGAAAACCGCTTTTTCCACTTTCTCCAACTGGAAATAAGGTTTCAGTTCCTCATCATTCAAATCAAATTTTTGCTTACGCAGTTTTTCAGCATAGAAAGCATGATCCCAGCTTTGCATTTCTTCAATTTCGTCAGCCTTTGCAAGGGCTTTGAGTTCATCAATTTCTTTTTGAGCAAAAGGTGCAGCTTTTTCAAGCAATTCATGCAGGAATTTATACACTTGTGCAGGTGATTTGGCCATACGTTCTTCCAGCACATAAGCGGCAAAGTTTTCGTAGCCGAGCAATTGAGCTTTTTGTTTACGCAATTGAATGATTTCTTTGATCAGGTTTTGGTTGTCAAATTCGCCGCCGTCGAAAGATTTTTTACCGTTTGCCAGTACCAGTTCTTTCCTCAGTTCACGGTTTTCGGCATAGGTTACGGCAGGGATGTAGCTGGGATATTGCAGCGTGATCACGTAACCTTCAAGGTTTCTTTCCCTGGCCTCTTCTGCATATTGCTGTAATACAGGCTCGGGAATGCCTTGAAGGAGTGATCTGGCGGTAATGTGTTTGTAATAAGCATTGGTGGCTGCCAGTACATGCTGGCCGAATTGCAGTGACTTCACAGACAGGTCCCTGTTGATGGCTTCCAGCTTCTTTTTATCTTCATCGTTGAGCAACGCACCGCTGCGTACAAAACCTTTGTAAGTTTCATTCAGCAGGATTTGCTGTTCTTCATTGAGGTTGTATTTTTCTTTTTCGCCGTAAACTTTTTTTATGCATTCGAATAATTTGGTGTTTTGCGAGATTTTAGATGAAAATTCGGTCAGCAAAGGTGAAACTTCCTGTGCAATTTTCTGTATTTCATCATTGGTTTCGGCCGAATTAAGGTTAAAAAAGATATTCGATACCACCTCCAGTTTTTCGCCGGAATAGGCTAGAGCTTCTATTGTATTTTCAAAACTTGCCTCTTCGCCGTTTTCAGCTATGGCATTAATCTCCTTTTCAGATACAGCGATCAATTCTTTGAATGCAGGCAGGAAATCTTCCTGGTTTATTTTATCAAACGGCGCTGCATTTTCAGGGGTATTAAAAGACTGAAGAAGGATATTATTCATATTTTTTTGTATTAATTTTTAAGGTGCAAATGTACAAAAACGTTGGTGATTAATTGTCTTGCAGGTAGGTGCCTGTAGGCGCTTGCCTGCAATTATCGTTGCAGCAACGTGTGATGATTTAAAACAATAAACAAGTAGTTGTTTGAAAAAAACAGCTCGCTATTAAGATAAGCGCGCACTTTTATTAAAAAAAGGAACGCGCCACGAGGCGCGTTGATATGATCATTATTTTACGCGTACATCTCATCTCTCAATTGCTTTACTCTTTCATCTTCCAGGTATTCATCAAAGGTTGTGAGGCGGTCAATGATGCCTTTGGGAGTTATCTCTATCACGCGGTTGGCAACGGTCTGCATAAAAGTATGGTCATGAGAGGTCAGTAAAACTATGCCGGGGAAGGTCTGGCAACCATCGTTGAAGCTTTGTATACTTTCCAGGTCAAGGTGGTTGGTAGGCTGGTCAAGGATGATTACATTGGGATTTTGCAGCATCATTCGGCTGACCATACAACGCACTTTTTCACCTCCGCTGAGCACATTGGTTTTCTTCATAATATCGTCACCCGAGAAGAGCATTTTCCCGAAAAAACCCCGCAAAAACGGTTCATCGGCATCGGTTACATGCGCAGGCACGTACTGACGAAGCCAGTCGAGCAATGGCATGGCATCGTTAAAATATTCCTGGTTTTCTACCGGCAGATAAGCTTTGGTAATGGTGGTTCCCCATTCAAATTTACCGCTGTCGGCTTTTCCTTCGTTATTGATAATATCAAAAAAATGAGAAACAGCCAGCGGGTCTTTACTGATAAAGGCTATCTTATCGCCTTTGTTTACATCAAATGTTATATTGTCGAAAAGTGTTCTGCCATCAATGGTTTTCTTCAGTTTTTCTACGCTCAATATCTGGTTGCCCACCTCGCGCAACGGCTGGAAGATAATGCCTGGATATTTCCTGTTAGATGGTTCAATCTCTTCAATAGTAAGCTTTTCCAATGCCTTCTTCCTTGAGGTGGCCTGCTTTGATTTGGAAGCGTTGGCACTGAAGCGTGCAATAAAATCCAGCAGAGCCTGGCGCTTATCTTCCATTTTCTTGTTCTTATCCGATATCTGGCGGGCCATCAGTTGTGAGCTCTCGTACCAGAATGTATAGTTTCCGGTAAATATTTTTATTTTCTGGCGATCCACGTCAGCTACGTGCGTACAAACCGCATCCAGGAAGTGACGGTCGTGGCTCACCACTAAAACAATATTCTGGTAGTCAGCCAGGAAGTTTTCCAGCCAGCCGATGGTGTCTATATCCAGGCCGTTGGTAGGCTCATCCAGCAATAAAATGTCCGGATTGCCAAACAGCGCCTGTGCAAGCAGCACACGCACTTTCATGTTAGAAGGAATGTCTTTCATCAGCATCTGGTGCATATCATCCTTTACACCCAGGCCGCTGAGGAAGGATGCCGCATCGCTTTCAGATTCATAGCCGCCCATTTCACCGTATTCGGCTTCCAGGTGGCTGGCCTCCATGTAATCGTCTTCCGTAGCGTCGGGGTTGGCGTAGATGGCATCACGTTTATGCATCACGTCCCACATTTTTTTATGGCCCATCAGCACTGTATTCAGCACTGTCTGTTCATCAAATTCAAAGTGGTTTTGTTTCAGGAAAGACAGCCGTTCGCCGGGTGTAACCTCCACAGATCCTTTGTTCGGCTCAATCTCTCCGCTCAGGATCTTTAAAAAAGTAGATTTTCCCGCACCGTTGGCGCCGATGATGCCGTAGCAGTTGCCTTTGGTAAAATTGATGTTTACCTCGTCAAACAAAACTCTCTTTCCGTAAGCAAGGGTAATATTTCTGGCACTTAACATGAATAAACTTCTCCTTTGGTTTTTGAGGCGCAAAGGTACGAAAATCAATCGTCAATAAGAAGTGGGGCCGGGAATGTTTTACCACAGCCCGAAATAACTCCATCATCCCTTCACCTGATCATCCCACATCTCCACACCTCCACAACCACACATCATCACCTGATAACTCTATCACCTAAAATATCTTTTTACAAATTTGTAGTTTTTAATTAGGTTTGCGCTTAATTAAATTAGGCAAAGTCTAAATTTTTTTAAGCATAAAATATCCAGATGAACTTTAAAAAGATCAATAACATAGTCGGTTGGGCTGTGTTTTTTATTGCAGCTATTGTGTATATATCTACCTCAGAAGCAGGCGGCAGTTTTTGGGATTGTGGTGAATTTGTGAGCAGCGCTTACAAAGTACAGATACCGCATCCGCCGGGCGCACCATTGTTTGTGCTTCTGGGCAGGTTTTTCATTATCCTTTTCGGCGATAACCCGCTGAATGCGGCAAAAGCAGTAAATACCATGAATGCACTTGCCTGCGCTTTCACCATCTTATTTTTATTCTGGACTATCACGCACTTTGCACGTCGCATCATCAACGGCAACAGACCGTTTTCGGAAATGTCCCGCGACCAGGTGTGGACCATCATGGCTTCCGGTGTTATCGGCGCTTTGGCATTTACCTTTACAGACTCCTTCTGGTACAGCGCTGTGGAGGGCGAAGTATATGCACTATCATCTTTCTTTACTGCTATTACTTTCTGGGCTATCCTACGCTGGGAGCATATGGCAGATCAGCCTGGAGCAGACAAATGGATCATTTTTATTTTCTTCCTGATGGGACTGGCCATTGGCGTACACCTTCTGAACCTTCTTACAATTCCTGCGATTATCCTTGTGATCTATTTCAGGAGAAGAAATGAATTTAATTACAAAGAAATAAGAAAATGGTTTCTGCGTTTAATGATCGCCGGCGGTATACTTGGTTTCATCGCTGCGCTTATAGGCGCGCCTGCTGTTGAATACAATGGTACGGAAGGCATCGGTACCGACGCTACTCCTGCCGGCCTTATCCTCTTCCTGGTAGCTGCAGCCATCGGTGTATTCTACCTGGTTGAGAAAAATGCCAAACCTGAAAATAAAGAATCTTATGGAGGCGCATATATTTTCCTGGTAATGAGCGCTGTTATCCTGGGTGTGGTACAGTTAGGCATTATCCAGTATACTATTAAAGTTGCCGGCGCTATGGACAGGGTATTCGTAAACTCGCTTGGCCTGCCATTTTTTACAGGTTTTGCTTTCTTTTTTATATTGGTAGCCGTGGGTTTATATTTCGCCATCAGGTATGCCAACAGGCATGGCTTTAAGTATCTTGCACTGGGATTGTGGAGCGCAGCATTTATCCTGATCGGCTACAGCACCTACATTACTACGCTTATAAGAAGTAATGCCAACCCGTCTATAGACATGTTCAATGTAGACAACCCGATGAGCCTGGTGGGCTATCTGGGACGTGAACAATACGGCGATTTCCCCATATTGTACGGGCAAAAGTTTACTGCCGAAAGGCCAACTTATGTAAATACAGGTAAAAACTACGCAAAAAGTACGGATATTGACCCGAATGCAAAACCTGAATATATTGTCACCGGCAATAAACAAAAAGCCATGTACAACAAAGCAGATAAGATGGCTTTCCCGCGTGTATGGAACAATGGCAACGACAGGGGGCAGGCAGATTATTATGCATCATTCCTCGGGATCGGCAAATACCAGGATCCTCAGACTGGTCAGGTGAGGTGGGAGAGAGAGCCCAATTTCATAGACAACATTAAGTTCTTTATCGGGTACCAGAACTACTACATGTTCATGCGCTATTTCCTTTGGAACTACAGCGGCAGGCAGAACGATATGCAGGGCAATGGCGGCGGCGATGTGCGTGGCGGCAACTGGATCACAGGAATTTCTTTTATAGACAACCTGATGTACGGAGATCAGAGCGTGATGCCTGACAGTCTTAAACACAACAAAGCCCGAAATGCATTCTTTGCACTGCCGCTGATACTCGGGTTGCTGGGCATGTTCTATCATTTTAAAAAGAAAGGAGATGATGCATTTATTACCTTCATGCTTTTCTTTATGACCGGCTTTGCCATTATCATTTACCTGAACCAGGCTGGCAACGAACCACGTGAACGTGACTATGCTTTTGCCGGCGCTACCTATGCTTTTGCTATCTGGATAGGTATAGGCATTTTCAAAGTAAGGGAATGGTTTGAGAAAATATCAACGCCGAAAATGGCTACGGCATTGGCTTTTGCAGTTTGCCTGCTGGCAGTGCCGGTAGTAATGGCACAGCAGGGATGGGACGATCACGACAGGAGCAAGAAAACCCTGGCGCCCGATTTGGCCATCAATTACCTGGAAAGCTGTGCACCGAATGCCATACTTTTTTCTTTTGGCGATAATGATACGTATCCGCTGTGGTATGCCCAGGAAGTTATGGGTGTGCGCCCGGACGTACGTGTGGTAAATACCAGCCTGCTCGGTATTGACTGGTATATCAACGGGCTGCGCAATAAAGTAAACCAGAGCCCTGCCATAGACGTGATCTACAGTCGTGAACAGATGGAAGGCGACCGCAGGAATGTAATCTATTACAACCCCAACCCGGCGTTTCCTGAAACACAATACTACAACCTGTATGATATGATGAAGGATTACGCAGGTGTGGATAATCCCCAGACCATGGTAACCTTACAGGACGGATCTAAATACAATACTTTCCCTGTAAAGAAAGTGTTTGTGCCTGTTGATGCCAATGTTGTGCGCAATAACGGTACTGTAAATGCAACAGATACTATTGCAGAGACTATGATGTTTGATATCCCTAAAAATTACCTTGCTAAAAATGACTGGGCTATTCTGAATATTATTGCTGCTAACCAGTGGAAGCGTCCTATTTATTTTACCAGCGCAAGCACTTACCAGATAGGGCTTGGCTTTGAGCCATACTTAAAAAAAGAAGGCATGTCTTACAGGCTTACGCCTGTGAAACCTAAACAGTCAGCTTTTGGTGAATCCGTGAATGCTGAAAAAGGTTATCCTATTGTGATGAATAAATTTAAGTTTGGCAATGCAGACCTGCCGGGCGTTTATTTTGATGAAGAAAACCGAAGGCACTTGGTTTCTATTCGCATGGCTTACGGACAACTGGCGCTGGAACTTATAGAGCAGGGAAAGAAAGAAGAAGCTGTAAAAGTATTGCACAAAGTAGATAAAGGTATGCTACAGGAGAATATGCCTTACGGCATGGTATCCAGCAACAATATGCATAACCAAGCTTCGCTGATATTGTTGCAGGCTGCTGCATTAGTGGGTGAAAAACAGTTATTTAATAAGATAGCTTCATCACTTAAAAAAGACCTGAATCAGCAGATCAATTATGTAAATGTTTTAGGCACAGACAAGGTTGGGCCTTATGTCACAAATGAGGCTTCGCGTTCGCAACAATTTTTGCAGATGATAGATCAACTGGAAAAAGAAATAAACGATCCGGGCGCTGCTGCGCGCTTGGAAAACCGGCAGGCAAAAGCTGCTGACAGCATTGCAGATACGGTAGCAAGATAATATGGATGCTTTGTTATGCATAGGCCGGAATACTAACTTCCGGCCTTTTTTATTGTATTATTTGAAAGATAAATGAACTAAATTTGTGCGTAAAAAATTAAACCAGTCGAATGAAAGTAGTTGTAGTAGGCACAGGCTACGTAGGCCTTGTAACCGGAGCATGTTTGGCCGACGTAGGCGTGGATGTGTGTTGCATAGATATCGATGAGCATAAAATTGAAGGGTTGAAGCAGGGTATACTGCCCATCTATGAGCCCGGGCTTGAAGAGATTGTAGTAAGGAATTATAAAAAGAAAAGGCTTACATTCAGCACCAGTCTTACAGAAAATTTGAAAGATGTTGAAGCTGTGTTTATCGCCGTAGGCACACCATCCAGCGAAGACGGAAGTGCAGACATGCAATATGTGATTGATGTGGCTTGCGAGATCGGCAGGCACATGCAGGATTACCTGGTAGTGGTTACTAAGAGTACGGTACCCGTAGGATCTTCTGAAATTATCCGTAAAACCATCAGTAAAGAGTTGCAGAAACGCAATGTGGACATAGCTTTCGATATGGCATCTAACCCCGAGTTTTTAAAAGAAGGCGCCGCCATAAAAGACTTTATGAGCCCGGACCGTATTGTGATCGGTGTAGATTCAGACAAGGCTAAAGAGATCATGGATACTTTGTACAAGCCTTTTTTGCTCAACGGTTACCGCATCATTTACATGGATATACCTTCTGCAGAAATGACCAAGTATGCCGCAAATGCCATGCTGGCAACGCGTATAAGCTTTATGAATGATATAGCCGTGCTGTGCGAGCTGACAGGCGCCAACATAAACCATGTGCGCAACGGCATCGGTTCAGACCCGCGCATTGGTAAGAAATTCCTGTATGCAGGCACAGGCTATGGTGGCTCCTGTTTTCCGAAAGATGTGAAGGCATTGATTAAAATGGGTATGGAAAACAACCATCGCCTGAGAATTTTAGAAGCCGTAGAAAACATCAATGATGAGCAGAAGAAAATTCTCTTTGCCAAAATAAATAAATATTTTGATGGCAATCTCGCAGGTAAAACAATCGCTGTATGGGGCTTAGCATTTAAGCCAAACACAGACGATGTGCGCTTCGCACCCGCACTGGTGCTGTCAGATGCATTGTTGAAAGCAGGCGCCCATGTAAGAGTCTTTGACCCTGTAGCCATGGAGGAAGCCAAAAAGCATTTACACGACACCGTTAGCTGGTGCAATGATGTTTATGAAACTGTAGAAAATGCAGATGCCATCGCATTGGTCACAGAGTGGAATGAGTTTCGCTTGCCTGACTGGAGCAGGATAAAGTCTTTAATGAAAGGTAATGCCATTTTTGACGGCAGGAATATTTACGATGATGTAATGCTGCACAAAGCAGGCTTTGATTACTTCGGCATAGGCATTTAGCTCAATGCTCTTGAAACCTCGAACATGTCAATAGAATAATGGCTTTCGTGGTAAATGCACTGCCCGTCACGGATCACAAGTACCTGTGGCGATTCATGCATCACATGAAAAGTGGAAGTAACGGCATTGGATACTTCACGGTATTTTCTTAAATCCAGGAAATGAAAATCTGCCTCCGGAACATCGGTTGATTTTTCAAAGCGGTTCAGTGCCACCGAGCTGATTCCGCAACTGGTGCTGTGCTTAAAGATTACCTGAGGCTTATCAAAAGAGTGGTTAATGATATCTTTTATCTGTTCTGTGTTTTCAAGTTTGTGCCAGTTCATATTTTTTCGTTTTTATGGTTCATATTAACTTACCTTTTATCCGTCTTACATCAAAAATACATAATTTTACATCATAACTAAAAGTATCAGCACTTATAATGAATGTTCATTTTATTTCGATCGGAGGAAGCGTGATGCATCAGCTGGCAATCGCATTGAAAAAGAAAGGCTATAAAGTTACAGGTTCCGATGATGAAATCTTTGAACCGGCTAAATCTAATCTTGAAAAGGAAGGAATTTTACCAGCGGAAACAGGATGGTTTCCTGAAAAAGTATGCTCTTCACTCGATGTTGTTATCCTGGGCATGCATGCCAAAGATGATAACCCGGAATTGCTGCGTGCACGTGAGTTGGGACTTAAGATATACTCTTTCCCTGAATACATTTACCAGGAAAGTAAAAGCAAAAAACGTGTGGCTATTGGAGGAAGCCATGGCAAAACTTCGGTTACCGCCATGCTGATGCATGTGCTGAAAAATTGTCTTTCAAGTTTTGACTATCTCGTAGGTGCCAAGCTCAAAGGCTTTGAACAAAGCGTGAATATTACAGATGCACCCGTAATTGTTTGTGAAGCGGATGAATACCCGGCAAGCGTCATCGAACGCCGCCCTAAATTTCACTTCCTGTATCCCCACATTGCCGTATTAACCGGCATCGCATGGGATCACATCAATGTATTTCCCACTTTTGATAACTACCTGGAGCAATTCAGGATATTCATCGGCACTATATCGCCTAATGGTATTCTCATCTACAATGAGTCCGATGAGGTTTTACATAAGCTGGTTGAGGAAACCAGGCGCCAGGATATACGCTACCAAGCATATGCATTGCCGGTAAATACTGCTAAAGACGGCATCACCAGCATTGAACTGGATGGAAAAACTACGGAGTTGAAAGTTTTTGGTGAGCATAATCTTATGAACATCAACGCAGCATTTTATGTATGCAAAGAACTGGGCATCACTACGAAAGAGTTTATCAAAAGCATTGCATCGTTTGCGGGCGCGGCCAAACGACTGGAACTGCTGGAAAGTAATGAATCTACGAGCATCTACCGCGACTTTGCACATGCACCCAGTAAGGTAAAAGCCACTATTGATGCGGTAAAGCAACAATTCCCCACCAGGAGGCTGATAGCCATTCTTGAACTGCATACATACAGCAGCCTCAATGCAAACTTTATGTCGGAATACCGCAATGCCATGCAAAGCGCTGATGAAGCTGTTGTTTTTTATTCCAGGCATGCTTTGGAATTAAAGCGTATGCCCCCATTGCATGCGTCGGTTATTGAAAAAGGTTTTGATAAAGAAGGGTTGAAAATAATGACCAACCGGCAGGAGCTGGAAGATTACCTGCACCGCCAGGATTATGCGGGCAGCAATCTTTTGCTGATGAGTAGCGGAGATTATGAGGGAATAGATGTAGCGCTGCTGGCGAAGGAACTGATTAACGCTAAAGTTGCAGGGTAACTTCAGTTCAATTCATTATTTTTTTCCAATTATATTTCGTTGACATGAATTTACAGTTAAAAAGGCCGATTGCTTTTTTTGATCTTGAAACCACAGGCATAAATACCTCGAGCGACCGTATAGTAGAGATTGCGATTCTAAAAATTATGCCTGATGGCACACAGCTGAAGAAAAGAATGCTGCTGAATCCCGAAATGCCTATACCCAAGGCTGCAAGCGACATACACGGCATTACCAACGAAATGGTAAAGGATGCGCCCACATTTAAGCAGGTGGCAAACGAGGTAATGCAGTTCCTGGAAAATTGTGATCTCGGCGGCTACAACAGCAATAAATTTGATGTGCCTGTTCTTATTGAAGAGTTCCTGCGCGTAAACATCAATTTTAACATGGATGGCAGGAAAATGATCGACGCGCAGAAGATATTTCATAAAATGGAGCAGCGCACGCTTACTGCCGCTTATAAGTTTTATTGTGATAAGGAGCTGGAAGACGCCCACAGCGCGCTTTCTGATGCTACAGCCACGTTCGAGGTATTGTGCGCACAGCTTGCCCGCTATACCCATATCGGTACTACGGTGGAAGACATCCTGGCATTCACAGGCGAAGAAAAGTTTATAGACATTGCCCGCAGGTTTGTATACCAGAATGGGGTGCCTTGCTTTAATTTTGGTAAGCACAAAGGCAAGCCCGTGGAAGAGGTATTTAAAATTGAACCGCAATATTATGACTGGATGATGCGCGGCGATTTTCCGCTGCATACCAAACAGAAACTTTCTGAAATGTTCAACGCTTATACCTTAAAAAAGTTAGGCAAAGTTCATTAATACAGCTGTAATATTTGTTGATGAAATGAGCCATAAGTATGTTGCATGCCAACCTCGGATGAATAAGCGAAACGAAGTTCAAGTAATTCCATGTGCAACTGAAAACAAATAAAAATACAATCATGCATAAGAATATTTTTACCATCCTGTTTTTCACTTTTTGTATTTTATCTGTTCAGGCTCAAACACCCGTGTATAAAGGACTGCAGCAGATCAATAAAAACAATGCTGAAGTTGTAATCAGCTTTCTCGCCTCCGATGAGTTACAGGGCCGCGAGGCCGGTACGCGCAATGGCAGCATTGCCGGAATGTACCTGGCATCATGTTTTAAAGAGATCGGCCTTCAGCCGTTGAATGGCGCCTACCTGCATCCTTTTGCTGCCTGGCAGCCTGCAGGTAAAGCCCGCAGCGGCTGGGAATCGCATCCGGATTCACTTCCGGCCATACAGTCAAAAGGCATATACCGCAGCCTTCCCTTGCGCAATGTATTGGGTGTGATACCCGGTACACGCACTGATGAGTTTGTAGTTGTAGGCGCGCATTATGATCACCTTGGTATAGACGAATTGATAAAAGGCGATGGTATATTCAATGGTGCTGATGACAATGCTTCGGGCGTATCAGCAGTGCTACAGATTGCAAAAGCCTTCAAAGCAAGCGGTAGCAAGCCTTTACGCACCGTCATCTTTGCGTTGTGGGATGGGGAAGAAAAGGGCCTGCTGGGTTCCAAATATTTTACTGCTACATTTCCGCACATAAAAAATGTAAAGAGCTACCTCAACTTCGACATGATCGGTAGGAATAATAATGAGGCAAAGCCGCAGCATGTGGTATTTTTTTACACCGCCGCCAATAAAGCGTTTGAGCAATGGTTAAAAGCTGATGTGGCAAAATACAAACTGCGCCTGCAACCGGATTACCGTGCCTGGGACAATCCCGTAGGTGGCAGCGACAACGGGTCTTTCGCCAAAGCAGGCGTACCTATTTTATGGTACCATACAGACGGGCATCCCGACTATCACCAGCCTACAGATGAACCGTCGCGACTTAACTGGGATAAACTGGTTGAGATCACCAAAGCGGCATATCTCAATGCATGGAATATGGCGAATGTTGAACAATACTGATACCTTTCTATACAGGCTAATTGTATTGCCTGGCTAAAGTTAGCAGCTGTCTGAATTTCAGCGTACTTATTCTTACATTTGTTATTCAAATAAAAAAGTTTTATTTCTACGCCATTAGACATACTACAACAGTTTTGGGGGTTTGATGCGTTCAGAGGCAGGCAGCACGACATCATAGATGCTGTGTTGCAGTCACACGATGTGCTGGCCATACTGCCGACAGGCGGTGGTAAGTCTGTTTGTTTCCAGGTGCCGGCCATGCTTATGGAAGGTGTATGCATTGTAGTTACACCCTTGATAGCCTTAATGAAAGACCAGGTAGAACACCTGCTGGAAAAAAATATTTCGGCGTTTGCCATTCATTCCGGTTTGCAGCCTGCAGACATCATTGCCGCGCTGGATGATGCAGCTGAAGGCAAAGTCAAATTTTTATACATTTCGCCGGAAAGAATTGATACGCCTGTGTTCCAGGATTTTTTACAGGATGCAAGCGTATGCCTCATAGCAGTAGATGAAGCGCATTGTATTTCGCAATGGGGATACGATTTCAGGCCTGCATACCTGAAGATAGCCAGATTGCGCCTGCCGCTGAAAGATGCGCCGGTTATAGCTTTGACAGCTTCTGCCACAGAAGAGGTACAAAAAGACATTATTGAAAAGCTATACTTCAGAAAATTTTCGCTCTTTAGGCAGTCATTCGAAAGAAAAAATCTTTCCTACAGCAGTTTTAAGGTAGACAATAAAATTGCTAAGCTTACTGAAATATGTAAAAATGTAGCAGGCAGCGCAATTGTATATTGTAAAAGCAGGCGGCTGACACAGGATGTGGCGGCTTTTCTAAATGCTTATAAACTGGATGCCGATTTCTACCATGCAGGCCTGGAACCAGAAGTGCGCGCTCTGAAACAGGAGCAATGGATGAACGGTGATAAACGTATTATGGTATGCACCAATGCTTTCGGCATGGGCATTGACAAGCCTGATGTGCGTGTGGTTGTGCATCATGATATGCCGGACTGCCTGGAAAATTATTACCAGGAAGCAGGCCGGGCAGGGCGCGACGGCAACAAATCCTATGCAGTACTGCTATACACAGAGAGGGACATTACAGAACTAAAGAATTTTGTAAACATACGCTTTCCGGCATTTGAAGTGATTAAAAAAACTTACGGCTACATTGCCGACTATTTACACTTGCCCAGCGGCACGGGAGAAGGGCTGTCATTTGATTTTGATTTCGTAGCCTTCGTGGAAAATTTTAAGCTGGATACATTGCAAACCATGTATGCCATAAAAGCCATAGAACAGCAGGGGCATTTCCAGTTGAACGACAGTATTTTTCTTTCATCAAAAGTGCAGTTCATAGCCGACAGGGACAATATAGAAGCTTTTGAAGATGCGCACGAAGCTCTTGAGCCCATTATTAAAGTACTGTTACGTACTTACGAAGGCATTTTCTCCAAAACTGTGTCTATAAATGAAGAGCGTATTGCACGAAAGCTGCATATCAGCGAAGCAGAAGTGTTTGCGCAACTGAAGCAATTACATGCATTGCGGCTGATCCAGTACATTCCCCAGAAAGACAATCCGCAACTGCTGTATTTGATGAACCGCTCAAAGGCAGAAGATATGTTTTTTAATCACAGCGCATATCTTTCAAGAAAAGAAAAATATAAGCAGCGACTGGCTGTAATGCTTAAGTATGCCGGGTTACAGCAGCAGTGCCGCACCGTATACATTTCAGCCTATTTTGTTGATGAAGTTGCGAACGACTGCGGAGTTTGTGATAATTGCCTGAATAAAAACAGGAAGCCTTTGTCTAAGGAGCGCTTCGATGCCATTACTTCTCAACTGCTTGATGTGATCCGTCAAAAACCTGCTACAATCACCCAGCTCTTTGCCGAATTAAAGCATTACAGCAAAACGGATCTGTGGAAAGTGATCCGTTTTTTGCAGGCAGAAAAGATAATAAGGCTTGACAGTGATGGCAGGTTGCATGCCAACCGGCAGTAAAATTTGTTTTTACTCTACCAGCATTTTTTTATATTCGCACAAATCGGCAAAGGATGTCAAAAATTTTCCTGGTGGGCATGATGGGCTCAGGCAAAACTACCTGTGCTAAGAAATGGGCAGGTGCGGTGAATGCAAAGGCCTATGACCTCGATGCATTGATTGAGGAAGAAGAGGGCTGCACTATAAGTGGAATATTTGCGCAAAAAAGCGAAGATTATTTCAGAAAAAAAGAAGCGGAAT
Organism: Bacteroidota bacterium; assembly: GCA_023422835.1. Lineage (GTDB taxonomy): Bacteria > Bacteroidota > Bacteroidia > Chitinophagales > Chitinophagaceae > Haoranjiania > Haoranjiania flava. The sequence goes on along the minus strand of JAFAGI010000001.1, from coordinate 188,036 downwards.
TGCTGAGGACTTTTGCGCAGAAAGATAATTTTATCCTGGCTACAGGCGGCGGGTTGCCCTGTTATTATGATAATATGCAGTGGATGAATGAACATGGCACTACTATCTGGCTGAACGTAAGCAGTGGCGTGCTTTTCAGCAGGCTGAAACATGCACGGGAACATCGCCCATTGTTGAGCTCGCTGGATGATGATGCATTAAAAGAATTTATTAATAAAAAAATGGCAGAACGGGAAGCTTTCTATTCACAGGCGCAACATATTTTTACTGATAAAGAAATTACTAAAAAACATTTTAAAAATTTTTTTGATAATGATGATAAATAAAACTTTCCTGATCACTGCATTTATTTTAGGAGCACTCGCTGTAGGACTGGGCGCATTCGGCGCGCATGGCCTAAAGAAAATTGCCACACCGGACTACGTGCAGATCTTTGAAACCGGCGTACGATACCAGTTTTATCATGTATTTGCACTGGCGCTGGCCGGCATTATGATGCAATACACCACAAGTTCTATGGCATATTGGGCAGGCCTGTTATTTATCCTGGGCATGGTATTGTTCAGCGGCTCCTTGTACATGCTTACCTATTTTGGTATTTCAGGAAATACATCCATGCGCTGGATCGGCGCTGTGACACCCATCGGCGGACTCAGCTTTATGGCCGGCTGGGTATTGCTTGCGTTGAGCGTTTTAAAAATAAAATAATTGATCTCCCAGGAAACCATACAGCAAATCCATAACCGCACAGATATTATTGATGTGGTAGGAGAGTTTGTGAAGTTAAAGAAGCGTGGCGCTAACTACCTGGGGTTGTGTCCTTTTCACGGTGAGAAAACCCCTTCTTTCACCGTTTCGCCCAGCAAGGAAATATTTAAATGTTTCGGTTGCGGCAAAAGCGGCAACACCATTACTTTTCTCATGGAGCATGAGAAGTACAGTTATGTAGAAGCCCTCAAGTGGCTTGCAGGCCGCTACAATATCGAGATTGAAGAGAAAGAAGTAAGCGACGAAGTACGCCAGCAGATGCAGGTTGCAGACAGCCTATATATCCTCAATAACTTTGCTGCAAAATATTTTTCAGATCAATTGTGGAACACAGATGAGGGCAACAACATTGCCTTGTCTTACCTTGAACAAAGAGGGTTTACCAAATCTATTCTCGAAAAATTCCAGGTAGGCTATAGCCCTAATGCTTATGATGTATTTACACAGGCCGCTATTAACGGGCAATACAACACCGATCTGCTGATAAAATCGGGCCTTACTGCACGCAACCAGCACAATGATTCATTAAGAGACAACTATCGTGGCAGGATTATTTTTCCTGTACACAACATCAGCGGTAAAGTTATCGGCTTTGGGGCACGCGTGATCGGCAAGGCAGAGAATACACCCAAGTATATCAATACGCCTGAGAATGAGATTTATGTCAAGAGCAAGATACTGTACGGCACCTATTTTGCCCGGCAGGCTATAGATAAGGCCGATGAATGCCTACTGGTAGAAGGCTACACCGATGTGGTAAGCCTAGCGCAGGCAGGTGTAGAGAATGTGGTGGCAAGCGGCGGTACATCCCTTACAACTGACCAGTTGCGGCTCATAAAAAAATATACTTCCAACCTCACCATAATTTATGATGGAGACAGCGCCGGCGTAAAAGCTGCCATGCGTGGCCTGGACATGGCCCTGGAAGAAGCCCTCAACGTAAGGTTGGTGCTGATTCCTGATGGTGAAGACCCTGACAGCTATGTAAAAAAGGTAGGTGAAAAGCAGTTTAAAAAATTCATTGCAGAGCATAAAAAAGATTTTATTCTTTTTGAAATGGAAATACTGTTGCGCGAAGCCGGCAATGATATTGCCAGGAAGAATGATGCGGTCAACAAAATCGCAGAGAGCATCAGTAAAATAAATAAGGCCGAAGATTTTACCAAGCAGCAGGAATACATCAGGCAATGTGCTTCTGCCATGAAAATTGATGAAGGCGGCTTAACCAACCTGGTAAACAAATATACCCGCGAGCAGATCGCACGGCTGGAGAAGCGAGAGGCTTTTGCAGAACAGCGGCGAGAAATGGAAGTTGAGCAACAGAAAGATACTTATTTTAAGGTTCGTGATGACATACAGGAAAAAAATCTGCTGCGAGTATTGATTGAATTTGGCCTGAACCAATGGGATGAGCAGCGCACCGTAGCAGAATACATTTTCAATGAGCTTGAAGACTTTCCGCTACATCATGAAAAGTATGAAAAAGTTTATGAACTGTACAAAAACAGTTACCAGCAAGGCATGCAGCCAACCGCTAAAACCCTGATGTATACGCTCGATCCGGAAATACCGCACACATTGGTAGACATCACTATATTTCCTTATGAGCTCAGCAAGCGCTGGGAGGAATTGAGCAACCGCATTACAGACAATAAAGAAGAGGAAGAAAAGAATGATGTAAGGCTTACGGTGCTTTACTATAAGCTCCGTAAAATCAAAAGCATGATCGATGAAAACCAGGAAGAGCTGGAACATGCTCCTTCTGATGATGTTACTTTTCAGAAACTGCTGATCCATCAACAATTGAAAAATTTTGAAAGAGAGATCACCGACCAAATCGGAGCGGTGATCGTGAAATAGCGTTGCCTGTCTTCTGTCAGCAATAGCTCAGTAGCGCATCTTGTCTTATTTTACAATACAAACATTACAAAATAGCTACACGAAATTTTTGGATCACTGTTGCCATTTTATTATCTTCCGAAACTTAAAAATACAGGAAAATGATCAGGAAATTTACGTTGAAAACAGCGCTTATTTTTATTTTTGGTTTATTGTTTTTACAGGCCTTTTCACAGAATCAGCCAAAGGATAAAATGGAATGGTTCGCAGATGCCAAGCTGGGCATATTCATCCATTGGGGCATTTATTCTGTTAACGGTATTTCAGAATCCTGGTCATTTTTTAATAATTATATTCCTTACAAAGATTATAAAGACCAGATCAACCATTTTACCGCAAAAAATTATGACCCCAAATACTGGGCTGAGCTCATCAAACAGAGTGGTGCAAAATATTCGGTGATCACCACCAAACATCACGAAGGCATATCCCTGTGGGATACCAGGCAGCCGGGAGCACTTTCCATTCCCGGGCATTCAGCTGCAAAAAGAGATGTGCTTACGCCGTTTATACAAGAATTAAAAAAAACAGGCTTAAAAACAGGACTGTACTACTCTCTTCCCGACTGGAGCTATAATGATTATGATGTTTTTACCAGCGCTATAAAACGCTATGATATAAATAAAGAACCGGCACGCTTCGAGCGTTTTATCAACTACTATCAGGGACAGTTGAAAGAATTATCAACCCAATACAAGCCTGACCTCATCTGGTTTGATGGAGATTGGGAGCACACTGCCGAAGAATGGAAAGCCAAAGAGACAAGGGCACTGCTGCAATCCTACAACCCCGCCATTATTTTAAACTCCCGTTTAAAAGGGCATGGCGACTATGCCACACCTGAACAGGGAGTGCCTGTGCAGCAGCCTGAAAGTAAATACTGGGAACTTTGCTATACCATGAATGATTCATGGGGATACCAACCGCTGGATAAAAAATACAAATCATCCAATATGCTTATACGCACCCTGGTTGACTGCATCTCGTTGGGAGGAAATCTTTTACTGGACATAGGCCCTAAAGCAGACGGCACCATCCCGGCTGAACAGGTAAAAATTTTACAGGATTTGGGCAGGTGGACCAGCAAGCATGCAGAGGCTGTGTACGGCACAAGACATGGTATAGACCAGAAACATTTTGACGGAAAGAGCGCCTTATCAAAAGACAGCAAAACATTGTTCCTGTATCTGGCAGATAACCCGAACGGTTTGGTGTGGCTAAAAGGTATTGAATCTAAAATAAAGCATATTGACGTGGTAGGCACAAAAACAAACCTAAGCTATGTGAAAGAGGGAAATAACTTCTGGATCACAGTGCCGGCAAATGTTGTTGATAAGGATGTAACCGTGCTTCGCGTAAGTTTTGATGAATCATTAAAACTGGCAAATGAAGTAATAACGCCGGTTCCGGCAGGTACGTATCTCAACGCTACGCATGAAACTACCATGAAGGTACTGAAACGGTTATCGCATGATGTAAGCAACGGCAACAATCCTTTTGCAGGCAAAGGTCTGGCGGTAAACAAATACGAAGCTATAGATTTTATCAAAGATGCGGCGGTAAAAAAATGGATCACCAAACATGCTGAAGTAATGGGTAATGGCATCGAAGGCATAGATGGCGGGCACTTCGCAGGCCCTACAGCGCTGTCGCCGGATAAGCAAACGCTCTATCTTTTTATTGAAGGAAAATCAAACGGGAAGGTGCTGCTGAAAGGCATTAACAACAATATTGCCCGCATAAGAATTGTGGGAGAAGGTTCAATTATCAACGATTATACCATATACGATAAACTGTACTGGAGCGCTACACCAGGAATCATCAGTATACAGGTGCCGAAAGAAAGGCTGGATGCGCATGTAACGGTTATAGCTGTGTTGCTTGATTCGCCTGTAAGCCTATTCAGAAGTGAAGTAAAACCCATTGAAAGTAATTTATAACAAATAAAATCTAACATTTAAAAAAATTTATGGAGCATCATCTGCCGCAACTTATACAGGACTTAGCTTTGATACTGATAGCAGCCGCCGCTGTTACCATAATATTCAAAAAAATTAGACAGCCGCTGGTATTGGGGTATATCATTGCAGGCTTTTTTGTAGGCCCTTATTTTTCATTTTTCCCCAATATTGTTGATGCTTCCAACGTATCTATCTGGGCAAATATCGGGGTAATATTTTTATTGTTTAGCCTGGGGCTGGAATTTAGTTTTAAGAAACTGATTAAAGTTGGTGGCTCGGCATCCATTACAGCTTTTGTGGAAATAATCTTCATTGTCACACTTGGTTTCTTTGCAGGCCAATGGATGGGCTGGAATTATATGGACAGCCTTTTTTTAGGCGGTATGCTGGCAAGTTCCTCTACAACCATTATCATTAAAGCGTTTGATGAACTGGGTGTAAAGCATAAGAAGTATGCGAGTATTGTGTTTGGTGTGCTGGTGGTAGAAGATATTGTAGTAATCTTACTTATGGTATTGCTTTCTACGCTGGCCGTGAGCCAGCAGTTCAACGGCAACGAGCTGATGTTTGCTATTGCAAAACTTATATTTTTCCTTATTACTATTTATCTTACCGGCATTTACGTGCTCCCCACAATTTTCAGGCTTTCCAGGAAAGTGCTCGACGATGAAATGATGCTCATTATCTCTATCGGGTTGTGTTTCGGCCTGGTGGTGCTGGCTACGAAAGCAGGGCTTTCTGCCGAGCTGGGCGCATTTTTAATGGGAACCATCCTGGGCGAAACACTCTACTCTGAAAAAGTAGAACAACTTATCAAGCCTATGAAAGACCTGTTCGGTGCGGTGTTCTTTATTTCCATTGGCATGATGATAGACCCTGCAGCCATGCTGGCTTATAAATGGCCCATTCTTATTATTACATTATTAACACTGGTAGGAAAATTTATGCTCACTACATTTGGGGCTGTGTTGTCGGGCCAGCCATTCCGGCAATCAGTACAGGTAGGGGCAAGCATGGCACAGATCGGGGAGTTTGCCTTCATCGTTGCGGCGCTGGGCTTGTCACTGAATGTTACCAGCGACTTCCTGTTCCCGGTGGCGGTAGGCGTATCTGCCATCACTACATTCACCACGCCGTACATGATCAGCTATTCTGATCATATTCACAGATTCATGGAGAAGATGACGCCAAACTCCATGCTGCGTGCCATTGATAAATATTCAGACCAGTTCCAGACCATACAACAGGAGAGCGGGTGGAAGAAACTGATAAAATCTTATTTCGCAACCATCTTATTAAACACAGTGGTGATAGTTGCTCTTGTACTTGGCGGCCACAATCTTTTAATGCCTTTCCTGGAAGATTATCTCGCCAACAGCATTACAGCCCGCATCATTACTTTGTGTGTGGTTATTCTCGCATCAGTACCGTTTCTCTGGGCCATCACTATTCAGCGCATTCAACCCAAAGTGTATAAAGAGCTATGGAAAGGCAATTATTTTTCCCGTGGGCCTATGGTGCTGGTAGACCTGCTGAGAATACTCATAGGTATTATCATTGTGCAGTTTATTATTTACCGGTTCTATCCAAGCCTGATCGTTTCGGTATTGGGCATACCGCTAACCTTGCTGTTTCTCTATTTCCTTTCTACAAAAATTCAATCGTTGCACAACCTGATCGTGAAAAGGTTTTTGTATAATTTTTACGAGAGAGATATATATGCCAAAGAAAAGCTGCGCCTTGAAAAAGATGACAAAGAGAAATACAAGCGAAAGATTGATTCACTCTGGAGCACTTACGTAGCTGAGTTCGAAGTGGGGCAATATGCAGAATACATCGGCAAGCGGCTGGATGAGCTTGCATGGCGCGAGAACTTTGGCATTAATGTAGCTTATATCAAGCGCGGTGAGAAAGTGGTATACACACCCAATGCACACGACCGCATTTTCCCTTTTGATAAAATCGGGTTGCTGGGCGATGAAGAACACATCAGGGATTTTGAAAATAAAAAATTCCGCATGGAAGAAGTGGGACAAAATTTTGTGACCCAAACAGGGCTGGAGGATTTTGTACTGATGAATTTCCTGGTTACCCGCAATGCTTCTTTCCTTGGCAAAAGTATCAAGGAGATCGAACTCCGCGAAAAGACAGATGGCCTGGTTGTAGGTATAGAGCGCGATGGCAAACGGCTTTTAAACCCGCCTTCGGCTACGATACTTTTACTGAACGACCTGGTATGGATCGTAGGCAACAAGAAGCTTATCCATCAGTTCATGAAAGAAAACAATTTGTAGCTTAATTACCATACAGGCAAAGTCATTGCTTCTAAAAGCCATTTGAGTGCCTGATAAGCTACCCAGAACACCAGTATCATTATTGCGATCAGCACTACCAGCATAATGATGATGAAGGGCTTTGCGCTGCCAGTGTCTTTGCCTTCTGTGTAATGCTTTCTGAGCAAGTTCACGTTTCGCCTGTTGGCTTTGAATTTGAAATCAAATATCCAGCCCAGGACAGGTATGGCTCCAACAACGGCATCCAGCGTAATGTTGCCGATCATCTTCATAGCTACTTTGCCCGAAACGCCGTGTTTAAACATGGTCACCACCAATGCAGCAGACATCAGGTAGGTAGCTATATCTCCCGCATAAGGCACAAAGTTCAGCAGCGGGTCAATGCCGAATTTATAGCCTCCAACCGAAAACTGGTCATCCATGAGCTTACTCATACGTTCAACCAATTTTAGCCTGTCATCCTTGATAACTCCTGCATTTGTGCCCGGAGGTTTTCCGTAGGTATTTTTTTGATTCATATTGTAATAATGCATATTGCAGTGCAAAAAATATTCCAAACAAATATTGAAACATTGATGCAAAACAATTTTTGTTAAAAGGCTGACTGCAAATCACTTGCGCACGTATATTTCTTTATATTTGAATCGAACTAAAACAGAAACTCTATGAAACATTATTTTTTAATGGCAGGCATTGCTGCGATGTCAATTTTTACCTCATGCGGAGATGCCGCCACCGATAGCACAACAGATTCTTTAAACGGGGATACCACAGCGGTACAGGAACTTCCTAAATCTGCTGAAATTGCCAAGGCTGATCTTTTTCAGACTGCCGACAGCGCTAAAACCATTGGTACGGCTAAATTCTACGATGCAGGAAACGGTCAGATAACCATGGATCTGCAGATCAACTATCCTGAAAGAGCAGACAGCGTGGTGGCAGTACATTTTCACGAGCATGGCGATTGCGGCAACAAAGGCGAAAATACGCATGGCCACTGGAACCCCACCAATGAAAACCATGGCAAATGGGGTACTGCTCCTTTCCACTCCGGTGATATAGGCAATTTACAGTTAGACAATAAAGGTATAGGCAGCGTATCTGTCACTACAGACCGTTGGAGCATAGCTGATACGGCCAAAAATACCATCATAGGCAGAGGCATAATTGTACATGGTGGCACTGATGATTACAAAACTCAGCCTACAGGAAACTCAGGGCCAAGAGTTGGCTGCGGTGTAATCAGGAAAATGTAATGGGTTTATTCTCTTATAAAAGCTCCTGCGACGGAGCTTTTTTTATGCATATACATATTGACAATAATTGTTTATTTTGCAATTTAATCTTAATCCCGGCTTTATTTTTATGTTTTATGCTGTTGTGAAAATACTTGTGAGGCTTGCTATGCATTGGTATGCCGGCAGTTTAAAACTTATAAATGCGCATAAGGCTGACTACAGCAAGCCGTCGCTGATCATTTCCAATCATCCGAATTCTTTCTTTGATGCATTGATCATATCCATACATAGCCCTAAGCCTTTGCATTTCCTGGTGCGCGGAGATATGTTTCGCAAACGATGGGCAGATAAGGCTTTGCGCTCATTGAATATGATACCGATATTCCGCAAACGAGACGATAAAAACTTTGCAGCCCAAAACGAACAGCTATTTAACGATTACAGTGCACTATTGAAAAAAGGAGCACACATCATTATTTTCCCGGAAGGCAATTCGCATAACCGGTGGCATTTGCAGCCCTTGCGTAAAGGCGGCTCGGTAAAGTTGATTGAACAATGTGCAGAGAATAATGTGTGGATCAATATACAGCCGTACACCATTACCTACAATTCTTTCAGGCAAATGCCCAAGGCTGTGCATTTGCGTGCCGTTGAACCATTGGCTGCCAAAGATTATTATCAGCATGGCGTATTGAATACAGCCATGCTGGTAAATGCTATGCAACAACAATTGTCAACGAACATGCATGGTCCTGAAACAACCGCACTGAAGAGAAGTTTTGCTGAAAGGGCGCTGTTGTTTGTACCTGCTGTTGTGGGCTACATTACGCAATATTGGTTTTATAAGTTGTGGAAGCATTTCGTAGCCAGGAAAACCAAAGGATCCATTTTTTTCGATTCTGTATTATTTGGGGTTTTGTTTGTTACTTATCCATTGTTTGTATTGATCGCCAGCTTTATTATCGGCGGGTGCGCTGGCAACCGGTGGGGACTGGCAGCTTTTGTGTTGCTGCCGTTTACAAGCTACTGTCTATCGAGGTTTCAGCATATTACTGTGGAGAAGCCTGTTGATTCTTAATTTTGTTTTATATGGAGTTCTTTTTTTGCCATGTAAGGTGTTTTCACCTGACATTTTACGAATGTAGTGGAGCTTATAATACAGTAATGATTCAAAAACTGCTGTATATACATTGCGGAATGACTATTATGGTGTCAGGTAAAAACACCGGACAAGGCGGGCGAAAAAATTACAAATAGATACTACTCATGCCAGGTGAAAATACACTGGCACGGCATAACAGGTAAGTCACCAGGCAAGCATAAAAAAGACACCCGCAAAGGTGCCTTAAGAAATGTTACAAGTTGAAAAGTTATTTCAGTTTAAATGCTGCTTTTACTTTAGGAATATAATCGAGTTTTTCCCAGGTAAAAAGTTCCACTGTTTTCTGGATTTTCTTGCCGCCGGGCAGGTTGTATTCTTTGGTAACCGTCTCTGGAGTTCTGCCCATGTGACCGTAAGCAGCAGTTTCGCTGTAGATCGGGTTGCGGAGTTTTAAATTTTTCTCAATAAAGTATGGACGGAAATCGTAGATCTCGTCTACAATTTTAGCTATTTCCCCATCGCTGAGGTCTACCTTGGCTGTGCCGTAAGTGTTTACATAAATGCCCATAGGCCTTGCAACACCAATGGCATAAGAAACTTGTACCAATATCTCGTCTGCAACACCCGCTGCCACTAAGTTCTTGGCAATATGCCTTGCAGCATATGCCGCGCTTCTGTCTACTTTGCTCGGGTCTTTGCCGCTGAATGCGCCACCGCCGTGTGCGCCTTTGCCGCCGTAAGTGTCTACAATTATTTTTCTGCCTGTAAGGCCTGTATCGCCATGTGGCCCGCCGATCACAAATTTACCGGTAGGGTTGATGTGGTATTTGATCTGATCGTTGAAGAAATGCTTGTATTTCGGATATCGTTTTATTACACGGGGAATTAAAATTTCGGTCATATCCTGCCTGATTTTTGCAGCCATGTTTTCATCTGTATCAAAATCGTCGTGCTGCGTGGATATAACGATGGTATCAATTCTTACAGGCTTGTTGTTTTCGTCGTATTCAAGCGTTACCTGGCTTTTGGCATCCGGGCGCAGGTATTTAATTTGTTTGTGTTCGCGTCGCAGCGCAGCCAATTCTATCAGCAGCGTATGCGCTAGGTCTAACGCCAGCGGCATGTAGTTCTCTGTTTCGTTGATAGCGTAGCCAAACATCATTCCCTGGTCGCCGGCTCCCTGGTTTTCCATATCGCTTTTTTCCACTCCCTGGTTTATATCTGCAGACTGCTCGTGTATGGCAGAAAAGATACCGCAACTGTTGGCCTCAAACATGTACTCGCTTTTCGTATAGCCGATTCTCCTGATAACTTCACGGGCAATTTCCTGCACATCCAGGTAAGCGTTTGACTTGACTTCACCTGCCAGCACTACCTGTCCTGTGGTTACCAATGTTTCGCATGCCACTTTGCTTTTGGGGTCGCTTGCCATAAAGTAATCTATTAATGCATCTGATATCTGGTCTGCAACTTTGTCGGGATGTCCTTCTGAAACACTTTCGGATGTGAATAAATAAGCCATAAAGAAAAATATATTCTTTTTAAATAATGATGGAAAAAAACTATTGAACAGGGCTGTAAATAATGTTTAAACGGATTTTATGTGCGCTGGCGGCCTTGTTGCCGAATAGTTTGGTTCTTTGTATAACAGGTGCATTCAGCTTGGTAAACTGGTTGTCGCCTGCTTTGGCCTGAATAGACACATTCCTGGATAAAACTTCACTGTAAACAGAATCTGTATGCGGGGCAAAAATATCCAGCGGGTAGTTTTGAGTTACACCTTTATTAATATCCTGTACGTGGTTAGTAAGGTTAAAATTGTATTGGTAATATTTCAGGTTATTGGTTGAGTCTACTCTGACCAGTGGATATGAGCCAAATGTGGGCAGGTTTGCGGTATAGAAATAATTAGAAGACTGGAATGGATTCAGCGGGTTGGGAAGATTATCCAGGGATACATCTTTCAACAATATTCTTTTATTGTCTTTTATACCAGCAACAAAAAGATTTGGAACAAATTTGTTGTATTCAGCAGCAGGGATATCGTCTACAACCAATTCTGCCCTATAGATAAGCATCTTGGCGAGCCCTGACAGGCCCGGAATTTTAATACGTGCATATACACCGGGACCGGATTGCAGGTACACAGTGCTGCTGCCCGTATTTATATCGCCGAGAGGAAGGTTGGCGAGTTGCGTGGCACTGCGTTCTACAGTGATGTGGTTGGCGCTTGCAGAGGTCTCCGCAGGTACAAAAGAAGTCAAGGTGGTATCTGCTGAACCATCTTTCTGAGAAATGTATTTGTAATACATGGCAATACCGGCGCCCTGCGGCAGCACAGGTACTAATGCATCTCCTGATGTGGAAGTGATCTTTATACCATTGAATGCCAGCCGGAACAATGAATCTGAGCGATAGTTGGCCGTATCCAAATTAAAGAATTTCTGTGCCAATGCATTGCTCAGGCGTATACGTATCTGATTGGGAGAACCAACCGAGTCGCCGAATGACTTAATGGTATCATTCACGCTGAGCGGGGATATAAACTGTTCAGCGCCATTGTAAGTAAGTTCGCCGGAAGTAGTAAAACTTTTATCTGTATTGAACGGATAACCTTTTTCCCTGTCGAAAGAAAGATCATTTACTTCATACACCCGGAAGCCCAGGTTTTTTGTGCTATCGCCGTAATACAAGCCATAGGTAGGTATCACCAACACCACTGAATCAATAGCAGTAATGCTATCTTTGCTCACCGGGAACCTGAACGGGTAGGAGCGCGGCTGCACCTGCAGGTACAAGGCTGTAGTTGTATTGCCGAATGCGGTATCGCTGTGTTTTCCTAAAACATTTGTTTCGCTAATTCTGGTAGTTGTAATAGCATCACCATAAGTGTTGATAATCACATCCAGCGTGGTGTCTTTTACCAATACCCCGTCAACAGCAGGAATCAGGTCTCCGATACCGATATCTGTGGAAACTATTTTCGTACAGGCTGCAAAACTAACTATGGCTATTAGCGTTGCAAGGATCCTATTTCTCTTTTTCAAAATCGTTAGATTAATTTAAAATAAAAATTATCACAAAAAAACAAATTTCTAAGAAACAAGCTCATTAAAGAGTTCAAAATACTCTGTTAAATCAGAGTCATATCCTTGGAATTTCAGGATCTTTTTTCCTCTTGTTTTAGAAAGTTCTTTTACAATTCTTTCGTCGATATTTTCTGTAGCAAAAGCAATGGCATCTGAATTTACAGCTCCGCCTTTGATGATGGATTCATAATCGCCTTTTTTATACGGCTCCAGGTCTTTGGGCTTGATAGCTGCATGAATATTGGCCTGGCGTATAAAATCTTTTTCCAGTGTTTCATCAAAAGTTTCGCCACCTATAGAGTATACCACTTTACAATTGCTGAAAACCGGTTCCTTTTTATAAGCAGTTTTAATGTACATCGGTATCAGAGCGGTCATCCAGCCGCTGCAATGGATAATATCAGGAGGCCAGCCGAATTTTTTCACGGTTTCCAGCGCGCCCTTGCAGAAAAACACAGAACGCAGCCCGTTGTCTTCAAACCATTCTTCATTCTCATCTCTGAAAATAAATTTTCTTTTAAAGAATTCGTCATTATCCAGGAAGTATACCTGCAGGCGTGCATTCGGAAGCGATGATACTTTTATCTGTAAGGGGTAATCATCGTTGTCTACAGAAACGTTGATGCCTGACAACCGCACTACTTCATGCAATTTATGCCTGCGCTCATTGATAACACCGTAACGCGGCATGATACATCTCACCTCGAAATCATTCTCATTACTTTTTATTGCCAGACTGTTTAATATTTCAGAAAATTCAGTCAATTCCAGGAAAGGGGAAATTTCCGTTGCAATAAATAAAATTCTTTTTTTACTGGACATTCTACCTCTGGTTTCGTTCTTAGATACTTTTAATAAAGTAGGCAAAATTACTAAAAAATAAACTAATATTTGCATTTTTAAATATCTGTGAACAAATGGTTAGTATAACGAAAATAGAAGATGTACAAGAGGTGCTGAACTCATTACGCGGCAATGATAAAAAAACAGGATTCGTACCAACAATGGGTGCATTGCATCCCGGGCATATTTCACTCATCAACAAATCGGTTGAGCGTGGCGATAATACGGTCTGTAGCATTTTTGTAAACCCAACGCAATTTAATGACAGTGTCGACTTTGAAAAATATCCACGTACACTTGAAAACGACCTGGCATTACTCGCAAAAAACGGCTGTAACGTAGTATTTATGCCGTCTGTGGAAGAAATGTACCCTGGTGGTTCCACGCTCAGAGAGCATTACCACCTGGGCTTTATTGAGACCATTCTTGAAGGCCGTTTCAGGCCCGGGCACTTTCAGGGTGTTTGCCAGGTGGTGGAAAGGTTGTTGCGCATTGTACAGCCGGATGAATTGTTCCTGGGGCAGAAAGACCTGCAACAGATACTGGTGATCAAAAAAATGATTGAGCTGAAAAATATACAGACAGACGTTATCATCTGTGAAACGTTGAGAGAGCCAAGCGGCCTTGCCAGCAGTAGCCGCAATGCCAGGTTATCTGAAATGCAGAAAGAACAGGCAGCCATTATTTATAGAATGTTGCAATATTGCCGCGAAAACCTGTACAACAGATCCCTGGAAGAATTGTCTGCCTATGCGCAACAACACATTTTGGGTAACGGCTTTGATAAAATAGACTACTTTTCTTTTCACAATGCGGCAACCCTGGTCCCTGTTGAGTTGTGGGATGGCGAGGAAAAATTGTCTGCACTCTTTGCAGGCTATATTGGCGGCGTAAGGCTGATAGATAATATGTTTATGAATTAGCCTGAGAGATAACAATAAAAAACCGTTTCAACTTATAGAACATTTTTGTATTTTTATCCAAATCATATACAGATGCAAAGAATATTTTCACTTACATTAATGCTGGGCATAGTTATGACATTGAATGCACAACGGATCACTTATCCCAACACTACAAAGGTGGATCATACAGACGAATATTTCGGCACAAGCATCAGCGACCCGTACCGCTGGCTGGAAAACGATACTGCGCAAAACACCGAAGCGTGGGTGCAGGCGCAAAATGCGGTAACCAACGCTTATCTCGATAAAATTCCGTTTCGTAACGCGATAAAAAACAGGCTTACAGAATTATGGGATTATGCGCGATACAGTGCACCGTACAACAAAGGAAAATATTATATTTTCAGTAAGAATGACGGCCTCCAAAACCAGTCTGTTGTTTATTACCAGCAGGGGCTTACCGGTGAAGCTAAAGTATTGATCGATCCCAACAAGCTATCTCAAGATGGTACAGTTGCCTTACAGGGTACCTCTTTTTCTCAAAATCAAAAGTATTTTGCTTATTCAGTGTCTGCTTCGGGATCAGACTGGCAGGAGATCTATGTAAAAGACATGGCTACGGGCGCATTGCTGAAAGATAAACTGGAATATGTAAAATTCACCGGCATGGCGTGGCTGGGCGATGAGGGATTCTTTTACAGTGGCTACACCAAGCCGGTAGATGAAAAGACGAAGTATTCTGCCAAGACAGAGTACCAAAAAGTTTTCTACCATAAAATCGGCACTCCGCAATCTACTGATAAACTTATTTATGAAGATAAAGAGCATCCTTTGCGCTATGTAAGCGTGGGGCTAACAGAAGACAAGCGCTTTTTGATACTGGGTATTTCCGAAGGTACAGATGGGAGCGAAATAAAAGTAAAAGACCTGAAAGATAAGAACAGTAAGGGTTTTATTACTGTGGTAAAAGGGTTTGATACCAATGCAGATGTTATTGACAATGTTGGCGGCAGGCTGCTGATACAAACAAACCACGGTGCACCGAATTATAAAGTTGTATCCATTGATCCGAAAAACCCTGACCCCAAAAACTGGAAAACCATTATACCCGAGAAAGCATATAAGCTCTCACATGTGGGCACAGGGGGCGGAAAATTATTTGCCAGTTACCTGAAAGATGCCAACAGCTACATAGAACAATACAATTATTCTGGCGTTAGAGACCGTGTGGTAAAATTACCCGGCCTTGGCACAGCAGGCGGTTTTGGCGCGGAGAAAAATAATAAGTTTTTCTTCTACACCTTCACATCATTTACCTATCCTGCTACCATTTTTAAGTATGATATTGCTACCGGGAAATCTACTGTGTACAGGAAGTCTGAAGCAAAGGTAAATCCTGATAACTATGTTACAGAGCAGGTATTTTATCCTTCCAAAGACGGTACAAAAGTGCCGATGTTTATTACCTATAAAAAAGGCCTGAAGAAAGATGGCACTAACCCTGCCATGCTGTATGCCTATGGCGGTTTTAATATCAACCTTACGCCGGGTTTTACGGTGGCCAATATACCATTTCTTGACAATGGCGGCATCTATTGCCAGGCTAACCTGCGGGGTGGTGGCGAATATGGTGAAGAGTGGCATAAAAAAGGTATGCTTGCCAATAAGCAAAATGTGTTTGACGATTTTATTGCGGCAGCAGAGTACCTGGTCAAAGAGAAATACACCTCTTCTGAAAAGCTCGCTATCCGCGGCGGTTCCAACGGCGGGCTGCTGGTTGGCGCCTGTATGACACAGCGCCCGGGTCTTTTTAAAGTAGCCATTCCGCAGGTGGGCGTACTGGACATGCTGCGTTACCAGAAATTTACTGTGGGCTGGGGATGGGTAGTAGAGTATGGTTCCAGCGATAAGCAGGAAGATTTTAATTACCTGATAAAATATTCTCCGCTCCACAATTTAAAAAAGGGTACCTGCTATCCTGCAACCCTGATAACTACAGCAGACCATGACGACAGGGTAGTGCCGGCACATTCCTTTAAATTTGCTGCAGCTTTGCAGGAAGCACAGGGTTGCGACAACCCGGCATTAATACGCATTGATACCAAAGCCGGCCACGGTGCGGGAAAGCCGACTTCGAAAACCATAGAAGAGCTGGCAGACATCTGGGCATTTACTTTATATAATATGGGCGAGACCTATAAGTAATATTCATTCACCTGTGAACATACATTTATCCTGATATGAAAACGCATACAACAAACTATTTCAACACTTTCATAGAGGTGGCAGAAGATACCAAAGCTGTTTGCGGTACAAAGCCGCCTGCCAAAGAAAATAAGACCGTTGCTGAAATGCAGTACGCGCTGATCGCTGAAAATCCTTATGCCTACACATCAGATGATGTTTTATTTAAAGTGTATGCAGAAAGAAACAACCTTTCGCCGGATACCTATGAAGAAGCAAGAGCGCAATTTTTTTCTAAAGGACAGGCGTGTTTGCGTACTTCGCCTTTGGCAAAAACTTATGGCTTTGGCATTCATAGCGATGCTAATGGCAAAGTTGCACTTGCAGCCATGGAATCCAAAGCCTATACCGGCTTTCTGAAAGATGAAAGTGTAAAAAAGGAAAAAGCTATGAAATCCCGTAAATAATTCTTTACCATTTAGGAAGGCCGGCAACAATTTCGTTGCCGGTTTTTTTATGACACTATTATCTTCTCGTTTTGATAGTATATTGTACATGCTGTGTTTCGCGATAACAAATGTCCATAAACATTTAGAGTAATTTTTGCCAAACACAATGGAAGTTTTATGGCAAGTTCCATGTCGCCATTGATAACATAAATATACACACATGAAATTTTTAAAACTGGTTTCTGTTGATTTATTTATCCCTGCTTGGCTATCTTACTGTAGGTTTCCTATTTCTTTGTCTCTAACCGCTATCCCAATCCAATTGGTGCAGGATTATTAACTGTGGTGTTTTTTTCTTCTCATTTGCTGATATTTATGTTGTGGTATTATTTTAAAAAAATGAGGGTTAATAAAATAGTGTTCTAGGGTATAGCTTCGATTGTACTGTTGTTTATTGTATACAATTTGTTGTCTGAATATCATTATCGGTTCTTGTGGTATTTAAGGGGAGAATAAAAACAGGGTTTTAATATAGCAACTATTACTGCATGGTTTTGTATATTTGGTGTTTAAACGATTTTGCTATTATCAAATAGCCATCAGCACAGTTGCATACCAACTGTTGATCAATAAAGCTATTCTATGTCACAATTAAAAAAAATAAATATATACACATGCAACAATTGATTATAGGCGCAATGCTG
Source organism: Bacteroidota bacterium (assembly GCA_023422835.1). Taxonomy (GTDB): domain Bacteria; phylum Bacteroidota; class Bacteroidia; order Chitinophagales; family Chitinophagaceae; genus Haoranjiania; species Haoranjiania flava. Next base: position 170,600 of record JAFAGI010000001.1, on the reverse strand, counting down.
CTGATTTGCAATTTTTCGGCTTTTTCACAAGACAATAAACGAGCCGGCCAAGATACTATCTTACTCACCGGCGCATCGTTTGCATCGCCCGGCAATGGCTGGTTTGAGCTGGGATGTGAAAAAGTAAATGCTTTCCCCATAAACAGGGCAGTGGGCGGCGAGGCCATATCTAATGCAGCCAACAGGATGCAGAAAGGAACGCTGTATACCCCGCAGGAACTGGAAAGCATAGATGTGTTCGTGATCATGCAGGTACACGATAAAGATGTATACAACAGCGGCAAGCTATACGAAAAATACACGGATTACAAAACGCCGTTCGACAGGTCAGACTACGCAGCAGCGTTTGATTATGTGATCAAAAAATATTTATCGGACTGCTATAATTTAAAGTTCGATAAAAATTCCCGTTATTACAATTCCAAATACGGCAAGCCTGCCAGGATCGTGTTGTGTACCGATTGGCATGATGCGCGAACTGCCTACAATACATCTATCAGAAAGCTTGCAGAAAAATGGGGCTTCCCGCTGGTGGAATTCGATAAATACATCGGCTTTTCTAAAAATACCGTACACCCTGTAACAGGTGTGCAGGCTAGTCTTATGTTTGCATTAGACACACAAAATATTGATGGCATAAAGTATGGCTGGCATCCTGAACAAGGTAAGGATAAATACATTCAAAAGCGCATGGGCGCTATATTTGCCGATGTATTATCCCGCATATTATTGTAAGCTTTCCACCATCATGGTAAGCTCATTTACCAGCTCCTCATCGTTATTGCCGAAACCTGATGAGGAGAACTTTATCTTGCCATCTTTACCGATGATGAACTTGGCAGGTATACAAAACTTAGTTCCTTGCCTGCTTCGGGCTTTGCAGGAGTCAATACCATTGAAGAATTTTGAGCAAATACTGATGAACAAAGGGTTGCAGCTATGAAAAACAGTATTGTGCTGAAAGTTTTACCACAAGAATTTTTACGAACTGATGCGGATTTGTCAGAGCAGTGTTCCATAGGTAGGCATTTTAAGGTGAAGGATATTGTGAAACTAATCAATTAGTACCTAATCAGCAAAAAAATTCTTAGTTTATCTTATTATTATTATTTAACCATAAATTTCCTTTTTTGTTAGTTTTTGCGTCGATGTATTAAAATTAGGCTTAACTTTGCAGCATTCAAAAAACAATTATTTTACACTTAAAAACATAATATTATGAGCTTTATTGCTGATGTTTTTGCAAGACAAATCCTGGATAGCCGCGGCAATCCCACAGTTGAGGTTGATGTGATTACTGAAAACGGAGAATTAGGCAGGGCTGCCGTTCCATCAGGCGCATCTACAGGTATTCACGAAGCAGTGGAACTGCGCGACGAAGATAAGGGTGTTTACATGGGAAAAGGTGTGTTGAAAGCAGTGAAAAATGTAAACGAAGTGATCGCTGAACACCTTATCGGCTGGGATGTGACCGACCAGGTTGGCATTGACAGGATGATGCTTGAGCTTGACGGTACTGAAAACAAAAGTAAATTAGGCGCAAACGCAATATTGGCGGTATCCCTGGCGGTTGCCAAAGCTGCTGCTGCCGAATCGGCTCTTCCGCTTTACAGGTACATCGGCGGTGTAAATGCTACCGTACTTCCCGTTCCTATGATGAATATCTTAAACGGTGGTGTACATGCCGACAACAAAATCGATTACCAGGAATACATGATCGTGCCTCATGGCGCTAAAAGCTTCAGCGAAGGCCTGCGCTGGGGTACAGAGATTTTCCACCACTTAAAATCTGTGTTGAAAAATAAAGGCTACAGCACTAACGTAGGCGATGAAGGCGGTTTTGCTCCCGATATCCAAAGCAATGAAGAAGCTATTGAAACAGTGATCGAAGCGATCAAAGCTGCAGGTTATACGCCGGGTACAGACGTTTCTATCGCGTTGGATGCTGCAAGCAGTGAAATGTTCAAGGATGGTAAATATAAATTCTACAAAAGCTCCGGCAAGGAATTAACTTCCGATGAAATGGTAGAGTACTGGAAAGAGTGGACTACCAAGTACCCCATTGTTTCTATCGAAGACGGTATGGCTGAAGAAGACTGGGACGGCTGGAAAAAACTGACTGAAGCTATTGGTGATAAAGTACAGCTCGTAGGCGATGACCTGTTTGTAACCAACAGCAAGATATTAAAAAGAGGTATTGAAACAGGTACTGCCAACAGCATCCTGATCAAAGTAAACCAGATCGGTTCGCTTACAGAAACCATCCAGGCTGTACAAATGGCGCAGCATGCGGGTTACACCACAGTAATGAGCCACAGGAGCGGTGAAACAGAAGATACAACTATCGCTGACCTGGCAGTAGCATTAAACTGCGGACAGATTAAGACCGGTTCTGCAAGCCGCAGCGACCGTATGGCTAAGTACAACCAGCTATTGCGCATTGAAGAGCAATTAGATACTGACGGACTTTACCCAACGCTTTTTGCTAAGAAATAAGTCTGAGTAATAATAAACGAATGAATAAGCCTTGTCTCTAAGACGGGGCTTATTTGTTTAATGTTATACTCGAAGTTGAAAGTTGAGATGGGAGAGAGGCGATGGTAAAATGGAAAGGGAAAAAGGAAAGTGAACGGTGGTATGCCTGCGCTGCGCTTCGGGATTTCTAATCTCATTCATCGTTGTGATAACGCGATGGTAATGGTTGTTTAGAAGCAATTCTTTTAAGCCGTGTCAGGTGTTTTCACCTGACATCTAGAACGTCTTTGCGCTTAGCCTTTGCGTAAAATAAAACTATTATTCTTTTTGCCATTGCCGCAAAAAGAATCAAAAAGGTCTAGCCCGCCTGAAGGTGACCCACGCGCATGGGCTCTGACCCGGACGCAATTTGCACTCAGGAACAATTGCTTCGCCGCCGTTGGTCTAAAGTCTATACTTCTTTCGGGCGAATCAATCACCTTCCATGCATTGCTTCCTGTCACTGACAGGCGGGCCTTCGGTTCGGGCACTTAATTATTATCGAATCGAAGCTTTCAAATTGATTTGAGTTAACATTAACCATTTCAAAATGCAGCATTTCGTCATGGATGCAAAGGTTAGGAATCGCCGGCATGCCAGTGGAAGGAAAACTGTGCGGAACAGTGATTCCTGCTGCGCGGGATATGACTGTAATCAAAAGCAGCTGCCGGTCAGCAGGAATTGTTCTTGAAGCACAAAGTTTTCCCGCTCTGAGCCTTGCGCGCTGCCCACCTTATGCCGGCTTGATTTTTTTGTAACTTTTTTTATCAAGAAAAAAAGTTAGAGAAGAATTCATCCAGAACGTCTTTGCTCTTACCCTTTGCGTGAAATAAAAATTATTATTCTTTTTGCCATTGCCGCAAAAAGAATCAAAAAAGGTCTAGCCCGCCTGAAGGTGACCCCCGCTCAACGGCTCTGACCCGGAAGCAATTTGCACTCAGGAACAATTGCTTCGCCGCAGTTGGTCTAAAGTCTATACTTCTTTTGGGCGAATCAATCACCTTCCGTGAATTGCTTCCTGTCACTGACAGGCGGGCCTTTGGTGTGAGCAAATATAGCTTTGCCGGAATGATGGTGCGTAAATCCTAACTTCTATTGTGTGCAATTCCAAAAAATCTATAGCCTGTGGTGTGTAAGTTCAAACAAATATGTGTGAATAATTGCGTTTAAGGTTTTTTCAACTAAAAAGAAGAGAAAATGAATTCTGTGGGCAATTTGTAAAACAAATTAGAGTCCTTAAACACAAAAGCCCTGAAACGTACTGTTTACAAGGCTTTTGGCTTGTGGAGAATACCGGATTCGAACCGGTGGCCTCTTGCCTGCCAGGCAAGCGCTCTAGCCAACTGAGCTAATTCCCCTCATACCCTTATAACTTTCCGGCATTGCTGCCATACGGTTGCTAAAGGCAGACAAAAGTAATAAGTATTTCATTAAATCGCAAAATAAAATCTGGAAACACTGCCAAAAAACTTACTTTTACAACAGGCTGCTGTACAAACCAAATAAAACCCATCAGATGCAAAAGATCTGGAACCAGATACTTGAATATTTATTTATCAGGAAAAGGGAAACTCCGCACAACTTTGACACGCGTGCCATGCATTGGATGAACAGAGTATCCATTATCCTGTTTCTGATAGCCTTGCTGATCTTATTCTATAGGCTGTTCATAAGGCGTTAGCTCTGCTTTCTTCTGACTGAATGTAAAACTTCTCTGCACAAAATATGTGAAGGCAACCACAATCACCACCGTAGTCCAATAAGAAGGAGTGGGGAACCAGCCGAATACCCTGACAAAAAGTTTCATCAGCAGGTAGTTCAGCGCCAGGTTGATAATTGCTACAATAAAATAGCGTATAAACTGTATTCTTCTGCGCAGGTGAGAGCCCGGAAACACCACGTACATGCTCAGGTAAAAACCCAGAGGCAGGGTCACCAGGAAGTTGCAGAGCAGGGCTGCGTTCTCAGGCTTGATTGCCAGATTTATACCCAACAGAGAAGTTTCTACAAAAGCGTATTGTTTAAAAACAAAATTGTATAGCAGGGGATAAAGCAACATGCCCAGCGCCATATTTGCGCCACCGCATACAGCATATCGGAATAACTGTAAAGGTAAAAAACGACGAAACGGCGGATAAAAGAAATCCACCGTTTGCAAGATCGTATTTTTTGACAAAAGATGCAACTTCCTCATTACTGTGGCGAAGTTAGCAAAATTGTTCTATATGGTTTGTGAATTATCTTCTCCTTGTGCCGAAAATATCATCCCATACAGTTCTGCTTCTGCGGTCGTACCTGGTATCTTCATTTTTGTTAAGCTGTCCAGGAGCATAGTCTGTAGCTTTCCCGCCGTACACCTTTTTAGCCTGGCCCGGCGGCAGGTCTGTATTGGTGCCGTACCTAATGCTTCGGCGATGGTACCTGTCATTGCGGTCATACCTGCCGTTGCGGTCATACATATCATGGTCGCGGTTTTTTTGCGCGTACACTTTGTTGTTTTTTGCTTTGTGGCCGTTGCCTCTGTTCTGTGCCTGAGCGTTTGTGGCTGTAAACAATAATGCACCGCTCACTAATATTGCTAAGGCTGAAATTTTAAAGTTTTTCATATATGTATATTTTAGTTCGCCGCTTTGCGGCTGTTTTTAATCGTCAAATAGAATTACTTCCAATGGACTTAGCTTCGTCATAATCATTGCGGTTTGGTATTCAACTTTGCTTATGACTATTTTTGCTGTGTTTTTTAATTAATAGAATTTATAGCAGTTAATCTCTGTCTTTGTATCTTTTATATTTATTTTTGTATTTTTTGTCCTCTCTTTCATAACGGTCATACCTGTCATATTGGTCATACCTTTTGTTGTATTTTTTTTGCTGGCCGTAGGCATACGGCTTGGCACTTCTGCTGCCGTAGATTTTTTTTGCCTGTCCGGGTGGTAAACGCCTTTCTCGGTAAAACCTGCCATCGTAATAATATCCGCGGTTTGCATAGTACCTTCCATTCTGGTAGCGGTAAAAATGCCCGTTGCGATAATATCCGTCAGCCCTGTTGTAACCGTAGCCGTTGTTGTAGCCGTATCCGTCATTGTAAGTGGCACAGGCTGAAAAGCTAATCGCAACTGCCAGCATGACGCCTGTGAAAAATAATTTATTCATAATCTCGGTTCCTCCTTTGGTGTTGTTTCACCATGCATTTTATTTATTTGTAAAAAGAATGAATGAAACATATTTTTGCATTTCTGAATTTAATGGCAAGTTAGAGCGGCAACATGAAGTTTACATGAAATAATCGTAAAATCAGTAAAAAACCTACCTGCCTGTATATTATTAAAATAATACCGGATCGCCGCAGCATTGTTTCGGGAAAAAGATAAAGAGATGAATATTGTAAGTGAAATTAAAGAAAAATCAGCACAAGCGTTGGAAGAATTGTACCAGTTGGCCGTGCCGGTCAATGAAGTATTGATTAATGAAACAAAGCCCGAGTTTGAAGGAGATTATACACTGGTGTTATTTTCTTTTATTAAACAAATAAAAAAAGCTCCGGAAGACATCGGCAATGAGATAGGAAAGTATCTCAAGGATAAGTATCCGACGATCTTTACTTCATACAACGTTATCAAAGGTTTCCTGAACCTGGAAATAGCAGACAGCTATTTTATAAACTTCCTGGATGAAGACCGGCATCAACAACCGACAGGCTGGAAAATAATGGTGGAGTACTCTTCGCCCAATACCAATAAGCCATTGCACTTGGGCCATTTAAGGAACAACTTTCTTGGATGGAGCATCGCAAAGATTGCTGAAGCCAACGGCAATGAAGTCATAAAAACCTGTGTAGTCAATGATCGCGGCATACATATCTGTAAAAGCATGGTAGCATGGCAGCGGTTTGCCAAAGGCGCCACACCGCAATCTACAGCACAGAAAGGCGATCATTTCGTCGGCGACTATTATGTAAAATTCAATGATGCCTACAAGCAGGAAATAAACGAGCTGATAGCACAGGGCATGAGCGAGGCAGAAGCCGAAAAAGAAGCGCCCATTATGAAAGAAGCTCAGCAGATGCTCATAGACTGGGAAGCCGGAAAGCCTGAGGTGATCAGCCTTTGGAAAGAAATGAACGGCTGGGTGTACAAAGGGTTTGATAAAACCTATGAAGCGATAGGCAGTAAATTCGACAAAATTTATTATGAAAGTGAAATATACCTGCTTGGTAAAAACCTGGTGGAAGACGGCCTGCAAAAAGGAGTGTTTTTTCAGAAAGAAGATGGCAGCGTATGGATAGACCTTACCTCCGAGGGACTTGATGAAAAGCTGGTGCAACGCAAAGACGGCACCTCGGTATACATCACCCAGGATATTGCACTGGCAGTGCTCAAGCAGCAGGAATACGGTATTGATAAAAATATTTATGTGGTAGGCGATGAGCAAAACTACCATTTTAAAGTACTGAAACTGATCTGCCAGAAACTGGGCCTGGCATCGGCAGACGGCATTTACCACCTCAGCTATGGTATGGTGGAATTACCTACCGGTAAAATGAAAAGCCGTGAAGGCACAGTAGTAGATGCAGACGACCTGGTGGAAGAAATGATCAGCATTGCACGCAATAAAACAGAAGAACTGGGCAAGGTAAAAGATTTTACCGCTGAAGAGCTGGAAAACCTGTACGCCACAATTGGCCTGGGTGCATTGAAGTTTTTCCTGCTGAGGGTAGATCCTAAAAAGAAAATGATCTTCAACCCCGAGGAAAGCATAGATTTTCACGGCTTTACAGGGCCTTTTATACAATATACCCACGCCAGGATAAAGAGCATTCTAAGAAAAATAGCCGAAAGCGATTTCACTTTTTCTCATATCGAGAATTATGCACTCAACAGTTACGAGAAAGATGTACTGTTGCATTTAGAGCAATATAGTGCTGTATGCCAGGAAGCTTTTGAATTATACGATCCATCGAAAATAGCCATTTATATTTTTGAGCTGGCTAAAAAGTTCAATGCATTTTATACCGAATGTTCCATTGCCAATGCAGAAAAACAGGACGAAAAAAGCCTTCGTGTAAAACTTGCCAGGCAAACAGCAGAAACCATCAGGCATGGTATGAGTTTATTGGGCATACAGGTACCTGAAAGAATGTAATTATTAGCGGAAAATTGACAATGGATAGTTGATAATGGGATAGTTGAAAAGTTGAAAGTTGATAATGAAATCAATTTCGTCTGAAGAAGGTATGGCCTTATTTATAAAGTAGAATGGGCCACGAAATATCATACAGTTCACAATTTAATATTTTATAGGATCCGGTGCGTGCTCTTCTTCCAAGCGACTCATAAAGATCTGTTGTACTGCTTTATAAGTGATTACCTGTTCAATTCAGTATTATTTTCCACTTTCCACTTTGCACTTTCACTTTCCACTTTCCAATTATCCTATTGTCTCTCCGTTAACTATCAATTTTATTTTTTCTCTAGCTAAACTTATCCACAATTTTGTACCATATTATTAATTTATCATTAACAGGCTTTGCGATAGTTTGTTAAGATTAATAAAAGTGTTTCTTTTGCAGCAAGAATCAAATGAAACTAATATGTCATTCAAAAAATCATTACAATTATTTTTAATGTTGTTACTGCCGGCGGTACTGTTTGCGCAGGTAACTACGAGTAGTATGTCAGGCATTGTTACAAGCGGAAAAGTTGGATTAGAGGGTGTGAATGTGACCTTAACACATAGTCCTTCTGGTACGACTTATAACACTTTAACACAGTCAGGTGGCAGTTACATACTTCAAGGTCTTAGAACCGGGGGACCATATAAAGCTGTTTTTAGTTATGTTGGTTTAGAAAACCAGGAATTTGAAGATATTACGCTGTCATTAGGCGATCCTTATCGTTTAGATGTTCAGATGTCGGAGAGTGGCGGTCAGGAATTAGGAACTGTTACAGTTGTAGGCCAAAGAAATAATATAATGAATAGTGAAAGAACAGGCCCTGCTACTAATATCAATACGAGAGTTATAAATTCTATGCCTACTATTGACAGAAGCTTGAGTGATTTCACAAGATTAACTCCTCAGGCTAATGGGAATGGTTTTGCAGGTAGAGATGGTCGTTATAATAATTTACAAATAGATGGAGCTAACTTTAATAATGGTTTTGGCTTAAATTCAAATGCATTGCCAGGTGGAAGCAACCAGCCTATTTCTTTGGATGCTATTGGGGAGATTTCTGTAAATATAGCGCCTTATGACGTACGTCAAACAGGTTTTACAGGAGCTGGTATAAATGCTGTTACGAGAAGTGGTACAAATCAGGTTGAAGGTTCTGTGTATGCTTTTTTACGTCCTAAATCTTTCTCAGGCTTGAATGTAGGTGCTGATAAATTGAATCCTAACGGTAGAAATGAAAATAAAATTTTTGGTGCCAGAATTGGTGCTCCGATTATCAAAAATAAATTATTCATTTTTGCAAGTTTTGAAACTGAAAATCAGTTAAGTGCAGGTAATAACTGGCTGGCTGCCCGTTCAGGTTTAACAGGACCAAACGTAACCAGAGTGCAGGCATCTGATTTAGAAGCTGTAGCTAATTATTTGAAAACAAATTATAATTACGATCCAGGAGCTTACGAAGGTTATGCAAACAATTATGCAAATAAAAACTACAAAGCTTTAGTTAGATTAGACTGGAATATTAATCCTAAAAATAAGTTTACACTTCGTTACAACACTATGGAAGGTACGAGCGATCAAGGTACTAACGCCTCATCAGGTCCTAATCCAAGATCAAGTTCTGCCAGAATAAGCCAAAACTCTATTGCTTTTGAAAATGCGAATTATTCCTTTAAAAATGTGGTATCTTCTTTAACTGGAGAGCTAAACTCTTCAATAACTTCAGCACTTTCTAATCAATTTCTTGTTACTTACAGTAAGATTCAGGATACAAGAAGTACTCCGGGAAGTTTATTCCCAATGGTTGATATTTGGGAAGGCGGATCAAACTATATCACTTTTGGTACTGAGTTGTTTTCATACAAGAATGATGTAATTAATAATAACGTATCAATAACAGATAACATTACTTATTTAAAAGGAAATCATACAATCACTGGTGGTTTGAATTTTGATTATAAAAAATTCGGCAATAGCTATATGAGAATGGGTACATCCTATTATCGCTATAACAGCTTAGCAAGTTTCCTTGCTGGTGGCCAACCAGATGTGTTTGGTATCACTTATCCTTTTGAAGGACAAGATGGATATGCAACTGTAGCCTTCGCTACAATGGGAGCTTATATTCAGGATAAAATTAATGTTACAAAGAATTTTACACTTACTGCAGGATTGAGAATGGATGTTCCATTTTTCTTAAATGATGCTTTAGATAATCCCGAAATAGCAAAAGTTGAATTACTGGATAAAAATGGCAATCCTACACATTATTCTACTGGTAAATGGCCTAAATCAACACCTTTATTCTCGCCGAGATTAGGTTTTAACTGGGATGTAAACGGAGATAGAAGTCTACAGATTCGTGGAGGTACAGGTATATTTACGGGTAATATTCCATTTGTTTGGTTTACCAATATGCCTACTAACTCTGCTATGATTCAAAATACTATGGAGCCTGTTTCGAGTGCTGCATTAGCTCAGATTACAAGTTTTAATCCGGATCCAATGTATTGGGTAAATCAATTACCTAACTTTTTTCCGAAAAATCCCGGTACATTGGGAAATAATGCAACATTCGCATTAATAGATGAAAATTTTAAAATGCCATCTGTATGGAGATCAAGCTTAGGAGCTGATTATCGTGTGCCGCAAACTAGATTGATACTCACAGCTGATCTTATATATTCAAAAGATATAAATGGAGTTTATCAATATAATGCTAATAGAAAACCTGCTACAGAAAATATGAATTATGCAGGCGACAATCGTGATTTATGGGCTTCCAGCAATGCAGCTAAATATGCTTCAAACGTTGGAAATATTATCTCTGTATTATCAAATACTGATAAAGGCTATTCTTTTGCCGGTACATTTGGAGTTACTCTTAGAGAAGCTAAAGGGTTGTTTGGTTCATTGTTTTACACTTATTCCAATGCAAAAGACATCACAGGAAATCCTGGTTCTGCTGCAAACTCAGCTTGGAGCAATAACTATAGTATAAACGATCCTAATGAACAGCTTATGGGATTCTCTCAATTTGCAGTTCCTCATAGAGTAGTAGGTAATTTATCTTACAGACTTGAATATGCACAAAATTTTGCTTCTACTTTCTCTCTGTTTTATAACGGAGCTAATTTAGGAAGATATACTTATGCTACTGCTAATGATTTAAACCAAGATGGCGTTAGTATGGATTTGTTATATGTTCCTAATAGTGCTAGTGAATTAAGATTTGTTGATCAGGAAATTAAAAATAGTAAAACAGGTGCAACAATAAAAACATTTACTGCTGCTGAGCAAGAAGCTGCTTTTGAAGCGTTTTTAAATTCTGATAAATATTTAAGAGAATCTAAAGGAGGATATATTGAAAGAAATAATGGATTATTACCTTGGTATAATCGTTGGGATTTCAAATTCTTGCAAGACTTCTCTATCAATGCAGGTGGCCGCAAACATACTTTGCAGTTCTCTTTGGATATCTTAAATGTTGGTAACTTATTGAACAAAGACTGGGGACTTTTGAAAACACTTAACTTAGGTAATTCTTTTGCTTATGGTGTGGTTAAGAGAGCTGAAAATTATGTACTTAGTAACGGACAGTGGAGTCCAAGAGCTGTAAATGTAGATGCTAATGGAGTTCCTTCTTACCAAATGACTCCAAGACAAGTAAATGGCGAGTATGTACTTCCTACTTCTCCATATCAAAATGTATTCTCTTCTTCAAGTACATGGGGAATGCAATTAGGTATCAGATATATATTTGATTAATATTCTAATCTAAACTATATATTCCTAAAGAGTCCGCAATTTGCGGGCTCTTTTTTTATCCTATATCAATTGAGGAAAAAAGCTATGGTTTTATCTTTGCAATAAAATTAAGGAGAAATGCAATGTTGAATGAATTAAAAAACTTTACAGATAAATTAAAAATCAGAGATGGAAAAATGCCTGCACTATTTGTAGGTCACGGCAGTCCAATGAATGGGATAGAAGAGAATGCATTCAGCAATAACTGGAAACTGATAGGTAAAGAAGTTGACAAGCCATCTGCTGTACTGATTATTTCTGCGCACTGGCTCACCCGTGGCACGCATATTACGGCAATGCATTATCCCGAAACCATTCACGACTTCGGAGGTTTTCCGCAGGCTTTGTTTGATGTACAATATCCAGCTCCCGGAAATCCTGAACTTGCAGCGAATGTCAAAAATATTGTACAACATACCAATGTAGGACTTGCTCACGACTGGGGACTCGACCATGGTGCATGGACGGTTGTAAGGCATATGTTTCCCGATGCGGATATTCCGGTTTTGCAATTGAGTATTGATTACTACAAGCCCGCCGCTTATCATTATGCGCTGGCACAGGAATTACAAGCTTTGAGAAAAAAAGGTGTATTGATTATGGGTAGTGGTAATATCATTCATAATCTGCGTATGGTAGCCTGGGACAAGATAAATGATAATTATGGCTACGATTGGGCTCACGAAGCACATGAACTTTTTAATAGACATATTTTATCAAAAGAGCATGAGTCCTTGTTGAACTGGGATAACTTAGGCAATGCTGTAAAGCTGGCTGTGCCTACGCCTGACCATTATTATCCGTTGATATATTCACTGGCATTGCAGCAAGATAAAGATGAGATTGCACTGTTTAATGACGAACTGATGGCCGGCTCTTTATCTATGACGTCTTTGGTAATAAATTAAAAAATGTGTTTTGCAGTGAAGAAGAGATTTACTGAAAGTTGGGCATTATCAATTGCGTAAGATTATTTCTAAAGGCTCATTTTTAAATAAATCTTTATGGAGATTATTTTTAGAATGTCCAATGTTTCCTACGGTTTCGGTATTGTTGATATGTTGTTGTAAATAAAATTTATTCTGATAATTTCTGCTATGCAAAAAGGAAGACATCTCCTTTATATCATCTGTGTTTAATAATTCTGAATGCACGGTTGTTCTTACCTCAAATTGAATAGATGAGTGAGTAAGCATATCAAAAGTTTCTTCAAAAGGTGCATATAAATCAGACTGTGTTATGTATTTAAATTTTTCTTTTGTTGCTTTATAATCCAGAGAAACATAATCAATTAAATTTTCCTCAACCAATTCCCTAATCAGGGCAGGATTGCTGCCATTGGTATCAATCTTTACCAGAAATCCCATAGATTTTATACGGGATATAAATGCTTTCAAATGCTTATGCATAGTGCATTCGCCGCCACTTAATACAACAGCATCCAGGAGATTTTTTCTTTTATTCAAAAAAGTGAATACATCATCAAAACTCATTTTTCCTTTTCCTAAAACAATATCCGGATTGTAGCAATACAAGCAACGCATATTGCAACCTGCAAACCACACTACACACGCAGTCTTGTCAGGATAATCTAACAAAGTAAACGGAGTAATATCGTATATTGGAAGTGCGATGATTTTTGATTTTTAATGGAGACTGTATAAAAGAGTGTCATTCTGAACGAAGTGAAGAATCAAAAAAAACAAGAATTTTGATTGAGACAGATTCTTCACTTCCCCGATAAATGGGGATTCGATCAGGATGACAGAACACTCTTTTTTAAAAGAACTAAGTACTTTCAATAGTTATTTGCAGCATCTGTTTTCTACAAAAAAGTTTCTTTCTTTATGTTCTCCTTTTTTGCCGATATTGAAACTTTCAACAGGCCTGTGGTAGCCCATTACACGCGTGTACACAAGGCATTTTGTACGCTTCTCGGTGTTACTGTCAAGCAGTAACGCTTCTTTGGTTTTAGTAATGTTCATTTTTTTTGTTATTTTGGTTTAATTCATTCAATAATTCTTTATCGCATTTCGGGCAATATTCATGTTCGCCTGCCAGGTATCCATGTTTGGGACATATACTGAACACCGGCGTTACAGTGATGTAAGGCAGACGGAAGTTGCTCAATACTTTTTTTACTAGGTTTCGGCAGGCTTCGGCCGTGCTTATTTTTTCGCGCATGTACAAATGCAGCACCGTGCCGCCTGTATATTTGCATTGCAGCTGGTCCTGCAGGCTCAGCGCTTCAAACGGATCATCGGTATGGTCTGCAGGTATCTGCGAACTGTTGGTGTAATAAATATTTTCATCGAAGCCTGCCTGGATAATGTCGGGGTATCGCTTCTTGTCTTCCTTGGCAAACCGGTAAGTGGTGCCTTCCGCAGGTGTAGCTTCCAGGTTGTAGAGGTTGCCCGTTTCAGCCTGGAACTCTTTCATCCTGTTGCGGATGTAATCGAGTATTTCGGCAGCAAATTCAATACCTGTCTCGGTTGTAATGCTGTCCTGCTGCTGGCTATAATTCACGATCATTTCATTGATACCATTTACGCCAATGGTAGAAAAGTGGTTCCTGAAATGCGGCAGGTACCTTTTTGTGTAAGGGTACAAACCTCTTTCGTACATATCCTGTATAAACACCCTTTTCTTTTCAAGGGTAGATTTTCCCAGCAACAGTAACTGATCCAGCCTTTCGAACAGCCCTTTCTTATTGCCTTTGTACAGGTAGCCGAGGCGCGCCATGTTGATGGTAACTACGCCGATGCTTCCTGTCATTTCAGCGCTGCCAAACAGCCCGTTGCCTCTTTTGAGCAATTCCCTCAGGTCAAGCTGCAACCTGCAACACATGCTCCGTACAGCATTTGGCTTATAAGCTTCAGGGTTTTCTACGCGATTGCCGTTGTCATCTAAAATATACTGGCTGCCTATAAAATTCTGAAAATAAGATGAGCCTATTTTAGCCGTGTTCTCAAAAAGGATGTCTGTATTTTCACCATGCCAGTCAAATTCTTCGGTGATGTTTACCGTGGGTATCGGGAAAGTAAATGGCTGTCCGTTGGCATCGCCCTCTGTCATTACGGTATAGTAGGCCTTGTTGATCATGTTCATCTCTTCCTGGAAATGCTCGTATCTCAGGTCTACCAGTTGATCCGCTCCTCTCGCGATTGCTTTATTCAACAGGGCTTCGTCCTGTATGCCTGTAAAGAGGTGGTGATTGTTTTTGGTAGGCATCTGCTCTTTGAGGTCTGCAGGCACTACCCAGTCGAGTGTAATATTGGTGAATGGCGACTGTCCCCAGCGTGCGGGCACATTGAGGTTGTACACAAAACTCCTTACGGCCTTTAAAACATCATTAAAGCTCAGGTTGTCCTTAAAAACATAAGGCGCCAGGTAAGTGTCGAAAGAGCTGAATGCCTGTGCGCCGGCCCATTCGCTTTGCAGTATGCCGAGGAAGTTGGCCATTTGTCCCAGCGCCTCGCGAAAGTGCGATGGCGGTCGGCTTTCAACACGTCCGCGTACACCGTTGAAGCCATCATTCAGCAGTACGCGCAGGCTCCAGCCGGCACAATAGCCGGTGAGGCAGTCCAGGTCATGGATGTGATAATCGCCGTTGCGGTGTGCGTAGCCTTCTTCCTTGGAATAAACTTTATCGAGCCAGTAGTTGGCAATGATTTTTCCTGCCACATTGTTCACCAGCCCGGCATTTGAATAAGATGTATTGGCATTCGCATTGATGCGCCAGTCGGTTTCATGTATATATTCTTCAATAGTTTGCGTGCTGTCAACATAGGTGGTGTCTTCGTTTAACCCGCCGATATGTTCACGTTGCATCTTTCTTGTATGCCTGTACAGCATGAAAGAGCGCATCACATCAAAATAGTTGTTATCATACAGCTCCTTCTCTATAGTATCCTGTATTTCTTCCACAGCCCAGGTGGTTTTGGTGTCCAGCGCATGCATCACGCTTTCAAATATTACTGGGCTATATTCTTTCTGCACACTATAAAATCCTTTTTTAATAGCATCTTCTATTTTAAAGGGTTCCAGCGGCTGGTATTCGCCGTTTCTTTTGATGACATATCTTTCCATATTTATAAGTTTTTATTGGGAATGGTTTGGCTGCAAGTACTGTAAATGCTACGTTGTGGTGGGTCAAACTATTCCTGTGTGTGATTTTTCCTTTGCTGTGAGACAAATATCCAAGTAATTAATTAGAAAAGAAAGTGATTGTTTTACACATGGTGTGAAAAAGATACAAAAGTCCTTTATTGACGCAGCTTTAAGCCATTATCAACAGTTGTGTATAATTACAGGATGATTAAAGGGTAATTTTGAGTAATGGTGCAAGGGATTTGGCTGAAAGATTGACTTCATAGGATGGTATGAACTTCAGAAAGGCAATAGACTAAATATCTATGTTATCTGTATTGCGAAATGAGCTGCGGTACCCGGATAAACGGTGCAAGATCATTCCTTCTATGGTTTCAAATAAATTCATATGTATGTGCGTTATTGCTGTGATTTTTTTAACTTGATTTTTGCAAATCTATTGAAACTTTTTTGGCTCCGTATGCAACCAACAATCAACTTATGAAGTGGTTCCATATCTTTTTTAGTTGTATGCTTTAATGCCCGTAATATAAAACCTGCCGCGGTTGTTTGATTTAACGGTTCTATCGCAGCGAGGCGATGGCTCTGCTCTTTACGTTTCAGCTGCTGCCGCAGTGATAAAAATGATAAAAAGGGATTTCTTGGATCGCCATAATAGAAAAGCCGCCAAACGTACTGTTTATGCGGCTTTCGTGTTGTCCAACCAGGGGTCGAACCTGGACTCTACTGATCCAGAGTCAGAAAAAAGGGTATAAATTAATGAATAATAAATATGTAAAAAATACCTATAACCCTCTGTAATCGTGTGTTTAAGCAACTTTTGAATTATTTGTCTTTTTGTATCTTTTCACATCTGTTTATAACTTCTGTTGGTGAATCGTTGGTGAATGAATATTTTTGCTAATATAAACCAGATTAATATGATTACTGCGAAGGTAATAACCTACACAAATAGAAAAGATAAGAATAAGCCTTGCCCTTTGAAGTTGCGAATAACAACGGAACAAGTAAGTAAGTTTTATGACGTTAATTTTTTCGATGGCGAAAAGGTAATTAATAGTTACATCCCACTTGCATTTACGAAGCTAATGAATGCAAAAAAGATAATGAACGTACATGATAAAAATTTCAGGCAGGCAGTTGAAAAGAAAGAAGCAGATGCGAGAAATTTAATAAGCAAGATGACTTTTTTTTCATTTGAGAATTTCGAGAAGCTTTTTTTTAAAAATACAGGATTTTCCAATTCTGTTAATGCAGTTTTCTCACAGGTGATTAACGACTTAAAAGATATTGACCGTGTAAAAACGGCGGTGAGTTACCAAAATGCAATTGTTTCATTAATAAAATATAATAAGGGCAAAGATTTCAAGTTTGGAGAGGTAACGCCTGTTTTCTTGAAAAAATATGAAAAATGGATGTTAGACCAAAAACGCAGCAAAACAACAATAGGAATGTATATGAGAGCCTTGCGGGTGATTTGCAATACGGCATTAGAAAATAATTTGATAGACAAAGAAGCTTATCCATTCGGAAAAAAGAAGTACAATATACCTACAGGTAAGAATATAAAAAAAGCCTTGAATCTTGTTGATATTGGCAAAATATGGGACTATCAAACACTTGATAAAAGTAAGGCAAAGGCGAGGGATTTCTTTTTATTTTCTTATTTAAGTAATGGAATGAATATAAAGGATATTCTACATTTAAAGCATGCCAATATTCAAGATGATTTTATTTATTTTGAACGCTCAAAAACGGCAGGCACTAATAAAAAACAAAAGACCATACAAGTAGCAATAAAAGATAAAGCACGTGAGATAATGCGAAAATATGGAACGGTTTCTTTAGACAAGGATAATTACATTTTCCCAGTTCTAAATAAAAACATGGATGCAGAGGCAAGATACAAGGCGGTAAGTACTTTTATTCGGTTTGTTAATGATAACATGAAAAAAGTATGTAAGGAAATTGATGTGGAGTATAGCGGAACAATGGCGGCGAGACACTCCTTTGCTACAATATTAAAAAATAACAACGTAAGCCCTGCAATGATTTCCGAAGCGTTAGGACATTCGAGTTTGGCAGTTACTGAAAATTATTTTGATAGTTTTTCCAAAAAACAAATTGCAACTGAAACAGATATTTTAATTCCAAAAAAAGCCAACTAATGAAAAATAAATTTTTTAAAATTAGTGATGACGATCTATTAAAAAATCTTGAGCAAAATTGCGTGTTTTTTTTCCGTTCCGCATTCATTAAAAAGTATAAGAAACAGCCAATAGGAGTAATAAAATATGATGAAGGTTTTGAGATCGTTCTTGACGAAAAAGTGCATGGACAGGATAATATAGATGTGGACGATGAAAGTTTTTTGCAGTTGGTAACTGAAGGCATATACAACGAATTATCAACATGGTTTCCGTTGTTTGACAAAAAGCAATTAATAGATTTTCGGAAAGAAGTGGTTTTGTTTTTTCTGGATTCATTGAAAGCAAATAAGAGTAACAACCTGAAAGATACCATTATACAAGATGAGCAGGAATGCTGCAAAAAAGCAATTGCAGAATTAAAAAACCACCCAGATAGATTATTTCGTTTGGCAGGTGTAAGTTTCCTTGAAGATTATCAAAAAGAAATCCCGAAAATATTCGACTTAGTAAAAAAATATAAAGCAAAGTACTATGCGTTATACCATGCCATAATGATAAGTATCAATAAAGCTCTTCCGTTTAACTTAAATGATAACGACCAGTACAAAAGCTCCGAAATAAAAGAATTTGCAGAAAAAAACTTTCAACTGAATGACGGGCAAGGTTTTTATAGAGAGTTTTTAAAAATAGATTTGACAAATAAAAGAATGATTGCAAATTATTTTGGAAAAGGATACAAGCAAATAATAATAGAAATATCAAATAATGATACAGCAATAAAAAATGAGCTAAAAAAATACCCAGACTAACGATTGTAACCCGCATAAACATTGAGGTATTTTACAAGTAAATACCCAAGATTATACCCGCCTGTTTTCGTTTGGATGTTTGCATAAACAAAAAAAGCAAACATGATAAACAACTTAATTTTTTCTTCCAAGAACATTGATGAACTTATCGAGCAGATTGCCGACGAAGTAGTATTACGTTTAAAGCCAAATGATGCACCCACCGCACCAAGACGCAAACTTCTTAATATTAATCAGGCAGCCGAACTAACAGGAATTAAAAAAAATACTTTATACCTATACACGAGTAAAGGTAAAATTCCACACTCCAAACGAGCTAACAAACTTTTCTTTTTTGAAGATGATTTGATTAACTGGATTGAGGACAGCCAAAGAATTACTAACCATTAAAAAAGCCCGAAAATGAGAAACTACAATTCGGGCGACCAAGCCCCAACTACTAAGCACATAGCAGAGGAAAAAATATTTTTTGCGTTCCTAAAAGAAAACAACACTACTTGCACCGTAGCTTGCAACGCCCTAAATATCCAGCAAAAGAACGCAACGAGGTACGTTGATAACGGAAAGAAAAGAAATACTTTGCACGTAACGCATTTAGGCGTTTGCCCATGCACAGGCAGGCGAGGCGTGCAATTCCTTACTACCAACCCCGACCTTTTCCCACCGCAACAACCTTCATTATTTGACGAAGGAGGTACGCCATGACCCCAGTAAAAAAACTCCTCCCAAAAATGGAAGATGTATTGGCTGCCCTTATTAACGAGGCTCCCGATCATGATGTAATATTGGAACGGTTGCTAACCGATTTAATGCCAGTGAACTTTTACGAGCGCAACGGATTTAAACCCTTGAAGCGCATGGATTACATTGTCCTTGTTGTCGATGAGGTATTAGCAGTCGCAAGAGAGAAGGGATGGCAGTTAGCGTATCAAGACAAGCAGGTATATTTGTACAACGGAGAATATTGGCGACCATTGCCGGATGATCTGTTGAAGCATTTTCTTTCGCGTGCAGCTTTGGCAATGGAAGTTGAACCGACCGTTGCCGTGTACCATAAGATACAAGAAGAATTGCTAAACCAGTTCTATGCATCTGCATTCATGCCACCGCCGAAGCGCAAGGACGGTGACACATTGATTAATCTAAAAAACGGAACATTCCGTATTAACGACAAAGGACAAGCATTACAGAACTTTAACCCGCAGGATTTTCTTAAATATCAGTTGCCGTTTAGCTACCAGCCCGCCGCGCGGTGTGACCTGTTTTTGAAGTACCTAAGCCATGTACTGCCGGACGTTGGGAAACAAAAAGCACTCCAGGAATTTATTGCAAGCATTTTCATTAGTAAGAAAAAAATGAAGCTTGAAAAAGTTCTTGTTTTGTATGGTGACGGGGCGAACGGCAAAAGCGTTTTTTCGGATGTGATGCGCGCTTTATTAGGCGAGCAAAACGTAAGTGGATACGGTATTGGCGAGTTATGCGCAAACAATAGTTACACGCTCCCATTGATTCAAGACAAGCTTTTGAATTACGCGCCGGAATTTAATGGTAACGTAGATATTGAGCGGTTCAAAGCCATTGCCACAGGGGAACCGCAGGGAGTGCGCAGGATATTCCGGGAACCCTACATGATGACAGATTACGCAAGGTTGGCATTTAATTGTAACGTCCTGCCAAAAAATACCGAGCAAAGCGAAGGTTTTTTCAGGCGGTTTTTAATAGTGGAATTTGATGTTACTATTCCCGAGAATGAAAGGGATTTAGGCTTAGCCACCCGAATAATAGACAATGAACTTGCAGGGGTTTTTAATTGGATGTTGGAAGGACTGCACAGGCTATTGGCCAATGGAAAGATGACCGTATGCGAAGCAGTAAGCAACGCCACAGCCAATTACCGGAAAGAGAGTGATAATGTTGCCTGTTGGTTAGAGGAAACGAATATCAAACCCGGCATTGAGCAGAAGCGGCAGCAGGAACTGTTTAGTTCTTATCGGACTTATTGTATAGAAAACGGATTCAAACCTGTTTCGACCGTGAATTTCAGTAAGCGGTTAAAGCGCGCAGGATTTGAGACTGAAAGAAAGAATTATGGCACAGTTGTTTTTGTTGACCGTGTTTTTTAGCCTAAATAGTGTAGCAAGTGTAGCAAGTGTAGCATTTTCTTTAATTAAATATTTTAAGAAAAAAAAACAACCATTTCAAATATGCTACACTCTCTACACTCTCTACACCTTTTGTTAACGAATTTAACATAATTATCATGAAATGGTACAACCAACAGGTAAATTTATACAATAGCCACAGCGAAACCGGCACAGGCAGGATTAGAACGCTTAGAGACGTTTTGATGTGTGACGCGCTAAATAATATAGGTGAAATAATTCAATTGAGAGAATTAGACAGGCAGGCTCCGGACTATGACCAGCAAAAAAGAGCAATCAAATCAAAACTGCAATGCCACACCACAGGCGCGCAGGTGTGGACGCGTGACGGAAAAATACCCGAAGCGGAACGGATAACCCACAAAACAGGTTTAACCCAAATAGACATAGATCATGTTGAGGCGCAGGGATTTGATGTTGAGGAATTGAAGCAGTTTATATTTTCTTTCCCGTTTACCTGTTTTGTGGCGCGCTCGTGTTCAGGTGATGGCATATTCTCCATTATGGCGGTATCGGAGCCGGACAAGTTAAATGATTACATGCTGCACCTGCATACTACATTAGCCGCCAACGGCATACAGGTTGACAGCAAGGGCAAGAATTACACCGATCTTAGATATTGCACCTATGACGGCAATATGTTAATAAAGGAAGATGTAGAGCCATTGCGCATAAAACATACCGCCAAAACAAATTCCACAGCCAACAGGTTGAGAGCCACCCAGCCCCGCCCGGACTATTCCAACCCCTCCAAACTAATTCAAACACAAATACAGCTAATAGCGCAAGCGAAAGCAGGACAAAGATGGGAGACAGTGCAACGGGTTGCATACACGTTAGGCGGTTTGCAGGATGATACGCTATTGGATAGCATTTGCACTGCAATTGACAGTAACCCGGCATTCAACAGCACAGGGAACAAGTATCACCATTGCGCACGCGCATGTTTTGAAGCAGGCAGAAACAAACCACTTACCAAACCAGCATAAACACACGCCACCATTAGGTTTGATGGGAACGACAAACCAGCAGACAAACCACCTATAAACCATACTAATTACTATGTTATTAGTTTTAGAGAGGTTAAGTATAGAGTATAACTATTTACATTGTTACATTTATAAACAGAATCTATAACATAACTATTCGGATTTTTGGAAAAGAAAAACAAATAAAAAATGAGAAAACAAATATTTTACGATTCATACGGACACAGCCAATTAATCAGCGAAGTTCGCACCGAGCAAGGGTTTATTCAATTCTATGTAGATAAATTGAGCGAAGTTTTGCCTATGCAATTAACGAACGAACTTTTCCAGGAACTTTTAAACAAACCCGAAGCTCCGTTAACCGTTGCAGCCATAGAAAAAGAAATTACCAGTCAGTTAGAGAAAGCAGGCATTAAGGCAAAGTCTATATTAGAGAACAGCATTACACAGGATTTACAGGCGTTTGATAAGGTTTTTTCGGACTTCAAAAGTCAGAAAGTTCTTGACCGCACGTTATCAGCAAAGCTCAAATATTTTATTCTAAAAAATGGCAAAGTGGAAACCGTAGATAACTTTGAGGAAAACACAAAGGAAGATTTTTGCAAATATGTAGAAACAGAGAAAGAGGAGCAGATATTTATCAGGCATACGCAGGCATTAGATGCTATAAATTCACTAATCGAATTGATGCCGGTAAATATCAGGTATGGAGCATTTGAATTATTCGAATTTGACCACAATAAAAATGTATTCAAAATCAGGAATGCAAACTATAAAAAACTTGCCAATGAGAATAACGGAAAATAATATAGTATCTGTATTGAGACAGACCCGCCCCGATGTTTACAAAGAGATATTGGAAACTTTCCAACCGTGCAAATATCCTTTATCCATCATAGACAAGCTTTATTCAGCTTTGCCAAGTCTACAAGACAGAAGTCATTTCTTTGGTTGCGTTGTTTTGCTATTCAGAAAATCAGTTGCTCCCAAAATTAAGCGCCAGGTTTTGTTTGACGGAACAGGTTGTTATATTAGCAAAGTAACAGGAATGGAGGAGCCGAACGTCTCTGTAGAAGTTAATCGGGCTAACTTTAGATTGCACAGGCTAAAGGGTTTTGAGCAAGAGTGCAGAGTACTTTTAAACACCATATTGAAATAATGTTAACTAAATGCTATAAACATTTGATATTCAATACTATAGTAAAATATAGTTTACTTACTTAATAATATTAGGTAACCTTTGTAAGTAGTTGATAAATAGATATTTGTAAATTCTGAAAACAACAAAGAAAAACAAACATGAAAGGCAAGACTAACAACCCAAACGGCAGACCAAAGGGAACGCCAAATAAAGTTACGGCAGAATTGAGGCAAAAGATAACGGATTTTGTAGGAATGAATTTAAAAGACATTCAAAAACAATATAACCAACTTGACGCTAACCAAAAACTTTCTTTTTTGGAGAAATTGTTATCCTATGCTTTGCCGAAGTTACAATCAGTTCAAATGGACGTAACGACGGATATTAGCAAGCTTTCCGATGAGCAGGTTGATTATATTCTCAATCAATTAACCAGCGAAAAATGACCAATAGAGAAGTATTACAAGCCATAGCAAACGGTACAGTAAATCCGAAAGATTACAGGGATTTACCTGCATTGGATATAAAAGCCGCAACCAATGAAATATCAAATGTAATGGCATCAGATGACAGACCGCGCCCGGCATTTTACAACAAATCCTACATTGATGAAAACGGCAAAGAATACAGCCCGGAAGAAGTGATGGTACTGATTGAGAACTATTTACCCGGTCAATGTGTACAGGTAGTTCATTACATTGTTGATCAGGACATAAATGCAGTATCTGGTATTATTTGTCACTCCCAAACGGTATTGCAGGCATTGCAGCATAAATTAAAAGCAGTATGATAACAACAAACAAAAGAGAGATTTTAACGAAAATAGCAGCTGGAGAAGGACTGCCGGAAGATGTTCTTACTTATTCAGGAACAGACATGGAAACCCTGAAACAGGCATTTGAAGACAAAGAGAGAATTTATTTAGTCCATAACCTACATGACTTAACCACAGACCAACTAAATTGGTGGCTAAAGGAGTTACGGAAACTCGAAAACATTGAATAATGATAACTACCAACCAAAAAAAAGAAATATTAATGTAGTAACATTACTACAATTTAGAATTAATATTTATCTTTGTAGTAAACATACTACAATATGAAAAAACAAGAAAAAGAACGAATTTTTAAAGAAGTTGAAACACTTACAAAAGTTTCATTAAGTTCAACACAATTGGCGGTTGTAAGAAAATTAATTGCACCAAGTACGAAAGTTTTTAATAATAGTTACTATTCAAAAAGAACTATTGAAGCAGTATTGCAAGGCAGACGAACCAATGGGCAATTATTACAACTTGCTATTGATGCAGCAAGAAAAGAACTTGAATTGTGTATTTCAATTATGAATGAAATTGAAACCCTTGTAAGTAGTAACATTACTACAAATGACAAACAATAATTTTAGAAAATGAACGCCCAACAAAAGAGAGAAATTTTAAATAAAGTCCATACAGGCGAGTACGTAATGCCTAATCTTGCCAAAGGAACATATTTGCCCGTAATTGATAGTGGTATCAGTTACATTGCAGTTGAAAATATTTATTTTAAGTTCTACAATCAGTATCAAAACGGAACAAGTATTAAAACATTCGGGCAGTTATTAGGCTATGCGGAAGCGGAAGTTATTCCGGAAACTATTAACGGAAAAGAAGTTGATTTTTACAAGTCATTCAGGTTTGAGAAATTAGACCTAACAGAAGTTCATTACAGAGCAACACGGCAAGGAGCTACACCAACAATATTAACGGAAGCCGAATTTAAAAAAATATAGCTTGTTTTTCTGGCTTACACCGCCTTATTCTTAGGGCGGTTTTTTTGTACTAATGTTCTTAGCTTTATATTTGCTAAAATATTTAGCCATGATACAAGACCTAACCGTTAGATTTTATTTGAAAGTCACAGCGCCTATAAAAGACAAGATTTATAAATTAAACGTGCGTGTGTGTTATGTAAATGATTATTATGAGATTTACATGATAGAAGGCAAGCGTAGTATTATTACTATATTGACTAACAGAATTGCGTTACATAGACAAGATGTGCTAAAAAACAGAAAACCTAATTTTTATATTATTAACAATGGTGGTTTATCGAGTGATGACCTTAGTAATATTTGCATGATTATTACTGAACATCTGAATAAGAGAATAAACCCTAATAAAGGATTATATGAAAATTAGTAGTAATAACGATTTTACCATAAGAAAAAATATCTATTAAAAGTTTATGGCAAATAGACGGTTGGATAAATAGGAAAGCGTAACTTTGTAAAATTATTTAACAAAAAAAAACTAATATCATGAAAAATTTACTATTCCTGTTTTTTCCGTTACTTTTAAGTTTAGGATGTTCAAAAAACGACTCAAAACCAACAAGCGAACTAAATACGCTATCCGGCACGTCATGGTCTGCAATGGTTGAAGTTGACGAAAGAGGAAATATGGAAAATGCCACAATTTCATTTATATCTGAAACATCCGTAAATGTGAAAATAGGCAGCGAAACCTTAAATACAACATATTCTTACAATCCAAAAATAAAAACAGGAACAATTAATGACGGTACATATTTAGCCCCTTTTGAAATTGTAAACAATGATTTAATACTTGAAATAGAGCAGGATTATTCTGTTAAATTTAAAAGATTAAAATAATGCACTCTCTCATACCGTACAGTATATCAGGTCGGATTTATTTATGACAAATCTTTCAAATATTCAAAAATTGTAACCGCTTAACAAGCGGTTTTTTTGTATCAAGTGGTATTTATTGGGAACGTATAGACTTAGAAAAAAGAGGCAAAAAAGCAGTCAAAAATCAATCTTGTTGGTGAATTGTTGGTGAATAAAATAAAAAAGAGCTATGAATAATTTCATAACTCCTTAATTATCAATGTTGTCCAACCAGGGGTCGAACCTGGACTCTACTGATCCAGAGTCAGTTGTGTTGCCAATTACACCATTGGACAGTGCAGTGCAAATTTAAAACATTTTTTAAAATAAAAAACGGCAGCTGACTTTTATTGTACAAAAATGATTGTGTTTGCTATCATTCATCTTTGATCAATGCAATTTGTACATAACACTTTTTGGAAAATTTTCATCAACATTAACCTTACTCATTTCCCAGGCTATCATCGCGGTTTTGCGCGTATTGCCCCACATGTACTTGCCGAAAATGCCATTAGACCTGATTACCCGGTGGTAGGGAATCAGATAAGCTGCCGTGTTACTGCCTATAGCTGTGCCCACGGTTCTTCTGCTGCACTTTAAAAAAAATACCTGTTAACTGCCAAAAAAATAGCCCGATACTTGCGGTTTTCAAGGTTGCATGGTGCGCAGCGTTTTTGCGGTTACTTACCTTCCAGTATTTTCATGATTATTTTTTCCTCTTTGGTCAGATATGCCTTGTTGTCGTCTATTTCAATGGTATCCAGCTCATCCATATATTTTTGAATGCTTTTATTTTCATACAGGCTGATGATGAGCGGGTGTACATAATATTTTTTGCATACTGTACGCGTATTGCCCAAATGTTTGGCTACACAATCCAACGCTTCCACGATTTTCTTTTTTGTTTCAGTATCAGTTTCTGCCAGTCCTAATTCTTTAAATGCCAGGAAAGCATTTACCGTGCCGGCCCAGGTCCTGAAATCTTTCGCGGTAAAGTCGTCGCCACTGATCTCTTTAATGTAATTATTGACCATGCCGGAGTCTATGCACTGGCGGTTGTTGTTTTCATCGTAGTATTGAAAGAGCTCTTTACCCGGGATTTCCTTGCAGGCCTGTACGATCTTGGCCAGTTTCCTGTGTTTCAGCTCTACATCATGCATCACGCCCTTTTTACCTTTAAAGACAAACTTTACGTGCGTGCCTGATACGTTTACATGCTTGTCTTTCAGTGTTGTGAGGCCAAATGAACCGTACAGTTTTTCATAGATATTGTTGCCCACGCGAATGTTGGTACGCTCCATCAGGCTTACTACGGCAGCTAAAACTTTTCTTTGTTGCAGCCCCGGCAGCGAAAGGTCTTTTTCCAGTTGCAGGCGGATAGCGGGCAATGCCTGGCCGAACTGCAGCATCCTGTAAAATTTGGTATGGTTTCTCAATGCATTCCATACAGGATGGTAACGGTATTGCTTGCGGTTTTTAGCATCCAAGCCGGTAGCCTGCAGGTGGCCGTTTTCCAATGCACATATCCATACGTTTTCCCAGGCAGGAGGTATCACCAGCTTTTTAATGCGGTCCACCTGTGACTGGTCTTTTATTTCTTTTTCATTAAAATAATAGGCAAACTTTTTACCTTTCTTCCTGCGGTTAATTCCCGGCTGCTCTGAGTCATTTACGTAAACGAGATTTACTGCCTTTGCTGTCTGCCTGGGATCGCGTAGTATTTTTTCTATTTTCTTCGGCGTTATTTTTTCAATTATGCTTTCTACCTCTGTCATGGGTGAGTGTTGTAGAAGTAATAGCATTAAATTTCGTGCCGAAAAATGCTGTCTCCGTAGTTTGGTATTTCCTGCAACTGAGCCGTAAGCTATTGTCCTATCCATTACAAATCAAGCCATTGAAAAGTAGCATTGATATAGCCATAGCGCACTTATTTTTCTTAACTTCGCCGCATATAATTCGTAATTTATAACGCAAAGTTTATTATGACATCATCGGAGATACGTCAACAATTCCTGGATTTTTTTAAATCAAAAGAACATCATATAGTACCTTCTGCACCCATTGTGGTTAAGAACGATCCTACATTGCTTTTTACCAATGCAGGTATGAACCAGTTCAAAGATTATTTTTTAGGCAACAGAAAACCGGCGTACCCGCGCGTGGCAGATACCCAGAAATGTTTACGCGTTAGCGGCAAGCACAACGACCTGGAGGAAGTAGGCGTAGACACGTATCATCATACCATGTTTGAAATGCTGGGCAATTGGAGCTTTGGCGATCCCGGCAACCCGCAGGCCGGCTACTTCAAAAAGGAAGCCATAGCCTGGAGCTGGGAATTGCTTACAAAGGTGTTTAAAATTGATAGAGACCGCCTGTACGTTTCTGTTTTTGAAGGTGATGAAAAGGAAGGCCTCCCTTTTGATGAAGAGGCGTACAACGAATGGAAAAACTGGATTGCAGAAGACCGCATCATCCGTGGAAAGAAGAAAGATAATTTTTGGGAAATGGGCGATACCGGCCCATGCGGCCCCTGCTCTGAGATACACGTGGACTGCCGCACAGAGGAAGGGCGCAAAAGCATGGAAGGTAAAACACTGGTAAATGCCGATCATCCGCAAGTGATAGAGATTTGGAATAATGTATTCATGGAATTTAACCGTTTAAAAGACGGTACATTGCAGAAACTACCCGCACAGCATGTAGATACAGGAATGGGCTTTGAAAGGCTGGTGCGTGTGTTGCAAGGCAAAACATCCAACTATGATACAGATGTTTTCACAGGAACCATAAACGCAATCGGAAAAATTGTTGACAAAGAATACGACAATGATCACTCAAAAACCTCTGTTGCTTTCCGTGTAATTTCAGATCACATACGTGCCATCTGTTTCACCATTGCCGATGGCCAGCTGCCCTCAAACACAGGCGCAGGCTATGTTGTACGCCGTATACTTCGCCGCGCTGTGAGGTATTACTATTCGTACCTGGATTATAAACAACCGCTGTTGCACCAGTTGGTTTTAATTATTGCCGGCCAGTTTCAGCATGTTTTCCCGGAATTAAAAAACCAGCAGGATTTTGTAGCAAAGGTTATCAAAGAAGAAGAAGAGGCTTTCCTGAGAACATTGGAAAAGGGTCTGAAGAGAATAGACGATATTATTTCAAAAGCAGGCAGCGCTGAAATTATCGGCGGTAAGGAAGCTTTTGAATTATTCGATACATATGGCTTTCCCATTGACCTGACACGACTGATTGCAACAGAAAATAACCTGGCTGTAGACGAGACAGGCTTTGAAGCAGAGATGCAACAGCAAAAAAACCGTTCAAGGCAGGCAACAGCAATAGATGCGGGTGATTGGACTGTGGTGAATGAGGCAGAAGGTTCTTCATTTGTAGGATATGAGCATTTAGCTGTACAGACCAGGATCATTAAGTACAGGAAAGTAAAAGCGAAAAATAAAGAGCAATACCAAGTAGTGCTGGAAGCCACACCATTCTATGCAGAAAGCGGCGGGCAGGCAGGAGACAGGGGCGTATTGAAAGCTGGCGATGAAAGCATTTATGTGACCGATACCAAAAAAGAAAATGACCTGATCATTCATTTTACTGATAAATTGTTTACCGACATGTCTGCTGAGATCACGGCAGAAGTAAGCGCAGCAAAAAGATTACACACGTCTTACAACCACACAGCTACACACTTGTTGCATGCCGCGCTGAAGCAGGTACTGGGCAATCATGTAAATCAAAAAGGATCGCTGGTAAATGAAGAGGTTTTGCGCTTTGATGTATCGCACTTTGCAAAAATCTCTGATCAAGAACTGGACACCATCACGGATATAGTCAATAAAAAGATCAGGGAAAACCTCTCTGTGGTAATAGAAGAAAAGTCTAAAGAGTCCGCGCTGGAATCAGGCGCTATGGCGCTTTTCGGCGAAAAATATGGTGATGTAGTTCGCGTGGTAACTATTGACCCTTCATTCTCGGTAGAGCTTTGCGGTGGCACGCATGTACGCCAAACAGGCGAGATCGGCACATTTGTGATTACTTCCGAAACGGCTGTAGCTGCCGGTGTGCGCCGCATAGAAGCGCTGACAGGCGCAGCAGCGGTGCGTTTCTGTACACAAAAAATGCATGAAATCAAAGACATCACCGAAATTTTGAAAACCAAAGACCCGGTAAAGTCTGTAGAAAAGTTAATAGAGGATAAAGCAGCGCTGGAAAAGAAAATAGAAGCCTATGAAGCCAGGGAAATGGCGGCTGTTTCTAAAGAACTGGCATCGAAAGTTGAAATTGTTAATGGTGTAAACTTTGTTGGTCAGCAGATAGAAGCAAGTAGCGCGGAAGCGTTAAAGAAGATTTGTTTTGATATGAAGCCCTTGCTGAAGGAGAACTACCTGGTGGTGCTTACGGCAAATATTGCAGGCAAGGCAGCAGTAGCGGTTTTATTAGATGAAAAGCTTGCCGAAGAAAAATCACTGGATGCAGGAAAGATCATCAAACAACAAATCGCTCCGTTGATCAAAGGCGGTGGCGGTGGCCAGAAGGCGCTTGCTACCGCAGGCGGGCAGGATGTTACAAATCTGGCAAAGGTTATTGAAACAGTCAAAGCATTATTATAAAAATAATTTCATGCAATACACGGCAGACAAATACAACCGGATGCAGTATCGCCGTTGTGGTAAAAGCGGTTTGCTGTTGCCCGCGCTATCACTGGGTTTATGGCACAACTTCGGCGATGTGGATGATAGTGAGGTATACAGGAAAACGCTTCATACCGCGTTTGACAACGGCATCACTCATTTTGACCTGGCCAATAATTACGGCCCGCCTCCGGGCAGTGCAGAAATTAATTTCGGTAAAATATTGCACGAAGACTTTTACACCCACCGCGATGAAATGATCATCTCTACCAAATCCGGCTACCTGATGTGGGATGGGCCTTACGGCAACTGGGGCTCTAAAAAATATATAGTATCGAGCCTTGACCAGAGCCTGAAACGGATGCGCCTGGAATACGTGGATATTTTTTACCACCATCGCCCAGATCCGGATACGCCGCTGGAAGAAACCATGTCTGCGCTGGATTTGATCGTACGCCGCGGAAAGGCTTTGTACATAGGTATTTCAAACTATCGCTCTACAGAAGCTAAAAAGGCTATTGACATTTTACGTTCGTTGGGCACACCGTGTATTATTCATCAACCCAAATATTCTATGTTTGAAAGATGGGTGGAAGAAGGTTTGCTTGATCTGCTGGAAGCAGAAGGTGTTGGCTGCATTCCTTTCTCCCCGCTGGCGCAAGGGTTGCTCACCAACAAATATTTACAAGGCATTCCATCAGATTCACGTGCCGGTAAAGAACACGGTTTTTTAAAGCCGGAGGCCATTACACAATCTGTATTATCGAAGATCACACGCCTGAATTCGCTTGCGCTACAACGCGGACAATCATTGGCACAAATGGCTTTAAGCTGGATACTGAAAGATAAGCGGGTGACCTCTGTACTTGTAGGCGCCAGCAGTTCCGCTCAGTTGCTTGATTCCCTGCAATGCCTCAACAACGTTGATTTTGATAGTGAAGAATTAAATACAATAGAAAATATTTTAAAAGACTAAAGCAATTTTGCAATCTGCAATCTGCAACCTGCAATTTGAAATTTGTAATTAAATAAAAATAATGAAACAACTACAATTACTTATCTTTTTTCTCTCTGTGTCCTTAGCCTCATTGGCTCAGCAGTCCGGCGGTATGTGGATCCCCAACGAGCTCAATGAAAAAGAAATGAAACAGATGGGCATGAAAATATCTGCCAAAGATATTTTTAGCGCCACTGTTCCCAGTATCAAGGATGCAGTGGTACATTTCGGCGGAGGCTGCACCGGTGAGATCATTTCCGGTAAGGGACTGCTGCTAACCAATCACCATTGCGGTTACGGAAGCATCCAGCGCCATTCGTCAATAGAAAATGATCTGCTGAAAAATGGTTTCTGGGCAAAAAATATGAAGGAAGAACTTCCAAATCCGGGTCTTACGGCAACATTTATCGTAGATGTAAAAGATGTAACTTCAGCAGTTGTTGCAGGTGCCCAGGCGTTGAGCGGCGAGGCGCGCAGGAACATGATCAAAAAAAATATGGATACTTATCTTGCTAATTATAAACCGGATACTTATCAGACTGCTTTTATCAGACCCTTTTACAAAGGCAATAAATACTACCTGATTGTACAGGAAACCTTCAAAGATGTGCGCCTGGTAGGCACACCTCCGGAGGCCATTGGTAAGTTTGGTGCAGATACTGATAATTGGGTGTGGCCGCGACATACAGGCGATTTTGCCCTGTTTCGCGTTTATGCGGATAAGAACAA
Source organism: Bacteroidota bacterium (assembly GCA_023422835.1). Classification (GTDB taxonomy): domain Bacteria; phylum Bacteroidota; class Bacteroidia; order Chitinophagales; family Chitinophagaceae; genus Haoranjiania; species Haoranjiania flava. Next base: position 138,709 of record JAFAGI010000001.1, on the reverse strand, counting down.
TAAGCCTGCCGAATATGCAGAAAGCAATGTGCCTTACAAGCCCAAATATTTCCTGCCTGTTTCTTCCAAAGGCATTAAAGAAAATGACTTTGTGTTTGTCTATGGCTTCCCTGGAGCTACAGATGAATACCTGCCTGCAATTGCATTGGAAAAATTGCAAAAAGAAACAAACCCGGCACGTATAGAAGTGCGTGACGCTGCCTTGAAAATCATGAGAGAAAAGATGCGTACCGATGAGGCTACCCGCATCAAGTACGCCTCTAAATTTGCTTCCATTGCCAACTATTGGAAAAAATGGATAGGAGAGAACCAGGGATTGCAGAAAAGTAATGCAGTTGAAAAAAGAAAAACATACGAGCAGGCGCTGTCTGCCAAGAATCCAAGGATCGCTGCAGTATTAAGTTCTTTTATAAACCTGTACAATCAGCAGGCTCCCTATGGATTAACCAAAGCCTATTACGATGAACTGATCAGGAATGCCGAAGGCTTAAAGCTTGCCATGCATTACAACAATTTCATGGATCTGTATGCAACAGGAAGATGGAAGCCGGAAACAAAAAACCGCTACCTCTCTACCTTACAGGGCATTTATGTAGATTTCGATCTTATGCTTGATGCGCAGATCACTTCAGAACTGCTGGCTTTAACAGCCGCTAAAATTCCGCAGCAGTTTTTACCCGCTGAAGCAAATGGTTTCAAAGACGCAGCTCAAAACCTGCCGGTGATTACAGAGATGTATAAAACCTCTCTGGTATCGGGCCTTGCCAGGTTCAACGGCGAAACCGTGAACAGTAATCTGGAGAAAGTATTTGCAGATGAAGAACAATTGATAGCAACTTTAAAAAAAGATAAACTTATAATGCTGGCGCGCCAACTGCGCGATCATTTCAATGATCGTGTAGCAGGTAAATACAAAGATCTCCAGGATGAGATAGACGACCTTCAAAAAGAATACATGGCGCTGCAAATGCAGACAGATAAAAATAAGGTTTTCTTTCCTGATGCCAACTCTACATTGCGTGTTACCTATGGAAAAGTAAAAGGTTCCAGGCCGCGTGATGCAGTTGAATATTTACCCCAAACCTACCTAAAAGGCGTAATGGAAAAATACGTAGCAGGTGACTATGAGTTTGATGTGCCGGCAAAGCTGATAACATTGTACAATAAAAAAGATTTTGGAAAATATAAAGACCGCACAGGCGATGTGCCGCTGGCCTTTACTTCCACGAGCCATACTACGGGCGGTAATTCGGGAAGCCCGGCAATAGATGCCAACGGCAACCTGGTAGGCCTGAACTTCGACAGGCAGTGGGAAGGTACTATGTCTGATCTTAATTACGACCCGGAAATATGCAGGAACATTATGGTTGACGTGCGTTACATCCTATTCATCGTTGATAAGTTCGCCGATGCTAAATGGTTGCTGAAAGAAATGAAAATCGTAGACAGGTAAAGTATAATTTTTAAACAAACACTATGCAGATAGGCGTTATGGGCAGTGGTAGCTGGGCTACAGCTATTGCTAAAATTCTTACGGACAATGGTAATAAAATTTACTGGTGGTTTCGCAATGCAGATAACATTAAGGAAATCCGCAGCAAAGGTATAAATCCCAATTATTTGTCTAAGACGGTTTTTAATACAGCTCAACTTGAGCTGAAAGAAAATATAGAAGACGTGGTAAATGCCTGCACTGTGTTAATTGTAGTAGTTCCGTCTGCTTACGTGGAAAAAGCTTTTGATTGCCTGCCTGCGGATGCACTAAAAAATAAAAAAGTTGTGTCTGCAGTGAAAGGTATTTTACCCGGGGCCGATGAACTGCTGTTAGATTATCTCATCAGGAAATTTGATGTGGATATAGCAGACTATTTTACGCTGCTCGGGCCTTGCCATGCAGAAGAGGTAGCCTCTGAAAAGCTCTCGTATCTTACGTTTTCTGGTGTTGATGAAGAATTTACTGCTAAAATTGCAGCCACTTTTCAGAATGATTATATCAATGCCCGTACCAATAAAGATTTATACGGAGTTCAATACGCAGCCGTCTTGAAAAATATCTATGCACTTGGTGCAGGAATTGCAACCGGCCTGGAATATGGCGATAACTTTCTGAGCGTTTTTATTGCTAATTGCGCCAATGAAATGGAGCGCTTCCTTAATAAAGTATCGCACAATAAAGATGAAGTGAAATATGCAGTATCTGTATACTTGGGAGACCTGCTGGTTACCTGTTATTCTCTGTACAGCCGCAACAGGATGTTTGGTACCATGATCGGCAAAGGCTATTCTGTAAAAGCAACCAGGCTTGAGCTGAATATGGAAGCAGAAGGCTACAATGCCAGCAAGTGCATCCACAATATCAATAAAAGTTTTGGTTGCGATATACCAATTGCGAATGCCGTTTATGACGTGTTGTGGACTAATGCGCCTGCCAGGGAAGTATTCAGGAAGCTGGAACAAAACCTGGTGTAATCAGAAAAAGAGATCGGCTGCAATGCCGTCTGCCATTAGCTTTCCGGCATCCGTTAAAATAAAATGTGCTTCCCGCTGCACAAGCAGTTGCTGTTTCATCCATCTTTGAGCGCTTGCCTTTATGATTTGTGCTTTTTGCTCGCCAAAGCGCCTGGAGAAGTAGTTAAGATCAAACCCTTCCGAGGTACGCAGGCTAGTCATGATGTACTCATTCATCTTGTTTTCTTCGGAAAGTATTTCAATCTCAAACGGCACAATATTTTTTTCCAGCGATTGTATATACAGTGCATTGTTGGCAATATTCCATCTTCTTTCACTACCATTGAATGAATGTGCAGAAGGTCCAACGCCCAGGTATTCTTTGCCTGACCAATAGTTGCTGTTATGCCTGCTCCTGAAACCGGGTTTGGCAAAATTTGATATTTCGTAATGCTCATATCCTGCCGTACGTGCGGCTTTCATCAATAATTCAAATTGCCTTGCCTGCTGCTCCGCACTGATGTTGTTAATTTTTCCTTTTTCTATAAATTTATGAAGTGCTGTTTTATGTTCAACCGTTAGTGCATAGCAGGATAAATGAGGAATGTGCAGCGAAATGGCTGTGGTTAAATTTTGTATCCATTTATGATCCGGCAGGGTGGGTGTACCATAGATCAGGTCAATGGTGATATTGCTGAAGCCGGCATCCTGGGCAAGTTTTATGGCATTGACAGCCTGAGATGCATTGTGTGCCCTATTCATCCATTGCAGATCATCATTGAAAAAAGATTGTATGCCCATGCTCAAACGGTTGATGCCATTCAGCTTCCATGCTTTTAGGTTTTTAACAGTAATATCGTTAGGATTTGTTTCTATAGTTATTTCCGGATCAGCAGCAACAGAAAAGTTTTGATGTATGGCTGTAAAGATCTTATCAATATCGTCCGTATCCAGTATGGATGGAGTTCCGCCGCCGAAATAAATGGTTTCCAAAGGTTGTGCAACATAATTTCTTTGCAGCTTTATTTCATTACAAACCGCATCAATCATAGCTTTAAGCTGATGTCTGGTTGTAGAAAAATGAAAATTGCAATAATGGCACGCCTTCCTGCAATAAGGTATATGAATGTATATTGACAATTAAATTCTGTTTTAAAACAATGTGTAGTTACAACCTCGGCATAATTGTCTGAATATTGCCCGAGATACTGCTGAGTACAAAACTACTGATAACATGAGATATGATGTCTATTTTAGAAATTTTCTTCAGCACAAAATCATTGTATTCAGTCATATCTTTAAGATAAAGCTTCATCAAAGCATCGTATTCACCGGAGACCATCACTACCTCTACCACTTCTTCAAATTGCATGATATGCTCTGCAAATTGTTTGAACAATTCTTCCTGGTGCCTGATGAGTTTTATCTGCATATAAACAACCAGCTCAAAGCCTAATTTTTCCGGGTCAATGATTGCTGCGTATTTTTCTATAATACCTTCATTCTCCAGTTTTTTTATCCTGTCATACACAGGCGTAGGAGACAGGTTTACTTTAGCTGAAATCTCTTTCATGCTTTGTTTTCCATTTTTTACAAGTTCTTTTAAGATCAGCTTGTCTGTAGCATCAATATGTATCATAACAAATATTTGAAATTTTCCCAAACAATTTTATGCTGTAAAGCATATCTTGGTTGCGGCTTTGGAGAATAATATTCTTTAAACATAAACCATATGGCAAATATTATCTAATTATTTCCTTATTACAAAAATATTTACATTTTGCTGTTAATTTCGTAGGAAATTTATAACCATGAACAACGACTGGAAATTAGACGTATTTCAAAGGATAAAACATGCATCCAATGCTTTTTTAGGCTACCCGTTGGCAAAAGATTTCTCCTATGAAGATTTTGCGCCGTTTTTAAATTATGTCATCAACAATGTGGGAGACCCCGAGTCGCCCTCTACACTGGCAATTGATACGAAAGATATCGAGATCAAGTGCGTGCAATTCTTTACCAGAATACTAAAAGGCGACCCAAAAAAAGTCTGGGGATATGTAACCAATGGCGGTACGGAAGGTAATCTCTATGGGTTGTATGTAGCCAGGGAAGCTTTTCCGCACGCGATAGTTTATTATTCGGAAAGTACGCACTACAGCGTAAAGAAAAACCTGCATCTTTTACAGATTCCCAACATCGTGATCCGTGCCCGCGAAAACGGCGAGATGGATTATGATGATCTTGACAGCACCATCGCGCTAAAGAGAGATCATCCTGCTATATTTTTCCTGAACATCGGCACTACTATGACCGAAGCTGTAGATAAGCTGGATGAAATAAAAAAGATCATTAAAAAATATGCGATCAAAGATTTTTATATTCATTGCGATGCAGCATTTTTAGGAGCGCTGGCGCCGTTTATTGAGGGTGGGCCTAAATTTGATTTTTCTGAAGGTGTAGACAGCATTTCAATTTCAGGGCACAAATTTCTCGGAAGCCCCATTCCCTGCGGGCTTGTGCTGGTGAAAAGAAATCACAGAGACCGGGTGGCGCATTCCATATCGTATGTAGATACGCTGGATACAACCATTACCGGTTCAAGAAATGGTATGACACCGCTTTTTATCTGGGATTTTATTCAAACGCAGGGTGTGGAAGGGCTGATCAAAAGAACCAAAGAATCTCAGGCGCTGGCAAAATATACAGAAGATGAGATGAATAAAATCGGCATTAAAGCCTGGCGCAATAATGATGGCCTTACCGTAGTTTTCCCAAAGCCTTCCTTAAAGATCAGGAACAGGTTCCAGTTGGCATCTGATGAAAATATCAGCCATGTCATCTGTGTACCGGGCATTAAAAAAGAACAAATAGACCAGTTGATTGAAGCACTGAAAAATGATCACGAAGAGGTTGAGCATCACACAGAAGAAAACGCATCACCCAATTTATACATCACAACAGCATCTTAATATTGCTTGTACCTTTGTATGAGAGGTTCTCTCAAAAGGTTTTTTTTGAAGGCTTTGAGAATTGCTTATTTGATTTCATTCTCTATTACCTACCCGAATAAAAAGAGACTGTCTCGGACTTTTGAGGCAGTCTCTTTTTTTGTAAATAATTATTTTTAGCGATCGCCCGTAATCCGCTTGGATTAAGAACTTCACCATTTTTGCAATAAAAAACACCCCACAAAAAATGTGAGGTGTTTATAGTTTCAAAGAAGATTATTTATTCTCGTTGTTCTTTTCTTCTTCTTTCAGTTTGGCTTTAATGTCTGCTAATGCGCCAAGATCACCAAGTGTAGATTTCTCTACTTTGCTCTGGATGTTCTTAACAGTTTTTCTTGCAGTTTCAGCTTCAGCTCTCGCTTCTTTCTTCACAGCTTCTTTTGCGTCTGCCTGCTCTTGTTCCCAAATGCGTGCGTGGCTGAGAACGATGCGTTTTTCGTTCCTATCGAACTCTATCACTACGAATTTGTTTGTTTCATCCATTTCTATAGACTTGCCGTCTTCTTTACCTAAATGACGGTTTGGAACAAAGCCTTCCAGGCCATATGGCAATTGTACCAGAGCGCCCTTGTCGTCCCTGCGGGTAACGGTTGCTTCATGTACAGTGCCTACTGCGAATGTGTCTTCAAGCGCATTCCATGGATCTTCTTCCAGTTGCTTGTGTCCTAATTGCAGTTTGCGGTTGTCCTTATCTATAGAAAGAATAATGGTATCTATTTCTTCGCCAACTTTCACATATTCGGAAGGGTGGTTGAAACGCTTCAGCCAGCTAAGGTCGCTAATATGGATCATACCGCCGATACCGGGTTCTAATTCTACGAATACGCCGTAAGGAGTAATGTTTTTTACAGAACCTTTGTGCTTGCTGTCTTCAGGGAATTTATTTTCAATTGTGTTCCACGGATCGTCTGTGAGTTGTTTGATGGAAAGGCTCATCTTACGAGTATCCTTATCCAGCGTTACCACTTTTGCTTCGTACTCTTCGCCCATGGTGAAGAATTCTTTTGCATTGATCGGTGTATTAGCCCATGTGATCTCGCTTACGTGAACAAGGCCTTCAACACCAGGCTGAATTTCAAGGAATGCACCGTAATCTTCAATGTTTACAACTTTGCCTTTTACAACAGAACCTTCCTGCAATCCTTCAGGAAGAATATCCCAAGGGTGCGGAGTCAATTGTTTCAGGCCAAGGCTGATACGCCTCTTATCATCATCGAAATCCAATACAACTACCTGTAATTTCTGATCTAATTGCAACACTTCCTGCGGATGATTGATACGTCCCCATGAAATGTCAGTGATGTACAACAAGCCATCTAATCCGCCAAGATCCATAAATGCTCCAAAGTCTGTAATATTTTTTACAGTTCCTTCCAGCACCTGGCCTTTTTCAAGCTGGCTGATGATTTGAGCACGTTGTGCTTCAATATCACTTTCAATAAGCGCTTTGTGAGAAACTACGGCATTCTTGATGGTTTCGTTTACTTTCACCACTTTGAATTCCATTGTTTTGCCTACAAACTGATCGTAATCCGTTACAGGTTTTACATCAATTTGAGAGCCGGGCAGGAATGTTTCCATTCCAAAAATGTCTACAATCAGGCCACCTTTTGTTTTACTGGTAACAAGACCTGTAACAATTTCGCCTGTTTTGTGAACTTCCACGATTTTCTCCCATGCACGTGTGGTGCGGGCAGATTTACGGCTAAGGTTCAGGTGACCCTGCCTGTCTTCTTTTTCCACAACCATTACTTCCACAACATCGCCGATTTTTAAACCCGGCATATCGCGGAATTCGTTGAGGGAAACAAGCCCGTCGCTTTTAAATCCAATGTTTAAAACTGCGTCGGTTTTAGTGAGGCCAACTATAGTAGCATCTACTACGGTGCCATCATCAACCTGTACAAAAGTGCTTTCGTAAACCTGGTCGTATTTCTGCTGATCTTCTTTAGAATAGCTTGATACGTTGCGTTTGTCCACAGACCAGTCGAAATCATCATGTGCAGATTCCTGTTGAACTTCTTCTTTCGGAGCTTCTTCCTGAGGAATATCCTGTTGAGGAGCTTCCTGTTGTGCAGCTTCTTCAGTTGGTTGTTCAGCAGGGGTTGCCTCTGGTGTTTGCTCAGGTGCATTTGTTGTCGCTGTAGTTGCTTCGGTTTGTTCTACCGGTGCATTCTCCTGTGCTTCAGCGTTTGGGTTAACAATATTGTTATCACTCATAATAAAAATCCCGATGGTTTTAATTCGGGAGTGCAAAGTTAAGATATTATGATTAAAATATTGAATATTGACCCTAAAATTAGCTGGGTGCCTTTAAGGTGTACCGTGAAATTTATAAATTTTCACAATATGGGAAGATTTATTCTTGTCTTCCCAGGTCTTGTACACCTGTTTGGATTAATATAATACCAGGATCAGTAGGAATTCAAATTCTTTAAAGATACATTTTCTTAATTATAAATCGGGCTTGCATATTCTCAATTATGGTTTTCTTGTCAACGTTTGCTGAGTTGTAATATTCATCCTACAGCACAAACAGCCGCTTCTCAAAACTAAATCGCTCCGTTTTCTTCACCTTTACTTTGGCAAAAACATCATGCAGAGGATTTACAAGATAGTTGTAATCACCCGGGACTACAACAGAGGGCACTTTCATTACTGCATATTTCCCTTCTTTAAAAAATTTATCACCGATCAATTGGGTGCTGATAGCGTGCGGCACTGATGCCCAGTCTTCAGGCAATTGAGCAGCCTTAAGATCTTTTATATCTATACTATCTGGAATTTCTATGGATATCAGGCAATAATCTTTAGGCAAGATGCCCAAGGGGCTATGTACTGCTATCTCGGCTGTACACAAGGCACGTGATTCACTGGTATATAGCATGGCATGCCCAGCGCTGTTCCACCTGCCGCCGGCAATTTCAGCGCCTTTGCCGGAAAGGTCATGTTTATATTTTTCTTTCGCCAGCCTGTAGACTATCATAAAAAAATTAAGCGAGCACTCCGTGCTCTATGCGGGTGAGTTCATCTTTTACAAGATGTATTCCAAATGTACTGTCCAGGAGTTCTTTAGGCGTACGCTTGCCTAACGCTATATTTTCTGTTTGCAGCCAGTAGTCAAAGTTTTTTTTATCACCAAACACCTCCTTGCCATAATTGTAAAGCATAGTGATCTCTATGATCTTTTCAGAATAAATAGGATCGAAAGATTTTTTTTCTTTCTGGTAGCGTTGCATGGTGCGCTCTGAAAGATGCAGAAAGTTTGACCATTCTGTAAAAGAAAACGGGCTTTTGTCTGCAATTGATTTAAACATGGTAAAACGAATGCCGCTCCTGATAAGATTGATAAGCAAAAAAGCATTGCGGTTTTCGATGGCATTGTAAACCATAGCCTCTTCATTTACTTCCTGGTTATTATGGTTGATGTTGTATTTCATGCGCTCCTTATATTTTTGTCTCTACAAAGTTATGTCATTTGTCCTGAAATTTCCGTCATTTGTCATAAATTTATTTTAAATTTTATTTTCTAATTCAAATTATTTAAAAATGCAGTAGCTTTGTTTTTTAATGAAACTATCTACCAGGCATCTTTTAGGTATTAAAAATCTTACGCGGGAAGACATTGAATTAATTCTTTCTACAGCTCAGCAATTTAAAGAAGTTTTACAGCGGCCGGTTAAAAAAGTTCCTTCATTAAGGGATGTGACCGTGGTGAATTTGTTTTTTGAAAATTCTACCAGGACCCGCATGTCTTTTGAGTTAGCCGAAAAAAGGCTTTCTGCCGATACCCTCAATTTCTCAGCCAGCGCATCCTCGGTAAAGAAAGGAGAAACACTGCTGGATACGGTTAACAACATCCTGAGCATGAAAGTTGATATGGTAGTAATGCGGCACAGCGCCAGCGGTGCACCTCACTTTCTCGCACGGCACATAAATGCAGCAGTGATCAATGCTGGAGACGGCATTAATGAGCATCCTACACAAGCTTTGCTGGACGCTTATTCCATGATGGAAAAATTTGGTTCCTTGCAAGGGCTTAAAGTGGCGATTTTAGGAGATATCATGCATAGCAGAGTAGCACTAAGCAATATTTACCTGCTTACAAAAATGGGTGCGGAAGTAACCATAGCCGGTCCTCCCACACTGATACCGAAATATATTGAAGAAGCGCTGAATGTGCGTGTGGAATACCATATTAAGAAAGCCTTACAGTGGTGCGATGTGGCCAACGTGCTGCGCATACAGCTCGAAAGGCAGAACCAGCCCTTATTCTCATCTTTGAGAGAATACAATCTTGTATACGGCATCAGCAGGAGTGTACTTGACAGCCTGGGCAAAGAGATCGTGATCATGCACCCGGGTCCGATAAACCGTGGCGTAGAGCTGGATAGTGATGTTGCTGACGGGCCGTACTCCATTATTTTAAACCAGGTAGAAAACGGCGTGGCCGTGAGAATGGCTTGTCTATATTTGCTTTCCGGCAAGAATGACTGATTATATTGAACTCAAAAAACTTTACCTACATGCGCATAGCTTTATTCCCGGGAACCTTTGATCCCATTACTTTAGGACACGTGGATATCATCAACCGTTCACTGGATTTGTTTGATAAAATTGTAATAGGTATTGGTACCAATGCGAATAAAACACCTATGTTTTCTGCGGAAAGACGTGTTGAGTGGATCGAAGAAATTTATAAAGACGAACCCAGGGTATCAGCAGCCATCTACGAAGGCCTTACTGTAAGCTTCTGCCAGCAAGTTAATGCCAAATACATAGTTCGCGGTATTCGCTTTGTAAGTGATTTTGAATATGAGAAAACAATCGCCGACATGAACCGAAGCCTGGATCATTCCATTGAAACCATCTTTCTTACCTGCCTTCCCGAATATTCTTCCGTGGCTTCTACGCTCGTGCGCGACGTAATCCGCAATAATGGCGATGCCAGTGCATTCCTCCCCGATGTAGTGCAAAGAGATCTGAAGAAGTAAATTTTTTTAGCTAACATCAGTACATTATATTATATTTGCCGCCGGAAAAAGGTTCCTGTGTACCAGGATTAATAGGGAAGAAGGTGCAAATCCTTCGCTATCCCCGTAGCCGTAAGTGTTTAAGGGCATATATGCCCACTTTCAGCAAATAGCCACTGTCTTTACCGGATGGGAAGGCGCTTGAAAGTCGCAAAGCCGGAAGACCTGCCTTTATTCATCATAAACAAAAAACTTTCGGTGCGAAAAGTTGATGTACAGTAGTCCTTCGGAGAGCTTCTCCGTCATGCACTGTATGCTTTTGTGCCGTGTATGAAAAAGGAAATGCGTATTCTACTTCTTACTGTGTTCGTGTGTATAGCCTGCGCGGCTTCTTCGCAGCAGGATACTTTATCGGATCTGGAGACGCTGCATTTCTATACACGCAATAGCAGGGCAGATTCATCTTCGCTAACTCCAACGCAAATTTTATCCCGCAACCGTTTAAACAATCTCAACGCAGTTTCCGTAGCCGAAGCCGCCAGGTATTTTGCAGGCGTACAACTAAAGGATTACGGAGGCATAGGAGGTTTAAAAACTATATCAGTCCGCAGCCTGGGCGCAAACCATACAGGTATAACCTATGACGGTATTGTTTTAAATGATGCACAAAACGCACAGGTTGACCTTGGAAAATTTACGCTTGAAAATATAGATGCTGTAAGCTTATACAATGGCTATGCCGGTGATCTGTTGCAGCCGGCCCGCATTTATTCCTATGCATCATTGATCCGGCTGCAAACATTAAGTACAGTAATTCCCGGGGAGAGGCACTGGCAATACGCTGCTTCATTCAAAACCGGTTCTTTTGGCTTGCTGCACCCGTCCTTAACTATTAAAAATAAATCCGGAAGATTCAGTTCATCGTTCCATACTGATTATTTAAAGGCAACCGGTAATTATAATTTTTCATACAAGAACGTAGATAAAACCGTACACGACAGAAGGGCCAACAGTGATGTGGCAGCGCTAAACATGGCATACACTGCGCATTTCAAGCTGAACGACAGCAATGCTATACAAGCTAACCTTTATTACTACGATGGACAACGCGGGTTGCCGGGTTCTATCATTCTCTACACCCAACAAGGGTCTCAGCGTTTGTGGGACAAACAATTTTTCGCCCAGGCTACCTGGTATAAATCTATACATAGAAACCTGCAGTTTTTTATAGGCGCTAAATACAATACCAGCTATTACAGGTATATAGATACCGCATTTTTTTATGATGAGAGGATCCTGGAAAATATATTTTACCAGGATGAAGCGTACACTACTGCAGTTCTTGTGTACAAGCCTTTTGATTTTTTAAAGATCAGCTATGCATCAGATTATTTTATAAACAATTTGCGAAGCAATGATACAGCGTTTGGCGGCCCCATGCGCCATACCTGGCTTAATAATATAAGTGTACATTTCTCGAAACAGCGTTGGAGTTTTGCCGGTAATATTTTAAGCACAACTGTCAAAGATAAACGCTTAGAATTCACAGGCCATACCCAGGAGCTTACACCTACAGTAGCGGTGAATTATACTCTTTCGCAAAAAGATCCCTTGATTGTGCGTGCTTTTTACAAGAACATATTCCGCATGCCTACTTTCAATGACTTGTATTATACACACATTGGCAATACAAGACTGCGACCTGAATATACGCATCAGTACAACGCAGGACTGTTGTGGAATAAGCATTTGCACAAAGCATTCGTCAATAATATTTCTGTTACTGCTGATGTATATTACAACCACATACACGATAAGATCATAGCCATTCCATCAGCTAATATTGCCCAGTGGAGCATGCAGAATATAGGGCAAGTATCAGTTAAAGGAGCAGATATTCAGGCATATATGCACCTTAAACCAATAGGAGACTGGCTCCTTTCTTTGATGGGAAGTTATACCTGGCAACAGTCGCTTGACGTAACGGACGCCACTTCTGCATTATACAAAAACCAGATAGCCTATACGCCATTGCATAGCGGCTCCTTCAATTTTTCTGCCATTTACGGCAAGCTGAATATGGCATACAATGCCTTGTTTTCCGGCTACCGCTATACAGCGGGAATGAACAGCGCATTTACTTACCTGCCCGCCTGGAATACGCATGACATCAGTGTTTCAAGGAAGTGGGGTTTAAAAAGAGTAGGCACGTACAAGCTGGTATTTGAGCTTAGCAACATCTGGAATCATCAATACGCCATCGTAAACTATTATCCCATGCCCGGGAGACATTTCAGACTGGCAATTCACTGGTCAAAATAATTTTCATTCAATTAAAACAAAACATATGATACACAAAAACAAACTAAGTATGCTTATCACGTCGGCACTACTGCTGGCAGCTTCCTGTAACAAAAATGATTTTCCGCCACCGCCCGACCCTGTAAAACCTGCACAAGGATTGTATGTAATAAATGAGGGTGCGTATTTTGGCAACAATGCCAGTTTGTCTTACTACGACTTTGCTTCTGCGAAAGTAACTAATGAGTTTTACAAGATGGCAAACGGTGAAAAACTCGGGGATACCGGCAACGATGCAATTATTTATGGCAGTAAAATGTACATTGTAGTCAACAATTCTAACCTGGTTGCAGTGGTTGATAAACAAACAGTGAAGCTGATAACTAAAATCACATCAGGTAATAATTGGCAACCCAGGCATATTGTGCCTTATCAGGGCAAAGTGTTGGTTACAGGATATAATGGAAAACTTTCCGTAATTGATACGGCCACATGGAAGGTAGAAAAGGCAATCAGCGTGGGTCCGTATCCTGAAGGTGTGGCTACAGTTGGCCATATGGCTTACGTGGTAAACTCGGGCGGACGTAATCCTGTACCCGACTCAACGGTATCTGTAGTTGACTTAAACAAAGGCGAAGAAGTTAAAAAGATTGTTGTGGGTATTAATCCTTACATGATCGCTGAAGACAATGGTAAGCTGTATGTAACCGCAAGAGAAGCTGATTGGGTAATTAAAGACTATGTTCCTAAAATTACGGTAATTGATAGCAAAAACAACAGTGCGGCAAAAACAATAGACCGCATAGGTTCTAAAATGGCAATCTATAAAAATAATTTGTATTCTTACAATTATAGCTATACGACCCAAAAGAATGAAATTTATGTTATAGATACAAAAGTCGACAAACTGCTGAAAGATAATTTCATCACTGACGGCACACAAATAAAAATTCCTTATGGCATTGATATAGACGAAAGTAATGGCAACGTGTATATTTGCGACCTTGTAGCGTTTGGCCAGCCTGGTGTGGTGTATTGTTTTGACCAGTCAGGTAAAAAGAAATTTTCTATATCACTGGCGCCACAGGGTTACCTGCCAAACAAGGTTTTATTTGTAAGGTAATAAAGCGACAACAATTTTTTTAACCAATCTTTACAGCACAATTTACAATGCTGTATCTATGCAAAGGAAGGGCTGCAACTTATAGAAGTTTGCAGCCTTATTTTTTGATGCAGTATCTTTGTATCATTCACTGATGTTCAAATATTATGATTGCGAAAAAAAATATCTTTACAGGAATTATTTTCACTTTGTTATTAAGTAGCACTGCCTGCAGCAAAATTGATGTACCGGAAGAAACCAAGCCTGAACCACCCAAACCTTTTGTTGATAAATACGAAAATGGTTTTTTTCTAATAAATGAAGGGTCTTCTGAAACGCGCTCCACTGTTCACTTTGTGCGCTACAATACTGATTCTTTATTTGAGAATATATATTTTAAAGAAAGCGGAAAAGATATTGATACGCTTGGTTCAGTATTGGCAAATGGCGCTATGCATAAAGATAAATTTTACCTGCTTACAAAAGGTAATGGAAGAGTAGTAAAATTGAACAACAAAAAATTCAACCAGGAGCAGTCATCACAATTCTATACCGCTCATCAATGGCATTCGCTGGCTTTTATCACAGATGATTTTGGCCTGGCAAGCAGCAATCACGGCTTATATCAGTTTAGTTTTGCGGACGTGGCTGCTACCAACAGACTCGATAGTTTTGCCAATAAACCCGTACGCGACATCTGCAAAGTTGACAATCAAATTTTCGTACTTATGGATAGTTGTGCAAAACTGTTGCGCGCAAGCGATTTCGCAGTAATTAAAACTATTGACAGTATTGCCATAGGATTTGTCAGAACGCCTGATAACAAAGTATGGTGCGGCTTTGGCAAAACACTGGTAGCTGTTGACGGTAAAACTTTAGGTGTAACAACAACGCAAATAAAAGATTCTATAGCCGTGCAGGCAAAATATCCTGCTATGTTATCAGCATCTTCAAAAGGCAATTATGTGTTCTTCACAACGCAAAGTGCATCACAAAATGGTCATACAACGGTTTACAGGTTTAAGGCAGATTCATCTGCTTCAATCAATCAGCCATTTATAACACTGCCTGCAGGCCAGAGATTAAGTGGTGCAGGCTTTAGATATGATAAGCATATAGATGCTCTCATTGTGGTTGCGCGCGATATAACGGGTAATAACAACTATGTGTACCTTTACGATGCAGCTTCTGCTGTTCTTAGGAAGACGTTTACCTATCCCGGAAACTACGATGGAATTACGCCGGTGATCCGGTAAAAACGAGACGGCGAAAAGAATTCCGCCGTCTCTGTGTTTGCTTCTGTTTGGTTCTATAGAACAATCAAATTTAGGCCGACTTTATCTAAGAAAATCAATGTTGTATAACTTTTTATAATTAATGATAATTATCCACACATTAGGAACGCGCCAGCGGCGCGTTCCTAATTTTTATTTCTGGGCTTTTTTCTTCATTTCCTCCATTTTCCTTTGCTGAGCCTGCATGGCTTCCATCTGTTCCTGCCACCTGCTTTTCTTCTTTGGCTGCTTGCGCTTCTCATTTATTTTAGCCAGTATTTTATCATGATCAATAATAAATGTCAGAATCACAAATTGTATCAGGAAAGTGATTACGTTGCTCACAGTATAGTACCACGAAAGAGCCGCCGGCTGGTTGTTGAAGATAAACAACATCATTAAAGGCATGATGTATGGCATGTACTTCATCATTTTCATTTGAGGGTTGTCTTCCATACCAGTGGTAGGCGTAAGGCTCATGCTGTAAATGGAGCTCACCATCATGGTGGCACAAGCCAGCAATGTAAACAGGCTCAGGTGATCACCCAATAAAGGCACATGAAACGGAAAGCGGAATAATACATCGTAAGTTGATAAGTCTTTTGCCCAAAGGAAAGGTTCGCCACGCAACTGTATAGCGGAGTTAAAGAAACTATACAGGGCTACGAATATCGGTAACTGTATCAAAGCCGGCAGGCATCCGCCCATGGGGTTTACACCTGCTTGGCGAAACAGGTTCATCTGCTCCAAGGCAAATTTCTGCTGCTCAGGATATTTCTTTTTAAGTTCATCCAGTTCGGGGCGAAGTACGCGCATTTTAGCGCTGCTGAGATAGCTCTTGAACATGAAAGGCGAAGTGATCAGGCGGATCACAATAGTCAGCAGCATAATTACCCAACCATAATTGGCAATAAATTTTGCAAAGAAATCAAATACAGGAATGATGATGTACCTGTTGATAGGCCTTACAAATGAGTAAATGCCAGAGCCAAGATCTACTGTTTCGAACATACCGTTATCGTATTGTTTCAAAACTTTGTAATCATTAGGGCCATAGTAAAGTTGCAGCGGTATGGTAGCAATGCTTGCTGCCGGAATTTTCAACGAAAGGTTAGCTTTGGATTCAAACAACTGGCGGGTAGTAGTGTCCTGTATACGTTTCATTTCCAATGTGCTGCCGGTTCCAAAATTTGCAGATTTAGAAAGCAGGTGCTGGCTGAAGAATTGTTGTTTAAAGCCTACCCATTCCATGGGATCCTTCAGCGTTACAATGCCGCTGTTGCTGGTCCGCTTAAAGTCATAGCCCTCTTCAGCGCTGTAGTAATTGATGCGTGACTGATCGCCTTCATATTTGCTGTTTAGTTCCTGTTGGTGGAGTTCAGTGGTCCAGTTAAGGTTGATGGTGTTTTGAGTTAATAACTTGTCTGCTCCGTTCATGGAAATATTCCAGTCAACCATATAATCATCCGGGCGCAACACAAACTGGTGCAACACTTTTGTACCGTTTGGTGAATTCAATGTATAAGTCACCACCTGGCTTCCGTCTGCCTTTTTTTCTACCGGTGAGGCAGTAAAGTAGAGGTTGCCGGTTTGTGCAGCCTGGTTTGGCGCCGTATTAATGGCATATTCTATAGAATTTTTTTCGCCGCCAAGGACTACCGGTTTATTAAACAGGCTGTTATTGTATTTCTTTAAAGTAACACTTTTTACCTGGCCGCCTTTATTGCTTAGGTCTACTTTTATTACTTCATTTTCTATGGAGGTAATGGTTTCTGTTCCAAGTGCATTATTCACAAAATCACCGGCTACAGCGGATCTTGCGATTGAATCAGCTGTGAGCGAATCCGAAACTAAAGTTGCAGAATCAATCACAGGCTTATTAGCCAGTTCCACTTTGGCTATTGAGTCTTTGATATGTTGTTGCTGCTGTAAATATTCGCTTTGTTGTTTATTGTTGTAATAAAAAAATCCTATAAACAAAATTCCCATTAACACAAAACCAATGATGGTATTTTTATCTCCTTTCATCTGTGTATGTAGCTTTTTCTTTTCTATGAAATGGAATAACCCCAGCAGCAAATGCAGCAGTGTTATTACATTTAATTTTAATTATAAAAAAATGATTGGCAAAGGTAAATATTAATTGCGAATAATAGATTTTAATAAACCGGTAATAGCTTACCTGTTATTTAAAGCCTTCCCTGATCAGGTCGTGTAGGTGAACGATGCCAAGATACCTGTTTTCTTCGTCGGCAACGAGTAGTTGATTCACATTATAGCTTTTCAGTATTTCCATAGCATCCAGCGCCAGGGTACCCGGCTGCACGCTTTTCGGATTTTTGGAGTAAATATCTTTGGCTGTCATACCGCTGAGTACGTCTGTTGTTTCCAGCATCCTGCGCACATCGCCGTCTGTAATGATACCTAATAAATAATTATCTTGGTCTGTGACGGCAGTAGCGCCCAACCTGCCTTTCGTAATGGAGAAAATCACATCCTTTAAAACGGTACCGGGTTGCACGCTTGGTTTTTCGTTGGCAGGATATAGGTCTGCTATGCTCATAAATAAACGTTTGCCGATATTGCCTCCTGGGTGGTATTTGCCAAAATCTTCTTTGGTGAAATGTTTTAACTGTATCAGGCATATGGCTAATACATCGCCCATCACTACCTGCGCTGTAGTACTGCTGGTAGGCGCCAGGTTATTGGGACATGCTTCTTTTTCTACCGTGGTGTCCAAGCAATAGTCTGCATGCTGCGCCAGGAAAGAAGCTGTATTGCCGGTAATGGCTACCACTTCCACGCCCAGGCTTTTTACCAATGGTATAAGCACTTTAATCTCAGGACTTTCTCCGCTTTTGCTTATAATGATTACTATATCATTTTTCTGCACCATTCCCAGGTCGCCGTGAATAGCGTCAGATGCATGCATAAACAGGGCAGGAGTGCCGGTAGAGTTAAAAGTAGCGCACATTTTCTGTGCAATAATGCCGCTTTTGCCAATACCGCTGATGATCACGCGCCCGCTACAGTTGTACAGCGCTTTCACTGTGACTACAAATTCTTGGTTAATGCTGTTTGTAAGAGCTTTTACTGCTTTCGTTTCAATGTCGATAGCGGTCAACGCATACTCCCTGATGTTTTGTTCCATGCCTATGTCTAAGATTTTTGCAAATATACAAATCAAAAAATCCTTACCGAAAGCAGTAAGGATTTCTATAGTTCATTTAAAAATGTTTTTAGCAATGTTCGTCAAAGATCTGTATAAGGCCGTTGGCAATTACCTGCGCTGGCCTGCCTTCGATCATGTGGCGTTCTATAAATGCTACAAGCTCTCCGTCTTTAAACAAGGCTATGGATGGGGATGAGGGCGGGTAAGGCAATAATTTTTCCCGTAAAGTTTCCACAGCTTCCATATCAAAGCCTGCGAAAGAGGTAGCCAGGTGGTCCGGCTTTTTAGGGGAATTATTTACAGCCATCAATGCAGCCGGGCGTGCACTACCTGCTGAACAGCCGCAAACTGAATTAATAACCACGAGAGTTGTTCCGGGTTGGCTAATGGCTTTTTCTACGTCCTGTGGAGTTTGCAAGTCTGAAAAACCGTTTTCGGTCAGCTCTGCTTTCATGGGTAAAACTATCTCTGCTGGATACATATCTTTAAAATTTTTTCTTGATTAGTTTGGTAAAATGCAAATCTACATCAATAAAAGTATTTCTGCGTTAGTTTATTGTAAATTATAAGCAATAAATATGACATTTTGTCTCTTAAAATGATTATTTAATGACAAAATGGTAGTCTAAATTGTTGAAATACCTGTTGGAACAGGATTTGAAAGCCTGTATACCAGGTACCTTATTAATAAAAGATAAAATATTCAATATGACACAAGTAAAGACAAACTTCGGCACACTCAACAATCTGTTTGAAGAAATTTTTGGCAACACTTCACCTAACTGGACAAAGTCAGAAGGTTTACTTCCATTAGTAAATATAGCAGAAGACGACAGTGCTTACTATATTGAAGTAGTAGCCCCGGGTTTGCAGAAATCAGATTTTGGTGTAAAAGTAGAAAAAGGTTTGCTGGTAGTTTCCTATGAAAAGAAGACACAGGAACAAACAGGGAAAAAGTACCACAAAAAAGATTATGCGCTCAACAGTTTCAGGCGCAGCTTTAATGTGGAAAAAACCATTGACATCAACAGGATAGAAGCGAAATATGAAGATGGAGTTCTGGTGTTGACCTTGCCTAAGATGGAAGAGGAAAAACAAGTGCAGACCACTATTGAAATAAAGTAGTTTTTCATTTAAAGAATCAGAGAGGCGCCAAAACGCCTCTTTTTTTACGCGCTTTTTTCAGCGCGTTTTTTATCATAACAAAAAAACTTGACTATATTTGTGAATATTTATAAATTAAGGAAAATTGAACTATGATAAATGATATCAAGCCGCAAAATGAGAAAGAAACGCGCGCGGGTTTTGGAGAGGGAATTTACGAATTAGCACAGGAAAATAAAGATGTAATTGTATTAACCGCAGATCTTGCAGGTTCTTTTAAATTAGGGCCTTATATCAAGGACTTTCCGGACAGGTTTATACAGGTAGGCATTGCGGAAGCCAACATGATGGGCATAGCAGCAGGGCTTACCATCGGTGGTAAAATTCCTTACACAACTACTTTTGCCAATTTTAGTACAGGGCGTGTTTACGACCAGATAAGGCAGAGCATAGCCTATAGTGGGAAAAATGTAAAAATTTGTGCGAGCCACGCAGGCCTTTCTCTAGGCGAAGACGGGGCTACACACCAGATATTGGAAGACCTGGGTATGATGAAAATGTTGCCGGGAATGACGGTGATAAACCCTTGTGATTTTAACCAGACAAAGATAGCCACAAAAGCGATTGCTGAGCTGGACGGGCCGGTATACCTGCGTTTTGGCCGTCCGAAATGGCCCAACTTTACTCAAGAAGACGGTAGTGATTTTGTTATAGGCAAAGCACAGGTATTGAATGAAGGCACAGATATTACCCTTTTTGCCTGTGGTCATATGGTGTGGACAGCTATTGAAGCTGCAAAAATCATTGAGCAGAAAGGATATAGCGTTGAGGTAATAAACATACACACCATTAAGCCGCTGGATAAGGAAGCCATCATTCAATCAATTTCTAAAACAAAATGTGCGGTTAGCTGTGAAGAACACAACATTATCGGCGGGCTTGGTGAAAGCATTGCCGCAGTAGCAGCAGCTCATTGCCCGGTGCCTATGGAGTTTATCGGCACACAGGATACATTCGGTGAAAGCGGCACGCCGGAAGAACTATTTGAAAAATACGGCCTTACCAAAGAAAAGATCGCTGAAGCAGCAGAGCGTGTGCTGGCAAAAAAATAAAAATATTAAACTTGATTTATAACGACTTGTCCTAATAGCAAGTTTTTATATTTTGAGATACCTAAAAATATAAAAATCTAATAAATGCAGCATTTAGAAGACAGTGAGTTATTGCGGTTATTCAGGGAAGAACCAACAAGAGAAAAAGCCTATACCGCCATAATTAAAAAATACCAGGAAAAACTGTATTGGCATGTGAGAAGGATGGTGGTAGATCATGAAGATGCCAATGATGTATTGCAAAATGTTTTTATTAAAGTCTGGAAGGCATTGGACAATTTTCGGGAAGACAGCCGTTTATACACCTGGCTCTACCGCATAGCCACCAATGAAAGCCTGACGTTTATTGAACAACAGAAAAAAAGATCAGCCGTGAGCTTAGATGATATAGAATATACTTTGGTGAATAAGGTAAAGGCAGAAGCCAATTTTGACGCTGAAAAACTTGAATGGAAATTACAGGTAGCCATACAACAGCTTCCCGAAAAACAACGACTTGTTTTCAACCTGCGCTATTACGATGAAATGCCTTATGAAGAAATGAGCCGCGTACTGGACACCAGCGAAGGAGCTTTAAAAGCCAGCTATCACCATGCAGCCAAGAAGGTAGAGGATTATATAAGAAATCATCCGTAAGAGTAAACTTATTTTACTAACCCAAGTCAAAAAAATAAGTTATGACACACGCAAATGAAAATATGAACCACGAAAACCTACAGGAAGTTTCACCAAGCTTTGGAAAAACAGCCATGCCTTACCAGCTGCCGAACGGTTATTTCGATGGGTTAGCTGATGATATTTTAGCACAGGTACAAATACAAAGTTATTCAAAAGAAGAAATATTTGCTGTACCTTCCGGATATTTTGAAAGTTTTGCCTACAATGTTTTAAACAGGATTAAAAACGAACCTGCCGAAGAAAATGAGGTGCTGGAAGAGTTAAGAGATATTGCTCCGTTGCTGACAACCATCAGCAGGAAAAATATGTATACAGTGCCTGCGAATTATTTTGAGAAATTTACGGTAAATACCGGAGCTAAGAGTAAAGTTGTTTCCATAGATTCTAACAAGAGCAACAAAAATACTCGGAGAGGCCTGGCAGTAGCCGCCTCTTTGTTAGGCGCCGTGCTTACGTTGGGTCTTTTGGTCAATAAGGAAGAAAATACAGCGTCTCTTTCTCAATCCAATACAGCTTATGCATCTGTGGAGGGCGTAAGCAGGGATAGCGGAAAACCCAATGCTCAAAATTTAGGCGCCTACCTGAATAATCCTTCCGGAAAAAATGAAGTCAAAGATGCAAAGATAGTGGTACCGCAGGATATTAAGGTAATAGATGTATCTAACGAGATCAATACCATAAGCAGCCAAGATCTGGAAGAATATTTAAATAGTACGCCTGCAATTAATTAATAAGATAAAAGAATTTAAGTAGTGAAAAAGTTATTGTTGATATGTAGCATATTTTTATTTTCTTTCTCATTTTCTGTAGAAGCTCAGTTTAGAAGCAATAATAGTTTGATGACTTCATCATTCAGCCAGTCTACCCAGGACACAAAAGGGGTGAAGGGCGCAGAAAAGATAAAGCAACTTAAGAATGTGTACATGGCAAAAGAACTGGATCTGAAAAATGAAGAATATAGCGAGTTTTGGTTGATTTACAACAGGTACGAAGAAGCGTTGAATAAACTGTGGTCAGAAAACAGAGAGGATAAAAATTCATTTGAAGGCAAGAAAAAAGAATTGCAGAAAGAATATCAACCTTCGTTTCAAAAAGTTTTTCGGTCAGAGCAAAGGGCAGAAAAGGTGTATAACGCGGAAAGCAGGTTCAGAGACATGCTGAAGAAAGAGTTAAAAGGAAGAAAAGATTAAACTCCCCATAATATAGTTATTTTAAGTTAGTGTTTTAGTTTTAAGTGTTTTTATAGTTTAGATTTACAGTCGCCCCATGTCTATGGGGTGACTGTTTTTTATCACATGCGGATATGCAAATTTTTATCTCACTACAGCCTGAACGGTGTTTTGTGTTCTTTGTAGTAATATTACATCTTTATCTTGTATATGATTATCCAGGTCGTGTTGTTGGTAATGCCTCAGTGTAATCAACCGTAAACCTTTCTCGAGCTGCACCTCCAGGAAAACGCTTGCCTCCTGCGCCAGTGTATCCAGTTTGGCATTGTCATCAAAACACATCTCCATACTGATAGCTTCTGTCTGTACCAGGTTGGGTTTTATCTGTAACTTCTCCAGTATTTGCTGAATGCTGTTCATCGGGTGGCCGCTGATAAATGAAAAGTCTATTGTTTTAAAATAAACCAGCGTTTGATTTTCTTTGGATATCAGTATGGCGGGCAGGTCTCGTACAGGCTCGCTATTAATCAGTGTGCCCGGCAGGCCCGTATCCATGAAACATTTTACATACAACGGTATATTTTTATTCTGCAGGGGTTTGATGGTTTTAGGATGTATCACCTGTGCGCCGTAGTACGCCATCTCAATAGCTTCGGCATAACTGAGGTGTTGTAAATATTGCGCCGAAGGGAACTTTCGGGGGTCTGCATTCATGACGCCTTCCACATCTTTCCATATTACCAATTCCTGCGCATTTAAGATGTTAGAGAAAACTGCTGCGCTGTAATCGCTGCCTTCACGTCCCAATGTGGTACTTTCATTTTCATCTGTGCTGCCGATGAATCCCTGGGTAATAACAATGCCGTTTTTTTCTATGGCCGATAAAATTATTTCCGCAGTTTTTTGAGCAGTATACTGCCAGTCTATAACTGCATCACGAAAATTATTGTCGGTTCTTAAAACGTCGCGCACATCTACCAAGGAGTTGCTGATTTTTACCTCGTTAAAGTAAGCGCTGATGATGGTTGTGCTTAGCAATTCTCCGATACATACAACCTGGTCGTAATAATAATCGTATGACCAAACGGGCTTATCATGCAGCAACCATTCTACCTCTGTAAACAGATCAACCATTTTTTCAAGACATATATTGAAGTTGAGCACCAGTAGGTATTTGGCTATATCCAGGTGTTGCCTTTTGATGTCGTCAAACAATTTCAGCGATTCAATACTGTTGCCGTTATAGAAGTTTTCAACTACCTTCTCCAGTGCGTTGGTGGTCTTTCCTGAGGCGGACATTATCAGCAAAAGCGGAGACTCTGTGCTGTACTCGCGTACAATATTCCCTACGTGCCTAATGTGGTCCACATCTTTTATACTTGCGCCGCCAAACTTGAAAACTTTCATTTTTTATTTGCTTGATTTTTTTGCACACCTCTCCGGTGCTGCGCAAAGATACAGTTACATAGTTGAAGCGGCAGAACATTTTGCAGATATTTAGCCAACACCAATAAATGAAAGCGATATAACAAACTATTTCTGCTTTTTATGATTTTTTATTAGCTGTGGCGCGCATTATTTAGTAAATTTGTTAATCCATACTATGATATATATCATATCTAAATACTATGAAATATCTTAATTTTGCAAAACATTTTTAAACATAATAAATATTAAAATGGCAACGAAAACAAAAGACAAGAAATATGTTTATTCGTTTGGTGGCGGCAAAGCCGATGGCAACGAATCCATGAAGAACCTGCTTGGAGGTAAAGGAGCTAATCTGGCGGAGATGGCCGGAAATCCGAAATTAAAATTACCGGTACCTCCCGGATTTACCATCACTACTGAAGTTTGTACATACTACTATGATCATGGAAGAAAATATCCTGCTGCTCTAAACAAGCAGATCAAAACAGCGATAGGCGCCATAGAGAAAGTGATGGGTAAAAAGTTTGGCGATGTAAAAGATCCATTATTGCTGTCTGTTCGTTCCGGTGCAAGAAAATCAATGCCCGGTATGATGGATACAGTATTGAATATAGGTTTAACCGAAGAAACATTAAAAGGTCTTATTGAAAAAACCGGCGACGAAAGGTTTGCGTACGATGCCTACAGGCGGCTGATCATGATGTATGCCGATGTGGTGATGGAGAAAGCCGGCGGTATGAATCCCGCAAAAGGTATAGGTATCAGAAAAATAATGGATGAATTGCTTGAAGAAGTAAAACACAAAAACGGCGTTGCCAATGATACGGATCTTGGTGTAGAAGACCTTAAATACCTTTCCATAGAGTATAAAAAATTAGTAAAAGAATTATTAGGGCAGCCATTCCCTGACAACGCAATGGACCAGTTAATGGGCGGTATTGGCGCTGTATTTGCAAGCTGGAACGGTAAGCGTGCCGTTGAATACAGAAGAATTGAAAGAATTCCTGACGAGTGGGGTACAGCCGTAAACGTACAGGCAATGGTGTTTGGAAACATGGGTGATGATAGCGCTACGGGAGTGGCCTTTACAAGAAACCCGGGCACAGGTGAAAATCATTTCTATGGCGAGTATCTTATCAATGCACAGGGTGAAGACGTTGTTGCAGGCATACGCACTCCCGGGCCAATTAACAGCTACTCAAAAAATGCACAAAACCAGCAATTCCCTACCTTGGAAAAAACAATGCCAAAACCGTACAGGGAACTGAACGAAATACAAAAAAAACTTGAGCAGCACTACGGAGACATGCAGGACATTGAATTTACAATTGAAAAAGGTAAATTATGGATGTTGCAGTGCCGCGTAGGTAAAAGAAACGGTGTGGCTGCTGTAAGAATGGCTACCGAAATGGTGAAGTCTAAAATGATCGACGAAAAAACTGCGTTGATGCGCGTGGCGCCTAACCAGCTGGTAGAATTGTTATTGCCAATGATCGATCCGAAAGCAGAAGCCACTACCAAACCGATTGCGAAGGGCTTGCCAGCAGGGCCTGGCGGCGCATTGGGTAAAGTGGTGTTCTCTTCAAACGCTGCAATTGCTGCTGCTGCCAATGGAGAGAAAGTAATCCTGGTAAGAGAAGAAACTTCCCCTGAAGATGTAGATGGTATGCACAAAGCAGAAGCTATCCTCACAAGTAAAGGAGGTATGACCTCCCATGCTGCCCTGGTTGCACGCGGTTGGGGTAAATGTTGTATAGTAGGTTGTAGCGATATTGTTATTGCCAACGACGGCAAATCATTCAAAACCAAAAGCGGCCACACTGTAAATGAAGGCGACTGGCTTACTTTAAATGGTACTAAAGGATTGGTTTACGAAGGTCAATTGCCATTGACTTCTATTGATCCGAAGAAAAATAAATCTTATGCCGACCTAATGAAGTTGGTAGATAAGTATAAGGTAATGAATGTGCGCGCCAACGCTGATACCCCTGCCGACGCAAAACAGGCGCTTGAGTTTGGTGCAGAAGGTATTGGATTGTTCCGTACAGAGCACATGTTCTATGGCGAGGGAAGTGAAAAGCCACTGTTCCTGTTGAGAAAAATGATCATGAGCTCAACGCTTGCACAGAGAAAAGCAGCTTTGGACGAACTGGCTGGATTTGTAAAGAAAGATGTGAAAGCTACGCTGCAAACTATGAAAGGCCTGCCGGTAACATTCCGCTTACTTGACCCTCCTTTACATGAATTCGTTCCGCACGATAAAGATAAATTACAGGAACTGGCTAATGAATTAAACGAATCTTTGGATGAGCTGTTGAAAGTAACAGAAAACCTGAAAGAAAACAACCCGATGCTTGGCCACCGCGGTGTACGTTTAGGCATTACTTACCCTGAAATTTCTGAAATGCAGATCAGGGCTATTCTTGAGGCTGCCGGTGAATTGCATAAGGCAAACAAAAAAGTTTTTGTTGAGATCATGATACCTGTTACCATGAGCATCAATGAACTAAAAAGCCAGAGAGAGATTTATGACAGAGTGTATGCTGAAGTATTGGCTAAACTGAAAGTGAAATCAATCCCCAATATGTACGGTACCATGATCGAGATTCCCCGTGCTGCTATGCGCGCAGACCGTATGGCAGAAGTAGCGGAATTCTTCAGCTTCGGTACAAACGACCTTACCCAGATGACATTCGGCTTTAGCCGTGATGACATTGGCAGCTTCTTACCAGCTTACCTGGAGGCTAAAATCCTTGATGATGATCCGTTCCAGACCATAGACCAGAAAGGTGTTGGTAAACTTGTAGAGCACGCTGTTCAAAACGGAAGAGCTGTAAGGCCAAAATTAAAAGTAGGTATTTGTGGTGAGCACGGTGGTGATGCAGAAAGCGTGAAATTCTGCCACAGAATCGGACTGAACTACGTGAGCTGTTCTCCCTTCCGCGTTCCTATTTCCCGCCTGGCCGCTGCACAAGCTGCTTTGGAAGAGGAAGCAGAGAAAAAAGGAGCAAGATCCGCAGCCGCAAAAAAAACGGTAACCAAGAAAGCTGCTGTTAAAAAGACTGCTGCTGTTGCCAAAAAAGCGCCTGCAAAAACTTCAGCTAAAAAAGCGCCTGTAAAAAAGGTTGCAGCTAAAAAGAAATAAAATGTTTCTTACGAAGAACACCGGCAATTTGGCCGGTGTTTTTTATTGTACATGCCCGCAAACATAAACAGCATCTATGCTGTATTGAAATATCTGAATGCATTTTTCTATAATTAAAAATCAGCATGGCGCTTTTATACCCCGAAGAGTGTCCTGTGTCCCAGCAACATTTGTAAAATTTCTGCCTGTTAAAGTGTTCAATCAACCTACAACCGGTTTATAATTGTTGTTGTAGCTCTTTAGTATTATAAACAAGAAAAATTAATATCCGGCCCGGTAAATTACTATGCACAATAACTGCCGCATCTGGCAACGCTGATTATCCATACAATAAAAAAGGAACAAGCATTTTTTGCTTATTCCTTTTATAAAATTTGATTGTCAATTAGTCAAGTATGTGTACAATTTCCCGGTTTACTTTTCTTACTCTGTCTTCTTCAACCTTAATTTTTTCACGATCGTAAGTCATTAAGCCGTTTACTTCAATCTCCACATCTGTAGTTTGTGTGTACACAGCTGCAGAGAAGCCCTGCCTGATCAATTGTTTTAGTTGTTCAGCATATTTCACATATTCATCAGTCACCTCCTTGGCGCTGTTGAATTGTACATATCCCCAGTTGCGGTTGGGTTCCCATAAATGTTCTTTCATCACCATGCCTATGCCGCCGTATTCTCCCAGCACTGTTGCGCGCTGTGCATCATAAAGAAAAAGATCCGGTTGAGGATAGTGGTGCAGATCCAGCATATCGCCAACAGGGTAATGGTTTCCGCCGCTTGCAGGATTTACAAGTCTTGACGGGTCGTAAGTTTTGGTCCATTCCACAATTTCTTTAGTTTTGAATTGTCCCCATGCTTCGTTGAAAGGCACCCATACGCCGACTGAAGGATAGGAATAGAGATAATCCATGATCTCTTTCCATTCTTTTTTAAAGTTAGCTTCAGATTCCGCTGACCTGATCTTTTCAGAACCGTCAAAGTATTGCCTTGCCTGCCATTGCGGGCTGGCATCTCCATTGGGCATATCCTGCCATACGATCATGCCTAATTTATCACAGTGTGTATACCAGCGTGCAGGCTCTACTTTTACATGTTTACGGATCATATTAAACCCAAGATCTTTTGTTTTTTCGATATCATATCGTAAAGCTTCATCACTGGGAGCTGTATACAAGCCATCCGGCCACCATCCCTGGTCAAGCGGGCCAAACTGAAAGAGGTCTTTATTGTTCAATTGCAGGCGCACAATTCCTTTAGCATCGCGTTTCATAGAGTATTTTCTCATAGCAGCATAGCTGTGCACTTTATCAAGCTGTTGGCTTCCATTCCACAAGCTTACTTCCAAAGTATACAGGAATGGGTTGTCCGGCGACCAGTATTTGGTATTTGCGGGCATATTAATTTCTATCGGCTGGTTGTTGATGGATTGAGCTTTTGCTGCAAGCTGCTTACCGTCAAATACTTTTACTTCAATCCGGTAGTTGGCAGGCAGACTATTGGTCAGTGCTTTCACCTGCAAAATATTTCTATCTATATCAGGCGTTATTTTTAGTGCCTCAATGTGTTTTTCGTTTACAGGCTCCAACCATACCGTTTGCCAGATACCGCTTACAGGAGTATACCAGATGCCTTCAGGATTGTTTACCTGCTTACCTCTGGGCTGGTATCCGTGGTCTGTGGGGTCCCATACTTTAACGGTCAGTTTATTGTTGCCGCTTTTTAAAGCTGGTGTTATTTCAAAGGAGAATGGCGTATAACCACCGGTATGTTGCCCCACTTTTATATCATTTACCCATACATCAGCCTTCCAGTCCACAGCGCCGAAATGAAGCAATACCTTATGGCCGCTCCACTTTTTGGGAATTGAAAATTCACGGTGGTACCATAATTCATTTTCTTTACCTAATTTTTTACCCACACCCGATAAGGCTGACTCTATGGCAAAGGGTACAAGGATTTTCCCATTATACAATTGCGAACCGGCTTTTCCTACCGGAGCAATTGCAAAATCCCACAACCCGTTCAGATTGATCCATTCCTTTCGTTCCATAAGAGGACGCGGGTATTCTGGCAATACATTATTGACGTTGATTTGAGCTGCCCATTTTGTTTGAAATTTATTTCCCGCAGGTTTCCATTGTGCGAAAGAATAAATACCCGCAGTAAAAAGGATCAGTAAAAACAATGTTTTTTTCATTCGTATATCTTTTAAAGTTTTTAATTGTGTTTGGTAGTTATTGGGAGAAATCGGCATATGCAATTCCGCATAAAATTGTCGATCGTTGAATAGCCTAATTTGAAATTTTTATGTCATTGCATCTGTCAAATATTAATTATTTCAGTTGGCACATGGAATAACCAGCTTTTTAGATTTTAATACTCATTCCGGTTGGTATAGATTCTTAATCTTTATTATTTCATGTATATGATTGTTTAAGTTGAACGACTATTTAAAACTCTCCAAAGTTCATGGATTTCATGAAAATATAATATGCAAAATGTCTCTTTAATTAGCGCATTTGTTTCAAAGTTTTAAGGATTTGAAATGTTTTATTGTAAAATTAATGACGTAATTTTGAACATGCATCCATCAGCATCTTCATTTATAGCAAGAAGTAAAGAAAAAGCGTTTGACCTTAAACACAGGGCAACCATTAATTTCAATATTGGTAAGTATAATCTTGCTGTACCCCGCGGTAAATCGCAGTTTCAGAATATTGAGCTTGCCAGTCAAATGGCCAAGAACGCCAAGTGGAATGCTATTGAACATTTAGATGCTATGCTCCTTGAGTTTGAGAAAAAAATCACTGAAAACGGGGCAAAGGTTATATGGGCAGAGGATGCAGGCGAAGCTTTACAGGAAATCGGCAAAATATGCCGGGAGAAGGAATGCCGGACGATCGTGAAAAGCAAGAGTATGGTCACAGAAGAAATTCACCTGAATAAATTCCTGGAAGAGAATGGCATTGAAAGCGTGGAGACCGATTTGGGAGAGTACATCCAGCAGATGGACGATGAACCTCCTTACCACATCGTAACGCCGGCAATGCACAAAAGCAAGGAAGAAATTGCTGCATTGTTTGCTGAAAAATTAGGGGTGGAAGAGAACTTGCCTCCATCTGAACTTACACTTGTGGCCAGAAATGTTTTAAGAAAAAAATTTGCTGAAGCTTCTGTTGGCATTACGGGTGCAAATTTTATAGTCTCAGATATAGGTGGCATTGCCATTACGGAAAACGAAGGCAACGCCAGGCTTAGTGTTTCATTGCCTGAAACAACCATTGTAGTTGCAGGCATTGAGAAAGTGATCCCATCTATGGATGATCTGGAACTGTTCTGGCCATTGCTTTCTACCTTTGGAACAGGGCAGTTTGTTACAGCTTATAATACTTTAATCACCGGTCCTAAACAAAAGAAAGAAGCAGACGGGCCGGCAGAAATGTATGTAATTTTATTGGACAATGGCCGAACCAATCTGCTTGCCAATGAAAAAGTAAGGGAGGCGCTCTATTGTATCCGCTGCGGCGCCTGCCTGAACGCTTGCCCGGTGTATAAAAATATCGGCGGCCATAGTTATGAGACCACCTACAGCGGCCCCATCGGCAGCATCATTACGCCGCACCTTCGTGGTATGAAAGAATTTAAGCATTTAAGTTATGCCTCATCGCTTTGCGGCAACTGTACCGAGGTTTGCCCTGTGCGCATAAACCTGCATGAGTTGTTGCTCGAAAACCGCGCAGAATCAGTGTATGAAGGATATACTGATTTCTCAGAACGCGCTATGTGGAAGGTTTGGAAGACGGCAACACTCAGGAGGAAAACATATAATATGGGTAGTGGTGCTTTAAAGAACGCTTTCGTAAATAGGTTTTTTAAAGCATGGACCCAGTACCGCGGCGACCTGGATTTTGCTCCCAAAACTTTTAATGAAATGTGGCGTGAAAAGAACAGGAAAAAATAAAGAGAGCAGCAACTGCTCTCATACTTTAATTTCTTTTTTCCTTTCTTTTATTAGTATCCAGGTTCCACCATTTTCCTTTCTTACGATTTTGCACAATAATGTAGTTTTGGTTAATGTATTTCTTTATGTGCTCCATTGCTTCATCATGACTGTCTGTAATCAGCACCAGGTCTAAGTCGTAGGGAGAAATGGTTTTATCTTCTGCCATACTTTCCATTGTATCAACAATCTCTTTATAGTAATCTTTACCGAATAACACAATCGGAAATTGTTCAATTGTCTTGGTTTGTACCAAGGTTAATGTCTCAAAGAATTCGTCCATTGTGCCAAAGCCGCCGGGCATAATAATGAAGGCATAGGAATATTTTACAAGCATCACTTTCCGTACAAAAAAGAAATCAAATGTATAAGTATCCGTAAGGTAGGGGTTGATGTGTTGTTCATGTGGCAGTACAATGTTCAGGCCTACAGAACGTCCGCCTGCTTCAAAAGCTCCTCGGTTAGCCGCTTCCATAATGCCAGGCCCACCGCCGGTAATAGTGGTAAAATTCATTTTGGCAATCCTCTTGCCAAACTCCACAGCATCTGCATAAAATTGATGTGTGTCGTCAAATCTGGCTGAACCAAATACACTGATGCCCGGACCTACGTACCGCAGCACTTCCATACTTTCAACAATCTGTTCTTTCACGCGCTGTGCAAACAGCTCATCTTCCGGTGACTCTGTGGCGGCGTTAAGATATAAAATCCGTTTCGCGGGTATTTTCCTTTCTTCTTCACTGATTCTTTCTTCCATAAATAAAATTTGTGTTTCTAAATTACAAAAAACTTCATGCCAATTTTTAATTTTAATAAACTATTATAAATTGCATCTTATTAAAATGAATGAATTGAAAATTGCTTCTTATAATGTAAATGGCATCAGGGCTGCCATAAAAAAAGGATTTGTAGAATGGCTGGGTGAAAATCCGTTTGATATTGTTTGCCTGCAGGAAACTAAAGCCATGAAGGATAATGTAAATTGTTGCCTTTTTGAAGAATTAGGCTATCAGACTTACTGGTTTTCAGCGCAAAAGAAAGGCTATAGTGGTGTAGCTGTTTTTACCAAAGTTAAACCTTTACATGTTGTACACGGTACACAAATTGAGCAAAGCGATTTTGAAGGCAGAGTTATACAGCTTGACTTTGAGCATTTTTCTTTAGTAAATGCCTATTTTCCTTCCGGCACCAGCGGAGATGTCCGACAGGCATACAAGTATCAATGGCTGGATGAATTTTACGATTATATCAATGAGCTGCGCACACAGAAAAGAGGGCTGGTGGTAACAGGAGATTATAATATCTGCCATAAACCTATAGACATTCACGATCCTGTAGGCAACAGGAATTCATCGGGCTTTTTACCGGAAGAAAGGGAATGGCTGGGAAAATTTTTTGCTGCCGGTTACATAGATACTTTCAGGTACCTGCACCCCGAAAGAGCCGGCGCGTACTCATGGTGGAGCCAGCGTTTTCCTTCTGCACGGCTGAATAATAAAGGCTGGAGAATAGACTACATCAGCGTTTCAGAGAATCTTGCACACAACATTGCAGCGGCAGAAATACACCCGGATGCTAAACACAGCGATCATTGCCCTGTTTCCATAGATTTAAATTTTTAAATATGTTTATATACAATGTTACATTTAAAGTGAGCTGGAACGCCCATGATAAATGGCTTGAATGGCTAAGGTCGTATCATATTCCCGCCATTATGGAGTATAATTCTTTTTCAGCACATAAATTACTGAAGCTTCATAACCTGGATGAAAGTGATGGGGCCACTTATGCGTTGCAATTGTTTGCTGATTCCAAAGCAGATTATAACCGTTACGTAGAGCTGCATGCCAACGAGGTTGCTACCATCGAACAGCGGTTCTGGGGTATGGAAGTCTTCTCTTTTTCTACGCTAATGGAAATTGTGGATTAATTGTGTATATCATTTTTTTTGATGGTCTACAGTTCGCATGCCCTGTACGTTTAAGGCAGTTCTATACATTATGAAATCGCTGAAACCATTGCAGTGATTGAGCTTGAGCATTATTTTGCATTGTTTATTTACAGATCATATAATTCGTAATATGCTGAAACGCACGCTCTATCTATCATACACAGCGTGCTGTATACTTGGAAGATAAAGTAAATAAATTTTGATATATTCGAAAACACTATAAATTTGTAGTATTAATTGTAACTATTAAAAAATAAAACTATGAACAAAGCGGAATTAGTTGCTAAGATTGCAGATCAGGCCGGCATTACTAAAACTCAGGCTAATGATGCATTAGATGCTTTCACCACCACAGTACAGAAAACTTTAAAAAGCGGCGACAAAGTTACTTTGGTAGGCTTCGGGACTTTTTCTGTAACAAAACGTGCAGCTCGCACAGGACGTAATCCGCGCACAGGCGCTCCTTTGAAAATCAAAGCAAAGAAAGTTGCTAAATTCAAAGCTGGTAAAGAATTATCTTCTAAAATCTAATTCTTTATTCTAAATCATTTGAGCAGAAGATTTTCTTCTGCTTTTTTATTTTTCATCCAAATCTTTGTTAACTTCGCATAGTTAAATATTATTCACAAAAACAACTAATAAAAATGGGTAGAGGTGATAAAAAAACCAAGGAAGGAAAAATATTCTTAGGATCCTACGGAAAGGTTCGTCCTGCTAAACCTGCCAGGTCTAAAACAGAGAAAAAAGTGGAAGAGAAAAAACCGGATTAAACTATAATACAATATTACATAATGACGGCAGGCTTTCACGGCTTGTCGTTTTTTTTATTGTAAGCAACATGATACAATTTTAAACATGTATTCATCAGTACAACTTGCCAAAAAATACTTAACTTATTGGCTGAAAGCAAGCAATGGCAAGGGCCATGGTACGCACTCGCCATTTGTTTTTGATTTTATAAAAAACGTTTTAAATAAAAAACCTCATCAAAGTGAAGTAGAAGGCATTGAACAGATCAGGCATTCGTTACAGGAAGATAATCGATTGCTAACCTTAGAGGATTTTGGCGCCGGATCTTCTATTGAAAATATAAAACAGAGAACGGTTGCATCAATTGCAAAAAACTCTCTTAAGTCTGAAAAATATGCACAGCTGATTTACAAAATTGTAAAATATTACCAGCCTAAAACAATCCTTGAGCTTGGTACCTGCCTGGGTATTACCACTTCTTATCTTGCATCGGCCAATAAATGGGCCGCAGTGCATACTATGGAAGGCGCACATGAGGTGGCGCAGGTAGCAAAGGACATTTTTAAAAAGCAATCGCTGGATAATATACAAATAACTGAAGGCAATTTCGATGATACGCTGCCTGCATTTATAGAAAATTTCAGCAAACAGCATGAAGGGCTTGATTTCGCATTTATTGACGGCAATCACCGTGAAGCGCCCACTGTGTCTTACTTTCACGGCTTAAAGCCTTTAATGCATAAGGATTCCATTGTAGTTTTTGATGATATACACTGGTCTGAAGGTATGGAACGGGCCTGGGAAAAAATTAAAAACGATGATGATGTAACTTTAAGCATCGACCTGTTTTTTATAGGCATAGTATTTTTCAAAAAAGAATTTAAGGTAAAGCAACATTTTACTATAAGATATTGAGCGAATGAAATTATATCCGGAAGCAGCAGAAAACCAGTTAGAGTTCGATAAGGTCAAAGCATTGCTATTAGAGTATTGCAGGACCGAGTTTGCTGTGGAGAAGGCGCAGCATTTGCGCATTCACACCAGAAAAGATTACATAATAAAAGAGCTATCACAAACTTATGAGTACAAATTGATCACGGAACAAAACCTTTTATTTCCAAACGACGTAGTGCTCAATATTCAGAAAGACCTGAAATTATTAGGCATCACGGGAAGTACTATCGTAGGCGAACAATGGATGCAGGTAAAGCGGCTTTGTATGGCTATTGAAAATATTTTCCGATGGTTTAACCAAGAGAGAAGGCTTGCTTTTACTTCACTGGCGCTGGTAATTGCTGATACATATTATGAGAAAGCAATTGTTGAAATGATTAATGAAGTTCTTGACGAAAGCGGCAATGTAAAGGACACAGCATCTGAAGACCTGCAACGTATTCGTATGAACCTTTACAAGAAGCGCAATGAGCTGCGCAGGGCATTTGAGCGGGTTGTTGCTAAACTTAGCAAGGCAGGTTATACTACAGATATTGCCGAAAGCTTTAGCAATGGCAGGCGCGTAGTTGCTGTTTTTTCAGAGCACAAAAGACAAATAAAAGGAATATTGCACGGTGAAAGCGACAGCAGGAAAACTACTTTTATTGAGCCCGAAGAAACCATAGAATTAAACAACGATGTGTATTCGCTGGAGAATGATGAACGGAAAGAGGTGTTGCGCATATTACGTGCACTAACCTCTAAGCTGAGTGTTTATGCGCCTCTGCTGAAAAGCTATCATGATATTTTAGGTATTTTTGACTTTATCCGGGCAAAGGCCAAACTGGCACTTGACATGAACGGCAACTTCCCAAGCGTTTCAGATAAAGCGTACGTTGATCTCAAAGATGCCTATCATCCACTGCTATACTTGTACAATAAAAAACTATCAAAACCCACCATTCCTTTAAATATTAGTTTTGATGAGAAAAATAGGATACTGGTGATCAGCGGCCCCAATGCGGGCGGGAAAACAGTTGCCATGAAAACAATCGGCCTTAACCAGATGATGATGCAGAGCGGCCTTCTTGTTCCGGTAAAGCCAGATTCGCAGATGGGAATATTTAAGCAACTGTTTATTCATATAGGTGATACACAAAGCATAGAATTTGAGTTAAGCACTTACTCTGCACAGCTCAACGCTATGAAATATTTCATTGAAAATGCTAATGGTAAAACATTATTTTTTA
Organism: Bacteroidota bacterium; assembly: GCA_023422835.1. Classification (GTDB taxonomy): domain Bacteria; phylum Bacteroidota; class Bacteroidia; order Chitinophagales; family Chitinophagaceae; genus Haoranjiania; species Haoranjiania flava. The sequence goes on along the minus strand of JAFAGI010000001.1, from coordinate 102,908 downwards.
TTGATGAATTGGGTGGCGGATCCGACCCTAACTTGGGAGGAGCCTTTGCCGAAGTGATTCTGGAAGAGCTTGCCAGGAAACATTCAGTGGGTATAGTAACTACCCATTATCTCAATTTAAAAGTCATGGCCAATCGTACACCGGGATTATTCAACGGTGCTATGGCGTTTGACGAAGTAAGGCTGCAACCTTTGTATAAGCTGATCGTGGGGAAGCCAGGCAGCTCTTACACCTTCTCAATAGCAGAAAGGATCGGACTGCCTAAACCATTGATAAACCGTGCAAAAAAATTGGTCGATGAAGATCATTTTAGGCTGGATAAATTGCTGAACTCTACCGAACAGGACATGCAGCAAATAGATAAGGAAAAAAAGCAGCTGCACAAGCTGATACGTGAAAATGAAAAACTAAAAAAAGAAATGGAAACCGTGCTGCATAAAGAAAAACACAAACAGCAGCTAGAAATTTTAAAACAACAGAATAAGATTACAGAAGACCGCATAGCTTATTTGAAAGATACGGAAAGAAAGCTCCGGCAAATGGTAGTAGAATGGAGGAAAGCCGATGATAAAAATACGGTTGTAAAAAACATCAGCGCTGTTCTTTTTCCAAAGAATGAGAAGATCATTACGGGGAAGATGGCGAAAAAGATTGATGCCAGGTACAAAGAAACCTCAGCGGAAATTATTGTAGGTACAAAGGTGAAAATTAAAAAAAACCACCAGGTGGGTGAAGTAAAAGAGCTGCGCGGAAAGCGTGCCATCGTTCAGATCGGACAATTGCCGATCAACGTGGAATTAAACGACCTGGTAGCTGTACAGGAAAAAAATCAGGAAAATTAGAGTAACTTTACCAGAGCACTTGCAGGGATTGAATATTTCAGGTAGATTTAGTGTAGAAAAATGGAAATGATATGAATGAAAAACTGCTTCATTTTATCTGGCAATTTCAATACTTCAATCATCACCAGCTAACAGCGGATAGTGGTGAGCCTATTCAGATTATCCACCCCGGCATCGCCAATATTCACCAGGGACCTGATTTCCTGGAAGCTAGGATCAGGATCGGTAGTACACTGCTTGCAGGCAGTGTGGAAATACACATTAAAACATCAGACTGGCACCTCCACAAACATCATTTAGATCAGAACTACAACAATGTAATATTGCATGTAGTCTGGGAAAATGACAAACCGGATTTCATACACCAGAAGTTCCAGACTTTATGCATTCAGCCGCATGTTTCTTCTATCATGCTCAAAAAATACGAAGAACTGATGCACAGCAAAGCTTTTGTGCCTTGTGAAAGCTATTTGCCTGTGCTGAATGAAATCGAATGGCTAAACTGGAAAGAAAGGCTCGCTACCAGCAGGTTTCAAAGAAAGTCGCAGCAAATCATTGATTTGTTACATACCAATAACGGCCATTGGGAGGAGACTTTCTGGCAACTGATAGCTGCAAATTTTGGTATAAAAGTAAATGCAGAGATTTTTATGGAGATGGCAAAGCTAATATCCATCAACATCCTGGCCAAACATAAATACCAGATACACCAGGTAGAGGCTTTGCTGTTTGGCACATTAAATTTATTGCCGGCAGCAACGTCCGATGACTATACGGCTATTTTAAAAAGAGAATATGCTTTTCTTGCCAGGAAATTCAATCTCAGGAAAACAGAAGCAGCCCCATTATTTCTAAGGATGAGGCCTGCCAGCTTTCCCAGTATACGTTTAGCGCAGTTAGCAGCTTTGATACATGCATCATCCAACCTGTTTTCAAAGATCAGGGATACGGAAGATTTCCGCGAAGTGTACAATTATTTCGAAATCACGGCCAACGATTACTGGCACTATCATTACCGCCTGGGGGATGATCCGGGCGACTATAAGCCCAAAAAAACAGGCAGGTCTATGGTAAACAATATTTTTATTAATACTGTTGTGCCTGCATTGTTTGCTTACGGAGTATTTAATCAGCTTCAATATTTCAAAGACAAAGCATTGCGCTGGCTGGAACAGACTGTCGCTGAAAATAATACCGTTATCAAATCATGGAAAAGGTTTCATGTGCAGGCAAATAATGCTCTGGAAACCCAGGCATTGCTTGAGTTGAAAAAGCAATATTGCGATGTGCGTCGCTGCCTGAATTGTAACCTAGGCAGGCGCATCGTTTCAGCAAAATAAAAATCTGCTACATTTTTAGAATGTGGCAGATCATCTGTTATTTTTCCAATTAAAATCTTTCTAAACCGGAGAAGAAAAAGTCTCCTTCAATTTTTGCGTTCTCATCGCTATCGCTGCCATGAACAGCATTTTGTCCCAGTGAGGTTGCAAATTTTTTACGGATGGTTCCTTCTGCTGCTTTCGCCGGGTCCGTAGCGCCGATGAGCGTTCTGAAATCAGCTACAGCATTTTCTTTTTCCAAGATAGCAGCAACAATGGGACCGCTACTCATAAATTCTACCAGCTCACCATAAAAGGGGCGTTCTTTATGTACTTCATAAAATTTGCCTGCCTGCTCAATGGAAAGTTGTACCCACTTCATGGCCTTGATTTTAAAACCGCCTTTTATGATCTGATCTAAAATTGCGCCGGTATGCCCGTTGTTGGTAGCATCGGGTTTGATCATGGTAAATGTACTATTGCTCATACTTTTTTTGTTTGGCGCAAAAATAAGTAAATAAAATAAACTTAATTTATTTAAGCCAAATTTTCCTGTAACCCTTATGTTTGCTGCATTTCCGTCAGTTTCAATCAATATTTAACGTCATTTTTTCAGGAATAATTATGGTTGTATGTTTTTTGTTCATTAAATTACATAAGAATAAATACATGAACTATGAACCCAAATAAATATACGATCAAAGCACAAGAGCTTATTGCTGCAGCACAACATATAGCTTTTGAGAGAGGCAATGTAAATATCGACACCGAACATTTACTGAAAGCTTTGCTCAACGACAAAGACAGTTCTATTGAGTTTTTACTCAAGAAGAACAATGTTACTATCAATCTTGTAGAAACAAAGTTGGATGAAGCAATGGCGCGGCTCCCCAAAATATCAGCCGGCGACCCTGCACAACAGGTTTCACGCGAAATGAATACAGCGCTGATGCGTGCAAGTACCAGCCTTAAGGAATTTGGTGATGAATTTATCACACCGGAGCACATGCTTCTGGCCTTAGTACAGGGCAGTGATGAAACAGCCAAAATATTAAAAGATGCAGGCCTTACAGAAAAAGGCCTGGTCGCTGCCATCAAAGAATTACGCAAAGGCGATACGGTGAATTCGCAGACTGCTTCCCAGCAATACAATGCACTGGAGAAATATGCCAAGAATCTGAACGACCTGGCTCAATCCGGTAAGCTTGATCCTGTGATCGGGCGCGATGAGGAGATCAGGAGAACGTTGCATATCCTGTCTCGCAGGACCAAGAACAATCCTATATTGGTTGGTGAACCGGGTGTGGGTAAAACCGCGATAGTAGAAGGTTTGGCGCACAGGATCGTGAATGGAGATGTGCCTGAAAACCTGAAATCAAAGATCATTTTTGCACTCGATATGGGTCAACTAATCGCGGGCGCTAAGTACAAAGGCGAGTTTGAAGAAAGATTAAAGGGTGTAATAAAAGATGTAGGCGACAGCAACGGAGAGATCATTTTATTTATTGATGAGATACATACACTTGTAGGTGCAGGTGGCGGGGAAGGAGCTATGGACGCAGCCAATATACTGAAGCCTGCTTTAGCGCGAGGTGAACTAAGAGCCATTGGTGCAACAACTTTAAATGAATACCAGCAATACTTTGAAAAAGATAAGGCTTTGGAGCGCCGCTTCCAGAAAGTGATAGTAGACGAGCCAAACGTGGAAGATGCCATATCGATTTTGCGTGGGCTTAAAGACAGGTATGAATCTCACCACCATGTACGCATCAAGGACGAGGCGATAATTGCTGCAGTAGAACTTTCTCACCGCTACATTACTGACCGTTTTTTGCCTGATAAAGCTATTGACCTAATTGATGAAAGCGCCGCCAAGCTTAGGTTAGAGATGAATTCAATGCCTGAGGAGCTGGACGAGCTGGAAAGGAGGATCCGCCAGCTGGAGATTGAGAGGGAAGCCATTAAACGCGAAAATGATGAAGCAAAACTCAAAGAACTGAACACTACCATCAGCAATTTAATGGTAGACAGGGATACCTATAAAGCCAAGTGGCAACAGGAAAAGGAGATAGTGGAAAAAGTGCAGAATGCCAAAGCTGAAATTGAGTCGCTTAAATCACAGGCAGAAAAAGCCGAGCGTGAAGGTGACTATGGCAAAGTAGCCGAAATACGTTACGGAAAGATAAAGGAGCAGGAAGAGATCATTGCACAATCAAGCGAAGAGCTTAAAAACCTTACCGAAAAAAGAATATTGAAAGAAGAAGTTGATGCAGAAGATATTGCCGAAACTATTTCAAAATCTACAGGCATACCGGTGAGCAAAATGCTGCAGTCGGAAAGGGAAAAGCTTTTGCAACTGGAAGACCACCTGCATGAAAGAGTGGTAGGGCAGGATGAAGCAATTGTAGCTGTTGCTGACGCCATACGCAGAAGCCGTGCGGGTTTGAGCGATCCTAAGCGCCCCATCGGTTCATTTATTTTTCTGGGAACTACCGGCGTTGGTAAGACTGAGCTTGCTAAAGCGTTGGCGGAGTTCTTATTTGATGACGAGTCAATGATGACGCGGATTGACATGAGCGAATACCAGGAAAAGCATAGTGTTTCCCGCCTTGTCGGCGCACCTCCCGGATACGTGGGCTATGACGAAGGCGGCCAGCTTACGGAAGCAGTTCGCCGCAAACCTTACAGTGTTGTATTGTTTGATGAAATAGAGAAAGCACACCCCGACGTGTTCAATACTTTATTGCAGGTTTTGGACGATGGACATTTGACAGATAATAAAGGGCGCGTTGTAAACTTTAAGAATACACTCATCATCATGACGAGCAATATCGGCAGCCACCTGATACAGGATGCTTTTGATAAATATGCAAACGACCTCGAACGAGCGGAAGAAGTGGCTAAGATTGAAGTGATGGGGTTGTTGAAGGACACTATACGTCCTGAATTTTTAAACAGGATAGACGACATCATTATGTTCCATCCATTAAGCAGGAACAACATCAGGAGCATCGTGGATATACAGCTTAGAAATTTGCAGCGTCAATTGGCTCAAAATGGTGTAACGCTTGAGTTTAGTGATTATGCCATAGATTTTCTGGCAGAAAATGGCTATGATGTGAACTATGGTGCAAGACCATTGAAAAGATTGATTCAAAAAACGATCATTAATCCGTTAAGTAAAAAAATACTTGGCGGTGATATTGACAGGGAGCACCCAGTGCTTGTTGATGTGTTCGATGGGGTAGTGGTATTCAGAAATGAAAAATAACCGTTGCCGGTAGCAACCAGGATTTTAGAAACAACCATTATTAATCAAATCTGTCGCACAATTTCGCAATATCAGCGGAGAAGTGTGGCAGATTTTTTATTTTTGATAAAATTGTGAAAGTTGAATAATCTGTTTGATCTCATAGAACATACGCACCGCAACATCTTTCTTACAGGAAAGGCGGGTACGGGTAAGACAACTTTTCTCAATGAATTTGTAAAAAAAACCCGTAAGAAGCATATTGTGGTAGCCCCTACGGGAATTGCAGCAATCAATGCCGGCGGCGTTACCATTCACTCTATGTTTGGTTTGCCTTTGCGTACATTCGTGCCCACTTTTGATGAGATCGACCGCGATTATGCCATGAATATCCCTGATCTGCTGCCACACTTTAAATACCGAAGAGATAAGTTAAAGTTATTGAGGGAGGTTGAGATTATAATCATCGATGAAGTGTCGATGCTTCGGGCTGATGTGCTCGATATGATGGATTTATCTTTGCAACACATCAGGCGTATTCCTGCAAAATTCGGCGGTGTGCAAATGCTGTTCATCGGCGATCTTTATCAACTGCCTCCTGTTCTCCGGCAAGAGAATGAAAGCATTCTCTTACAATACTACAATTCACCTTTTTTCTTTGATGCAAAATCGCTTCAGCAGGTAAGCGTGATAACTATTGAACTGAAACATGTATACCGGCAAAAGGATAAAGATTTCCTGGAAATACTGAATCACATCCGAGATGCACGTGTCACGGCAAATGACCTGCAGATATTGAATAAGCGCGTAAACACTGAGTTTGAACCAGGCGAGGAAGCCTACGTATATCTCTGCTCACACAACAGGATGGCAGATGCTATCAACCGTAAAAAACTTGATGCGCTGCCTGGAAAATCTTTCTTTTTCAATGCCGAAATTAAAGGCGATTTCAAGGAAAGCCAATACCCTAATGATGAAACGCTGGAATTGAGGGTTGGGGCACAGATCATGTTTATACGCAACGACACTACTGCGGAAAAAAAATATTTTAACGGCAAGCTGGCGGAAGTTACTTCACTAACACACAACGAGATAGGTGTGGTGATTGATGGTACGGACAAGGAAATTATCCTTGAGAAAGAAACATGGGAACAGAAAAAATATTCACTGGATAAAGATAGAAATATTCGGGAAGACGTTTTGGGAAGTTTTGTGCAATTTCCCGTGAAACTGGCATGGGCAGTGACTATACACAAGAGCCAGGGCCTTACTTTTGACAGGCTGATTATTGATGCGGGCAGGTCGTTTGCATCCGGCCAGGTATATGTGGCATTGAGCCGTTGCCGTACTTTGGAAGGTATTGTTTTAAAGTCGCAGATCACGCGCGATATAATTTTCATCGATAGAAGAATAGGCTCCTTCCATGAATCTACAAACGCTAATGAACAGATTGAGCATATTCTGCATGATGAAAAATATGATTACAGCATCCGTAAAATACTGCGTTATGTGGATATGAGATGGATGAAAGATTCTTTGGAAGAATGGCAGATTGCAGTAAAAGAGAGCAGGTTTTTAGATAAGGAAAAGGCTACAGGCCTTTATCAACAATTGTCGCCTTTAATTGCTGATCTCGCAGAGGTATATAATAAGTTTGATAAGATCATCAAGGCTAAAACCCTACAGTTTGTAAAACAGCAAAACACCTGGCAAGACATACAAGAAAAGTCTAAAGGTGCCGTGAGTTTCTTTTTTAAAAATGTATATGAGAAGATATTTTCTCCTTTAAAGGAACTGTATGCTACGTCTAAAGGTGAGAAGGGACTAAAACAGTACAATGAATTGTTCAAAGCTTTTATTGATGACGTAGAAGAATACTTGAAAAGCCTGAAAACGTTGCATTTGCTTGATGTTGCCTTGTTCGATAAGAATCTGGATGTAGAAATCAGCGCCAAAGTGGATAAGATACCAACCCATGTAATATCTTATCAATTGTATGAGGCCGGCAAATCAATAGAGGAAATAATGAAAACGCGTAATCTCTCGAAAGGTACTATTTATACACATCTCAGTAAGTTTGTTGAAACCGGTATAGTTGATGTAAGGCAAATTATTCCTGCAGAAAAAGTAGCTGTATTTGAACAGACATTCAGCAAGAAATCAATGCTTACACTATCTGAATATAAAAACGGCCTGCCCGATAACTTTACCTTTGACGAATTAAAACTGCTACGCGCGCATGGCCATTATCTGTTTAACAGGGGTAAATCCCCGGATTTTGGTAATTAGATTTTTACTCATATAGTTTATGTATTTTTGTTCACATTATAGAGCCGTAGTATATGCAGCCTTCCGTAGCTATTGTGATTTTAAATTATAATGGGAGAAAATTTCTGGAAAAATTTCTGCCAAATGTTTTGGCTTCAACATATATCAACAAACGTGTTATTGTTGCGGACAATGCCTCTACTGATGATTCTGTATCGGTACTTAGAACACATTTCCCTGAAGTGGAAATTATCCTCAATCAAAAAAATTATGGGTTCGCAGAAGGTTATAATCAAGCGCTGAAGCAGGTTTCAGCAGATTATTATGTATTGCTCAATTCTGATGTTGAAGTTACTCCTGGTTGGATAGAGCCGGTGATCAGCCTGATGCAATCAGCAGAAGACATCGCAATTTGCCAGCCCAAAGTTTTATCTTACCACGATAAAAACAGTTTTGAGTATGCGGGCGCCGGTGGCGGATTATTAGATCATTTAGGTTATCCTTTGGCAAGAGGCAGGATATTTCAAGTTCTGGAAAAAGATAACGGCCAATACAATGATAATACAGATATTTTCTGGGCCAGTGGCGCTACATTGTACATTAAAGCCAGTGTTTATCACGCTTTAGGGGGTTTATATGCCTATTTCTTTGCTCACCAAGAAGAGATAGATCTTTGCTGGCGCGCACAGATACAGGGTTACAGGGTTATGTATTGCGGAGCGTCTACGATATATCATATAGGCGGCGGCACATTGCCTAAGGGCCAATACAGGAAAACATATCTTAATTTTCGAAACAACCTCGTTATGCTATCCCGTAACCTGCATTGGAGAGAAAAATACTGGAAGCTGTTCATACGATTGTCGCTCGATGGCGTGTTTGCTATCAAGACATTACTCGAGGGAGATACGGAATCAATCAAAGCAGTTTTTTTTGCGCATATTGATTTTTACAAATGGGCATTTTCTCGGGAAAATGATACCCGTACGAAACGTCTTCCGTTTTCACAATTGAAAGGAGGGGTGAATAAATCAATTGTTTGGGAACATTTTATCAAAGGCAAAAAATATTTTTCAGAAATAGTAGATTGATATTTTTAATTTTGAATCAGGTTGCATATTTTTGTAGGGTTAAAAGTTTATTATGGCAGTACATCAGGATAACCAGCTAAGCACTTTTGAGAAAGAGCGCCAGGAACAATTGGAAACCGATATCAGGTATAACCGCGTGAGTACTTCGCGTTTTCTTTTCTATATTTCTGTTTTTGCATTGGTTGCTTTTTTATTTGCAGGTTGCTTTCAGCTTTATAAAAACCGCTACAAGGGAAAACCTGATATAGAAATTCAGCCTAGCACGAAATATGTGCCTGAGTACAAATAAATTCTAAAAAATATTTGGTTATTTGTGTAAGATTTTTATCTTTGCAATCCGAAAGAAAACAGTTCTTAATATACAAGCGGAAGTAGCTCATTTGGTAGAGCACAACCTTGCCAAGGTTGGGGTGGCCGGTTCGAGCCCGGTCTTCCGCTCTTAAAAAATCCTGCTTATTGCAGGATTTTTTTTAATGAGTTGCCCTGATGATCCCGATCAAAACCTGGGATAGCCGAAATGCCTGATCAGGATAGTTCTTAATATAAAAATATTGCCCTGGTGGTGGAACTGGTAGACACGCAGGACTTAAAATCCTGTGGGCAGCAATGTCCGTGCGGGTTCAATTCCCGCCTGGGGCACAAAGCGACTTCGGTCGCTTTTTTTTTAGTCGCTAGATGTTCTTGCTTCAATGTTCGTCTCCGATTAAATCGGGGCTGGGCACAAAGCGACTTCGGTCGCTTTTTTGTATTATGTATTTTGTCTCTATTCTTTATTCTGTAAAATGTGGCCGCCATCATGTTGGCTATGCAACAGTTGTGGAGCACGTTTGTCGCAACATAAAGCAGGTTATGTCACAGCGACAAGAAAATGTCGGCCTTATGTGCTGCGTGGTTTTAAAGATTTTACTGCAGAACTAGAAGCAATCCGAAGAGCGCTGTATCAAAAAAATGAAGAGCAGTCAATATAATTTATGGTTGCTGCCGGGAATTGGTAATGTCTTACTATGCCCGTCTTATTCTCATGAAAAAAAGCCCTCACGATTGCAAGGGCTTCATGTTTATTGATTAGAATTTTCTTAACTGCTTTTAAAAGTAGAATGCATGGCTTTCAGCATGCCTTGTGGCGTCCAGCCGTAAGGCACTATCATGCGGCGAACCATTTGTAATGGCATAGTAGAATCACGCTTAGTGGAAAGAATAAATGAAAGCTTCATATATTTTGCTAATTCCACTGCTGCCTTATGGTCGTTGATACCGTAAGGATATGCCCAATATTCAACAGGCTTTCCGGTTATTTCCTGTAATCCTTTTTGTGGATCTGCCACCTGTTTTACCCAGTCTGAATCGTTGTACTTGGTCACCATATGATGATCCCAACTGTGTAAGCCCACAGTATGGCCCCTTTTTGCCAGATCGGCAATCTGGTCTTTGGTCATATAGTTTTTTTTGTTGTAGGTGATGGTCATTATAAAGAATGTGCCGCGGTGTCCGTATTTTTCCATAACCGGCGCAGCTATAGCAGAATGCTCCACGCGTGAATCATCAAAGGTAATGAGCACAGGCTTTTCAGGAATTGATTCATTATATGCCAGGTAATTATACAACTGGTCAGGGCTAATGGATGTGTAACCACTGTCTTTCAGTATTTTCATCTGTGCTTCGAATGCCGCCGGGCTTACAGTGTATTCATCTTTTCTTCCGTCGGCAATTCTGTGATAGCACAGCACCGGTACCTGTGTTTTTGCCATGATCTGCTCGGGTGTATTCATAGTGCGGTCGGAAGTTGCCGTATCGGTTGCTGTAGTTTTAGGGGCTATTCCGGCAGAATCAACGGTGTCGTTATTATTGCCAGAACCGTTGTTACAGCTTACAAACACACAAAAGCCCAAGGCTATCAAAGAAAAATACTTCATAAATGAATGTTGAAATTTTTAATCTTCAAATATAGTAGTTAATCCAATATAAAAAATAATGTATCTGCAAAATTAAGAGATCATTCAGGAAATTGTTTCATCTGCACAATTTAGCGGGAGTTCTTGATTGGAATAATAAAAATATGTAGATTTGAAGCCAATACATACAATCATGAGTAAAAAAACTTTAGTCATTGGCGCATCTGAAAAATCAGAAAGATATTCTAATATGGCTATCCGTTCTTTAAGGCAGCATGGGCATGAAGTAAAAGCTTTTGGCCTGAGAAAAGGAAAAGTTGGAGACGTGGAGATCTTTAAAGATCAGAAAGCTGTTGAAAACCTTGATACCATTACCTTATACGTTAATCCTGCCAACCAGAAAAAATTGTATGATTATATTTTAAGCCTTCAGCCGAAGAGAATTATTTTTAATCCCGGCACTGAAAATCCTGAATTGGCCAAGCTGGCAGCTGATAAAAATATTGACGTAGAATACGCCTGCACCCTTGTTATGTTATCGGTAGGTAAGTATTAGCAGCTTTTATTGTTTCTGTTTCTCGCATATTTGTTATTGCTATTTCCATAAATTGCTCAACAATTTCTGCTGTAGGTTTATTGTAGGTTTTCAGGCTGTGCACCTTCTCATTTTCCAGCCATCGTTGTACAATAGATAAGTTGTCTGGTTTCAGGTTTTGCAAAACAGAATAACCCATCCTGGCCAGTGCAGCAGCATTGCAAAGCTGTTCGTATTGTCCTTTGATCGGTATTACCAACAGTTTCTTTTTTAGGTACAGCGCTTCGGCGGGCGTTTCAAAGCCTCCGCTGGTAATAATCCCATGGCAGTTGATCAGGCTATTGTTGAACAGCTGTTTACTTACCGGCAACAGTGTTATATTTCCATTGGTTTGCTCGTCTTTAACCTCGCGTGAAAAAATCTCGAACCTGTGATCTTTGAAATTTGTAAAAATGCTTATCAGTGTTTTATCATCATAAGAAGGCAGGTAAACGCTGATGTGGCCAAAATCGCGCGGCAGGGCCTGCCATATTTGTGTTTTGATCACGGGTGGCAATATAAAATCGTCATAAGGCTGAAAGTGAAGGCCCACGTTGATTGTGGCGCTTACATAATTTGTCAGAATCAGTTCTCCAAGCAGGTTTCTGTTTTTTGGGCGGGGCGTTCTGTACGATTTAAAACTGGCCTGGTGCCCGAAGTGTACGGATTTAATCCTGCGCATTTTGCACGCAAGTGATGTTACGGGTTCAAAATCGTTGATCACCATATCATACTTATCTATGGGAAGGTGCCTGGCTTCTTTCCAGATGCTTGTAGAGATAATTTCTTTGAATGTCTTAGGATAGTGCAATCCGCCGTTGGAATTATACTGAAAGCTTAACCCTTTGCTTCTGTACGGCACGTGTGCATCCAGCTTAAGTGTACTGTTATTGCCGCTTAAAAAGAAATCTACAGAACCGAATTTTTCTAAGTAGGGCAGCAGTTCCATGGCGCGGCTGATGTGGCCGTTGCCTGTTGCCTGTACAGCATAGAATATGCGCATGTATCAATAATTTTTGAGGTTGTATAAAAAACTGATTTCAGTTTCCGTATCAACAGCTTTTTTGTTTTTAAAGGATGGAAGCATGGCTCTTTCCAGTATAAAATCTGCATCGTTGTATTGGAATATTTTCCATTCCTTATTGTCGTATTCAAGCGCAGTAAGGTTTTCAACCCAGTCGCCGGAATTAAGATAATTTACAAAGCCGGTTTCAGTTTCAATTACTTTTTTGGTAGGCTGGTGAATGTGCCCACACACTACATAGTCGTACTGCTTCTCAATAGCCAACGCTGCAATGGTTTGTTCAAAATCATTGATGAATGCTATGGCCTGTTTTACGCTGTTTTTTATTTTTTTAGAAAATGAAACTCTTTCCCTGCCGGTGAGCTTTAAAAGATAATTCACTGCCCGGTTCATCAATATCAGCAGGTCGTATCCTTTACCACCCAGCTTGGCCAGTATTTTGGCGAAGCCTTTGGTGCTGTTATCAAACACATCGCCGTGGAAAAACCACATTCTTTTATCATCAATGTTGAGCAGGTATTTATTGGCCAGATGGATGTTGCCTATTTGAAGGTCGGTATATTTCCTCAAAAATTCATCATGGTTACCGGTAAGGTATATTACTTTGGTGCCTGGCGTTATGAGCTTAAAAATTTCCCTTATTACTGCAAAATGTGGAGGTGGGAAATAACTTTTGGAAAATTGCCACCCGTCAATAATATCTCCGTTCAGGATCAGTGTGCACGGTTGTACGCTTTTGAGGTAAAGCAACAGTTCTGTTGCGTGGCAGCCGTAAGTACCTAAGTGTACATCGCTGATTACAATCAATGGCAAATGCCTCCGGTTCATAAGTCTGAAATTGGTTTATCAAAGTTTATACTTTCATATAAATTAATTATTAAGCTATAATTAATTGTGTATTATTTATTGATCACAATATTTTTGATAACCACTAAACCCCCGCCGATTTTTGCATATAATTTCCGGGCACATTACAGAAAAAATAGGCATATTTGCCAAAGCTCCAACAATTATCCATGAATCCGATCTATAGACTTATATCGTTTTTATTGCTATCGTTTTTTATGCCAGGTGTAAACGCTCAAACTGCAATTGACACCATTGCAACCGCACCTGTCGACACTATTGCCCCTGTGAAGATGGATACTGCCGCCCTTGTACGCATAGCTGATACAGCGGGTGTTATTGTTACGGATAATGACAGCATTGCACACACGTTTAATAACAATGATATTGCAGACAGTGAAAAAAATCCACCATTACACAAAAAAATTTCATTCAATAAACTGCATTACAGCAAAACAGCTAAGATCATTTCGTATACAGAGCTTAACGTGCTTCAACAAAAAGTATCTTATAAAACCATTGCGGATTTTATTGCCAATTATGCTGTTATTGATACGGCTGATAACATTTATACAATAGCTATTTCGGTTGATAAGCTCAATACAGAAGTTAATACTATGGGTGTGCAGATGCACTTCAGCTCAGACAGCACATTGCCTGATTCTGCATCTGCTTCTTTTGCCAGAGAACTTTATGATGCTGTGGGTAAGCCATTACACGTAATGATAAACCATGCAGGCGTAATTACAGGGGTAGATACTTCAGGTGTCGGCGGACGGTTGAGCGAAGTGATCTCAATGCTTTATTCTGGTAATGAGAATATATCGGTTGGAAATAAATTTTCGCTTACTTTTCCACTTGCTGACCAACCTGCAATTGGCGACCAATGGAAAGATTCTGCTATAAACAAAAATAGCCGGATCTTATACACCTATACGGTTAAAAATTTTTTCAGGGACAGGGTAATTATAGAGGTCCATGCAAATGTGTTTTACTCTGGAATAATAGAGAGCAACTCTAAGAAATACAACACAGAATTTGCCGGAACGCAGACAGGTACGCTTGAAATCAATGTAAATACAGGCATGGTGCAATCCCGTAAAATGACTCTGTCTTTCGAAGGAGTAGTATTGATGGGAAATGAAAAAATACCCGCCAGGTCAACTATAGAAATTTCTGAACTGATCAATTAATGTTACACTTTTTTTTAATTTTTTGAATTAATTTTGTTGTAAATCAATAACTACCACAATGGCAGCAAAAAAAACAATTAAAGCTGAAGATATAAATCCTGTTGAAGGTTTTGAAAACACTAACACGCAAAAAGCTAAGGGAAAAAGAACCGTAAAGAAAGAGGGTGAGGTTAAAAGTACAGTGGAAAAAACGGTGAAAAAAATCGCATCAAAGATTTCTGCATTAACCGTGGAAGATAACAAATACACACGGTTAACTTTTGAAGTGCGTTTCAGTACCGAATATGGCCAGAACTTATTCGTTGTGGGGGACCATGAATTGTTGGGCAATGACGACATGGAATTTGCCTTGCCATTACAGTACCTGAACGATAAAGCCTGGAGCGCAACTATAGAACTGCACGAAGGCAACACGCCCCGGGTGATTAATTATCGCTACTTCGTTAAAAACGTTGACGGTTCTATAATTGAAGAAAGCCTGGCAAATAAAAGCATTGACCTGTCGGCATCAGCTGGCAAAAATATTTATGTTTCTGACTTCTGGAGTTTTTCAGGATTTCCGGCCGGCTTGTTTGAAACAAAACCTTTTCTTATTTTATTAAACAATGCAGGAGCCGCAGAACCAACCAAGAAAACAAAAAACTCAACTCATGTATTTACAGTTAAAGCGCCGGTAGTTTCAAACGATCAGGTTGTATGCATGCTTGGTGATGATAAAAGACTTGGAACCTGGGAAGTAAAGAAGGCGCTGAAGCTTTATCCTGTGGGCAATGGCAACTGGCAAATAGAACTGGATCTTTCAAAATCGGTTTTTCCCATTCACTATAAGTTCGGGCTCTTAAATACCAAAACAAAGAAACCCTTAATACTTGAAGGATATGAAAATCGTTGTTGCGCACTTCCTGCCATCAAAGACGGCAAAGTGTTTATAAACGAGGGACTCATTAACCTTGCGGAGAACGCTTGAAGAGCAGCCGGTGTCATCTCGCCCGTCTTTAGTATGCGTTCTCACGACAGTTTCGGTGTCGGTGAATTTAATGATGTAAAAAAATATTCTGACTGGGCAAATGCTGTAGGCATCAGGCTTATACAAGTGCTGCCCGTAAACGATACTACTGCCCGTAAAGACTGGCACGATTCTTATCCCTATGCCGCCATCTCGGTATCAGCATTGCATCCGATGTATCTGCACCTGCCTGCAGTGGCAGGCGAGCAGTATGCCTCCTTGCTGAAAAAATATGAAGCAAAGCGGCAGGAATTAAATTTATTGAGTCAGGTAGACTATGAAAGAGTGAACAAGGCCAAGTGGGAATTTATCAGGGAAATTTTCCCGTTGCTGAAGGAGCATACATTTGCTGATACCGAATATGAAAAATTCTTTTTGGAAAATAAAGTATGGCTGGAACCCTATGCTGCCTTTTGCTGCCTGAGAGATACATACAAAACAGCAGATTTTACGCAGTGGGATTCATTTGCCGTTTATGATGAAACCATTGCTACGTCTCTGTTGCAGGAGAATGAAGATGAAATAAAGATTCATTATTTTGTGCAGTATTATTTGCACCTGCAGTTAAAAGAAGCAGTTGCCTATGCACATGCAAACAATGTGGTGGTGAAAGGAGATATAGCCATTGGTGTATACAGGCACAGTGTAGATGCATGGCAGTATACGCAATGGTTTCATATGGACACGCAAGCCGGCGCACCGCCGGACGATTTTGCTGTTAGCGGCCAGAACTGGGGATTTCCCACCTACAACTGGGAAGCGATTAAAACAGATAACTTTACCTGGTGGCGGCAACGGTTGCAGCATATGAGCCGATATTTTGATGTGATAAGAATAGACCATATCCTAGGTTTTTTCCGCATCTGGACTATACCTTACCATGCCATCCAGGGTTTACTGGGTCACTTTGAACCCGCTATACCTGTGCGCCTCAACGAGCTTTACGGCATGAATGTATCTACAGAAAGGCTGATGATGCCGTATATTACAGACGATCTGTTGTCAGAAATTTTTGATAAGGAAGCTGCTTATGTGAAAGAAACTTTCCTAACAAAAAACCATGGGAATATTCGTTTCAAACAGGAATATTCTACTCAGCGAAAGATTGAGGAGTACTTCAGGGCGTTTGAAAACAATGACTACAATAATTGCATTAAGAAAAAATTGTATGATTTGCTGGCGAATATTATACTGATCCCAACGAAGGAAAAAGATGCTTTTCATTTCCGGTTCAATATGCAGTCCACATCATCGTACCGCAGCCTGGATGATGTAACCAAATCAATTCTTTGCAGGTTGTATGAAGATTATTACTTCCAAAGGCAGGAAGGAATATGGCAGCAGGAGGCTTATGATAAGTTGCCGGCTATAATTCAGGCCTCGCCGATGCTTGTTTGCGGTGAAGACCTTGGCATGGTGCCCAAATGTGTAAAAAATGTAATGCAGCACCTCCAGTTACTAAGCCTGGAAGTGCAAAGGATGTCCAAGAACGCCCAATCAGAATTTGAAGATCCTTCGCGCACACCTTACCTGGCAGTTGTATCTCCTTCTACGCACGATACTAGTACAATCAGGGGATGGTGGAAAGAAATTCATTACGATAAAAAACAACGCTTTATTTACGATCAGCTACGCAGGCATGCAACGCTAGAGGATGATTGCCCGCCATGGCTTGCAGAAGCCATCATTGAGCAGCACCTTCACTCTTGGTCTATGTGGAGCATATTCCTGTTGCAGGACCTCTTTGCTATGGATGAAAATACGCGTGTAGAAGATCCGGACACAGAGCGCATCAATCATCCTGAGAACCCGCAGCATTACTGGCGTTACAGGTCACACATTGCTGTGGAAGACCTGATGAAACATGAACTATTTAATGAGCGTTTAAAAAATCTTATTGCCGCATCCGGCAGATAAACAGGCAAAACGCTATTACAGTGGTGCCTGTTTTTCTTTTATCTTTGCCCTAAATTATTCTTTATGCAGGTCGATTATATCGTGCTTGGGCAGGGCATTTCAGGTACATTCCTCAGTTATTTTCTAATGCAGCAAGGCGCATCTGTTTTAGTGATAGATGCAATGAAAACTAACTCAGCGTCCCGTGTGGCGAGCGCCGTGATCAACCCCGTTACGGGCAGGCGTGTTGTAAAAACCTGGATGATAGACGACATATTGCCTTTTGCAGAAAAAGTATACCACGAAATCGGGGAGTATGCCGGCATGAAGGATGTGATACAGTCCTGCCCGGTTTTAGATTTTGTACCGACACAACAAATGTTGGATGCATTCACCAAAAGAGTTGATGAAAATGCTGACTACATAAGCTTTTCAGCGGATGAAAATGGCATGCGTGAATACTTTAATTTCCCACTGAAGATCGGTGAGATCAGGTCTACTTACAACATCGCTTTGTGGGAATTGCTTGCAGCTTACAGGCAGCGTCTCGAGGAAAATAGCATGTTGCTGGAAGAGCATTTTAACTGGGATAATTGCATCCTTGCAGATAGCAAAGTTTTTTACAAGGACATCGTTGCTAAAAAAATATTATGCTGTGAAGGCGTTGAAGGCGGTACCAATCCTTACTTTCAGCAACTGCCATATGCCTTCAACAAAGGTGAAGCCTTGATAGTTTCTATTCCGGGACTGCCTCAAAATAATATTTATAAGATGGCCATGACCATTGTGCCTTTGCAGGAAAAAGATTTATTCTGGGTAGGTTCCAATTACCAGTGGACATACGAAGATGAGCTTCCATCCCGGTTTTTCAGGACAAATACAGAAAACTATTTAAACCACTGGCTGAAACTGCCTTTTGAAGTGAAAGATCATATTGCTTCTGTGCGGCCGGCTAACGTAGAGCGCAGGCCGTTTGCAGGCTTGCATCCTGTTTACCCATCCATAGGCATTTTAAATGGTATGGGTAGTAAGGGATGTTCATTGGCGCCATACTTCGCATATCAACTGGCGCATCACGTGCTTTACGCAAAGGAGATAGAGCTGCTTGCAGACGTGAGGCGCTTTGAAAAAGTTTTGAGCAAATAAGTTTGCGCGTAAAGCTAATTCTTATACCTTCGCGGCTGAAAATCCTCGGGGCGCTGATTCAATTCGGCTGAGATAGTACCCGTAGAACCTGAACAGGGTAATGCCTGCGAAGGGAAGGAGTATGAGTTTCGTACTGTTTCTTCGCGTTTTATTTTCCCTGTTTAAAAATTTATTCATTTAAAATAAAATTTTTAAACAATGCAGAAAGTCTTATTGAGTTTTGTTTTTTCCATGTCGTTGGTTTTTGTAAAAGCCCAGCAAGTACAGCAATACTACATTTCAGACACCGTAGATGTATTAGCGCCTGTAGAAGTGCGTGCCATACGTGCGGGAACAAAAGCGCCATTTGCCGTGGCTAACATTTACCAGAAAGAAATAGGCAAACAGAATCTTGGGCAAAACCTGCCTTATTTCTTAAACCAGCTACCCTCGGTTGTTGTTAGTTCAGACGATGGAGTGGGAGTAGGCTATACAGGTATGCGCGTACGCGGCACGGATCTTACGCGTACAAACTATACGATTAATGGTATACCTGTAAATGATCCTGAATCCCAAGTGGTAGTATTTGTAAACTTTGGCGACCTTGCTTCTTCGGTAAACTCTATCCAGTTGCAAAGAGGCGTTGGCTCTTCTACAAACGGCCCGGGTGCATTTGGTGCATCGGTAAATATATCCAACCTGGAGCAAGGCCGGGTGCCGTATGCTAAAGTTGATAATTCTTTCGGATCTTTCAATACCTGGAAGCACACGGTTCGGGCGGGTACAGGCAAATTGAAAGGCGGATTTCAGTTCGACGTGCGCCTGTCTAAAATCAGCTCCGATGGATATATTCAGCGCGCTTTTTCTGATTTAAAATCGTTGCAGTTTATTTCCAGCTGGACATCTAAGGATGAAAATACTTCCCTAAAATTTAATTTATTTACCGGTAAAGAAAGAACGGGACAGGCGTGGAACGGATTAGAAGTTAGTTTTACCGGCACAGACTCACCGCAATCATTTAACTACGCAGACACATTGAGTAAAATGGGAAGAAGAACCAATACCATTGGTAAAATGGCAAATGGAGAGTACTACAAGGATCAGACAGACAACTATCAGCAGGACTATTACCAGTTATTCTTCAATCATAAGTTCAACAGCAACTGGTCAGCAAACGTAGCCGGCTTCCTGACACGAGGAAGAGGATTTTACAATGAGTATAAATCAGGACAAAAGTATAGCAGCTACGGCCTAAACCCGTTTGTGAAAGCTGTTGGCGATACGCTTTTTAAGACCGATATTATTCGCCAGTTATGGCTCGACAATCATTATTACGGAAGCGTTTTTTCTGCAAACTACCAGACAGAAGCTACAGATGTAAATATTGGCGGCGCTTACACCATGTACGATGGTAAACATTACGGTTTTGTCAAATGGGCACAACATGCAATTGAGCCGGATTACAGGTGGTACAATCACCCTGCTGATAAAAATGATTTCAATATGTTTGCAAAATGGCAGCAAATGATCACTGATGGCTTGTATGGCTATGTAGACCTGCAATACAGGAATGTACAGTATCATATAAATGGTTCCAGGAAAGACGCTTCTTTACGGGTAAACCAACAGTATAACTTCTTCAACCCAAAGGCCGGGTTAAGCTACCTGATCAGGCATCTGAATGGGCAGAGCAAAGTGTATGGATCATTTGCCGTGGCAAACAAAGAACCTAACCGCAACGATTTTGAAGCAGCACAAAAAAATGCCCTGCCTCAGCACGAAACTTTGTATGACTATGAGCTGGGCTACCTCTACAACGGTACAGTTTTAAATGCAGGCATTAATCTGTATTACATGGATTATAAAAATCAGCTTATTCTGACAGGTAAAATAAATGATGTGGGTGAAGCTACGCGTGCGAATGTAGATAAAAGCTACAGAAGCGGTATAGAACTTACTGCAGGATATCAACCTGTGGCGTGGCTGAACATCAATGCCAGTGCAGCATTCAGTAAAAATAAATTGAAAGATTTTACTGAGTATTATTACATAGTGAATGAAAACTGGGATCCTGTTGGAGAAGAATCAAAAACTTATAGCAATACAAATATTGCATTTTCTCCGAATCTAGTCGCAAGCGCTGCAGTCACGTTTGAGCCATTCTATGCTTATCAATCAAACAATCATTTCTTTATTGAGTTATTATGGAAACACGTCGGAAGGCAATATCTTGATAATTCATCTAATACAATGAAAAGCATAAATCCATACAGTTTATTCGACGCACGTTTAAGGTATGACCTGAAACCTTCATGGATAAAGGATCTTAGCATAATTGTTATGCTGAATAATATCTTAGATAAGCAGTACGAAAGCAATGGTTTTACGTATAGTTCCAAAAGTGCAACAGATAATGTGCTGTATACTACAAACGGATACTATCCCCAGGCTGGTTTCAACTTTAATGTCGGTCTTTCCTTAGGGTTCTGAGAATGAAATTTATTATAGGATAAACGGCAGCGGAAACACTGCCGTTTTTTTATTATTTTTATAGGAAAATATTATATGAATTACGCTGACCTCACCGGGTACATAGCTATGACGCTTTTGGTAATATCTTTTATACCCAAACAGGTTACAAGCATCAGGATCATTAATCTCGTGGCTTGTATATTCTTTGTTATTTACGGCATATTGCTGGGATTACTCTGGCCTGTGATCATTTCTAACGGCCTGGTAGGTTTGGTGCAGTTATATCATTTGTTGAGGGGAACCAAAAAGCTATCTGAATAGCTTTATATACTGTATGGATGGTTCCGGCAATGGCGAAAGAACAATATTTATTTCATGCAAAGAGTCCGCAAATTTTTACGCAAAAAGAACAATATAATATACTTATAGTAAGCAGGAAGCTGCAGATTAACTTAACCTACCCACGCATCCCTGTCCTCGGGTGAGAACTGCCAGGGCGCAAAATTATTTTCAATATTGGTATTCATAGCATTCCATTCAACAGGCGCTTTGCTTTCTTCCATAATCAGGTAGCGGCGCAATTGCACTATGATGTCAAGAGGCTCAATGCTCACAGGGCATGCTTCCACGCAAGCGCTGCAGGTGGTGCAGGCAAGTAACTCTTCTTCAGTTATATAATCGTGCAGCAGGCTTCTGTTATCCTGTGTAAAGTTTTTGTTGTGATTGATATTTCTTCCCACTTCTTCCGCACGGTCACGCGTTTTCATCATGATCAGCCTCGGGCTTAATTTTTTACCCGTAATGCTTGCTGGGCATACCGCAGTACATCTGCCGCATTCTGTACAGCTATAAGCGTCTAATAGATTTTTCCAGCTCAGGTCAAAAATATCTTTTGCTCCAAATGCTTTGTTTCCGGTGGTTTCAGCGTCTGTTGGAACTCTATCGGGTTCCATGGCGTACAGAACTTCCTGCTGTATTTCGGGCATGTTTTTCATTTCCGCCTGTGGATGCAGCCTTGCATAATATGCATTGGGAAAAGCAAGTATAATATGCAGGTGCTTGGAATAAGCCAGGTAGATAGCAAAAGCATAAATACCGGTTATATGAAACCACCAGCAAAAACGCTCGGTAAACATAAGTGTTGCATTGTTGAATGCGCTCAATACAGGATGCAGCCATTGCGAAACCAGGAAACTGCCTGAATGCACTTCTGCATATCCGGGCACGCCGCGCGCTTGCAGCAAAGTGTCGACAGCATTCATTTTCAGGAAAGCAGACATCAGTAATATCTCTGTAACCAGGATCAGGTTGGCATCAGTTTTTGGCCAGCCATCCAGTTCTGAAGATGCAAGTCTTTTTACCCGTAAAATATTTCTCCTCACCAGGAACAGGGCACAGGCAACTACCACCAGCAAGGCAAGCATTTCAAAAGCATTTATGAGCAATGTATACAAATATCCGGCTTGTGCAAACAGCCTGTGCGTGCCCAATGTCCCGTCCAGTATTATTTCCAACAGCTCAATGTTTACAATGATGAAACCGGCATATACTACAAAGTGCAGGAGGCCTACGGTTGGCTTTTTAAACATCTTCTTCTGGCCAAACGCCAGAAGCAACACATTCCGCCATCTCTGTGCACCATTACCTTTGATTTTTTCTTTCCTGCCCAGATGGATGTTCCTGTAAATTTCCTTCCATTTTTTTACAAATAAAAAAACAGCAACCGCCGTAACCAGTATGAATATTACTTGTGAGATCATGTACAAAAAGCAAATATTTTGCACGCTAAATTAACTTTTATTAACCAATAAATATTAATCGTTATCAATTATCTTTATTGTAAATTTGTTCTGTATTAAAAAAGGATAGATGATCAAGGAAAATTTTATTCTCAGCCGCGAGGAAGCCAATCATAAGTTGGAGCGCATGGCCCTGCAGATCGCGGAAAGACTTAAAGGTGATAATGCTCCTGTGGTGTTGATCGGAGTAGCCCATGCAGGCACCATCATTGCAGAAAAATTACATGCTTATTTACAAAAATATATTTCCGGAACAATAGAAATACTGACAGTACAGCTAAATAAGCGTGCGCCAAAAGAAGTTACTTTCAGTAAAGAAATAGATGCTACGGACAAAAATATCATTGTGGTAGACGACGTGACCAATTCAGGAAGAACTTTGTTGTATGCCGTGAAACCCTTGCTGTCATTCATTCCCAAGCGCATACAGACATTGGTGGTCATTGAAAGAATGCACAGGCATTTTCCGGTAAAGCCGGACTATGTAGGCATGTCTGTAGCAACACCGGGTAATGAAAATATTGTGGTAGTGATAGAAGGCCAAGAGGTTACAGGGGCTTATGTAGACAGGTTATAAGATTCAATCAAACTAAAAAAATCTAAAATATTTACACATGGATGCACAAATACAAACCAGGGTAGACAATTGGCTGAATGGCAATTTTGACCGTGAAACCAAAGATGAAATACTTCGGCTGCAGCAGGAAGACACAAATGCACTGACAGAAGCTTTTTACAAAAACCTTGAGTTTGGTACCGGCGGATTGAGAGGCATCATGGGCCCCGGCACCAACCGTATGAATAAATATACGGTAGGTATGGCTACCCAGGGATTTGCTAATTACCTCAGGAAAACTTATGGCGATAAGGAAGTCAAAGTGGCTATAGCACACGATTGCAGGAACAACAGCCGTTTCTTTGCCGAGACTACGGCCAATGTTTTCGCAGCCAACGGCATCAAGGTTTTTTTATTTGAAGATTTAAGGCCAACGCCGGAATTGTCTTTCGCTATCCGCCATCTCGAATGCCAGGCAGGCGTAGTTTGTACTGCATCTCATAATCCTAAAGAATACAATGGTTATAAAGCTTACTGGGACGACGGCGCACAGCTTGTAGGCCCTCATGACGTGAACGTGATCAAGGAAGTAGAGCAAATACAGTCTACCGATGATGTTAAATGGAGCGGGGGAGAAGCAAACATCTCGCTGATAGGAAAAGACTTAGACGATGCATACATCAATATGCTCAAAAGCCTAAGTGTATATCCTGAAATAATCGAAAAGCAAAAAGATCTTACAATTGTTTATACACCAATCCACGGCAGCGGCATCACGCTGGTGCCAAGAGCATTGGAAGCATTTGGCTTCAGGAATGTAACTATTGTGGAAGAGCAGTCTGTGCCAGATGGTAATTTCCCTACTGTAGTTTACCCGAACCCTGAAGAGGCCGAAGCCATGAGCATTGGTTTGCAAAAGGCCAGGGAAATGGATGCCGATATTTTGCTGGGTACCGACCCGGATGCAGACAGGGTAGGAATTGCCATTAAAAATCACAAAGGCGAATGGGTTTTAATGAACGGTAATCAAACTGCTGTGCTTGCCTGTGCCTACATGATAGAAGCGCGTAAAGCAAAGGGTATAGCCCGCTTAAATGATATGGTAATTAAAACCATTGTTACTACAAACATGATAGACGATATCGCCAAAGCTAATGATGTAGCGTGTTACAACGTACTTACAGGCTTTAAATGGATAGCTTCTATGATCAAGGAAAAGGAGGGCAAAGAACATTACATCATTGGTGGTGAGGAAAGCTTTGGCTTAATGATAGGCGACCAGATCAGGGATAAGGATGCTGTGTCTGCCGTTGCGTTCCTCTGCGAAATGGCAGCCGTAGAAAAAGACAAAGGAAATTCGTTGTACGATAAACTCATAGACCTGTATGTGCAGTACGGTTTTTATTATGAGAAACTGATAAGCCTTACCAAAAAAGGGCTTGACGGCCAGAAACAAATCGCAGACATGATGGAATCTTACCGCAACAATCCGCCTGCGGAAATTGCAGGCTCTAAGGTAGTGCAGTTGCTGGATTATGAAAGAGGCGAGGGCAGGAACCCGGCTACGGGCGAAAGCTGGAAAATAGAGTTGCCAAAGAGTAATGTACTGCAGTTTATCACGGAAGACGGGGCAAAGATCTCTGCCCGCCCTTCAGGAACCGAGCCGAAGATAAAATTTTATTTCAGTGTAAAAACAACGCTTCCTTCAAAGGAACAGTTTGATGAAAAGCATGCTGAGCTTAACAGGAAGATAGACACCATAATCGAGGATATGAACCTGAAATAGTTATATACAGTGGTAGACAGAATAGCCGCATCTTCCGGGTTGCGGCTATTTTATTTTGTAGCAATGGATATGATTTAATTTTTGCGCTGATAAATTTTCCGGTATTGTAGTCAAGCATAAGATCTTGCAATTCTACATTATTAGAAGAGGCTTTTATGGCCCCAATGGCTCCGAACATTATGCTGGTTACAAGCGCATCTTTCTGATCAGCATTTACATTTACATATCCTTTAAACACAATGTCATCATTTACTTTCGATGCCGGTACGAACCTTTAACTGTGTTTAAGAAGATACGGTTATTGTCAACAATAGCACATATATTATTGGTATTGTTATTTTTTTGTTCGTCGTTTTATCTCAAATGCGGATAGGCATGTCGCCAGCATATTTCAGTTCAAAATTAGTATAGTCGGGTTGTTGATGTTTGAATGTTTCATAACTATAATATATTCCATTGGTGAATGTATCTACATTGTACAGGGGTAATTTTCTTTTTTTCCTTGTTACCGTATTTGCTATATCTTCAGTAGAAAGTATTTCACTCCCCGCCGGTAGCTCGCTAAGCGTTGAAGCAATAAAATGTTGATGAACTGATTTATAAAAATTAATAAATCATTTTAAATGTCAATCCAATTTCTATTACATAAAAACATGATATAAAACATAAAACTTACATTGATTTGTTATTAACTTTATATCACTTTATTTTTTTCATTTAAAAACATTTTCATATGCAGAACTTTGATCAGAAACACATTAAAAATGTGGCATTCGTGGGGGCGCATGGCGTTGGTAAAACAACGCTCACAGAATGTATGCTTTTTGAAGCAGGACTTATAAACCGCAGAGGTAGTACCGGGGAGGGCAATACTGTATCCGACTATCATAAGATAGAAAAGGAAAAGCAAATGAGCATCTTTACCACACCTTTGCATACCGAATGGAGAAATTATAAGATCAATATTTTCGATACGCCCGGCCTGGACGATTTCATAGGTGAGATCATTGCCGGCGTAAAGGCTGCAGACACCATCGTAATGTTAGTAAGCGCCCAACATGGCGTAGAGTCAGGTACAGAGGTGATCTGGAACTACATCAACCGCTATCGCAAGCCTACGATTTTTGCCATCAACCAGGTAGACCACGAACTGGCCGATTACGACAGAGCCTTACAGAGTATCAAAGAATCATATGGAAGTAATGTGGTGCAAATACAATACCCCATTATGTACCAGGGAAGCCGCGCGATCATAGATGTGCTTACCATGAAAATGTATGTGTTTAAAGACGAAGGAGGCAAACCGGATAAAAAATCGATACCAGAAGAGGAGCAGGAAAAAGTAAACACACTTTTAAATGAGCTGGTAGAAAAAGCTGCCGAGAATGAAGAAACACTGATGGAAGTTTTCTTTGATAAAGGTACGCTTACAGAAGACGAACTGAAACAGGGTATTAAGATAGGCATGATGAACAACTCTTTCTATCCCGTATTCTGCCTGTC
Source organism: Bacteroidota bacterium (assembly GCA_023422835.1). GTDB lineage: Bacteria > Bacteroidota > Bacteroidia > Chitinophagales > Chitinophagaceae > Haoranjiania > Haoranjiania flava. Next base: position 76,466 of record JAFAGI010000001.1, on the reverse strand, counting down.
TGCCGAGAAGAATATGGGCAGTGGCCGCCTGATGGGTTTTATAGACAATGTGGCGCCATCTGCAGTTGATAAGCCACCGTTCTCAACAGCTAACGGAAAAGAAATCAGCTACGACGAATCTTTACCTGTATCTGCCTATGTGTTTAAAACGCAGTATGAACCCAATCTCGGGAAGATAAATTTTGTAAAGATCATAACGGGCAAGTTAAAAGCAGGCATTACCGTTACGGATTTTAATACACGCAAGGAAGAAAATATCAATAACTTATTCATCATAGACGGCGCCAAACGAAACAATGTAGATCAACTGGTGGCTGGCGATATAGGCGCTGTCATCAAGCTGCGCGAGGTGGAAACCAATACCACGCTGCACACACCGGATTTTGATGTACAGATCATACCAATGGATTATCCGCAAGCCAAAATGAAAAAGGCAATTTACGCTGCAAACAAAGCCGTGGAAGATAAGCTTAGCGAGGTAATGCGAAAGATTACTTCCCAGGATCCTACATTTGAAGTATCCTTCTCTAAGGAATTAAATCAGTGGGTGCTTGCTTGCCAAGGCGACCTGCATTTGTCCGTATTTGAATACCTGCTGAAAGAGTACGGCATGGAAGTACGGTTCGAAGATCTGAAAGTTGCCTACCGGGAAACTATCCAGAAGTCAGCTAATACTTCTTACCGGCATAAAAAACAGTCAGGCGGCGCCGGGCAGTTCGCAGAAGTACACATGAAGGTAGAACCTTATTATGAAGGTATGCCTGAGCCCGAAGGTTTCAGCCTGCGAGGCAAGGAAGAGATTGACCTGGAGTGGGGCGGAAAGCTGGTATTTTACAATTGTATCGTGGGCGGAGTAATTGATGCACGGTATGTGCCTTCTGTGCTGAAAGGTATAATGGAATCTATGGCCAACGGGCCTATCAGCGGATCCTATGTGCGTGATGTGCGGGTAATGTTGTACGACGGTAAAATGCACCCCGTAGACTCCAATGATATTTCCTTTAAAATAGCAGGAGCACGCGCTTTCAGCGATGGCATTTTAGATGCACAGCCCAAACTCATGGAGCCTGTAGACCAGCTTGAGATTACAGTTCCAGAAGCTTTATCAGGCGATGTAATGAGTGAGTTGCAAACCCGCAAAGGCATAATCATGGGAATGGATGCGCTGGGTAAATACCAAAAGATCACAGCCAAAGTGCCGCAAGCCAACCTTATAGGTTTTTCCAGCAGCCTGCGCTCGCTTACGCAGGGCAGAGCCACTTTCACTTCCAGGTTTGATGGCTTCACACCTGTAGCGTCCAACGTACAGGAAGAAATCATGAAAAAACACAAACAGGAATTGCAGGAAGCTTAATACTTTAATTATAAAACTGCCGGTGTGAGCCGGCAGTTTGATAAGAGGAAAGCGCTGAGCCTGACTACCTTTCATAGGATTGGATGATCAAATTATATGATATTTCCTGTTACTTATTTTGTAAGTCAATACAGGAAAATAAACTAAACGCGCTAATCACGCAAATTCAATTTCCTTATAGAAATCAAAAAAACGGTGGCAGATCTATTCAAATAATTATATTATCAATTCTAACTGCCGGTTCATTGTTCATTTCAAAGTATGAATTTACAGCAGCTCATAAATTTGCTTTCAATTCTTCCATAGTACCGCCAACCGTTGTAGTCACATATTTATTGTCTTTTACATAGGCAGAGAAGTTAGTATTTGTAATTTTTAATTTTACTTATCTCCTTACCTCAACACGCGCGCATCAGCCGTTAATTTTCTATCTTTATCGCTCAAAAAATAGCTATGAGCAGAGTAATCAATACGGGCATTGCGTCTTATGGTATGAGTGGTAAACTTTTCCATGCCCCTTTCATTGAGGCCAATCCACACTATCAGTTAACAGCGATTGTAGAAAGGCATAAAAATGAATCGCGGGAGAAGTATCCGAAATCACAGTTGTACCGTTCGTTTGAGGAGATGCTATGTGATGATGATATTGAACTGGTAGTTGTGAACACGCCTGTACAAACACATTTCGAATACGCAAAGGCCGCCCTGAACGCCGGTAAAAAAGTAATTGTTGAAAAACCTTTCACCGTCAATGCGGAAGAAGCATCCGCACTTGGCGCACTGGCTGCTGAAAAAAGTTTGTTCCTGAGTGTTTATCAAAACCGTCGATACGACGGCGATTTTCTGGCACTGAAGGAAATTGTTGATCAGCAGCTTTTAGGTGATTTAAAAGAAGCCGAGCTCCGCTTCGACCGTTACCGTCCCAGTCATTCAGGCAAAGCGCATAAGGAAGGTACATTACCAGGCGCAGGGGGCCTGCACGATCTTGGTTCACATCTCATAGACCAGGCTATCCAGCTTTTTGGTTTTCCGCAAGCGGTATTTGCAGATGTATTTGCCATGAGAAAAGATGTGGAAGCCAACGATTATTTTGAATTGCTGCTTTATTATTCCAAGCCACTGCGCGTACGTATCAAGGGTACCGTATTTGCCCGGGAGACATATTATTCATATATTTTGCATGGTGAAAAAGGAAGCTTCCTTCAACACCGTTCAGACCTACAGGAACAGCAATTACTCAAAGATGTTATACCTTCGCTGGACCAGTGGATAGAAACACCGCGGGAAACCGACAACATGTTGCATGCTACGATAAATGGCGAAACAGTACGTCGCGCCGGCAGAACTATCCCGGGAAATTATATGAACTATTACGAAGATGTCTACAATGCCATAGTAAACGGCGCCCCCAACCCGGTTCCGGCAGCGGATGCCGTTTTAACCATGCGCATCATTGATGCGGCATTGCAGAGCAATAAAGAACAAAAACTCATTACCATATAAAAAAAACCAATGGCAACTAAAATTACTGTTTTGAGCAACGGCTCGATTCGCGTAGAAGGAGACTTTGAAATCGTGGACAAAGAAGGAAACCTGTATGACCTGGGTGGCAGAACTGTTGTGTCGCTTTGCCGTTGCGGCAAATCGCAAAACAAACCCTTCTGTGATGGCTCTCATAAAGGGCATTTTGAGCATGATGCAAAAGCCTTTGCGCTACCACCAAAAAGTTAAAGCAGAACTGAAAAATGCGGGAATTAAATTGATGTGTTCATGATTGTATTTGATGCTGTGTCTGTAAGCTATGGAAAAGAAACGGTGTTTAAAGATTTTTCCATGGACATAGCCAAAGGTGAGAAAGCAGTGCTGGCCGGGCCGTCGGGAGCCGGCAAATCTACCTTACTGCATGCAATCATGGGGTTTGTAAAACCTGCTTCGGGAAAAATATCAGTAAACGGCCACACCGTTGATGCGGAGCATATACGCGAAATAAGGAAGCAGATTGCATGGCTGCCTCAGGATATATCCTTTAATGTAAAAAGCAACAAGCAGCTTGCTTACCTGCCATTTACCTACACAGCCAACCAGCAGCTTATACCCGCTGAAAGCGAGATGAATAGTACGTTGCAGGCCCTATTGCTTCCTACCGGTATCCTGAAAAAGAATACCAATGAAATTTCAGGCGGACAGAAACAACGCATATTGTTAGCTTCTATGCTGCTGTTGAAAAAACCTGTTTTGTTGTTGGATGAGCCTACATCTGCACTGGATGCCGAATCTGTAAAAGCCTTGCTGGCATTGATTTTTACACACAGAGAGCTTACAGTCCTGAGCACATCGCACGACAGGTTATGGATAGAAAATATGGACCGCATCATTAACCTTAAAAAAATACAACACACATGAATGGCGTTCAGGACATAAGCTGGATGGACCTGGCGACTGGTTATCTTTTACTGCTTATACCTATTTTGGTATTCCGTTACTATCAAACAGGCATGCTACGCTCCACACTGATCGCTGTATTACGCATGAGCATTCAATTGTACCTGGTGGGGCTCTATCTTCAGTACATCTTTGACCTCAACAGCCACTGGATAAATATCGGTTGGGTGCTAATTATGATTGTTATTGCATCCCTTACGGCCATCAGCAGAAGCGGCCTTAGCCGGAAATTATTTTTACTGCCGATATTGGCTGCTATGCTGTTAAGTGTGTTTGCGATTGATATGTATTTTCTGGGCGTGGTGCTAAAGCTCGACTATTTATTCGATGCCAGGTATTTTATTCCCATTACCGGCATGCTGATCGGAAATTGTATGTCTAACATCATTATTGCTCTGAACACTTTTTACCAAAGTCTTGACAGGGAACAGGCACAGTACCGTTTTGCGCTGGCCAACGGCGCTGCACGCGGTGAAGCGCTCAGGCCGTTTATAGCAGAGGCTTTGCGGAAGTCGCTCAATCCTACCATAGCCACCACCTCTGTTGTGGGGCTTATATCATTACCGGGTATGATGACTGGTCAGATACTTGGCGGCAGTGATCCGGCTGTTGCCATCAAATACCAGATCATGATCATGATCACCATACTGGTTTCTTCGCTGATCACAATCGTTCTGTCCATAGCCGTTTCCAACAGGTTTGTATTTGATGATATGGATATGCCGGCAAAAAAAATACTTCATTAAATGCTCTGCTCATCCGCGCTGGGGCCATAACTTGCAGGAAGAGGTATATTCAGCAGCCTGTAATAAATACCCAATTGTGCCCGATGGTGCGTAATCTGGTTTAATGCATGGCGGATAGCGCCATGCTTTGACCATGCTGCAAGCACAGTATCTGCATTAGATATTGACCAGTTGCCGTCAAGCGCCTCTGTAGTTGCGCTTTCCAAAGCCGTCTTGCCGGCATGGTAGTTCTCCTCCAGTGCATTTACAAGTTCTTCCTTCGTGTTTAGCGACAAAGGCTGGTAACCATTTGCACCGAAATCAAGGTTATCGGTTTGCAGTATCACTTTAGGCCAGCTAAAGATTTCAGTGATGTGGATAGCCAGGGGTAGAAGTCCGGTGCTCTTCTCATGTGGCTTATAATCATTTTCCCCATCCGGGGAATCTTTCAAAAAACTTCCGGGTCACTTTTTATTCATATTCCAACTCATGCTTTAATTCGTTTAGGATTTCCATGATTACAGTTTTTTTATAAGCATAAAATTAGGGTTTTAAAAAAAAATAATAAATATTATTTTACCGCGTGTTCCTAACAAACAGGCTAATCACATCATATCTTCCAGGCACAAATCATAATTTATATTTAATACAGAAACTATTTCACCATTAACAGATATCATTATCTTTGTAAGACATAACTGCCTGATTTTTTATTTTTAATAATGAAGAATAGAAATTTACATACACCCGGTGATAGTATCATTCATCGTTTTTGGTGATTTTTTTTGACTAACTGAAAAACCAACAGTTGAACATGAGATAACCCCCGGACATCTGGGTTAATTCTATAGGACAACCGGCCGCCTTACGGCAAACAAAACATATAAGAATGAAAATAAAGATTAAAAGCAGGGAGAAAATTATATCTGTAAAGAATAATACTGCATTAATCAACTGGCTGCGCACACACGATAGCGAACAGCTTGAAACTAATGAAGATTACATGCAGGCTTATGCAAAGCGAAAAGAGCTTTTCAACGGGCACAATATACGCACCGACAGCATAGATATCTTTGTTGAAGACCTTGTAAAGCTCGGATACATTGAATTGTTGTAAGTTTGGCATATTGGCGCTTAATATTAACTTCGCCTCATAATGAACCTGTATATTAAAAATATGGTTTGCAGCCGTTGCATAATGGCGGTTAGAGAAGTATTTGCTGGGTTAAATATTCAACCAGTACACATAGAGCTCGGGGAAGTAAAACTGCCGCAAAAGCTTACCTCTAAACAGTTACAACAACTGGATGCCAAATTGAAAAACATAGGCTTTGAAATACTCGGCAACCAGCACACAAAACTTATAGAAAAAATCAAGACTTCACTGATCACGCTGATTCAATCGGGCGATATCGCTGAACACTTCAGCCTTACAGATTATTTTACACAACTGTTGCACAAAGATTATTCCTACATCTCCAGGTTATTTTCAGAAGTAGAAGGCATCACAATTGAACAGTTTTTTATTTTACAAAAAATAGAAAAAGTAAAAGAACTGTTGATGTACGGAGAACGGAACCTTTCGGAAATAGCATGGATGCTGGGTTACAGCAGCGTGCAACATCTATCGGCACAGTTTAAAAAAGTCACCGGCCTTACACCCACACAACTCAAATCGTTGAAAAGGAACGATAGAAAACCGCTTGACAAGGTAAAATAAGTATAACTATTTTTCAAAATAGTATAACCGTTTGCTTTGCAAATAATGCAACTTTGCAACATCAAAACTATTTCAATGCAATATACATACAAAGTAGAAGGAATGACCTGCGATGGATGCCGCAGAAATGTGGAGCAGGCGCTTAATACGGTGAATGGTGTACAGGCTGAAGTGGCCCTAAAGCCTGGGGAGGCGCGCATCACATCAGATAAACCTATCACAGTACAACAATTGCAGGATGCGCTTTCTGCTAAAGGAAATTATTTTATCAAGACAGAAGATTTTGACGGTAAAGCCTACCACGAACAACACAGGCACAACCTCCCGGAACACGATCAGCCGAAGCTTTCGGGAGGTTTTATGGAAAAGCATGCAGGGAAATATTATTGTCCTATGTATTGCGAAGGAGATAAGGTGTACGACAGCAATACAGGCTGTCCTGTTTGCGGCATGGACTTAGTACAAATTCCCTTCAGGACTGCCGTACAATACACTTGCTCTATGCACCCGGAAGTAGTCAGCGATAAGCCGGGAAGCTGCCCGCTCTGCGGTATGGACCTTGTTCCGCTGGTTGCTAAAGAACAGAGCGGTGAAAATGCCACCTATCTTAAATTAAAAAATAAATTCTGGCTGGCTTTGGCCTTCACGGTTCCTGTATTCATTTTGTCGATGGGTAGTATGTTTGTCAGCTGGCCCTTTTCGCACCTGGTACAGGGGGCGCTGGAACTGCTATTGACGTTGCCGGTATTGTTTTATGCCGGTTGGTTTGTTATGAAGCGGGGTTGGACGTCTTTTAAAACACGCAATTTAAACATGTTCAGCCTCATCGCCTTAGGTGTGGCGGCAGCCTTTATATTCAGTATTGTTGCTTTATTTTTTCCTCATATTTTGCCGCATGAGATGTCTCACGGAGGTGCAACAGCCTTGTATTTTGAAGCCGTCTGCGTGATTTTAACGCTGGTGATCTTGGGGCAAATGCTCGAAGCCAAAGCACACCTGAAAACGGGCAATGCTATCAAAGAACTGATGAATCTTTCCCCGGACACTGCGAATTTAATTGTGAACGGCAGCGAAAAGAAAGTGGCGCTTGCTGAGGTGAAGGCCGGTAATGTTTTACGCGTAAAACCCGGTGAAAAAATTCCCGTGGACGGTAAGATCACGGAAGGGAACTCTTCGGTGGATGAAAGTATGATCACGGGAGAGCCATTGCCTGCAGAAAAAGGTAAAGGAGACCCGGTTACTTCCGGCACCATCAACGGCAACGGTACCTTCTTAATGATCGCGGAGAAAGTTGGACAGGATACATTACTTGCGCAAATCATAAAAATGGTGAATGATGCCAGCCGCAGTAAAGCGCCCATTCAGAAACTGGCCGATAAGATTGCCAGGATCTTCGTGCCTGCGGTTATTGCTGTTTCGGTTGTTACCTTCATCGCCTGGTACCTGTTTGGAGGCGAGAACCGACTCACATATGCTTTTATAAATGCTGTTGCGGTGCTGATTGTGGCCTGTCCCTGTGCTTTGGGCTTAGCCACACCCATGAGTTTGATGGTGGGCATTGGTAAGGGTGCAAAAAATGGTATACTTATCAAAAATGCAGAAGCTTTGGAAGAAATGCACAAGGTAAATGTGCTCATCACCGATAAAACCGGTACCCTCACTGAAGGAAAGCCCAGCCTGGACAGTATTGAGCCTTATGAAGATGCTGACACGGAAGAGATGTTACAGTTGGCTGCCTCTTTGAACCAGAACTCTGAACATCCGCTTTCAGGCGCGGTTGTAGTAAAATATAAAGCGCAAAACCGCCCATTTCTGAAAACCCAGCATTTCGAAAACATTTCCGGCAAAGGCATCGTGGCAAATATTGAAGGACAGCAGGTATTGCTGGGTAATGAAGCCTTAATGCAGCAGTTTGATATTCCTATTCCGGATGTACTACATGAAAAAGTTGTACAAAGCCGCAATGCAGCAAAAACGATTTCTTATCTGGCTAAAGGGAATAAAGTTCTTGGCTTTTTGGCCTTCTCAGATAAAATAAAACCCACAGCGAGCCAGGCAGTAGCATACCTGCAGAAGCATCACATAGATGTAATGATGATCACCGGCGATAATGAACATACTGCCCGTGCCGTTGCCGGAGAGCTTGGCATAAAACATTACAAGGCCGGTGCATTGCCGCAGGACAAAATGCAGGAAATAAAGAACCTGCAAAGCGATGGTAAGGTAGTGGCAATGGCCGGTGACGGCATCAATGATGCACCTGCACTTGCGCAATCCGATGTGGGTATTGCCATGGGCACGGGTACGGATGTGGCTATTGAAAATGCTGAAATTACTTTGCTGCGCGGAGACATCCTTGGTGTGGTAAAAGCAAAAATACTCAGCGAGCGGTTGCTGAAGAATATTAAGCAGAACCTGTTCTTTGCATTTGTCTACAACACACTGGGCATACCGCTTGCGGCAGGTTTGCTGTATCCTTTCTTTGGTATTTTATTAAGCCCGATGATAGCAGCGGCTGCCATGAGTTTTAGTTCTGTTTCCGTGATTTTAAATTCTCTGCGGCTTAATAATGTTGATTTAAATATCAACGGGAAATAATGCTTCCGAAACCTGGCATATGTTGTAGCAGTTATCTGGTTTACTACTATAAAAGGTTTACTACTATAAAACAGATAGCTGTCTCCGGCGATGACATAATTATAGCATTACTGCTGATAATGCCAGAAAAGTTTTTATACAGGATTCGCCATGTAGGGTTTAAATCTGTTGTATATTTACAACAGCAACATCAGAAGGTAGTGCATTAAATATATTGGCTGCGCAGGTTTTAAAATTAAAATCAAAAATTATGCATACATCTTTACGTAACAAAACTATTGTAATTACAGGTGCATCAAGCGGTGTTGGCCGTGCTGCTGCTGAAGCTTTTGCCCTGGAAGGTGCCAAGCTGGTATTGGCAGCAAGAGGGAAAGAAGCGCTGGCAGAAACTGTTGAAACCTGTGAACGGCTGGGTGCAAAAGCCATAGCGGTACAGACGGATGTTTCCAAAATAGAAGAAGTGGATAAACTGGTTCAGAAAGCTATTGACTTTGGCGGCAGCATAGATGTATGGGTAAATAATGCAGGCGTACTTGCGTTTGGCAAGTTTGATGAGATCCCCGCAGACGTTACCGACCAAATCATTAAAACAAACCTGCTGGGCTATGTACACAGTGCACATTCTGTATTGCCGGTATTTAAAGAGCAGCGCAGTGGCATATTGATAAATAATATCTCCATCGGCGGCTGGATGCCTGCACCTTATGGTACAGCCTATACTGCTTCAAAGTATGGTGTCCGCGGACTGGTGGAGGGTTTACAGGCCGAGGTATCTGAATATCCTAATATTCATTTATGTGCTTTATATCCCGGTTTTCAGAAGTCGGCGGGCATACAGCATGCGGGCAATTATTCAGGTATCAAACTGAGCACGCCGCCGCCGGCATTTGATCCCCGCCGTCTGGCTATGTCTATGGTTAAGGTTGCAAAATATCCTGTGCAATCAACTTATCCGGATGCGGCATCTTACATCTTTAAAAAAATGTATGATTTCTTCCCCGGCCTGGTAAGAGCTACTTCGGCTTATGCCATGCGTCTGGCAACGAAGTTTGCCAAAAAAGCGCCTGTTTCAGAAGGTAATGTTTTAGAAGCATCCAAAGGGCCGATGAAAGTGCACGGCAGGGTGTTGGTACGGCATCCTGAAAAGGTAGCCAGGTACGCAGGCATTGCTGCACTGAGCATTGCAGCGTTGATTATTTTATCGCGCAGTACTCAGAAAGAGAAAAGGTAAACAGTATTTCTTTATTTTTTAAGCTTATTGTAGATATACTTGGTAACAATGGCGCCAAAAAGATAATATCCTACCGTCATCAATTTCTTTTTATCTGTAGATGCTACCGGCGCTTCATTCAGTCCCATTTGTTTAGGCAGGTATACAGCGCCCGCACCTGCGAGCAGCCCTGACAGGCCAGTGTGATTGGTTGCAGTAACGGCGTAATAGACACCGTTGGAGAGGATATCGCCGGCTAAGGTTGCAAGATAGCCCGTGTCTTCATCAGGCTGAGGGATAGCTGCCTTGTCAAGCCCTTTGCGTAAAGCTTCTTCGCCTACTTCGTTGATGTGGGGTACATTATTAAAATTTTTACGGATCACTTCATGTAAAATATTCAGGGCTATGGCGCCGCCAAAACCGGCAATAAGTTTTTTCATTTTTTAATGTTTGTATGGTTATCCTTACCCGCATTGGGTAAAGGCATGCTGGAATTATTTCTATCTTTTTCAAATATCTACAATAATCAATCCAATTTATGGCTATGTTGCAGAATGCTTGTCATTACTTACTTACAGTAAAAAGGAGAATGAGCAGCTATAAGGGGCATGATTTGTGATACCAGACTATTAACCAAAAATAATTATTATGAAAGCAGCAGTATTTCACAAACCAGGCACGATTACCTGCGACAATGTAGATGACCCAAGATTGCAAAAAGATGACGACGTTATTTTAAAAGTGACTGCTACTGCTATCTGTGGTAGCGACCTCCACATGTATTCAGGCGGCATACCACAACCACGTCCAATGGTAATGGGCCACGAGTTCATGGGTGTTGTAGAAGAAGTGGGCAAGGGCGTAACCAGATTACAGAAAGGCGACAGGGTAGTGGTGCCGTTTCCGGTAGCGTGCGGCAGTTGCTTCTTCTGCAGAAACGAGCTGCCAACGGCATGTGAACACAGCAACCCGGAAAACTACGGACCTGAAGGCGGGCTCCTTACGGAAAAAGGCGGCGCTTTATTCGGCTACACGGATCTTTACGGAGGCTATGACGGCGGGCAGGCACAGTACGTAAAGGTGCCCTACGCCAATAACGGCCCCAGGATAGTGCCTGAAAGCCTAACCGATGAGCAGGTGCTGTTTCTTACTGATATTTTTCCTACCGGCTATACGGGTATTATGTGGGGCGAAGTAAAGCCCGGCCAGAGCGTTGCCATCTTTGGTGCAGGACCGGTAGGGATTATGACTGCTAAAAGCGCTATACTTGAAAATGCCGGGCAGGTGATAGTGATCGATACTTTGCAATACCGTCTCGATAAAGTGCAGCAACTCACGGGATGCGAAATTGTGAAGTGGGAAAACGCCAGCCAAGCCGTGGCAGAGATCCGTGAGAAGACTTTCGGGCGTGGCGCCGATGTTTGCATTGATGCCGTTGGCTTTGAGCCCGAAAGGAACCTCATTGACCGTGCTAAATCTGTCATCAATTTTGAAAAAGGTTCTTCTAAAGTGCTGGAAGCCTGCCTGAGTGCTGTGCGCAGAGGGGGCATAGTACCTGTGCTGGGCGTATATCCCATGCATTACGATAATTTTCCGGTGGGGCAGATCTTTGATAAAGGCATTATCCTAAAAGCCGGGCAGGCACCTGTACACAAAATCATTGATAAGCTGTTTGATTTTGTAAAAGACGGAAAAGTAAAACTGGATGATGTGATCACGCACCGCCTGTCTTTGCAGGACGTAGCCAAAGGCTATGAGATATTTGATAAGAAAGAAGATGGCTGTGTAAAAGTAGTGCTGGATCCGTGGATGTAGCCAGCGCTTATATAAAACCAGCAGGTAGCAATGCCTGCTGGTTTCTTATTGATTATTTGAAATCAAAACGTACACCCATTGATATATTATTATGTTGAAGGTTGGGCGATTTAAATAACGGGTTCAGATCGTATTTTACATAGAAGGATGTTTCACCGAAACCTACGTAGCCGCTGAGTCCGTAGACAAAATCATTAAGCTGGTAATCTCCTTTCAGTTTTTCCTTTTTTATTTTCCCTTCGTGATTGTATTTTAATTTTTGCCTGGCACCAATATTTAATCCTGCATAACCGCCGATTCCCACTTTAAATTGTTTTTCTGTATCATACACATACCTGCCTTTTTTTTCAATCTTTCTGGAGGGCCCGAATTCAAAGTGTACCGGGAATACAAGATTGTAATAATTGAGCTTTGATTTTCTAAGGTCCACCGGGTATTTCTGTAGTTCTATAAGTTTGTTGTTGTTAACGAAATAGCGGTTGTCCGTAGGTTTCAGCCCATTGAACTGGAAGCTTATGCCATAATTGATCCTGGCAAAATTATTATCTTCCATCAGTCTGGTCTGGCCTGCAATGCCTAATTCTGCAAAACGGCTTCCCCATACTTTATAGTCGCTGTTGTTCAGACCCCGGCCTGATTGCAGCGTATTGTTGATGCCGGCGGCAAATACAAATATGCTTTCGGTTCTGCGCGCAGGCTTTATTTCGCGGACTGTTTCAGAAGCATCTCCCTTTTCCAGTCTGGCAATGCGCTCTTCTATTTTTTCTGCACGCCTTGCACCGGCTTCTTTTTTTAATTTTTCAGCCTCTTCAAAAGTAATGACTTCGTCTTCGTATTGCTTGTTGATGGACAATACTTCTTTCTTTAATTTTTCTTTTTCTTCGTTGCGGATGACTTCCTTTTTTTTCTCCAGGATGACTGTATCTTTCTGGGCAAATACATGCGGCAGGCTGAGCGTAAGCAACAATACGGTTAGAAAGCAAATCTTTTGCATAGTTTTTTGTTTTATAGAATAATAAATTAGGTGACTTATCCTGTCAAATGCTACCTGTCTGAAAATACAGTCTTGATCTTGTTGAGCCTGTTTTCGACTTCATCGTAAACTTTTGACTTAAAGGTTTTATTTTTTTGCAGATCATTTTCCACTTCGTCGAGCAATACGGTAGCTTTTGCGTGTTTTACTATGTTTTTTTTCTTTTTGAGTGCAAGCTCTTTTTGCGCATCTGCGAGCAACAGATCAGCTTCGGCAGCAGCGAGATTGTCGTATGCGACCATTTCTTTTTGATTCCTGGCAGGCGTATCATTTATCACTTCAGGGAGCGGATGGCTGGCTGGCTGTGCTGTATTGGTGGCCTGAGAAGCCGTAAGTTGTTGATCGGTTTTTCCAACGCTTTCAACCTTTTCATGAATAGGCCGGTCTTTTATTGCTACATTTGTTTTTTCTACTTCCTGACTGATGGAAACCGGTGAAGGGTTTAGTTGAAATCCTTCTCCGGCCTGTATTGCAGAGGCTATGGGCGATGCTGTTTGTATGTTGCGTGCATTCTGGAGAAGGAGTGTTGAGGCGGCAATGATAGCCAGCAATGATGCTGCTACCCAAAAGAATTTCATGTGTGCGGAGCGTGGCTTTGGTTTAGCTTTTATCTGTGACTGTATCCTGCCCCAGGCGGCGCCGGAAGGCTGTATGGTCCTTGCTTCCAGTTTGTTTTTAAAGTTGGTATATGGGTTATCTTGATACATTTTCCTGCAGATTTAATTTTTCTAAGTTTTTCTGAAGCAATTTTTTAGCTTTGAACAATTGTGTCTTCGAAGTGCTTTCAGAGATGCCGAGCATGGCTGCAATTTCTTTGTGTGAATAATCTTCCAGCACGTACAGGAGAAAAACGGTCTTATAGCCTTCCGGCATTTTGTCTATCAATAGCTGTATTGCTTCTATATCCAGTTCATATAATTCATCGGGTATAATTTCTTTGTCTTCCACCTGCATGTTATCCTCTATGTACATCGTTGCCTTATGGCTGCGCAAAAAGGATATTGCTTCCCTGGTCATTATCTTCCTGATCCACCCTTCAAAGCTTCCTTCGAATTTAAAGCTTGAAAGATTGGCGAAAACTTTACAGAACCCGCTGATCATCACGTCTTCAGCATATTGTATGTCTGCAATATAGTACCTGCAAACGCTGAGCATCTTGGAGGCAAACCTGTTGTATATTGCTTCCTGCGCTGCACTATGCTGTTTTATGGCATCCTTAATCAATAAGCGTATATCCGTACCAGGTAAATTTGTGTCCAAGTGTTTTAGGTGGTTTTCTATAAATATAAGACGCAACAATAAGTAATTTGGTTGCCTGGGAAAATATTTTTTTAAATCTTGGTAAAAAAAATGCCGGCGTTGACAACGCCGGCTACAATTATTTTTTGGTAAGCTTGTTTATTTATTTTTTTTCTTTCTTTTTACCCATGCTGGCATAATCCGTTTCACCCTGATCAGGAAACACAAGTGTTAGTTCCGGCCTGTTGAGCATTACGCCCATTTTTATACCGGCTTTTATATAATAACGTTCACCAAATTTCACATTCACAGTTACAGATGCTTTCTTTTCGGTTTTCGCCCAGATCTCAGCCTTACCTTCTTTGGTAAGTTTAGCTTCAAATTTGTTGTTGTTCTTTACTCTTCCCAATACTTCTTCCGTACCATCTGCATAGGTTATATGAATATCGAATCCACTTAAGGCACCTGTGTAATTTCCAGGTCTGTAAACATAAGCGGTTGCAAAAGTATTGGAGGCGTCTGCCTGCTCATTGGTTTGTGCAAAACACAGATTTCCGATTAACAGAAATAAAAAAAATAGTTTTTTCATAATTGATTTTTTTGTATTAAAGAAATGAAATTATAGCATCAAAAATAAGGGTGCACAAAGTAGCAGGCAATCCCCGAAATAGAGGATTTTTTATGTAATGATTTTAAAATAAATAAACTTGATTATTGATTGCCTATCAGAAAAGTTCTGTATTCCCCATTCGGTACCAGCGAATCTTTAGGTTTCCCATTCGGGCGGGTACTATACAATCCAGTACAGTTGTGAACACCATCACTGTGCCGGTAGCAGCAGGTCGACCCAAACCAGCGCTACTCCGGGTATAGCAGGTACAATACAGCCGATTATGCAACAGGTTTTCAAAGGCAATTAAAGATAAAGAAAGATGCTTACCATTTGGTTGATGAATTATTATTTACTGGCGTTGTATATACGCTGCCAAATTTAAATTTTCCTTTTTTCTCTCACTTTGCTAACTTCGCCAACTATGAGAAAGGAAGTAGTTTTAAGCGGCATAAGGCCTACAGGTTTCCTGCATTTGGGAAATTATTTCGGCGCAATGCGCAACTTTGTGCGCATGCAGCATGAGTATGATTGTTATTTTTTTGTGGCCAACTGGCACAGCCTTACCACACACCCGGACACCAAAGAATTAAAAGACAGCGTACACCGCGTGATTGCAGAAAATATTGCCTGTGGCCTTGACCCCGAAAAAGTAACCCTCTATGTGCAGAGCGATGTGCCAGAAATTGCTGAACTATACCTTTATTTAAACATGCTGGCCTACAAAGGCGAACTGGAAAAAGTACCTACCTTTAAAGATAAGGTGCGCCTGAACCCGAATAACGTCAATGCCGGGCTGCTTACGTACCCGGTGCTCATGGCTGCTGATATTCTTATTCACCGATCAGTAAAAGTGCCGGTTGGCAAAGACCAGGAGCAACACCTGGAAATGGCCCGTAATTTTGCTGAACGTTTCAACCACAGGTATGGCGAGGTTTTCCCGATGCCTTACGCATTTAACTACAGCAATGACCTGGTAAAGATCATGAGCCTGGACGGAAATGGCAAGATGAGCAAAAGTGAAAACCAGATGGCTACCATTTACCTGTCAGACAGTGATGAACTGGTAAGGAAAAAGATCATGAAAGCCAAGACTGACAGCGGCCCTACGGAAAACAATTCTGAAAAGCCTGACTATATTCAGAATCTTTTTACGCTTATGTCTCTCGTGAGTACAAAACATACTTTTGAAAAATTTGATGTGGATTTTAATAACTGCGTAATCAGGTACGGAGATATGAAGAAACAACTGGCCGAAGATATGGTTGCATTCCTGGCGCCTATACGGGCACGCGCTATGGAAATTCAACACGATAAAGCTTATCTGCAAAAAGTAATGCGTGAAGGCGCTGAAAAAGCACGTATCAGCGCACGCGCCACCATTGACAAGGTGAGAGAAGGAGTAGGTATGAAATATTAAAAAAAAGATTTAAATTTATACCTTCTAACTATTTCTCTATGTCTAAAACAAAAGTGCCTAAGCACATAGCCGTTGCAGGCAATATCGGGGCAGGCAAGACTACGCTTACCGCAATGCTGAGTAAGCATTACAACTGGAGCCCCCATTTTGAAGAGATCGATTACAACCCGTATATCAATGATTTTTACGATGATATGCCCAGGTGGAGCTTTAACCTGCAGATATATTTTCTCAACAGCAGGCTCAAACAAGTATTGGAAATACAGCATGGAAAAGATACCGTGATACAGGACAGGACCATCTATGAAGATGCAGATATTTTTGCACCTAACCTGCACGATATGGGGCTGATGAGCTCACGCGATTTTGAAAACTACCACGATTTTTATACTACTTTAAAGCGGCTGATCACCCCACCTGACCTGGTCATCTACCTGAAAGGCTCTGTGCCTGCACTGGTGGAAAGAATACAAAAACGGGGCAGGGAATATGAAGAGAACATCCGCCTGGATTACCTGAAAAAGCTCAACGAGCTGTACAACAAATGGGCAAAGAACTACAAGGAAGGTAAACTGCTGATCATTGATATTGATAAGCTGAACTTTGTAGACAATGACGAAGATTTCGGCGAGATCATCAACAGGGTAGAGGGAGCATTATACGGACTTTTCTAATGACAATGTACTGCACCTGACTTGTCTGCATTGCCCAATGCAGGGCTAATATAGGGGATACCAAGGTTCATGCCTCTTAGAATCAACAATACAGCCATAAACGCTATAAAGTAGGGAACAAGCTTTCTTACTTTTTTTCTTGCACTTACAGATATGTAATTTCCCAGCACCAGCAGAGAGATCATAAGTGGAAAAGTACCTATTCCAAAGAAAAACATCAGTATGGCGCCGTTTATTGCACTGCCTGTAGTAAGCGATGTGGCAACCGCCAGGTATACCAGCCCACAGGGCAGCAGGCCGTTCAGCAAGCCGATAGTGAGGTAAGAAAAATTATTTTTTTTACCATACAGTGCTTTCCCCAATAAATTTTGTACACTTGTATGAAACCTGCCAAACACAGTGCTGTCGTTGGGGAAACAATAGGTAAATACTAGGAATAAAAGAATCAGCGCGCCTGCAATTACAGAAACTGTCTGCTGGTAACCCACCAGGAAGAAACGGTTGCTAATAAACCCAAGAATGGCGCCAAACGCCGCATAGGTGAGGGCCCTGCCGAAATTGTATAAAAAAATTACCAATGCTTTTTCTGCTTTGGGTTTATTATGTATAGGCAATGAAAGCGCTATAGGCCCGCACATGCCTATACAGTGAAAACTTCCGAGGAAGCCAATGCTCAATCCTGTAAGAATACTAAACCACATGGTTATTATTTTACAATAAAGTCTTTTTTCTTTACATAATTTATGCCATCCGTTGACCAGCCTATGCGGAACTTATACAGCCCAGGAACAAAGTTTGATTTAGGCAACGAAAGCTCACCGCTTTCATTTACATGCAACGCTATACGCCTGTCCTTTGTTTTGTCTGAAGGCCTGATGAATTCTACATATCCGCTGTCTACGCGTGCAGCTTTAGAAGGCAGTTTTATGAATACCACGCCATTGGTGTCTGCAATATTCAGGGAATCAGGGTAGAGTGCGGCAAGGTTGTTTTGCGCATCTATCTGGTCCTGGAATACCAGTTCCTTTTCATAATATTTTTCTTCAATCAGTTCTATGCTGTTCTTTTCTCTCATGGAAATAAAGACCATTGTTCCTAACCCGATCAGGAAAAGGATGATTACTACCAATATGCCATAACCCCAGTTAAATCTCATTGTTTATATTTATTATTATTTAAATGGCCCCAAGAAAGTAGTTTTTACGGTCTCTACCAGTTCCCCATCGTTGTAGACGCCTACCAGGAGATCTGTTTTTCTTTCCCTGAGCTTGCTTTTATCTATGTTGATGAAGAAAGTAACTTCATTGATGGCCTCTGGTTTCAGCAATGCTTTATCGTCTGTCACCATTTTTACTTCTGCATCTATGCCTTCCACCTTCATTTTATAAGATTGAAGCTTATTTGTTTTGTTAATGATCTTGGCATTGTACAGATTGGTGATTTTACCGTCCTGTTGTTCTGTATACAACTGCCCCTGCGCTCTGGTAATGTTGGTGTCTATTGACTTTCCGGAAGCTATCAGGTAGGTCATCACACCCAGCAGAAGTAGCAGAATAAAAGAATAGCCTTTTACTTTAAAGTTCAGGTGGAATTTCTTTTTGTCTGCAATTTCATTTTCGGAAGCATACCTGATAAGCCCGGTTGGCCTGTTTACTTTTATCATCATTTCATCACAGGCATCAATACAGGCTGTACAGCCCACGCATTCCATCTGTACACCGTTGCGGATGTCTATACCAGTTGGGCACACAACCACACAACGGTTGCAATCAATACAATCGCCCAGGTTATTTTCTTCGCGTTTCTTTACTTTTCCGCGTGGCTCGCCCCGTTTGTAATCGTAGGCTACCTGCATGGTGTCTTTATCAAAAAGTACGCTCTGCAACCTGCCATACGGGCAGATGGTTGTGCAGACGATATCTCTTACAAAGGCAAAGACTGCATAAAACACACCGGTGAAAGCCAGCAGGGCTACCAGGGTGCCGATGTTGGCGGCAGGGTGTTTGATCATGTCGTACAGCTCATCTACGCCTACAATGTACGCCAGGAAAGTGTTGGCTATGATAAAGGAGAACAGGAAGAAGACTACATGTTTCAGCGTTTTCTTAAATATTTTTTTGCCCGTCCAGGGAGCAGCATTCAGTCTTTTTTGTTCAGCAGGAGTGCCTTCAATGACCCATTCTATTTTCCTGAAAAACATTTCCATGAAAATGGTTTGAGGGCAGATCCATCCGCAGAACAACCTGCCGAAGATAACCGTGAACAAAGCAATAAAAATAATTGCCGCGATCATGCCGATAGCAAAAATGAAAAAGTCCTGCGGCCAAAACACCTTGCTGAAGAGGATAAATTTTCCGGCAGGGAAGTTGAGCAGGATCAAAGGCTGGCCATTCACCTTAATAAACGGTAATCCTACGAACAAAAGCAGGTATACATAAGAAAGTATGGTCCTGATGTTGTAAAATTTTCCTTTAGGCTTAGACGCATATACGTGCTTATACTTTCCTTTCTCATCAGTATTGCTCATCCTGTTTCTGAAGGCCTCCTGTATGGTATCGTAAGTCTCGGATAGATCTTTTAAATTGTTTGAATACTCAATATCGCTCATCGTCTTAAGTTAGGTTATTTAAAAGAAGAAGGTCTGTCTGCAAAATTATTTAAATTTCGTCAGGAAATCTAATTAAAACGCATACAGACCTTCCTAATAAGAAAGACGCGCAGCCTTACAAAGCAGCAACTTTCGCCGTATCACTGGCAGCACCCGCTGGTGTGGCAGTGCTGTCGCCACCGGCAGCCGGAGCAGCAGAAGGATTAAATTCTGTGCCTTGCGGAGCCTTTCCGTTCGGTGGGTTTGTACCCTGTAAGGACATCACGTAACTGGATACCTGTGCTATCTGCATTGGTGAGAGCTCTGCATTCCAAGCCTGCATTCCTTTATCTACCACACCATATTTAATGGTTTTGAACACATCATGAATGGTGCCGCCGTGCAAGGCAAAATTGTCTGTAAGGTTTGGGCCGATACCGCCTTCGCCCTGCTGGCCATGGCAGGCCACACATTTGGTTTTGAATATATCATTACCACTTTGAATGCCTGCAGCATCCAGCATCTGCACGGTAGTTTCGTCTACGCTGTTTGCCTGGCTGGCCATGTAAGTCTCCAGTTTTTTATTGGCGATAGCCACTTCCTGCTGATATTCTTCGTCCTGGCTCAAAGCGCGCGGAGAATTGTAGTACCAGATATAAGCTAAGGATATAATTATGGTAGCTATAAATGACCAGGTAAACCAAGGTGGGGTATCATTATCAAGCTCTCTGATACCATCGTAGCTGTGGCCGATATCCAGGTCTTTTTCGTCTTTGTTGGAACGGAATTTATTGATCCTGTACCACCAAGCTTTAAAGCCGCCTCTGGTAACTACACTTTCATCTGCGCCGAGCTCAATTCTTCTTCTGTCTTCAAATGCCTGTACGCCTGTAAAGAATTTGATCCATTTGATCAGGTAAAAGATAATGAACAGTTCAATAAGAATGGCCACACCTAGTATCATGGTGATCATGCTGCTGTTGAACTGTCCTGCGGTTAACGGTGCTGTAGCTACAGCATCTGCAGCAGCAGGCTCGGCAGTCTGGGCAAAGGCAGAAAAGCCAGCCAGTAAAAATACCACCAGGATGTTTGCAGCCTTGGTATTGCCGCCGGAGGTCCTTTCCTGTTTGTATTTATCCCTGTAGAGGTCTATGCTGGACTTCAGCATGAAAGCCAACAGGATGATCACGAATAACAAGGCGGCTACACAAATTGCCATCACTGTATTGGTGTCAAAAGCGAGCAGAGAATTTGTATCTGCAACGGGGGCTGCAGGCGTAGCTTCGGTTTGCGCCACTGCAAACAGCGATGTGATCATCATAAAAATAAAAATGGATATTCTGAACTTTAGTTTCATCCGTAACTTTTTTATTGTTTCTTAATGGCCGGATGGAACTTCGCGTTTAAATTTTCACGTATGGAGAAAATCTATTTGCTTAGTTTCATCCGTAACTTTTTTATTGTTTCTTAATGGCCGGATGGAACTTCGCGTTTGTCATGTCCGTTTCATCCGTATGTTTAAGTTTTTACTGATTATTACCGGTTTTCAGATCCTACAGGCATATCCTCTTCTTCCAGCGGCAGATTTTCTATGTATTCTATCGTTCTGCTGTCTGATTTGTATGTCCATACCAGCACGATCAGGAAGAACAGTACAAAGACTGCAAGCGATATGATGGGATAAATGCTTACTCCATGTATTTTTTCCAGATAATAAGTGAATTTCATTGTATTTATTTATCAGCTTAATTAGTAGCCTGCTCTGCTTTAATGTCTTTGCCCAGTCTTTGCAAATAAGCTATCAGCGCAATGATCTCTTTTTTCTCGCTTATTTCAATTTTATCTGCTTTTAACCTGTTGGCAATTTGTTTAGCCTGGGCTTCCAGATCCTGGTTTGCAATAGCTTCGTAGCCGGGAGCATAAGGCACACCCAGTTTACGCATAGCATGTATTTTTGAATTTGTTGTAGAGGTATTCAGGTCATCCTCTGCCAGCCAGGGATAAGGAGGCATGATGGAGCCCGGGGAAATCGATACCGGATCAATCATGTGGTTGAAGTGCCAGCTATCAGGATATTTTGCGCCTACACGTGCCAAGTCAGGGCCTGTACGCTTGGAGCCCCACAAAAAAGGACGGTCATACACAAACTCGCCTGCTTTTGAATAATCGCCATAGCGGGCTACCTCGTACCTGAACGGGCGAATCATCTGGCTGTGGCAGTTGTTACAACCTTCTCTGATGTAAATATCTCTGCCCTGTAACTCAAGTGGTGTATAAGGCTTCACACTTGCGATGGTAGGTACGTTGGATTTGATCAGGAATGTAGGTATAATCTCTATGGCGCCACCGATGCCCACTACTATCAGGCTTACTACCAGTAAGGTGATAGGCCTTCTCTCGATCCAGGAGTGCCAGAATTTTTTGTCCTGTTTGGTTGGTTGGTAATTTTTAACCAGCGCAGGCGCTTCGTGTTCTTCGTATCTTACGAATTTACCGGCCTTGGCGGTTTTGTAAAGATTATAGATCATTAAGATCACACCGACCAGGTAAATGGTACCACCTATCGCCCTTAAAACAAAGAAAGGAACCATGCTTTGCACTACGTCTATAAACTGGTATTGCAACTGGCCTTCAGGCGTAAATGCACTCAGCATAAAGTACGTACGGAATGCTGCCCAATACATAGGGATCGCGTACAATACAATGCCCAGCGTGCCAATCCAGAAGTGTGCATTGGCCAGCTTTAAAGAGTAAATTTTTGTATTGAACAATCTCGGGAACAACCAGTAAAGCATACCGAAAGTAAGAAAGCCGTTCCAGCCTAATGCACCAATGTGCACGTGTGCCACTGTCCAGTCGCTGTAGTGGGAGATGGCGTTTACATTTTTCAAAGACATCATCGGGCCTTCGAAGGTAGCCATACCATAAGCGGTTACAGCCACCACCATAAATTTCAATATCGGGTCAACCCTCACTTTGTCCCAGGCGCCGCGCAGGGTAAACAAACCATTAAGCATACCTCCCCAGCTTGGCAATATAAGCATTACAGAGAACGCAGTACCTAAACTCTGTGCCCACTCAGGCAAAGCTGTATATAGCAGGTGGTGCGGGCCTGCCCAGATGTAAATGAATATTAAACTCCAGAAGTGAATAATACTTAGTCTGTAAGAATAAACCGGCCTGTTGGCAGCTTTTGGAAGGAAATAATACATGAGGCCCAGGTAGGGTGTAGTAAGGAAGAAAGCCACCGCGTTGTGGCCGTACCACCATTGTACCAGTGCATCCTGCACGCCTGCATACCAGGAATAGCTCTTGGTAAGTGTAACAGGCATTTCAATATTATTTACAATATAAAGCATGGCAATAGCTACCCAGGAAGCAATGTAAAACCAGATAGCAACATACAGGTGACGTTCTCTTCTTTTTAAAATAGTACCAAACATGTTGATTCCCAGCACTACCCATACAATCACTACGGCAATGTCTATCGGCCACTCCAGTTCGGCATATTCTTTAGAAGAAGATAAGCCCAGCGGCAAAGTGATTGCTGCCAACAGAATAATAAGCTGCCATCCCCAGAAATGAATTTGCCCCAACAGCCTGCTGAACATCTCTGTTTTGAGCAACCTGGGCATAGAGTAGTAGATCGCTGTGAAAATACCATTTCCCACAAACGCAAAGATCACCGCATTGGTATGCAAAGGTCTTATACGGCCAAAGGTTGTGTAAGGCTGTTCAAAATTTAGTGCCGGATAAGCCAACTGAAAAGCTATAAGCACACCAACCAGCATACCTACAAACCCCCAGGTGATTGTGGCAATAGCGAACATTTTCGGGATCTTATTGTCGAACGTATATTTTTGTAGTTCCATAAGTACACTTTAAGTATTAGTTTGTTTGTTTTGTATTATTTTTTTCTGTTTTGGTTTTGTTTTCAAATAAAATACGGTTAGCAGCAGAATAATTATCATCGTATTGGCCATCCCTTACACTCCATAAGAATGCAACAAGAAAACCTCCTGCTACCACGATGCTTGCAATAATAAGTATAATGATAACGCCCATTAGTTAATTTCAGATGACAAAGATTTGACAATCTTTTTATTATAACAATATTTTGAGTTTAATTTTTTTATGATTAATATCATGTTTTTATTTCTGATATGCGTTTAAGCTTTTTTCAATAATATTTATACATTCTTCTATTTGTGCTTCAGTAATAACCAATGGTGGGGCAAACCTAATCTTATCGCCGTGTGTAGGTTTTGCCAATAAGCCATTTTCCCTGAACAAAAGGCAGAGATTCCATGCAGCATTCTCGTCAGGATGTTGCACCTCAATAGCATTCAGCAGCCCTTTGCCGCGTACAGTTTTTATAAGTGGATGTTCTAATTCTACCAGCCTCCTTCTAAGCAATTGACCCATTTTTTCGGCGTTTTCTGCAAGGTTTTCATCTTTTAACACCTGTAAAGCTTCCATAGCTACTTTGCACGCAAGCGGATTTCCGCCGTAGGTAGAGCCATGCTCACCCGGCTGTATCGTCAGCATAACAGCGTCGTCTGCCAATACAGCGCTCACAGGCAAGGTGCCGCCGCTTAGCGCTTTCCCTAAGATCAGCACATCCGGTTTTACTTCCTCATGATCGCAGGCCAGCATTCTGCCGGTTCTTGCCAGTCCGGTCTGTATCTCGTCAGCAATCATCAGCACATTGTAGCGCGTGCAAAGCTCCCGAACGCTTTTTATGTATAGTTCATCGGGCACAATCACGCCCGCCTCGCCCTGTATGGGTTCAAATAAAAAGGCGGCTACATTTTCATTCTTAAAAGCTGTTTCCAGCGCGTCAAGGTCGTTGTAGGGCACTGTTTCATAGCCGGGTGTGAACGGCCCGAAATGTTCGGTGGCTTTATCATCTGAACTAAAGGAAACTACCGAAATGGTTCTTCCGTGAAAATTGTCTTCCGCAGTAATGATTCTGGCATTGTCTTCTTTAATGCCTTTTACTTTATAAGCCCATTTGCGGCAAAGTTTCAATGCTGTTTCCACTGCTTCAACGCCGGTATTCATCGGCAATACCTTGTCATAGCCGAAATAGGAGGTAATGTATTTTTCGTATTCACCTAAAACATTGTTGTAAAAAGCCCGGGATGTTAATGTAAGTTTTTGAGCCTGTTCTACTAAAACCCTGATGATGCGCGGATGGCAATGTCCCTGGTTCAGCGCGGAATAGCCGCTGAGAAAGTCATAATACCTTTTGCCTTCCACGTCCCATACGTAAACCCCTTCTCCTTTTTCCAGCACAACAGGCAGCGGGTGGTAATTGTGGGCGCCGTATTTGTGTTCCAGGTCAATAAAATAGTCAGTTGTTGATGTATTCATAGTATTCACTCATTTAAATAATAAATAATTCACTGCCTTAAGAAATTATTTCTCAGTCAGTGAAAGAGCATATCTAAATTAAGGGAAAGAAAATTGCAATTCATTAACTGCAAATTAACTAAATAAAAATCAATTACGGAAGTATTGCAGTACAATTCTGTCCGTTAACACAGTGTATATATGATTAGGAACTGCGCTGAAAAACATTACGCAACAGGGCTCCATCCTTATTCTCTTTCAATTGCGCGGAGCCATCTTTCAGGGATCTCATCCTGTGAAGCCAGGTGATAATCGGTATAGCTGCATGCAATATATTTGCCATTCGGCAATTGCATCCACCAGCGGCCGGTCTTTTTGCTTTGCAGGAATACGGTCTGCACTTCAGAAAATGCCAGGTGGTATTCATTGTAATTTTCCGGATCGTTAAAAGGCGCTTCCTGCTGTGATTTATAAATACCGTCTAAAAAATACCAGAGGCAATGGCTGAGCTGCTTGGCTGTAAGCTCATCCCTGTCAGTTTTATAATCGTAACCATAGATGCCAAGTGTTTCCACGGTGTGGCTAAGCCCTGCATATTTAAACAGGCTGCACATTTCTTCGCCATTAAAACCATTGGGAGTGAGCTTGTTGGCCGGGGCATAAGCGCTGGCAAACGCTGAAATATCAACTGATACCATGTGGCTGTTCCTGAAGATTGGCTCAACCTCTTCAATCTGTTCCTTCACCCTGCCTACACGGAAGCAGTCAAAGCGCAGCTTATCGATAGTTTCCAGCATATCGGGCTGTACAAAATAGCTTTGAAAGCCTATGTGGTTGTAATGTTTTATGAAATTGGGGTTTTGGGTAAAAAGCTGCAGCAGGAAAGATTCGTCGTAGCGCGCTGTATCTTTATCCAGGTCTATTTTAGCATCGATACACACAATTTCATGCAGGCGGTTCTGATCGCGGAAAGCATTGGACTGCGCTTGTGTAATATCGTGTGAGCCTCCGATGAGCAATACTTTTTTGCCGATAGCTGAAACTTCACTTAAAACAGCCTGTACGGCGCTAAGCGAATCAGCAATTTTATTACCGGTTTTTATATTGCCTATATCGGCTATGTGCACATTTTTGTGCCAGTGAAAAAGGGAATAGAAATGTTTTCTTACGGCGTTGGCTGCGTCAAAACCCGGTTTGGGATTACCACTGCCACGGTATTCGCCACAGCCGGCAATGATCACATCTGCTTCTGTAAGGTCGGGAAAATATTCCTGGTATATATCAACTTTGCTGCCTAATTGCGTAGGCCTGAAGCCTTCATCTTCTGAAATCTGATGGAGGTTTACCGGCTCTAAAAAATCAATGATGGAATCAATCTGCATGTGCTACTAATTTCGGCAAAAGTAAGGCTTAAATGCGTTGAATTGTGTTAGCCGCCGGTATCTTTTTAAAAGCGAAAATTGATATACAGAGTTTACAGCAGCTACTTTATTTTATTGCAAGTGTTCTTTGTCTCTGCTTCCCATCCCAAATGCTGAATACTTTTATATACGTTGATTATATTGATAAAAAAGTAATAATCCCTTATGATCTTAACCCTGATATTTTCAAATTTTGTTATCTTGCTACTGAAGTGTTAGCAGCTATTGTGTACAAAGATTATATAATGAGATAGTTTATTGCGTTCAAGCCAATATTCCAGATATCTTCAGTATTTGGTGTCGCCGTTCTCGCTATCTCTCTTTTAGCCATGATTCAATTTTTCATTATTGTCCTGTTCTTCTGTCAGCAGCTTATCATTGTGGGCGTGGATAATTCTTTCTTTTTGAGCAGGACTTAGTTCTTAATAATGCTTATCCTGCTCAAATTCCAAAATGTGTTGAAGTTCTTTATTATACCTACTTCTTTAGGATTGGTGATCCTGTACTGATATCCAACTTCAGTTGTACTGTATCTATACTTTTTAAATTGTTCAAATTAAATCTCAAAATCTATTAACTCTACATCAAAGATCAGTGTGCTGTTGGGTTGTATCTCAGCGCTTACGTGCCTTTCGCCATATGCCAGATGCGGCGGTATAAAAAACCGGAATTTGCTGCCCTTCGGCATAAGCTGCAGGCCCTCCGTCCAGCCTTTGATCACGCGGTTAAGCGGGAAGGTTGCAGGCGCATTGCGTATTACAGAGCTGTCGAATACCACACCGTTGATCGTAGTGCCATGATAATGACAGGTAACGGTGCTTTCAGCTGAAGGCTTTTCGCCCTCATTATATTGCAAAACTTCGTATTGCAATCCGGTGGAGGTTTCTATCACACCTGTTCTTTTTTTGTTTTCTTCCAGGAAAACCTGTCCTTCCTGCAGGTTTTTAGCTGCTTTTTCCTTGTTGCGTTGAAATAGAATATCTGCTATGCTCATTTAATTTATATTTTTAGTTTCTTCCAGTTTCGCGGCTAGTTTTACGGCGCTGTATGCATTTACAATACCACCGGTCCTACTCAATAGTTTTAAGGTTACCTTCTTTTCATCATTGCCCGGCATATTTACCTTTACGGTATCGGCAGGATAGAAAACCGATCTTTCTATTACATCCTTTACCTCCAGTGCAGTAAGTTTGGGAAAGTAGGAGCGTATAAGGGCTGCAATGCCTGCAACTACAGGCGATGCCATACTGGTGCCACTTTGAAAGCCCAGTGAATCTTTGCCGGGTAAAGTTGAATAGATCTTATAGCCCGGCGCAAATACATCCACATTCTTTACGCCGTAATTGCTGAATACAGCTACCATATTGCCGCCATATACCCGCGGGTCGGAGCTTGCGCCTACAGTAATGAGGTTGGCTGCTCTTTTATTGCCAAAAGCTTTCAGGTCTGCATTAGGAAAGTTGTCTACGGAATCAATATTCTTATTGTCGTTGCCTGCTGCATGCACCAGCAATACATCTTTTTGGGCAGCATAATTAAAAGCTGAGTCTACCCAGTGCTTTTCCGGAGAAACTCTTTTGCCAAAGCTCATGTTGATGACCTTAGCGCCGTTGTTCACTGCATAGATAATGCTTAAGGCCACATCTTTGTCATATTCATCACCATCGGGTACAGCGCGCAGCGTCATGATCCTGGCTTTGTCTGCAATCCCTTTAATGCCGAAATTATTATTCCTGTCGGCGGCTATAATGCCTGATACATGTGTGCCATGTTCAGCTTCTTCTGCCATCAGGTCGTTGTTGCCGTAGTACCTGTCCTGAAAATCCCGGTAGTTGTCTTTTACGATCTCATCTCGGTAGCGCGAGGGAGCAACGGTGTGGTTTTTAATCTCTTTTTCCAGCCTTTCTTTCTCACTTTTAAAATCGGCCAGTAATTGTTTATTGGTAAACTCTTCAGGAAGTTTAAACTGGTCAGTAAAGCTTAGATAAGCGTTCTTCATCTGGAAGCCCGTCATATCCATAATGGCGGCTGCTCGCAGGTCTTTTACACTAAACTCTTCTTTATTAAGCCTGTTCCTGAGAATGCTGTCACCAAAATTCAGGCCTTCCATAGACTCTTTAAAGTTTTCCAGTATGCGCTCATTCTCTGCCACATTGTAGCCGCTGAATTTCTTGTAAGCAATTTTCCAGATTTCATATTCATGCGCTTCAGCCTGGCTTAGCTTTGATGAATCAATTGTTTTGCCCAGGTATTTATCTTTAAGCTGATAATAAAGCCTGGTTTCCTCATCCACCTCTTTGTTTACATTGGTGCCATCAGCATTTCCCAGGAAATTCCAGCCGTGA
Source organism: Bacteroidota bacterium (assembly GCA_023422835.1). Taxonomy (GTDB): domain Bacteria; phylum Bacteroidota; class Bacteroidia; order Chitinophagales; family Chitinophagaceae; genus Haoranjiania; species Haoranjiania flava. The sequence continues at coordinate 47,918 of JAFAGI010000001.1, read as the reverse complement.
ATGTCATCTACGTAACCGTTACGGTCATCATCTTTTTTGTTGCCTTTCTTTTCTTTCTTATTTACCCACAATATATTTTTTAGTTCCCTGTGTGCAGTGTCAATGCCTGAATCTACCACGCCCACCACTACTTCCACAGGCTGCCTGTTTTTCAGGAAATCATAAGCCTGGTCAAGGCTGATGCCGTAGAATGTATCTTTTTTGTAATCGAGCTGGTACCATCTCTGAAGCTGTGCCTCTGTCTGTGCGAAGGAATATCCTGTAATAAAAATTCCGAGCAGAAGCACGGATAGTTTCTTGTAATTCATTTCAAACTTTTTATAAAGATGCAAATTTCGTTTTGATTTCCAATATTCGATGTGAATATCGTGGCTTAGTTGTATAGATAATCAAAACTTTAACTTTTCCCCTTAGAAACATCATCCGGGTAAATTTGTCTATTTTTGTAAAAACTAACCCGGTTCATGAAGAAGTTTAAAGTACCCAATATATACCGAAGCCCGTTGATCTCGGCAATAAAAGAAAGAAGAAGAATAGAAGATAAGCTTAAGAAAGATTTTACACCAACGCTGCTTGATTTTGGTACAGTGCAAATATACCTTGCAAGGCATTTTGGTTTCTGCTACGGCGTAGAAAATGCTATTGAGATTGCTTTTGAAACCATCGAAAATAATGCGGGTAAGAACATTTATTTATTGAGCGAAATGATCCACAATCCACAGGTAAATAAGGACCTGGAAGAAAGGGGTGTGCAATTTATCCAGGACACGTATGGCAGGCAGGTAATACCGTTTGAAAAAATTAACGGTGATGATATAGTGCTGATACCTGCATTCGGCACCACGCTTGAGATTGAGAAGGTACTGCAGGAAAAAGGAATACAGACGGAGAAATACAATACCACCTGCCCGTTTGTGGAAAAAGTATGGAACCGCAGCGCACAGATCGCCGAAAAAGGCTACAGCATTATTGTGCATGGCAAGCCAAAGCATGAAGAAACGCGGGCTACTTTTTCACACGCATCTTCCAGCACACATACCATTGTGATCAATGATATGAAAGAAGCAGAAGCGCTGGCTGCTTACATTCGTAAAGAAAAACCTGCTGAGCAATTTTATACAGAATTTGCCGGCCGTTATTCAGAAGGCTTTGATGTAGAAAAAGATCTGCATAAGATAGGTGTAGTAAACCAGACTACACAGCTCGCCTCTGAAACTCAGGCTATATCGGACTTTTTTAAAGAAGAAATCAAAAAAATATACGGTAGCAATGAAGATGAAGTGCGCAGGCACTTTGCCGACACCAGGGATACATTGTGCTATGCAACCAACGATAACCAGAATGCTGTACGCTCCATGCTGGAAACAGATGCCGATGTAGCGATTGTAGTTGGCGGGTACAACAGCAGCAATACTTCGCACCTCGTAGAGCTATGCGATGAAAGGGTTCCTACATTTTTTATTAACGGAGAAGACAAGATCATTTCCAAAAGCGAGATCGTTACCTGCAACTGGGAGACGAAGGAGATAGCACATCAGCACAATTTTCTGCCTGAAAAAGAGCTGCTTAAAATATTGGTGACCAGTGGCGCAAGCTGCCCGGACTCCATCGTAGAGCAGGTGATAAAAAAAATATTAAAGGTCTGCGGCCTGGAAGCCAGGTATGATGAGACTTTGGCGGCAACCGCAGAGCAGTATTAAAATTTATTTTTCCACATCATGCTTTCCACCGGCTTGTTGGGCTGGTGACTGTATTTGGCAGTTTGTTTCTGATTGTAGCGCACCTGTATTTCTCCTTCCACAGGAAAGTAGATTAGTTGACCGATAGGCATGCCCCGGTAAACCCTTACCGGTTGTTTGCAGGATATTTCCAGTGTCCAGTTGCCGCAAAACCTACATCGCCCTTGCCTGCTGTGGCGTGGATGTCAATACCCAGGCGGCCTGTAGAAGATTTGCCTTCCAAGAACGGTACGTGGGCATGTGTTTCTGTATATTCTAAAGTTACGCCAAGATAGAAATCATCGGGTTGTAAAACATACCCCTCTTCAGGGATTTCAAAGTACTCAATCTCGTTGTGTTTCCTGGCATCAAGCACGGCATCCTTATACTTCGCCAGCGTAGATCCCAGGTGAACATCGTAGCTGTTGCTGCCGAGGCAGTCCCTGTTGTAGGGTTCAATCTTAATGGTTCCTTTCTCAATCTCTTCCAGGATCCTTCTGTCAGATAATATCATTTTTTTAAGTTGATATGTTTTACTTTTGTGCTTGCAAAAATACTGGTTTCAACAATTCAATGCAGAAAAATTACATGCCTCTTTTCTTTCAAAAAAATATTACAGCCGATACAAAGCTTGCCATCTGGCATATAAAGGAAGAGGAATGCTTTTTCACAGGGAAAGTTCTTTTGCAAAACAGAGTTTACCATCCTCATAAACGACTGCAACACCTGGCAGGACGGTATTTGCTGGGTTTTCTGTTTCCTGAATTTCCGCATGACGAAATCCTGATCGCTGATACCCGAAAGCCTTACCTTAAAAGCGATGCATTTCATTTTTCCATTTCACATTGCGGCGACTATGCTGCGGCCATTGTGTCTCAAACAAACAGGGTAGGAATAGACATTGAAATGTTTAGGGACAAAGTATTGAAATTAAAACATAAGTTTTTAAATGAGGCAGAAGTTAGCTTTGTTGAATATAGTGAAGATGAGAAGAAAATGTTGACCACACTCTGGTCGGCCAAAGAATCTGTATTCAAATGGTGGAGCTACGGCGGTGTGGACTTTAGTGAACATATTTTAATCCAATCTTTTTTCCTGCAGCCGGAAGGTAGGTTTGACGCGTCTTTCAGCAAAGACGGTAAACATTTTCCCATGCAGATTAACTACAAACTATTTGAAGAATTGTCGCTGACATACGTGATCACGAATGGAAAATACCATTAAAAAAATCTCACAAGAACTGTGAGATTTTAAATGTAAGTGTGTTAGTAAGTAGGAAATTATTTTTTCCAATACAATATTAAAACTGTTTTTGTCTAACGCAAAATTTTTAGATAAAAAATTTATGCACATTTAAATAAAAAATGTGTATTACTATAATACAGGCAAGATGCTAACTTTATGATCATGCCAAGAATAAAATAAACTATATGGCTGGGATGCTCATGAATAAACAGTTACAGGCCGTACATGCTTTTGTTGCGAAATGATTTTTCAATTCGTTTAAATCATTTATTTTTGAAAAAATATTTTTCATCGTTGTATGTTTTCAAGCATATTTCTGATGACAATAAAAGAAAAATTTATACAAATGAAATTTCCGCAACCTGAAACGTTAAGCCGCATTGCAGCATTGATCAATGCAGAGATTATTGGCGATGAGCAAGCTCAAGCTTTTGGTATTAATGAGATCCATAAGGTGGAACCGGGAGACCTGGTGTTTGTAGACCATCCGAAATATTACGACACCTGTTTGCAGAGTGAAGCTTCTCACATCATCATCAACTCTAAAGATGTTGCAGGCAGCGCTGGCAAAAATCTTTTGTACGTTGCTGATCCGTTTGAAGCATACCTTACGATTGTCAATCATTTCAGGCCCTTCCAGGCTGCGGATAAGGCTATAAGCGATACCGCTGTTATAGGAAAAAATACGCTCATTATGCCGAATGTTTTTATTGGTAAAGATGTGGAGATCGGCGACAACTGTATCATTCATGCCAACGTATCTTTATTGGATTATACAAGGATCGGCAACAATGTGGTAATACAGGCAGGAACTACTGTCGGCAGCGATGCTTTTTATTACAACACCAAAAAAGACCGTGGTATATGGTATAAAAAAATGCAGAGTTGTGGCAACGTAGTTATTGAAGATGATGTTGAAATCGGCGCTGGCTGTACCATAGACCGCGGCGTCACGGCATCTACCTTTATCGGTGCAGGCACTAAGATAGACAACCTGGTGCACATCGGCCACGATACTCAGGTAGGAAAAAACTGCCTCTTTGCTGCCCAGGTGGGAATTGCTGGCGCTACAACCATTGAAGATGGGGTAGTCCTTTGGGGACAGGTAGGCGTAAGCAAAACACTCACGATCGGTAAAAACGCTGTGGTGCTCGCACAAAGCGGGGTGCCATCTTCACTTGAAGGTGATAAGGTTTACTTTGGCTATCCTGCCATCGATGCTGCTGAAAAAAGGCGCGAACTGGTATGGATCAAAAGAATACCGGAGTTGTGGAAAAAAGTATTTGACCAATAAACCGTAAATTTTGAAGAAGCCTTTGTTTGCATTTCTGCCTTTCGTGTTGTGGATAGTTGTGATCTTTGTTTTGCTGGTAATGCCCTCACGTGGCAATGAGCCTGTATTTCGTATTCCACACTTGGATAAGCTGGCGCATGCTTTCGTATTCTGCGTCATGGTTTTTCTCTTTGGCTGGCCTTACAGGCATCAGTTGTTCACAAGAAATTCACTGAAAATATTCATCGTTGCATTGCTTGCATGTGTGTATGGCATTGCTATGGAGTTTGTACAGAAATATGCCTTGACCTATCCGCGCAGCTATGATGAGTGGGATATGCTGGCAGATTGTATCGGTGCTTGTGCGGGCTTTTTCGCGATAAGAAAAGTGATACTTTATTTTAATGAACGTGAGGTTTTCAAAAGAGAAAATTTCAGTTAACTTCGCAAAAAATAATATTTTGAAAGGAAGACATATTGCATTGATTGTAGTGCTGCTGCTTGTATTGGACCAGGTATTCAAGTTTTACATAAAGCTGAATTATCATTTAGGAGAAGAGCACAATATTATCGGCAACTGGTTCAGGCTCAATTTTGTTGAGAACCCTGGAATGGCGTGGGGCTGGCAGTTTGGCGGAGGCATTGGTAAAATGTTGCTGACCCTGTTCCGCTTAGGCGCTGTGATCTGGGGTATATTTTACATACGTAAAATCAGCAGAAAAAATCTGCACCCAGGCTTTGTGCTGTGTGTAAGCCTGATCTTTGCAGGCGCAGCCGGCAACCTCATAGACAGTATGTTTTACGGAATGATCTTCGATAAGGGCCTAGTCTTTGATCCGGCACTGAAAGTGTGGACAGATTATGAAGGCGTCGCGGCTTTGTCTACGCCCGGCTACTCATCTTTTTTGCACGGCGTGGTTGTTGATATGCTGTACTTCCCCATTATTCAGCATTATCGCTTGCCTGCATGGATACCGTTCTGGGGCGGAGAAACGGTAAACTTCTTTCAATATATCTTTAACCTGGCAGATGCGTACATCTCTGTAGGCGTAATAGCTTTGTTGGTTTGGCAAAAGAAATTCTTTCCTGAAAAAGATTCAGCGGAAGCGAATAATAAAACGATATAACCATGAACATTTTTTGTATCGGGCGCAACTATGTAGCACATGCCAAAGAGCTCAACAGCGAGGTGCCTAAAGAGCCTGTAGTGTTTATGAAGCCTGCCACATCTTTGTCAAAATTTGAATATCCTGCATTTTCAGAAGATGTGGATTACGAGTGCGAATTGGTCTTTCATATCTGCAAAGAAGGGAAGAACATATCTGAAGAAGACGCGAAACGTTATTACGATAAGATCACCGTTGGGCTGGATTTTACTGCCAGGGACTTGCAGGACAAGCTTAAAGACAAAGGCCTTCCCTGGGAAAAATGTAAGGGCTTTGACGGGTCAGCATTTATAGCCGGGTGGGTTGATATCTATGACGTTCAAAACCGCGGTGATATTGAGTTTCAGTTATATAAAAATGATAACCTGGTACAACAGGGTTTTTCTCAAAACATGATCTTTTCCATAGAAAAGCTTATTGCACATATTTCTCAATACTTCAGGTTGCATCCCGGAGACATAGTGTTTTCAGGTACTCCCGAAGGAGTCGGCCCTGTAGTACCGGGAGATATACTGAGAGGAACTTTGGAAAACAGGGAGATGTTCCGTCTGGTAATTTAGCCTTGCATCTTTCAAAAGCGGCATATAAACGCGATTAATAGTTTCAGCATTTTACTTTTTACTTTTTATTTACAATTTGCTATTTTCTTATAGCGTACTTTTGTTGACAAATTTGTTTAACAAAATTGTCAAAAGTATATTGGAAAAGACTACTGCTACAGAACAACACATTAAAGAAACCGCGAAGAAGTTGTTTTTTGTTGACGGCCATCTCAATGCCACGACTCAGGAGATAGCAGATGCTGCTAATGTAAACCGTACACTTTTAAATTACTATTTCAGGTCACGCGATGCATTGTTTGAAAAAGTTTTTCAGGAAGCTATACAGGAAAAGTTCGACGGTATGAAAATGGCTTTAGAGTCTTTGATGCCTTTTAAGCAAAAGGTAGAGCGCATCATTGATATAGTTTCAGATTATCTGAATAAATACCCTTATGCGGAAATCTTTTTTATTTCAGAGTTGAATAAAAAAGATACTCGGGTTGACTGGTGTATAAAAAGACCTTTACAGCCTTATCTCAAAGATTTTATTAAAGAAATACAGGTAGAAATACAGAGAAAAAATGTCAGGTGCAAGGAACCGCGCATTTTCCTGCTAACCATTTTTTCGCTCCTTTCTTACCCGGTGATTGTGAAAAACCTGTATATAAATTTATATGAACTGAGCCATAATGATTTTACAGCGATCGCCAAAAACCGGAAAAATTACATACTTAGTTTACTATTTAATAATTAGCTGATACATGAATAACCAAAGATTAAGCATCTATACCAACCGGGAATGAATATTGATCTAAAAGCTGGTTATTGCATGTCACAACTGAAAAACAAATAACTATAAAATAACTATATACACATGAAATAGCTATAAGCAAAGTTGCATACCAACCGTGAATGAATAAAGGCTATTCCATGCACCATTAAAAACGGCCGCAAAGCGGCGCACTAAAAATTATACACATGAAATAACCATAAAGATTAGGAATCTTTACCGACCGAGGATGATAATAAAGATTAAGGTTTTGGTTATTCCATGTGACAAACAGGAAAAATTAAATATTAATACATGAAAAATATGCTGAATTATACATATTTGCTTATAAGTGCTGTGCTTCTCCTTGCATCTTGTAAACAAGATAAAAAAAATGAAAAAGGAGCAGCAAGGGTGCTTCCTTATAACTATATAGAGGCATCGCGGCAGGTAGCCACAATTTACAATGATTACCCTGCAAGACTGGAAGGGATGCAAAATATAGATATACGGCCTATGGTAGACGGCTACATTCAGGCCGTGTATGTAGATGAAGGAGATGTTGTGAATAAGGGAAAATTAATGTTTAAAATAAATAATCCTCAATACGCACAAACTCTTAGGAGCGCAGAGGCAGCGCTCAGAAGCGCTCAGACGAATATTGATAATGCCCGGATGCAGGTTACCAAGGTAAAGCCGTTGGTTGAGAAAGATATTATCAGCGCCTATGAACTGGAGGCTGCAGAGCTTAATTTAAGATCTGCACAGGCTGCTTATGCACAGGCTCAGGCAGCAGTGTCAAATGCACGCATCAATGTAGGCTATACCAATGTGTATGCGCCTGTAAGCGGGGTAGTGGGTACGCTGCCTTACCGTGTCGGAAGTTATGTAAACAGCTCAACCCCGCAGCCATTGACAACGGTTTCGAGCATTGGAAATGTGTATGCCTACTTCTCCATTAATGAAAAGGAACAATTACAATTTTTTAAAAATACGCAGGGCACTACCGCAGGCCAGAAACTTACGAATCTCCCCGCTGTTACACTGATTTTATCAGACGGCAGCGAATACGGCCAGAAAGGAAAAGTGCAGTCTATGAGCGGCCTGGCAGATCCGCAGACAGGATCATTCAACATGCGCGCAACGTTTCCCAACCCAACAGGCCTGCTGAGAAGCGGGGTGAGCGCTACAGTACGCATTCCTAACAGGGTATACGACGCTATATTGATACCCCAGGCAGCTACATTTGACATACAGGGGAGGAAATTTATTTACCTCATAAAACCGGACAGCACCGTAAACTCTGCACCGGTTGAAGTTACCGACTTAAAAGACGGTAAAACCTATATTGTAGACAAAGGCCTGCAACCGGGCGACAGGATCGTGGTGGAAGGCGTGAGCATTCTAAAAGACAGCACAAAAATTTCTCCCACGAAAACCACACTGGAAATCGTAACGCGGCCTGAAATGCTTGAGAATACAAATTAAGAAGAAGTATGTTTAAAAAATTTATAGAACGTCCCGTATTATCAACAGTCATCTCCATCATCATTGTGATATTGGGCATCCTCGGTATGCTTACCCTTCCGGTGGCTCAGTACCCGGAGATTGCTCCGCCAACAGTAATGGTGTCCGCCAACTACCAGGGAGCAAATGCAGAAACGGTTTTAAACAGCGTGATCATTCCACTGGAAGAGCAAATCAACGGGGTAGAAGGCATGAGCTACATGACGTCTTCTGCTACAAATGACGGCCGGGGATCCATTACCATTTATTTTAAATTAGGTACCGATCCTGACTTGGCAGCGGTAAATGTACAGAACCGCGTATCCTCCGCATCCAGCCAGTTGCCGCGCGAAGTAACACAGGCAGGCGTGAGCACCAGGAAAAGGCAAACCAGCAATGTGCTCATCTTTTCCATCTACAGCGAGAATCCTGCGTATGACCAGACCTTCATCCAGAATTATTCAGAAATAAATATTGTGCCCAGCATTAAACGTGTTAATGGGGTGGGGGATGCTACGGCGTTCGGTACAAAGGAGTATGCGATCAGGATATGGCTCAACCCCGCTCAGATGGCGGCTTACCAGTTAATGCCCGCAGATATCGGAACAGTACTTTCTGAGCAAAATATTGAAGCTGCTCCGGGACAGGTGGGTGAGCGCGGCGAGCAATCTTTTGAATACCCGTTAAGATATAAAGGGAGGCTAAAAACCGTTGAAGAGTTTGAAAACATTATCATCAAAGCTACGGAAGACGGCAGGATGCTTACACTCAAAGACGTGGCAAAAGTAGAACTGGGCGCCATGAACTACACGGGAAATTCTACTTTGAATGGACTGCCTTCTGTAGGCATTGCGGTAAACCAGACCGCTGGCTCCAATGCGCAGGAAGTGATAAAAGGTACGCTGGCGGTGCTGGAACAAGCATCTAAAAGTTTCCCTGCCGGCCTCAAATACACAACCATGATCAATGCCAATGAATTTTTATCGGCATCTATTTCAAAAGTTATCACCACGTTGATAGAAGCATTCATCCTGGTGTTTATTGTGGTATTTATTTTCCTACAGGACTGGCGATCTACGCTGATCCCGGCGATTGCCGTACCGGTAGCGATCATTGGTACTTTTTTCTTTTTAAATCTATTTGGTTTCACCATCAATCTGCTCACACTGTTCGCGCTGGTACTCGCCGTAGGCATTGTAGTGGATGATGCTATAGTCGTGGTTGAGGCTGTACACGCCAAGCTGGATTCGGGAGCAAAAAGCGCTAAGAAAGCATCTGTGCGTGCCATGGATGAAATCGGGGGAGCTATAGTCAGCATTACACTGGTGATGTCGGCAGTGTTTATACCTGTAAGTTTCATAAGCGGCTCAGCCGGGGTGTTTTATAAACAGTTTGGCCTTACGCTGGCCATTGCCATTGTTATTTCCGCGATCAACGCGCTAACACTGAGCCCTGCGTTATGTGCCATCTTTCTAAAGCCCCATCCTAAACATACCGATGAAAATATCTTGCTTGTTGAAAAAAAAGACGGCACATTCGGCAGGAAAAAAAACAATCTGCTAAACCGGTTTTTTATTGCTTTTGACACAGCTTTTACGGCGGGCGCCAATAAATATAAGCGCATTATTGCCTTTCTGATGGGCAGAAAATGGATAACATTTGCAGCCATTGTTTTATTGAGTATACTGATGGGGGTATTGATGAAAACTTCTCAAAAAGCATTTGTGCCTAATGAAGATATGGGCACTATCATGGCAGATATCTCTCTGCCGTTAGGCGCATCGGAAGAGAGGACACGTGTGGTTCTGAATGAGGTGGAGAAAATTGTGCAAACCATTCCCGAAGTACAAAGTGTACTAAAAAACTCCGGCAGGGGCATGATCAGCGGTACCGGTAGCAACTATGGCATGCTCATCATTAAATTGAAACCCTGGAATGAGCGCAAGCAAAATGGCCAGGATGTACAATCCATCATATCATCATTGTTTGCCAAAACTTCCGGTATCAAAGATGGTAAGGTGGTATTTTTTGCACCGCCTACGATCCAGGGATTTGGTATGTCCGGCGGTTTCCAGATGCAGTTGCAGGACAGAAGCGGTGGCAGCATTCAGGATATGGATAAAGTAGCAAGAGACTTTCTTACCGAGCTGAATAAACGGCCGGAGATACAATATGCTACCACATCATTCAATCCTAACTTTCCGCAATACCGCATAGATATTGACGTGCCGAAGGCCAAGGCTGCCGGATATTCTGTAAACTCCATACTCAGCGCTATACAGGGATATTACGGAGGCTTCTATGCTTCTAACGTAAACCTGTTTGGTAAAATGTACCGGGTAATGTACCAGGCATCTCCGGAGTACAGGAACAACATAGAAAGCCTGAACCAGGTATATGTGCGCAACGACCGCGGCAGCATGGCGCCTTTATCTACCTTCGTTAGCATGGAAAGAGTTTATGGCCCGCAGACCATCGAGCGGTTTAATTTGTTTACTGCAGTATCTATAACCGGTGCACCTGAAAAGGGCTACAGCTCCGGTAATGCCATCACTGCCGTGCAGGAGACAGCCCAAAGATTTCTTCCTACAGGCTATGGGTATGAATTTTCAGGAATGACCAGAGAAGAGCAGAGCGCCGGTTCCCAGACCGTATTTATTTTCTTATTGTGCCTGGTTTTTGTGTATTTCCTGCTTGCAGCACAGTATGAGAGCTACATCCTGCCAATGGCGGTATTGTTGTCATTGCCTATCGGTCTTGCAGGGGTGTACATATTCACCGGCATTTTTGGCGTAACGGATAATATTTATGTACAGATCTCTCTTATTATGCTCATTGGCTTGCTCGCTAAGAATGCTATCCTCATTGTAGAGTACGGGATACAAAGACGCCGTTCAGGTATGAGCCTTGCCCAATCTGGCGTTTCAGCGGCACTGGCGCGTTTAAGGCCAATATTGATGACTTCATTTGCCTTTATTTTCGGACTGATACCTTTAGCGCTTTCGCAGGGAGCAGGCGCTGTGGGCAACAGGTCTATTGGCATCGGCGCAATAGGAGGAATGTTTATCGGTACGATGATCGGCGTGTTTGTAATACCCATTTTGTTTGTAGTATTTCAGGGCATACAGGAACATTTTTCCGGTGTACCCGTGGTTAAAAGAAAAAGAAAAGATTTGGATGATGAAATGCATCAGCCATCCTTGTAATTGCATTACTATTTTTTAATAATATAATGAAGAAGAATTTTAAAATATACATAGCTGTTTTTAGCATTACACTTTTAGTGGCTTCCTGTAAGGTTACACAAACCTACACGCCGCCTGAAGTAAAGCAGGAGCTGCAATACGAACTTTACAGGGATGTAAGCACCAACGACACTACCACTTTAGCACATCTTCCCTGGCAGCAATTGTTTCCAGATGCTGCTTTGCAGGCCCTCATTCATAAAGCGCTTGCGAATAATTTTGATCTGAAGATTGCTGTAGAACGCATTAATGAAGCAACTGCTTTATACAGGCAGAGTGGCCTTGCTTACCTGCCTTCATTAAATGGCAGCCTGAGCGCAGGAGTAAACCGATCAAGCCGTTCCAATACAAATGCAGCAGGATTTGACATCAACACCACAAATACTCCGGTGCAATTAGGTGTAAACGCTTCCTGGGAAATAGATATCTGGGGTAAATTAAAAAGCGCAGAACAGGCGGCTCTGGCAAGGTTGCTGCAAACCGATGCAGCGAAGCGGGCGGTTCAGACGCAGATTATTGCCAACATGGCCTCGTTTTATTACCAGTTGCTGGCATTAGACCAAAACCTCGCAATTACACAAGCTGCCATTGCTATCCGGCAGGAAGATGTGCAAACCATGAAGGCGCTTAAAGAAGCTGCGATAGTTACAGGTGCAGCAGTTGTGCAAAGTGAAGCCAGCCTGTATGCGGCACAGGTAAGTCTTCCTGACATAAGACGATCTATCCGCGAAATAGAAAATATGATGAGTGTATTGGCAGGCGAGGCACCTGAAACCATCGCCCGCAGTAGCTTAGATGCCCAAACAATAATAACGGATCTGAAGACCGGTGTGCCATTGCAGCTATTAAGCAACCGGCCTGATGTGCAGGTGGCTGAATTTGCTTTCAGGACTGCCTTTGAAAACGCCAACATTGCCCGTGCGAGTTTATATCCCAACCTCAACATCACCGCAGCGCTTGGAATTTCTTCCCTGCGTTTTGAAAACCTGTTTAAAAACTCGCCATTGTTTTACAATATCGGAGGCAATCTTGCACAGGTTATTTTCAACAGAGCTGCACTGAAGACACAGCTCAAAGTAGCTGAATCGCAGCAACTGCAGACATTGTACGCATTTCAACAAAGCTTTCTCAATGCCGGAAAAGAAGTTTCAGATGCATTGTCTGCTTATGCAACCGGTGTTGAAAAACAACAAACCAGGAGCTTGCAGATAGCCTCTTTGCAGAAAGCGGTAGAGTTCAATAAAGAATTGTTGAAATACAGCTCTGCCACCAACTACACCGATGTGCTGATGTCTGAGCAAAATTTATTGCAGGCGCAATTGGCTGCCGTTAACGACAAGCTGCAGCAGTTGCAGGCAGTGGTAGAACTTTACCAGGCGCTTGGCGGTGGAAGTAATTAGGAATGTTTATAATGATTAAGTTTTGTCTGCAACGTGTAATTACTGTGTAAATTAACTCGTCTGTCGTGATTCATATGCTTTATCGCACTCATTTTTGTACAAACAAAAAACAATGTCGCTATTTTCCAACCTTTGAAACTGTAAACTTTAGAAACTTCGGTTGTTCCCGATTGGCGATTACCCGATTGTATGATTTATACGTTTCCCAAGCCCAAACTGGAAATCCTGTAAAGCGTAGAAAGCTGTATGTCGCATTTTCGTTTTTAAGGCGTGAAATATAGCTTTGTTAGTGCCTACTTTTTGAGCAAGTTGAAATGCGAAGCCGGCAACTTTATTTGCTGGATATCGTAGGCGTGAGCTTTTATTTTACCGCAGGGCAAGCTAAGTGCAACGAAACTCAGGCATATAGATTATAGCGGCAAATAATTTTGTCCTATAATTTATATTATGTTAAGTTGTTCAATCCTTAATAAACCCGGTATCACCGGGCTTGATTAAGTTGTTTCAGCTATCCTCTACTGCAATGGTCTTGCGTTCCTGATCATATCATAAACAATGCGGGAGGTTTCATCAATGTAAATATCTTTCTTCAGGTCTTCCAGCCATTTCTGGTAAAAGTCCTGCTTGGATTTGTCTTTATTCTCGTAAAACTTCGGACGGTCTACCTGCAGTACTGCTACGTTCATCGGTACTTTCAATTTACTTAAAGTATCATCGGTGTTCATGATCTTTTTGCTTTCAAGCTGGTATGCCTTGTATTTCTCAAAATTCAGGTCAGACGGACGATCCTGGTTGGCTGCCATCCATTCAGAAGTTTTTTTAATGAGTTCAAAAGTTTTATTGTTGTTGATGCGTTGTATGGCAGCAGCTTTTACCGCAGGGAAATTGTAATCAATTTTCCAGGGTGAAAATGTTGCCGGAGCAATTTTATCCCAGTTCAATGCATTGGGCTGGTCTTTTTCCCTGATCTTTAAAGATTCAAAAATATCCGGCAAAACCACATCGGAAGCTACCCCGTTTTTCTGGTTAGAGGTACCATTGATACGGTAGAATTTTTCAATAGTTAATTTCAGGCTGCCAAATTCCGGTTGGCCGGTTTTGGGATCTTCATCACCCAAAGGAATGGCACGCTGTACAGTGCCCTTACCGTATGTAGATGTGCTGCCCACTACAATGCCGCGTTTGTAATCCTGTATGGCTGCTGCAAAGATCTCGGATGCAGAAGCGCTCATTTCATTGATCATTACCGCGAGCGGCCCGTCGTAAAGCAGCTTGCTGTCCCTGCCGTTTTTCAGGTCCTGTGTTCTTCCCTGCCTGTTTTTTACCTGTACCACCGGGCCGGAATTGATAAAGTAGCCAATGATCTGGTTTACATCATACAACGAACCGCCGGGGTTAAAGCGCAGGTCTACGATCATACCGTCTATTCCTTCGGCTTTCATTTTTTCAATTTCTGTTTTTACATCCCTGGCAATACGCGAGCCTTTCGGATCCTGGAAGTCTGCATAAAATTCAGGCAGGTAGAGGTAGCCAATTTTTTTGTCCTGGTTGTTGATGATTACACTCCTGGCGGCTGCTTCATCAATGTTGATTTCTTCACGCAGCATAGACACGGTGTCTACAACGCCGGTTGTTTTCTTTAGTACAATATTCACCTTAGTGCCTTTCACACCCCTGATGAGTTTAATGGCATCTTCCAGTTCGTAACCCGCCAGATCTGTCAGCGGTGCGTTGCCGGTAGAAACTTTGGTAATAATGTCATTGGCATGCACTTTTTTGGTTTTCCATGCCGGGCCGCCGACTACCACGCTTACAATTTTTATTTCACCATTCTCTTCCCTGAGCTGTGCACCTATACCGATAATTTTGTTGCTCATTTGTGCGTCAAAGTCAGCCTTGTCAAACGGTGCCATGTAGGCTGTATGCGGATCCTGCTGGTCTGCAATGGCATTCAGGTAATTGCTGAACTGCTTGGTTTGCTCAAAAGCGCCGGTATTGTAGCGTTTGAAGTACCTGTCCATGATGCTCTTTACCTTTTCGCGGGCTTCTTTTTCCAGTTGTGCATCGGTCTTCTTTTTGATGGGATCATCAGCTTTGGCTTTTTCACGCTGGCTGTACAGGTCATAATATTTGGTAAGTACCTGGTACTTGATCCTCTTTCTCCACAGCTCATCGCGTTCTGCTTCATTGGCAGGAAAATTTGCACTATCCCTGTTGTTTTCCAATAACTCATTAGCAGTAAAAGTAAATGGTTTGGCCAGCAGCTTATTGGTAATGTTCTGAGCTTCTTTTATACGTTGTTTAAAACTGTTGACTGCATTAGGATAGAAGCTCAAAGGTATTTCACCACGCAGCTCATCGTCCAGCGTGAGTTTATATTTATTAAGGGTGTCAATATCTTTTTGCAGAAGAATAGCCTTTTCAGGGTCTAGTCTTTTTCCCAGGTAAGCATTGAAAACAGCCTCTGAAAACTTGTCGTCATAAGCTTTTGGCGCGTAATGGTAGCGTTGCATAAATATTCCCACTCCCACCAGCAATTGTTGTTGTTTGTAAAGAGAATCATTTTCATTGTTCCCTTTGCAGCTTCCGGAAACAAGTAGCCCTGCAATAATCACCACAGCCGCAACGGGAAGCAATTTTCTGCTAATCATAATTATTAGTTGGTTTATATATTGTTTTGACATTCAGTAATTCGACTATTTCGACATTAAATTTGATAAAAAGTTATACGCATTCTAATAATAGTGCAATATATTTAGTATTGCATTAAAATCGTGCTAAGATATGCTGATAAAGATAAAGAAATATTTTGCACACCTGCCTTTTTTTTGTTTTAGATGTAATTATGAAACCTGTTCCGTGATTTTATTGATGTATTCATAAAATAGATAACGCTGTTTTTCACAATAAAAATAATTTTATTTTTGCTGAAATCAACCAATTTATTATCTTTGCCATCCCCAAAACGGAGGTTGTAGCTCAGTTGGTTAGAGCGTCGGATTGTGGTTCCGAAGGTCGGGGGTTCGAAACCCCTCATCCTCCCTCAAAGAAGCGAAATCAGTAATTTGATTTCGCTTCTTTATTTATAAATTAATGTTTAGTTTTCTTTCAGGAACTCTTCTCCTACTGTATCCTCCAACTTTGGCAATTTATACAACCCTATTTCAGAAATCGTAGGGTTTGACCTAGATGATAAAACCCGCAGCCTTAAATACTGTGTGGTTACCGGTGTAAAAGGTAGGATGCGTTTATAGCCTACAGTGGTACCTTCTGTAAGCTTGCTCCATTTTTCATTTTCATCAAAATATTCTAAGATAAAACTTTCTATACGCTGGCCTACCTGTATATTTTCCTGTATGGATAAAAGATCAATGGTGAATCGATCGCGCAGGTTAATGTTGATGGTGGTTGTAGTATCTTTTCCTTTGGTGGTGAAATAAGTATCGATCCTGCCATCGTACATATCAGTGGTCATTTTGCCGTTAATGCCATATAAGAAAGCGTTTGCAGCATAGTTTCTTGAAAAGGTTTTGTCGTAGAGTTTCCTGAAGCCTGAAAGGCTTTGGATATCTGCATCGCTGATGAGCCCATCTTTATCGGGCGGCACATTCAAAAGCAGTACGCCGTTTCTGCCAACCGAGGTAAAGTAAATGTTCATGAGCTTTACAGGCGATTTTACTTTGATATCTTCCGCAGGGTGATAAAACCATCCCGGGCGGATAGATACATCTGTTTCTGCCGGATACCACATCAGCCCCGCTGCATTTTTTATTTTTTCCCGGCTGCCCAGGTCTTCATTGCGCTTGTCGCCGACAGGCGCAAAGGCAACATCTTTCTGCGATTCGGCTGCCACTTTTTTCAGCAGGTTCGGATCGGCGGGTATCACGCTCCACTCTGTTGTTCTTCCCACACCTGTTTCAGTGCCTACCCATCGGATATCCGGCCCCATGATAGCGATGGTTGCCTGCGGCTGCAGCTTCCTGATCAAAGCATACCACCTGTCAAAATCGTACACCTGGTTTTTACCTTCCCCTTTTGCGCCATCGAACCATACTTCATCTACCTGCCCGTACTGCGTTAAGAGTTCTGTTAGCTGTTTAATGAAAAAATTATTGTATTCCGGCGTGCCGTAGTGTGCTGAATACATATCCCAAGGGGAAAGATAAACTCCAAAGCCAACGCCATATTTTTTACAGGCGTCTGCTACTTCTTTTACCACGTCTCCCTTCCCTGCTTTCCAGGGACTGGCAGCCACCGAATGCTTTGTTGTTTTTGTTTGCCACAAACAAAAGCCATCGTGATGTTTTGCTGTGAGGATCAGTTGCCTGAAACCCGCACCTGCCATAGTTTTTACCCATTGCTCTGCATCCAGCTTTGCGGGATTGAATATAGCAGGGTCTTCCTGGCCTGTGCCCCACTCTCTGCCGGTAAAAGTATTTACTCCAAAATGCAAAAAGCCAGTGAGTTCCAGTTGCTGCCATTTGTATTGTCTTTCAGAGGGAGTTACATTCGCAGCCTTCTGAATAATGGTAGCATAAGAGTCCTGCGGGTGAATTTTTACAAAGTTTCCAAGCGGTTGCGCAGCAATAAAATAAATATTTAAACAAAAAATTGATAGAAATAAGCATCTCCTGTTCATAGCACCTAAATTAATATAGGCAAAAGTACTCAATTTTATGAAGCCGTACTATTACATGCCGAACAGTTTTATTTAAAAGATACCTCATCTTGGTATAATTATCACAGGCACTTTGCTTATTAGGAATATGGCCTGTCCTTCCTAAGGCGAATGCTGTAGTTTCAGAAAGGAGATAACCTGCTGATTGAATTCGACTGGCTGTTCAACATTTACTACATGGCCGCAGTTTTTTATGATGTGAAGTTGTGCATGTATATGCCTGGCAGCAATTTCTTTAATAGAAGGTAAGAACAAGTGATCCTGCTCACCCATTACATACAGGGTGGGAATCCTGATGTCATTCAATCTGAAAAACCGCAAACGTGGTGTAAGTTCGGCTGTGAGTCTGAACCACCGTATGAATTCTTTCTGGTACAGTTTTTTTGCTTCCCGCACAAACAGCAACCGCGACTCTTTATGATTCTTTTTCGGCATGATGATGAAAGCAAAAAGTTTGTAAAGAAAAATATATGGAACTATTGATTTAAAGATATTGCCGAAGCCCATTAATATTTTTGACCGGATATTCAACTTCAGCACTGCGCCGCCCATGACCATGCTCTCCACCAGGTGAGGATGCTTCTCAGCCAGATCGCGAATCAGAATGGTGCCCAGTGAGATGCCTATAAAATGAGATTCTTTAATTTCCAGATGGTGTATAACTTTCACAATGTCATTGGTGACAACATCAAAAGTGTACTTTTGTTTCAACTGCAGTTTCGATGGATTTTTACTGTTACCATGTCCGCGAAGATCGACCAGCAGTACATTGAATTCCTTTTTAAAGGCTTTTATCTGTCGGAACCAAATGGAACTGCTTCCCCCGGCCCCATGAATAAATGTTACCCACTTGGTTGTATTTTCGTTGCGAAAAACTGTGTAACTCAACATATTTGTAAAACTGCAAAGTATCTGCCGCAAAGTGTTTATTAAATTGGTAAGATACGGTAAAGAAAGTTGTTTTGGTGCTACATATAATCAGGACTTTGACCCCACAATAGCTGCATACGTTAATTGAGCGGAAAAGATAGAAGAGCAATAGACAGTCCACGGGCAATACTTTTACTATCAACGCCGGCAATTCAAACTGCCAGTACATGAAAACAGCGTACTGATGGGATAGACTCTATTTAAAATAAAATTATTTTTGTATATCTACTTTAATACCGCCGATATTGACTTTGATTTTGCCTGAATCTATCTGCACGCCTTTCCCATCTTTCATTTTTACGTTCAGGCCCCCTGAATCTACGTTTATGCCTACGTTCTTGCCGTTGACGGATACATTGCCATCTTTGCTGATGTTGATGCTTGCCGGGCCTTTCAGCGTAGAATCTGTAGCTTTTTCCAGGCCGGAGGAATTTACATTTACATTGCCGTCTTTTGCCTGTATGGAAACTTCCGGGCTTTGATCTAAGCTCTCGCAGGCTGCCAATAAAACCGGGATTGCGAGTAACGCTAATTTTTTTATATGCATCTTGTTATTTTTTTTGATTAAAAAATGGTGTTTAACGGATTTCAATTTTATTCTTGTCTCTTAAAACATTATTATAGAAGAGCTCATAGTTGTAAAAACCTGGATAAATAAAACTCGCTTTGCTCAATATCAGTTCATTGCTTTCAAAATTGTTTATCCTGTACATAATCGTACGCCCGTCGCGGTTGTAAATGATCATAGTATAGTTATAAAAATCGTTGTAAGGCAACCTGATCACAGGGTTGCCTTCTACATTGATGTACATATAATTGGAAATGAACCTGTAATTGTTGGCAGTAGCCACACTGACTGACGGGTTCGGATTGTGGTATAGATGAAACACATCATTGCCGGATAAAAATTTCAGTGTATCAGCAGTATTGTTGAGGATGGAATCCCTAAATCTTGCAAAATCTGTTTTTAGATAATTCAGCTTTGCGCTGCCGTTAGAAACTATAATGGTATCGTAGGAAGCGAGATAGCTGAGTAGCCCCGGTGTCTCCCACCCTGATGCTACAGTTTTGGGAGGTGTGGTAAAATATTTACCGTCACTAAGCATGTAAGCAATTCGATAATAATATTTGCCGGTAGACTGCTCGGAATATGATCCGTTGGCTGCTGAAGGCATTTCTGCCGAACTCACTGTTTTGAAATTTTTTACCGTATCGGTTGAGCGTTGTACAGTTAACTGTACCAGGCCAGAGCCGAAAGGGTTGCGCCAGGAAATTATATTCTCGTTTTTGTTATTTTTTACAATCGAAAAATCAGGCAGCGTATTTTGTGCAAACAGGAAATTTACCGATAAAAAAAATACTATTAAAATAAATGGTCTTTTCAACATGGCTGTAAAAGTAACTGAAAACAATATATGTGAGACCAAAATATTCTTTAAAAAGTTTATTAGAAAATCAATTTGCTTTTTGGCAAAGAAAGGTTTCCCTGCAATCCGCCGGTATGGATAAATAGTACCCGGGAGCCGCCCGGGATGTCACCTTGCACAATCATTTCTTTTAAAGCATAGCATGCTTTGGCTGTATATATAAAGTCTGTAGGCACTTTCGTCTCCATGTAAAACTCGTTCATAAACAGCAGTAGATCTTCGCTTTTCCTGGCATAGCCGCCAAAATGGTACCGGTGGATGATCTCATAATTTTTATGTACCGAACTTTCTGAAAGCAGTGCCCGCATTTCACTATCCAGTGAACGGTTGTTTTTCATGACGCTGACTCCCGTAATTTTCTGGTAAGGCAGCGCCCGATCAACAATGCCGGCCATTGTAGCGCCTGTGCCTGTGGCCATCACAATGTGATGATACCTCTGATGATCTGCTATGCCGGTAAGCATTTCGCCTGCACCTTTTGCTCCGAGTATGCCGTAGCCACCTTCATTTACAGGGTATACATTTTTAAACTCTTTTTTGATGGCTTCTTTATCCCTGAATTGCTCGCGAGTTACAAAATGCAGTTGCATGCCGTAAGAGAGGGCCTGCTGTAAAGTGTGCGACTTTTGGGCAGACTCCAGCTCTCCCCTGATGATGCCAATGGCTTTTAATCCTGCTTGTTTACATGCAAAGGCGGTAGCTACTATGTGATTGGAGAAACAGCCGCCAAAAGTAAGGATGGTATCAAAATGCTTTGCAAGGGCATCCTCTAAATAGTATTTCAGTTTAAACCATTTATTGCCGCTCACAACAGGATGCAACAGGTCTGTACGCAGTATGTCCAGAAAAATATTGTGCTGCCTGGTCCAGAGTGTTTCAACACGTTGTGGTTCAAATAATGCTGCCGTAATTTTAAACATCTTGTCAATAGAAAATTAGGAATATGTTTGCTTTATTATTACGTATTTACTACAAACTCAATAATAAATCAGTATTTTTACGAAATAAAAATAAACATAATAAAACTATAAAACAATGAAACCTACATTAGTGATTTTAGCTGCAGGTATGGCTAGCCGTTATGGTAGTATGAAACAGATGGAATCTTTTGGGCCTTCCGGTGAAACAATTTTAGAATACTCAGTTTACGATGCAATCCAGGCTGGCTTTGAGAAGGTTGTGTTCATTATACGCGAAGAATTTCACCAGGAGTTTCGTGACAAGTTCGAGGCTAAAATGCTGCCTAAAATTGAAGTGGAATATGTGTTCCAGAAAATGACCACAGGCACTGAAAAATACGAGATCCCTGCAGACCGCGTAAAGCCCTTCGGCACTGCCCAGGCCATTCTCTGCTGCCAGGGAAAAGTGCACGGTCCTTTTGCGGTGATCAACGCAGATGATTTTTATGGAAGAGATGCTTTTGTAAAGGCAATTGATTTCCTTAAAAACAGGGCTAATGAAAAGACCTACGCTTCCATCGCTTACAAACTCAAAAATACTTTGAGTGATAATGGCAGCGTGAGCCGCGGGGAGATTATCACTAATGAAAAAGGGGAACTGGTAGGCATTGAAGAAAGACTGAAAATCTATAAAAAAGACGCAGGAAAAGTTGTATACCTCGATGAAAATGAGCATGAGGTGGAAATGAATCCCGAAACCTTTGTGAGCATGAATTTCTTTTGCTTCGACAAGAGCTTTATAGACCTTTGTGAGAAAGAGTTTGACGAATTTCTTTCTAAAAACATCAGCGACATCAAATCTGAATTCCTTATGCCCAAGGTAGCTGACATATTTATTAAAAAAGGTATGGGCGTAATTGAAGTGATACCAACCGACTCTGTGTGGTTTGGTGTAACCTATAAAGAAGACGCCCCGGTAGTACAGGAAAAAGTAAAAGAACTGGTACAAAATAGCATTTACCCGAATAATCTGTGGGCATAATATGCAGCGATTTTATGGTTTAGCATGATTATTGCTATGTTATATATGATTTTTCTTGGAAATATTAACAATTCCGTTTAAGAAAAATAGCTATTTTGCTTACTAATTAGATTAAAAAGAATACAATGGAACAAAAAAAATACCGCATTCTTCTTTGTGAAGACGATCAGAATCTGGGAATGGTACTGAAAAATTACCTTGAGCTGAACGATTACGATGTAGTGTTAGAGCGCGATGGTCGTCTGGGTCTCGCAGCATTTCAACGTGAAAATATAGATATTTGTTTGCTGGATGTAATGATGCCTAACATGGACGGATTTACACTGGCAGAAGAAATCCGGGATATTGATCCGGATGTGCCCCTGTTTTTTCTGAGTGCCAAAACCATGAAGGAAGACATTATCCAGGGTTATAAACTCGGTGCTGACGATTACATAACCAAACCTTTTGACAGCGAAGTTTTATTGATGAAGATCAAAGCTATCCTCAAAAGAAATGAAGAAGTAAACAAAGATAATGAATACGTTGAGTACGACCTGGGAGGCTACCATTTCAACCCGCGCTTGCGTGAATTATCACACGACGGACAGACACAGACACTTTCTCCAAAGGAAAATGAACTGCTGAAAATGCTGGCCGAACATAAAAACGATCTGCTACCGCGTGAAAAAGCGCTCAAAAAAATCTGGGGCAGCGATACCTATTTCAATGGCAGAAGTATGGACGTATACATCGCTAAATTAAGAAAATACATCAAGGATGACCCGGATCTTGAAATTGTGAATATCCACGGGAACGGCTTCAGGCTTGTTTCTCCCTAACATCATATTCGTATTACTACAATGCCGCAAACTTCAAAATTGCGGCATTTTTTTATATTGTTTTAAAAGTAGATGTCTACATAGTCCAGTACCCTATCTCCCTCACAATTGTCCATATTTTGCAGCCGCCAGTACTTCCGGTTTTTAGTTGACAGAAATATTTGTTTTCCTTTTTTCACGCATTCCTTTCCCTGGTTGTTGATATCTGTTCTGGTAATAATGGTGCCGTCAAACTCTAGCTCATTGGGTGAAAGCATGGTAAGCTTGCCATCAATTTTTACATATTCATTTTTTATTTTCTGTCCACCTTTTACGGTATAGGTGTTATTTCCTGTACTGGTTATTTCCACACTACCCGGCCTGTTCCATCCTAACCATTGCAGTGTAAATGCATGTTTGCCGGAAATGTCGGGTAATGATTGGGGAGCTACTGCTTCCGCAACGTCATCTGGCTGAGCAATCAGTGTTGTATCAGCGGAGTTGCCGGTACCATCCGGAGCGGCAGTTAACACTGTATCTCCTTGACTTGTTTGTTGTGCCTGGCTGCAGCCGGCAAAATATAAGATCAATAGTGTAGAGAGCGGTAATAGTTTTTTTCGCATATAAAATCATTTTAAGATTATCATACGCTAATCCTGTGCCAGCATTTTGTTATCAGACAGAGATGGTGCCTTTCATCCGCATTTCACAGAATATTGATTAACCAAGAATTTAAATATTAAACAACTCTTGCAACTTTTTCTCATCCAGCACACTGCGTACCGATAAGCCGGAGGCATCATACTCCCATTTAATCAAGCGTATCATGCCATCTTCCAACTCGATACCGGTAATGTCTCCATCAGCAAAGCAGCAGCAACCTGTGTTGAAATAGCTGGGGCTGGTGGTTAGGTAATCTGTGGTAACCAGCGTAAAATCTCGCTCCAATGCACGCACTTGCTTATCGTAATCGGCAAATAAAATTTCGTCGTGGTTCTTTTGTGCTACCTGCATATTGCGGTACAGCTTTTCCAGGTGTGTCAGCGACTCAAATACAGGCTGATGCGTATGTCCTGTAACCAAAACAGTATCCTTCTGAGTGGCAGACCATTCATACATAATCTCATTATGAATTGTTTTCTTGAAACTGTTGGTAGAAGGTTCGTTGGGATTAATCTTAAGATAAGCCTGCAACGGCGCCCAGATGTTTGCTATAAAGAATTTAACCAGTTTGTTGCCGTCACTTTTTTCATCGCCCTGGTGCCCGTGTGTACAGAAAATATGCAACTTTTTATCCCCGAGGGCTGTAGTGAGAATTACACCCTCATAAATTTTGATCTCAGCTCCGAAAATATTGATCAGTTCAAGTTTGGCAAGCGGACTGGTGGTCCAATAAAGGTCGTGGTTGCCAAAGATCTTGATGAAGGAATTGCGGTGGAGGAAAAGTTTTTCTGCTTCAAATACCTCTTTGTTAGGTTCAACGATTTGCAGTGAATGATTTTCCCATAACTCTTCACAATCGCCCAGGTTGATGAAACTAAAATTGCGGCTATTGTAAAATTTGAGTGCTTCAATATAGTTGGCAGCCGAATGAATGAAATCATCCGCGCCGTTTCTGCGGCCCTTGTGCTGATCGGAAAAAATAATAAACTTATCTTTTACATTATCAAATTCAATCTGCAGGCCCTTATTACCGGGATCCACGATAATATTGTTGAATAATTTGGATAAGGCGTTGTAAATCTTTGTTTTATCCGGATTAGATGAAAATTTATTATTGATACGCATTATCGGTCCCCGGAGCAGTGAAATCAATAATTTTCTCATCTTTTGCAGCTAAATCTCTAAAATAATATCTTAAATATTAATGGATTAAGAAGTTTGTTTAAATAAACTGTCTACAAACTCATGCTTATCAAATATCAGCAGGTCTTCCATGCGTTCTCCAACGCCTATGAATTTTACAGGGATCATCATCTGGTGAGCAATAGCTAATACCACGCCACCTTTAGCTGTGCCGTCTAACTTGGTGATAGCCAATGAACTTACATCGGTCACAGAAGAGAATTGTTTAGCCTGTTCCAACGCATTCTGGCCGGTAGATCCGTCGAGAACCAGCAGCACGTCGTGCGGTGCGTCAGGAATTACTTTTTGTATTACACGTTTAATTTTATTGAGTTCATCCATCAGGTGCACTTTATTGTGGAGGCGGCCTGCGGTGTCAATGATCACCACATCAGACTTCCTTGAAACGGCGCTTAGTACCGTGTCATAAGCTACAGATGCAGGATCGCTGCCCATATCTTGTTTTACGATAGGAACATCCACCCGCTCGCTCCAGATAGTAAGCTGATCAACTGCTGCAGCACGGAAAGTATCGGCAGCCCCCAACAAAACATTATTGCCCATGCGTTTATAATTATAGGCTAGCTTTCCAATGGTAGTTGTTTTTCCTACACCGTTTACGCCCACAACTAAAATTACATATGGTTTTTTATCTGCCGGAAGCGAAAAAGTTTTATATGTCTGGTCAAAAGCATCTACCAGCATATCCTCAATTTCAGACTTAAGTAAGTTATTTAAATCATTTGTAGTCACGTATTTATCTTTCTCAGCACGTTTTTCGATGCGCTTAATAATTTCAAGCGTTGTATCAACGCCCACGTCCGACATAATGAGCGCATCTTCCAGATCGTCCAGTACTTCATCATCAACTTTGCTTTTGCCGGCGACCGCTTTGGTAACTTTAGAAAAAAAGTTTTCCTTTGTTTTTTCTAGCCCCTGGTCGAGACTTTCTTTTTCTTTAGATCCGAAAATTTTCCCAAAAAAACCCATATAACATTGATTATGAATTGTTAAATAGTATTGTTTTAATTAAAACTTAAATACAAAAATAATTCTAATTGTTCTTCCCCCAGTCAGCGGGATTCATCCTCCATTCAATCAGGGAGGGCTCGGCCTCCGCAGGAAGAATACCTTTTTCTAGTGCTAATTTAATTAATGAATCATAGTTCGTAAGTGATTTAAAACCAATATTTTCCTGCTCGAACAGATTTTTGGATACTTCATATCCATAATTGAAAATAGATACAATTGCATCGACCTGCAGGTCATGCTGTTTTAATACTTTCACTACTTCAATACTGCTCTTGCCGGTTGAGATAAGGTCTTCAATAACTACAACTTTTTTGCCAGGCTCAAAATCTCCTTCAATCTGGTTGCCTAAGCCATGTTCTTTAGCTTTGCCTCTCACATAAATAAATGGCAGCTTCAGTTGGTCGGCCGCGAGCGCTCCCCAGGGAATACCTGCCGTAGCAACGCCAGCGATAATTTCCGTATTCGGGAATTGCTCATAAATCACATTGCTCATTTCACTTTTTATGAAATCCCTGATAAACGGGAAAGACAAAATCTTACGGTTGTCGCAATAAATAGGGCTTTTCCATCCGCTGGCCCATGTAAAAGGGTTTTCTACGTTTAACTTGACAGCTCCAACTTGGAGCAATTTTTCTGCAATAACAGATTCATTGGTAGCAGACATGTAGTGATAGTTTTTATAATGCTAAGTCGCACGAAGATAACTTAAATATAGAATTTAGCCTTAAACAAATTATTACTTATTTTGCGCCGGAAAATTATAGCATGGAAGAATTAACAATTATTGCAGCAGGGGGAATTGTAAAGAATATTAACGGGGAAATATTAATGATCTACCGCCGTGGACACTGGGACCTGCCCAAAGGAAAGCAAGACGATGGCGAAACCATTGAAGCATGCGCACTGAGGGAAGTGCGGGAAGAGACAGGATTGCAGGATCTGCAGATTGACCGATTTATAGCAACTACCCACCATCGGTATCACGATGATAAATTTACCCAAAAAAATGTTGTAAAAATAACACACTGGTATGCAATGTCTGCGCCCGGAACCCCTAAGCTGCGACCACAAGAAGAAGAAGATATTGAAATGGCTGAATGGGCGGGCAAAGAAAAAGTAGAAGCATATTTGCACCAAACTTATGATAATATCAAAGAAGTAATCTGTGCATATTTCGCATCAGCTAAGTGAGACGTGAGAGTAAAAAGCAAGAAGTCATGGCCACAATAGTGTTGAATTTTTAGCTCCTTTGTGCAAATCCTTAAGGCCCAATTGTTTAAGAGATTTTTCTTAACCAATATATATAGGAAAAGGCACAAGATTCACCATAAGCAAGCATCTTAGTGGTGAATCCGCGCTCATTGGCTCAGATCATTAAAATCAGTATGCTGATTTTCCTGGTCAGGCCTATAGTTTTCGGAGCCGGGGGTTATAATGTGGTTATTTTGCTGCAGTTCAGAACCGATTTTGTTAGCTGCAACGAAAGATGCCACCATATTGTTGAGCATATCGCCTGCCGCACTTGGTGAGTTAGGCAGTAAGATCAGGTTTGATTTGTTCATGCTGCCGATAGCTTGCAATGTATCATAGTGCTGTGTCACTACAATCAGTGCAGAGGCTTCCTGTGAATTAATGCCTACTTTATTCAGAACATTCACTGATTCCTCCAGGCCACGTGCAATTTCACGGCGCTGGTCTGCAATACCCTGCCCTTGCAGGCGTTTGCTTTCTGCTTCTGCCTTTGCTTTCTCTACGATCAAGATACGCTGGGCATCACCTTGGTATTGCGCAGCAACTTTATCTCTTTCTGCTGCGTTGATGCGGTTCATGGCATGCTTCACCTGCTCATCAGGATCAATGTCGGTCACCAGTGTTTTAATGATGTCGTAGCCATACTCGTTCATGGCTTCCTGCAGCTCGCCTTTTACCGCGATAGCTATATCATCTTTCTTCTCGAAAACATCATCCAGCCTCAGTTTCGGTACTTCTGCCCTTACCACGTCAAACACATAGGATGTGATCTGTGCATAGGGGTTTTGCAATTTGTAAAATGCTTCAAACACTTTTTGCTGTATCACTACGTATTGTACTGATACTTTTATTTTTACGAAAACATCATCCTTGGTTTTTGTCTCTACCATTACATCCAGTTGCTGGATTTTGAGCGACAGCCTGCCTGCGATGGTATCAATAAACGGGATTTTTAACTGGAAGCCGGGGCCTCGTACGCTCTGGAATTTTCCCAACCTTTCCACCACGGTAGATGTTTGCTGTTTTACAATAAAGAACAGGCCGAAAACGGCAAGGAAAATGATCAGCAGTAGGAGGTAAACGAATATGGTTCCGAATGTCATAAAGTTGAATTTTAAAAAGATGGAACTAATGAATGCTGCATTACAAATCTAATTTATTTTAATGACAATATGGATTTTTAAAGGTTAAATCCTGATCATTTTTATTACTTTTGCGCACAATTATGAGTTACGAAAACGAAATTAAAAGACGTAAAAGTTTTGCCATTATCTCCCACCCCGATGCGGGAAAGACTACCCTTACCGAAAAGTTCCTGTTGTTCGGTGGCGCTATACAGACAGCGGGGGCTGTAAAGAGTAACAAGATAAAAAAAGGAGCCACATCGGATTTTATGGAGATTGAGCGGCAGCGCGGCATTTCTGTAGCTACGTCGGTAATGACGTTTGAGTATAAAGATTACCTTATAAACCTGCTGGATACGCCCGGCCACAAAGACTTTGCGGAAGATACCTACCGTACACTTACTGCCGTAGACTCTGTAGTACTCGTGGTAGACAGTGTAAATGGCGTGGAAGAGCAAACACGCCGGCTCACGGAAGTGTGCCGCATGCGTGATACGCCGGTGATTGTATTCATCAATAAACTGGACCGTGATGGCAAAAACCGTTTTGACCTGATGGAAGAAATTGAAAAGGAACTGAACATTACCCTTCACCCGATGACCATACCCATCAACAGCGGTAAGGACTTTAAAGGCGTATACAACCTGGATAAGAAAAACCTGGTACTTTTTACACCCAATACCAAGGCTGACGATGAATCTTCCAGGATTGAAATAACGGATCTGAGCGATCCGGTAGTAAATGCCAAATTAGGTGATAAAGATGCAGTAATATTACGCGAAGACGTGGAGCTGATCGGCGGTGTGTATGGCGACCTCAATGTAGATGATTACCTGAAGGGCAAAGTGGCTCCTTTATTTTTCGGCAGCGCGGTGAATAATTTTGGTGTCAAGGAAATGCTGGATTCTTTCATTGCCATTGCGCCTACGCCGCTGCCGAGAGAAACCACTGCCAGGGTGATCGAGCCTAACGCAGCTAAATTCAGCGGCTTTATTTTTAAGATACATGCCAACCTGGATCCCAAACACCGTGACCGCATTGCTTTCCTGCGCGTATGCAGCGGTAAGTTTGAGCGAAATAAATATTACCATCATGTGCGGCTAAACAAAGATGTGCGCTTCAGCAACCCTTATAGTTTCATGGCACGCAGCAAGGATGTGATAGAAGATGCTTACTCCGGCGACGTGGTAGGCTTGTTTGATACAGGAAATTTTAAGATCGGCGATACGCTCACAGAGGGAGAAGACTTTTATTTTACCGGCATTCCTTCCTTCTCGCCTGAAATATTTAAGGAAATTGTGAACAAAGACCCGATGAAGACTAAGCAGATGGACAAAGGTATTTCTCAACTGACCGATGAAGGTGTGGCACAATTGTTTACACAATACGGCGGCACCAAAAAAATAATTGGTTGTGTGGGTGAGCTGCAGTTCGAAGTAATACAATACCGCCTCCTGCAGGAATACGGCGCATCGGTTGAGTTTCGCACATTGCCTTTTTATAAAGCGTGCTGGCTGACATCTAAGGATAATAAAAAGCTTGAAGACTTCTTACGTTTTAAGCAACAAAACTCCGCAGAAGATAAAGATGGCAATCCTGTTTATCTCGCGCAGAGCGAATGGTTCCTGAACACAGAGATCACGAATAACCCGGAGATTGAATTTCATTTTACCAGCGAGATCCACAAAGCCGGGTTCTAATCTTTGCGCTGATTACCAGTTTTACGCCCGGTTTATTGGACATGTGAAAATATGCCGGCGACACTTTCCGTGTGATGTTATCTCCTATTTCAAAACTTCTTAAATGGCGGAAAGCAGTGGCATCTGCAATGTTGGCGCATCAGAAAAGCAGCGCACAGGCAATGGAATAATCCATGTAGCGCCGCTGGTCTCTCCGCACACGAAAATCAATATCTCTGAATTCGTCATAGCCATTGGGTTTGCCTTTTAATTCATCAAACTTTTGACTGAAATCAGCATGCATGTTATTAGCGAGCTGCTCATTGCCCGTTTTCTTAATGTCTGCTATGATCTCAATAGCCTGCTGAGCGTGCTGGCGGTATTTTTTGAAATTAAGATGCAGCTTAATGGGTATTGCCACAGCAGCAAATGCTATCGGCACTTTCCATTTGCCTGTTGTACACCTGGCCTGCGCCGGGAAGTATCATAGCGTACCACCCTGCTTTATCCATCAGGTCTTTGTGCAAAGTTTGGTCGTGCGAGTGATTATGGCCGCGGTGATCCTTTTCTTGTTTCTACAGGAACCTTGTTTTGCTGCTACAGCCGCTAAGCTTAAAGCAGGAATAATACAAGTGCACTACATGTTTTAAAAAATTCTGAAGGTTTATCTAGTTACTGACGCGTTTACTATAGCTCATTGTTTCACAGAAAATGATTTGCTGTTATAAGAAAATATCTAAGCCATATCCGTGCTGTGCGGCTCATGCCACAGGCTGGTAAAATTGCCGATCACGTACTTGTCTGCTTCATTCACCAATGCATCTATGCGCAGCATGGCAATATCTTCAGCTGTCACTTTCCTGTATTTAGGATGCATGGTTCCTCCTTTTTCTCCCGAAGGCACAAAAGGGTCGTATTGGTATTGGGGGTCAGTCAATGTGCCTCGGGGATACATGATGCCCGGCGCTCCCAGTCCCCGCAAATCAAGGTCAGACGGATGTTTTAGTCCAAGTGTGTGCCCAAATTCATGTGCAGCAGTGGTAGAACCTGCATAGAGATTTTCCGTAAGAAAATAACCCGTATTGCTACCGAGATCATCCACAAAGGAGATATTTCCCATGGCATGATCCTCTATCCTGAAATAGTTGTTGCACGGATCTGTATTGAAATAGATATCTTCAGGAGCCAGGTGAGGCTTCAGCTCAGCGGAAATCTCAAAGCGTACGTTCCACGCTCTGCCTTTAAATGAAACCCTGCCCTGAGGTTCGTTCCACATGGTGGCTATTTCGCTGCGTATCATTTCAGTGAGCGTATGAGTTGCAGCATTGCCATAGGTGATGATGTGCGCTTTCAGCAATAAAAGGTCCGGAGAAAATATTTCTACACTTACCATGTCTGGAATATTGATTAGTAAATAGCATCTGCTTTGCCTGTGATCATTCCGTACATCAGTACTAGTCCGAAGATCACAAAAATAATCCCTGAAATCTGGTTGATCTTGTGGATATTGTGGGGAGTGAGTTTGTTGCGTATCTTGCCGGCAAGAAATACTTTCAGCAGGTCAAAAAACAGTACAAAGGCCAGGCAGGTAATAAATACAATGAAGCGGTATTCATTCTGGTGTACGTAGGATTTGGCATCATTAAGAATAGTAGCTGTAACTGCGAACCAGAAAAGCATTACAGCAGGGTTGAGCATATTCATCAAAAAACCGGAAAAAAAAGTAGTGACAAAATCGCGCTTCCGGAAATTCTTATGCGCAATTTCTTTCTCTTCCGCCGTAATTGATTTCTTAAAAAAGAAATTATACAAACCCAATATAATCAGGAAAGTGCTGCCCCCTATGCCTATCACTTTTTCATAAGCCAGTGCAGAGACAAACAATTGGGAAAAGACATTACAAATAAGCACCAGCACAATATCGCTGAAAGAAACGCCCAGCACAAATGCAATGCCACCCTTGTGCCCATTAGATAAGCTCTGCCTTATAATAGCAAAAATTACGGGACCAACCGTAATACTCAACACCAAGCCCAACGTAAGTCCTTTGATGATTGCTGAAATGAACATCTACATATATTATAAGTTTCCAGTGCGAAATAATGGGTAAAAGTAAAATAATAATGATGAACTATGCTTAATTATTATTTAAAAATAACTCCCAATCACCTAGGAGGCCGCCTTTTAAAACACGCGGAAATTTATTTTGTGCGCCAAGCCTGCCTTTTTGTTCTAAAAACTCTATGAATTTATTTTCAGGTAATTTGGTTACAATTACTTCTTTTAGCGTGCTTTTTCTTTCTACGGCATAATCATCGTTCAGTACATGTAATTTCTCATCAATCTTCTTTGAAAGCAAAGCTGCATCTATGTTTGCGGATGTACCAAGATACCAGTGATGTGCAAAAAAGCCACTGTGCGGAATGCCCGCCACGGTGTATTCCGGTATATCTATCTGCAGCTCTTCGCAAACCAGCTGAATAGCCTTGTTCATATTGTCTACACTCAGGTGCTCACCTACCAGGCTCAGGAAATGTTTTATTCTGCCTGTGATCACGATCTCAGACCTGCTTTTATCTGTAAATTTTATGGTATCGCCCAATAAATACCTCCACGCACCTGCCGCAGAGCTTATCACGATCGCGTAATCTTTATTTTCCTCAACCTCGCTGATCGTAAGCGTTTCTGGCTTACCCTTTAAATCGCCATTGTCAGTGAAATTATCGTTGTTGAAGGGAATGAACTCAAAGAATAAGTGCTGGCCTATCACCAGCTTCATACCGCCGTTGGAAAACTGCCGGTTCTGGTAAGCAATAAAGCCCTCACTTGCCAGGTACGTTTCAATATAATTGATGGGTTTGCCCAAAAGCGTTTCAAATTTTTTCTTATAGGGCTCAAAACATACGCCGCCATGCACATAAAACGCCAGGTTTGGCCATATGTCATGAATATTATTGAGCTTATATTTTTTAATGATCATTTCCAGGCACATTTGTATCCAGGAAGGTACGCCCAGTATAAAGCCTATGTCCCAATTTGGCGCCTGCTCTACAATATTTTCAATTTTCTTATTCCAATCCCTTTCCCTGGCCATCTTTTTTCCCGGCTTAAAAAATGGCTGAAACCAAATGGGTACTTTCCTGGAAGTAATTCCACTAAGGTCACCTGCGTAGTAGCCGTCGCCTTTCTGAAGGTCTGTGCTGCCTGAAAAAGCCAACCAGCCTTTGCTCAGTGATTTTACCCGTAGATTCTTATAATTTCTCAAAGACAGCAACTGCTTTATCATGGCTACCTGATTGCCGGCGAGCAGGTTTTTAGTAATGGGAATGTATTTGCTCGCTGCCTCACTGGTGCCGCTGCTTAAAGCGAAATAGGCTATTTTTCCAGGCCAGCAAACATCAGGTTTCCCTTTGAGCGCTTTGTGCCACCAGTTGTGGTACAATGTATTATAGTCGTGCAAAGGCACATTTTCCTTGAATTTTTTTACAACATCACTACTAAAGAGCACATCATCAAATCCGTAAGCTTGGCCAAATTCTGTAAACCTGGCCTTTTTCAAAAGTTTTTTCAGAACTTTTTGCTGTTCTTTCGCCACATCGCCTTCGGGCCTTAGTATGCGCTTTAAGAAACCGGCAGGGATTTTCAAATCAATTATAGACATAATAGAGATTCGGTCATTAACTACGAAAATACTTTGCTGAATGCTAATAAAAAATTAATAAGTAATAATTATAATTACTTCGCTGAAAATAACTTTTTTACAGTGTAATAGGCTTTCTTTTTATTTCCGTAATAATCAATAACACTCCAGCTTGCTACAGGCCAGCAATCATTGAACTGCCAGAACAGCGTACCCATGCACCTGCCGTTGGAATTCATCTGGGCTTTAATGGCTGTTTCCAGTGCGCGGCTTTGCACTTCCTGGGTATTTTCAATATATTCTCTGAATGTTTTCGGCTGAAAACCGTTTTGCTTCAGGTATAGAGCTAGGTTTTCAAAGCCTCTTATATGTTTTTCATGGCTGCGGATCGCCGGGTTCTGTATGATCAGGTCAGCAGGCATTTGAAAGTTCCTGTCTTCTTCGCTGGTAAACTTTTCCACTGTTTCCCAATTGGGGAAAGCCTGCATGCCAAACTCGCTGGCAAAGCGCGGTACAGTCTGTTTATAAAATTCAATGGGCTTACCCATTACCCATACCCACCAGTTGTGTGTGTCGCCGTGAGTAAGGCTTTCAGGGTGCCCGTAACCAAAATGCAGCGGTGAGGTAGGAATATACTGCCTCGAATCGTACCTGGCTATTTCTTCAGGAATTACTTTTTCAAAAAGTGTTACGTATTCATTATACAGCTTTACAGAATCCTGTTTGCTGATCTTAAATTGCCTATGCCATCCCCAGTTGTAAAATGCTTCTTTGATCTCATTGTTGCCGCACCACAAAACAATGCATTTGTATTTGCGCAGGCGCAAAACATTATCCCGAATCTCGGCGCGTACATTTTCTAAAAAGCCCTTGTCTGCAGACGGGTAGATAGCCCCTGCAAACATCATATCCTGCCAAACGTAGATGTTCAGCGAATCGCAGAGTTCATAGAAATGATCGCTTTCATAAATGCCGCCGCCCCATACCCGCAGCATATTAAAGCCAGCATCTTTGGCTGATACCAGCAGATCGCGGTAGCGCTCCCGCGTCATTCTTGGCAGAAATACATCACCCGGAACCCAGTTGGCGCCTTTCATGTAAGTAGGCTTGCCATCCACTGTAAAATAAAAGGACTCGCCGATAGAATCTTTTTCCTGTACAAGCCTAACCTTGTTTTCAGCTGACGGAGCGTGGATGCGCAAAGGGTTAGGGCCATTGTAAGCATTTAATTGTATGTCTTTCCAGATGCCGCTAGTGATCATTTTAGGCGCCCAATCCCACCAGAAATTGTATTGAGCTTTGCGCGCGTAATGCCGGTTGTTTTCGCTGGGCCTTACATATGGCAATGCAGCTTTTGCGGCCGAGTCTACATATTTCTCCGCGCTCCTGAAAATAATCAGCAATTCGTTGTTTTGCCTGAGCAAATGTTTTACAGGAACGTGCCAGGTGCGGAACATATTGTTGGCAGATAGTACATGCCTGCCGTTGACAAAAACATCTGCATAAGTATCAAGCCCGTTAAAGACCAGCTCAACGCTGTCACGCAGCAGTATACTTTTGTCTGCTTTAAAATCGGTTTTATATGCCCAATCTTTCTGGGAAACCCATTGCACCGAATCTTCATTGGACCGGTAAAAAGGTTCAGGGATCAGGTTATGCGCCAGCAGATCTGTATGAATGGTTCCGGGAACGCTTGCTTTTAGCCAGCCGTTCTTTCCTTTTTCGCTGAACTGCCAGTTTGTATTTAAAGTTTTCACCACATGCCTGTTAGTTGTGCAGGAAATAATAAGAACGCTACAGGACAACAAACACAATGCTTTCAGGTAACTCATGTTGATTTAAAATTAATAAAGTTATAAATATGCGGATGCTTATCACGGCGGCTATGCATCTTTCACAACGCGCGCAATCCTGTTTTCCAACATCATAAAATCTGCAAGCACAATGGCTGTCATAGCCTCCACGATGACGGGTGCGCGTAATGCCACACACAGATCGTGGCGGCCTTTCACCGCAAAATCG
Organism: Bacteroidota bacterium; assembly: GCA_023422835.1. Lineage (GTDB taxonomy): Bacteria > Bacteroidota > Bacteroidia > Chitinophagales > Chitinophagaceae > Haoranjiania > Haoranjiania flava. The sequence continues at coordinate 12,685 of JAFAGI010000001.1, read as the reverse complement.
CTGACTGTACCGGTTTGCCAGCTCCAGGTATGTTGTGTTTGAGGCGTAGAAGAAGTCGGTTTCACTGCCAGCCTGAACACCATTGGGTTGCCGTTGGTAATACCGCCAACAATGCCGCCTGCATGATTGGTTTTTGTTTTACCTGCCGCATCTTCAATAGCGTCATTATGTTCAAGGCCAAACATTTCCGCTGCGCGGAAGCCGGCGCCGAACTCAACACCTTTCACGGCAGGTATGGCAAATAATGTGTGTGCCAATACTGATTCTACGCTATCGAAGAATGGTTCACCCAAGCCTACGGGAAGCCCGTGAACAGTACATTCCACAATACCGCCAACACTGTCTTTTGCATCGATGGCTTTTTGCAGACCTTTTTCAAGATCGGCTTCTCCACAGATGCTGGCAACCTGTGCCTGTATAGAAATATTTTTCAGCAATTTTTTAGCTATCACGCCGGCAGCAACAATACCTGCCGTTAACCGCGCGCTGAAATGGCCGCCGCCACGGAAATCTTCAAAGCCGCCATATTTTTCGTGCGCCACAAAATCTGCATGACCAGGACGCGGGTGCGTACGATGCTTGCGGTAATCTTCTGAGCGTGTGTTGTTATTCTCAAATAGTATGGTTACGGGTGCTCCCGTTGTTTGATCATTAAAAATACCGCTCTTAAATATGGGCAGGTCTTCTTCCTGCCTGGGCGTAGTGCCTTTTTGCTTGCCACCTTTTCTGCGCTCTATATCAGGCATGAAATCTTCAACCGTCAAATGCAGGCCTGCCGGAATGCCGTCAATGCTCACTCCTACGCATGCGCCATGCGATTCCCCAAAAATGGTAACTCTGAAAACTCTGCCGAAACTGTTCATAATGCTTTTTTGAAAAACGCTTTAAAGGTAACGAAAGAATTGATAATTGATAATAAATAATGGATAATGCTCAGAGAAAAATGAGAAGCGGAGAATTAATAGAGGAAAGTACAACAAGCTTTATATATCATATCTATTTATTAATTTCGCTGAAATTTTTGGCAGGTGAATACATTAAAACCGGTGTATTTATTTTTACCAGTGAAGCAACGAGACTTAGCAAATGAAAGTAACAGAACATTTAAAGTACGCAAAAGGCACACTACTCTCTTATGAAATTCTGCCACCACTTAAAGGCAGGAATATTCAATCCATATATGATCACCTGGACCCGCTCATGGAATTTAAGCCATCCTGGATCAACGTGACCTACCACCGCAGCGAAACTTTCTTAAGAGCGAAAGGAGATGGCAACTTTGAAAAAATAGTTACCCGCAAACGCCCGGGCACCGTGGGAATTTGTTCTGCTATTATGAACCATTATAAAACAGATGCCGTGCCGCACCTGATCTGTGGCGGTTTTTCAAAAGGTGAGACAGAAGAAGCATTGATAGACCTGAACTTCCTTGGTATTAATAATGTGCTGGCCTTACGCGGCGACGCTGCCAAAGGCGAAACTATGTTCATGCCGCATAAAGACGGGCACCGGTATGCCGTAGAACTGGTAAAACAGGTGGTAGACCTCAACCGCGGCAAATACCTGGATACAGAGATCAGGGATGGTGAGCACACAGATTTCTGCATTGGCGTTGCCGGGTACCCCGAACGGCATTTTGAATGTGCCACGCTGGAAACCGACCTGCAACACCTGAAGGCAAAAGTAGAGATGGGTGCGGATTACATCATGACACAGATGTTTTTTGACAATCAGAAATACCTTGATTTTGTGGAAACATGCAGGAGCATGGGAATTACCGTACCCATAATCCCGGGCCTGAAACCATTGACCAAAAAGAAACAATTAACTACCATTCCTAAAATATTTAATTTGCAACTGCCTGAAGCATTAGCAAGTGAAATGAAAAACGCTGCTGATGATGCAGCCGCTGAACAAATAGGTATAGAATGGCTAGTACAGCAATGCCGTGAGCTGAAAGCATACGGTGTGCCTGTGCTGCATTTTTACACATTAGGCAAACCTTCAGTGATTAGGCAGGTTGTAGAGCAGATTTTTTAATTCTACGCATTTCGTGCCCGGATAATTTTTTCAATGGTATACCTTACTGAAACCATTTTTGGGCATATTGTGCGCCTTGTAGGGTCTGCAATGGCTTGAAGAACATCTCGTCTTAAATTCATTTATAAAGCTATTTGGCTAAAAATTTAAACGTAGTTATTTGATTACACAATTTTTTTGCTATTGCTGAGTCAGTGGCCACTGATTGTGCTGTAATGTACTATACAATTAAAAGAAAAAACTGCCGTAAGAGATTGGGCTTACGACAGTTTTTGTATTGAACGCATTGAAACTGTTTAATGAAATTTTATCTTGCGCTCTTTAGCGGAAAGATATTTTATACGTTTCTCGGGATCCTGGAGACGCTCGGCAACTTTTACCCTAAGCTTTTTAAAGCGCCTTGCGAAAATCTTGGTTCTCAACCTGTCAACAATATAATATACACAAGGCACTACCAGCAATGTGAGGAATAAAGAGCTGGTTAAGCCACCGATGATCACCCAGGCCATACCGTTCTTGAACTCCGCGCCTGCACCTGAGGCTAAAGCTATCGGCAGCATACCGAATACCATTGCCAGCGTAGTCATCATGATGGGGCGGAACCTTTCCCGGCCTGCATCTATCAGCGCCTGCACCAGGTTCTCTCCCTGGGCTTTACGATGATTGGCAAAGTCCACCAAAAGAATACCGTTCTTGGCCACAAGGCCCATCAACATAATAAAACCGATCATGGCAAATATAGTAAGCTCCTGTCGTGTTAAAGCTAGTGCAAACAACGCGCCTATCAAAGCGAGCGGTAAAGCAAACAATACTACAAACGGATAGATGGCATTGTCATACAAGGCTACCATTACAAAATAAACCAGCAAAATGGCTATGGCCAGTGCAAAGAACAAACTCTGGAACGAATCCTGCATATTTTCCTGCGCACCCACGAACTGCCAGGAAGTCCCTTCGGGCAACTTTATGTTCTCAAGTTTATCGCCTATCTCCTGTCCTATTTCCCCGGAAGACCGACCCAATGTGTATGCATTGACGGTCACGGATGGCAACCTGTCCATTCGCTGAAGAATAGATTCACCCTGCACTTCGGTCACTTTTGCAAACTGCGACATTTCTATAGGCAGGCCCTGCGCATTCCTAAACGTGAGCGCTTCCACATCCCGTACTGAGCGGGTATCTGCTTCATCCAGTTTTACCATAATATCATATTCATTTCCCTGATAGGTGTATTTGGCATTGTCATTTCCACTGAAACCACTTGCCATACCCATTCCTACTTCTGATGCATTGATACCAAACAAAGCCATTCTTTCACGATCAAGTTCTATGTGTATTTCAGGTCTTGGTGTTTTTGTACTGAACTCCACATATCTTGTACCATTTACACTTTCGACAATTTCTTTCACTTTTTGTGCTGCAACACGAACATCCTCACGTACCGGACCTTTCACCGCCACTTGCATATCAGCCTGACCACTGCTTACAAAAGACACACTCGTGATAGTAGCTTTAATACCAGGAATGTGGGCAACACTATCCTGCATTTTTGTACTGAAATCATCTACGGAAATATCTCTTTCTTTTTTATCAACCAACTGTACAGTCATTTCAGCATAGTTAGAACTGTTGCCACCAAAGCTTTCTGTTGAATAACCCACATTGGAAAATACATGCACAACTTCGGGCTGACGCAATAATATTTTCTCAACCTCCATTGTTAACTGGTTAGTGTTGTATAAAGATGATTGAGACGCTGTTTCAATCTTTACGCTCATTTTACCATCATCTGTTTTTGACATGAATGAAAAACCGATAAAGCCTAAAAAGGGCAAAGCAAATGCAGCAACAAACAATATTACCACTCCAATAAACACAATTAGCTTATGCCTGAGCGCCCACTGTAAAACAGCCGTGTAGGTATCTCTCATAGAGCTAATGAAATTTTCAAAACCAATATTCATTCTTCCCCATAAAGTTTTAGGATTGAGATGCACCACTTTTCCGAACCGCGACGCAAGTAAAGGCGTGAGCGTAAAACAAACAAACAAGCTCATCAGCGTGGAAACTACCACCACCAGTGCAAACTCGCGCAGTATAGAACCGATGATGCCCCCAGAGAGAGCCAGCGGCAGGAACACCACTACATCCACCATGGTAATGGCTACAGCCGTAAAGCCAATTTCGGAACGGCCTTCGAGCGTGGCAAACCATTTGTTTTTGCCCATCTCCATATGCCGCATAATATTTTCAAGAATTACAATAGAATCATCCACAAGAATACCCACTACCAATGAAAGTCCCATTAAGGTCATAAGATTGAGCGACATACCAAACAAATACATAGCAATAAATGTAGGAATGATGGATGCCGGAAGTGCCACCAATACAAAGGTGGAACTTCTGAAACTATGCAGGAAGAAAAGCATGACAAGAGATACAATCACTATCGCCAGAAACAAATCGAACATTACCGCATTAGCAGATTCAAGTGTATAAATAGACTGATCATCTGCAATAGTAAATTTTAGATTATTGGACTTGTATAATTCTTCCATTGACTTCAGTCTTTCCTGCACATCCTGACTTACCGCTACAGAATTGGCATCACTTTGCTTCATCACCATTACACCTATGGAAGGCACGCCATTCGTATGGTTGATAGCTGTTTGCTTTTCTGTACCTTCCTGCACATCTGCCACATCTTTTAAATAAACCTTAGCACCTGTGGGCGTAGAAGCTATTACCAAGTTTTGTAAATCTTCTACATTATTGAATTTTACATTATAAGTAATTGCATAGTTATTGGCTTCTGTTTCTAAACTTCCCGCAGGCGTTGAAATACTGGATGCATTTACTACCTGACTGAGTTGTGCTATAGTAAGTCCATATGCTTTTAGCTTATCTCTATTAGCATTAATAGTTATTTGTCGTTCTGTACCCCCTATCACTATTACTTGGCCTACACCTTCTACATTGGATATTTGTGGCTTCAGTTGCTTATCAATCAAGTCGTATAACGCAGCATTATCAAGATCCGATGAAACACCCATCTGTAAAATGGGAAAATCAGCTGTACTGAATTTCATCAACGTAGGACTTTCACTATCTTCCGGAAGAATGCTGTTAATCTGGTCCAGCTTACGTTGTGCATCAGCTAAAGTGGCTTCAACATCTACCCCATTTTTCAACTCCAACAATACACTCGATACATTTTGCTGACTCGTAGAGGTAATTTTATCTACACCTTCAACAGTAGAAAGTATCTCTTCAATATTTTTCGTTATTGTATTTTCTACTTCTTCTGCCGAAGCTCCAATATACATGGTTTGTGCCGTGATAATATTTGCATCAAACTTTGGCAGCAACTCATAATTCAAACGTGTATAAGATAATGCCCCGAACAAAATAAGAACGGTAAATATTACAATAATCAGTAACGGTCGTTTTAACGATATCTCGGTTACAGTTGCCATTTATTTAATAAATTATGTGTTTATATTAATTAGTTTTCACAGGCTGCGCATTAACTTTTGTGCTGTCGCTCAGGTTTATTTGCCCGTTTACAATCACCTTATCTCCTTCGTTGAGGCCACCGGCTATTTCCACCTGCTGGCCCATATCCCTGCCGATAATTACCTGTTGTAAAATAGCTATACTGTCACGGATGATATAAACTTTAGGCTGTTTGAGGCCTTCAACAAAAGCGCTTCTGGGTACCAGCAGCATAGCTCTCTCCATCGGCCTTGTAAAGTTCACATTTACGAAAGTGCCGGCCTTAAGCGGGTTTGCGCTGTTGTTGCTGATGGTAACTTCCACCTGGTAGTTGTGTGCAGCATCGCCCTGCTTACTGATGTAGGTGATGGTACCATCGTACTGTACACCAGGATAAATATCTGTTGTCACCTTTACTTTTGTGCCTGTACGAAGCGAATAGACCTCGGATTCATTTACCATTACCGACGCTTTCAGCCTCGATACATCTACAATATGCCCCAGTACCGAACCCGGGCCTACAAATTCACCCTGCTCACTGTTCTTCAGCGTTACTTCCCCACTGATGGGCGCTTTAATGGCGTTGTCAGATGACTGGCGCCTGAGGATATTGATCTGTGCATTGGCATTGTCTAATCTTAATTTAGCATCGTCCAGGTTCATTTGTGTAGCTGCATTGCCAGCAACCAGTACTGAGAAACGCTTAACGTCTTTTGCTGCACGGTCACGCTCCAGTTCTGCCTGCCGCATGTTCAATGTCATGTTTTCATTGTCTATCCTGGCCAGTATTTGACCCTGCCTTACGTAGGATCCCAGCCGGAAGTTTACGCCCACTAGCCTGCCACCGGTGATAGCATTGATGTCGGCTTCGCGGTATGGTATCAGCGTACCTGTTTTGATCAGTTCATCATTGATATTTTGAAAACCTGCAACCACGTAATTTACCGGTATCAGCACTTCTTTTACGGTTGCTGTTTTGGCCTTCTCTGCATCCAGGTGTTGCTTGTTGGCTGCCAGTCTCCATACGATCAGCGCTATCACTGCAAGGCCTATGAGTGAATAAATTAAAATTTTTCTGTTTCTCGAAGTCATAAACTTTCTGTTTAAAAATGTTTTATAGATTTAGATAATAATTCATTAGGGTACCGTTTGCCTTATTCAGCTCCAGGTCTGCTATGTAGAAATCCAGTAAGGACTGCATATAGTTGTTTTGTGCCGTCCACATAGACATTTCTACATTCAAAAGGTCTGAAAGCTGCGCCACGCCTTGTTTGTATTGCAGGTTGGTATTGTCATACACTTCTTGTGCAAGCGCCAGGTTCTGCCGGTTTACTGTTATTGTGTTGTAAGCTGACAGCAATTGTGTTTTCGAGTTTTGAAACTGGAGATTCTGTAACTGCTCACTTAACTTTAAAGACTCCTCCGCATTTTGCACGTCATAAATAGCCTGTTTTACTTTGGCATCCCTCGAAAAACCGGAGAAAGGATTCCAAGCGAGCCTTAAACCTATAGAAGAAAAATCATGCAACGGTTTGAAAGCATCACCGAATTTATCGCCAAAACCATTTAATCCGTAGCGGGCATAAAAAGAGAGCGAAGGATAGGCGCCTGCTTTGATATTTTCCACGTTGAGCTCGAGCAGATCTATTTGTGTTTGCTGCAATTTCCTGTCAATGTTATTGGTATAATCAAAATCCGGCATCAACATTTCTCCCGGAATTTTGTTCAGCCATTTAGAAGTATCTGAAAGCGTTATCTGTGTAGCCTGGTTCAGCCCCACATTGGTTTTAAAAGAGTTCAGCGAAACCTCATAAACATTCTTTGCCACAGCAAGCTGGGATAGAATGTTATTCAGGTTTAGCCTGGTCTGCGACACATCTACCTTGGTGGCTACTCCCTGCTCTTCACGCAGGTTTACTACCCTGAGCAATTCCTGGTACCGGCTAATATTCTGTGTAAGCAGTTCTATTCTTTTTTGAGCTATGATGATCTGGTAATAGGCATAGGCAATATTGTAGATCAGGTTTTGCCTGGTTTGCTCGTAAGTAAGTTCTGCAAGCCTGTTGTTTGGCTCTGCTGCTTTAATACCTACCAGTATCTGTTGATTAAATATCTGCTGATCTACCTGCGCTACAAAGTTGGTGTTATACTTTTGGCCGAATGCCACTGCACCCCCACCCATAGTGATGGTTTCTCCGTTTGGGAGTGTAATAGGAATAGCAGGAAAAAAAGTAGACTGCACTTTCAGGTTATCATCTACGGTGCCGCTGATATTTACCTGTGGCAGGTAATTGGCGAGCGCTTCCCGCTTCCTTTCTTTGGCTATTTCAATTTTATTCCTGCCTATCAATACCGATGAATGGTTGTTTAATCCATACCCGATGCTTTGTTTCAGTGTCAGCGATTGTTGTGCAAGCGCGGTATTGGTAAAATACAGTACGATTGCTATGGTCAACAATTTTTTTGTCATCTGTTTAATTTTTATTGCTTGTATTTTTCTATTAATCTGTAGCCCTTTGCAGTAGCCATACCGTACATGAAAAGGTGAAAAAGCTGTTGGTTCACTTCATATGGATCCATCTGCATGGGATTGTAAAATTCCGGCTGAAACGAAATAAATAAAGCTTCCACCCGTATTCTTGCCAGGATGTCTGTATTGATATCTTCGCGAAACAATCCCTCATCTATCCCCCTTTGTATACTTTCTTTAATTACCCCTAATAAAAATTCATCCCGGTAGGCCTGGAACTTCCTGTATGTTTTAGGATGATATTTTTTCAGTTCATTTAAAACGGAAAAATTAATTTTCCGGAATACCTCCATCATATATTCAAAGCCAATAAAAGCTTCATGAATAGCATTTTTAGCAGTTGTCTTCGGTAAGCAGAGTGTTTTATTATACTCCAATATACCTTCCATGGTATGCATCACTAACGCATCTTTGTCTTTAAAATTCTGGTAGATGGTCTTTTTACTTATACCCAGTGAAGAAGCAATATCATCCATGCTAATATTCCGGACTCCATACTGCATAAACAGTTCTCTGGCTTTATTCATGATCCTTAGCTTTATCTCAGATAGTTCTTTCATAAGGGGGTGCGAAACTAAGGAAACTTTTCAAGTTGCAAAAGTTTCCTTTTGTTATTTTTATATTATTTTTTTACAGGGTACTCAGAAGTATTTTATGGGGTCATTTTCTATATAATAACCATCTTGCCTAAGACGAGACCAATCAGGGAGTATTTAATTCTAAAAAGGATGGTTATTTTATTCGGCCATTAAAAATATCCGCAAAGTGGTGCACTAAAAATTATACACATAAAAAATCATTTAAATCACTAAATTTGTAACTTCAAGATTTTCACAATTGATTATGAAGAAGATAGAGTTAGAAATCATTGCGCTTTCCCACAGCATTACGCAAACGCATTCCTATGCGGTAGTTTTGGGCGAAGTATTCGGGCAACGGAGGCTTCCTATTGTTATCGGTGGTTTTGAAGCACAGGCTATTGCGGTGGCATTGGAGAAAATGAATCCAAGCCGCCCGCTGACACACGACCTGATGAAAAATATTTTTCATTCTTTCAGTATAGAATTAATAGAAATAATTATACACAACCTGGAAGACGGTATTTTTTATTCCAAATTAATCTGCACCAACCAGGAAGAGACTATGGAAATTGACAGCCGCACCAGTGATGCGCTTGCACTTGCCGTGCGTTTCGGCTGCCCTATTTACACCTATGAAAATATTATGGAAAGTGCTTCCCTAGTTGTAGAAGAAGAAATGGAAGCCACTGAACCGGAACCAAGGCCGGTAGTAAATCCTTCAGAGACAGCATCAAAAGACGACCTGCAGATCTTTTCCATTGAAGACCTGCAGAAAATGCTAGACGATGTGCTGGAAAAAGAAGATTATATTAAAGCAGCCGCTATCAGAGATGAAATTAACAGAAGAAAATAGCGCTTTAACTCACTGCTAATGGTTTCTTTTCCCAACTGCAAAATAAATATCGGCTTAAACATTACTGAAAAACGTACAGACGGATTTCACAACCTGGAAACCATTTTTTATCCTGTACCTTTTTATGATGTGCTGGAGTTGATTGTATCCAAAGATGCTGCGTTGCCGCCATTTTTATTAGAAACTTCCGGGCTTGAGGTACAGGGCAGCAAGGAAGACAATATTTGCTACAAGGCTTATGAACTGTTAAAAGATAAGATGCAAAATCCTTTCAGCCTTCAAATGCATTTGCTTAAAAACATCCCGATGGGCGCCGGGCTGGGCGGAGGCAGCGCTGACGGGGCTTATGCACTGAAGTTGCTCAATGAAAAATTAAGGCTGGATCTTTCTTCTCAGCAACTGGAGCAGTTGGCATTGGAGCTTGGCAGCGATTGTCCTTTTTTTATCAGAAACAAGCCATGCTATGCAAGCGGCCGTGGTGAAAGAATGGAAGAAATCAACCTGGATCTGTCTGGTTATTACCTTGTGCTGGTCAACCCCGGCATTCACATTCATACAGGGAAAGCGTTTTCACTGATCAGGCCGCAAAAACCAATACAAAATTTACGCGAGCTGATACACCTTCCCCTGAAAGAATGGCAGGGCAATATTGTTAATGACTTTGAGGAACCCGTAATGCATTTGTATCCCAGTATTAAAGCAGTGAAGAACCAACTCCTTGAGGCCGGCGCCTTGTATGTTTCCATGACCGGGTCAGGTAGCACGGTTTATGCTATATTTGACCGGGAAATAGAGGTATCGTTTCCGCAGGAGCATTTTTGTAAACGTTTGGCTCTTTAGGATATTAAATTTACAACATGACATTAAGCAAAATCTGGACTGCCTTTATAGTAATTTCTATACTGGTTGCGAGCTACAAAACTTTTTTTGTTCCCGGCAACAAGGATGTTTTCGGCAAAATGGTTTCAGGTACCAGCAAGGATGTGCAGCATTACTACCCTATTGGCATACCGGAAGATAAAGGCTTTGCCACGATTGACAGCTTTTCCAACGTCGTAAAAAAGTATGGCTTTCAAAGAGCAGAGAACCTGCAGCAGGCAGATTTTGTGGTGGTAAACCATACTTCCGACGATTCTCTCAGGTTGCTGTCTCTTGCAATCCCTCACCTAAAGAGCCGCACCTACCAGGAGGTGCTGAACGCAAGAATCCGTCCGGTAGACGGTATAATAGAAACAGCGAAATTTGCCGTAACGCTTTGCCTGGGGCTAATCGGGATCATGGCGCTGTTCATGGGTTTTATGGCTATAGCCGAAAAAGCGGGAGGCATCAGGTTCTTATCGCGCATCATCGGCCCGTTTTTTACAAAATTATTCCCCGAAGTGCCTAAAGACCACCCCGCCATCGGGCATATGATGATGAATTTTTCTGCCAATCTTTTAGGCCTGGATAATGCGGCAACACCTTTCGGTATCAAAGCTATGGAGAGCCTGCAGGAGCTGAACCCGTCCAAAGAACGTGCATCCAATGCGCAGGTCATGTTTTTGTGCCTGCATGCCAGCGGGCTTACACTGATACCGGTAAGTATTATTGCCATCAGAGCCATGATGGGCTCGCACGATCCTGCGGAAATATTTATCCCAACCATGATAGCCACTTTTGCCGCAACCATGGCCGCCTTGATGATCGTGTCATTTAAACAAAAAATAAATTTATTGCAACCGGTGGTCATTGCGTGGGTACTCGGTTTGTCGGCAGTGATCGGTGGGCTGGTGCTGTTTCTTACCAAACTTTCCTCAACAGAACTGCAGAGCTTTTCCAGCATATTGAGTAATGGTTTGATATTGCTGATCTTTCTGCTGATACTCCTTGGAGGCATCTATAAGAAAGTAGATATTTTTGATAATTTCATTGAAGGCGCTAAAGGCGGCTTTGATGTGTCGATAAAAATTATTCCCTACCTGGTTGGTATGTTGGTTGCTATCAGTATGTTACGTACCAGCGGCACGTTTGATTTTGTTATTGACGGCTTCAAGGCGTTGTTTTCCTGGCTGGGCACAGATACACGCTTTGTAGACGGACTCCCCACTGCTTTAATAAAACCTTTGAGCGGCGGTGGCGCACGTGGCATGATGGTTGATACTATGAATACATACGGAGCAGATTCATTTGCCGGAAGGTTGTCGAGTATTTTGCAGGGTTCGTCGGATACCACTTTTTATGTAATAGCCGTGTACTTTGGCGCTGTTGGTATAAAGAATACCAGGTATTCAATCGGTGCTATGCTGCTGGCAGACTTGGTGGGTGTGTGCACGGCGATCGGGCTGGCTTATTTGTTCTTCGGATAAAATTATATTTTGCAAACCATTAATCTTTTACTTTCAGATGTCATCAAACCGACATATAAAAAATCGTATTACTAACAATTTAAATAAAAACTATGAAAAGAATATTATCTGGATTTATTGCCATATTCGCTATTGCTATGATTATGACAGCGTGTACTAAAACGGTTGAGAATAATGATGTCTATACACCGCGATCAATTTCCTACAGCGTTAAAAAAAGTGATTGGGTAACTTTCACAAACGCGGCGGGTAAAAAAGGTTATAGCCTGGAATTTCAAATTAATGAAATAGACCAATACCTCGCAGAAAATGGTGTAGTGGTTGTTCAGATGTCTACCAACAATAAACAATCCTGGCAGACACTACCGGCTACATTAGATGGTAAGATATATGAAATTGATCAGTATACAGGAGGTATTACAGTATCAATGTTTAGTGAAGGGACTACCAACGTACCCATTATCGATAAGGATGTATATTATTTCAAGTTCACTATGATTGATGCGAAAGCGTTAGCTAACAAGAATGTTGATAAAAATGATATTACAACCATCAAAGCAGTATTTGATATTCAAGATTAATTATCTTATTTAACACAGAAATAGCCACTCAAAAACGGGTGGCTATTTTTGTAAATATTACTTTTTATTATATCATTACGCCTGCCGCTTTCAAAAGGAAATTGTGCAGTTCGTAGTTTTTTACAAAAGGCATCAGGTTCTCACTGCCGGGGCCAAACATTGTCAGCTCCACGTAGTCTCCCGAGTGGTCCATAGAGCCGAAGCCGATGTTGAAATATTTCTGCTCCATCATGGCCAGTTCCCTGAACGGAAGCTTGTAA
>JAFAGI010000020.1 GCA_023422835.1 Bacteroidota bacterium | reverse complement strand
TTACAAGCTTCCGTTCAGGGAACTGGCCATGATGGAGCAGAAATATTTCAACATCGGCTTCGGCTCTATGGACCACTCGGGAGACTACGTGGAGCTGACAATGTTTGGCCCCGGCAGTGAGAACCTGCTGCCTTTTGTAAAAAACTACGAACTGCACAATTTCCTTTTGAAAGCGGCAGGCGTAATGGCGTAAAACAAATTTCCTCATATAACCAAGTAGGAAAAAGGAAAATACCGGCTTGATCTACAGTAATATTTGTTGCTAATGATCCAAGGGCGCTTTGTTTATCTCTGTTTATTTGCTTTGCATACGTATTGTCCCTGCTACAAAGCGCCAGGCCGATGCGGTACTGCCAATAAAATCAGGTTGCAGGTAACCTCCTCTGCAATGCGCAATCTGTATAGAGCACGCAAATAGTCTAAATCAAAAAAATCGGCACTATAGATCCGGCACCTGTTTGTGGCATTGTTTATGCTTTTGATAAAATTGCATACATTACCTACATTAAAACAGATAGTCATGAACGAAAATAGAGAAGATAAAAATGTAAAATCTGTTGCCAAAAAGCTGGCAGAAGAGCAGTGTAAAGAAGAGCCTGAAATGCATCACCTGCCTACAGATGGTAAGAAGCCCGGTGAGCTGGAAGATTTTAAAAAAAGCCTGGATAACAACCCCGACAAAAAAGACAAAACAGATAATGAGCAATAGCGTTGGATAGATCATTCCCCTTCAGGGATATTATTATGTTTTCGTATACCCCGTGCGGCGCCATCCATCTTTACAATCTTTGGTTTAAAGCTGCCAACAATGTCAACAAGATTGTTCTGGGCGCGCATTACCGCGTCAATGTCTTTATAGGCAAAAGGCGCTTCGTCCAACCCGGCACCAAGGAGTCTAACACCGGATTTTTGTAAAGCTTCTTTTAGTTCACTGTGCGAAATGGTCTCCATTGCTTTGGTCCGGCTCATCTTTCTTCCTGCTCCGTGTGAAGCAGAATTCACTGAAGCCTCATTTCCTTTGCCTTTTACAATATAGCCGTTGGCTGTCATACTGCCAGGGATGATGCCCAGCACATCTTTACCCGCCGGTGTGGCTCCTTTCCTGTGCACAATCACATCACGGTTTTCAAATTTTTCCTTCCAAGCAAAATTGTGGTGGTTCTCTACCATCTTTACCGGCCGCTCGCCCAACTGCCTGGCTATTTTTTCATGAATAATGTGATGGCAGGCGCTTGCATACTCGCCCGCCAGGTTCATGGCTATCCAGTATTCCTGCCCTTCCTGCTCATCCAATGAAAGCCAGGCGAGGTTCCTGGCTTCTGCAGGCAGCCTTCTTTTTTGCATAGCCAATTTGGTATAGTGGCCGGCAATACTGGCGCCCATCCCACGCGAGCCGGAGTGCGATAGTAAGCCTGTATATTTGCCTTTGGGAATACCTAATATTTCATCATCTTCCTCTATGATCACTTCGCCAAACTCTACAAAATGATTTCCTGAACCGCTGGTGCCGAGCTGCTTCCAGGCTTTTGTGTGCAGGCTTCTCAGCAGGCCATGCTCGTAAAATGCTTTATTTTCCATCACAGCATGGTCAGCAGCTTTGTCTAACTGTGCGCCGCTGCCGAATTTAGTATTTTCAATAATTTCTCTCGCAAAGTAATTTTCTTTTTCCTTTAATGCTTTAGGATCGATGTTAAAGACCGACAGGCACATCCTACAACCAATGTCTACACCCACTCCATAAGGTATCACTTCGTTGGCTGTAGCCAGTACGCCGCCGATAGGTAATCCATATCCGTGGTGAGCATCTGGCATCAGTGCACCGATGACGGCTACAGGTAGTTTGGCTGCTGTATACATCTGGCTCATGGCGCCTTCTTCAATAAATTCGGCTCCAAAAATATTGAAAGGTACACCCTGGTTGTTTAAGGATGTTTCATAAAGTTCGGTCTTTGCGGCTGGTTTTAATTGTAAGGCAACCGGCGCGAGTCGTTCATCTTCCAGGAAAGCCTGGGGTTTATCCAATACATCTTTTAATATCTTTAACGCCTGCTCCCTGGTATTGTGCTTAAAAAATTTTTTGGCAATATTTATTGCCAGGCTTACCACAGGCCCTTCCGGATAGCCGATTGCTCTTAGTTCCTTGCCTGTGATCTTTAGTTTTTTCATGTGTATATATATTTAGTGTGCCGCTTTGCGGCGGTTTTTAATGGTCACAATGGAATAGCCTTTATTCATCAACGGTTGGTATGCGACTTGCTTATGGCTATTTCATGTGTGTAATTTTTCGTTCGCCACTTTACGACAGTTTTAATGGTCGCCTGGAATTACTTCCAGTAAACTTCGATGCGCTTATTCATGCTCGATTGGTAAACGAGTATGGTTTATGGCTATTTCATTTATAGATTTATACTGCATAACAGGCTTTGATAATAGCTATAACCGTTTGAGTCGAATGCATTAATTCTCTGTCAAAACATGTTCCTCCTAAAGCCAATAGGGCGTATATTTTGTTCGGCATAATCTGTATTGTTTGCATTCATTAATTCCGCAAGCGTCATTTCCCGTTTTACTCTTATTTCCTTTTCAAGAAACTCGCATAGTTGTTGGGGTTTATCTATTTTCAATTTACCGAATTCATACCTTGCAATAAGCCTGCCTTTACGCATTAATGCATTATCTATGGTTGAAATATTACTATTAAAGGTACATATGATTTGCACATTTAAACAATCGCTCAAAAGCCCGTCACTCAGGTTTAACAGGTTGGAGACTAAAGAAACGGCATTGACTTTTCTGTCCATTATTATATTATCGGCGTCTTCAATAATAAGTATTGCATTTGGATTATCGATCAGTAAATCAATAAACGTTGGATCCATCAAATTTTCTGCAACGGAGGGCGAAACAAATAAAATACGCTTATCTACTTCTCCGATTAAATATCGTAAATAAGTAGTTTTGCCTGTGCCGGGTAGTCCATGCAAAAGCACAATACCTTTATCGTTAGGTGTTTTGAGCCTTGCAAGAATATCTCTGTGGACCTGTAAAAAATCATCATTATAAAAGTATTCTATATTTAGTTGAGTAGATTTTAAATCCAGTGTTTTAAGAATTAACCCGTCTTCGCCATTAACAATAATATTCATCTCGTTCTCTCTTTGCTTTTTCTTTTCTTTAAATATAGATATACTTTTTACAAGCGTTTCAACTTGTTCAGACTTGTTTTGAGGATACAGAAATTCTGCATAAGCCATAGATAATTCTATCAATATTGCTCCTTTCAGCACTATGATTATCATATCGGTTTTTAATTCATTACTTTCATGTTCATAATCATTATAGGTATAAATATGTTTTATCTGCGCGTGGAAATTTTGCTGCAAATATTTCAACGCTTCAGTAATATCGATGTCGTTTACCAATGTAATGGATGGTGTGTCATTAAAAAGATAAAAATAAAAGGCCTTGCTTTCCAGGTACCTGTTTCTGAAATAAAAATTAAATTCTTTTTTTCTACGGTATAGCCTGAATAGCAAAAGCATTGTAGTTAAAATAATCCCGATTATAGTTGTTTCCATTTTAAAATTTTTCTTTGTTTTTTTAGCATATAAAAAGCCCGATCATGTTGCGATCGGGCTAATATTATACACTTACATAATTTATATATGCCGATCGCTTAAACCTTCAATAAAATCAATATCATAGACATGGCTATAGTTTTGCTTCAACAAAGCAGTTTCTTCTATTGAAGTCTTTTGTTTATATAATAATATATGCACATCTTTTTTATTTTACACATAAAAAAACCCCGAAATGCCGGGGATATTATGTTGAGTACTTTTTAATATTATTCTACTACATATCACGTCCCGTAGGTGACAACTTCACAGTTGTTTTCCTGCTTTTTATCAGTGTGTATATTTATATTAAAGTTTATCATGTTACTAATCTTTAGAGATGCAAAATTGTAATCATTTTTTCGAATTAACAAAAAATTATTAAGAGTGGCCGTCACCGATATTAAAAAGATTATTTTAATAACGCTGACAATCTTTCATCTTCGAAATCATTTATTATCAATAAAATATTGTTGTAGTCTTTAAAATCTTCTTTCGGGTGAAACGTAGTAATGGCAACTGCTTTCATGCCTGCATTGGCAGCAGCGCGTATACCCATAGGCGAGTCTTCAAAAACAATACAATCTTCAGCCGCCACCTGCATGAGTTTGGCGCATTTTAGAAATACTTCCGGATCGGGTTTGCTTTTTTCCACCTCGTCTGCACAGATGTATCCGCAAAAAAATTTTTCTAAAGGCAGGTTGGTGTATACATAATCTACGTTTGATCGCGGCGCGGCCGTGCCGATAGACATGGGAATTTTTTTCAGGTGCGCATTTTCAAGAAAATTGTCCAGGCCCCTGATCAATTTCAGGTCAGGCAGAAAATCTTTTTGATATTGTATTTCTTTTTTCCTGGAAATAGCTTCCATTTCTTCCTCGCTGAAGCCATGCCCTTCGCCCATCATTCTTTCAAATATTTCTGCTGCTTTGCCGTAAATATGCAGTTTGCTTTCTTCCGCGGTTTTGGTGCATCCGAGCGATTGAAAAACCTTGTACCACGCATCGGCATGATAGTGCATATCATCGATCATGGTTCCGTTCATATCAAAAATAAAAGCCTTCATAATTATCGCTTTGTTGTTATTTCTTCTGTAGATCCGTCTTTTTTTCCTAAAATAAGTTTGTGGGCCCTGCTGATGAACAAGCCGCATACAACCACGCCCGGTATATTGTGGATAGAGGTTTCCAGCGATGCGGCATCATTGATCAAGCCAAAATCACAATCAAGAATATAGTTGCCGTTATCCGTTATGAAAGTTTCCTGTTCTTTTTTGCGCAAGGTTGGCTTCGCGCCTAACTTTTCGAGATGTTCTGCTGTTCTTTGCCAGCCAAACGGCACTACTTCCACTGGTATGCCAAATGCGCCTAATTGTGCCACATACTTGCTTTCATCGGCTACAATAATGTAATATTTAGTGATGTTGGCAATGATCTTCTCGCGCAACAATGCGCCGCCGCCTCCTTTGATCATATCGAGTTGTCGGTTTATTTCATCGGCGCCGTCAATGGTGATGTCTATGCTGCTTACCTGCGCGATGTCTGTAAGAGGAATATGAAACTGTTCGGCCAGCTTCTCCGATTGTATGGAAGTGGCTGTACAGGTGAGTTGTAAGCCTTCATTTGCTATCCTTTCACCTATTTTTTTTATTGCCCAGCAGGCGGTTGAACCTGTGCCGAGCCCTATCACCATATTATTTTCTACATAAGCTGCTGCCTGCTCTCCGGCCAGTTGTTTAGGATCCATTCTTGATTTTTTTGAATGGCAAAGGTATCTGAAAATAAAAAGATGTACAAATGGTCTTAAAGCCATATGCGAGCTACAATCTATTATTTTATCTGTTCTTTTTGATAAACATTAGTAACTTTGCTTTCTTTTTCCTGTTTCAATGAGCGACCAAATTAAACACGAGTGCGGATTAGCATTTATCCGGTTAAGAAAACCCTTATCGTATTACCTTGAAAAATACGGAACTGTGATGTACGGTTTAAATAAACTGTACCTGCTGATGGAAAAGCAACACAACCGTGGGCAGGACGGCGCAGGCATGGCATCGGTGAAGTTAGATACATCTTCCAGCACGCCCTATATGATGCGTTCCCGGAGCAATTCCACACAACCGATTGCCGATATCTTCGGCAAAATTGGCGCTGAGATCAAGGAGCTGGAAGCACACCAGCCGGATATTCAACAGCACCCAGAGTTTATTAAGGCACATTTACCTGCTTTAGGCGAATTGATGCTTGGCCACTTGCGCTATGGCACGCAGGGAAAAAACAATGTAGAGTTCTGCCATCCTTTCCTGAAACGCAGCCTGGAAAAAAGCAAGAACCTTACACTTGCCGGTAATTTCAATCTGGTAAATACCGAAGAACTTTTTAATTCTGTAGACCTGAGCATGGGAGAGTTTCAGCGCCAAAGCGATCTCGCTGCCATGATGGAAGTGATATACCATTACCTGACTATGGAAAGCGACAACACCAACGGCAACCCCAGCCTGCAGAAAGTGCTGGAAAATGCGGCAGCTAAATTCGACGGTGGTTTTACGGTAGGCGGGCTGGTTGGCAACGGTTCCGGTTTTGTGTTGAGAGACGGCAACGGCATTCGGCCAGCTTATTATTATACAGATGATGAAGTGATTGTAGCCGCCAGCGAGCGCGCATCTATACGTACCACTTTTAATATAGGAGAAGACCGCGTGAAACCTTTACCGGCCGGTCATGCATTGATTGTAGATCCGCAGGGTGATTTTAAAGTAGCTCGCGTACTGCCCGAAATGGAAAAACGCGCCTGCAGCTTTGAACGTATTTATTTCAGCCGTGGAGGTGATGAAAAAATATACAGGGAAAGAATAGCGCTTGGCTACCACCTTAGCCAGACTGTGCTGGAAGCTATCAACTACGATCTTAGAAATACCATTTTTTCTTACATACCCAATACTGCAGAAGTAGCATACTATGGTTTGGTAAAAGGTATGGAAGACTATTTAAATAAAATAAAGGTTGAGCGCATACTGAGTTGGGAGAAAGATTTTACCAGGGAAAAGCTGGAAGAAATGGTGAACAGGAAGATCCGCCAGGAGAAAATTGCCATCAAGGATGTGAAGATGCGCACCTTTATTACCGCTGATTCCGGCAGGAATGAAATGGTGCAGCACGTTTACGATATTACCTATGGTACCGTGCGTCCCGGCACTGATACGCTGGTAGTAATTGATGATTCTATTGTCCGTGGCACTACTTTAAAAGAAAGCATCATCAGGATGCTTTCCAGGCTGAAGCCTAAAAAAATCATTATAGTTTCTTCTGCGCCGCAGATACGCTACCCCGATTGTTACGGCATAGACATGAGCCGCATGGGTGATTTTATAGCATTTCGAGCTGCACTCGAGATTTACAACGACAGGGGTATGCAACAGTCCGTGCGCGACATTTACCAGCAATGCAAAGCGCTGGAACAGTTTGAACAGTTGCACACCAAAAATGTTGTGAAACAATTTTACAAACCATTTACGGCTCATGAGATATCCGCAAAAATAGCGCAACTCATTACCGCAGAAGATATTGACATACCGGTGGAAGTGATCTTCCAGACTATTGAAGACCTGCACAACAGTTGCCCTACCAATACAGGCGACTGGTATTTTACCGGCAACTATCCAACGCCGGGCGGCAACAGGGTAGTAAATAAGGCATTCATTAATTTTATGGAAGGTATAGAAACAAGAGCATATTAGCCTTGTAAAAGATTTAATATTCGTATATGCAAAAAAACGATAAGGCAGCCAGGATGATTATTGGCATAATTTCTCTCGTAATTTTTATAGCCATTGTAGCGCTCGACCGCCATGTGGTACCGGTACCTTATCCCTTCAGCTTTGACGTACATATTTTTGCACTCCTTAATGCAGTGATCAATTCATGTGTGGCACTGCTGCTGATGCTGGGTTTCCTTGCCGCTAAACAAAGAAGGTATCTCTTACACAAAAAACTCATGTTGTCCGCAATTATTTTCTCCGTATTGTTCCTGGTGTCATATATCTGCCACCACATGTGGGCGGGCGATACAAGTTTTGGGGCAAAGGGAATGATCCGCTATATCTATTATTTTATTCTCATTACGCATATTATTCTGGCAGGCCTTATTCTCCCGTTTATATTATTTACAGCATACCGCGGCCTCACAGGAGAATATGACAAGCATAGGAAAATAGCGCGTTACACCTTTCCGCTATGGTTGTATGTAGCCGTTACCGGACCGCTTATTTATATTTTAATATCTCCATATTACTAACTCTTCCTTCTAATATAAGACCAGGAAAAAATAGTTGCAAAAAAAACTAAAATAATAGTTGTTTATTTAAAATTTTAGTTGTAGGTTTGTATTGACTAAAACTCAAATTATGTCTGCAAAAAAACAACAGGAGAAAAAAACACTTACGAGGGCAGAAGAGCAGCTTATGCATATTCTTTGGGATTTGAATGGCGCCTACCTCCGCGAGGTAATGGATGCATTGCCGGAGCCAAAGCCCCACCAGAATACAGTGGCTACTTTTTTAAAGATAATGGTAGATAAAGGTTTTGTAGAAGTAGAGGTGATCGGGCGAATCCACAAGTACGTGCCGGCCATTAGCAAAGATGCTTATTCAAAAAGATCTTTGAGCGGGTTGGTTAAGAACTATTTCAGCGGCTCGTATAAGCAGGCAGTCTCCTTCCTGGTGGAAGAAGATAAGCTAAGCATACAGGACCTGGAATTGCTGCTGAAAGAGTTGAAGAAAAAATAGTACATCACTTTAATAATTCAGGTTATGGTTGCCTACATCATCAAGGTAATCTTATGCTCCGGCATACTATACCTTTATTACGTATTGTTTTTGCGCAACAGGAAGTTTCATAGCTACAACCGCTTTTATTTATTGTTTGCCGTGGTTGCCAGCTTTCTCATACCGCTGTTGAGAATAGATGTGTTTATACAGGGCGATAATGAGCGCATAAGCAGGCTGGTAGGGTGGTTGTATGCCAGCCAGCCGGCAGGAGAAATGATACTTGTTACAACCCGCCCAACTATTTCCTGGGAATCATTGGCATATTATGCTGTTGTGTCTATCTCTGCAGTAATGCTGTTGTTGGTAATGATAAGGATTGCCAGGATTTATCATTTAAAAAAACAATACCGAACTCAACAGGTGGCAGATATTACTATTGTGACAACCGATCTTCCTGAAGCGCCGTTTTCATTTTTCAGGAATTTGTTCTGGCGCGAAGATATTTCTCTGGAAGAAGAGGCCGGCAGGCAGATCATGCGGCACGAGATGGCGCACATCCGCCAGCGCCATTCCTGGGACCGCGTGTTTTTACAAACGGTAAAAGCAGTGTGCTGGTTTAATCCCATATTCTATTTAATTGAGAAAGAGATAACACTTATTCACGAATACATAGCAGATGAGCAAGCCATTGCAAGCAAAGACGGACGCGCTTTTGCGGCCATGCTGCTGCGTTCGCAGGTAAGTAGTTTTTCGTATAGTCCCGGCCAGGCAATTTTTTATTCATCCATTAAAAAAAGACTACACATGCTTACAAATAATCAAAAAACCAAGTACAGTTATACACGCAGACTGCTGGCATTGCCACTGCTGGGCTGCATAGCATTTGCCATTGGGCTCAACGTGCAAAAAGCAGAAGCCAGAGAAACAATTAAAGAACTGGAAAACCAGCTGGCCATGGCGCAAAGTACTACACAGGACACACTGCCTCCCCTGAAAGGAGTGGTGATAATGACAAAAGGGGAAGTAAAAGTACTTGAAAATGGAAAGCCATTTGCCACAGTAAGCGGAGATGGGCCATTAACTATTTCACCCAACGACAGCTCAATTACAAAAGCTTTAATTATTGTGGATGGAAAGCCCTTGGAACAAAATGCGGATTTGGGTAAAATAAATCCGAACAACATACAATCTATTAATGTTTTAAAAGACGAAGCTGCTGCAAAAGCATACGGGCAAAAAGGCAAAAACGGCGTTTTAATAATAACGACCAAGGAACGCGCTGCAATTGACATAAGAAAAGAGGGAGAAACATCAGCCGACAACGGCTCGCCCATGATTAAGCTTAAGAACGTAAAAGGCGACCCATTATATATAGTAGATGGTAAGCCTTTAGAAAAAGGTGAAACCTTAGAAAAAATTGATAAAGACAACATACAGGCTATCAATATTATAAAAGGTGAAGAAGCTACCAAACATTACGGTGAAGCAGCTATAAACGGTGTTGTGATAGTATTATTGAAAGATAAACAGAAAGAAGATACTGCGCCAGATGCAATTAAAAAAGAAGAGAAATACGATAAGGAATTTACAAGCGTTCAGCAGCCTGCGAGCTACCCGGGAAGCTGGAGCCAGTTTATAAACAGGAACCTGGATCATAACGTGATCACCAATAACAAAGGGCCTGCCGGTAGATATAAAGTTACTGTTTCTTTCAGGGTAGATAAGGAAGGGAATATATCTGAGGTGAAAGCTTTAAATAATCCCGGGTTTGGAACCGCCGCTGCAGCCGCCAGCGCCGTCAGCAGAAGCGGAAAGTGGAATCCTTCCAGACAAAATGGTGTAACTGTTATTTCAAGAAAAAAAATAGAAATTGTTTGGGTTGTAGATGACTCCGGGTCTACCACGGTCTATACCAATTCATAGATAAATCTTACTGCTTGTTCGTATACATTTATTTTATGCACCCGTTCCTCCAAAGAACGGGCTTTTTAGTTTACAAATATTAGATAATAGCTGATTTATGGCAGTTTGGCGCGGGATTTGTATGTTTACAATCAAATCTAATTATTACAAATTTTATCTAAGCATTATAAAAATAAAAATTAAAACTTTTTTTATGAATAACACTATCTTGGACCTGGCAAAAAGTTATTTGGGAGAGGCTTTTTCTCAGGATGCTTCCAGTAAGTTAAATGAGAGCAGCGACGGCATCACTAAAGCATTGGGAGCCATTGTGCCGGCTATTTTTGCGGGCGTAAGCCGCAAAGCCAACACAGATGCTTCATTCATGTCAACGGTATTCAGCTTGGCTAAAAATATTTTTACAAACGGCAGCCTTAATAATTTAAACAATGTATTCGGAAGCAACCAAAACTCATCTGCTACACAGGCCGGTACATTCGTGAGAAACCTCTTTGGCAACGGCTTTCACAGCATTATAGAAAAAATATCTTCCTATGCAGGCATAAAGCCCTCATCTACAAGAGATCTTTTTGAAGCATCTTCCATAGCTTCTTTGGGAAGTGTAGGCAGAGATGCTGTTGAGAACGGATCTACCGTAAGTTCAATAACAGACTTCTTTAAAAATAATGAATCTTCATTCCTAAGCGCTATTCCTTCATCGCTGGGGCTTACCTCATTGTTGACAAATGTGGATGCAAGCGTAACGGGAGGCACAGAACATACTACTACCGTTCAGCAAGAGCCGGTAACTGGCTACAACAGGCATGAACCGGAGGATAAGAAAAGCGGGAACAAGTTTTTAATACCCTTGCTCCTTGCGCTGGTAGCAGTAGCGCTATTGTTGTTCCTGTTAAAACAGTGCAATAAAACCCATGATGAAGTAACCACTGCAATAGACTCAACCACTGTAACCACAGTAGATACAATAGCTGCAAGACCAGCACTAACCACCACTTCCAGGGAACCTTTGGTGGTTACCCTTCCCAGCGGACAGACAGTGCAGGCTTATAAAGGCGGTATAGAAGATCAGGTGGTCACCTTCCTGAAGTCGCCTGAATACGCCAGTGCAACAGAAGAACAGCTCAAAGACAGGTGGTTTAATTTTGATAACATTAATTTCGAATTCGGTACCTCAAAACTTACTCCTGAATCCCAAGTACAGTTTGATAACCTTGTAGCTATCCTGAAAGATTTTCCTGAGGCAAAAGTAAAAGTAGGTGCATACACCGATAAAAAAGGGGATGATGCAGCTAATCTAAAATTGTCCCAGGAGCGCGCTAATGCCATTAAAAATGCACTTGCTGCAGCAGGCACCCAAATCACAGACGCAGAAGGTTATGGCGAACAATTTGCTACAGTGCCTGAAACCGCTGACGACCAGGCAAGAGAAGTTGACCGCAAAACCGCTATCAGATTTGTAAAATAATAAATAGAAATCCGTAAAAACACTTAACAACTAAAACACTTATTTCTATTTTTTTTAAACGACTGCCCGGGAAACCGTGGCAGTTTTTGTTGTATAGCGAATGGTTGTTGCAGAAAGCAATATAGTACCTGCCCCTTTATATTGAAAAATGATACAATTTCTTCTTGATCCAATCGAGCTGCTTAGAAACAGTAATTGTAAAGTATAGCTTGCGATTACATTTATAACACAAAGTGCAAGTTTTACATAAACAAAAGTGTTGTACATGTCAATACAATGCTTCGTTCTTGTTGCAAGCCGAAACAGAAGTGTGTGTTTGCAACTCCGCAGCTTAAGAAAGCAAAAGATATTGTTTTTTTGATAGTAACATACTTCTTAAAGCCGGTAGCTGTTTAGCTGTCACAGCCTTGTAAGTTATTTGGGAGTGCCACATAAAAAAAGCCACTCAGTCTGAGCGGCCAATTATATAAACTTGGTTGGTTTAGGCTTTGTTGCTGTTTCCACCTCTTAACAATGCTACTAATAAGAGAATAAAAACTAATCCGCCAACGATCCATACCCATGTTTGGGAGTACCATACGTCGGATTTGGCACCGCCCAGATCTACATCTACATCCAGTTTAGATGTTTCCTGGGCAAAAGTTGTCATTAGGCTTGCAAAGAACATTCCTGCTGTTGCAAGAACTGTGTGTGTTAGTTTAGTCATAGAATATGAATTTTAAGTTTAAACAATGATTCAAATAAAAATATACTAAAACTATGCCAAGAAATTAACTTATATTCAGTAATTGACTTAAAAAAATTTCAATTTAATTTGGAAAAATAAAATAAGAATGTACCTTTGCAATCCCAAATTAAAAAATTGGGTAAGATTATGTCTCAGAGAATAAGAATTAAATTACAATCATACGATCACAGCCTGGTAGACAAATCTGCCGAGAAAATCGTGAAAACAGTACGTGGTACCGGCGCAGTAGTTACAGGTCCCATTCCTTTGCCTACGCATAAAAAAATCTTTACTGTTTTGCGTTCTCCGCACGTGAACAAGAAGAGCCGTGAGCAATTCCAGTTAGCTACACACAAGCGTTTGCTGGATATTTATACATCTTCCTCCAGGACGGTAGATGCGTTGAGTAAATTAGATCTTCCCTCAGGTGTTGAGGTAGAGATCAAGGCATAATCAGTTTTCCCGGGCAGCATGCTGCCGACAGTTCTTACAAAAAAACATCGTCATCTCTCAATCCGCATCTTAAGGTGAGGAGAAAAGAGCTCTGATCTGAAATAATTAACCGTTTCAAACCAATTTGAAACACAACATATAAACAAAGCCCTTCGAGGTTTGTTTATCGCCGGTACTTCTGATATTTCTCAAAAGAAATAAAAAAGGAAAAGGTCGGTGAAAACTGGAGATTGAATTTCTGCACCATTCAGAAATGTCTCAATAACCTGGCGGGGCATAAACCGCAAATTAAAATGAAAGCTATTATTGGTAAAAAGATTGGTATGACCAGCATATTTGGCCCTGAAGGGAAGCAAGTAGCGGTTACCATCATTGAAGCTGCTCCCAACGTAGTGACTCAGGTCAAAACTACAGAATCGGATGGTTATAATGCATTGCAGCTTGCATTCGGCGAGAAAAAAGAAAAAAATACCCCTAAAGCCGAGTTAAATCATTTCTCAAAAGCCAACACTACGGCTAAGAAAGTTGTAAAAGAATTTCGCGATTTTTCTATCGATAAAAATATTGGAGAAACAGTTGCTGTGGACATCTTCGAAGAAGGTGAAACAGTAAGTGTGGTTGGTATTACCAAAGGTAAAGGCTTCCAGGGTGTTGTAAAGCGCCACGGCTTTTCCGGTGTGGGAGATCAGAGCCACGGCCAGCACGACCGTCAGAGAGCTCCCGGTTCTATCGGCGGATCTTCCTATCCATCAAGAGTATTCAAAGGCATGAGAATGGCTGGAAGAATGGGTGGCGACAGAGTGAAAATGAAAGGACTTAAAGTGGTAAAAATTTTTCCTGAAAAAAATTACATATTGGTTAGCGGCTCAGTACCCGGACATAACGGAGCGGTTGTTTTCATTCAAAAATAAAGTAAAGCATTCCTTTACAGAAAATAGAAAAAAATGCAAGTAGAAGTTTTAAATATACAAGGACAAAAGACCGGCAGAACCATTGAATTACCGGAAGATATATTCGGCGTAGAACCCAACGACCACGCTATTTACCTTGCTGTAAAGCAATATCTGGCTGCACAGCGCCAGGGTACACACAAAGTAAAAACCCGCGCCGAGGTACAAGGATCCAGCCGCAAGCTGCATAAACAAAAAGGTACCGGCGGCTCCCGTAAAGGTAATATCCGCAACCCGCTGTACAAAGGCGGTGGAGCTATCTTCGGCCCCAAACCTCACGGTTATGCGTTTAAACTGAACAAGAAAGTTAAGAACCTGGCTAAGATCAGCGCACTTTCTTACAAAGTAAAAGACAATGCTTTAGTGGTGGTGGAAGACCTGTCTTTCGATGCGCCTAAAACAAAGCAAATGGCAGATGTGCTGAAAAGCATGGAGATCAACAACAAGAAAGTATTGTACATCTTATCTGAAAATAACAGCAACGTATACCTGAGCATGAGAAATCTGCCTAAAGTACAGAGCACGATTATCGATGATATAAACACTTACAACATTGTAAATGCAGATGTACTGGTTTTGAGCGAAGGCGCTGCCAAATTAATAGCAGAAGCAGCAGAAGAAGCTGTGGCATAAAAAATTGAATAACCGTTAGAGATAAGGTTGGAAACGAAGCGTAAAGTAAATGCAAAATTCCGATCGACAATTAAAAACATAAAAAGATACAGGGATGAAACTCAGTGAAGTCTTAATAAAACCCATACTTACCGAAAAAGCCAACGCTCAGCAGGAAAAACTGAACAGGTATACTTTTAAAGTAAACCGCAGGGCTAACAAGCTGGAAATAAAAACAGCTATCGAAGCTTTTTATGGTGTAGCAGTGGTAGACGTAAATACCCTTGTTGTTCCCGCCAAAAACAAAGCACGCTTTACAAAAGCAGGCTACATACAGGGTGTGAAGCCGGCTTACAAAAAAGCTTACGTAACCGTAGCTGAAGGCGAAACAATAGATCTTTACGCAAATATTTAATAAAATAAACTTATAGCAATCGGAGCTGATACTTCCGAAAAAAATATAGAAAGATGGCTTTAAAAAAATTCAAACCCATTACCGCAGGCTCCCGCTGGAGAATAGGAAATGCATACGCTGAAATCACAACCAATAAACCCGAAAAAAGTTTATTGGAGCCCCAACACAAAACCGGGGGCAGAAACGCCCAGGGACGCCGTTCCATGCGTTACAGAGGCGGCGGACACAAACAGCACTATCGTATTATAGATTTCAAACGCGATAAAAGAGGTATAGAAGCTAAGGTAGTTTCCATTGAATACGATCCTAACCGTACAGCATTCATCGCATTGCTTCAATATACTGACGGCGAAAAAAGATACATCATTGCACCGAAAGGCTTGCAGGTGGGCGCTACAGTAGTAGCCGGCGACAGTGTAGCCCCTGAATTGGGAAATGCACTTCAGCTTAAAAATATGCCTTTGGGTACCATCATCCACAACGTGGAGTTGCAACCCGGCCAGGGCGCTAAAATGGTAAGAAGTGCAGGCGCATCAGCCCAGTTGAGCAACAAAGAAGCTGCTTACGCCACGCTTAAAATGCCTTCAGGTGAGTTAAGAAAAGTACTTATCAATGTATACGCTACCGTAGGTGAGGTTTCCAACTCTGACCACAGCTTAAGAAGTCACGGTAAAGCAGGTGCTAAACGCTGGAAAGGTATCCGTCCGCGCGTAAGAGGTGTAGCCATGAACCCTGTAGATCACCCGATGGGTGGTGGTGAAGGTAGAGCTTCAGGCGGGCATCCGCGCAGCAGAACCGGTAAATACGCTAAAGGTGAGATCACCCGTAAGAAAAAAGGTTCTGATAAGCTTATCATTCAGCGCAAAAACGGTAAAAAATTAAGTAACAGGTAATTATTTATAATAGTTAAAATGGTCTCGCTACCGGCGGGATAAATCAACAAAAAGAAACAATATGGGTCGTTCGATTAAAAAAGGTCCTTACGTAGATCATAATTTAGAGGAAAAAGTGTTGGGTATGAACGAAGGCGGCGCTAAGAAAGCCGTTGTAAAAACATGGAGCAGGCGCTCTACCATCACTCCCGATTTCGTAGGACACACATTTGCGGTACACAACGGGAACAAATTCATACCGGTGTATGTAACTGAATTCATGGTAGGCCATAAATTAGGAGAGTTTGCACCAACCAGGAACTTCAGAGGACACGCAGGTAGCAAAAAATAATTAAGATAAAATCAATAGTAAAGTTGACAAGTTGTGAGTGGTAAGAAAAACTTACAACCTACAACTCAAAACTTAAAACTTAAAAAAAATGGAAGCAGTAGCTAAATTAAGAAATTATCCTACAGGGCCGCGCAGAATGCGTTTGCTGGCAGATGTAGTTCGCGGAATGGACGTAGATAAAGCACTTTCTGTTTTAGAACATCATCCGCAACACAACGCAGTGCCTTTAGCAAAATTGCTGAAGAGCGCCATTGCTAACTGGGAACAGGGTAATGACGGAAAAAGTGCCGCAGATGCTAATCTGGTTGTGAAAACGATTTTTGTAGATGAAGGCCGTACTATTAAACGTATGCGCCCTGCACCTCAAGGTCGCGGATATAAAATTCGCAAACGCAGCAATCACGTAACAATAATAGTAGATTCAAAAAATTAAAAATAAAACATGGGTCAGAAAGCAAATCCTATAGGTAACAGGTTGGGTATCATCCGCGGATGGGACAGTAACTGGTATGGCAACGATAAGGATTATTCCAAACGTTTAATTCAGGATCATAAGATCAGAACCTACTTAAACGCCCGTATCAACAAAGGAGGAATTTCAAAGATCGTTATCGAGCGCACTTTAGGAAAATTGATTGTAACTATTCATACTTCCAAGCCCGGTATCATCATCGGTAAAGGGGGTAATGAAGTAGACAGGATCAAGGAAGAATTGAAGAAATTAACCAACAACGACGATGTTCAGATCAATATATTAGAGATTCGCCGTCCTGAGCTGGATGCCGCAATTGTAGGAGATACTATTGCACGCCAGATCGAGAACCGCATCAACTTCAAACGCGCTATTAAAATGGCTATTGCTTCCACTCTCAGAATGGGTGCAGAAGGTATCAAGATCAAAGCCAGCGGACGTTTGGGCGGTGCAGAGATCGCACGTTCGGAGGAATTTAAACAGGGCCGCGTGCCGTTGCACACTTTCCGTATGGATATTGACTATGCAAGCGTATTTGCACAGACTGTTTACGGTAAAATAGGATTGAAAATATGGATCTGTAAAGGTGAAGTTTTAGGCAAAAGAGACCTGAACCCTAATTTCATCAGCGGAGCCAAAGAAGGTGCACAGCACGGTGGCGGACACCACGACAGGCGCAACGACAGGGGAGACAGAAGAGGTGGAAATGACAGAAGAGGTGGCGGAAGAGACAGGAGAGGATAGTAGTAAATTTATTTTGAAACAATAATTTGAAAATAATTCATCTTAACAAATAAGATGTAAGGAGGTAAAATGTTACAGCCGAAAAGATCAAAACACAGGAAAGCCCAGAAAGGGAGAATAAGAAACGTAGCAAAAAGAGGTACAACCATCTCTTTCGGTTCCTATGCACTTAAAGCAGTTGAACCCATCTGGCTAAACAACCGCCAGATAGAAGCTGCACGCCAGGCAATGACCCGTGCCATGAAACGTGAAGGTAACGTGTGGATACGTATATTCCCCGATAAACCTGTCACCAAAAAACCCGCCGAAGTACGTATGGGTAAAGGTAAAGGTAACCCCGAATACTGGGCAGCAGTTGTTGAACCCGGACGTATCATTTTCGAATGCGATGGCGTGCCTGTGGAAATAGCAAAAAGAGCTATGGAATTAGCCGCTCAGAAACTGCCCATCAAAACAAGATTTGTAGTTCGCAGAGATTTAGTAGCATCATAAACAAAAAATAAAAAAATGGCGAAGGCATCAGAATTTAATAAAGCTATCAAAGAATTATCAGTCGATGATCTGAAAGCACGCATTCAGGAAGACGAACAGCGTTTGAAAAAAGTAGAGTTTGCACATGCAATCTCTCCGCTGGAAAATCCGATGACTATCCGTAGCATCAGAAGAGACCTGGCTCGTTTAAAAACCGAATTAAATTCAAGAAAAGCGTAAAAATTTGCAGCGAATACCAAAAGTATTCAAAGCCCAAAATAAATAACAATGGTTCAAAGAAATTTGCGTAAAACAAGAATAGGCGTAGTAAGCAGCGACAAAATGGCTAAAACCATCACAGTGGGCGTAATAAGAAAAGTTAAACACCCTATTTACGGAAAGTTCGTAAAGAAAACAACCAAGTTCCATGCCCATGACGAGAAAGAAGAAGCGGGTGTAGGCGATGTTGTGAAAATTATGGAAACCCGTCCGTTGAGTAAAACAAAACGTTGGAGATTAGTAGAGATCGTTGAAAAAGCGAAATAAGCTGTCCCGGCGCAAGGAATAAAAGAAACAAATTGAATTCAGGCAAAACCTGGTAAGTAAACAAAGCTAAAGCTATTAAACAATGATCCAGCAAGAAAGTAGGCTATCAGTAGCAGACAACAGCGGTGCAAAAGAAGTACTTTGTATAAGAGTACTGGGCAACTCCGGTCAGGATTACGCTAAAATAGGAGATAAAATAGTTGTTACGGTAAAAAGCGCTATCCCTGCGGGTGGAGTAAAGAAAGGAACTGTGTCTAAAGCAGTGATCGTGCGCACTACCAACAAATTGCGCCGCAAAGACGGTTCATACATTCGCTTCGACGATAACGCGGTGGTGTTATTAAACAACTCTGATGAGCCAAGAGGTACACGTATCTTCGGCCCCGTAGCACGCGAACTGCGCGACAAAGGATACATGAAAATCATTTCCCTGGCGCCCGAAGTTCTTTAAAAATAAAATTATCAGACAAGCTTAGGCCAAAGCCAAAAGCGTTAAGTATAAAAATATGAGTAACAGATTTAAACCTAAATACAACATCAAAAAAGGCGATCAGGTAGTCATCATCGCCGGAGATGATAAGGATTTAAAGAAACCACGCACCGTGTTGGAAGTGATCCTCGACAAAGGACGCGTAGTGGTAGAAGGCGCAAACCTCGTGAGCAAACACACTAAGCCTTCTGCACAAAACACAAAAGGCGGCATCATTAAAACAGAAGCGTCTATAGCTATCTCCAACGTAATGTTGTGGGATGCCAAAAAAAGCGCTCCTACCAAAGTAAGCCGCTCTCGCGAAGATGGAAAATTAGTTCGTATTTCAAAAAAATCAGGGGAGGCAATTAAATAATGAGTACAGTTAAATATACCCCAAGACTGGCAGACAAATACACAAAAGATGTAGTGCCTGCCTTAGTAAAAAAGTTTGCATACAAAACACCCATGCAGGCTCCAAAGCTGGAAAAAATATGCCTTAACAGAGGCGTTAACGGCGCCGTAGCCGATAAAAAACTGGTAGATATAGCTGTGGATGAATTGACGCAGATCAGCGGACAGAAAGCTATTGCTACTTACTCTAAGAAAGATATCTCTAACTTTAAATTGCGTAAAGGCATGCCGATAGGCGCAAGAGTAACGTTGAGGGGAACTAAAATGTATGAGTTCCTGGATCGCCTCATCGCAGTATCATTGCCACGCGTGCGCGACTTTAAAGGCGTAAGCGATAAATCATTCGACGGAAGAGGCAACTACACACTCGGCGTTACCGAACAGATCATCTTCCCCGAAATTGATATCGATAAGGTAAACAAAATCACCGGCTTGGATATCACTTTCGTAACCAGCGCCAATACCAACGAGGAAGCGTACGAATTGCTGAAAGAACTGGGTGTGCCTTTTAAAAATGCGAAAAAAGAAGAAAATAACTAATAATAAATTTTAGTACAAATTATGGCTAAAGAATCAATAAAAGCAAGACAAAGAAAACGCGAAGCAATTGTAGCACGTTTTGCCGAAAAACGCAAAGCTTTGAAAGAAGCAGGTGAATACGAAGCGCTGGATAAACTTCCACGCAACGCGTCTCCGGTAAGGTTGAAAAACCGTTGTCAGCTTACAGGACGTCCCAGGGGCTACATCAGGTACTTCGGTATGTCAAGAGTGATCTTCCGCGATATGGCATTAGACGGAAAAATTCCGGGAGTGAAAAAGGCAAGCTGGTAAGCATCACCCTGCCTGCCATATAGCAGGCAAGTAAACAATTTTGAAAAGCATTTAATTAAAAATAAAAAATGGTAACAGATCCAATTGCAGACTTTTTGACAAGAGTACGTAATGCTCAAATGGCCGGCCACAGAATCGTGGAGATTCCTGCTTCAAATTTGAAAAAACGTATCACAGAAATCTTATACGATCAGGGATATATTCTGAAATATAAATTTGAAGAAGATAACAAGCAAGGCGTTATCAAAATCGCATTGAAGTACGATGCTGAAACTAAACAGCCTGCTATCCGCTCCCTGGAGCGCGTGAGCAGACCCGGTTTGCGCCAGTACTCCAAACCTGCAGACTTCAAAAGAGTTATCAATGGTTTAGGCGTGGCGATCATCAGCACTTCAAGAGGTGTAATGACAGACAAACAGGCTAAAGCTGAAAATGTTGGCGGCGAAGTGCTTTGCCACATTTATTAATCGTTCTGATATTTACTTTCCAGATACATTAAGCCGGAGCATACCAGGCTGACCGGTCGGAAAGCATTCAATAAAATAAAAAAATTACAAAGTATGTCTCGTATAGGAAAACAACCGATCACAATACCTGCCGGCGTTACAATTTCAGTGGGCAATGATAACGTAGTGACTGCCAAAGGCAGCAAAGGCGAATTGAAACAGACGATTGACCGTGAAATTAAAGTGGAAGTGAAAGAAGGTGAAATCGTTCTTACACGCCCTACAGACCAGATCCGCCACAGAGCTATCCACGGGCTTTCCCGTGCGTTGCTGGCCAACCTGGTAAAAGGCGCTCACGAAGGATTCAAAAAAGACCTGGAATTGGTAGGTGTAGGCTTCAAGGCTTCCAGCCAAGGCAATACGCTTGACCTTTCTCTGGGCTATTCTCACAACATTATCTTTGAATTACCTAAAGAACTGAAAGTAACTACCGTAACAGAAAAAGGTAAAAACCCGCTGGTAATTCTGGAAGGCTCAGATAAACAGTTGCTCGGACAGGTGGCAGCAAAGATCCGTAGCCTGCGCAAACCTGAACCATACAAAGGAAAAGGTGTTAAATACGTTGGAGAATACATCCGTCGCAAGTCAGGTAAAGCTGCTGGTAAATAAACTATTGTGTAATATCATCTTCCGGCAGCATCGGAAGATTTAAAAATAAAAAAATGGACCTAAAGTTAAAAAAACAAAAGATTCGCAACAGGATTCGCAAGAAAGTTTCAGGTACAGCGGAAAAGCCGCGTTTGTCTGTATTTCGCAGCAATACCGATCTTTACC
This sequence comes from Bacteroidota bacterium, assembly GCA_023422835.1. Classification (GTDB taxonomy): domain Bacteria; phylum Bacteroidota; class Bacteroidia; order Chitinophagales; family Chitinophagaceae; genus Haoranjiania; species Haoranjiania flava. The sequence goes on along the minus strand of JAFAGI010000020.1, from coordinate 272,363 downwards.
TGCAACTGATCAACGATCATGACGGCGTTACCATCTCTTCTGCTTCTACGAAAGATAAAGATATCGCAGCACAAAGCGGTACCAAAACAGAGAAATCCAAACTTGCAGGAGCAGCTATTGCCCGCAAAGCAGTGGATCTCGGTATAAAAAAAGTAGTATTCGACCGTGGCGGTAATCTTTACCACGGGCGTATCAAAGCAGCAGCCGAAGGTGCAAGAGAGAATGGTTTGGAGTTTTAATGCTGTCTGAAAAATTATTTGAACAAACACAGAAAACAGATATATGTCTAAAGTAACTGAAAATAAAGTAAAGCCAACCGGCGATTCGGAATTTAAAGAAAGAGTGGTTTCCATCAACCGTGTAGTGAAAACTACCAAAGGTGGACGTACTTTCAGCTTCTCTGCATTAGTGGTGGTAGGAAATGAAAACGGCCTCGTAGGCCAGGGCTTGGGTAAAGCAAAAGAAGTACAGGAAGCTATTACAAAAGGTATTGAAGATGCCAAAAAGAACCTGGTAAGGGTTCCTTTGCGCAATGGTACCATCCCTCACGAACAGGCTGGTAAATCAGGTGCAGCTAAAGTATTGATCAAGCCGGCATCTACTGGTACGGGCGTTATCGCAGGAGGCAGCATGCGCGCTGTGCTGGAAAGCGCAGGCCTTACAGACGTATTGTCTAAGAGCCTGGGATCTGCCAACCCGCACAACGTGGTTAAAGCTACTGTAAATGCATTAACGCTTTTAAGAGAGCCGTTGGTGGTAGCAAAAGACCGCAACATTAAATTAAACAAAGTATTTAACGGATAAATTTCCACGTTATCACGCAAAAAACGTACAGGTACAATTTACCGTGTAAAAAGTACCACGTAAAAACGTAATCATTATGGCAAAGATTAAAATCACCAAGGTAAAAAGCTGTATCGACAGACCTCAAAAGCAAAAAGATACACTTTTGGCGCTCGGTCTTAGAAAATTAAACGCTAGCAAAGAAGTAGAAGCTACTCCGCAGGTATTGGGCATGGTAGAAAAAGTAGCTCACCTGGTTGTAGTAGAAGAAGTAAAAGAATAAGTTTAAAAAATAGCCCGCAAGGGCCTGCGAGGGAAGATTTTTCCCGCTGAGTTAAAAATCAATAAAAATGAAATTACACAATTTAAAACCTGCAGAAGGTTCGGTACACAAACAAAAGCGCCTTGGCCGCGGTGAGGCTTCAGGTAAGGGCGGCACATCTACAAAAGGTAATAAAGGACAGCAAAGCCGCAGAGGATACCAGATGAAACTGGGCCACGAAGGCGGACAGATGCCGATACAGAGACGCACTCCTAAACGCGGATTTAAAAACAACAACCGTACAGAATATAAAGTATTTAATCTTGCTCAGATAGAATTGCTGATAGCCAAATACGGTTTCACTGAGTTTTCAGTTGACAACCTTTACATGAATTCACTGATCAACAGAACCGATAAAGTTAAGATCCTGGGTAACGGCGAGCTGGCTACCAAACTAAACTTTAAAGTAAATGCCATTAGCGAAAAAGCTAAAGCAGCAATTGAAGGTTTGGGCGGCACCATTGAAATTTTGAAATAATTATACAGCTGAGGCGTATCTCACGATACGTCTTTTTAGCTTTTAAGTTCTTTTATCTTTTTCTTAATAAATATTAGGAAAGTATATTAAAATAAGTATTTTTACAAACCGTTTTACCATCGTGGTAAAGCGGTAAAACTTGTAAAAATATAAGTGAAATGAGTCATCCGGGGTTGTTTACATCTCTATGACGCGTTCCATGTGGCATAAAAAGCAGTGATACATTACACATGAAAAAATTTATTCAGACCCTTAAGCATATTTGGGAAATAGAAGAATTGCGCAATAAAATAATACTTACTTTATTGCTTATTTTCGTTTACAGATTTGGTACGCACATTGTTTTGCCGGGCCTTGACCCGGTGGTTTTGCAGGAGTCAGCCAAGAATGCAGCCAATACCGGTTTATTAGGTTTGTTTGATACGTTTGCCGGCGGCGCCTTTTCACAGGCTTCTTTCCTGGCATTGGGTGTAATGCCTTATATCTCTGCATCTATCTTCATGCAATTGATGACGGTATTGGTACCCCAGTTACAGAAAGTACAGAAAGAAGGGCCAAGCGGGCAGAAAAAAATATCCCAGTGGACACGCTATCTTACTGTGATCGTTACCATCTTACAGGGAAGCGCCTATGTTTCTTACCTGAAAAGCCCTGCCTATGCAGCGGCTATGATACCATCTTACGAGCCTTACTTCTTTATTTCTACCATCATTTGCCTTACCGCAGGTACTTTATTTGTAATGTGGCTGGGCGAAAAGATCCAGGACAAAGGATTGGGCAATGGCATCTCTATCCTCATTATGGTGGGTATCCTCGCACGATTACCACAATCACTTATCCAGGAGTTTGAGGCCAAAAGCACAAGAGGCGGCGGCGGCTTGTTGATATTCCTCATAGAAATTGCAGCTTTCGTATTGATCGTAATGGCAATCATTGTACTGGTGCAGGGAGTGCGTAAGTTGCAGGTAAACTATGCTAAACAGGTTGTCGGCAACAGGACCGTTGGCGGCGCCAGGCAGTTCTTACCTTTAAAGGTCAACGCTGCAGGTGTAATGCCTATTATCTTTGCACAAGCTATCATGTTCCTGCCTACCCTGATCTCTTTTACCAACATTGAATCTGCCAGCAGCATCGCGCAGATGTTCAGCGACCATACCAACTTGTGGTACATGCTCATCTATTCATTCATGGTGATAGCATTTACATTCCTGTACACGGCTTTGATCTTTAACCCCAAACAAATGGGCGAAGACCTTAAGAGGAACAATGGTTTTATTCCCGGCGTACAACCCGGAAAACCCACATCCGACTTTATTGGCACCATCATGGACAGGATCACTTTGCCGGGCGCTATCTTCCTGGCAATAGTAGGTATTCTGCCTGGCTTTGCCCAGTTGATGGGCGTAACTCAGGGCTTCAGCTATTTCTTCGGCGGTACTTCACTGCTGATCATGGTAGCAGTAGTACTGGATACTTTGCAGCAGATAGAAACCCACCTCTTAATGCGTTCTTACGACGGATTGATGGGCAGCGGGCAGCGCATACAAGGCCGATCTGGTATTGGTGTATAGAGTTATTTTAAAAACAATAATTATAAAAAGAGGTTGTCTCCCAGAGTGGGGTCTACTTCCCCTTTTTTTGAAATACAAATTTTTTTAAAGGTTGCTAATTAAAAAAACTGCCCTCTGAAAGTAATCCTTCCGCAAAAGAGGAATTAATATTAGGTTGCGAATGTCAACAAAAGTCAAGCAGAGATGCGGCTTGAAAAAGAGGTTTCACACTTACAAATCAGAATTTAACATTGGAGAAATAAAAAAAATTTCACTATTGAAAATAAATGCCTTAATTTTGTTTTCGATAAGTTCGTTCTTGTGAAAAAATTTATTGCATCCATATTAGCTTTTCTCTTCCTCTCCTCCTCAACGGGGATGACGGTGCACATGCACTATTGTATGGATAAGCTCATAGAAACTGATTTGTGGCAAACCGCTATGCAGGATGCTGCGTGCAGCAATTGCGGCATGAAAACCAAAAATACACAAGGCTGCTGCAAAGATGAGCACAAGGTTTTTAAAACCGGCGACTACCAACAATCTGATGTTGCCAAAATTCCGGCTTTAGAAGCATTTGCCCTTGCGCTTCCGGCCCAGCCTCTTCATGTGCAAACAGTAATCTTGTCTTCAAGGGTCAAACAACTACCGCGGAGTAATGCTCCTCCTGATGCCGGGTCTGTTCCTGCTTACCTATTCAACTGCACTTTTCGTATTTAGAATTATTGTGTAGCTGCCGCTGTGCAGCTTAGCCGCTATCACTTGTTGTGATGCGGATTTTTTATTTCTCAACACAATAAATTCTTTCAAAAATGACAAAAATATTCCTGTCCATTGGGCTTTCACTCGCTGCATTTTTCAATGTAAATGCACAGCATAATCATGCTCAACACGGCGCTGCCACACCTCCCCAATCTACATCTGCTGCCAGCGCAAAGGATAAATCTCCTGATGAACAAATACAAGCGCTATACATTCATTACTTAGGCATAAAAGATGCGCTGGTAGCAGACGACCAGTCAAAAGCTGCGAGCCATGCCAACCAGTTTTCACAAACCGCTTCTCTTATTTCGTACCGTCACCTTTCGGAAGGCAATGTAAACGCCTTGCGCAAAGATGCTTCAGCCATTGCAGACGCAAAAGATATAGCTGCACAACGCAAATCTTTTTCAAACCTTTCCAACAATATGGCGGCATTGGCAGAAAAATTTAAGCTAAGCGATAAACCCGTTTATCAGCAGTATTGCCCCATGGCGAAAGCCTATTGGCTGAGCAATGAAAAGGAAATTAAAAATCCTTACTACGGCAGCAGCATGCTCACCTGCGGTTCTGTAAAGAAAACTTTCTAAATCTTTCTAAAATTTATAACGGCGCTATGCGCTGTCAGCGACAATTCAGCAAAAAAAATCAGTAACTTTTAAAACCAAAAAAAAATGAAACATTTATTTACCGGCTTGATAGCCGCCTCTGTATTAATTTTATCTGCCTGCAACAACAACGCGGACAAGACTAAAGACAATGCGGAAACGCAACACGATATGGAAAATAGGAAAGACATGGAAATGGATCATAATCAAACTGCCACGCCAACCAAATTCGGTGAAGTTTTCGCACACTACCAGCATCTCACTTTTGCGCTGTCTAATGACGACCCACAGGAAGCCGCCAGCGGCGCCAAAGCAATCGGTGAAGCGCTTGCTAAAGTAGACAAAACGGGCTTTACACCAGAACAGCAGGAAACATTTGCCGATTTGGAAGCAGACATAAAAGAACACACGGAACACATTGCAGCCAATACCAAAAATATGGCTCATCAAAGAGAACACCTGGAAATGCTAAGTCACGATATTTACGACATAGCAAAGACTTTCGGCGCCGGCAAAACCATGTACAAGATATTCTGCCCAATGTACAACGATAATAAAGGTGCTTTCTGGCTAAATGATTCTAAAGAAGTTAAAAACCCATACTTCGGTAGCGAAATGCTCACCTGCGGAGAAATTCAGGAAGAAATAAAATAAACACAGATGGTTCAAAAAATAATTGAGCTGTCCCTGCGCAACAGGTACATCGTGCTGCTTGTAGCAGCCGGCCTGTTGGTGTGGGGAATATCAGCCGTGAGCAAAAATCCCATTGACGCTATCCCCGATCTAAGTGAAAATCAGGTGATCGTATACACGGAATGGATGGGGCGCGGGCCGCAAATAATAGAAGACCAGATCACCTACCCGCTTGTAAGCAACCTGCAGGGCGTGCCGCGCGTGAGCAATATCCGCGCTACTTCCATGTTCGGCATGAGCTTTATTTATATCATTTTTGAAGATGATGTGGATATTTATTGGGCAAGAACGAGAGTTTTAGAACGGCTGAACTATGCCCAGCGCTTATTGCCCGAAGACGTTACGCCCGCACTCGGACCCGACGGCACAGGTGTAGGGCATATTTTCTGGTATCATTTCAAAGCGCCGCGTATGGACTTGGGCGAACAACGAGCGCTGCAGGACTGGTATGTAAAATTTGCTTTGCAAACAGTGCCCGGCGTGGCGGAAGTGGCTTCCTTCGGAGGTTTCGAAAAACAATATCAGATAGTGGTAGACCCGGTAAAGCTCCAGTATTACAACATTTCGCTCATGGATGTCATGAACAAAGTAAGAGCCAACAACAACGATGTTGGCGGCAGCAAATTTGAAATGACTGACATGGCCTACATCATCCGCGGGCTGGGCTACATAAAAAACAAGGAAGATGTGGAAAATATTGCTTTGAGCAGCAACAACGGCATTCCGGTAAGAGTCAGAGACATTGGCAGCGTGCAGATGGGCGGAGACCTGCGCCTGGGCATTTTTGACGTTGATGGCGAAGGAGAAGTAGTGGGCGGAATTGTGGTGATGCGCTACGGCGAAAATGCCGACAAAGTAATCAACGTTGTAAAAGCAAGAATGAAAGAAGTGGAAAAAGGCTTGCCGGCGGGCGTTACTTTTGAAACTTCTTACGACCGCAGCACCCTTATTGAAGCCGCTATTGACAACATTAAATTTAAACTGATTGAAGAAATCATTGTTGTGGCGCTTATCGTGATCCTTTTTCTTTTTCACTGGCGCAGTGCTCTGAGTATCATCATTCAAATCCCGATCACCATTGCCATCGCTTTTATTCTGCTCAATGCGTTTGGACTTTCTTCAAATATCATGTCCCTCACAGGCATTGCGCTGGCCATTGGGGTGATCGTGGATAACGGTATTATCATGTCGGAAAACGCCTATCGCAACCTCTCGGTTTGGCAAAACCAGAACAAATCCCCCAAAAATTCAGATGAAAAGTAATTGGTTTAACAGATTAAAATTGAAAAAAAACAAAACGGCACCCGGGTATCAAAAAATTCCTGAAGACGTTCGCATGAACATCATCGAACGATCCTGCAAACAGGTTTCACGGGGTGTGTTTTTCTCTACAATCATCATCATTACTTCTTTCCTGCCTGTGTTTCTGTTGACAGGACAGGAAGGCAAGTTGTTTCATCCCCTGGCATACACCAAAACCTTTATCATGGTGGTAGATGCCATATTGGTACTTACACTCGCACCCGTGCTCATTTCTTTTTTTATGAAAGGGAAATTCAAAGACGATAATACCAATCCCATTAATCGCGGGCTGGAAAGAGTCTATGAGCCGCTGATAAGATGGTGCATCAAATGGCGAAAAACGGTATTGGGGATTAATGTAGCTGCCTTAATCATCAGCATTCCGCTGATTATGGGATTAGGCAGGGAATTTATGCCGCCGCTCGACGAAGGTTCCCTGCTGTTTATGCCGGTAACCCTGCCCGACATTTCTAATTCCGAAGCAAAAAGGCTGCTGCAGGTACAGGATAAAATCATCAAATCCGTTCCGGAAGTAGCGCACGTATTAGGCAAGGCAGGCAGGGCAAATACCGCAACGGATAATTCGCCCATCAGCATGATTGAAACAATTATTTTATTAAAGCCACAAAGCGAATGGAGAAGCGGGCATACCAAAAATGATATCATCAATGAGCTGAATGCAAAGCTACAGATACCCGGCGTAACAAACGGCTGGACAATGCCCATCATCAACCGCATCAACATGCTGTCCACCGGCATCCGGACCGATGTGGGCGTAAAAGTGTATGGACAAAACCTGGACAGCATTTATACTTTATCTCAAAAAATAAAAGATGAACTTACCGGCATAGAAGGCATAAAAGACATGTTTGTAGAACCCATCACCGGCGGAAAATATATTGATATTGAAGTGAATCGTGGAGAAATCGGAAGATACAATCTCAGCATTGATGAGGTGAACGCCGTGGTGGAAAGCGCCTTGGGTGGCATGGAGCTCACCACCACCATTGAAGGAAGGCAGCGGTTTACGGTGAATGCGCGCTACGGGCAGGATTTTAGAAATAACCTTGAAGCATTGAAAAGATTGCCGGTGCAAACAATGAATTATGGCACCATTCCGCTGAGCGCCATTGCCAACATACAACTCAGCGAAGGCCCGCCGATGATCAATTCGGAAAACGCGATGCTCAGAGGCACCGTGCTGTTCAACGTGCGCGAAAGAGACTTGGGAAGTACGGTGGAAGAAGCAAAACAGAAAATAGACAATATGATCGGCAAAATGCCGCAGGGTTATTTTGTGGAATGGAGCGGGCAATATGAAAACCTCATCAGAGGTGAACAAACAATGAAAATGATCCTGCCCATCGTACTGGTCGTTATTTTCTTATCCATGTATTTTGCGTTCCATTCCTTCCGCGAAGCCTTCTTCAACCTTATCAGCATTCCATTTGCATTAATCGGCGGCGCTTTTATGATCTACATCTGGGGCGTGAATCTCTCCGTAGCGGTAGCGGTAGGTTTTATTGCACTGTTCGGATTGGCCGTTGAGACCGGCATTGTAATGGTTATTTACCTGAACGATGCCATGCAGCAGCTTGTAGCGCTTAAAGGCAACAGCCGCGAAACCATTACCCGAGACGACTTGAGAGAATATGTAATAGCCGGCGCTGCTAAAAGATTGCGACCAAAAATTATGACCGTCTGCGTAACGCTGTTTGGCCTGGTACCCTTCCTGTGGAGCACGGGTGTAGGCAGCGATATGATGAAGCCTATTGTGCTTCCGATGGTAGGAGGCGTGTTTACATCTGCCATTCATATTTTATTAGTGACGCCCATTATTTTTTTAATGCAGAAAGAATGGGAATTAAAAAAATTGGGGAAAATAGATGTGTTTGATGCGCATCACTAAAAATAGATAACGAATGAAAAAAATCGCAATTATAGGAATTGTTCTGCTGTCGCAAATCTCTGTCCAGGCGCAAACGCTATCGCTCAATGAAGTGCTGGATTCGGTTAGTGCAAACCACCCGGTGGTAAAAATGTATACCAACGAAATCCGCTCTATGGACGAGGCCGCGAAAGGCGCAAGAAGCTGGATGCCGCCCGAAATCGGCGCAGGGCCGTTCATGACGCCCTACAATCCTGCCATGTGGCGCAAAATGGGCGATGTGAACGGCATGGGCTCAATCGCTATTTCGGTTGAACAGATGATCCCCAATAAGAAAAAGTTGGATGCCGATGAGGCATACATGCGCGCCATGTCGTCCGTTGAAAAAGAAAATCTCAATGCCAATGTAAACGAACTGCGGCAGGATGCCAAACAGTTGTATTACCAATGGATCGTTTTAAGAAAGCGGCTTTCCGTAGTAGAAGAAAGTCAAAAGCTGCTGGACTTTATGATAAAAAATGCGGAAATACGTTACAAAAACGGCCTTGAAAAAATCGGCGCTTATTACAAGGCCAAAGCCGCGCTCGGCAGCGCACTGAATATGGAACTGATGTATGAAAACGACATCCGCGAAAAACGCATCCGCCTGAACGCACTGATGAACAGAAACCCGCTGGATTTTTTTGAAGTAGATACCAACTACCGCCTGAACGATTATTCGCAGATGGTGTTCGACAGCACCCTTTTCTATCAAAACCGCAGCGACTTAAAAGCCTTAGACCGGCAAATAAACCTGCGCTATCTGCAGCAGGAAAGCGAGAGGCAAAGCCTGAAACCACAGTTCGGCGGAAAGTTCGAGCACATGGTAGGCTTCGGCGGCCAACCCATGCAATATTCTGCCATGGTAATGATGAAAATACCCATCGTAAGCTGGGCTTCCAGAATGAATAAAGCCAACATCGAAAGCCTTCGCTGGCAGGCAGAAGCGCTGCGGTCGCAAAAAGAAATGATGGTAAACGAATACAGCGGCATGGCTTATGGCATGCGCAATGAACTGGATGTAAACAAAAAACAACTGGCGCTTTATGAGCAAAATATCATCCCTGCATTAAGAAACAACTATAAAACCATGCAACTGGGCTATGAACAAAACACAGAAGAACTGTTTATGCTGTACGATGCCTGGGAAAAGCTCAACATGACACAGTTAGAATATCTTGACATTTTAGAAAAAGCGCTGCAAACACAGGTAACGCTCGACAGATTAATAGAAAAAAAATGAAAATGAAGAATGTAAGCATTGTAGCCGCTTCGTTGCTGCTCATCATTTTACTGATAAGCTGCAGAGATCAATCAAATGCGCATGCCGGCCATGAAGCCGCAGAAGAAGTCTATACCTGCCCCATGCACCCGCAAATTGTGCGCAACAAACCCGGGAGTTGCCCTATCTGCGGCATGGACCTGGTAAAAAAAGAAACCGAAGGAAAAAGAGCAGACAGCATTGATTTAGAATCTTTATTGAAGCCCACAAACGAATTTGTAATTTCCTCCATACCCATTACTACATTGAAACAATCGGGACAACCGATGGAAATAGAAGCGCTGGGTACCGTTGCCTACGATACCCGGCAGATAGGCAGCATTTCCTCAAGGGTTGCAGGAAGAATAGAAAAATTGTATGTGCGCTACCGTTATCAAAAAATAAGCAAAGGGCAAAGAATACTCGATATTTACAGTCCCGAACTGCTAACGGCGCAGCAAAATCTTCTTTTTCTGCTGAAAAACGATGCCTCCAACAAAACGATGATTGATGCCGCACGGCAAAAACTACGCCTGCTTGGCATGAGCGCACAACAATTGCAAAAAATCGAAAACACCGGTAAAGCTGATTACACCGTGAGCGTGTTCAGCAATTACAGCGGGCATCTCTACGATGCAGGAAGCAGTTCCGGCATGAACAACACTTCCGCTGCCGCCACCGGCATGGCTGCCGTGCCTCTTACGCAGCAACTATCCATCAAAGAAGGAATGTACGTGGAAAAAGGACAAAGCATTTTCAATGTGTACAACTTAGGCAAAACATGGGCATTGCTGAATATTTTCGCCGGAGAGGCAGCAATGATAAAAAAAGGACAGCCTGTAAAAATCGTTTCGGAAACTTCGCCAGACAAAAGTTTCAGCGGAGAGATTGATTTTATAGAACCTTTTTACCGCGAAAGCAGCAGAACGCTCACCGCCAGAGTGTATTTTGATAATGCAAAGCTAAAAATCCCCATCGGAAGCCAGGTAAGAGCGGTGATTACAGGGAATAGAATGCAGGCAGCCTGGTTGCCGCGTGAAGCAGTAATATCGCTTGGAATGAACAAAGTAGTTTTCAAAAAAATAAAGAATGGCTTTGCGCCGCAAAAAGTAAATACAGGCGCTGAAATAAACAATCAGATTCAAATCACCGGCGGGCTGGAATACACCGATTCGGTAGCGGTAAATGCACAGTACCTCACCGACAGCGAAAGCTTTATCAAAATAAATTAAATCATTATGCAAAAAATACTTCTTTTTACCGCCATGCTGTTTTTTTTGTTTTCCTGCAAGAATGCAAAAAATGCAGAACAGGAAAACGAACACGCCGCGCACGACATTTATTACACATGCTCCATGCACCCGCAGGTAGTGGCAGACAAGCCCGGAAAATGCCCAATCTGCCACATGGATTTAGTGCCGGCAGAAAAAAAGAAAAATGCCGATCCAAACGCTTTGCAGCTCAACGAACAGCAGATACAACTTGCAAATATTCAAACCGACACCATCCGCAACGGCAGCATTGGCAACAGGATTGTGTTGACGGGAATTTTAAATTTTGATCAGACAAAACTCGAAACCGTAAGCTCAAGGGTGGCCGGCAGAATAGAAAAACTTTATTACAAAAACACAGGCGATTTTGTAAGTAAAGGCGCGCCGCTGTTTGAAATTTACAGTGAAGAGCTGAACAATGCCAAGCAGGAATATCTGCTGGCGCTCGACAGGAAAAATACTTTTATCGGGGAAACCGTCATTGATTTTGACCAACTGCTGGAAAGCGCGAAAAACAAATTGTTGCTGTGGGGAATGACGGAAGCCCAGATAGAGACAATGATTAAAAATCGCAAGGCATCGCCACTCACCACTTTTTACAGCCCTGCATCGGGCTACATTACTACACTTAATATTCGCGAAGGAGATTATGTGATGGAAGGCGGCGCCGTGGTAAATCTTGCAAATCTTTCCACACTTTGGGCGGAGGCACAGGCCTACAGCGCGCGAATGCCGGATGTCAGCGCCGGCACAGTAGCCAGCGTGCAAATTCCTGATTTAGGCGGCAAAATTATAAAAGGAAATATCGCCTTTGTAAACCCTGAAATTAGCGCCGATACAAGAATAAATCTTTTGCGTGTGTCTATTCCTAATCCCGGCAACGCTTTAAAACCTGGCATGCCGGTGTATGTTTTTCTGGAAAATACACAAACCAATGCCCTGTCTTTACCAATAGACGCTGTGATTCGCGACGGTGCAAACGCTACCGTTTGGGTTCAGGCCGGCGACAAAACCTACAAAAGCCGCATGGTAAAAACCGGTATGGAAGTCGGCAGCCGCATCGAAATTGTCTCCGGATTAAATGAAGGCGACATTGTAGTGATAAGCGGAGCATATCTTTTAAACAGCGAATACATTTTTAAAACCGGCGCCGACCCCATGGCCGGGCATGATATGAGCAATATGTGATGAAAACATCTCAAAAAATTTTTGCCGCATAGTATTTGTGCGAAATGAATCAAGAACAACGGGTTTTTATTAAACAACTACTCTTTTTAAAAAAAATAATATCTCAAAAAACAACAAATCTTTACTATGGAAAATAAAAACACAAAAGATATTTTGGGCGATAAGGCTGCTTATCTTTTAGAGCATACCTGGACTGCCATTGATAAAAAAGATATTCATCTGCCTTCTCCGCATATTATTGAAGACATCTGGATAAACAGCAACCGCAATAATCAGGTTTTGCGCAACTTCCAGGCATTATTAAATCACGGACGTTTAGGCGGCACAGGTTATTGCAGCATTTTTCCCGTAGATCAGGGCATTGAGCATAGCGCCGGGTCTGCCTTTGCGCCTAATCCCATTTATTTCGACCCGGAAAACATCATCCGGCTGGCAATAGAAGGCGGCTGCAATGGCGTGGCTTCTACGTTTGGCGTCCTTGGCATCATGAGCCGCAAGTATGCACATAAAATTCCTTTCATCGTAAAAATTAATCACAACGAATTTTTAAGCTATCCAAACACTTACGACCAAACGCTTTTCGGCACCATTAAAAATGCGTGGAACATGGGCGCTGTGGCTGTCGGCGCCACCATTTACTGGGGAAGCGAGGAAAGCCGCAGGCAATTGAAAGAAATAGCGGAAGCTTTTGAGCTGGCGCATGAACTGGGTATGGTTACCATTTTGTGGTGCTACACACGGAATAATAATTTTAAAGTAAATAGTATAGATTATCACACTTCTGCCGACTTTACCGGGCAGGCAAATCATTTAGGGGTAACCATTCAGGCGGATATTATTAAACAGAAATTGCCAACCAACAACGGCGGCTACCTGGCTACCAAACACGGAAAAACGAGCAAGCTGGTGTATGAAAAACTTACCACCCATCATCCCATTGATCTCACGCGCTACCAGGTGCTGAACTGTTACAGTGGAAGAATCGGCTTGATCAACAGCGGCGGTGAAAGCCTCGGCGACAGCGACCTGCAGGAAGCCGTTATCACCGCAGTAGTAAACAAGCGCGCGGGCGGCATGGGTCTTATTCTTGGCAGAAAGGCTTTTCAGCGCCCTTTCCAGCAAGGCGTGGAAATGCTGCAATCCATTCAAAATGTGTATCTGGATAATGAAATAACAATTGCATAATCAGATCAAAAAAATCTTATTAGGCCGCCAGCCGTACAAAAACTGTATTGAAGCATGAACAAATTAATAATCCTGTTGATTATTTTACTAGCCGCCATTCAGTTTATCCGGCCTGCACGAAACACGAGCGTGCAGGCTGTTCCACAGGCATTTATGGATACTTTTCAGGTAAACGAAAATGTAAAAAAGCTGTTGGTTACTTCCTGTTTTGATTGCCACAGCAATCATACGCGTTATCCGTGGTACACCAATATCCAGCCTGTTGGCTGGCTGATGGCAAAACACATCAGAGCCGGAAAAGCGGAATTGAATTTTGATGAATTAGCGGCTTTAAGTCCAAGAAGACGCAATTCAAAATTCAGAAGCATAACAGAACAAATAGAAAAGGATGAAATGCCTTTGAAATCTTATCTTATTTTGCATAAAGATGCCCGCCTTAGTGAAGAAGATAAAAACACTTTAATCAGTTTCTTTCAATCAAAAATAAATAAAAACTAAATAAATAAAAATGGAACATTCAACGCATAAAAGCCACAATGCCCCCTCAGGGCACAATACGCAGTCTCGGATAAAATCTCACGATATGTCTATGGACCATAAAAACCACTACAAAAAATTGCTTTGGATGATGATTGCCTCTTTCATTGCAATGTACATTTTAATGTATGCAATGGTTGACAGGTTCGTCAATGTAATTCCCAACTTTAATCAATTCTATATGGCAGGTTTGATGAGTGCGCCAATGCTGATCATTGAATTGTTATTGATGGGCAAAATGTATCCTAACAAAAAGATGAACACCATTCTTATTGGTTTAGGAGCGGCTTTGCTACTCACATTTTTTTTGTTGATAAGAAATCAGGCTGCCATTGGAGATAAACAATTCCTTAAATCAATGATACCGCACCACGCAGGAGCTATATTAATGGTAGAAAAAAGCGAACTAAAAGACCCTGAAGTGCAAAAATTAGCAGAGGACATTATTGATGCACAGAACAAAGAGATTGAGTTTATGAAAGCAAAGATCAATGAATTAGAAAATAAATAATGTAGAAACGAATTTTTAATTTTCTGAAATGTTTTTATTCACCGAAAAAGTTGCTGTAAACAATTTGCAAATGGAAATAATAACAGTATCAAAAATAACCTGTCCGCATTGCGGTTTTTCCAGGCAGGAAACCACGCCGGCAGATGCCTGTAAATATTTTTATGAATGTGAAAATTGTAAAGCAATATTAAAACCCAAACAAGGCGATTGTTGTGTATTTTGCAGTTATGGCACGGTCAAATGCCCGCCCATGCAATCCGGCAATTCCTGTTGCAATTAAAAACAATTGATTATGCAAAAATATACTTGCCCCATGCACTCGCAGGTGCTCAAAGACGAACCCGGCAAATGCCCGCTTTGCGGAATGGATTTAGTATCAATAGGCGGCGCGAAACATGCCGCCGCCCACAACCGTCACAATCGCCACAACGAAGCACACAAAGGGCAAGCCGCAGAACATGCTGCCCACGGCGATGCAGGCTACAACAAGCACGAAGGCCACCACACCCACGACTTCCTGAAAAGGTTTTGGATAAGCCTCATCGTTACCGTGCCCATACTGGCATTGTCGCACATGGTGCAACGGTGGCTTGGCTTTAGCTTCACCTTTCGGGGCGACAAATATGTGTTGCTGGCTTTAGGCACATTCATTTATATCTATGGCGGCATGCCTTTCCTGAAAGGAATGATTGGAGAAATAAAAGCCAATGCCATAGGAATGATGACGCTCGTTGCCTTAGCAATCACCGTTGCCTATGTGTACAGTGCAGCAGTTGTTTTCGGGCTGCCGGGCATGGATTTTTTTTGGGAACTGGCAACCCTGATCGTCATTATGCTGCTGGGTCACTGGTTGGAAATGCGCTCGCAAATGGCAGCCTCCAGAGCCTTGCAATCATTAATAGAATTACTGCCTAATGAAGTAAATGTGGAACGCAACGGCGAAATAACAAAAATCGGCTTAGACGATTTGAAAAATGAAGATGTGGTGATCATTAAACCGGGAGAAAAAATTCCTGCCGATGGATTGGTGATTGAAGGCACTTCTTCCGTAAACGAAAGTATGCTTACCGGCGAAAGCGTGCCCGTAAAAAAAGAAGTGAACGCTAAAGTAATTGCAGGCGCTATCAATGGCGATGGCGCGTTGAGGGTAAAGGCAACAGGCGTGGGAAAAGACAGTTACCTCAATAAGGTAATCAACTTGGTAGCAGACGCGCAGGCAGCCAAATCCAATACGCAAAACCTTGCGGATAAAGTAGCCAAGTGGCTAACTTATACTGCCATTGCAGTTGGCTTAGGCACTTTCGTTTATTGGTATTTTCCGGGCGGTGATTTATCTTTTGCGTTGGAAAGAATGGTTACGGTTATGGTTACGGCCTGCCCGCACGCATTGGGCGTTGCAATTCCTTTGGTAGTGGCAATTTCCACCACGCTTTCAGCAACGAATGGTTTGCTCATCCGCAACCGCACCGCATTTGAAACCACCAGAAGATTATCTACCATTATTTTTGATAAAACCGGCACACTTACCGAAGGTTCGCACGCAGTAGAGAAAATTATTCCTGTGAAAAATTATTCCGCAGACGAAATATTGCAGTATGCCGCTGCGTTGCAGCAAAACTCTGAACACCATATTGCAAAAGGAGTTTTAAAAACACTCAAAGAAAAAAACCTGCCGCTCTGGAAGTCAGAAAACTTTACATATATGCAGGGCGTTGGCGTTGCAGGTACCGTAAATGGCAAAAACATCATTGCTGCGGGCCCCAATTATTTCACCCAAAACAATCAGCCGCTTCCTGAAATTCCAAAAGAAATTAACCAGGATGCACAAACGGTAAACTTCGTGTTGATTGATAGCCAGCTTGCAGGTATAATCACATTAGCCGATACTGTTCGCAACGGATCTCAGGAAGCAATCAATCAGTTAAAAGAAATGGGCATAAAATCATTTTTGCTTACCGGCGATAATGAAAAAATTGCTGCGACCGTTAGTAATCAATTAGGTATGGACGGTTTTTTAGCAAATGTATTGCCGCATAACAAACAGGAAAAAGTAAAAGAGTTTCAGGCAAAAGGCGAAATAGTGGCAATGACGGGCGATGGCGTAAACGATGCGCCTGCACTGGCACAGGCAGATGTGGGTATTGCCGTTGGTTCGGGAACGGATGTTGCAGCCGAAACAGCCGATATTATTTTAGTGAACAGCGACCCGCGCGATGTGGTAAAAATGATTGATTTTGGCAAACGCACGTATAACAAAATGGTTCAAAACCTAATCTGGGCAGTGGGTTACAACGTGGTGGCAATTCCTTTAGCCGCAGGAATTTTGTATCCAAAATTTGTTCTTAGCCCGGCAATGGGCGCTGTGCTGATGAGCGTAAGCACCATCGTTGTCGCAATTAATGCAAGTCTTTTAAAACTGAATAAAAAATAACCGATGAATTATTTTCTAACAATACTTCTTGCGCTTGCTTTTGTATTCAATGCACAGGCGCAAGCTCCCTCTCTCCCGAAGGTTCGGGATGTGGAGAGGACGGAGAATAAAGTCATTTACACTTGCCCTATGCACCCCGAAGTGCAGAAGAAATCGCCGGACAAATGTCCGAAATGTGGAATGAACTTAGTGCCAAAAAAGGTTCCCGCTTCCCCGCCGGCCGATCCATCCGGGCGGGCTTCGTTACAAGTGGAAAGTGATGATATAGCCCCCTCTCCAAAAGGAGAGGGCGTTGGGGGTGAGGCTATTTCCTTTGCCGGCAAAACCGTACGCTATGATTTGTATGTAACCGATACAATCGTAAACTTTACAGGAAAAAGACGACATGCTTATGCCATCAATGGACAAATCCCTGCGCCAACTTTGTATTTCACCGAAGGCGACACGGCAGAAATTTATTTGCACAACAATCTAAAAAAAGAAGAAACTTCGCTGCATTGGCATGGCGTAATTCTGCCTAACCCGCAGGATGGCGTGCCTTATCTTACCACAAAAAGAATCGGCCCGGGCGAAACCCACTTGTACAAATTTAAAGTTGTACAGAATGGCACTTACTGGTATCATTCCCACAGCGGTTTGCAAGAGCAGGCAGGCATGTATGGCGCTTTGGTTTTTAAAAAAAGAGATAATAGGTTAATGGAAAGCCGGTACAAGTCCATTATACCTGTTGTGCTTAGCGAGTGGACAGACGAAAAACCCAATGAAGTAATGCGAAGATTACATACAGCCAACGATTGGTACGCCATTAAAAAAGGAAGTGTGCAAAGCTACGCCGAAGCCATTCAACACAAAGCATTCGGCACAAAACTTAAAAATGAATGGCTGCGTATGAAAGCGATGGATGTGAGCGATGTGTACTACGACAGGTTCCTCATTAATGGCAAACCCGAACAAACCATTGAAACGGTGAGGCTCAAGGCCGGCGATAAAATAAGATTGAGGGTTGTGAATGCCGGCGCATCCAGTTATTTTTGGTTGAATTACGGCGGCGGCAAAATCACAGTGGTTGCCAATGATGGAAATGATGTTGAGCCGGTGGAAGTAGACAGATTAATAATCGGTACTGCGGAAACTTATGATATTGAAGTAAACATTCCCGAAAATATGCGTTACGAGTTGAGGGCTACTCTCGAAGACCGTACCAAACACGCCTCGCTCTGGCTAGGCAGCGGCCACAAGATGCCGGCGCCCGATTTGCCCCGCCTGAAATATTTTGAAGGCATGAAGATGATGAACAATATGATGAAGATGAACGGCGACATGAAAGATATGGGAATGAAAATGAGCCTGCAAACAATGGATATGAACCAGGTGATGTATCCCGAATTGCAAGGCCAACAATCCATGAACCATGATATGGAAAATATGCAGCACGGCACTGAAACACAAGACCACTCCATGCACAATATGCAACAATATACCTGCCCAATGCACACCGAAGTTATTTCCGACAAACCCGGCAAGTGCCCCAAATGCGGTATGGATTTAGTTCTACAAAAAAAAGCGGAAAATGAACACGAAACAATGGATATGTCCACTGTAAATGGTATTCGTACATTAAATTACGACCTGCTCAAATCACCCGAAAAAACAGCCTTTGCACCCGATGCGCCCGTCCATACAATTCATTTTCAATTGGAAGGGAACATGAACCATTATTTGTGGACACTTGATAATAAAACAGTAACCGAAGCAGATAAAATCCTAATCAAAAAAGGCGAAGTTTTACGGGTAATCATGACCAACAATTCCATGATGCGCCACCCGATGCATCTGCACGGCCACGATTTCAGGGTACTCAATTCCAAAGGCGAATACGCGCCGTTGAAAAATGTATTAGACATACTGCCAATGGAAACCGATACCATAGAATTTGCAGCCAACCAGGACGGCGACTGGTTTTTTCACTGCCACATTTTATACCACATGATGGCCGGCATGGGAAGGGTATTTAGCTACCAAAATTCAGAACCCAATCCGCAATTACCAAACAAGCAGGAAGCGTGGAGAATGTTTAAAAAGGACAACCGCATGACTGCATTTAAAGCAGAAGTTGGATTAGAAAGCAATGGCAGCGATGGCGAATTGATGTGGATGAGCCACAGGTATGCACTCAGCGGCGATTGGCATATTGGATTGAAACCAGAGCACGGCGCGGAAGGCAGCCTGATTTTTGGCAGATACTTGGGCAAAATGCAATGGGCTTACCCATACATCGGTACACAGTATCGTTACAAAGCAAAAAGCCACGGCGTGGAAAAGAATGTCTTTGGGCAGGAAACGATTCATAAAAATTATTGGGCGCCCGTTGCGGGTTTTCAATACACCTTGCCGTGGTTAGTTGTAGCGGATGCAAGGATTGATATGTTCGGAAAAATCCGCTTTCAGTTAATGCGTGAAGATATTCCCATCACGCCACGTTTGCGCCTCAACCTGATGGCCAATACCGATAAAGAATATACGGCAGGCTTCCGGTACATTACTACCAAATGGCTTGCCTTGTCAACCCACTATGATAGCGATATGGGCTTCGGCGCAGGCGTGACAATTATTTATTAACTGTAATTTTATTCGGAATCTCATTACCATTTTTTGACCACATGGTCTTTTCAATAATCCCGAATTTGACCATTTCATAATTTCTTAACAGGTTAGTAATACCCGTAAAAGAAGATTTAACCATGCTTTGTAAATTGCTTAAAGTAGCACAGTCTATTTGTTCCCCGCATAAAGATGCTTATAGAAATAAAAAAGGAAGGGCAAACGGGTATTTCTAAACGTGCACTCATGGAGCGTATTGGCGCAGGCAGCCAGACGACACATAACTGGAGGGCCTCTTACAAAAACGGCGGCCTTGAGTCTTTGCTATCCCATAACCGCAAAGGGTTTAAACCCTCAGTATTCACCCAAGCCGAACATGAAGCATTGTCTAGGGTGCTGCATGACCCCTAACAACGGGCTAACAGGCTTTGTAGCGCTCAAGCAATGGGAAAAAAAATTCAACAAAGAAGTAAAATACAATACACTATTGAAATACTGCATACTAAAGTTTGGCGCCAAAACGAAAGTAGCAAGAAAATCCCATGTCAGCAAAGATCAGGACAAGGTAGAGGATTTTAAAAAACTTTGATTGCATCGGTAGAGAAGCCACCGGGCGAAGTAAAGCAACATTATCGCTAAGTAATCTTTATTTTCAGGATGAATGCAAGTTCGGGTTGTTCACTAAAAACGGCAGGAAGCTAACAGCAAAGGCGTAAAGCCCATATGCCCTTTTCAATAAGTATTCCAAAGTACCTATCTTAAAGTACCTATCTTTATGGAGCATTTTCACCTATCGACTAGCAAAAGCTTCCTGCTGAATTTACCCTATTGCACAGCCCGGAGTTAAGCCCGGCAGAAAAAATATGACAAAAGTTCAAAAAAAACTTATCAAACAAAGTATTTATAAATCTTAGCGAAGTAAAATTGTTGATTAGTGAACAACTACATGTTAACAATGGTTTTTGTTCAAGCTACTAATTCTGCACACCATAAAGCTTCATAAGTTTGTATTATACAATGACTTTGTGTATTTAGTTTGTATTTTTACTGCTGTTATCCACATTTATGCACATTATTTGCACATAGCTTTTTCATTAATTTAGCTGGATGCCTTATGTTTATTAGGTTTCAGCTGTTTTGCATTTGTGGATAAAAAACGCCTACTCAAAAAGTGGTAAAAAGTGGGAAATTGTGTTATTTTGTACTGATAAAATCAATTTCCTTCATGTCAAGCATTTTCGGCGAATATAAGGTTACTATGGATACAAAAGGCAGGATGATGATCCCGGCCGAGTTCCGCCGCCAGTTGGAGGATCAGGATGAGTCGTCTTTCGTGATCAAACGTGGTATGAACAATTGCCTCACGCTGTATTTGCAGAGCCAATGGAGTGTAATGCGCCAGAAATTAGACGGCATGAATGATTTTAATCCGAAAGTGCAGCAGTTCAAAAGGCTTTTTTTAGACGGGATTGCTATTGTAGAACCTGATAGCGCAGGCAGGCTGTTGATGCCAAAGCATTTGCAGGAATATGCCGGCCTTTCAAAGGACGTGGTATTCTGGGCGCAGGGCAATAAAGTGGAAATATGGGATAAAGGAGCTAAGGACAAATATGTGGAAGCACAGATGGCAAGCATGGAAAGCCTTGCATCGGAATTGTTTAGTGGTGTGTAAATAAAAAATAACTGCAGATGTATGGAAACGATTATCATATTCCGGTACTGTTCAGGGAAACCATTGATAATCTGAATATAAGAACCGGGGGCACTTACGTAGATTGTACGTTTGGCGGTGGCGGGCACAGCCGTGGCATTTTAGAAAAGCTGGGAACACAGGGCAGGCTTGTGGCTTTCGACCAGGATGAAGATGCCAGGAAAAATATCCCGCATGATGATCGTGTCTTGTTCATTTCCCAGAATTTCCGGTATATCAGCCGTTTCCTGAAAGTGAATGACATAGATAAGGTAGATGGAATACTTGTTGACCTGGGTGTCAGCAGTTTTCAGTTCGACGAAGCCGAACGCGGTTTCTCTACCAGGTTTGACGGGCCGCTGGATATGCGTATGGATAAGCGTAATGAAACTACCGCCATGCATGTATTGATGCAAAACGATGAAAAAACTTTGCAGGATATTTTTAGTAAATACGGAGAAGTGACCAACGCCAGAACATTGGCCAGGCATATAGTAGAAAAAAGAACTGCTACCGCGCTCGCAAGTATTAAGGGTTTCAAGAGCCTGGTAGCGCCCATGGTTAAAGGTAATCCTAATAAATATTTTGCACAGGTATTCCAGGCTTTGCGCATTGAAGTGAATGAAGAGCTGAAAGTATTGCAGGAATTACTGTCTCAGGTGCCCGAATTGCTGAACAGCGGGGGCAGGTGCGCGATTATTACTTTTCACTCCCTCGAAGACAGGATGGTGAAAAACTTTTTTAAACAGGGCACCTTTGATGTGGTTGATGAAAATCCGTTGTTTAATTCCACATTTCAAAACCCGTTAAAGGTAATTACCAGGAAACCGGTGGCGCCGTCACAGCAAGAGATCAGTAACAACAGCCGCAGCCGCAGCGCCAGGCTAAGGGTTGCAGAAAAAATATAAGAGTGAGCTAAGTAAGAATGTAATGGAGAAAAGAAAAAAAATTATTGAGTTCAAGAAATTATTCAGGTACAACTGGATAGTGGAAAACATAGGCTTCTTTTTGTTCCTTGGCTTTCTTACCGTGATCTACATTGCCAACGGCCATCAGGCAGACAAGAGCATAAGAGAAATAAGCAGGACCAATAAAAAGCTGGTAGAGCTGGAGTATGAATATAAAACACTGAAAAGTGAGCTGATGTATAAAACAAGGGAGTCAGAGCTCATAAAGGCAGCAGAGCCCATGGGCCTGAGCCTGAGCGATAAACAACCGGTACATATAAAAATGATTGAAAGGCACACGGCTTACTCGCAGGAGTAACGGTGTAAAAATGGAAGTAAAGAACGTCATATTATCAAGGGTCTACCTGGCCTATCTCCTGATCATACTGATCTGTGTGGCTGTAGTTGGCAAAGCTTTTTACATACAAAGCGCACAGGGAGATTACTGGAAAAGCATGAGCGACAGCCTGCACCAGAAGATGCAGATGCTCGATGCCTCGCGCGGCACCATTTACAGCCAGGACGGGCAGATGCTCAGCACCAGCATACCGCAGTTTGATATTTATATAGATTTTGCTGCTGATGGTTTAAGGGAAAAGAATGGCAAACGTTTCAGGGAAAACCTGGATTCCTTGTGCCACCATCTTGCTATATTGTTCCCTCAAAAAACGGCAAGCGACTACAGGCAGGAGCTGGAATACGGATACAACAAGGAGCTCAGGTATTATTCCTTATTAAAAAAAGTAAATTTCAGGGATTACCAGAAACTACTGAAACTTCCCCTGGTAAGAGAAGGACGCAACAAAAGCGGATTTATACCCGAAGTAAAAAACATACGTCTGAACCCATACGGCATGCTGGCTTTCAGGACAATAGGCCTTAACAGGGAAAACAGTTCCAATGTAGGCTTGGAACTTACCTACGATTCCATTCTTAAAGGAAAAGAAGGCAGAAGGCTGATACGCTTTATTGCCGGCGGTGTTGCGGTACCTGTGGAAAACGCCAACGAAATTGACCCCGAAGACGGCAAGGACATCATCACGACCATTGATATAAAAATGCAGGAAATTGTAGAGAATGCGCTGATGAAGATGATGCAGGAAAACGAAGCCCAGAAAGGCACTGCCATTGTGATGGAAGTAAAAACCGGCAAAGTAAAGGCCATTGCAAACCTCGACAGAACACCCAATGGCAACTATGCCGAAATATACAACAATGCCATTACACCTACAGAGCCTGGCTCTACTTTTAAGCTTGCCTCGATGCTGGCTGTGCTCGAAGATGGCAAGACCGATACCGGCAAATCCATTGACATGGAAGGCGGCCGCTGGCTGATAAATAAACGCACCGTTTACGACAGTGAGAACCACGGGCATGTGGCCAGTGTGAAAAAAGCATTTGAGATGAGCTCTAACGTAGCAAGCGCCAAGCTGGTGTATAATGCTTACGGCGCCAACCCTGCATTGTTTATTGATCATTTAAAGAACATGGGCTTTGCAGAAAAAACAGGTATAGACCTGGTAGGCGAACGCAATCCCGTGATACATCTGCCCGGCTCATCTACATGGAGTGCAACAACATTACCCTGGATGGCATTTGGTTACAGCCTTACTATATCACCGCTGCATACCGCCATGCTGTACAATACCGTGGCCAATAATGGTAAAATGATGCGGCCTTATCTCGTAGATGCCATTGCCAGCGATGGTGTGGTAATAGAAAAAAAGTACCCACATGAATTAAGAACTATATGTTCTCCCGAAGTGGTGAATAAATTACAGGCCATGCTGGAAGGTGTGTGCAACATTGAAGGTGGCACAGGCTACAGGCTGTTGCGCGATGTGCCTTTTAAAGTGGCAGGCAAAACCGGTACTGCTTTGGTGGCTCAGGGAAAGCTGGGCTACAATGCAGGCATTTACCAATCGTCGTTTGCCGGATATTTTCCTGCTGAAAAGCCGGAATATACCTGCGTTGTAGTGATCATTAACAAACCGCGAGCGGCCAAATATTATGGTGCAGCCGTTGCAGGGCCTGTGTTTAAAGAAATAGCACAGCGGCTGTACACGATGTATGTGCGGAGGGATGGCAATGAAAAGGATCATGGTTTAGACAGTTTAAAAGCGGAATCATCTAATTATTATTTCGCGGGCGGCGTTCATGACCTGCATACCATATTCAAGACACTGGGCATCAATTACGTGGATTCAGCAACCGTACAAAAACAGTTTGCATTGGTGCATGGTTATGAAAAGCCTGTATTGAAAAACCTGAATTACCTAAAAGGTAACAAGATGCCCAACCTTGTTGGCCTTGGGTTGAAAGATGCTTTGTACCTGTGCGAGAGCAAAGGGCTGAAAGTATTTATAGATGGAGTAGGGAAAGTTACTTCGCAATCCATAGCTATGGGAGATCCTGTGGAGTCAGGGCAACAAATAAAATTATTATTGAATTAACCGTTGAAGACACTTAGAGACATATTGCACCATATACCAACCGTTAAACTGGCCGGTGATGCCGGTGTGCAGGTAAAAGATCTGCAACTCGACTCCCGTAAGGTTTCTGACGGTACTGCGTTTATAGCCATCAGAGGCACCGTGTCTGACGGCCACGATTTTATAGGAAAGGCTGTTGAAAACGGCGCTGTAGCTATAATTTGTGAAAAGCTGCCGCAGGTAGTGCAGGAAAATATTGTGTATGTACAGGTGAAAGATACACTGGAGGCTGCGGCTTTGGCAGCAGGGAATTTTTACCAGCATCCATCTTCTAAAATAAAGCTGTATGGCATTACAGGTACGAATGGCAAAACTACCGTAGCTACAATCCTGTATAAACTATTCACCGGGCTGGGATATAAATGCGGATTGGTAAGTACAGTGGAAAATAAGATAGGACAAGAAGTGATACCGGCTACACATACCACGCCGGACGCCATCAGCCTGAACGCTTTGTTGCAACGCATGCAGTATGAAGGTTGTACGCATGTATTTATGGAGTGCAGCAGCCATGCTATACACCAGCACCGGATCACAGGGCTCAGCTTTGCAGGCGGTATTTTTACCAACATTACTCACGACCACCTGGACTACCATAAAACATTTGATGAGTACATAAAAGTAAAGAAAAAATTCTTTGACCAATTGCCTTCAGTCGCATTTGCACTCACCAACATAGATGATAAACGTGGCAGTGTAATGCTGCAAAACACAAAGGCCACAAAGCTCACGTACAGCCTCCATACTATGGCAGATTTCAAAGGAAAAATCCTGGAGAACGCATTAACAGGCCTTGTGATGCTTGTGAATAACCGTGAGGTGCATTTCAGGCTTATTGGGGAGTTTAATGCCTACAACATACTGGCTGTCTTTGGTACAGCTATATCTGCCGGTGAAGACAGCGAGGAGGTGTTGCGCATATTGAGTATGCTTACCAGTGCGGAAGGCAGGTTTGACTATATCGTAAGCAAAAGAAATATTATCGGCATTGTAGACTATGCACACACGCCGGATGCATTGCAAAATGTATTGGAAACTATTGGCCAGCTGAAAAAAACCGGCGGCCGGGTGATCGCCGTGCTGGGCTGCGGTGGAGACAGGGATAAGGCCAAGCGCCCGGTAATGGCTAAGGTAGCCGCTGAACTGAGCAGCCGCGTGATACTGACCAGTGATAATCCGCGCAGCGAAGATCCTGCAGTTATCATCAGGGAAATGGAAGCAGGACTGAATACTACCGGCAAAAGAAAAGCTATAAGCATCGCCGACAGGAAAGAAGCGGTAAAGACAGCCGTAAGCCTCGCAAATGATGGCGACATCATACTTGTAGCAGGAAAGGGCCATGAAAAGTACCAGGAAGTAAACGGCGTGAGAAATCATTTTGATGATAGGGAAGTATTAATGGAAATGTTTGAATTGTTAGAAAAGTAAATTGAAAAAATAAACCGGCATGTTATATCATTTGTTTAATTGGTTAAAAGAAAATTACGATTTCACCGGTGCGGGTGTATTTCAATACATCTCGTTCCGCGCATCCATGGCATTGATATTTTCATTGCTGATAGCTACTATCTATGGCAGAAGGCTGATCAATTTACTCAAGCGTGCGCAGATAGGCGAAGAGGTAAGAGACCTCGGCCTGGAAGGACAGCAGGAAAAGAAGGGCACGCCTACTATGGGCGGCATCATAATTTTATTGGCCATACTAGTGCCTACCATTTTGTTTGCAGATCTTACCAATGTTTACGTGCAGCTTGTGCTGCTCTGCACCGTTTGGATGGGTGTGATAGGCCTGTTGGATGATACTTTAAAAATACGGTCCAAGAAAAAGGCCATGCAAAGCGGCGGCAGGTATGAGAAGAAAGACAAGGATGGCCTGGCCGGTATGGCCAAGATTATCGGGCAGGTAGGCCTCGGCATCATCATCGGGTCAACATTGTATTTCAACCAGGATGTAGTGATTGAAAGGCCCGTGATCAACCAGCAGGGGATTACACAAACTTCCGTTCCTGCTCAGAACGAAGTGGTGCGTGAAGTTTCTGGCAGGGAGAAAAGATATGTAAAAGCCAACCAGCCCATCACTACCATTCCTTTTGTAAAAAACCATGAATTTAATTACAGTAAAATTATTTCGTGGATGGGCGAGGGTGCCGATAAGTTTACCTGGCTTGTTTACATACTGATTGTCACTTTTATTATTGTGGCTGTCTCTAACGGTGCAAACTTAACGGATGGTATAGATGGCCTCGCTGGCGGAGTCAGCGGTATCATTGGCTTTGGTATGTTCATATTCATTTATGTAAGCGGTAATTATATTTTATCTGATTACCTCAACATCATGTACATACCCAACATCAGTGATCTTACTATTTTCACCGCAGCGCTCATGGGCGGCTGTGTCGGCTTTCTCTGGTACAATGCTTATCCAGCACAGGTTTTCATGGGCGATACGGGAAGCCTGGCATTGGGCGGCATCATTGCATCTTTGGCGATTATTGTAAGAAAAGAACTGCTGATCCCTATTTTTTGCGGCATCTTTTTGCTGGAAAATCTTAGTGTGATCTTACAGGTGAGTTATTTCAAATACACCAAAAAGAAATTTGGCGAAGGCAGGCGGATATTTTTAATGAGCCCGATGCATCATCATTACCAGAAGAAAGGTTACCACGAAAATAAGATATCCGTACGCTTCTGGATCGTAAGCATTATACTGGTTGTGTTTAGCATAGCTACTTTAAAAATGAGGTAATGAACAGGAATAAACATCAAAAGCTTTGTGTACTGGGTGCTGCTGAAAGCGGCATAGGCGCTGCTTTGCTGGCTGTGCAACAAGGCTTTGAAGTGTTTGTGAGCGACTATGGAAAAATTGAAGAGGCATATAAAGAAAAATTGCATAACGCAGGCATAGCGTATGAAGAAGGCGGCCATACGACAGGGATAATCCTAGACGCAGAGGTGATTGTAAAAAGCCCGGGCATTGCGGAAAGCACACCAGTAATGAAGAAGATAAGAGAAGCCGGCGTTGAAGTGATCAGTGAGATTGAGCTGGCTTACCAATACAAAGGCGATAGTAAAATAATTGCCATCACAGGCACCAATGGCAAGACTACAACAACGTCATTGATTTACCACATCTGCACAACAGCAGGCCTTGACTGTGCATTGGTGGGCAATATAGGCTTCTCGTTTGCTCAACAGGTAGCAGAAGATCCGAAACCGTTGTACGTGTTGGAAATAAGTTCTTTTCAGCTGGATGATATAAAAACGTTCCGCCCGGATGTGGCAGTACTGCTCAACATTACAGAAGACCACCTGGACAGGTATGATTACCGCATGGAGAATTATATAGACAGTAAATTTAAAATTACGGCAAATCAGCATTCAGACGATGTTTTCATCTACAACCTTGATGACAACATCATTATAAATAAATTAAAAAACATTTCAGTTTTATCACAATCAATCCCTTTTACAATGAAACAGGAAGTAAACAAAGGCGCATACATTAAAGACGGACAAATGATGTTGAAAGCACAGGAAGAACGTGTAAGCATGAACATTTATGATTTCGCATTAAAAGGGAAACATAATCAGTACAACACTATGGCAGCGGGACTGGCGGGGGCAAGCCTTAACATACGCAAAGAAAAAATTCGCGAAGCGATCAAAACTTTTGAGAACCTTGAACACCGCATGGAGCCGGTAACTACCATCAACGGTATAGAATTTATCAACGACAGTAAAGGCACAAACCTTAATAGCGTTTGGTTTGCGCTTGAAAGCATTGCCAAGCCAACCATTCTCATTATGGGCGGTATTGATAAAGGCAACGATTATTCTTTCCTCGAAGAGCTGGTGAAAGAAAAAGTAAAAGCCATTGTCTGCCTCGGGCTGGACAATTCCAGGATCGTGAATGCTTTCAATACGCTGGTGCCGGTGGTTGAAACATCTTCCATGAGAGATGCAGTGGTAGAGGCTTATCATTTAGCTGCCTCCGGAGATGTAGTGTTATTAAGCCCCGGCTGTTCCAGCTTTGATCTTTTTAAAAATTATATGGACAGGGGTAACATTTTTAAAGAGGAAGTAAAAGCATTATAACAATGTCATCAACATACAACATAGACGGCTCTGTAAAAAAATACCTTGGCAGGATAAAAGGCGACCAATACATCTGGGGTTGTGCGGCGTTGCTTGCCCTGGTGTCTATGTTGGTGGTGTACAGCGCTACCGGCTCGCTTGCTTATAAAATGAACAACGGCAATACCGAGATCTATTTATTTAAGCAGCTGGTATTTATATTGCTCGGATTTGGAATGATCTACCTGTTGCATAAAGTGAACTATGCATTATTCTCGAAGATCGCATTGATACTCTATATCATCTCCATTCCCTTGCTGGCATACACATTATTTTTCGGCGCAGAGATCAATTCCGGTGTACGGTGGATTGAGATACCCATCATTAACATGACGTTCCAGACAAGTGATTTTGCAAAGCTTGCTTTGTATATGTTCCTCTCCAGGCAGTTGAGCCGCAAACAGGAAAACGATAAGATCAAGGACCTTAAGAAAGGCTTCCTGCCTGTGTTTATTCCTATCGTGCTTACCTGCGGCCTCATAATGCCTGCAAACTTATCAAACGCTTTGCTCACGGGGCTTACATCCCTATTGCTATTGTTTATAGGTAGGGTAAGGTATAAGCATATATTTATGATGATCGGCGTAGCGATGATACCGGTTTTACTGATAGTAGGCGTAGCTGTCACTACCTACAACCCCGACCTTGAGCATACCCACAATAAAAATATTGTAAAGATGGAAACCGTGCAGGACGAAAGTTCTGTATTCAAAAGGTTTTCTACATGGGTTAGCCGCGTACAGGATTTTCTTTTTGCCAAAGGCAATGATGTGCCTTACCAAGTGCAGCAAAGCAGAATAGCGATTGCGAATGGCGGCGTATTATTTGGCCTCGGCCCCGGTAACAGTGAGCAGCGTAACTATCTGCCACAGGCTTACAACGACTTTATCTATTCCATCATCATAGAAGAATACGGTTTATTGGGGGGTGTGTTCATCGTATTTATTTACCTGGTTTTTTTATACAGGTGTATAAGTATATTCAGGAAATGTCCGGGCGCGTTCGGGGCGTTCCTTGCGCTTGGGTTAAGCTTTACGCTGGTGATACAGGCAGTATCTAATATGGCCGTAAACGTAGGATTGATACCGGTTACAGGCGTTACGCTGCCGCTGATAAGCATGGGCGGCACATCTTTTCTGTTTACCTGTGCATCTATCGGCATTATCCTGAGCGTATCCCGTTATGTGGAACTAAACGTAAGAGGCAATGTTGAAAATGAAGGCGATGCGGTGGCAGAAGCTCGGCCGTTAATAGAAAGTGAGACAATAGAATAATAAAAGACAGAAAAATGAAAAGTAAAACAGGCAAAGTGATCATAGCAGGCGGCGGCACAGGAGGGCATATCTTCCCGGCTGTGGCTATTGCCAATGCACTGAAAAATGTCATGCCCGCACTGGAAATTCTTTTTATTGGCGCTAGGGGTAAAATGGAGATGGAAAAAGTGCCTGAAGCGGGCTATAGTATTCAGGGCATAGACATGGCAGGCTTTAACCGCAGCCAGATGCTGAAGAATATTTCTTTGCCTTTTAAACTCATTAAAAGCTACTTCCAGGTAAAAGAAATTTTCAAAAAATTTCCGCCTGATGTGGTTATCGGTGTTGGCGGCTACTCTACATTCCCGGTGTTAAGATACGCTCAGAAAGAAGACATTCCTACGTATATCCATGAGTCAAATTCTTTTGCAGGCAAGAGTAATATTTTGTTGGGCAAGAAAGCTGTAAAAGTATTTGTAGCTACCGACGGTATGGAGAAATTCTTTCCTCAGGAAAAAATACAGATCACCGGGAATCCGGTAAGGAAGAAGATTGTAGAGAATACAGTAGGCAAAGAAGAGGCGAGAAACTACTTTAACCTGCATGCTACGAAGCCTACCGTACTGGTGGTTGGTGGCAGCCTCGGCGCAAAAAGTATCAATGATGTGATTGCTTTTCATCTTTCAGATATTTCTACGCTGGATGTGCAGCTGATCTGGCAGACGGGTAAAAATAATTCTCAGACTTACATCAGTATGGCGGCCTTTGCAAAAGATAATATTTATGTTTCAGAGTTTATATCAGAGATGGAGTACGCGTATGCTGCAGCAGACATCGTGGTAGCAAGGGCAGGCGCCATGACGGTTTCGGAGCTTTGCGTGGTAAAGAAGCCTGTGATCTTTGTGCCTTATCCTTACGCGGCAGAAGACCATCAGACGGTTAACGCTATGAACCTGGTGAATAAAAAAGCCGCAGAGATAGTGCCGGACAGCGAAGTGCGGACAAAGCTTTTCTCTGCAATAACCGATTTATTATTCAACGAAGAAAAGAAAAACACTTTTATTAAAAACATATCCGTATTGGCCACAACCAATGCCAATGAAGTAATTGCATCAGAAATAATTAAAGATATTTTTAAATAAGCATGGATCAGGAAGCGCACTTATTGAGGTTAAACAACATTGTTATCAAGTCTGTGTATTTTATTGGCATAGGCGGTATTGGTATGAGTGCGCTTGTACGGTATTTCCTTTCTAAAGCCGTGCGTGTAGCCGGTTACGATCTGAAAGAAACAGAACTAACGAAGCGCCTTACACAAGAGGGTGCGCATATTCATTATGAAGATAATGTGCAGCTGATTTCAAAAGATGCCGATGTAGTTATTTACACGCCGGCTATTCCTGTCAATCATACAGAGCTGGCTTACTACCGCGAAAATAAGTATGTGGTTGTAAAGCGCAGTGATGTGCTTGGATGGATTACAGAAAATGCTTTTAATATTTGTGTGGCAGGTTCACATGGAAAAACTACGGTCACAACCATGATCGCTTACCTGCTTCGCGAGACAGGCTATGGCTCAAATGCTTTCCTGGGCGGCATTGCAGCGAATTATGCTACTAATTTCTGGAGCAGCGATCGAAATGTAAATGTTGTGGAAGCCGATGAGTACGACCGGTCGTTCCTGAAGCTTTCTCCTGATGTAGCTATTATTACTGCGATGGATCCGGATCACCTGGATATTTACGGCACAGTGCAAAACCTGGAAGATGCTTACCTGGCATTTGCATCAAAGCTCAAGAGCGCAGGGCTTTTGCTGACCAAGTATGGTTTAAAGCATAAGTACAATTTTGGTGCAGAAAAACACCTAACCTACAGCCTGGATAATAGGGATGCAGATATTTATGCCTTTGATATAAAGGTGCATGAAGGGGCTTATCATTTCCACGTGCATATCAATGGTGTAGAAATAAAAGACCTTATTTTAAAAACCGGTGGCCTGCATAATGTGGAAAATGCTATAGCCGCCATTGCTGTAGCCAGTTATCTCAACATTGCTGAAAGCCAGGTAAGACAGGCATTGCAGCTATTCAAGGGTGTAAAAAGAAGGTTTGAGTTTGTGCTGAGCCATGCCGATTCGCCATACGTATTGATTGATGATTATGCGCACCATCCCGAAGAATTAAGTGCCGTAATCAAAGGTGTAAGAAGTTTGTATAATGAGCAAATGTTGCTGGTGTTTCAGCCGCATTTATATTCAAGAACCAAAGATTTAGCGGCAGAATTTGCAGCCAGCCTTGATCAGGCAGATGAAGTGATCTTGCTTCCTGTTTACCCAGCACGCGAGCTGCCAGTGGAAGGCGTTTCCAGTGAGCTGATCGCAGATAAAATGAAGAATAAAAATTGTAGTGTATTAACCACAGAAGCATTTACAGAAGCAGTAAGGCAAAGAAAGCCGCCATTGATAGTTATGTGTGGTGCAGGAGATGTCGGTGAGATGCGGCAAACCATTAAAACAATTTTATTGGAAAAATAAATGACAAAAAGAAAGCTCATATTGATTTCGTGGCTGTTGCTGTTCTTCGCAACAATAGCGCTTTTTGTCTATGCCGGAGATGTAAAGCGCAGCAAGATCTGCAAGGGTATTAAGGTAGAGATCGTAGGACAGAAGAAATATGTTTTTGTAAATGAAGACCAGATAAAAGGCATCATTGCGGCAAACGGAGGGCGTGTGGGCTATGTAACAGATTCCATTGACCTGAAAAAACTTGAGCAGGTGCTGTATGCGGATGTGTGGGTAAAAAAAGCTGACCTGTATTTTGATAACAACCAGGTATTACAGGTGCGTATAGCTGAGAGCGACCCGATTGCCAGGATCTTTACGGATCAGGGCAATACTTTCTACATCGACAGCAGTGCTAAAAAGCTGCCGGTAAACAGCAAGGTTTCTGCCAGGGTGCCCGTTTTCACTTCGTTTCCCGAGGCCGACAATGTAGAGGCCGATACATTGCTTATGAAAGATATTCAGCGGTTAAGCAGTTTTATCAACAGCGATACATTCTGGACAGCCATGATTGCGCAGATAAACATTGTCAATAAAAACCAGTTTGAATTTGTGCCCGTTGTCGGCAACCATATGATAGCGATCGGCACAGCAGATAGCATAGAGAATAAATTCAACAGGTTGTATAGTTTCTATCAGCAGGTGTGGGTTGCCAAGGGTCTTGATAAGTATAAAAAAATAGACGTGCAGTACAATGGCCAGGTAGTGGCTACATTGCGAGATTCAGCTAACAGGAACGATGCTGTGTTTGGCATTCCCCTGCGTATAGATACCGTATCATTGGCAGATACTTTAAGCAATAAAAATATCCCTAAGCAGGCGCAACCGAAGCATGGTGCGGCAAACAAAAAAAATGCCGCGCCACAAGCACAGGAGCGTAAAAAGCCTCCGCCTGCAGGTGCAGCCAAAGAGGATAAACACGCAACAACCAATCGAAATACAAACAAATAACAACTAAAATATATCATTATGCATCAAGACTCAAACTTCCGGGAAAAACAGGCGGCATATGCTGCGAACTCTCCGATCATTGTGGGGCTCGATATTGGTACCACCAAGATCGCTGTAATTGCGGGAAGAAAGAATGAACACGGTAAGCTGGAAATAGTCGGTTTCGGTACAGCGCCCAGCAACGGTGTGCAACACGGGCAGGTTTTAAACATTGATCAAACAGTAAGAGCCATAAAAGTGGCAGTGGAGAATTGCCTGAAAAGCAATCCAGAACTTGATATCAATGATGTGTATGTAGGCATTGCTGGCCATCACATCAAAAGCCTGCAAACACGCGGCGACATGGTGCGCCAGAACTCGGAAATTGAAATTCAGCGCTTTGAAATTGATCAGCTGATCGATAACCAGAAGAAAACATTTATACCTGCCGGAGACGAGATCATTGATGTGATACCACAGGATTTCTATGTAGATAATTTCCAGAATATCAAAGAACCGGTAGGCCACAACGGCGTGAAAGTTGGCGCCAACTTCCACATCATTACCGGAGATAAAAATGCTATTAGGAACATCAACCGCGCGGTAAACAGAAGCGATCTGAAAACAAAAGACCTCGTATTGCAGCCGCTTGCATCTGCCTCCGCCGTGATGAGCGACCTAGACATGGAAGCCGGCGTAGCCATATTAGACATAGGTGGCGGTACCTCTGACCTGGCTGTGTTTTATGAAGGCGTATTGAAGCATACTGCAGTGATCCCTTTCGGAGGGGAAAACATTACCAATGATATCCGCGTAGGGCTGGGAGTGCTTAAGCACCAGGCAGAAGCGCTGAAAAAACAGTTCGGCTCTGCCATCAGCGACGAGGCTAAGGCCAATGCCTACATTACCATCAATGGTTTAAAAGGTATGCCTTCCAAACAGATCAGCGTAAAGACGCTTGCTGAAATTATACAGGCGCGCATGAGCGAGATACTGGATTTTGTGTCTTACCATCTGAAGCAGGTAGGCCTTGACAACAGGATGCTCAATGGCGGTGTGATCCTTACAGGCGGAGGCTCTCAATTGAAGAACCTGATACAGCTTACTGAATATGTTACCGGTCTCAATGCACGCGTAGGCTTGCCTAACGAGCACCTGGCGCCCAACCATATTGAGCAGTTGAAAAGCCCGATGTATTCTACCTGTTTAGGCCTGATACTGAAAGGATGCAATGACTATGAGATGCGTGAGGATTTTATAGAAATAACAGAGAAAGATACTGAAGTAGAAGTGCCTAAAGAATTAATATCCGAAGAAGTTGTGCCGGAAACAGTCGTGGAGGTGAAGAAAGGAAAAGCAGGCATCGGCAAAAAACAGGAAGACAGGATCACTAAATTCTGGAGCCTGTTTTCAGAGAAAGTAAAGAACGGCCTGAATGAATTATTCAAAGAAGAAAGCGATACGGATCTTCGTTAAAATATAGATAAGATGCGGGTTTCGTGAGAGTTAGTTTCCAAAAAAATTATATTTTCAATTTTAATACTACTTAATAACTTAATTAAATTATAGACAATGATAGATTTTGATATTCCTAAAAACCAGTCGTCAATTATCAAGGTAATTGGCGTTGGGGGCGGAGGAAGCAATGCAGTAAATTATATGCATTCTCAAAACGTGGAGGGCGTAGATTTTATTGTGTGTAATACAGATGCCAAAGCGCTTGAGCTTAGCAATATTTCCAATAAGATCCAATTAGGCCCGCACTTGACACAGGGTTTGGGAGCAGGAGCCAACCCCAGCGTTGGTAAAAAAGCTACCGAGGAATCGCTCGAGGAGATAAGAAGAATACTGGAAGTAAATACCAAGATGGCTTTTGTTTGCGCCGGCATGGGCGGTGGCACAGGTACAGGCGGCGCGCCTATCATTGCTAAAATATGCCAGGAGCTGGGCATACTTACCGTAGGTATCGTTACCACACCTTTTGGTTTTGAAGGACCTAAGCGCAGGACGCAGGCAGAAGCCGGTATCAGGGAACTGGAGCCCTATGTAGATACCTTACTCGTAATCTCCAACGATAAATTGAAGATGCTGCATACGAACCTGAAGATTCGGGAAGCCTTCGGAAAGGCTGATGATGTGCTGGCTACGGCAGCCAAGTGTATCACCGATATCATCAACAGTAAAGGCCACATTATCGTAGACTTTGCAGATGTTTCTACCGTAATGAAAAACGGCGGCGTAGCTATCCTTGGCAGTGCGCAGGCTGAAGGTGAAACCCGTGCGCAGAAAGCTATTGAAGACGCACTTAATTCTCCGTTGCTCAACGATAATGATATTCGTGGTGCCAAATGGATACTGCTGAATGTGATCACCGGCACAGGTGAATATGAATGCGGCATGGATGAGTTTGAACTCATCAATGATTATGTGCGCATGAATGCCGGCGAAGATACAGATGTGATCGTGGGCATGGGCGTTGATGAAAGCTTAGGCAAAAGCCTGGCTGTAACTCTTATAGCCACTGGCTTTGAGAATAAAGACCCATTTGTAGAAACAGATAAGATCAACCAGGAAATGAAAAAGTCGGAGATGGTTTTCTTAGACCTGAAAGATGCAGAGACCACTTCTCATCAACCGGTTGTTATCTTCCCCAAAACTGAAGAAAAGCAGCAGGAAGCCGCTCCGCAGCAAGTCCCGGATCAGCAAGCTCCAAACCCGGAAGCTCCAAAGCAGGAACCTCTGCAACCACCTGTAGCTGAATATACACAACCCCCTGTACAGGAAAACCTAGTGCTTGATCTGAAAGAGGAGCAAGAAGAAGTTGTTTCTTTTGTGGCTGCTTCCAAACCGACAGAAGAAGTAAAACCGGAGCCTGTGCAGCAACCAAAAGCAGAAGAGAAGAAAGAAGAAAAAAAGCCTTTTTTAAGCAAGCCTTCCATGATCTATGCTACTCATCCCGAAGCGGAGCAAACCGTGCACACGAAAGCTACGGAAGACAAGGAAGCAAGCATTGAATTTGAATATCACGAAAGCGGTTCTGAAAATCATACTGCAAAAGTGAGCCATCCCGTAAACTTCCTGGATGAAGACCTTACCGATGAAGAGATGCAGAAACGCAGGGCGGTAGAACGTGTACAAAAACTCAGGAACCTTTCTTTTGATATTAATTCCAATGACGCTAACAGTGAGCTCGACAATGTGCCGGCCTATGTACGCAGGAAGCTTGAATCTATGCAGCGCGAGAGCAATACTTCTGCCGCAGAAGAATATTATAGCAAAATAACAGTAGAGAAAACAGAAGACAATAAGATCAATCTTTCCAGCCTCAATAGCTTTCTTGATGGCAAAAAACCTGACTAATAAAGATAGTTTTAGTTGTTAAAAAAAAGGGCCCGATGAATTTTTATCAAAGGGCTCTTGCTTTTCATTGAAGTTTCAATTATTTTTTTCATACAAATTCCATCCCTGGTTGTGGTTAGCTTTCCATTTTCGAATTAAGGAAATTTAGAAGCAAAATATATTGCAATAAAAAATCCCGCGATCATCTCGCAGGATTTAAAATAGAGATTTAAAAAAGTTAATCGTCTACATGTGCCCCGCCTTCTACTGTTTCAATTTTCAGCGTAGTAGTAAAATCGAGGCTGCCGCCAAAATTTTTATAGTTCACATCGTTCCATTCAATGTTGGTACTCTTCTTCAAACCATGTATAAGTATCGCATCCATATCAAATGTTTTGCCGGCCTGCAGTACTTTAAAGTCTCCGTTGAAGCCTAGGCGTGCGTCTTTATACTCGTAACTCAATGCGCCTTCTCCGCCGGCTTTTGGCAGGAAGAAGAACTGGTGAATACTGGCTTCTTCAATAAATTCCCCGTTCAGCAGTTTGTCTTTGGCATCGTAGAAATTTACTTCGAGTTTGTAAATGTCATAGCCTTTTTCCATCTTCACCTCCGTAGGAGTACTAAGCAGTGCATTGGTTTTCGGATCAATAAATTTACCGTCCCAACGCATAACTACTTTGGTAGTATCGTGCGCATGCAACTTGGTGCCGTGGTAATGACCCTTAATGAACAACATCTCTACTTTCATAGGATCGTCATGATTGTGTTCTTCATGCGGTTTTTGAGGGTCTTTGGTACAAGAGGTCACAGCTGCTGATAGTATAAAAGCGCCTGCGATCAATGATAGCATTTTTGTTTTCATTTTTTATTTTGTTTTGTTTTAAAATTCATAGCTCATCCTCAACTGTATATTCGTGCCAATATCATGGCTGTAATATCGGAACCTGTTGAGGTATTCTTTATATAATGTGTTGAACAGGTTGCTCACCGCCGCGTTCAGCTTGATTGCTCCTGAACCCAATGGCAGCCTTGTTCCCAGCGCAATGTTCACCAGGCGGTAGCCGGGTGGTGGCGGTGCAAAATCCGATTGCGGTTCATAGCGGTTTTGTTTGGCAGTGAGTACAGATTCTATTTGGAAATAATTGTCTTTAAAACTTTTGCTGTTGCCTATGTTCCAGGTTATACCATTGCTGAGTTTGTCTGCAGGTATCATGGGCAGGTACTTCTTATTCGTCAGGTCCTTCGCTCTTACAATCGATGCTTTGAGTTCATAAGTAAATACTTTGCTGAACCGGTACGTAGCGCCCAGGTCTGCACCCAGGAACATTGCATGGGTTTGCCGGTATTGAAATACAGGAAATGCGCCGCGTATGCTTTGTTCATATTGCATGTAGGGTTCCAGGTAAATATAATCCCTGATCACTTGCCCGTAACCTGATATTTCTAAGGATAGATTGTGGCCGTAATGATATACGGTATTGATCCATTTATAACTTTTTTCACTGGTTAGTGCACTATCTCCACGTTCTACGCTTGCCGAGCCGTGGTGCAATCCGTAACTGTAAAGTTCATTCACCTGCGGCGGACGCCAGGCCAGCCCTGCGTTTGAGCTTATGTGCCATTCAGGCGACAGCTTAAAAAGCGCACCTAAAATGGCAGAAATATTGGAGAAGTTTTTTTCTCCGCCATAATAGCCTTCCTGTTTTATATAGTTGCCGCCCGGCTGGTCTGCCGGTATTTCTTCTCCCTGTTCATTCACATATTTATAAAATGCCCTTGACCCTTTTGAGTTGAGAAACTGGTAATCGTAACGCAAGCCGGCCTCTGCTTCCACGTTGGCCTTTGTCAGCTTTTGTATGGCGTACACACTGCTTCCCATCTGCACGAAATTGGGTATCAATGGCGTCACGCCGGTGCCTGGCACATTCACATTCGATTTATAAAAACCATTTATGCCAAGCGTACTTTTCCAACTTGCTGCATATCTTTTCTCCCAGCTGAGATCTGCGTTATGCGCATTAAGCCGGAGATCAAGCGAGGGCAGCATATCCCTGCCTGCCCTGCGTAAATCATATTCACGGCGTTTGTTCTGCTGGTATGCATACAGCGCGTGCAACAGGCTGCCATCGGGCAGTTGGTAAGAAGCCTGTGCTTTGTAAAGCTCATGAAGAACGCGCTGCCTGGGTGCATCTATGTTATAGTAGAATGAACCTTTTTCAAAAGGCACTTCATTCCTGATCCTTGCAAAAAGACTGGTGGTGTCCCCTATATGTGCTCCCTTAAAAATACCGGTTTCGGCGCTGAAAAAACTGCCAAAAACTTCTATACTGAAACGTTCTTTGCGTATGCCGGCAGCCGCCGAAAAGTTCAATTCGTGAATGCCCGTATTTTCTAAAAAATAATCTGCGGATCGGATGTTGCCTGCTTTTTTCCCCGATCCCTGAAGCCTCCATGCAAAGGAAGGAAAACGCCTGATGCCTGAACTGAGGCTCATTCCCGCCGCGTAAAGCCTGCCGTTGCTGGTGCCTGCCAAATCAGCTTCTCCGTGCAATGCGGGATCTCCGTAAGAAAGTTTTGGCGGATTTATAAGTATCACGCCACCCATGGCTTCTGCGCCGTAACTTACAGCATCTGCGCCTTTCACTACTACAATGTTCCTGGCAATGTTTGGGTCTACTTCCGGAGCATGGTCTGCTCCCCATTGCTGCCCTTCGAGCTTTACGCCATTGTTCAGGATAAGTATGCGGTTACTGTGCATGCCATTGATCACGGGTTTTGCAATGGTTGCGCCGGTTTGTATCATGGAAATGCCGGGTACGGTTTGCAGCAGGCCTGCGAGACTGCTACCTCTTGTTTTTTCAAGTTCTTTATCAGTCAGCAGAACCGCAGTAGATGTTTTATTGTTGCCGTAGGCACGGTACCCGGTTATTTCAATAGCGTGCAGTGTATCTTTTAAAGGATGCAGCTCTATCCTAAATATAGTGCTGCTGTCTCTGATAAAAAAATGTTTGTCTGCAGGATAATATTCATCTGCCTCTGCATGCACATGAAAACTGCCAGCCCGGTATTGCTGTATGGTTATTGCACCCTGGTCGTTGGTTCTTTGTTTAAAAAAATTAGAACGCACCTCCGCATTAGCTATCAGGGTGTCATTATCTGCATCGGCAACAACAATGGTGATTGCCGGAGTTGTTTTTTGAGAATAACCTAAAGCCGGTAAAGTAAATATAATCAACAGGCAGACAAACAATCTGTTCTTGGATACTATCATTTTGCAAATATGCAACAATACTGCAAATTATGCAAAATAATACAACAGTGTTTCAAAATATTAATAAATAATTTTTACATTGAAAACTTTTTCAAAGTTGATTTTTAATTTCTCCTGTACTTCTTCCATAAGGATTTTCCGGCCCAGCTCTTTTTCCAAAGAAGTAACTTTTTTGTTCTGAATGCCGCAGGGAATAATAAAGTCAAAGTAATTGAGGTTGGTATTTACGTTCAGTGCAAAGCCGTGCATGGTTATCCAGCGGCTGCAGCGAATGCCCATGGCGCAGATCTTTCTTTCAAAACCTTTTTTATCAGGATCGAGCCATACACCTGTTTCCCCTGGGCTGCGCTGTCCTTGTAATCCATAAGATGCCAGTGTAAGAATGATCACTTCTTCCAGGCTGCGCAGGTACCAGCCAAGGTCAGTTTTAAACTGTTCCAGGTCTATGATGGGATATCCCACGATCTGCCCCGGCCCGTGATAGGTGATGTCACCTCCACGGTTAATATGAAAATATTCAATACCCATTTCTTTAAGTTGATCTATCGGCATGAGCACGTGATGGTCATCGCCGTTTTTACCTAAAGTGAAGACAGGATTGTGTTCCACGAAAAAAAGATGGTTCTGAGGCTGCTCTCCGTTTTTTTTCTGTTCAGATTTTTCACGAAGCATTTCCTCTTGGAAATCCCATGCTTCCTTGTATGCTTTTCTGCCAAGGTCCTGGAAAATAATGTTTGTCATAAGCTGTAAAAATACAAATTAATCAGACAGGCCGGTATGTGATTCTATCTTTAAAAAATTTCACCGGCAGCGAACCGTCTATACGTTTTCTAAAAAATTTATTTGTTTCTTGCATTTTTTATTATCTTGCAGCTGTATTCATGAAAAATCTTTTTCTATATACCCATTCTTTTGATATACCTGCTTTGGCAGCAGGAACTACGATCATTATTGGGACCCTGTAAAGGGTTCAGCATTACCATATAATCACTTGGGCTTTCCTAAGCCGCTATCAGAGAAAGGGGTTGTATTATTCATCAGCTAATCAATTAAAAATGCAAGTATTAAAATTCGGCGGGACTTCAGTAGCCAATGCCGAAAACATCAGGAAAGTAGTAAATATAGTCACTGCTGATCCGCAAAAAAAATTGTTCGTAGTTTCTGCCTTAAGCGGCGTTACAGATAAATTAATAGAGATAGGAAATCTCGCCGCCGGCAAGGATCCATCATACACAGAGAAAATAAGCGCGCTCTCAGAGCAGCACCTGGAAGCAGTAAAAACATTATTGCCTGTTACTACGCAGAGTGCAAGTTTAAGTATGGTCATGCAAACTTTTAATGAGCTGGAAGATATAGCTGAAGGCGTTTTCAGGCTTCAGGAAATTTCTGCTGCATCAAAAGACAAGATCATTGGCTTTGGCGAATTGCTGTCGAGCAAAATCATTTCTGCCTACATGCATTCGCTCAATATTGATCATGCCTGGATAGACTCCAGGGATTTGCTGTTAACCGATAACAATCACGGCAAGGCAAATATACTGTTTGAAGAAACCAACCAAAGGATCATTGACTACTTCAATGCTTCAGATAAAAATTTATTTATTGCCCCCGGCTTTATTGCGCGTGCTGAAACTGGTACCGTTACTACATTAGGTCGTGGCGGATCGGATTATACGGCCGCTGTTATAGCTGCAGCGCTGCATGCTGATGCCTTACAGATATGGACGGATGTTTCCGGTATGATGACGGCAGATCCCCGCCTGGTAAACAACGCCAAAGTGATCCCCGTAATTTCATACAAAGAAGCGATGGAGCTTACACACTTTGGCGCTAAGGTAGTGTATCCGCCTACTATACAACCGGCCATGGCCAGGGAG
The DNA here is from genome assembly GCA_023422835.1 of Bacteroidota bacterium. GTDB lineage: Bacteria > Bacteroidota > Bacteroidia > Chitinophagales > Chitinophagaceae > Haoranjiania > Haoranjiania flava. Next base: position 230,463 of record JAFAGI010000020.1, on the reverse strand, counting down.
ATCCCTATCTGGGTAAAAAATACTTTTGCCCCCGGCGATGCAGGCACGGTGATACAGCATGTAGCTCCGCGCGAAGGAGAAGTAGTTACAGGTATCTCCAGCATATCAGACATCAGCCTGCTGAGCCTTGAAGGCAGCGGCATGGTTGGCATACCGGGCTCCTCCAAGACATTTTTCACGGCGCTGGCAGAAGCAAAAATAAATGTGGTGCTGATCACTCAAAGCTCTTCTGAACATTCCATCTGCGTGGCCGTAAACGCCGCTGATGGCACACGTGCCGCAACCGTTGTCAATAAAGCATTTGCTTATGAAATTGATACCCATAAATTAGACCCCGTAAAAGAAGAACACAACTTATCCATCGTAGCGCTGGTGGGTGATAAAATGAAAAGGCATCCGGGTATAGCGGGCAAAATGTTCAGTGCGCTGGGCAGGAATGGTATCAACATCCGCGCAATAGCACAGGGTTCTTCAGAAAAAAATATTTCTGCAGTTATCTCTACGGCTGATGTAAAAAAAGCGGTCAATACGCTTCATGAGCGTTTCTTTGAGAAGGCGCGCAAGCAGTTAAATGTATTTATCCTGGGTGTTGGCAACGTAGGCAGTAAGCTCATTGAACAGATCCGCGAACAGCAGGATTTTCTGTTGAAAAATTTAAACCTTCAGTTGCGTGTAGTAGGTATTGCAAACTCGCGCCAGGCTTTATTTGCAGAGGATGATGAATTAGATTTAAGCAACTGGCAGCAGCATCTCAAAGATAGCGAAGAGATACAGCTACCGATGCTGGCAAAGAAAATAGTAAATAAAAACCTTCGAAATACAGTCGTGGTAGATGTTACAGCCGATGAGGCTATTGCGCGCTCTTACCATGTTTTCTTGTCAAGAAGTATCTCTGTAGTGGCCTGTAATAAAATTGCCTGTTCGTCTGATTATGCCTATTACCAGCGACTCAAAGAACTCTCTGCGGATTTTAATGCATCATTTTATTTCGAAACCAATGTTGGCGCAGGTTTGCCGGTGATAAGCACACTGAATGACCTGTTGCGCAGTGGCGATGAAATTGTAAAAATAGAAGCAGTGCTGTCTGGCACACTCAATTTTGTTTTTAATAACTATGATGGAAAAGAAACATTTGCTGAAGTTGTGAAACGCGCACAGGCAGAGGGCTATACAGAGCCTGACCCGCGCCTGGATCTGGGTGGCACAGATGTAATGCGCAAAATACTGATCCTTGCCAGGGAAGCAGGCTATGCATTGGAGATGGATGATATTGCAGCAACACAGTTCCTGCCGAAGGATTGTTTCAGCGGAAGTGTTGAAGATTTTTATGCATGTCTTGAGAGAAATGAAGCACATTTCAAAAAATTGTATGACAGTGCACATGACAAAGGTTGTAAACTAAAGTATGTAGCGGCATTCGAGCAGGGCAGAGCTATGGTTGGTTTGCAGGAAATCCCCGCTGATGCTGACTTTTATCATTTGTATGGAAAAGACAATATTGTTTTGTACTATACCAAACGCTATGAACAGCAGCCGCTGGTGATCAAAGGCGCCGGGGCGGGCGGAGATGTTACAGCAAGTGGGGTATTTGCAGACATCATCAAAGCAGCGCCTTAGGTTAGTTCATATGTACACAAAGCGCATTAAGATTTTACTATGTACACAAGGTTTGGTTAGTGCGCTAAATGTTTTCCCGGCGCACACGAGGTAATGCTATTTTTAAACCAAGGAGTTTACCAGGGCATAAGGCAGCTTGTGTCCCTGTGTTGCCTTGCCTGGGGTTGTAGCACTTCATCACTTCATAACTCCGTAACTCCACCATCACTCCATAACCCTCATTACAACATTATAAAATCAAAATAATATCTTTGCCGGGCACAACGTTTACATTATGCAGATACACATTCTTTCAGCCGTACCTGAATTGTTAGAAAGCCCTTTTTCTCACAGCATTATGAAACGCGCACAGGATAAGGGTTTGCTGCATGTAGAAGTGCATAACCTCCGAAAGTGGTCGCTGAACAAATACAAACAGATTGATGATTACCAGTTTGGCGGCGGTGCAGGCATGGTAATGATGTGCGAGCCGCTGGTGAATGCCATAGAAACCTTACAGAAGGATGCGCCTTTTGATGAAATAATTTTTTTAACACCCGATGGGGACACCCTTGACCAGCCAATGGCCAACCAGTTGTCGCTTAAAAAAAACCTGCTGATCATCTGCGGCCATTACAAAGGCATAGACCAGCGCGTACGTGATCAGTTTGTGACTAAAGAAATATCTATTGGCGACTACGTTTTAAGCGGCGGCGAGCTGGCTGCTGCTGTACTGGTAGATGCTGTTGGGCGGCTGATTCCCGGCGTGCTGAACAATGAGACTTCCGCACTTACAGACAGTTTTCAGGATAAGCTGCTTGCACCCCCTGTTTACACCAGGCCGGTGGATTTCAGAGGTTGGAAAGTACCTGATGTGTTGTTTAGCGGAAACCACAGATTGATAGACGATTGGAGGCATCAGCAGTCTGTTGAAAGGACTAAAAAGCTGCGCCCTGACCTGCTTTCAGGTACAGATTAAATGTAAAGCGTTGATTCATAAAAAATTATTGAAAAATTTCATTGAAAATCAGGTTTTTTAAATTAAATCCCTATAACTTTGTCGATGAAACAACAGTTATCAAATTCTCTTTAACTAAACGTTCCTGCGTATTATGTTTTTGGATTTGGATCACACTGTATTATTAAAAAATTCAAAAAGGATTAAAAAAATGAACATTTACGTTGGAAATCTTAGCTGGAGCTTAAACAGCGATGATTTAAGAGAATTATTCTCTGAGTACGGAGAAGTAATCTCTGCAAAAGTAATTACGGACAAGTTTAACAACAACCGTAGCAAAGGATTTGCATTTGTAGAAATGGCTGACGAAGAGGCTGCAAAAAGAGCTATCGAAAGCCTTAACGGTACTGAAGTTGGCGGTAGAAATATCGTTGTAAACGAAAAACAGGAAAACGGCGGCGGCTCAGGCTCTGGCGGTTACAAGAAGAAGAGCTATGATGGCGGACGTCGTGACGATCGTTACTAATAACAAATCTCATTAGGCATTTTCCTGAAGAAAGTGCTGCATGGATTGCTTCGCAACTATACATGGCTGCGGAGCAATTTTTTTAATGGCATATGCTCGCTTATTGCGTTATACAAGTATACCCACAAAAAAACTCCCGGGAAGGGAGTTTTTAAGTATATATGCACAAAATTTATCCTAAAGCTACACGCTTAAAGTTAGTAACTTTCAGGTCGCCGTTTTGTTTCAGGTAGTTTTCAACCGTAATGCTGCCGTCTTTCACAAACTGTTGTGCCAGCAGAGTATTTTCTTTGAAGAATGCGCCCAGTTTGCCTTCTGCGATTTTGCTAATCATCTCGTCTGGTTTGCCGGTCATTTTAGGGTCAGCTTTCATGGTATCGATAATTACATTTTTCTCACGCTCAACAATATCGGCAGCTACACTGCTTGCGTCAACAGCCAAAGGATTCAATGCTGCGATCTGCATAGCAATATCCCTGCCTGCTTCAGGCGCTTGTTTGTCTAAACCTACCAATACGCCAATACGGTTTGCACCGTGGATGTAAGAAGCTACGTAAGGCGCTTCCACTTTTTCAAAACGTACTACATCAATTTTTTCACCGATGGCAGCAAGTTTATCATTCACCATATCAGCAACTGTAGCGCCGTTGATATTAACAGCCTTTAATTCTTCAATAGAGTTTACGTCAGCGTTTACGCCTGCGTTTGCAATGGTTTGTACAAAAGAAACGAAGTCGGCATTTTTGGAAACGAAGTCAGTTTCGCAACCTACAGTGATGATGTATCCCTTTGTATGGTCGCTGTTGGTTTGCGCTATTACAACGCCTTCTTTTGCTTCACGATCGCCACGCTTTGCGGCTACTTTCTGTCCTTGTTTTCTTAGCCAGTCGATAGCGGCTTCAAAGTCGCCGTTGGTTTCTGTCAATGCTTTGCGGCAGTCCATCATACCGGCGCCGGTAGCCTGACGCAGTTTGTTAATGTCTTGAGCTGTAATATTTGCCATAAAATTATATGTTTAAATGTTTTGTATAAAGACAAGATGCCTGCAAAATGTTTACAGGCATCTTATAAGTTATTGTCTAAATTTTCCCTTGAGAAAATTATCTTTTTGCGCCTGGAGTATGTCTGCGTTGTCCGCCGCCGCTTCCTTGCATTCTGCGTCTGGGAGCACCGCCTTCTCTTGCGGACTCTTCTTTAGCACGACCTTTATTCCCGCTTTCTGCTTCCGCTTCGGCCTGAATGCGTGCTGCTTTGGCTTCATTTTCATTGGTCTCTACTTCTGACTCTTCATCTTTGGAAGCCTGGCGCTCAGCCAAACCTTCAGCTATAGCCGCAGTGATGTAGTTGGTAATGATAGCTACAGATTTGGTAGCATCGTCATTTGCAGGAATGGCATAGTCTACTTTGTTGGGATCCCCGTTGGTATCTACCATACCGAAGGTAGTGATGCCTAAGCGTTTTGCTTCTGCCAGTGCAATGTGCTCTTCGCCTATATCTACGATGAACAGTGCTGCCGGAAGACGGCTAAGCTGTGAGATTCCGCCCAGTACTTTTTCCATTTTCTCTTTATCGCGGCTCAAGGTAAGACGTTCTTTTTTAGTAAGGCTTTCTGCATTGTTATCGCTCAGTAGTTTTTCAATGCTCTGCATTTTTTTCACGCTTTTGCGCACAGTATTGAAGTTGGTAAGCATACCGCCCAGCCATCTTTCGGTAGCGAATGGCATGTTTACTTTTTTGGCACACTCAGAAACGATTTCTTTAGCCTGTTTCTTAGTTGCCACAAACATGATTTTTTTACCGCTTTTCGCAATTTGTTTCAGTGCTGCTGCAGACTCCTGCAGGTGTTCTACGGTTTTATTCAGGTCAATAATGTGGATACCTTTCTTTTCTGCAAAGATATAAGGCAGCATTTTAGGGTTCCATTTCTTTTTCAGGTGGCCGAAATGAACTCCTGCTTCGAGCAACTGCTGCTGTAAAGAAGTATTTTGTTCCATATTTTATGTAGCCCCTCGCTTTCCGTATGGAAAAGCTTCCGGGAAGTTTTATTGTTTTAAAAATTTATTAAGAGCTGTGGCTCCGTATTCCTCCAAAAAGAGGATAAGGGGCTGATATTAACGTTTGCTGAACTGGAAGCTTCTGCGTGCTTTCTTCTTACCGAATTTCTTACGTTCAACAACGCGTGAGTCGCGGGTAAGCAAGCCGGCTGCTTTCAGGGCAGGGCGGAACTCAGCATCGATCTCAAGCAATGCGCGCGCAATGCCGAGCTTGGCGGCTTCGGCCTGGCCTTTTACACCACCACCAACAGCATTGATGACAACGTCAAATTTATCAGCAGCCTGTATGGTGTTTAAGGGAAGGATCACCTCATTTTGCAGATAAGGCAATGTAAAATATTCTTTATAATCTTTGCCATTTACATTTATCGCACCATTTCCTTTGCTGATAAAAACGCGGGTAACGGCTTCTTTACGACGACCAACGGCATTTTTTTGTTTTTCCATTTTATATATTTTGTGCCAATGGCAGATTAAAATTTAAGTTCTTTAGGTTGTTGTGCACTGTGCGGGTGTTGGTCTCCTGCATACACAAATAATTTCTTGATCATTTTACGGCCCAGTTTGTTTTTGGGCAGCATGCCTTTTACGGCTTTCTCCATGATCATTTCAGGACGGCGTTTCAACAGGTTGCCTGCAGTTTCTTCTTTTTTACCGCCGGGGTAGCCGGAGAAGTTGATGTAGTTTTTATCTTCCAGTTTATTACCTGTAAAGGTTACTTTATCTGCATTTACAATGATGATGTAGTCGCCGCAGTCAACGTGTGGAGTATAGTAGGTTTTGTTTTTTCCGCGTAAAACCGCCGCGATCTGTGCTGCAATGCGTCCTACGGTTTGATTAGTACCGTCCACGATATACCACTCGCGCTTAACGGTAGCCGCATTTGCATGCTTGGTTGTGAAATGTAGTTTACTCATTTTATAAATTTTTGTTTTGTTTGGTACAAGCGCTATCCCGCCTGTAATTTAAGGCTGCAAAGTTCAGCTATATATTTTTATAAAACAAATATTTTACAAGAATTTTTAATTGGCATTTTTGTAATCATTTGATAATCAGTAAAAATATTGTTGAGTTTTTTGTTTCCTCTTCGTTATGTTAGCGCAGTACGTCAGGTGAAAACACCTGACACGGCTTAAAACGATAGTATGGCTTACCCATGGTGTTCTTTAAGCAAACCTTGTGTACCTTGTGTTTTAAATTGTTTAACCACGATGTGCACAATGGTGACCTTATGGTTTAGAAAGAAAAATCATAATTCAAACATCACAAAACGGAAATAAAGATTGCTTCTAAACCGATGCTGGATTTTAATCCGGTACGCATGGTGCATAAATTGAAGAATGCAAATAATTGCAATATGTAATCTGCATTTGCAATTAATTCTTATTCACTACAAACACAAATGGCTTGCGATTGTCTGACATGATCTTTTGTACCAGGTGTTTTTTGCGGAAATGCCGGTATTTGTTTACGTCAATTATTTCATTGGCCGTGCAAAATGCATCCATACTTTCGGCGTGCAGCAAAAGTTTGCTGATGCAGCGGAAATTGTGTGCTCTTTGTTGTTTATCGGGTACCAGGTTTTCGCCGACAATAATTAATTCTCTTTCTCTCATAAACTTAAAAAGTATATTTGTGCAATAAAGTCGTTGGCGTACAATAAAGGTATAGTTTTTCTTCAAAATCAGGCAGGCTTGGTAAAAACTTCTAAAATAAATAACATACTGCTCTCGCCGCTGGACTGGGGCCTGGGCCATACCACGCGCTGCTTTCCGCTGATAGACCAATATCTTGCGGAAGGATGCAGGGTGTTTATAGCCTGCCAGCCCGGCTCGGCTTCAGAAAAGATGCTGATGCAGGCATACCCGCAAATTACTTATCTGCCGTTGCAGGGTTATAATATTACATACAGCCGCACAAGAAAAGGTTTTATAGCAAAAATAGCAGGGCAGGCGCCTAAAATACTCTCAGCTATCCGGAACGAACACAGGTTCGTGGAAGCAGCGGTGATGCGCCATGGTATAGACCTGGTAGTTTCAGATAACAGGTATGGATTTTATTCGCGCAAAGTGCGTTCTGTTTTTATCACCCATCAGCTCAGCATTCGTGTGCCTTGCCGATTCCTGCAGGCTGTTGTGCAACGCATCAATTATAGTTTTATCAACAAGTTTAGTGAATGCCTGGTGCCTGATTTCGCTGATAAGGATATGAATCTGGCAGGGAGACTGTCGCATCCTGAAAAATGGCCCTCAATACCGGTAAAATATATCGGCCCGCTAAGCAGGCTGAAACCAGTGCCCGGTGTAGAAAAGAAGTACGATCTGCTGGTATTGCTTTCCGGGCCTGAGCCGCAGCGAAGCATACTTGAAGAAAAATTGTTGGAGGTATTACCTTATCGCATGCAGCGCGTATTGCTGGTGCGCGGCCTGCCCAACGCTACAGAAAAAGTTTATTGCGAAAATGTGCGAGTCGAAAATTATTTAGGTGTTAAAGATCTGTCTCAGGCCATAGCTCAGAGCGAGTTTGTGCTTGCGCGCGCGGGCTATACGACCGTGATGGAAATGATCTGCCTGCAAAAAAGATCTATACTCATTCCCACGCCCGGGCAGACAGAGCAGGAATACCTGGCAAAAAGATTGCATCAGCAGCAGTGGGCATTTTGTTTTAGCCAGGGCGATGATATACAACAGCGCCTCGACCAGGCGATGCAATTTAATTTTATGCTACCGGCATTGCAGGCATAAAATTATTCTTTATGAATAATGCTGTCAACCACGTACTTGGTATTACCACGCCAGGGCAGCCTTCCGTTGTATTCTTTGTAGTGAAGGTCAAACTTTCTGCCGCTGTTTATGGCCAGTGAATCAAAGATCCTTTTGCTTTCAATGGAAAATTCGAACTCGTTGGATTGTATGCTTCCCGAACCGCGGCCTCTTGCCAGCCCTTCCTGTATCAGTTTGCCTTCGTAGGTTTTAAACACCTGACCCTTGCGCACGGCATAATTCAGGTACCCGGATTTTACGCCTTCACCGAAAACAAAATAATATTTCCAGTAAAAAAATCCGCCCAAAATAAGTATCAGGATTATGATAGTGACTGTAATTGATTTTCTCATGCCCGCTTCAGTTTAGATGTTTGCGAATGTCTATTGCATGTAAAAGTAATATGAAACTAGCTAAGAATAAAGAATTAAGAGTGAATTATTTTTGTTCTGCTAATTAATATATTTGCACGGATCACATAATAAACAAGATAAAGCACGATTTCAATGCTGCGTAAAATGAGGTTAGAGAAATTCCTGCTTTATCAAGAGCTAAAGTAATGTGCTGCTGTAGTACGAAATAGTTTGATAGTGCGGTCAGGAAGGCTACTTTGAGAAAACACTGAAGCATAGTTCAGAGGAAGCTGTTTTTGAGAAAATTAATTTACTACTTCAAGCCCAGGAACGAGCGATATTATTGTAAATTGTAAAGGGGCATTGGGTCACGTTGCATCATTTACTGCTTCATTTAAAATATTTTTTCTTAAAATTTTGCTGATTTACGATATTTTATTACCTTTGCCGTCCGTTAAAAACAAAAGTTATGGCAAGAGTATGTCAGGTTACAGGTAGAAGACCGGTTAGCGGACACAATGTTTCTCACTCAAACATTAAGTCTAAACGCCGTTTTTTGCCCAATTTACAAACAAAGCGCTTTTATTTTGCAGAAGAAGACCGTTGGATCACGTTGAAACTTACAACAGATGCCATCAGAACCATTAATAAAAATGGTCTGTCTACCGTAGTGAAAGAATTAAGAGCTAAAGGACAAAAGATCTAAAGAACATTTTAAATATACTATAAAATGGCAGGAGCAAAAAAAGGTAACAGGGTACAGGTAATACTGGAATGCACAGAGCATAAGGCCAGCGGGCAACCCGGTACCAGCCGCTATATCACTGTAAAAAATAAAAAGAATACCCCGGAGCGTATTGAACTGAAAAAATACAACCCTATTCTTAAGAAAGTAACAGTACACAAAGAAATCAAATAAGTGGTGCAGCTATTTTATAGCTGGCCGTAACTTTTTAAAAATATTCATCATGGCAAAAGCAGCATCAAAAAACTCTAAGGTTAAAGACGCTAAAGCAGCAGCAGAATCTAAAAACTGGACAAAAGTAATTAAGAGCATACGCAGCCCTAAAACCGGCGCCTATACTTTTAAAGAAGCTATTGTGCACAAAGAAAAGGTAAAGGAATACCTTACTGAGAAATAAGCTATAGTTTTATTCTGAAAAATATAGAAAGCTTTCCGCGCAGGAAAGTTTTTTTATTGCCCTTACCTGAAGAGCTTGTTTAGGCTAAACTATACACTTTCCCCGTAAATTTCCCAAATTCGTAAATCATTCTATCATCCTGCAAATACATTTGCACCCATGAACAGGAAGTTTAGGAAATTTTCGAATGATATACATCTTTGGCTGGGATTGTTGAGCGGTTTTGTGCTTTTTGTAGTTTGCCTTTCAGGAACCATTTACACTTTTCATAAAGAAGTAAACGAGTTTTTTAATAAAGAAAAATATGTAGTGAATGCGTCCGGCAAGCAGCTATCTGCAGATGTATTAGCAGCGGGGCTTGAGAACAGTGAATTTAAAGTGAGCCACCTGCTGATACCGGCGGGCGCTGAACGCTCGTGGATATTTACCCTAAAAACCAAAACAGAAGCAGCCGGTAAAACGCAGGGCGGCGGCAAGCGGCAGCAACTGCTTGTAAACCCGTATACCGCGCAAATACTGGGTTCTACAGATTCTAAAACCAATGACTTTTTTGATGTTATGATGAAGCTTCACCGTTGGCTGCTTATAGACCAGGCCAACGGCAGGATCGTGGTGGGCATATCCACCATTATCTTTGTACTGCTGTTGATATCCGGCATTATTCTATGGATACCTCGCAGGTGGCGCTATTGGAAAGCAGCCTTTATCGTAATGTTTTCCGGCAACTGGAAACGCATCAACCACGACCTGCACAACACACTTGGTTTCTACACATTCCTGTTGCTGATGGTGATGGCATTAACCGGCCTCTGCTGGTCGTTTGAATGGTATAGAAATGGTATGAGCACGGTTTTAGGCGACAAAGTATTCAAGCAGCGCAATGAAAAAGTACAGCCTTCGGTGTATATACCGGGGTCAGCTCAGATAAGCTTTTCACAAGCTATAGCCATCGCTGATCAAGCGCTGCCCTTTCATGGGAACTTATCCGTTGCTGCACCTGCAGACAGCGCAGGCTCTTACAGCATCAGCAAAACCCGTGAAGGTTTTTTTGCCGTGTCCATGCCTGATAAAGTTATCATTGACAGCTACAGCGGTGAAGTGTTAAAAATTGAAAAGTTTGCTGAAAAGAAATTCCTGCACCAGGTAGCCGCTGCTATAAGGCCTTTGCATACGGGTGAGATCTTTGGAATATTTTCCAAGATCATTTATTTCCTTGTGTGCCTGGTGGCAACCAGCCTGCCCGTAACCGGCACCATCATTTGGGTGAATAAGTTAAGGAAAGCACCTAAAAAGAAAAAGAGCATTAGGCAGTGACAATTTTTTTCTTTTTACCATTTGATAATTTATAATAAATATAACAATTATATAACCTACTTATCCTTCTGAATTTTATTCATCACCTGCAATAAATACGATCAGGTTTTAAAAGAAGATCATGCAAGTGAAGAAAAATTAAAAGCATGGCTGAAGGATAATGGGAGGTATTTACAAATATGGTATAATGCTTTCGGGGAAGAATCAATTCAGGTTGAATTGGTCAAAAATAACTCCTTATGAAAAGGAAACAAAAAACTATTATTATATTTCTTTTGAATCTTCGAAAGCGCATACTTATTGAATTATAAAACAATGGTAAACAAAAGAGCAGTAAAATAGGAAACCTGGTTCACAGCATATCAAAATAACAGACTATGAATATGAACAGAAAGGATATTTTACAGGCAATCTATTGGAGAGCCCATATTTAGTTGATTTTGTAAATGGCAGGTAATAATGGATGGGATTGCTTTGTCAACAAACCGATTATTATTTGATACAACATCTGGATAACTACGTTAAGGAAGCCTAATATTAGAATTATAATCATGATCAAATTAAAGGAGATGCATACTGCTTCTATACTCATTAGGCAACAATAATTTTTTCTGCTATTTTTACGTGAAAATCATTATTCTATGAGAAAGTTGCTCTCTGTTGCTTTTTTGCTTTTTATTTTCTCTGCCAATGCACAGCTTGAAGATATCCGTGAAGACATTATTGTCACCTCATCTTCAGACACTTCCTGGAAACAGCAATACCGCGAGTCTCCCGAAAAGATTAACGCACTGGTGCACACCAAACTCGATTTAAAATTTGATTACAGCAAATCATACGTGATCGGTAAAGCATGGTTAACGCTGAAGCCCTATTTCTACCCTACAGACAGCCTTACACTGGATGCCAAAGGAATGGATATACAGGATGTGAGCCTTTCCGCAAACGGTAAAAATACACCCCTGAAATATGCTTACGATAAAAAACAGCTGAGGATCAGCCTGGGAAGAACTTATAAAAACGACCAGACATATACCATTGCCATAAAATACATTGCCAAGCCGGATGAACTTCCCAAAGGTGGCGGCAGCTCTGCAATCACAGATGATAAAGGTTTGTATTTCATCAACCCCAAAGGGGAAGATAAAAATAAGCCTACGCAGATCTGGACGCAGGGCGAAACCGAGCACAACAGCGCCTGGTTTCCGACCATTGATAAGCCTAACCAGAAAACAACCCAGGAGATCACGCTTACAGTGCCAGGTAAATACGTAACTTTATCCAACGGGTTAATGACTGCTTCTAAAAAAAATACAGACGGTACTCGCACAGATACCTGGAAGATGGACCTGCCACATGCGCCGTATCTTATTTTTATCGGCGTGGGTGATTTTGCCGTGATAAAAGATAAATATAAAAACATCCCGGTAGACTACTACGTAGAAAAAGAATACGCGCTATACGCTAAACAAATTTTCGGGCTTACACCTGAAATGATGGCTTTCTTCTCTAAAAAAACAGGCGTGGAATATCCCTGGCCAAAATATGCACAAATGGTGGGAAGAGATTTCGTTAGCGGCGCCATGGAGAATACTACTGCCACGCTGCACCGCGAATCGGCACAACAGAATGCGCGGGAGCTGGTAGATGGCAACGTTTGGGAAGATGTGATTGCACATGAGCTATTTCATCATTGGTTTGGCAACTATGTTACTGCAGAGAGCTGGAGCAACCTGACCATGAATGAGAGTTTTGCCAATTACAGCGAGTACCTATGGCGCGAGTACAAATACGGAAAAGAATCTGCCGATGCTCACTTGCACGAAGACTTCCAGGGTTACCTTATGGGCGGCAACTTCAGAAAAAATCTTGTACGCTTTCACTACAGCAATAACGAAGATATGTTTGATGCCGTCAGCTACAACAAGGGCGGCAATATCCTGCATATGTTGCGCCACCTCATTGGCGATGATGCCTTCTTTACTTCGCTCAACAGGCTGCTGGTAAAACATAAGTTCGGCAGCGTAGAAGCGCACGATCTCCGGCTGGCAATAGAAGAAGTTACCGGAAAGGATATGAACTGGTTTTTCAATCAATGGTATTATGGCAACGGTCATCCGCAACTGGATATTTCCTATGCATACCAGCCGAATACAGTTACGGTAACCATTGAGCAAAAACAAAAAAATGCACCGGTTTTCAGGCTCCCGTTGGATATAGATATACACGAACCCGGTAAAAAAACAAGGCATCGAGTGTGGATGGATAAAGCCCGCCAGGCATTTACTTTTCCTGTAACCCAAAAGCCGCAACTGGTAAATGTAGATGCAGAGAAAATACTGGTGGCTACCAGTAATGATCAGAAAACTTTGGAACAGTATATTTACCAGTACAAAAATGCAGGCAATTTCCAGGGCAGGAGGGAAGCGGTGGAGTACGCCCTCAACAACATAAGGCAGGCAGGAGCGCTGGACTTTCTGATTAACAGCGGCATGACAGATCCAAGTTATGTGATCCGCAAGTACATTCTTTACAGCATAGATCCCAAAATGCTCAACGAAGCAGCCTATGCCAAAATAGAAAATATGGCACGTACAGATAAGCATCGGCCTGCGCGTGCTGCGGCAATGGATATACTGAGTTATACACGCAATCCGAAATACGAATCTGTGTTTCTTGGCAATGTACATGATTCTTCCTACAGCGTTTCGGGTGCAGCCTTGCAGGCGCTTTCAATGGTAAACAAAGAAAAGGCTATGTCCTTATTGCCGGAATTGAAGAAAGATGCCAAAGGAAAACTTAAAGTTGCTATTGACAGATTAGATATGCTCAACAGGACAGAGGCAGACTTTGATGAGGTATTTAAGGATTATAAAGACATGAGCAATATGAGCGATAAGGCAGAGTACACCTTTGATTTTATGGCTTACATGCTGAGCCTTACAGATGCTGATAAATTCAAATCGGCTTTAGATGAGGTATTGAAATTTACGGAAACAATAGCTGGCAATTACCCTTCTTACAAAGAAGCCGTCTACAACTTTTTGAAAGAGATGGCAAAGCAGAAGCTGATAAAAAAAGCATCAGCTCCCGACCCGGCGGCTATACAGCAACAGATAGATTATATCCATAGTAAAATAAAGTAATTAACACTGCCGCGTTGCCGGCGTTTGGCGTAATTTTAAACACATAGTTTTCTTTATTTCTATATTTTGATGTAATTTCACGCCTCGAATTAAACTAACGGTTTGCAACTAAAAATAAAATTATTATGGCTGAAGTGATAAAAATGCCCCGCCTGAGTGATACTATGACTGAAGGCGTTATTGCTGCGTGGCACAAAAAGGTAGGAGACCCGGTTAAAAAAGGAGACCTTTTGGCAGAAATAGAAACCGATAAAGCTACCATGGAACTGGAAAGCTACCAGGATGGAACCATACTTCACCTGGCTGGCCCTGACGGTACAAAAATTATGGTAGATGATCTCTTGGCAATAGTGGGCAAGGAAGGCGAAGATGTTTCTGCATTAGTAGGCGGAGGCAGCGCAAAAACAGCTCCGGCGCAAAAGGCAGAAGCGCCTGAACAGGAAACTTCAGCACAGCCACAACCCGAAACAAAAACAGCGCCGGCAACATCCGGATTGGATATTGCTTCCATGGAGGAAGTAGTGCTGATGCCGCGCCTGAGCGATACTATGACAGAAGGCGTTATTGCTGCATGGAGAAAAAATGTTGGCGAAGACGTGAAGAAAGGCGACGTGCTGGCAGACATAGAAACAGACAAGGCCACCATGGAGCTGGAAAGCTATAAAGATGGTAAACTGCTCTACCAGGGAGCAGAAGAAGGCGGAACAATAAAAGTAAATGACCTGCTTTGTGTGATCGGAAAAGAAGGCACTGATGTAGACACTATAGTAGCTGCATCCAAAGGCGGTGGCGAAGCTGCTGCGCAGCCGGAAGCGCCAGCCCAACAACCGGCTTCACAGTCAGCAGCTCAGCCTGCAGCAGCAGCGGAAACTGCACAACCGCAACAAGCCCAACAGCCGCAAGTGGTAAACGAGGGAAGGATTTTTGCTTCTCCCCTGGCTAAAAAAATTGCAGAAGAGAGAGGCATAGACCTGAAATATGTAAAAGGCAGCGGGGACAATGGCCGTATTGTAAAAAGCGATATTGAAAATTACACACCAACTGCACAGCCTGCAGCTCAGCAAGCTGCAACAGCTTCACAGGCTCAGCCGGCTATTGCCGCAGCACCTGCCGGGCAGGAATCTTTTGAAGAAGTTCAGGTAAGCCAGATGCGTAAAACCATTGCACGCAGGCTTTCTGAAAGTAAATACACCGCGCCTCACTTCTACCTAACTATGTCTATTAATATGGACAATGTGGTAGCTGCACGCCCAAGACTCAACGAAAAAGCAAAAGACTATAAGATCAGCTTTAACGACATTGTGTTAAAAGCTGTGGCAGTAGCTTTGAAAAAGCATCCTGCTGTAAACAGCAGCTGGAGAGGCGATACCATCCGGGTAAACCATCACGTAAACATCGGCGTGGCCGTAGCTGTGCCTGACGGGCTGCTGGTGCCCGTAGTGAGATTTGCAGATACAAAATCACTCACAGAGCTCTCAGCAGAAGTGAAAGAATTTGCACAGAAAGCCAAAGATAAAAAATTGCAACCATCAGATTGGGAAGGAAGTACATTTACGATTTCCAACCTGGGCATGTTTGGTATAGAGCAATTTACCGGCATCATCAACTCACCGGATGCCTGCATCCTGGCAGTGGGCGGCATTAGCGAAGAGCCGGTTGTCAGGAACGGCCAGATAGTGGTGGGCAACATCATGAAAGTAACCCTTAGCTGCGACCACAGGGTAGTAGATGGCGCCAGCGGCGCTGCCTTCCTGCAGACATTGAAAGAGTTGCTGGAAGAGCCCTTGAGAATCTTATTGTAAAAAATAATACTATACTAAACAGGCTGTCGCTTTTTTTAGCGGCGGCCTGTTTGTTTTTTCCCTGGCAATTATTGCCAGTTAAGGTCTACTGCTTTGATCAACACATTACCGCCGGCATCTTTCAGCATCAGGTAATGGCCTTTCGTCTGGTAGGATGTTACTTTCTCCAACAGCGCAATGTAAGCTTCTTCCATGGCAATATTCTCACACATCATCTTGGTCCTGCCGATATTGGTGAAGCTGAGATTATTGCCGGAAAGCCTGTATTCAAAAAATATCCGGTTGCAACCAACACCCGAGAAGGCTTTATGCTCTTTGGCAGCGCCGGTGAAATCTATAAAACCTTTTGTTTGCAGCACTTCAGCATCGGAAAAGCCCTGTATGCTTTGCAGCCGCCACTTTTGCATAAGATGGCTGCTAGTTCCTGCCGGTTGAATGTTTGCGCAGCCGTACAGCATAATGCCGGAAACTGCTATTGCCAAAATCATCATTAATTTTTTCATCATAAAACATTTTATAACCCTGACTGCAAAATCTTAGCCATTTTAAACTGTTGATTTTTTTAAAACAAAATTTTACAAGTAGCTTTGCCCCGTATGGATATTATCCTGAAATATTTCTCTGATTTTAGTGAAGAACAGTTGCGCCAGATGCAGGCACTGAAAGCATTGTACCAGGAATGGAATGCAAAGATCAACGTGATCTCCCGAAAAGACATGGACAACTTTTACGAGCACCATGTGTTGCATTCACTGGCAATAGCTGCAGCCGTTGAGTTTCAGCCCGGCACGCAGGTGATTGATATTGGTTGCGGCGGCGGGTTTCCCTCCGTGCCGCTGGCTGTTTATTTTCCTGAAGCAGAGTTCCTGGCGGTGGACAGCATCAATAAAAAATTAACAGTATTAAAAGAGGTGGCTGCCGCAGCGGGGCTAAAGAACATTACTACGCAGCATACCCGTGCGGAAGAGATCAAAAACAGAAAATTCGACTTTGCCGTATCCCGGGCCGTGGCCCCCCTGAAAGATTTGTGGAGATGGAGTAAACTCTTGCTGAAAAAGGGTATGAACGGGGAAGTTGCCAATGGCTTGCTGTGCCTGAAGGGCGGCGACCTGGCACAGGAGATTTCTGAAAGCAATGTACGCCCGCATGTTATGAATATACATGCTATTTTCCCCGAAGATTTTTTTGCAGAAAAATATTTGCTGCATGTAAAAGCATAACTAATTAAAAACACAATCATGTCAACACTACAGAACGCCTTAGATCAATTTGAAAACAACACAGCAATTCCCGGGATTGACCCTGAAAGAAAAATTTTCCTGGATCAGGTATATGTAAACAAAGACTCAGACGACCTGGTAGCTGTGCGCACCATCGGCAGAAAAGATATGGAAGGCGTAGTGCTTGCAGGCATTGACAACAGTGGCGCCTATACTGCCATATTGCTCACCTTCGTAAAAAAAGAAAATGTCTGTGCCCTGCAGGTAATATCCATGTCGGAAAATTTTATGCCCGATGAGAACCTGGCATTCGGCATTTCACTCGACAACGGCGAGAAGATGCTGTTTGATTTTACCCACCAGATGGTGCCGGTAGACGGCACAAGCTATTTTGCCAACTTTGTGCAGCTTACCGATAAAACTATGTCGGATTTTATCAGCCACAACATTGTGCACTGGCAATTTCTCAATAAAAAAACCAATGATGTGCTAACAAGCGATTTCAATGCACAGGCCGACGCTATTTTACCTGAAAAAGAATCGCAATACCTGTTGCGGAGAATAGCTTATGAAATAGCAAAGTTCGAAGTAGTGGATTAACAATGCTTGTAACCGCGAATTTCAATTTTTTTTAGCAAAAAAAATCAAATACTTTTGCACGACCTCTCTGTAAAAAAGGCAATAGAGTTTTGCCTTTCTTTCGGGTCATTTTTATTTGAATAGCATCTACCAAAAAAAGAAAATTTTTATGGCAAAGTATATTTTTGTTACAGGTGGCGTAACAAGCAGTCTTGGAAAAGGAGTTATAGCCGCATCGCTGGCTAAATTGTTACAGGCACGTGGTTTCAGAGTTACTATTCAAAAATTTGATCCGTACATCAATGTGGACCCCGGCACGCTGAACCCCTACGAGCATGGCGAATGCTACGTTACGGAAGACGGCGCAGAAACAGACCTGGATCTCGGCCACTACGAGAGGTTCCTGAACATTCATACTTCTCAGGCCAACAACGTTACTACCGGCCGCATCTATCAAACGGTGATTAACAAAGAAAGAGAAGGCGCTTACCTCGGCAAAACTGTACAGGTGATCCCTCACATCACAGATGAGATCAAACGCAGGATGCTGCTGCTGGGACAGGACGGCCGGTACGACATTGTAATAACAGAGATCGGCGGTACGGTTGGCGACATTGAGAGCCTGCCTTTCGTGGAGTCTATACGCCAGCTTCAATGGGAGCTTCCCGACGAGGATGTATGCGTGGTACACCTTACGTTAGTGCCATACCTGAAAGCTGCCAAGGAACTGAAAACAAAGCCTACACAGCATTCGGTAAAAATGATGAGTGAAGCGGGCGTACACCCCGATATTATTGCCTGCCGCACGGAAGAATCATTAAGCAACGACATTAAAAGAAAAATTGCACTCTTCTGCAATGTGAAGCAGGAAGCTGTGATAGAAGTAATGGACGCCTCATCTATCTACGAAGTGCCATTAACCATGCTGCGTGAAAAGCTGGATGTGATCTGCCTGAAGAAATTAAACATCACAGAATACAAAGAGCCGCAACTTGACAAGTGGAAAACATTTTTAGACCAGATAAAATATCCCAAAAGCAAGATCACAATCGGGCTCGTGGGCAAATACGTTGAGT
Source organism: Bacteroidota bacterium (assembly GCA_023422835.1). Classification (GTDB taxonomy): domain Bacteria; phylum Bacteroidota; class Bacteroidia; order Chitinophagales; family Chitinophagaceae; genus Haoranjiania; species Haoranjiania flava. The sequence continues at coordinate 211,935 of JAFAGI010000020.1, read as the reverse complement.
TGCAGGATGCTTATAAATCTATCCTGGAAAGTTTTATACATGCCGGCGCCATGAACGAATGCAAGGTAGTGGTGCAGAATATCCACAGTGAATTTATAACGGAAGAAAATGTAAAGGACAAGCTCTGCAACCTGGATGGTATACTGGTGGCTCCGGGTTTTGGCACCAGGGGTATTGATGGTAAGATACTGGCCATAGAATATGCCAGGGTGCATAAAATGCCTTTCTTCGGTATTTGCCTGGGCATGCAGATGTCGGTAATAGAATTTGCCAGGAATGTAATGAACATCCACGATGCCAACTCTACGGAAGTGGAGCAGCACGGTGAAAATAATGTGATCTGTATGATGGAAGAGCAGAAAAGCATCAGCCAAATGGGCGGCACCATGCGCTTGGGCGCTTATCCGTGTAAAGTGGTAGAAGGCTCGATCGCTCATTCAGTTTACGGCACTACAGAAATTTCTGAAAGGCACAGGCACCGCTATGAGTTCAACAGTAATTTCCTGGAAACTTTTGAGCAGCACGGCATGAAAGCTACGGGCTTTAACCAGGAAACAGGTCTGGTAGAAATTGTGGAGATCCCCGATCATCCTTTCTTCGTGGGCGTGCAGTTTCACCCAGAGCTCAAGAGTACGGTGGAAAGCCCGGCGCCGCTCTTCGTAAAGTTTGTGGAAGCCTGTAAAAAATATATCAACAATGGTGTCATCAACAAAGACTGCGGATAACTTCTCCGCTCTTACTACAAAGTTTTGTATCTTTAAGTAAATATTTACAGCTATGCAAATAAGCGCAAAATCTATTTTAATCGTTGCTGCCATTATCCTTGGTGGTATCGTGGTAATGATGTGGGGCATGCCGATCTACAACGTATGGCAACAGGAAATGGCCGGTAAGGCGGAAATGGCCAAAGCTGAGCAGAACAGAAGGATACTGGTAGAAGAAGCCAAGGCCAGGCTGGAAGCAGAGAAGCTGAACGCGCAGGCCGAAGTGGCACGTGCAAAAGGTATGGCAGAGGCTATGCGTGTAGAAAACGGGCAATTGAATTCTACCTATAATCAATACCTTTTTATCAGGACCCTGGAAAAGCTCGCTGAGAAGGGCGACCTGCCGCAGATCATTTACCTGCCCAGCGAAGGCATGGTGCCTGTAATGGATCTGAATAAGGCTAATATAAAACCGGTACCGTAAAACATCTATCGCACAAAATACCCAAACAAAAACTGGAATTGTTGCGGCATATTTACAGAGAAAGAATCCTGTTTTACATTGCTCACTTTGCCATTGCCGGCGAGTGGTATAAATGTTCTTAATCTCATATGCTCCTTTGTATCGGGCAATTTGAAATGTCCTGTGTTTCCTGTAGTGTATTCACGGAACAATAAAACGTAAACTTTATCGCGCGTATAAGATGCAAAGCCTGTAAAGTTCCTGCCATTGGGCATATCACCTATCGGATAGATGATACCTGACTGCATATCGCTTCTGTGTTTTTTCCATACCTGTACCAGATCGTTTACGGCAAACGCTTCGCGCGGTAAGCCGGTAGCTTCCATCCAGGCTAATGGTTGTGCCATCATAGTGGTGGCAAACATATAGTCAAACGGAATGTTTACAGGGCTTAGAGGATCGTTGTGCTTATACATTTTTGTATTGCGCCATTTATTCAAAAACTCTATCTGCAAGCGTTGCAGAGGTATATATTTAGAAAGCATCCAGGCATTTCTAAGTGTAAGATGCGGGTAATAATTGCCCCAATCTGTATACCTGTTTTCTAAAAAAATATTCCCTGTTCTGTTTAAGAAAAAATATCCTCCGCGTAATCCTGCCGTTACATCCATGTTGAAAGATAATTTACCGGCTGTTTCTTTTCTTGCCTGGTCCAACATGGTTGTTACTCTTTGTTCTGCTTGCTTGTTGGCAAGCTGCAAACCATCTATCTTGATCCAGGAAATGCCGTATTGCTGGTATAGGTTAACCAGGATATTTTTATCTCTTTCCCATTTTAGGTGATTGTGCTGCTTGGAAGGATTGAACCATAAGCCAATATGCATATTAAGCGATGCGGATTTTTTCAAAACAGCCTCAAAGCCATTAGGGAAGCGGGTTTTGTTTATTTGCCAGTCATTATCGCCCCAATCATCCCAAAGCAATTTATGCTTGCTGGCAGAGTTTAAAGACAATCCCTGCTGCCATCCGTCATCAATCTGAAAATGCGTAATGCCTAATCTTGCAGCAGCATCTAATTCATTCAAAATAAATTTTTCATTTATACGGCTGTCTTGATTCCTGTCGCCCCAGGTGTTCATGGTAAATGTATTGTCCAGAGCAGGAATATATTTATTGACATTCAGCTCAAAATTTTTATAATACCCTAATGCAACATCTTCGTTTTCGGCATACATAACTACAAAAAGCGGATAGGCTTCCTGCCACTCTGTAAGGTTTGAAGAATCTGCTGTAAGTCCTGGGGAGTGTACTTTTACGCCATCCAGGTCAGTGCTGAAGTCGAAGCCTGCATATACAGCCTGGGCATTTTGCAAAGGAGACAGTTTTACAATTAAATGCTCAAAGCCGGGATACTGCATTTGTAAAACAGAGCCATTATAATATTGGCTTTTTTTGTAAGGGAATTCCTGCTTTTTTTGAAGCAGATTGGTGTGGTGATCTGTGGCTTCCTTAAACAGAATTGTTTTGGTGGTCCAGAAACTGCCTGCCGCAGGAAGTGAGAAATAATGCGGTTGATTGTCGCTGAGCAATTCAGGATTTTCTATTAACCCTGTTGCGGAATAATTTGTTTTGTATTTAAATGGATGTTTTCCTTTTACTGCAAGCCTCCATTCAACACCGGGTGAATTGTCGTAGATAATAAGGCTTCTTCTCGTTTCAAAGGCCTTGTATTTTGCTGTAAGGTCAATTCTTGTGGAAGCTGCTGATCGCAATGTTGCCGGCAGCCTGACTATATTATAAGATACCGTTTCGGGTTTTTCTTTCAATACGCCAATGTCGTTTTTGTAAGAACTATATATTTGTGTAGTTTTTTTAGATGCGGATTGAACCAGGGAAAGCTTTCCTTCTTTCCATAAAAAAACCTGTGTACTGATGCCATCGTACACATATAATGTATCGTTGCGTACTTCAAATGGCTGGCGGCCTTGTACGCCAACAAGCGTAAACAATAATAAAACGGGGATTGCTATAATCTTTATCATACTTCAAAAAAGAAGCACAATTTACAACAAATCACGGGGTTTAAAAATTATTAGTCAGCGTATTGGACTTTATTGCAATATCCTGCTGCTGTAGGTAGCAATAATGCAGGAAATAAGGTTTTTCAACTACATCTTATCAGCGTTATAGAAAGGCCCGCCTTGCAGCGGGCAGTTATTACATTTCGGCTTTTAATTGATTGGTTTCTTTGAAAGGCTTACGTGGTGTGAGGCCCAAAATATCCAGCATCATCCTGTCCTGGTCAAACTCAGGGTTAGGAGTGGTTAACAATTTATCTCCTGCAAATATAGAGTTGGCGCCAGCAAGGAAACACAATGCCTGTTCCGGCATAGACATTTCATGCCTGCCTGCTGAGAGGCGTATCACTGTCTTCGGCATAATGATGCGTGCCGTTGCGATCATGCGCATCATATCCCATACCGGTACACGCGGCTGGTTTTCCAGTGGTGTTCCTTTTACCGGTACCAGAGCATTGATCGGTACCGATTCAGGCTGTTGAGGCAGGTTGCTCAGTACATGCAGCATGCCTATCCTGTCATCCTCAGATTCTCCGAGTCCAATAATGCCGCCGGAACAAACCGTGATGTTTGCTTTGCGCACGTTGTACAGTGTATTTAGCCTGTCTTCGTATGTTCGGGTGGTGATGATGGTTTCATAATGCTCTTCAGATGTGTCGAGGTTGTGGTTGTAGGCATACAAGCCCGCTTCTTTCAGGCGCATGGCCTGCTCGTAAGTGAGCATGCCGAGTGTGCAGCAAACTTCCATGTCCAGCTTGTTTACTTCCTTTACCATTTCCAGCACTTTGTCGAAGTCCCTGTTGTTCCTCACTTCGCGCCAGGCAGCGCCCATGCACAGCCTGGAAGCACCGGCCTGTTTAGCTTTCACAGCGGTGGCTACTACTGTTTCCAGTGGCATTAATCCATGCACGTTTACGCCGGTGTTGTACCTGGCAGCCTGGGGACAGTAAGCACAGTCTTCTTTGCAGCCGCCTGTTTTTATCGAGATCAGGTTGCTGATCTGCACTTCCCTGTGGTCGTTATTGCTTCTGTGTACAGCGGCTGCATCAAACACCAGCTCCAGTAACGGGCGGTAGTAGATCGCTGATATCTGTTCTTTGGAATATGTCTCCATAATTCTTTTTTACGGTTATAAATTCTTTATTACATTTTAAAACTGATACCGCCATGCAGCCACCTGCCCGGCATGGGAGTACCCAGCAGGTCGCTGTAAGCACGGTCAAAAACATTGTCTGCCTGTACAAATGCGGCAAGCTTATTTTGCAATATGCTGTAAGATGCGCGTGCATTCAACAGGAAATAATCTTTACTTACATAAGCGTTGATGGCTGAAGCTTCCTGCGGCTGCCGGGCTTTGTATATGCCGGTAAGGCTTAAAGCCACAGGGCCGTAATTGTACAGCGCCATAAAATTGCCGATAAAACGCGCATGGGAATTAATGTAAAAAGATGTCTGTGCCTCGCTGGTATTGCTGTACAGCCATATGAGCCCGGCGTTGATCTGCATGTTTCGTTTTTCGGAGAAGCGGTTGTTGTACTGAATGTCAGATTCAATGCCGGTTGTGTTTACCTCCGAAATATTTTTAGCCAGTGCATAAACACCGTTTGTTACCAGGTTGTCTTTGCGTGGCATGTCAGTGTACGGTGTGTTGATCCAGTCGATGAGTTTTGTGTGAAACCTCTGGAAGAAGGTGCCCGACACTTTCAGCTTTGATTTATAAAACCAGTCTGCCCCAGCCTCGTAGTTCCAGGCATGTTCCGGTAGCAGGCCGGGGTTGCCTATGCGCCCGCTTTTTACCTGTGTTTTATTATAATTGTTGTATCGTTCGGTAAAGTCGGCATCACGAATGGTTTTGCCGCCGCTGGCTCTTAACTGCAGATCATTTCGTTTGTAGGAAAATGTGAGCTGGGGAATAAGTTCCGGTTTGTTTTTGTCAATCAGCTCCAGGCGTACAGAAGGTTGTATCATCATGTATGCACCAATGTGTTGTACCAGCGAAATAAAAGGCGCCGCTACGTTGATGGTATGCATGCCCCTGTCATTTGAATTAATTGATTTTTGCTGGAAGCTAAGACCTGTAACCATTGCAGACCCGTTAGCAACCTGTTGATGGTAGGTAAGCTGCGACTGCAGCAATGTAGACTTGTTGTTGTTTGGCGTAGCATGGGGCGTGAATAAAAATTCATCGTGCAGAAATTTGTAGCCCGCGTCAATTGTTAGTTTGGAGCTGCCTTTTTCATAGCCTGCTCGCAATTGATGCCACCAGGAATCTACTACTTCAGACGCAGTGTCTGATGCAAACGTGGTATAGAAATTCTGTGCAGCAAAATCCCTTTTATCGTAAGCCGCACGGTAGGCTATGTGGAAGTATGGATGTATGAGGTAATTCAGACCAACAGAAGCAGAGGTGTTGTGGAAATAGCCTCTTATACCGCGCTGCGCTACACCGTCCGAATGATTGGTCAGCACGCCGGCATCTACGCTAAAGTTGTTTTTTTGAAAAAAGCCTCCTGCATGCAATGATTTGTAATTGTATTCGCCTGCGCTCATCTGTGCCTGCAACGTATTTGTATGTTGCTTTGCAGCGCTGAAAGATTTAGTAATGATGTTGATAACGCCGCCCACTGCGTCTGACCCGTAAATAGCTGATGATGCGCCTTTCAGCACTTCTATCCTGTCTATCTGGGCGGGCACAATGGGTATGTAAGAAGAAAAGTGGCCTGTGTTGGGGTCATTGACCCTGATGCCGTCTATGATCACCAGCACCTGCTGAAATGTGCCGCCGCGCATAGTGATATCACTTTGCGATCCCTGCGGGCCGCGCGCCTGTATTTCAATGCCGGGGATGTATTTGAGCAGCTCATCTACAGAATGTACCGGGAGCTCAGCAAATGTCTCTCCTTTGACAATGGTTATGTTCCTGCCTGTTTCCGAGCTTCTTTTTTCAATAAGCGACGAAGTAACGGTTACCGGGTCTAACGGGGTTTCTTCGCTAACGGTTTGTGCACTCGCCAACTGTGCGGCGAATAGAAGTTGTGCAAAAGCTAATGTTGTAAAACACCTTTTCTTCATGAAATTTAATCCTGTTTAATTTGTAAATAAAAAAAGCTGAAAGCAGTCGTTAAAGACTTTCTTTCAGCTAAATGTAATACAGTGTTGCGACAGCAATGGTATGCTACATTACTGCCATAATTGTTTGTATAGTTCACGGTTGCGGCAAGCAATATTGCCGGCAAAAGCAGCTCATCAGGCGGGTCTTGCGCTGAGCTGGGTTGGGTATTGTTATCCTGCTGTTTGTCTTCAGAAGCAAACTGCAGGCTTGAGTTTTGTTGTTTACCTAAAAGCTTATCTGCCACAACGCTTTTTAAGCTGCCTATGGTTACGTGCCTGCCGATGCTGCTGAATACGGCATAGGCCTTACGGCTCCATTTCCTGAAGCGTAGACAACGCGTCTTTATATATTGTATGGAAAACAAAATAGAGTAGTATACGGCATCCGTACTGGAGATGCCGTACTATTTAAGTTTGACTATTTCCCGTGACAGTTTTTGAACTTTTTACCGCTGCCGCAAGGGCAAGGATCGTTTCTGCCGATCTTAGGCTCGCTGCGTACTACAGGCATTTGTTTTTGTTCTGCTGAGGGATCGTAGTGATCATTGCCATTTACACCATAATCATCTCCGGCAGCATCTACCTGAGCTTTATTGGAATGCATGTTGCTCATGTCTGTCTTTTGCTCATGGCCTTCCTGCAGATGTGCATTTTCTTCTTCAACAGGAATGATGGCATTCAACAGGAATGAAACGATATCCTTGCTCACCTGCGTATTCATTTGGGCAAACAGGCCGAAAGCTTCCTGCTTGTAGATCACCAAAGGATCTTTCTGCTCGTAAGAAGCGGTCTGTACGCTTTGTTTCAGATCATCCATTGATCTTAAATGCTCTTTCCATGCATCGTCGATCAGTGCAAGTGTAATGGTTTTCTCAAGGCTGTTTACAAGGTCCTTGCCGTTGGTGGCAATGGTTTTGTCCAGGTTGGCCAGTACCTGCAGCCCTCTTTTCCCGTCAGTAAATGGTACAATCACATTCTGGATGTGCTGGGCCTGGAACTGGCGGATATTTTTGAATACAGGCAATGCTTTCTGTGCAATTTCTTCCCTGTGCCTCAGGTACGATTCGGTAGTTTCGTTGTATAATTTTTCGGCAATGGCGGCAGGGCTGAGCTTGCCGAGTTCCTGAGCGGTTACTTTGGTATCTATGCCCAGGTTGCGTATAGCATCCAGTTTAAATGTTTCATAGTCGGCAGCATTAGAAGCTACGCTTAATGCCACATCGTAGAATGCATTGTCAATATCAAGCGCCAGCCTTTCTCCAAACAATGCATGGTTGCGCTTGGTATAGATTACCGTGCGCTGTTTATTCATTACATCATCGTATTCCAGCAACCTTTTACGCGTGCCGAAGTGGTTCTCTTCTACTTTTTTCTGGGCACGCTCAATAGATTTGGTGATCATCTGGCTCTGGATCTCCTCGCCTTCTTTGAAGCCGGCAAAGTCCATGACCTTAGCAATACGTTCACTGCCGAACATGCGCATCAGGTCATCTTCCAGCGACACGTAGAACAAGGAAGACCCGGGGTCGCCCTGGCGCCCGGCACGCCCGCGCAACTGCCTGTCTACACGGCGCGATTCGTGCCTTTCAGTACCGATGATGGCTAAGCCACCCGCAGCTTTTACCTCCGGTGTAAGTTTAATGTCCGTACCACGGCCTGCCATGTTGGTAGCAATGGTCACAGCGCCTGAAAGGCCTGCTTCTGCTACTACCTGTGCTTCGCGTGCGTGCTGCTTTGCGTTGAGTACGTTGTGCGGGATCTGTTTTTGTTTCAGCATCCGGGAAAGCAGCTCACTCACTTCCACGGAGGTAGTACCCACCAGTACCGGCCGTCCTTTCGCACGCAGGTCTTCAACCATATTGATGACAGCGCCGTATTTTTCGCGCTTGGTCTTATACACAATGTCATTGTGGTCTATACGGATCACGGGCACGTTGGTAGGAATGGTTACCACATCCAGCTTGTATATTTCCCAGAACTCGCCTGCCTCTGTTTCTGCCGTTCCGGTCATACCGGCCAGCTTGTGATACATGCGGAAAAAGTTCTGTAAGGTAACGGTAGCGTAGGTTTGGGTGGTTGCTTCAATCTTTACATTCTCCTTTGCTTCTATGGCCTGGTGCAAGCCGTCTGAATAGCGGCGGCCTTCCATGATACGGCCTGTCTGTTCATCTACGATCTTTACCTGCCCGTCAACCACAATGTATTCATCGTCCTTCACAAACAAGGTATAGGCTTTCAACAACTGCTGTACTGTGTGTATGCGGTCTGCTTTGGTGCTGTATTCATCTATCAGCGCTTCTTTATCGTTGTATTTCTGTTCCGGCGTGCGGTTCTCATCATTTTCTATTTTTGCCAAATCTACAGCTATGTCCGGCAGTACAAAGAAGTTGGGGTCTTCGCTGGCGCCTGTCAATGCCTGTATGCCTTTGTCTGTAAGCTCTACGGAATTATTTTTCTCTTCAATGTAAAAGTATAATTCGGCATCAGCTTTCGGCATTTCTTTCTGCTGGTCTGCCAGGTAGTAGTTCTCTGTTTTTTGTAATACCTGTTTCATGCCCGGCTCGCTCAGGAATTTGATGAGGGCTGTGTTCTTGGGCATGCCGCGGTGTGACCGGAAGAGGGCAAGGCCGCCGTCCGTAGGGTCTGTATTGTTTTCGGCTATTTTCTTTTTAGCTTCGATCAGGAACTGGTTGGTAATTCTTCTCTGCTCTGCTACCAGTTTTTCAATTCTTGGCTTCAGATCAAAGAATTGTTGCGTGGAAGTGTCTTTACCTACCGGCCCGGAGATGATCAGCGGTGTACGCGCATCGTCGATCAATACGCTATCCACCTCATCCACCATGGCGTAATGGTGCTTGCGCTGTACCATTTCATCAATGTTATGCACCATATTATCGCGCAGGTAGTCGAACCCAAATTCGTTGTTGGTGCCGTAAGTGATATCTGCGAGGTAAGCGTTTCTTCTTTCAGGCGAGTTCGGCTGGTGCTTATCGATACAATCCACTTTTAAACCGAGCCATTCAAAGATGGGACCGTTCCATTCAGCGTCTCTTCGTGCCAGGTAATCGTTCACGGTTACAATGTGTACGCCTTCTCCGGCAAGTGCATTGAGGTAAGCGGGCAGGGTAGACACCAGTGTTTTACCTTCACCCGTTGCCATCTCCGCGATTTTTCCCTGGTGCAAAACTATACCACCGATCAGCTGCACGTCGTAGTGTACCATGTTCCAGGTGATGGTATTGCCAGCAGCTTCCCAGGAATTTTTGTAAATGGCATTGTCGCCATCAATGGTTATGTGTTTTTTCCTGATGGCAAGTTCCCTGTCGAGATCAGTTGCTCTGGCAACGATCTGTTCGTTTGATTTAAACCTGCTTGCCGTTTCCTTTACTACTGCGAAAGCCTCCGGCAGCAACTGCTCCAGTATCTCTTCTATTTTCTTATCCTTGTCTTTCTTGCGCTCATCCACTTTCTGATAGAGCGCATCTCTTCCTGCAATATCGCCTTCAGTAAGGGCTTCGGCTTCGTTTTTCAACGCATCAATTTCAGTATTGATTTCCTGCAGGTAGCCGGCTATCCTGCCTTTAAACTCTTCGGTCTTACCTCTTAATTCATCGTTGGAGAGAGAAGCATATTGATTGAAGAATTCATTTATTTTCGCAACTACCGGGTCAATCTTCTTTACATCTTTCTGAGATTTATTTCCGCCGAGCAGTCTACTTAAAAAATTCGCCATATTATTTATATGTATATTTTAAAACAAAACAGCTATTTGTTTTGTTTGAATGAATGTGCAAATGTACATTCAAAAATAATGCTAATGCATTTTCTTGCCAAAATGGCTGAATGTTTTCTCATGCTTAGCAAGCGTTTATTGTGATTAGGCAGCCTTTGCGGATGGGCTACACCTAAAGAAAAGGAATTCTAAAAAATCAAAAAGAAAGCATTCAGTACAATCAGGGATATTGCTATGACAAAAATTGCTGCATTGGAAAGAAGTTATACCAGATTTCTGCAGTAATGGGGATATAGTGGTTCGAAATAGGCAGCCTGCAATTTTATTTAATCACCCGCTTCCCATTCCCTGTTGGCCTTAGCCTGCCTTTTAGTTTTAAGGAATTCAAAAATCATAGGTAGCAGAGACAGGAAAATGATCACGAACACCACAATCTCAAAATTATCTTTGATAAAAGGGATGCTTCCCAGGAAATAACCCGCCAGTGTAAGGCCTACGATCCACAGTACGCCGCCGATAACATTGTAGGAAAGAAAATGCCAGTAATTCATTTTCCCGATGCCTGCCACAAACGGTGCAAATGTGCGCACAATAGGCACAAAGCGGGCGATTACAATGGTTTTGGCGCCATGCTTCTCGTAAAATTCATGGGTCTTGTCCAGGTATTGCGGTTTGATAAGCTGTTTACCCCTCCACCGTAGCTTCATCATTTTGGGTCCTAAATATTTTCCGATAAGGTAGTTGGACGCATCACCAAGAATGGCTGCCGCCAGCAGCAGCACCAGGCATATCCATATGTTGAGCGAGCCCTGGGCCGCAAACATGCCCACGGCAAACAGCAGGGAGTCGCCGGGCAAAAAAGGCATTACTACCACGCCGGTTTCAACAAAAATAATCAGGAAAAGTATCACGTAGATCCAGCTGTCGTAAGCAATGATAAAATCATTGAGGTGCTGATCTATATGCAGTATAAAATCGATTAAATCCATGGTGTGTGGTTAAGCTGCGCAAAGGTAGATTTTTTAATCGGCACAAACGATGATAGTTGTAAAAAATATTAGCAAGGTTATGTTAAGAAAGGGGGTGCTGAATTGTTGAGGTGTTGTGAACCTGTGCTATACTAATTTCTACGCCTAAAAAACTCTTTGTACATTTGAAAGTAAAAATCGGCCTATGCTTAAGCAAAAATATTTACTCTTCGTGCTGGTACTGCTGGGCAGTTGCAAAACCTACAACTATCATGCTCAGCAGGCCGCCGCCGATCAGTTTTTTCCCAATGCAAAATTGTACACCGCTCTATACATACAGCGCGCGGCAGAGTACAAAGCGCTCTGCTTCCAGGCCTATAATTCGGCCGCACTCTACCTCGATGAAACGCTGAAAAATAATACCTCCGGCAAACCGCCCGCTATTGTTACCGATATTGACGAGACCATTTTAGACAATACACCCAACTCGGTGCACCAGGCGCACCTCGGCAAAGATTTTGAGCAGGCAGCCTGGAACGAATGGACAGCCAAAGCCAGCGCTGACACCGTTGCCGGGGCGCTCACATTTTTTAAATACGCGGCTTCCAAGGGCGTGCAAATTTTCTACGTCACCAACCGCTACCACCACGAGCGCGCAGCTACGCTGAAGAACCTGCAAAAATATAATTTTCCTTATGCCGATGAGCAGCACCTGTTGCTGCGCACAACCATAGGCGGCAAAGAGCCGCGCAGGGAAGCAATCTCTCAAAACCATGAGATCATCATGCTTTGCGGAGATAACCTGTCTGACTTTACCTCTGTATTTGATAAAAAAAGTGAGGAAGAAAGAACCCGGCAGGTTAAGAACAATGCAGCGCTTTTCGGCAGGAAATTCATTGTGCTGCCCAACCCCAACTATGGCGACTGGGAAAGCGCTATCTACGACTACAACTACCGGCTTACACCCATGCAAAAAGCTGATATTTTAAAAACCAAAGCTAAAACCTATTGATATGTTCCTGCAACTACATCCAGACAACCCGAACCCAAGAAATGTAAAAACAATTGTAGAATGCCTGCTTGATGGCGGTGTGATCATATATCCCACAGATACCATCTATGGCCTCGGCTGTGATATTTTTAATCACAAAGCTACCCAGCGGGTGGCTGCCATTAAAAAAGTAGACTTTCAGAAAATACACCTGTCGTTTGTTTGCGCCGATCTTAGCGATCTGAGCAAATACACAAAATCTATATCTACGCCTCTATACCGGATTTTAAAAGAGCACCTGCCCGGCCCGTATACCTTTATACTGCCTGCAAGCAAGGAAGTGCCTAAGCTTTTACAGAACAAAAAGAACACCATTGGCTTAAGAGTTCCCGACAATAAAATTTCCCAGACACTTGTACAGACATTGGGCAGGCCTATTCTTTCCACATCGCTGCCCGGTGAAATGGTAGAGGAGTATACCAATCCGGAACTAATGTATGAGAATTTTAAAGATGTGGTAGATATTGTGGTAGACGGCGGCACGGGCGGTATGATCCCTTCTACTATTGTAGACTGTACAACGGATGAATATGAGATTATCAGGCAGGGGTTGGGAGAATTTAATGAATGATATTAAAAATGCTCTATCAGTTTCCCTTCCAGTACAATATGCCTGTCAGTTAATTCGGTTTGTGGGTCTCTCAGAATTTTGAGTAATAATTCTGTGGCAAGTTTGCCCTGCTCGTAAGGAAATTGTTCTATAGATGCAATGGGCTTGGCCACATCAATGTAGTTCGTGATCGGTACGTTGGCATAGCTTACAAAGCAGATGTCTTCATTGATTTTCATCGAGGTTTTTTCCTGTATGTATTGTATAGCGTCCAGCGCTACGTAATCGTTGAAAGCTACTATGGCCGTAGGTTTTTTCTTTTGAGACAATATATCCTCCATGGCTTTGCGTGTGCCCTCCCGTGTAAGATCAGAGGTGGCAAATAGGGCAGGGTCTGTCTTTACCCGTTTCTTATTCAGCCCCTCCATAAAGCCGCGCATCCTTTCCATAGTGGCGTTGAGCGAACTTGGCCCTTTGATCAGCCCAATGGTTTTGTGGCCTTTTTCCCACAGGAAATCTATCAGCAGCTTAGAGCTGTTAAAAAGATCGCAGGATACAGTGTACATACTGCTGTCTTTGGGTATCCTGTCGAAAAATATTACAGGTACCCCCGAGTCCTGCAGCTCCTTGAAATGTTCAATATTCCTGGTAGATTTTGATAATGATATCAGCAATCCATCGATGCCGCTTTTTCTGTATAACGAAATAATTTCTTTTTCCTTTTCAATATCGTTGTGACTCTGGCTAAAAAAAACATTGTAGCCGTTTTCCGTGGCCACATCTTCAATGCCTGTGATGGCTCTCGAGAAAAAGGTTTCTGTAATCTCAGGCACAATTACACCGATGGTGAAGCTTTTGCCTGTTTTAAAATATAGTGCAGTAAGATTTTTCTGATAATTGTGTTCTTGTGCAAACTGTTTAATGCGTTCACGGTTTTTTTTGCCAATACCCGGATGATCATTTAAGGCTCTTGAAACGGTAGAAATAGATACATTCAGTTTTTTGGCTATTTCTTTTATTGTGATGTTTTTGTTATGCATTTACTGCAACATAGTTTTTTCCGCTACACAAGATAAATTATTTTAACGGTTCCTCTGACTTTTTGGTAAATTTATTTAATTTCACCCGGTGAACAGGAAATTATTTATCAGGTCTTCAGGTGTTTTGCTGGGTGGCGGGCTCCTGTCCTTACCCTCATTTGCCCGGCAAAATATTCACACCAAAGTATCTGTTGTTCCCAAAGGCCTTCGTCCCGGCGATACAATAGGAGTTAGCTGCCCCTCAGGATTTATGACCAGGAAAGAAATGTTGCCCGCCTTGCAGCAGATACAGGATTGGGGCTTCAGGGTCATGCTTGGTAAAACCGTGGATAAGAAAGACGGCACCTTTGGCGGCACCGACCAGGAGCGTACACAGGATTTTCAGTCAATGCTGGATAACCCCGGTGTGAAAGCTATTATGTGCGCACGCGGCGGTTATGGCGCAGTAAGGTTTATAGATAAGCTGGACTTTTCTGCATTTATTAAAAACCCGAAATGGATCATAGGCTTCAGCGATGCCACTGTATTTCATGCCCACGTCAATTCAAAATACAACATTGCCAGCATACATTCCAAAATGCTCAACAGCTTCCCCGACAATTTTCTCACAGCATTGCCCATACAGCAGGAAACAATTCTTTCCATTCGTGATGCGTTGATGGGCTTAAAGAAAATGTCCTATTCCGCTCCATTCAATCAAATGAATAAAACAGGTACGGCCGAAGCCGAACTCATAGGCGGCAACCTGCGGACAATTGAAAACCTGGCAGGCAGTTCATCTGAAATTATCACGGATGGTAAAATCCTGTTCCTGGAAGAGACGGGTGAATACCTATATAATATTGACCGCATGTTGTGGAACCTGAAGCGTACAGGCAAATTAAAAAACCTGAAAGGGCTCATCATTGGCGGCATGAAAATAAAGCAGCAGGCAAACTATGCTGATGAATTAAATAAGACCATTTACGATGTGGTGCTGGAAAAACTAAGTGAATACAGCTATCCCGTGTGTTTTGATTTTCCCGTAGGCCACCAATATGATAATTTTGCATTGAAATGCGGCGTAAAACATCGCCTGCAGGTGAATAGCAGCGGAACCATGTTGAATGAGATATAGTACGGTAATTGATAATAGAGAATGGGCGGAAAGTGGAGAGAGGAGAGAGAAAAGTGAAAAGTGAAAAGTGAAAAGTGAAAGTGAGAAGTGTGCGATATGAAAGATGAGAGTAGACAACAAAGCGGTGTTGAGAACTTATACTGATGATGTTGGATGAAATTTGAAATGGCCGGTAACCTAAAATTTGTAACCTGTAATCTGCAATCTGAAAATAAAAATGAAAATACCTCCCTATCTTAAAAAAGGCGACACCATAGGCATTACCTGCCCGGCCGGCTACATGCAATTAGAAAAAGCGCAACTCTGTATTGATACCTTTGAAGCATGGGGGTTTAAGGTAAAAGTGGGCGCTACGCTTGGCAAAGAACAGGTAAACTATTTCTCCGGTACCGATGTGGAGCGGCTGCACGACCTGCAGAATATGCTGGATAATGATGACATCAAAGCTGTATTCTTCGGACGCGGAGGCTATGGCATCAGCCGCATTATTGACGATATCGATTTTAAAAAATTTAAAAAGAACCCAAAGTGGGTATGCGGCTACAGCGACATTACTTTATTGCATACACACATCAATAAAGTGCTGAAAACCGCAACTATACATGCTCCTATGGCAGCGGCCTTCAATGACGATGTAAACTCGCTGTACATACAGTCTGTGAGAAAAACATTACTCGGCCAGAAAACAAACTACCAGGCAGCGCCGCATGCTTTTAACCATGCAGGAAAGGCAGAGGGCCGGCTTGTGGGCGGCAACCTGGCATTGCTGGCGCATAGCGTAGGCAGTAAATCTGAACCGGATGTGAAAAATAAGATTTTATTTATTGAAGATATCGGGGAATATATCTATAATGTAGACAGGATGCTGATACAGCTAAAACGTTCTGGCTGGCTCGACAAAATAGCAGGGCTTGTGGTTGGTTCCTTCTCTGATATGAAAGACACCACCGATCCTTTCGGCAAAACGGTTGAAGAAGTGATCAAAGAACATTTAAAGCCGTATACTTTTCCCTATTGTTTCGGGTTCCCAGTGGGCCATACGGAAGAAAATGTGTCGCTACGTTGCGGGTTAAGGCATAAATTTACGGTTCAAAAGCATAAAATATCGCTGGAATGTGTGGAATAAACTCCTGTTATTTTTTTGCCGTAACAATTGCTTAATTACGCCAATTTAATTTTTTTCTTTGAAAAATGCTACCTTTGCGCCCTTAAAAGCAAAAAAGTTTGCTTTTGCCATCCTAAAATAAAAGAATGAATATACGCAACATTGCTATTATTGCCCACGTTGACCACGGCAAAACCACCCTGGTAGACAGAATCTTACACACAGCAAAAATATTTCGCGACAACCAGGAGACCGGAGAGTTGCTAATGGATAGCAACGACCTTGAAAGGGAACGGGGCATTACCATTTTCAGTAAAAACGCTGCAGTAACCTACAACGGTACCAAGATCAACGTGATCGACACGCCAGGCCACTCTGATTTTGGCGGTGAGGTTGAACGCGTTCTGAAGATGGCCGATGGCGTAATATTGTTAGTAGATGCATTTGAAGGCCCGATGCCGCAGACACGTTTTGTATTGCAAAAGGCATTGCAGTTAAACTTAAAACCCATTGTTGTCATTAATAAAGTGGATAAACCCAATTGCCGGCCCGATGAGGTACACGATGCGGTTTTTGAATTATTCTTTAACCTGGATGCGACTGAAGAGCAATTGAACTTTCCTACTTTTTACGGAAGCGGGAAGCAAGGCTGGTTCAATGACACATTAGAGCCCCGCGAAGATATTCTTCCGTTGATGGACGGCATTTTAAAATATGTTCCGGAGCCCGAGGTGAAAGAGGGTGCATTGCAAATGCAGATCACCTCCCTGGATTACTCATCCTTCCTTGGCAGAATAGCTGTAGGAAAAGTTACGCGCGGCAGCATCAGGGACAACCAGCCCATAGCTTTGGTGCAGGCAGACGGCTCTATAAAAAGATCGCGTGTAAAAGAGCTGTACGTATTTGAAGGCATGGGGAAAAGAAAAGTACAGGAAGTGCTGGCAGGCGATCTTTGTGCAGTAGTAGGCCTGGAAGATTTTAATATCGGCGATACCATCTGTGATGTGGAAACGCCCGAAGCTTTGCCTGTGATTCATGTGGATGAGCCTACCATGAGCATGACGTTCAGCATCAACACGTCACCTTTTTTCGGTAAAGACGGCAAGTTCGTTACTTCACGCCACCTGCGCGACCGCCTTATGAAAGAGACAGAAAAAAACTTAGCGCTCAGGGTGGAGGATACAGACAGTGCCGACAGCTTTATGGTATATGGAAGAGGTATTCTGCATTTAGGCGTATTGGTAGAAACTATGCGCCGCGAAGGTTATGAGCTTACTGTAGGCCAGCCGCAGGTGCTGGTGAAAGAAATTGACGGACAAAAATGCGAGCCGTATGAAAACCTGGTAGTAGACGTGCCCGAAGAGTTCAGCGGAAAAGTGATTGACCTGGTTACCCAACGCAAAGGTGAAATGCTGATAATGGAAAGCAAAGGCGATATGCAACATCTGGAATTTGAGATTCCTTCCCGAGGCTTAATCGGGTTGCGCTCTCAAATGCTTACCAATACGGCTGGTGAGGCTATCATGGCACACAACTTTATTGATTATAAACCATGGAAAGGCCCGATCCCCGGCAGGAACAACGGCGTGCTGATCTCTAAAAACCAGGCTCCTACCACCGGCTACTCTATTGATAAATTGCAGGACAGAGGATCGTTCTTTGTGGATCCCGGCGAAGATGTATATGTGGGCCAGATCATTGCTGAGCACATTAAACCCGGAGACCTGATAGTTAATGCTACCGAAGGTAAAAAGCTGACTAATATGCGCGCCAGCGGCTCAGATGCGGCTACCAACATTGCTCCTAAAATACAGATGAGCCTGGAAGAATGCATGGAATACATCCAGGAAGATGAGTGCATTGAGGTAACGCCCAAAAGCATTCGTTTACGCAAAGTATTGCTCAATGAAGAAGACAGGAAGCGCGCCGCCAAGCAGGCAGGTAACGGATAATTGCACAGACAGCTTATATTACAGAAATAGCCATAAGAATGCTGCATACCAACGCGGATGAATAAAGGCTATTCCATGTGGCAAACAGAAAAAAATAATTATACACACATGAAAAGAATTTCTATATATCTTTATGGAAATTCTTTTTTTATGGAATTCATTATCAACAATACAATCAAACTCGAGCAGACTGCTCCTTCGCATGCTCAACCGCTGTTTGCCGCCATTGACCGGAACAGGCAGCATCTCCGCAAGTTCTTAAGCTGGGTAGATTATATGCAATCTGCTGATGATGTGGCTAAATATATTGAAAGTTGCCAGTCGCTTAATCAGGCAGGTGAAGAGTTAAGCTTTGTAATCATGAACGATCAGGTTTTATGCGGCAGGATCGGGTTGCACCTCATCAACCGGCAACATAAAAACGCAGAAATAGGCTATTGGCTTACAGAAGAAGCACAAGGCAACGGGATTGTGACAGCATGTTGCAAAGAGCTGATCAATTATGCTTTCCGGCAATTAGGCCTGCACAGGATAACCATTAAAGCAGCAGTGGAAAATCACCGCAGCCAATCTGTGCCGCAAAGGCTGGGCTTCACTACAGAAGGCATACTGCGTGGCGCTGAACTGGTAAACAAACAATTCCTGGATCTTATTGTGTATAGCATACTTAAGCAGGAATGGGCTGCTGAAAATGTTGTGCTACCCTCTGCATAAAAATAAAAACTTCTGTTGCTTTTGCTACACAAGCTTCGCTGTCCGGCGATACATAGGTGTTGAGAACATTTTGAAAGCGCTTCCATTTTTCTCCCGTTGTTTCTCCGTAAAAACCGTAATAATGAAAGCTGAGTGCTGCCAAAGCTGCTGTCTTTTTCAGGTGCCTTACAATCATGTTGCCTCCGAGTGTAGCGCCTTCCATTACATACATAGCGCCTAATGCCTGTTGCTGATCATGTATGCCAGGAACGAAGATGTGTGCAGGTAAATTTATTTCACCGGGTATTGATAAGATATGCCTGTCGGCTTCCAGTGCGGGAAGCTTGGCTCTTTCCTCTATCTGCAGCGCATGCTTCACATCTGCTGAAAGCGCCGTGAATACACGGTTCTCAAGCAAGGCGTGTACGGTGTAGTTTGCCTGTATGAGCACCCTGTATTGATCAGGTGTGACCGATTTTGCCAATATATTTTCAGAAAACATGCATGCTTCAAGCGCCTCGTGCATAGGTCTTGTAGCTTCTTTTAAAACAGTGGTGATCATTATTTATTAAATATAAGATAAAATGTAGTGCCTTGGTTGAGCGCGCTGTAAAACCACACAACGCCTTTGTGTTTATCCATAATGCGTTTTACTATGGTAAGGCCAACGCCGGTGCCTTCAAAAGAAGATGCATTATCCATTCGCTTAAACAATTCAAATACCTGGCCATGATCTTTCGGGTCAATGCCAATGCCATTGTCTGTGATGCGGTAATAAATTTTACCTCCGTGTTCATAGCCTGTAATATCCACCTCCGGCTTGTCTGCTTTGGATGAGTACTTAATAGCATTGCCGATTATATTTAAAAAAGCCTGGTATATGAGTATATGGTCGCCTTTTACAGGTGGCGTATCTTTTATGAGGATATCTGTATTGTAATTATTGCTTACAATTTTCAGGTCGTGCACAATCTGTTGTATGATCTCGCCTGCATTCACCGGCTTCTCATCAGGTTTTTTGGTCACCACACGCGACAGACTTAGTATTTCATTCATCATAAAGCTCATGTTGTCTGCACCTTTGATAATGTTGTTGATGATCTGCTTCGTATCTTCTTTCAGGTCTTTCTGAGAATGTTTCAGAAACTCTGCATAGGTTTTCAGTACTGTCAGCGGTGTTTTCAGGTCGTGTGAAACGGTGTAGGCAAAAGTGTCAAGTTCGTCATACGCTGCCTGTAGCTTTTGATTTATTTCAAGCAGTTCCTTAGATTTCTTATGCGAGGTTTCCAGAATTACCTGCACAATATTGGAGGCAGACTCTATCTCTTCCTCGCTCCACGCTTCAGAAGTATGTTTTACTACCTCTGTCCATACATCGAAAGATGTTCTCGGTGAAATATCCTGCAGTGTAATGTTTCCTTCTTTGCGGGCAACTATGTTTTTCTCCGGCTTGCCGGCCCATTGCACCGTATGGATATATTCCGGCTTAAACCATATGATCATATCCTGCGCATCAAGCCCTATTTTTACGATTAGTACACCTGCCGCAGATTGCAGCATGCCGTCTGTGCCGGCATAATATTCTATCAGTTTATTAGTAGAGAATATTGGTTTGCTGATGTTTTCTATTGTCCAGCTTTTCAGTGCATCTATCTGTTCTGTATCCGGTGTGCTGCCGAGTGTATGTATATTATTTTCGAGGCATAAAGCCACCCCGTGCGCTTCCGTAGCGTTGAGCAGTGTGGTTTTCTCCTGCACTAAAGCTTTTACCAGTGTGTTTTCTTTTAAAAGATTTATCTGCAACTTCCTGGCTATATCATTGTATTTAGCAGCAAACAAATTGTTAGATTCCCTTTTCTTATTAAATAAAAAAGAAGAGACAATATCACTGATCAGTTTGGCTGCTTCTCTTATTTTGTAATCAATAAATTTCGGCGTGTAGTTGTGGCAGGCTATTAACCCCCACAGCTTATCGTTTATAATAATGGAAATGCTGAAGCTTGAATGCACACCCATATTTTTCAGGTATCTGATGTGCATGGGAGATACCGCGCGCTGCACGCAATGCGTCATATCCAGGGTTATACTTTTTTCAGTTCGCAACACGGGTACGTCTTCCGTGTCTACATCGGCAATCAGCCTGATCTTATTTATTTTGTATAATTCACGTGCCTGCTTTGGTATGTCAGATTCCGGGTAATGTAGTCCCAGGAAAGGTTCCAGGTGTTCTTCTTTTACTTCTGCCACTACTTTTCCCGAGCCGTCGTTCAGAAACCGGTACACCATCACCCGATCATAACTGATAATGCTTTTGATTTCTTTTACAGCGCTGTCGAGCAATTTATCGGTAGCATTAGAAGCTATGATTTTGGATACACCATCGTAGACCCTGTCATTAATAATAACTGTTTTATCGGCTGGCTCAAATTCTGCTACCAGTGTTTCTCCGGACTGTGAAATAATAGCGTAATACAGCTTATCCTGTAGTTTTATTTCGTAGTTTTTTTGATGCCGGTCAACAGAAAAGTCATTGACGAAACGGGTGATTTCTTGCTGTACATATTCACCGGCAGCGACCAGGCATTCCTCGATGGTCTTATCCAGCATATCTTCTGCCTTTACGCCAAACAATTTGTCGCAGTTTTTGCTTACATAAGTCACGGTGCGGGTTTTGGTATGAATACCGAGCAGGCAACCATAGGCTTGTATTTTGCCTAAGATATGTATCGGTTCTTTGTCACAATTGGTAAGATCTACGCTGAATGAATCCATTTTTTCCAGTTGAGAATCAGGTGGTTAAAGAAAGTGTGCATATTGCAAATATAGATTATTTTACGAGCCATGCACTTGTAAATTGATTTTCAATACCATATCTATAAAAAGTAGGTAATTTTTTTCTATGTTGTACACGCTGCCTTTGACCTTGCATTCAGAAAACTTCTTTTTGTTGAAATGAATGATTACTTTTATACGATGAATTGAAGGGATGAAAGTCCACAAAAAAATTAGAATAAATAGACATGCAATAACGATAAAGATTAGGAATCTTTACCAACCGGATGAATAAAGGTTATTAACATGTGGCAACTAAAAAAACAAATAAATTTACACATATGAAAAATACTCCTTTTACAGAGAAACATATAGCATTGGGCGCACGAATGGCAGAGTTTGCGGGATATAATATGCCTATCAGTTACACCGGAATTAATGATGAACATTTTGTAGTAAGAAACAGTGTAGGCGTGTTTGATGTAAGCCATATGGGTGAATTTATTCTTAAAGGAGAAAATGCTCTGGACCTTATTCAGCGTACCACTTCCAACGACGCCTCTAAGCTCACTGACGGGCAGGCGCAATACAGTTGCTTCCCCAACAACGAAAACGGCATTGTAGATGACCTGATTGTATACTGCATAGAAAAAGACAAAGTGTACATGCTGGTTGTAAACGCTTCTAATATTGAGAAAGACTGGAACTGGCTGCAACAATTCAATGATAAACATGTAGAGATGCACAACATCAGCGATGAGACTGCCCTGCTTGCTATCCAGGGGCCAGATGCCTGTAAAATATTGCAAGGGCTTACACCTGTTGACCTGCAGCTTATGAAGTATTATACTTTTCAGAAAAGTACATTCGCCGGCGTGGGTAATGTGCTGATCAGTGCAACGGGCTATACGGGTTCCGGTGGCGTGGAAATATACTTTGAAGACAAAGGCGATAATGCAGAAAAAATATGGAATGCCATTTTCGAGGCGGGCAAAGAAGCAGGCATAAAACCCTGCGGTCTCGGCGCGCGCGATACGCTCCGGCTTGAGATGGGCTACTGCCTGTACGGTAATGATATTGACGATACTACATCTACCTTGGAAGCAGGCTTGGGCTGGATAACCAAACTAAAGAAAACAACGCCTTTTACGCAGCAGGAGAAATTGATTGCCCAAAAAGAGGCAGGCATTACACGCAAGCTCATTAGCTTCGAAATGATTGACCGCGGCATACCACGCCACGGTTATAAGATCACAGATGCAGCAGGCAAAGAGATAGGCGTAGTTACCAGCGGCACACAATCTCCTACATTGGGCAGGGCTATCGGGCTGGGCTATGTGGCTATAGATCATGCTGCTTTAGACACAGAGATTTTTATCAATATCCGCGATAAAAATATCAAAGCCAAAATTGTAAAAGCTCCGTTTGTATAGTTATACGGCCGCTCCAGGAATGGAGCAGCCGCTTCTAAAACCCTGTATTGACTAACAAGATTCCTTGAATTTCTAATTCGCTTTCCGCCTAAACCAGGCGGAAAGTTTACAGCATATTATAAGAATAAAAGCAGGTGGTTAGTAAGTAAAGTTTTTAGACATTGTTTCTACAACCTGTTCAGATATATTATTTTTTTCCGAACCGTTCACTTCTGCTTTAAATTTAACGGTATAGGGAGTGCCGATGTTGATGCCGCCAATTACCATGGACATAACTTCTAATGGAGTAGCAGTTTCTACTACAACAGTTTTACCTCCTGCCAGCAACTCATTTCCGATACGGATATTGATTTGATTTTCTTGCGGAACGCCATTAATTTTCCAGACAGTAGTGGCGCCTCCGCTGCCACTGCCTCCTGTAAAAGTCATCAACGCCTCATCCCCTTCTGCAGGATTCAGGCCAGGCGCTGTAATGGTAAATTTTGCTGATTTTTTCTTATCATTATTAGTTCCGCTGTCTTTTGAGCAGGACACCAATAGTGCCATACAAACAATGGCGAACAAAAATATTTTTTTCATCTGTATAATTTTTTAGTTTTAATGTTCCGACGAAGCTTCGCATTTATATTCCTCAGATAACCACCGCGATCAGAAAAATTGATACTACTCTGCTTCATCTGTTTATTTTTTGTTTATTTATAATTAAAAAGTAAAGCGCAGGCCTAAAGCAAACCTTCCTGCGGTAAAAGCGCTTTCGCCCTCTGCCATAAAGAATCTCGGCCGCCAGTCTGCGGATAAGGCCAATGGCACCTGCCCGATCTTATAATCCAGACCAATCATGGGCGCTAATGAAAATGCTGTGCCGCCACCTTTACCAAAGGCAATACCCGGCCCGGCTCCTACATACCATTTTAATCCCTGTGCTCCACCCAGGTCTGCATGGAAGCCATACATAGCCTGTACCATTGTTAAGCCGCTTCCGAATAATACCGATCCTTCCAGTGCGTGGTTATTGCTAAAAAAATGCTTTATGTTCGGCCCTACCAATGAACCTCCGTCTCCCACATCTATCAATATACCTGCTCCGGTATATTGAGATTGAGCTTTGTTAGAAAATAATGCAAAAGACGCGATGAGTAAAATTCCCATCAGTTTTGTTAGTCTTGTTTTTTTCATGATTTTAGTTTTTGATTTATGTTTAATTAATTTAGCAAAAGTAAAGGGAGCTGTTTCGCAAGTCAATCCCCGCACACAAGGAAATTTTTCTGCCTGTTTTCCGGTATTTTTATTTCATTTAATATGCGTGGCTTCTTTTACTATATAAAACATTCATATATTTACTTAAAGTATTGACTAAAATGCGTGCACTTTATTTTCTTATAGTGTATTTTCTGATTGGGGTACATGATATTGTTGCCCAGGAGATTGATAGCTTACAAAAGCAACTCAATAAAGAGCAAACAAATGCTCAAAAGGCTATCATACTTTATGAAATGGCGGTTTACTGGGGATTGAGGGATACTACGAAAGCCCTTGATTATCTTCACAAGGCAGATAGGCTGATTGAAGGAGATAAATATCTTGAAGCCGTTTCAAAGTTCTACCATGTAATGGCTCATACACTTTATGATACATCCAGAAGCATCCCGCTGATTACCGAAAGTATTCAAATGCTTGAGCCGTTTGATTCTAGACAAGCCAGTTATTATAAAGCAAAAGCATGGCATACTTACGGAGTGCTGATTCAAAGCAGGGATCATGAAAAAGGAATGCTTGATATAACGTTGCATAAAACAATTCCTTATGCAATTAAATCCGGCGATAACTCTTTGCTATCGTATTATTACGGTGTGGTAGGTATGGTGTTTTTTAATTTAAATGAACTTAATAAATCAAAAGAGTACTACAGGAAATCTGTAAATGCTTTAAAAGATAATATTTACAGCGATAAAAAAAATGCGGAAACATTCATGGGCTATGCACGTGCAGCATGCTATTCCTATGATAGTATTGCCACAAAAAACTTATTGGATACCGCCCTTATCTTATTGAATGCATTTAAAGATTCTGTACGGTATCCTGAATATTACAACATTGAATCTAAGTATTACAGGCTTGTTAACCGCCCGGATAATGCATTGATAAGCATCAATAAAGGATTGAAAATTGCAGAAAAAATCAGCCATAGCCCTGACGGCATTTTAAGCATGACTTACGAAAAGTACCAGATATACATGGATAAGAAAGATTTTTCAAAAGCCAAAAAAATATTATTGTATTTAAAAGACAGCACAGTATTTACCAACTACATTCAAAATAAACTGGCTGCTATCGGAGAAATGTCGAGAGTGGAGGCAGCATTAGGCAATTATAAACTTGCATACGAATTAAAAGATCAATACGCCAAACTCAAAGACAGCCTCCATAATACGGAATTTGAAGACCAGATATCTGCAATGGAAGTGAAATTTCGTACTTCAGAAAAAGAAAAATCAATCAACGAGCTAAATAATAAGACTCGTTTACAAAGAATATTATTTTGGTCTATACTTATTATTTTACTACTGCTTTCCTTGTTCTTTTATTACATCATGAAACAAAAAAAAAGACGCACAGAGCAGCAACGTGAAATAGCTGTTGCACGAGCTTTGATGGAAGGCGAAGAGCATGAACGCTACAGGCTTGCGAGAGAATTGCATGATGGTATTTGCGGCGCTATCACCGGTATAAAATTAAAGCTGGAAAGCGCTGCGCGCCAGAATAAAAGCACAGAGCTGATGCGAACCGTAAAGCAGTTGGATAATACAGTGAATGAATTACGGCGTACATCACACAACCTTATGCCTGAAAGCCTGTTACGGTTTGGCCTGGAGGACGCATTAAAAGGTTATTGCGAAACCATACAACCTGATAATACGATAATTTCTTTTTATTCAAACAACCTGCAGCAAATAGCGGATAAGAATACACAGCTTGTTGTATACAGGATTGTGCAGGAGCTGGTAAATAATGCGCTGAAGCATGCAAATGCTACTGAGGTATTTTTGCAGTGTACGCAGGAAGATGGCTTGCTCCTAATCTCCATTGAAGACAATGGTAAAGGCTTTGATATGGCTACCACTAAAAGAAATATGGGTTTGAGCAATATTGAAATGCGTGTAAAATTCCTGGAAGGTAAAATGAATATTGATACGCATCCAGGTAAAGGAGTATCGGTAAATATTGAATGCAAAGTAAAGTAGAGGTAGAAATGATTATGCGCCCCTGTCAATAAGGATGTATCCATACCAGTTTCACGGTATTTTTATTGCAACTGTCTTTTATATAAAAAACAATGATAATTTTACGTAAATCTCAACTGAAGCTGTGCGCTCTATTTTACTCATATTACTGATAGGACATTTTGCCGCATACGCATCCGCGCAAAATATAGATAGTTTGATGCAGGTGTTGGCAAAGGAGAAAACCAGCGAGGGTAAAGCTCGTACGTTGTTTGAGATTGCAGACTATTGGTCGTACAGGGATAGTGCGAAAAGCTTTCATTACCTGGAAGAAGGCCGTAAAAAATCGGGAAGCGACTTGCTGCTGGGGCTATACAATTTTTACAAAGGCCAGGCGTTGTTTGATTACCATAAAGCCGAAAGCCAGAAAGCGTACATGCAGGCAGAATTATTATTGAAAAAATATACAACCCCCGAAGCATTTTATTACCGCACCAGGGCCTGGCATAATTTCGGTGTGCTTGAGCAGATGTATGGTAATGAAGCAACTTTCTTGAAAATACTCACCGAAATTTGCGTGCCGCTTGCAGAGAAATCTAACAACAACATATTAATAGCCGCTCAAAATGCCGATATAGGCGTGGTGCTATATAATCAAAAACAATATGATAAAGCTATCAATTATTATATTAAGGCCATTCAGAATATTAAAAAGGAAAAGAAAACAGTTAAAACTGCAGATAAATTGATGGAGATTTACGGCAATCTTGCCGAAGTATATATTTTTAATCTGGATACTTTAAAGGCGAAAAAAACACTGGATACTTTAAAGACCCTGATTGTCCAGAATCCTAATTCTGCTTATATACTAATGTATTATTATCCCACAGCTAAGTATTATCAACTTATAGAAGATTACAACAGCTCTTTAAATGTTTTAAATATCGGCTTGCATTATGCAAAAAAATTTACGAATATTACTGACATTGAAAAGTTACTTTATGAAAAGGCATATTGCTTAAAAAGGTTAGAAAGGTATGCAGAAGCAAAAGCCTTGTTCACTGAAGTTTATCAGTCTGCAATGGCAAGAGGTTCCAGTAATGCTATTATACATTTAAAAAATCTTGCCGAAATAGAAAGTCGGCTTGGTTATTATCAAAACGCCTATAATCATTACAAACAGGCTTTTGAGATGGCAGATAGTCTAAATAAGAAAAAAGTGAAAGAAGAAGTAGCTGAATTGGAAACAAAGTTCAACACTTCACAAAAGGAGAGAGCCATTACTGAATTGCAAAATAAATCGCGTATACAGCAAATACTTGTATGGTCAATAGCTACAATCTTAATTTTACTTTCATTTTTTTATTTCTATGCTATGAAGCAGAGGAAAAAGCGTGTGCAACAACAAATACAGCTAATGGAGCAGCAGCGTGAAATAGCTGTTGCCCGTGCATTGATGGAGGGCGAAGAGCAGGAGCGATCGCGTTTGGCCAAAGATCTGCACGATGGTATTGGAGGCACCATTACAGGAATAAAATTAAAGCTGGAAAGCGCTGCCAGGCAGAATAAAAATTCGGAATTGATGCGTACGGTAGACCAGTTGGATGATGCGGTGAATGAATTGCGTCGCACTTCTCGTAACCTGATGCCTGAAAGCCTTTTAAAGTTTGGCTTGGAAGACGCGGTGAAAGATTTTTGTGAAACCGTACAGTCAGATACCACAGCCATTTCTTTTTACTCAAACAACCTGCAGTACATTGCGGATAAGAATACACAGCTTGTAGTATACAGGATTGTGCAGGAGCTGGTAAATAATGCGCTGAAGCATGCAGATGCTACTGAGGTATTTTTGCAGTGTACGCTGAGAGATGGCCTGCTGCTGATTTCAATTGAAGATAACGGCAAAGGTTTTGATGCCATAACTACCAAACGCAATATGGGATTAAACAATATTGAAATGCGTGTAAAATTCCTGGAAGGGAAAATGAATATAGATACACAACCCGGTAAAGGCACATCCATAAATATTGAATGCAAAGTGTAAAAATTTAAGCATATTTGGTATGAATTTCACAGTTACTTCTGTAGCTTCTTTTCAAAGAATTATTAAAAGGAGAAACATGGAACCAATCAAAATAATTATCTGCGACGATCACCCGCTTATTACAGAAGGGTTGCAAAGTTTTATTGCACAAAAAGATGATCTTGAAATCATTGCTATGGCTGGTAGTGTGCAAGAATTGAATCTTATCCTGGAAAATCATGTAGCCGATATTTTGCTGCTGGATGTGAGCCTTCCCGACGGTAACGGTGTGGATGTGTGCTTAGAGGTTAAGAAAAAATATCCCGACATGAATGTGCTGGGATTAAGCAATTTTAATGAACGCAGTGTGATCATCAGAATGCTGAACAACGGCGCTTCCGGCTACGTGTTGAAGAGCGCTTCGGTAAATGAAATAGAACAGGCTATCAGGCATATTTATGAAGGCGGCGTTTACTTTGGTAAGGAAGCTCAGAATACATTATCCTCACTCACCCGCAAAGAACTGTCAGACATTCCGCCCATTACCAAGCGGGAAAAGGAAGTATTGCAATACCTGAACGAAGGACTTACCTCTGCACAGATAGCCGATATCATGTACATCAGCTCACTTACGGTTGACAGCCACCGCAAGAATCTTTTGCAGAAATTTAATGTCAGCAAGACCATCAACCTGCTGCAAAGAGCTAAGGAGATCGGCGTGCTATGACTGTCTGCATCTAACCTTGATGAGCAAAGTATTTGTTTCTTTTTGCGGCAATGGCAAAAAGAATAGTTTGTGTCAGGTGTGGATTTGCTTAGTGATGGAGTTATCAAGTGACGTTGTTAAAATGTAATCCTGTGATGGATACTTCAGCAATTGCCCGGTCATACTTTCCGGTCTCTGCGTTTAAAAATTCTGCGCTCTTTGCGTGCACTTATGAGATAATTTATTTTTTACCACAAAGTGCGCAAAGCAGGCACAAAGATTTACAAAGGCATCCTTCGTGCCTGGTGTCTCCGCCGTTGATTATCTCCGCAATGGCATAAAAGAATAATTTGTGTCAGGTGAAAACATTGGCCACGGCATAATCTGAAATTTAAGTTTGCTTCTGAACCTTCGATGCGCTTCGGATTCTCCCATACCCCACAAAATTATTAAGCATATAGTTGTAAATTGCACGTCAAATTATCAGAGATGTTCCATAAAGATTATAACTATACGGTTGCTGACAGATTCCTACGATACGTGCAGGTAGATACGCAAAGCGATCCTCAAAGCGCTACTTTCCCTTCATCAGAAAAACAGAAAGACCTTAGCAAAATACTGGCAGAAGAATTGTTGCAAATGGGTCTACCCGACGCTCATATGGATGAGCATGGCTACGTGTATGCTACCATTCCTGCAAATACAGACAAGCAGGCGCCTGTAATTTGTTTCTGCGCGCATGTGGATACTGCGCCTGATTGCTCAGGAACCGGCGTAAAGCCTATTGTTCACAGGAATTATAATGGCAAAGATATTGTACTGCCCGATGATGAAACGCAGGTGATCAGCATTGAAAAATATCCTTATTTAAAAGAGCAGATCGGCAATGACATCATTACTGCAAGCGGCACTACTTTGCTTGGCGCAGACGATAAAAGCGGCGTTGCCATCATCATGGATATGGCCAATTATTTACTTGCACATCCCGAAGTAAAACATGGGGATATTAAAATACTTTTTACCCCTGACGAAGAAACTGGCAGAGGTACGGAGAAAGTTGACCTTGCAAAGCTAGGCGCCGATTTCGGCTACACACTTGACGGCGGCGAACTGGGAACTTTTGAAGATGAGACTTTTAGCGCCGATGCGGCAAAGATCACGGTAAACGGCGTGGTCGTTCATCCGGGATATGCCAAAGATAAGCTCATCAATGCGCTGAAGCTGGCAGGTGAAATCCTGGCTGCTTTACCTAAAGATTCCTTTAGCCCCGAAACTACATCCAGGCGCGAGGGATTTGTACATCCCACAAGAGTTACCGGTATTGCAGAAAAAGCAACCATCGAATTTATTGTACGCGATTTTACTACAGAAAATCTTAAAAAGCACGAAGAAAGGCTGAGGCAGATAGCAGCGCAGGTTGTTTCCCGATACCCGGGTACGTCTATGGAGTTTGAGGTGAAAGAGCAATACCGCAACATGAAGGAAATACTGGTAAACCATCCGCAGGTAGCACAGTACGCGCAGGTCGCTTACGAGGAAGCCGGGCTGATGCTGGTTAACGAGCCCATCCGCGGTGGTACCGATGGCAGCCGTCTGAGCTTTATGGGCTTGCCCTGCCCGAATATATTCACCGGCATGCAGGCCATACACAGCAAGCATGAGTGGGTAAGCATCAGCGATATGCAGAAGGCAGTAGAGGTGCTGGTAAGGCTGGCAAATATTTGGCAACGCTAAGCCGGATGTGGCAAAATATGTTTTATCTTTGCACACATTCAACAATTTATTGGTTGAATAAGCGGCTCCGTAGTTTAATGGATAGAATAGGAGATTCCGGTTCTCTTGGTCGCGGTTCGATTCCGTGCGGGGCTACTAAACAGGAAAAATGAAATTTATTTTCATTTGTCCATGACAAAGCTACTGTTCCGATTTTTTATGAAAGTCGATTGGCAAAAGTACATTTTGAGGAGGATGAAAAAGTGCATTTGGACGAGCAGTTTGAGGAATTCACCGAAGGCGAAGAATTAGCAATCGCCAACAAATGCGGGCAAAATGGACACGATTGGAAGCTATTGTAGGCAATCCGAAAGGTATATCCAAAATAGGGGAAGATTTGGTCTGTCATTTTGAGCAACGCAATGCGGTTTTTGGATGGCAAAGCAATGATTGTATGCATGAGTCGCAGGATCTGTGTAGAATTATACGATGCTATTATCAAACTACGTCCGCTTTGGCATTCAGATATAACTTTGACAAAATACGTTTATTATGCCGAACTTATATGAATTAGTGCTATATTACTAAAAAACGGTTTGTTAGAAACGTTAGAAAAATATATCGGTCCAATTAGCAGCGGAAAATTCCTAAGCGTATTTATTAAAGACAACCCTCATCAGAATGTTTAATAAGATCATTCCGTCAACCGTTCAACTCTCATCACCCACTAATTTTCAACAGTGGCGCTAAATGAATTAATCAACACAGCGCCAAAATTCTCTTGAAGATTTTTTTGCTTAAATCTCACATCTTGCTCAGACTGCTTAGGTGTTGTTTTCAGCCTTTTTCACCGCACCACAATACTTTCACCTGCTTTCATGCGGATGGTAGCGATGTTAAAAGCATCAGTTGTGTAGTGTAATTTTTTGCCGGTTTTGCTGAAAAGGCGTTTTCCCTGCGGCATTAATATTTTGCAGGTACCGGCTGCTTGTGCGGTGATCGTGGCTTCCGTTACTGCATGATGTTCCCAGTAAAAATCAACGGTGAAGTTGCCCCTTGCCTTCAAGCCTTTTACCTCTCCTTTTGCCCAAGCCATGTCGCCCGGTAATGCCGGCAACATGCGTATTACCTCGTCTTTGCCGTGGCTTTGCAAAAGCATTTCTGCTATGCCGGCAGTAGCACCGAAATTACCGTCGATCTGGAAGGGAGGGTGTGCGTCAAACAGGTTGGCGTAAGAGCCGCCGTTGTAATAGGAAGTAGTATCTCCGTACGCTACCGGTTGCAGCAACCCTTTGAACATCTTTAGGGCGTGGTCGCCGTCACCGAGGCGCGCCTGGAAATTGATCTTCCACGCTTTGGACCACCCGGTGCCGCCATCGCCGCGCAAAGCCAGTGTTTTTTTGGCAGCTTTCGTAAGTTCAGGCGTGTCCCAGGGGTTTATTTCATCATAAGGGTACAAGCCAAACAAGTGCGATACATGCCTGTGTTGCGGTTCCGGGCCGGGCCAGTCGTGCAGCCATTCCTGTATGCTACTGTCAGTGGGGCTCACCTGGTTGGGAGCAAGTTGCCTGGTAATGTTTTTTAGTTTGTGTGTAAATGATTTATCGATAGATAAAATTTCAGCAGCGCGGATGTTGGCTTCAAAAATATTCCTGCAAATCTGCATGTCCATAGTCGGGCCCATGCAGGTATTGCCTTTAAATCCGTCAGGCATGATGTAGGTGTTCTCCGGTGAGTTGGATGGCGCCGTTACATACCAGCCGTTTTGCTTTTCCCGGATAAGGATAGAAGACAGGAAATCTGCCGATCCACTGATCACGGGGTAGTATTCTTTCAGGAAATTTTTGTCTTTAGTGAAGCGGTAATGATCCCACAGGTGCGTGGTAAGCCATGCGCCGCCTGTAAGAGTAGAGCCCCATTGCGCGCCTTCTCCGGGTGAAGTAAAGAACCATGGATTGCTGACTACATGCGCGGTCCACCCATTGGCCCGGTAATAGTGATGTGCCGTTTTTCTGCCGTTGTATACCAGGTTTTTAGTGAATTGAAATAAAGGCTGGGCAAGATCAGAAAGGTTGGTAACCTCTGCCGGCCAGTAATTCATTTGCAGGTTAATGTTGATGTGGTAATCACCGTTCCATGGTGTCTGGTATTCCTCTGCCCATAAACCTTGCAGGTTGGCAGGCAATAAGCCCGGCCGCGAGGAGCTGATCAGCAGGTACCTGCCGAAATTAAAGTACAGGGCAGGCAGTTGTATGTCGGTATTTCCTTTGTGATAACCGATCATTCTTTCCCAGGTAGACATAGTGTCTGTATGGCTTCTTATATAAGGGAAATATATACGGCATCTGTCGAAATAGGTTTTATACTTTTTTGTTGATGCGGCTTTTGCAGTTTCAAAATTCGATTTTATTTTTTGAATATCTTTTTGTGCAGTAGCTACCACGTTTTTAGCTGCATTGAGACCGCCGTTTTTATAGTCATAATTCGTCTGCATCGCTATTACAATTACACAGGAAGAAGCATTTCTTATCTGTAAAGAAGTGTCGGTTTTGTGCATACTGCCATCATGCAAAACAGGGGCCGCAACGGTTGCGTACTGCATACCTTTATCATTGCCCGATGGTAGCTGCCCGTACATGATGAGTGCATTGCCTGCCGTGTATTTACTGATAAGATTTTCTTTCCTGGACAAGGACATGTCAAAATTTAAAGCGCCTTTTTTACCGGCGCTAAGCCTGATCCAAACAACATCATTGACATAGTCAGTAAAAACTTCTTCTTTGACCGCAATGCCGTTTCTGGTAAAAGATGTAACGGCTGTAGCGGTTTCCATGTCCAGTACACGCTGGTAATTTTTTGTAGCACCGTTTATTTTCCAATCTATAAAAAAATCGCCCATGGTCTGGTAGCAGCCAAATTTTACATTAGCGCCATTGCCATGTCCGGTGCCTGCGCCTTTGGCTATAAAATGTTGCATCAGCAGGCTTTGTGCTTCGCGGTTTTTTTCTTCCAGCAAAAGTTGCTGTATGTTTTCCAGGTATTCATGTGCATTTTCACGGTCTCCTTCCTGCGGCCCCCCCGACCAGAGTGATATTTCGTTTAATGCCAGTCGTTCTTTTTCCGTATCACCAAACACCATCACGCCCAGCCTGCCATTGCCTAGGGGCAAGGATTCTGTAAAGTGCCTGGCAGCAGCTTTACATCTTATTTCTACATCATTTTTCTGGGCTAAAGAGGGCAGGGATATTATAAACAACAATACGGGCAAAAAAATTTTCATATTCCATGTTTAAAGGCCTCAAGTTAAGCAATGATGCGCTTTTTGCTTCCTTTTTTTGCTTGCATTTTATCTGATTAACGTTTATCCCGAATTTTGCGTCAACGCTAAATGCTATTGCAGTGCTTGACATGCCTGGAGTTATTTGCGGAATTGATTCCGGCAATCAGCTGTTTAGTCTTTGCAGGCAAGTGTATAGCTGGATGGGCTACGCTTCGTTGCTCCTTCATTGGCATAAAAAATCTGTACACTTTACTGGCTAAAAATGCCACCTGGTGTACAGATTCCGTAATCAGCAATGCTTACTTCTCAATGCGCATTTTGTAGAATGAGCGCCAGGAGAATACCAGAGCTATCACCAGGAATACCAGGCCAAACCAGGGCGCTGAATTCCTGAACGATTCCGAGATGGCCATTTCCATGGCCAATAGGCCAAACAGGGTTGTGAACTTAATAATGGGGTTCAAGGATACAGATGAAGTGTCTTTAAACGGATCGCCAACCGTATCTCCAACAACAGTAGCATCATGCAGGGGCGTGCCTTTGGCTTTCAGATCTACCTCTACAACTTTTTTGGCATTATCCCACGCACCGCCTGCATTGGCCATAAAGATCGCCTGGAACAAACCGAATACAGCTATACCTATAAGATAGCTTACAAACAAGGCTACTGCATCGTTTCCGCCGATGCCTGCAGGTGAAGAAATGCAGGCAAATGCCAGCGCAAAGAAGAATATGGCTATGAAAATATTGAACATACCGTTCTGTGCATACTGTGTACATATTTTTACCACTTCCACAGACGCCTTAGGATCTGCCTTCTTGGGAGCATTGGGGTCTAAGTTAATGTGGCGTTTAATATACTCTACAGCCCTGTAAGCGCCGGTAGTCACCGCTTGTGTAGATGCGCCGGTAAACCAGTAAATAACAGATCCGCCCAGCAGGAAGCCGAGTATGGTGTATGGGTTCAGTACATTTAAAATAGTTTCAGGATCAACGCCGAGTGTTTTTTCAATCATCAATATCAGTGAAAAGATCATGGTGGTAGCGCCTACCACTGCAGTGCCTATCAGCACCGGTTTGGCTGTGGCTTTGAATGTGTTACCCGCGCCATCATTAGCTTCCAGGTAATATTTTGATTTTTGCCAATCCGGCCTGAAACCGAAATCTCTTTGTATCTCTTCATCAATGCCGGGCTGCTCTTCTATCAGCGATAATTCATACACCGACTGTGCATTGTCTGTAACAGGGCCGTAGCTGTCCACTGCAATCGTTACGGGCCCCATGCCCAACATGCCGAAAGCTATGAGCCCGAAAGCAAATACGGAAGGATAGATCATAATATCTGCAAGCCCCAGGGTGCTGGTGTAGTAGCCTGCAAACATCAGCACAAAAAATACCAGTCCTTTCCAGAATGCGCTGAAATTGCCGGCAACAAATCCTGAAAGTATCACAAGCGATGCACCGCCTTCTTGGCCTGCATTTACGATCTCACGAACATGCGATGATTTGGGTGAAGTAAATATTTTGGTGAATTCCGGTATCAGCGCTGCACCTAAAGTACCACAACTAATGATTACGGACAGTATCCACCAGATATCGGTATTTCCGTTTACATTGGGTAGCATCAGGTAGCTCACAATAAAGGTAACAATAATAGAAAGTATAGACGTGATCCACACAAGATGTGTGAGCGGCGCTTCAAAATCCAGGTCTTCTTTGTTGCTGTACATGACATTGCTGATGGCTTTGTTGATCCAGAATGCAACCACAGATGTTATCACCATCAATATGCGCATTACAAATATCCAGGCTAACAGTAATGTCTGCATTTCGGGACCTGAAGTGATGGCCAGCAAAATAAAAGAGATCAGCGCCACGCCTGTAACGCCGTAGGTTTCAAACCCATCCGCCGTAGGGCCAACGCTGTCACCTGCATTGTCGCCGGTACAGTCTGCAATCACGCCCGGGTTGCGGGGATCATCTTCACCGATCTTGAATACAACTTTCATAAGGTCTGAACCGATATCTGCAATCTTTGTAAAAATGCCGCCTGCAATACGCAGGGCAGATGCTCCCAGTGATTCACCTATGGCAAAGCCTATAAAACAGGCGCCTGCCAGCTCTCCGGGCATCAGCAGCAGGATGATCAGCATCAGCATTAACTCTACGCATATCAGCAATACACCAATGCTCATGCCGGCATTTAACGGGATGTTCAAAAGATCAAGCGGCTTCCTTTTCAAAGAAGCAAACGCCATGCGTGAGTTGGCAAGTGTATTCATGCGGATGCCGAATGCAGCTACAGCATAAGAACCAAGTATGCCAACCACAGTCCACGTAAGTATCAGCAGTACACCCCCGATACCGAATAAATTATTGCCCGCTTCATCTTTAGCCAGGAAGCCGTAATAAGCAGCTACCGCAGCCCCGATGAAAACAAATAATATAGCCAGGAACCTGCCCTGTTGTTTTAAATAAGCTTTACAGGTTTTATAAATCACATCGCCTATTTCCAACATGGATTTATGTGCAGGCAGCTTGCGCACACGGGTATACTGATATAAGCCAAACAGCATGCCCAGCAGCGTTATGGCAAATCCGTAATAAAGCTCTGTATGTTGTTTGATGGATTCCGGTACTTTAAGATCTGCTTCGCTGGCAAATACCGGTATGGAACCGAGAAAGACGAGTGTGGATAGAGCTACTTTTTTCATCAGTGTATAGTTTTGAATGTTACCGAAACAAAAAAGACAGAATAAATTTAATCCATTTACAAATGATAAAAAAATTTATTCTGTCTTCCGTTAACCAATACAGCCTAACGTGCGCCCGGCGGGCAATGCTCGCGCAGGAATTTGGTGAACAGGTTGCTTAAATGTTTGCCCGTGCCTTCGCCTTCTGAAATGCTGTGTGAACGGTTGGGGTACACCATTAAATTAAAGAGCTTATTATGCCGTATCAGTTCATTGATCAGCATTTCCGCATTCTGATAATGCACGTTGTCGTCGCCCGTACCATGTACCAGCAAAAGGTTTCCTTTCAGCCCGGCAGCGTGTGTAATGGCAGACGCCTGCTTGTAAGCTGCGGCATTTTCCTGAGGCAGGCCCATGTATCTTTCTTCATAAATATTGTCGTAGGTAAGCCGGTTCGCTACTGCCGCGATCGCAATGCCTGTTTTATAAATCTCCGGATATTGAAACAGTAAATTTAAAGTGGTGGAACCGCCACCGCTCCAGCCCCACACAGCTATGCGGCTGGTGTCTACAAATCTCCATTTCATAATTTCTCTGGCAGCATCTGCCTGGTCATGGATATTCAGGATGCCTACTTTTTCATAAATAGATTTTCTCCATGCAGCGCCTTTCGGGGCGGGTGTGCCGCGGCTGTCTACGCTGATGTAGATATAACCATCTCCCGAAAAATCACCATTGTATAAGTTCGGCCTGCCGCTGCCAAACTTATCTTTTACAGTGACACCGCCGGGTTCGGTGTACACATAAAATAATACCGGGTATTTTTTTGTAGAGTCAAAGTTCTTAGGCAGCAGCACAGAAGCATCCATGGTGGTGCCTTTGACTGTTGTGATCTGCACCATGTTTACCCTGGCGATATCCGCGGGGAGCGCATTGTTATTAGCTTTGTCGCCAATGGTTGTGTGGCCTGGCAGTGTTACCCATTCGCGTACGGGATATGTATTTACATTCGAAAATGTATGCCGTGCAAACTTGCCGTCAGGGGAAAGGTCATAATCGTGGGTGCCTTTTTCTGTTGCCGGGGAAAGTTTTTCGGGTGCGCTGCTGCCGTCAAGCCTGGTTCTGTATAAATATTGTTGCGTAGCATTTTCGGGAGAAGCCAGGAAGTACACATAACCTTCCTGTTCGTTTACTGCCAGAAGATCTATGACATCATAGGCACCTTTGGTTATCAGTTTTTCATTCCCGCCAAGGTCTATCCTGTATAAATGTTGCCAGCCGTCTTTTTCCGTCATCCATAGAAAAGCTTTGTTGTTTTCAATCCAGTCCCAGCCTACGGGGCTGTCGTGCCACCTGGATTTTATGTCTATCCATGCGTTGTTTTTTTCCTTGTAAAATGCTTTGGCCACGCCGTTGGCAGCGTTTACCGTGTATAGAGTGCTTTGGTTTTGTTTGCGGTTAAGTTGTTGCACCACAATGGCGTTGTTGTCTGCCCATTCCATTCTTGGCAGGTAATTATTGTCGCTCTCGCCCGGTATGCTCATCCATTTTTTATTTTTAGAAGCTACATCCACTATGCCGATCTTTGCCGGAGATGGCTTGTAGCCTACTTTCGGGTATTCTACAGGCACATTGTAGGCATATATGGAATCTGTATTATTGATCATTAAAAAGTTCCTGATCTTACGTGCATCAATATTCCAGAAAGCAATCTTTTTACTGTCGGGCGACCATCGAAAACCGTCGCGCGTGCTGAACTCTTCTTCGTATACCCAGTCAAACGTGCCGTTGATGATCCTGTCTGTGCCGTCAGTTGTAAGTTGTGTGATCTTATGTGTAGTAAGATCTTCTGCATAAATATTGTGCCTGCTTACGTAGGCTGCTTTTTTCCCATCAGGAGATAATTTGGCAAACATCAGCGATGATTCGGGAAGGCCTTTCCCAAGCTGGCGCAATGTATGGTTCGATAAATCCAGTACCCAGTAATCTCCGCGTGTGTCGTAGCGCCATACCCGTTTTGAGTTGGTATATACAAGCAGTTTACGCTTGTCATCGCTGAGGAAAAAATTGCGTATGGTAACCGGCTCTTTGGCGCCCCTGGGAGTAAGCTGCGCTGCGGAAGCCAGTGTTTTCGTAGTTCTTCCGGGAAGCGTTATTTCTACAATGCCTTTATCTGCAATGGTATAATAGCTGTTAACGTTTTTGCTCCAGGCTATGCCGCGCGGTGGTTGTGCAGACAGGCTGATAAACAGCAGGCAGGAAGCAAAAACCAACTGAATTTTTAAAAATTTCATAGTAAGATGTATTTTATAAGACAGGACGTAAAGTAAAAAATATTTGTGAAATGCGCACTATGCATGGATAAAAACTATCTATACTGCCAGTATATTTTTATAAATAAAATTAATGCAGCAGAAATCTCATGGAGTACGCAATCCATTGTACCGGTTACCGGCATGCACATGGATGGAGCAATCACTGAAAGCCAGTAGTATTGCCCGGCAGGAAGATATCAGGCAGGTTTACAAAGGCTGATCTACCTGTATTTCACGTTTGTCTTCAAACTCTTCAGACATGCTGTCGAGTACACGGCCGTTCTCTGTTTTCAGGATGCG
This sequence comes from Bacteroidota bacterium, assembly GCA_023422835.1. Taxonomy (GTDB): domain Bacteria; phylum Bacteroidota; class Bacteroidia; order Chitinophagales; family Chitinophagaceae; genus Haoranjiania; species Haoranjiania flava. The sequence goes on along the minus strand of JAFAGI010000020.1, from coordinate 172,914 downwards.
GGAAGGGTACCTGTTGATCACGATAAAATCGTGCGTAGCCATCAGGATAGATGTCTTGGTCTCGTAGCTGATCAGGCGCAGCAGTTGCATAATGTCGTCGCTGGTTTCCGGGTCCAGGTTGCCGGTAGGCTCATCAGCCAGTATAAGCTTCGGCGAGTTGATCAGGGCGCGTGCAATGTCGAGCCGCTGCTGTTCACCGCCACTCATTTCAAAAGGCATCTTGAATTCTTTATGAGAAAGACCTACTTTTTCCAGCACTTCTTTGATCTTTTCATCCATCAGCTTCTTGTCTTTCCAGCCGGTGGCACGCATTACAAACTTAAGGTTTTCAGATACGTTCCTGTCTGTAAGTAAGTTGAACGACTGGAACACAATGCCGATGTCTCTTCGTAGAAAAGGGACTGTTTTCCAGGTCATGCCTTTTATGTCATGGCCCACAACCGTTGCTGTGCCTTCTTTCAAGGGCAGTTCGCCATACAATGTTTTCAGCAGGCTGCTCTTTCCGGTACCCGTTTTACCCACGAGGTAAACAAACTCTTCAGGGCCTATCTCAAAATTTACATCCTGGAGAATAAGATTATTTCCCTGGTAAATATTGGCATTTTTTACGGATACTATAGATTCAGACATGCGATAAAGGTTGTTTGATGATAGCCCGCAAGATAATAAAATACACTAAAATGTTATGTGAAATTCTCTGCACTCCAACGTCAATTTTTTAAAGTGCATTAATGTTCAAGTAATTTATTTTTCAATCTTATCGGAGCCAAAGTAAGGCTGCAATACTTCCGGCACTCCGATGCTACCTACCTGTTGATTATTTTCCAAAATAGCTGCGATGATGCGCGGCAATGCCATTGAGCTGCCGTTGAGCGTATGTACGAGTTGCGTTTTGCCTTCGTTGTTTTTAAAACGGCACTTCAGGCGGTTAGCCTGGTAATTGTGAAAATTGCTTACACTGCTCACTTCCAGCCAGCGCCCCTGAGCAGCGCTATACACTTCAAAGTCGTAAGTGATGTAGCTGGTAAAGCTCATGTCTCCGCCACAAAGCAACAGTATGCGGTAGGGCAGTTCCAGTGATTGCAATAAACTCTCCACATGCGCCACCATATCATCCAGCGCTTGGTTGCTGGCATCCGGATGTGTTATCTGTACGATCTCTACTTTTTCAAATTGGTGCACCCTGTTGAGCCCGCGTACATCTTTACCAAAGCTTCCGGCCTCCCTTCTGAAACAGGGCGAGTGGGCGGTCATCTTCAGAGGAAGATTTTCTTCTTTTAATATTTCATCGCGGTAAATATTAGTTACAGGTACTTCGGCGGTCGGTATCAGATATAAGTTGTCCTCGGTAACATGATACATCTGGCCTTCTTTATCAGGAAGTTGCCCGGTGGCATAAGCAGATGCTTCATTGACCATAAATGGCGGGTTGTATTCTGTGTAGCCTGCAGCAGTATTGAAGTCCAGGAAATACTGCACCAGCGAGCGTTGCAGCTTTGCACCCTTGCCTTTGAATAGCGGAAAGCCGCTGCCGGTAATCTTTGCTCCGGTTTCGAAATCAACAATATCGTAGGTTTTTATTAACTCCCAATGCGGCACGGCGCCTTCATATAGTTCCGGTATATTGCCGCCTTCTTTTACTACCACATTGTCTTCCGCGTTGTTGCCTGCGGGGACTTTATCGTGCGGCAGGTTGGGCAGTTGCACCAGCATCCTGTAAAGGTTTTCTTCTGCTTCCGCCATCTTTTGTTTCAGGGGTTCAAGTGTAGGCTTCAAGGCAGATACTTCAGCTTTGGCAGCTTCTGCTTCTTGTTTTTTGCCTTGTGCCATCAGTTGCCCGATAGACTTTGATATGCTGTTTATTTTAGATTGATTGTTATCAAAATCTGTTTGCATTTTTTTCCTTTCATCATCCAAAGCTATGATCTCGTCGATCAGCGCCATGTTCTTAAAATTTTTTACTGCAAGTTTTTCTCTTACCTTGCCTGCATCCTGCCTGAGTGCACTTACCTGTAACATGTTTATCTTAAAATTTAAGCGAATATACTTGGAATTTTTATAACGCTATATTTAATGACTTCTAAGATTTGGTTTTAATATGTAGATTTTATTTAATAAAACAAAAGAGTGTTAGTAAAAACTCATATATTTTTGCTACCTATTAAATATTAGTTATGGAAAATATCATCAAAAAATTTTTGCAGACAGTTACAGCAAACAACCCGGGAGAAACAGAATTTTTACAGGCAGTGACAGAAGTGGCAGAATCTATTATTCCTTTTATCACGGCAAATGAAAAGTACAGGGATAAGCAACTGCTAGACAGGATTGTAGAACCTGAGCGTGTGATCATTTTTCGTGTTCCGTGGATAGATGATAATAATATTATACAGGTAAACAGGGGTTATCGTGTGCAGATGAATTCTGCCATCGGGCCTTACAAAGGCGGGTTGCGTTTTCACCCGACCGTAAACCTGAGCATTTTAAAATTCCTGGCCTTTGAACAGACTTTTAAGAACAGCCTCACTACGTTGCCTATGGGCGGAGGCAAGGGTGGCGCTAACTTTGACCCCAAAGGAAAATCAGATGGTGAAGTGATGCGCTTTTGCCAAAGTTTTATGTCAGAACTTTTCCGCTATATTGGTGAAGATACAGATGTACCTGCCGGTGACATTGGCGTGGGCGAGCGGGAGGTTGGCTACCTGTTTGGCATGTATAAAAAACTGACCAATAAATTTACCGGCGTACTTACCGGCAAGGGCATGAGTTATGGCGGATCTTTCATTCGCCCTGAAGCTACAGGCTATGGCCTGATCTATTTCGTTGAAAATATGCTGGCAGCAAAATATGAGTCTGTATCCGGGAAAACCATTGTGATATCGGGCTCGGGCAACGTATCGCAATATGCGGCGCAGAAAGCCACTGCACTCGGCGGGAAGGTAGTAACACTGTCAGATTCAGAAGGTTTTATTTATGATAAAGATGGCATTGATGAAGAGAAGCTCAACTGGGTAATGCAGTTGAAGAATGTACGCCGCGGCCGCATCAGCGAGTATGCAGACCATTTTAAGTCGGCTAAATTTTACAAGGATAAGAAGCCCTGGAGTGTTGAATGCGACATTGCGCTGCCCTGTGCCACACAAAACGAGATACTGGTAGGAGATGCGCAGGCATTGGTGAAGAGCAAAGTAATGTGCGTAGCCGAAGGCGCTAACATGCCATCCACACTGGAAGCTATCAATACTTTCCAGAAACACAAAATATTGTATGCACCGGGTAAAGCATCTAACGCCGGCGGTGTGGCCACTTCAGGTTTAGAGATGTCGCAAAACTCTTTGCGTTACAAATGGACGCATGAGAAGGTAGACCGCAAGCTGCACGAGATCATGAACAATGTGCATGCAGAATGCATTTTGTATGGCGCCAATGGAAGCAAAGACTATGTTGATTATGTAAAAGGCGCCAACATAGCAGGTTTTGTGAAAGTTGCCGATGCTATGCTTGCGCAGGGAGTGGTATAGTTGTTCAAAGCTTAAAGCACTATACGATATTTTATTATTTAATAGTATTCTTTTTCTATCTTTGCCCGCAAGTTTTTTTGATTGATGATAAAAAAATTATTTGATAGAAGGGCAGGAGAGGACGATAATGAAATGTCGTTTATAGACCACCTTGAGGCATTGCGCTGGCATGTGATACGTTCTTTGATCGTAGTAATTATTCTGGCGGTTGTAATCTTCATCAATATTCAATGGTTTTTCGATTATGTGATTGCAGGGCCTATCAACAAAAACTTTGTAAGCTACCGCATGCTGTGCAAACTCGCGGAAGTAACGCACATCAGCGCCTTGTGTGTAGAGCCGGTAACGGTGCCTATGCAAACCACAACCTATGCAGGCCAGTTCCTCGGAAGTTTTTCTATAGCTTTTATCGGTGCTTTTGTGGTTGCCTTTCCTTATGTTTTCTGGGAGTTTTGGCGTTTTGTAAAGCCTGCGTTGAACGAGAAAGAACTGAAAAGCTCCGGCTTTGCCATATTTTGGGTTTCTTTCTTTTTCTTTACCGGTGCCGCCTTCGGCTACTTTATTTTAGGGCCATTCGTATTCAGTTTTCTTGCAAACTTCCAGATCAGCGGGCAGGAGATGATGAAAACCATTCCTACGCTCAATGACTATATTGACAATCTTACCAACATTGTATTGGGGTGTGGCATTGCCTTTGAGCTTCCTGTGCTGGCTTATGTACTCACCAGGGTAGGCCTGGTTACCCCGGGTTTTTTAAAAAGATCCAGGAAGTATGCCATTGTGATCATACTTATACTTGCTGCTTTTATTACTCCAAGCCCTGATATGATCAGTCAGTTGATCGTGTTTATTCCCTTAATGTCTTTGTACGAGTTAGGTATAATCGTATCTAAACGTGTGTACAAAAAACTGGAAGAGGAAGACAAGCAGTGGAGCTGATTTTTTTAGCCGTGATATAAACATATTAATCATCATGCCGCAAGCATGTATTAAAACCAAGTTATTTGTTTAGGCAGATGCAGGTTATCAGCCAAAATCATTTATTTTTGATTAAATTAAACCAAAGACACGATGACCCTTTTAAAAGATAAAGTGGCTGTGATCACCGGCGCAGCCCGTGGTATAGGCGAAGCGATTGCTATAAAGTTTGCTGAGCAGGGAGCCAATATTGCATTTACATACGTGAGCGACAGCAGTAGGGAAAAGGCAGAATCCTTAGAAAAGAAGTTGGCCCAAATGGGTATAAAAGCTAAGTCTTACCAAAGCAACGCTGCGGATTATACATCAGCAGAAACCTTTGTGAATGATGTGTTGAAAGAGTTTGGCAAAATAGATATTTGTGTAAATAATGCAGGAATCAGTAAAGACAACCTGCTTATGCGGATGAGTTCAGAGCAATGGAATGATGTGATCAACACCAACCTTACCGGTGTTTTTAATATTACTAAACAGGTAATCCGTCCTATGATGAAAGCTAAAAGCGGCAGCATCATCAACATGAGTTCTATTATCGGCATCATCGGGAATGCTGGCCAGGCCAGTTATGCAGCTTCTAAAGCAGGCATCATTGGCTTTACAAAGTCTGTAGCCAAAGAACTGGGCAGCCGCAATATCCGCTGCAACGCCATTGCACCGGGTTTTGTAGAAACAGATATGACGCAGTATCTTAAAGAAGGCAACGCCGGTGAAGCGTATATGAAAAGCATACCCCTCGGGCGATTTGGCAAGGGCGAAGATATTGCGAACGCCGCGCTATACCTGGCTTCTGACATGAGCGCCTATGTAACCGGACAAACTTTAAGCATTTGCGGAGGATTAAATATTTAATATGAACGATATCGATAAAATACTACAGTCCAACAAAGACTGGGCAAAATATGTGAGCGAAGAAGAGCCGGATTTTTTCCCTACGCTTGCAAAATTACAGTCTCCAAAGTTTCTGTGGATAGGCTGCAGCGACAGCCGGGTGCCTGCAGACCAGATCACCAATACAAAGCCCGGAGAAATATTTGTACACAGAAACATAGCCAACCTGGTGATTCACACCGATGTGAATTTGCTAAGCGTGCTGGATTATGCAGTCAGGCAGTTAAAAGTAGAGCATGTGATTGTGTGCGGCCACTACGGTTGCGGCGGTGTGAATGCAGCCATGTCAAACAACAACTTTGATATTGTATTGAACATGTGGTTGCGCAATATCAAAGATGTGTACAGGATGCACAGCGATGAACTTGATAAAATTGATGACGATAAACAGCGTTCAGACCGGCTGGTAGAACTCAATGTGGTAGAACAGGTAAAACACCTGGCCAAGACATCGATTATACAACGTGCGTGGAAACATCACCAGATGCCGCAACTGCATGGTTGGGTTTATGGCCTGGACAATGGACTGATTAAGACTATTTACCAAATGAATCACGATTCTGAGATTGACGGCCTGTATGTTTACACCGATCTGTAATCTGTAACATCTATGGCAACAAGTCTTGTGTTAACCGCAGTCAATCAATGAATATGCATATGAAGAAGTTTTTCTTTATTATTTTTTTTCTTTGCTCCATTGCCGGCTACGCGCAGCACCAGTCTTCAGGTCTTAAGATCAGTTTGCTTACCTGTGCGCCCGGCGAAGAGTTGTATTCAACGTTTGGCCATACTGCCATCAGGGTTTATGACAGCGTAAACCGCACAGATCAGGTATATAATTACGGACTGTTTAATTTTGAGGAGCCCAACTTCTATCTAAAGTTTACACGCGGCAGCCTGGATTATATTCTTGGCGTACAGTCTTATGATGAATTTTTATACGAATACCAGTTTTTTAAACGCACTGTGTGGGAACAGGATATAAATCTTACGGCAGAACAGCAAGAAAATATTGTCCTTTTTCTGGCAAATAACCAGCTGCCTGAAAACCGTGCCTACAGATATGATTTTATTTATGATAATTGTGCCACACGCGCCAGGGATGTGATCCTGCGCCAGTTTCCGGGCTATGTGGTTGAGAAGCCTTACATGGAAGCAGGCACTACTGCCAGGGATTTATTTCATTATTATTTAGATAATGGCAGGAAACAAGCATGGTCGAAACTGGGTATTGATGTTTTGTTGGGCAGCGGTATTGATACCGCCATGAATAAATTTACAGGCATGTTCCTGCCGGAGTTTTTAATGAATGCCTTTGAAAATACTACATATAACGGCAAGCCCATAGTAAGCGCCAGGCGTGTGCTGGTGGAGGGCGAAAAAATCAGGCAGTCCAATTACTACGCGCCATTCATGGCGGTGGCTTTATTTTCATCAGCGTTGTTGGTGCTATATCATTTTAAAAGAAGGCAGGTTTTCCTGATAAATATGCTCGATAGTTTTCTTTTATTTACTACAGGCTTGTTGGGCATTCTCATCTTGTTCATGTGGTTTGCTACAGAGCACGAGAGCTGTAAAGACAATTACAATCTTTTATGGGCGCTGCCTGCCAATGTTGTTGCTGCATTTATCGTTAGCAAAAAAAGCAGGGTGCTTGGCATATATTTTCTTGCAGCGCTCACTATAAATCTTTGCCTGCTTGCTGGGTGGTTTTTTCTTCCGCAGGAAATGAATTTTGCTTTGATACCTTTTGTTTTGCTGATGTCTTACCGCTACTTTATTTTGTATAAAAAAATAAACGGGTTACATTTAAACCGAAATTCAATCTGCTAAGAAAGCTGTACTGTTTTTTAGGTGGCTATTGTGAAATCTCTAGCACATAGAGGTTGCAGCTATTGTGGTTGTGCCGGAGTAAACAGCAGAGATTTGGAATTGAGGTTATTCATCTAAATAATTCTTTTGAAACATGTATAGATACATCACATTCAAAAATCAGGAACTGGCATACAGGCTTTCAGGAAACGGTAGTAAAACGCTGATTTTATTGCACGGCTTCCCCGAAAGCAGTGATATCTTCCTCAACCAGTTGCCGGCACTGGAAGCTCATTTTACAGTAATCATCCCTGATCTGCCCGGAGCAGGCAAATCGCCCTACAATGATGCACTTACAACAATGGAAGATTTTGCGGAAGCTGTGTATGAGATTTTACAAAATGAAAATATTAAAGCCTGCACCATGATCGGCCACTCTATGGGCGGCTACATTACGCTGGCGTTTGCAGAAAAGCATTCCACTCAACTCAATGGTTTTGGATTGTTGCATTCCCACGCTTCGGCTGACAGTGAACAAGGTGTTGCCAACAGGCAAAAGAATATCAAAAGCATGCAGGCTTATGGCACCATGCCATTGCTGCAAACCATGCTGCCGGGTTTGTTCGGTGAAAAGTTTAAGCAGGAGCATCCTGAGGTAATTGAAAGCCTTTTGCGGGAAGCGGGGAAGATGGATGTACAGGCCTTGATAAGGTTTCAGGAGATCATGATCGGCCGCAAAGACAGGACAGATGTTTTAAAAAGCAGCCAGGTGCCCGTATTGTTTATACTGGGTACGGATGACCAGTCTGCAAAGCTTGAAAATGTGCTGCCGCAAACAAAAATCCCCCGGCGGTCTGAAGTGGTTATATTGCAAGATACAGGCCATATGGGCATGTTTGAGGCGGTTGATGAGGTCAATGAAACTATCCTGAATTTTGTGTCCAATGTTTGACGTTGTAAAAAAACATAAATTAAGTATTCTCACTGCTATCTACTGGACATGGATGCTGTATATTGTTGCAGCATTGGTATGGTGGTTTATTTCACTTGAAAGACAGAATCACCAAATGTACCAGTACCGCATAGAAGAACTCATTAAAGATGATCCGCTGTACACTGATAAGGTTTATGCACTTGATGATGCCAAGCGCAGGAAATCTTTTCAGTACATAGGAGAAGGCATTGTATCACTGGCTTTGATCATAATTGGCGCCGGATACCTGTACCGTGCCACGCGCAAGCAATTTCGTTTTGCCACACAGCAGCAAAACTTTATGATGGCCATTACACATGAATTAAAAACGCCCATTGCTGTGGCTCAGTTAAACCTGGAGACATTGCAGAAAAGGAAGCTTAATGAAGAAATGCAACAGAAACTGATAGCAAACACTTTGATAGAAACCTCCCGGCTGAATACGCTTACCAACAACGTGCTGTTTTCTTCTCAACTGGAAAGCGGCCAGTACAGCGTACAATATCAACCTGTAGACATCAGTAAAATTGTGTTGGAAGCTGTAAAAGATTTCAGACGAAGATTTATACAGCGCCAGATTGAACATGTTGTGGAAGAAAATCTTTTTATTACAGGCGAGCATTTATTATTGCAGCTGGTCATCAGCAATTTGATCGATAATGCCATAAAATATTCACCAGCGGATTCCCTGATATCAGTACGATTAAAACAAAAAGAAAACTGTGCTTTGCTTAGCATTGCTGATGAAGGTGAAGGCATTCGCGAAGAAGAGAAGAATAAAATATTCAACAAGTTTTATCGTGTTGGAAATGAAGCTGTGCGTAAAACAAAAGGCACCGGGCTTGGTTTGTATCTCTGTAAAAAAATTGTCAAAGACTTTGGCGGAAACATACGCATAGAAGACAATAAGCCCAAAGGTTCCTTTTTTATCATTAACTTTCCACTGATTAAAAACCAAAACCAATGATCAAGGAGTATTCAGCAAATGTATTGCTGGTGGAAGACGAAGAAAATATGCATGAAGCTTTGAAGCTGAATTTAGAGATGGAAGGCTATTCTGTTACTTCCGCCTATGATGGCATGGCAGCGCTGAAAGCCTCACAGGCAGAGTATTTCGATGTTATTATTATGGATATAATGCTGCCTGAAATGGATGGCATCAGTGTTACGGAAAGCATCCGTTTGCAGAATGCGGAAGTGCCTATCTTAATTTTGAGCGCAAGGAATCATACATCAGATAAGGTGTTAGGACTGAGAAAAGGCGCTGACGATTATATTACCAAGCCATTTGACCTGGAAGAGCTGTTGCTGCGCGTGGCAAAGCTGATAGAGAAAAATAAAAAACTACAGGACCGAGATTTTTCTGTTGGTGATGAGTTTGAGTTTGGTGATAACAAAGTAAACTTTGCTTCCCAGGAAGCCATTACCTGGGAAGGCCAGAAAATAGATCTGAGCAAGAAGGAAGCAATGCTGCTGAAATTGTTGTTTGAAAATAAAAATGAAGTTGTAACCCGTGAAAAAATTTTACAGGTAGTTTGGGGGTACAGCGTCTATCCCTCTACACGCACGATTGACAATTTCATTTTAAGCTTTAGGAAATATTTTGAAAAGGATACCCGCAACCCAATTTTCTTTCACTCTGTACGTGGAATGGGATATAAGTTTACAGCCTGAGTGTTTTTGCTTATTATACTCTAACCTCTCCACGGGCACGAGAGTAGCAAACCACAATATACAGCAACCTGACATCTCTGCAATATTTGCATATAACATTTGCAGGCTCGCGTGAAATGAAAAGTTGCTTCTACACTTCCAGTGCATAAGGCACTAGGTTAGTGTTGGTTTTGTAAAATAAACTGCTCTGCGCTTTGCAGGTCTTCCGGGGTGTCTATTTCTATGGTTACGTTTTCAGTAAGCACCATCTTTAGGGGAATGCCATGTTCCAGGTAGCGGATACATTCTATCTTCTCTGCAAGCTCAAGAGGCGTTTGTTCCCATTGGGTAAAGTTAAGCAATGTTGCTTTCCTGAATGCATACACACCAATGTGTTTGTAATAAGTTAAGTTGTCTTCGCTGCGCGGATATGGAATTGGCGAACGTGAAAAATAGAGCGAGTTGTTGTTATTGTCTACAATCACTTTTACAAAGCTGGGATTGTCTACAAACGCTTTATCCAGTATGTGCATCAGGCTGGCTACCTGTACTGTTTCATCTTCAAATACATCGAGCAGGCGGGCAAGATCTTCCTTTTTTACAAAAGGAGAATCCCCCTGTACATTGATTATCACATCTGCATCAATTGGCTCCACTGCTTCTGCAATGCGGTCACTGCCGCATTCATGCTCTTTTACGGAGTAGATGGCTCTGCCGCCGTGTGCGGTTATTTCATTAAAAATAATGTCACTGTCTGTAACTACAAAAACATCATCGAACAATCCGGTGTTCAGTGTGTTTTCATACACCCTGCGGATGACACTCTGCCCGGCAAGAGGTTTCATCAGCTTGCCCGGAAATCTTGATGCATCGTACCTTGCAGGTATTACAGCTATTTTTTTCATGTGTATATATTTTAGTTCGCCGCTTTGCGGCTGTTTTTAATGTTCACATGGAATTAGCTTATTCATTCGCGGTTGGTATGCAACTTTGCTTATGGCTATTTCATGTGTTAATATTTTAATTTTTTCTTTAGCCACACGGAATAACCAAAACCTTAAATTCTCTATTATCATTCCCGGTTGGTATAGATTCTTGATCTTTATGGTTATTCTGTGTATATTTATTAATTGCAGGTTGTATTTTATGTAAAGGATCTCAGCCAAAGTTATTTTAATAAAGGTTGTATATCCCTATCGTTTTGTATATTGCTCATTTGCTTCAATATCCAGTTTGATTTCCAGCTTACATGCTTGCTCAAAGGTACTACAGTAAAGACCCTTGGGTTTTGCAAAGAAGCGATGATCATAGCGGCTTCTCTCCTGGAAAGCTGGCTGGCTGGTTTGGCAAAATACTTTTGTGCGGCAGCTTCAATACCGAAAACACCTTTGCCCATCTCTGCCACATTGAGGTAAATTTCCAGGATACGGCGTTTGTCCCAAACGGCCTCTATCAGCCAGGTATAGAAAAATTCAGGAGCCTTTCGAAGGTATTTCCAAAAGCCTGCGCCCTGCCAGAGAAATACATTCTTAGCCGTTTGTTGTGATATGGTGCTCGCCGCAGTTCCCTTAGCTCGCCCTTTTTTAAGGTTAGCGCCTTCAAGGCTGTTGCCCAGCGATACCCAGTCAAAGCCATTATGCAGCGCAAAAAGCTGGTCTTCGGCTGCAATGGCCGCCAGGCGTACATTTGGGGATATTTTTGCAAGCGGTACGTAATTTCTTTTTAGGCCTTGTCCGTCTATAATGTGTGTTATCTGTGTAATAGTCAGCGGCGGCATAATCCACTTACACAAGAATGCATAAGCTACAGAGAGTAGCAGCAGTAGAAAAAAATATTTAAATAATTTTCTGAAAAATCTTTTCACGCCGCAAATATACGGCTTTATGAATGCTGATGCGCACAGGTATGGTCAGTACAACTGCCTCTTTTTTTACAAAGACGGTAGTTGATATAGTGTGCAGCAACGATGAGCGTTACAGCAGGTACAAGAAAGTAAATAGCATTGTCATGAAACACTTCTTTCAACACCAGCAATAGTATGCCGGCAGAAAACATAACCACGGGTTTCATGCTGCCATGATGCGTTTTATAGCCATGTGTTAAAGCTCTTACCCCAATTAAAAATGCCAGACCTATCATGGTATATTCAAACGCATGGTTGTGTATTATGTTGATGCCGAAAAGCGGCAAGCTGGTCATCAGCAACGGCAGCACGGCGCAGTGAATGGCGCAGGCCACGGACGTAGTAACGCCTAATGCATCCCAATTTATTTTCATCAGCTTTTTTTTGGGGTTTATTTTTTTAGTTGGTTCCAGTTGAGCTATATCCACAATCATTTTTTTATTGAATCAATGCAAATATATTACCTTTGCAACAATGTTGCAAGAAATTTGAGTAAAAAATTTTTTAAAATTATTGTAGCTACCTTTGTACAACTTAATGATCCTTTATGAGAAATAAAATACTTTGGATATATCTTGGCTTTTTTGCCATTGTGGTCCTGGTTTTTTGGTTACTGACTTTTATGGGCACAGATAATTGGAAAAAACAGTCGCCGGTGCTGAGTTATGTACAACCTTTTAGCTTTACCAACCAGGATGGAAAGGCATTTACAGACAATGACATGAAAAACAAAGTAACCGTAGTGGAATACTTTTTTACTACCTGCCAGGGTATTTGCCCCAAACTCAATACCAATATGAAAAAAGTATACGAGCGGTTTAGAGGCAATCCTGAAGTGCAATTTCTTTCCCATACCTGCATGCCTGAAATCGATTCTGTGCCTGTGCTTAAGCGCTATGCAGATTCGCTGGGTGTAGATACCCGGCAATGGGTTTTTCTTACGGGCAGAAAGGATAGCCTCTACCAGATGGCAAGAACGAGCTACCTGCTTGACGATCCGGCAAACAATGTAAAAGGTATAAACGATGAGTTCATCCACACACAATTCTGGGCGCTGGTAGATAAGAATGGCAAAGTAAGGTCACAGATATTCGATGGGTTGAAAAAGAAAGATGTGAATAAGATTGTTGCAGAAATAGAAACCCTGTTGAAAGAGGAATAAAACTGGGCCTATTGGTAAATCATATTTTTGACAATAACCCGATCAATTAATTTTAATTGCTAAAATAAAAAGTTATGTTACAACACCTCACCAATATTTTAAAAAGCAATGGATTAAGCGTTACTGAACCAAGGAAAAAAATACTGGAACTTTTTCTCAGTTACAATGGGGCGCTGGACCATGCAGCTATTGAAAAAGGCGCCGATAATCTTGATAGGGTCACGATCTACAGAACCTTGCAGGCTTTCGTTGAACGCGGCATTATACATACTATCCCTACGGTAGATAATTCTGTAAAATATGCATTATGCAAAGAGTGCGGCCAGGGCCACCATCATGATAACCATGTACATTTTATCTGTGAAAAATGCGGCACTACCACCTGTATTGAAGATGTCTCTGTACCGCAGATATCACTTCCCGGCAATTATCATATTCGTGAAAAAGAAATGATCCTCAAAGGTGAGTGTGAAAGTTGTTATGAGATTTAACTTGTTTTCAGTATTGTACTTATTTTCAATTACAAATACAACCATGTTGTTAGAACGATCCGGCCGATTCCAGCCGGATCATTTAATTTAATGACTGATATAATTATTTATCTTTTTGTGATAAGTACTTACGGTAGCACACATGCAAACGTAACTATACACAATTGAAAGTAGGCGCACAAAAATAACCTTTGTGCCCGATGCGTTAGCCGCCGCCAAATATAGAAGTGTCCTGTGTACAAAATAAAACAACCTGAAATTGAGAAGGTGATGCCAATCAGTGTACCAATTTTTTACAAAGGTCTTTAAAAGCCTGCTGCACATCATCGGCCAATCCCGGATGAACGGGCGAACATTGAATAATAGTGCTCTTAGCCGCCGTAAGCCAGCGAAAGCGCGCGGGTTTGTCTGCTTTGGATAAAACATTTTCCGGGCAATTGCCTGAGGCTATTCTTTCAAAAGCTTCGAGGTACCGGGCAATGGTTTCACAGTCGGCCTGCTCATCAAGACAAAGCAGTTTGTTTTGATGAAGAAAAGTTTTACAAAGCAGTACATCTTGTTTTTTGCAGTACAATATCAGTCCGGCGTTGATGAACTCGTCGCGCTCAACACGTGGCACCACCCGGATTACAGCGTATTCGTATAGTAATTTATTTTCCGCCATTTATTGCCTGATTTAAAAAGCCGGAAGAATTGTGAAAACGCTGGGCAAGAAAATCAAAGTATTTTTTACGTGAGGATGATACCGTTTCACCATCATATTGCCCAAGCCATTCCTCGGGTATTGCATCTGTAATAGCTGCTATTTTTTCCACAGATAAAGCCTGCCGTGCAAACTCTCCTGCTTCTGCCAATTGTGTTGCCTTCGGTAAAAGTACATGGTCTTTGATCATGGCAAATGTATTCCCTGCCTGCTCCGGGAATGTGGTCCAGTTGTGGTGATAATACAGGCATGCACCATGATCTATCAACCACAATTCTTTGTGCCAGAGAAGCATGTTCGTATTCCTCGCCGTGCGGTCCATGTTGGCTAAATAAGCATCGAGCCATACAATTTTAGAGGCAGTGAATGCATCTGTGTGTGCTAGTGCCGGATCGTACATCACCGATCCGCTGAGGTAATGCAGGCCGATATTAAGGCCACGGCTGGCTTTCAGCAGGTCCTGTATCTCTTCGTCGGGCTCGGTGCGGCCGAAGGCTTCATCCAGTTGCGCAAACACAAGCTCCGGAACTTTCAGCCCCAGGAGCCTCGCAATTTCGCCGCCGATAAATTCTGCCACCAGCGATTTAATGCCCTGGCCTGCTCCCCGGAATTTCAGTACGTACATAAAGCCGTCATCCGCCTCTACGATTGCAGGCAGTGACCCGCCTTCACGCAATGGTGCGGCGTATCTTGTAACGTTAACAGTGCGGATGTCGGGCATTGCTTGTTGTAAATCTTTTTGATAATTGTTTTAAGCCTGATAATCAGTTAACCTTGACCAGGTAATAATTTTTCTTTCCTTTCTGTACCAAAAGATATTGATCGTGCAATAAAAGTGAAGCCTCTATTTTAAATTGTACATCAGCAACTTTATGCCTGTTGATGCTGATGCCCCCGTTTTGTACCATCTTGCGAGCTTCGCCTTTGCTGGGTAAAATTTTGCTGTCAGCCAGGAAGCTCACTACATCAGTTCCGGAGTCAATAGCACTTTTGGCAATGTTTACTTTCTGCACGCCTTCCATGTTTTCCAGATCGTCTATGCTAAGGCTTTCAGCAGGCGCAGTGGCATTGGCAAATAATTTTTCGGTAGTGGCAATAGCGTTTTGTAAATCTTTTTCACTGTGTACAAAACGGGTGATTTGTTCTGCTAATTTTTTTTGTAGAAGCCTTTTTCCAGGATCTTGCTTATGTTCATTGATTAAATCATCAATAGTGTCTTTATCAAGAAAAGTAAATATCTTAATCCAGCTTTCTGCGTCCTCATCACCTGCGTTTAACCAGAATTGATAGAATTGATAAGGAGTTGTTCGCTCCGCGTCAAGCCATATATTCCCTGATTCTGTTTTGCCAAACTTGGTTCCGTCTGCTTTTCTTATAAGCGGGCTTGTAAATGCAAAAGCTTCTCCACCGTCTTTCCTGCGTATAAATTCCGTACCGGTAGTAATGTTTCCCCACTGGTCGCTGCCACCCATCTGCAGTTTTACATTTTCGGATTTGTATAAATGATAGAAATCATATCCCTGCATCAGCTGGTAAGCAAACTCGGTATATGAGATGCCTGTATCTCCTTCAATTCTTTTCTTTACGCTGTCTTTAGCCATCATATAATTCACCGTGATGTGCTTGCCCGCATCGCGTAAAAAATCAATGAATGTAATGTTCTTGAACCAATCATAATTGTTTACTAACACCGCAGCGTTTTCTGCATCGGAATTAAAATCTATGAATTTTTCAAGTTGTTTTTTTATGCCGGCAACATTTTCTGCCAGTTGCTCTTCATTGAGCAATACACGCTCTGCACTTTTCATGCTTGGATCGCCGATCATTCCTGTAGCGCCCCCGATCAAAGCGTAAGGCACGTGCCCTGCCCGCTGCAAATGTACCAGCAGCAGTATTTGTACCATGCTGCCAATATGCAAACTTGTTGCGGTAGGGTCAAAACCGATGTATGCTTTTGTTTTTTCTTTTAATAATTGTTCTTCAGTACCGGGAATAATGTCTTGCAGTAAGCCTCTCCAACGTAATTCTTCTATCAGGTTCATTTTCCAAAAATTTTTGCAAAGGTAACAAAAAGAGGGCAGTTGATTTTGATTTTTGATGTATGATTGGTGAGATGGTGAGATGTGAGAGTGGCTATCAGTTTGCAATCTGCAATTAACTAAACAAATATTCAATATCTTCCTTACTAAGACTCTTGACAAAGCCGCTTTCATTGGAGATGAGTTCGGTAGCCAGTGCGCGCTTCTTATCCTGCAATTGAAGTATTTTATCTTCCACGGTATCTTTACAGATCATGCGGTAAGCAAAAATATTTTTCGTCTGACCGATGCGGTGTGTACGGTCAATGGCCTGTTGTTCTACAGCTGGGTTCCACCACGGATCTACGATGTATACATAGTCGGCAGCCGTCAGGTTCAGGCCCACGCCCCCGGCTTTGAGTGAGATAAGGAATACCCGGCAGGCCTCATCGTTTTGAAAACTCTGAATGGCTTTTTCCCGATCGTTTACAGAGGTGCTGCCATCGAAGTATTCAAATTTTATATCTAGGCTTTTTAGCTTTTCTCTGATCAAAGCCAGCATGCCCAGGAACTGGGAAAAGATCAGCACTTTGTGGTCGCCGACATTTTCTTCTATCTCTTTGCTTAACTCTTCAATTTTTACAGAATAGTTCGGGTAGTTTTCTTCCTTTAAAATAGCGGGACTGTCGCATATTTGGCGCAGCTTCATCAACCCCTGCAGCACGGTGAGCTGTGAGCGTTGTATACCTTGCCCTTCAATCATCCCGAGTATTTTGTCGCGGTAATCGTTGCGGTAAGCATCATAAATTTTTCTTTGCTTTTTATCCATTTCCAGGTACAGGATGCTCTCTGTTTTTTCAGGCAGGTCTTTGGCCACCTGCTCCTTGGTTCTCCTCAGGATAAACGGGTAGATGAGCTTCCTGAGGTTCTCCTTCTTATCTGCCTCGCCGAGTTTATCAATGGGTATGGCAAAGTTTTGCCTGAACCATTCTGCCGATCCGAGCAGGCCGGGGTTCAGAAAATTCATTTGCGCATAGATGTCGAAAGTATTATTCTGTAGCGGGGTGCCGCTGAGGCACAGGCGGTTGTTTGCTTTTAGCAGGCTTGCGGCCTTTGTTATTTTGCTTGCCGGGTTTTTTATTGCCTGGCTTTCATCTAAAATTATATAATCGAACTTTACTTCTGAAAGATGTTTAATATCGCTGCGCACGGTGCCGTAAGTGGTAATAATTAGCTCGACCCTTTCGTCTAAAAGCCTGCCGGTGTGCCGGTTTGTGCCATGATGAATGTGGTATTTGATTTCAGGTGCAAATTTTTTTATTTCATTTTCCCAGTTGTACATAAGCGTTGTGGGGCATACGACCAGCGCTTTCAGCGTACCGTTTTCTGTTTTTAAATGATACAAAAAAGACAAGGCCTGAATGGTCTTTCCCAGACCCATGTCGTCTGCCAGTATGCCTCCCCAACCAATACCGTTTAAATAGTTGAGCCAGTTAAAACCAAATGTCTGGTAAGGCCGCAGGATATTACTGAGATGTGCAGGTGGCGTTGCATTTGCAATGGTATGGTTTTCTTTTATGCGCTGAAACTTTTCTTCGAGCTCAAAGTTTATATCTTCATCATTTCTGAGCGCATATAGCTCATCAATTAAGCTGAAATGATATTTATTTATTTTAAGTTCCTGCTGCGAGCCGTTGCCCACTTGGAAAAGAAGTGAATACTTTTTCATCCAGTCTTCGGGCAGCACGCCCAAAGTGCCATCCTGTAAGGGTATCAGTGTCTGGTTGTTGGCCAGCGCTTTCTTGATCTCTTCTATAGTTACATGCTGATCTCCAAAGCTTACATCCACTTTTGCATCGAACCAGTCTGTATGACTGCTGATAAAAATTTTTGTGCTTACTTTGTCCCTGTTGAACTTGTATTTTTTCAACCCTTCAAAACCATATACCGGCACCTTCATTTGTTTTGCAAGATCCAGAAACAGAAAAAACCAATTGTCTTTGAGCACTTCAGTGCCTTTCAGCGCCAGGTTATTATTTTTTTCAAAGCGTACAAAAGAAGTATGCAGCGAAGCTATCTTACCGATGAAGTTGTCTTCCGCTAATTTGTTGCGGTGTATTATTTTTAATTTTCCATCCTTGGTATTTATAATTTTGTCTTTGCGGTTGGAGTTTACCACCTCATTCTGGTAGATAAATTGCGGCTCAAACACAAGGTAGTCGCCGCTTTCCTTCAGGTTGATCCTCGCTTCGGGCTCTACATCAAACAACTCTTCAGTAGGAAACTCAGAAAAATCTATTTTATAATGCTGAGAGAGCGGCAGTATGAAATCATTCAACTCTTTCTCCCAATCTTCAGCAGAGAAAAAGATTTTTCCCGAGGCAGGGAATTTTTCCACCAGCAAAACATCATCGACCGATTTCCATAAAAAAAACTGATTTTCTACGTGAAACATAAACCGGTGTTGGGATTCATTATCACCGAGCAGGTAAGTATCCAGCGGTGTCTCCACTTCGCAGACAAGTTCGTAGCCATCATCTGAAGCTTTTACGCGGAAAGACGGCTTTACAAAATTTACTGAATAATTGGCCAGCTCAATTGTTTTGCTGTTGATAGGTTTGCCGACCGGAAGGTAAAAGGTGAGGTAGCTGTGCGAGGTATGTGAAAATATTTTCTTGTACTTCGGCAGCAGGTATTCCACGATCAGTTTCCTGGTTTCTTCCGGCAGGTCGCTATCATGGTGATGAATAATGTTTTCCCAGATGCCGCTGAACGGAGAGTTGCGGTTGAGGAATTTAGTAACTTCAGAAGGCAGTATTTTCCTTACCTGTTGCACCAGTTGCCTGTCATGGTCGTCAAGCGTGGATATATCTATGTATTTGGTAAGGTCTAACTTTTCCACGCGATCCACGAATGCAGATCCATCTTCATTCACCAGGCCTTTCAACAAACTTAATTGCAGGAAAGGGTAGAGCGCAGGATTGTTGCTGATCACTACACCCAGCTTATAATTTTGCTGTTCTGCTGTATCTTCTTTTTCAGGTTTTGGCTGTTGCGGCAATACTTCCGGCAGTTTTTGTTGTTGTTCAACCCTTGCTATGCCCGGATCAAGCACCCGCAGAAAGGGCTTGCCGTTTTTATAAGTAAATTCAAATTTCCCATCAAGGTCATCGTTTAGAGAATAGCCGTACAGAGTCAGCAGTTTGTTCTTTTCCCTGTCCCAGTTGCGGATGCTGTCAAAGTAATTGGCGCCGAAGTTGTGCAGCAACTGTATCAGCAATATGGTTTTGTGCAGGCAAAGCGGGTATTTGTTTTCCGTACGGCAGTTGCAGGAAGTTTCAAAGTTTTTTTGGTCATTACGCGCAATGGATACTGTATACTTTTCGCCACTCTGCGTTATCTCTGCCACAACTTTTTCTTTTGCTGCTTCCAGGATGTTGGCAGTTTTGCTGCGCAAATACTCTTCCGCATCTGTAATTGTTTGAGGAGATGCAAAATTCCTGATCTGCCTCAGGTCAATATTGCGCATATTCACCACGGTATGTTGCTGATCATATACGCCATTGTGCTGCCTGGCATTGGATATTTCAAGCAGGTCTTGCAGATAAAAAAGAGTGGCTGTTTCGTGGCGGCAGATATCTCCAATGTTGTAGGGGCAAGTGCAGCGTAATGAGATTTCTTCCTGGTCTGAAAACTTTGATACGTAAACTTTATACCACGTACCATACAGGTCATCTTTCACGCGGCAGGTTAGCGTGTCGGAAGCATCATCCTGGCGGATAATTTCTATATAACCCGTAGCGTATATTTTCTTCCCGCGCCTGATCACCTCGTCTGACCCGTTGCTATATATGTATTTTATGAGATGGGGTAACGACAATTTTTAACCTCTCTTTTTGAAAAAAAGCAAGCTGCAAATTTAATGAAAAATGCGCTGATTCTTTTAATTATTTATTTAAAGAGCAGCACCTTGCCTTTATTTTTTTTAAACATACAGTCTTTGATCAATTCAAAAGTTTTTCTTGTTGTGGCCGCAGGCATTCCAGAAGTGAGCATAGGCGGAGCGGTAGCATTGGCTCTGGGCATCGGCCTGCAAAACTTCCCGGAGGGCATCGCTGTTTCTATGCCTTCGGCTTGAGCACGCGTAAAAGCTTCTTCTATAGACAATTATCCGCCATTGTCGAGCCGGTTGCGGGAGTGCTAGGGGCAGTTGCAGTTGCTAATTTCACGTCCATGCTGCCTTATGCATTGGCTTTTGCGGCAGGCGCCATGATTTTCGGGGTAGTGGAAGAAGTTATCCTAGAAGCGCAACAAAACAAAGGTTCCATATTGCTAACCTGAGATTTATTCTTGGATTTATTGTCATGATGACATTAATTGTGGCTTTAAAATAGAAAATAAGAATTATTCGAGAAATATGTATGAAACATTTGAAGCGTATGGAAAGGACACACTGTATTGTGTGATAAGCTGTTCCGGAAAAAGGAATTTGGCTAGGACCTTTAGGAGATAAGGAAGCGCTGCATAGTGCAGAAGTAATGAGCGAACATTTTCAAATTGAAGGCAATCTGCCGCTTACCAACAAAACTTTCAATGATCTTTACAACCTCATTTATTCTGTCATCTGGTAAATTAATATACTTCCTGGTCTTCAGGTTTATTATCGTCAATAAGGTTTAGCGCTTTTGCAAAGCTGGTAACTACAAAAGGCAATGCGAGCCAGAAATAAGGCCTTACCCAGATTAGCATGCAGATAATAACTACCGTGCTGATTGCGAACCAAAGCCAGTATTTTGAAGTTGATTTTTCTTTGTCCATCGGGATGTGCTGATTTTTACAAATGTATATAAATTTCTGAAAATTAAAAGATTCTGCCGAAGGTTCTTTTGTAATTTTCAATAGCTTCTAATATAATCTTTTGTGCAAGTTCTTTGTTGCCAAAATCTTCTACTTTTACTTTCTTGTCTTCCAGCCTTTTGTATTCTTCAAAAAAGTGTTTCAGCTCCTGGAAGAAGTGGTTGGATAATTCTGAAATATTGTTGATGTGGTTAAATGCCTGATCGTTTGCGGCAACACCAATGATTTTATCATCGCCTTCGCCGTTGTCTATCATCTGCATTACGCCGATTACCTTAGCTTCCACGATGCAAAGCGGTTGAATGTTGATAGATGAGAGCACCATAATATCCAGCGGGTCATGGTCGTCGCCGAGGGAGTTGGGTATAAACCCGTAGTTGTTGGGGTAGTGGAAGGAAGAATAGATCACCCTGTCCATTTTTAAAAGCCCTGATTCCTTGTCGAGCTCGTACTTGGCTCTTGATCCCTGCGGTATTTCAATGACGGCATTTACAATAGCCGGAGCTTTTTCACCGTACGGTACGTTGTGCCAGGGGTGGTTTACGTTGATATACATAATTAATTTCTTTTAGCGATTTTATTATCTGAATAGCCTTAAAATATCATTACCCAAAGCAAATATCATCAAACCAAACAACAATATCATGCCAACGGTTTGTGCTACTTCCATAAATTTGTCTGACGGTTTTCTACCGGTGATCATTTCATACAGGCAGAAGAGCGCGTGCCCGCCATCCAGTGCGGGGATAGGCAGCAGGTTCATAAACGCCAGCACCAGCGAGAAGAAAGCTGTAAGGCTCCAGAAAGATTGCCAATCCCAGGTTGCAGGGAAAATGCTCCCGATGGTGATCAGTGAACCTACGGAATCTTTGGCCGCAACTTTGCCACCGAAGATTAATTTAATCTGCAGCCAGTAGTCTTCCAGCGTTTCCCAGGTTTTGGCATAGCCGGCAGATATTGATTCAAAGAAATTGTAGCTCAGCTTTTTCATTGTAAAGAATTTTTCCAGTTCGGGAACTGAAAAATATACCCCCAACGTACCATCTGTAGAGATTGGTGTGTTAATGTTTAAAGTATCGGCGCCGCGAAGAACGGTGAGGTTTGCCGTATCGCCTTTATGGCTTTTGATAAAATTGCGTACTTCATTGTCGTACTGAAAGGCCTGCCCGTTTGCTGCAATGATTTTGTCGCCGCTCTTAATTCCCGCTTTAGCTGCAGAGGCTGTATCTAATACTTTGTCAATGGGGAGCAACGGCACGCGCGGTGTAATAAAATTAACATTTTTGGTAGCAATAAGTGTTTTGGCGATGTTGTTCGGGATGGGTATGTTTACCTGGCCGCCATTCCTGTCTACAGTTACATGTTGCGTCTTTCTTAAAAGCAGATGTTTATTAATGTCCCTGAACTTTTCGTATTGCTTCCCGTCAATGGAAACAATCTTATCGCCATCCCTGAAGCCGATGCTTTTGGCCACCGAGTCTGTGGCAATACCATATTTTACTTCGCTCGTTGGCAGGTATTGATCGCCCCAGTTCCACAAGATCATGGAGTAAATAAAGAAGCCCAGCCACAGGTTTACAATTACACCCGCCAGCATAATGATGAGGCGTTGCCAGGCAGGCTTGCTTCTGAATTCGTAAGGTTTCGGAGGTTGTTTCATTTGCTCTTTGTCCATACTCTCGTCTACCATCCCGGCAATTTTTACGTAGCCGCCCAGCGGCAGCCACCCAATGCCGTAGATAGTTTCACCGATTTTCTTTTTAAACAATGAGAACCACGGATCAAAGAAAAGATAGAATTTATCTACGCGGCATCCGAAGATCTTGGCAGCCACAAAGTGGCCCAGTTCATGTAAGGCAACAAGTATTGAAAAGGATAACAGGAACTGAAGCGTTTTTATTCCTACTATCGGCCAGTCGATTGCTAATAATATCATTTGTATAGTAAAATATTAATTCGAGTTTTGATTCTGCCCGGCTATATTTCCACCAGGGAAGCCGCAAAGGTACGCGCTTCGGCATCAGATTCAAAATAATCGTTTAGTGTGGGGTTTTGAATAAAAGGTATTTTTTCCATGGCCTGCTCTATCAGTTCTGTCATCTCCAGGAAGCCTATACGGTTTTTCAGGAATGCATAAACAGCTATTTCATTGGCCGCATTGAGAATGCAGGGCATGTTGCCGCCGGTCTCCAGCGCCTTTTGCGCCAGGAACAGGTTGCGGAAGGTTTTAATATCCGGCTCGTCGAAGGTTAACTGCGCGGGATCTTTAAAATTATACCTGGGAAAATTGCTCCTGGTTCTTGCCGGGTAGGTGAGTGCATACTGGATAGGCACACGCATATCGGGCATGCCCATCTGGGCTTTCATGCTGCCGTCCTCGAATTCAACCATGCTGTGTATAATGCTCTGCGGGTGAATGACCACCTTTATCTGCTGAAGCGTTACGTCAAACAGCCATTTAGCTTCAATCATCTCGAGCCCTTTATTCATAAGGGTTGCAGAGTCAACGGAAATTTTTGCGCCCATGCTCCAGTTCGGATGCTGCAGTGCATGTTCGCGTTTTACATTTACAAGGAAATTAGGTTTCCTGCCCAGGAAGGGGCCTCCGCTCGCGGTGAGAATAATACGGTCAATTTTTTTGTAATCTTCTCCCTGCATGCACTGGAATATGGCTGAGTGTTCGCTGTCTACAGGCACAAGGTGCACATGGTGTTCCTTTGCTTTCTTCATTACAATATCGCCTGCCACAACCAGCGTTTCTTTATTGGCCAGGCCGATGGTCTTACCGTTTTCTATGGCTTTTAATGTAGGCCTTAAGCCCGCAAAGCCAACGATAGCAGCTATCATAGTGTCGTAAATATCCAGGCCGGCCGTATCTTCCAGCGCCTGCTCTCCCGAAGCCACACTGATGCCTGTACCTGAAAGCGCCTGCAGCACTTCCTGGTATTTTTCCTCATTGCCGATCACTACTATCTTTGGACTATAGCGCAAAGCCTGGTTTACCAGCAGCTCCACATTGTTTTGTGCTGTGAGTATTTCTACCGAAAATAAAGAGGGGTTAGCCTCGATCACCTCGAGCGTTTGCCTGCCTATCGAACCCGTGGAACCGAATATTGCTATACGTCTTTTTGACATGAAAAGAGATCAGAATTTACAACAATTTGTAAAGATATTGTATTTATTTAATTCTGAAAAATAGCAAGTAACATGCCGGGCTTAATAATTATTTATTTTTAGATGTAACAAAACACTTTAACTTTACGTATTATATATAAACTGTTAAAACTTTAGTAATGAAAAAGCTTTTTCTTGGTATATGTTTGCTAACTATAGGTGGTCTTTCTTTTGCGCAAAATAATACTGATTTCTCTACAGATACATTGCCCTACTTTAAGAAGACAGGTGCTGATGTAAAGCAAGCTACTCTTGAACAATCTAATTTAAGAGCAAGCAATATATTTGTTGAATTAGGAGGAAGCAGCATTATCTTCTCTATAAATGGAGATATGCGTTTTGAAAAAAAGCTAAATGGCCTGGGCGCAAGAATAGGAATCGGGTATGTAAGTTCAGGAGGAGAATCGGTACTAACAGTGCCAGTTTTAATGAATTATCTGCTGGGTAAAAATGGAAAATATTTTGAGATCGGCGCCGGCGCTGTATTTTCTAATACTGGTTTGTTTGGCCCTGATAATTCTATTTACGGAACGCTGAATTTTGGTTACAGAAGGCAACCTTTATATGGAGGCTTTTTGTTCAGGACAGGATTGGCACCGGTATTCGATTCCAAAAACTTTATACCACTGCCCTATCTTTCTTTTGGCTACGCATTCTAAGAAAAATAAATACCAAGTTCCATGCATATCGTACGGAACTTAACTTAGAAAAAACCTTTTTATCATAACTGCTCCTTCTCCAACACTTCTGCAATCTTCCTGTCATTGCTCAGGCGCGGCAGTTTGTTCTGGCCGCCCAGCTTTCCGATGGACTTCATGTAATTGATAAAAGCGTCTCTTTTCACAGAGATGATCTGCAGCCTCTGCAAAATATTGCCGGCTATAAGATCGTCGTAGTAAGTATTCTTTTTCCGTAAATGCATATCTAATTCTTCTGCAAAAGCTTCAAGGTCATCGGGCTGTTTTTCAAATTCTATAAACCACTGGTGGTGGCTTTTGCCTTCTTCCTGTGCTACAAGTGGCGCTACCGTGCATTCAGTAATTTGTGCCGGGTATTTTTTCAGAGTTTCAGATAAGGCCGATTCCACTTCTTCCCCAATCACATGCTCGCCAAATGCAGAAATATAATGTTTGGTCCTGCCTGATACGATCAGCCTGTAAGGGTCAATGCTTACAAACTTTACCGTATCGCCGATATTGTATCCCCACAAGCCTGCATTGTTATTGATAATGAGCGCATAGTTTTTGCCGATTTCTACATCGCGGAGGTATAGCCTGGTAGGATTTTCATCATGAATTTCTTCGGCGGGTACAAATTCATAAAAAATACCTTCATTGCTTGTGAGCAGCATGCCTTTTTGGCCCTGCACATCCTGGTAGGCAAAGGAGCCTTCCGAAGCAGGAAACAATTCTATAGAATCCACTTCTTTCCCTATGGATTCAAATAATTTTTGTTTATAGGGTTCAAAATTCACGCCGCCATACACCAGCACAGAAAAATTCGGGAACAGTTCAATTACTTTTTTGCCGGTCTTTTCATAGAGTTTATCAAAATACATCTGTATCCAGGGCGGGATGCCGCCTATCAGGGTCATGTCTTTATCTATGGTTTCTTCCACAATTTTATCCAGCTTGGTTTCCCAGTCTTCAATGCAGTTTGTTTCGTAGCTGGGTACCTGGCGTTTTCTTAAAAATCCCGGCACATGGTGGTTAGAGATGCCGCTAAGCCGCCCTGTGGGGATGCCGCCAACCTCGTCTAATGTGGGTGAGCCGCTCAGGAAGATCATTTTGCCGTTGATAAAATCGCTGTTGCCGGTTGTGGCAATATACGTGAGCAGGGATTTTGCAGTAGACCTTATATGGTTCTGCATGGATTCTTTGGTGATGGGGATATACTTGGTGCCGCTGGTCGTGCCGCTGGTTTTGGCAAAATAAGCCGGTTTTCCGGGCCAGAGAATATCTTTTTCACCGTTTTTAATCAGTTCTATGTAGTGCTTTATGCCTTCGTAATCGCGGATGGGCACGTGCTTTTTAAAATCTTCATACGAATGAATGTTTCCGAAATGATGGTCGTGTCCGAAGCGGGTATTCCTGGCCTTCTGCACCAGTTCGCGCATGGTCTTTTCCTGGTCAGCCACCGCATTGCGCATCACTTTTTTCTGTATGTTGTAAAATATGCCGGCTGCTGCCTTCGCTAAATAAGATAGTATACTCACGCTATTGCTTTTTATCCAAACAAAAATACTATAACTTATGATGAATCCGTTTTAATTTTGCATCTGTAAGACATGTTATCTTTGCAGAGGCGCTAATTAATAAAATAATAACAATTATGAAAAATTTTTCCTGGATAATATTAATGTCATTGATGTTTTTTGCATGCGATAAAAATGAAGGATTTGCTAAGAGGCCGGGATTTGATAACAATCAGCACATTTTTTCCAATTCGACAAAAGATACGGTATTAATTGCTAAAAATAAGGTTGAATGGTGGTTTAACGAACTTGTAGTAAATGGAAAACCACTTGATTTTCATGACGGTTCTATTAAATACTATACTAAAAATGCGCCTGAAGGAGCACAAAATATACTATGGTATATTTATAAATTCGAAGGGGAATGGTTCACTGTGGAAAAGATAGATGAGCAGCAAATAAAAATTTCTATAAGCGCAAATACTAATTCTTCTCCTCGTGACTTGAGCTTCAAAGCCAATGTTGGTAATGCAGCAGATAATATTTCATTGACACAAATACCTTAAGCAAATATGACTTTTTCAAATTAAATGAATAATTTGTTGCTTTTATAGAAAAAAAGCATACCTTTGCAGTCCTAATTTTTAAAAACTATGTTCGCAGTTGTAAAGATAGCAGGCCAGCAATTCAGAGTACAGGAAGGCGATACCTTGTATGTACCGCATTTGTCTGCAAAGCAAGGAGATCAAATTGAGTTCAATGAAGTATTGATGACCGGCGATGGCGGTAACGTTACTCTGGGCGATGCTGTGAAAGCAGTAGTATCTGCCGAAGTTGTAGCCGATAAAGTGCAGGGAGATAAAGTAATTGCTTTCAAACACAAAAGAAGAAAAGGCTTCCGTAAAAAACACGGACACAGAACACAGTATACGCAAATCAAGATCAGCGGAATTGCGTAACTTTGCAAACTATTCATTAAACGTATTAATTTTATAAGAAATGGCACATAAGAAAGGTGAAGGTAGCGTAAAAAACGGTCGCGACTCCAGAAGCAAACGTCTTGGTGTAAAGATCTATGGCGGTCAGCCTGCGATTTCAGGTAATATTATCGTGCGCCAGCGTGGTACTACATATCATCCCGGTAAAAATGTGGGCGTGGGTAAAGACTTCACATTGTTTGCATTAACCGACGGCGTTGTAGAATTCAGAAAAACGAAAGATAATAAATCAGTTGTTTCTGTAGTAGAGCAGGAAGTGCTAGTTGCGCAATAAACACTAATTGTTTTAAAATATTTTAGCTGTCGTAAAATACGACAGCTATTTTTGTTTGTAGTAGGCAGGGCACACAGCAGTTTCGGTAAAGTTTTTGATGTATTCTACAAAACCCACTCTTTACACTGAACCAATCAAAACCTTGCTTATGAAATATATTATCTCTGTTTGTTTAATGCTGTTTATGATATCCTGTGATAAAAAAGATAAAGAAATTGTTGTGGCTGAAGCCAAAACACAATTAAATGTTTCCTACGGCAGCAATACACACCAAACTTTTGATATGTACCTTCCTGCCAACAGGAGCACGGCTCAAACGCGGGTAATAATACTCATCCACGGCGGCGGCTGGACCGGTGGTGATAAAAAAGACTTTACCCCTGCAATAGCTGCCATACAACAGCATTTACCCGGCCATGCCATTGTAAATATGAACTACAGGCTGGTTGATCAGAACAATAAAATGCTGCCTAACCAGACAGATGATATCCATGCAGTAATAAATTATTTTGTGCAAAATGCCGGCGAGTTGGCCATAAAGCCTGAATTTGTTCTATGCGGTGTAAGCGCCGGCGGGCATCTTTCTATGTTGTATGCCTATAAGTTTGATGCAGCGCATCGTGTAAAGGCTGTTGCCAACATCGTAGGGCCAACTAACCTGGCCGATACCTATTACAGTTCCAACCCGCAGTATGCCGTATCTTTACAACATATCACCGATGCTTCATCGCTGCCTGCAGGCATGACTGCGCCGGTGTATGCCAGCCCGGTTACCTGGGTATCTGCTTCATCTGCGCCTACCATTTCCTTCTTTGGAAAACTGGATCTGCTGGTTCCTGTTTCGCAGAAAACAATACTTGATCAGAAGTTGAATGAGTTTAAAGTAAAAAATGAGTCTCACCTGTACAACGGCGGCCATGAAATTGGCGGTACGTATATATCAGATATTTTTTCTAAGCTAAAAACTTTCTTATCTGTGACGGTAAATATATAATGCTGAAACAGCAACTCAACAATTAGACAACTCGACAAAACAGCAGGGTTATTGCAGCAATGGATTTCCTAATAGTTTATCAGGAAAATTGTAATAACATCGCCGGAGGCGATAGAAAAGAAATGCGTGGCGATGACGCCACGCATTTCTTCTTAACTTGATTACTTCATAACCAAACACTCCGCATCTCCACAACTAAACAGTCAATGACCCACGCATAACTTCATCACATCACATCATTACTTCATAAGTCAACACCTCCACAGCTAAACAAATACACAATCAACGACCCCACATCACTTCATACAACTATGCCTTCTCCGGCCTCATCTGCGGGAAAAACAATACATCCTGTATGGAAGGTTGATTGGTGAGCAACATCACCAGCCTGTCAATGCCAATACCTATGCCGCTTGTAGGTGGCATGCCGTATTCTAGTGCGCGGAGAAAATCCTGGTCTATAAACATGGCCTCGTCATCGCCCCTCTCCATTAACTCTGCCTGCTCTTCAAATCGCTCTCTCTGGTCAATAGGGTCATTCAGCTCGGTGTATGCATTGGCAATTTCCTTACCATTGATCATCAGTTCAAAACGCTCTACCAGTCCTTCCTTGCTTCTGTGCTTCTTAGTTAGTGGCGACATTTCTACCGGGTAATCAATGATAAAAGTAGGCTGTATGAATTTACTTTCAGAAGTTTCACCAAACAATTCGTCAATCAGTTTTCCTTTGCCCATGGTATTATCTGCATGAATATTCAGCTTGCTGGCCACCTCTCTCAGTTCGTCTTCATTCATGCTGCTCACATCAATGCCCGTATTTTCTTTAATAGCATCCAGTATGGAAATTCTTTTGTACGGCGCTTTAAAGCTGATCACTTTATCACCTACCTGCACATCGGTGGTGCCATGAACAGCTATAGCCAGCTTCTCCATGAGTTGTTCGGTAATTTCCATCATCCAGAAATAATCTTTGTAGGCTGTGTACCATTCCAGCACCGTAAATTCCGGGTTATGTGTGCGGTCCATGCCTTCGTTCCTGAAATTGCGGCTGAACTCGTATACCCAGTCAAAGCCGCCTACAATCAGGCGTTTGAGGTAAAGTTCATTGGCTATCCTCAGGTAAAATGGTACGTCCAGCGCATTGTGGTGGGTAGTGAACGGCCTGGCAGCAGCGCCGCCGGGAATGGATTGCAGCACGGGAGTATCTACCTCCAGCGCACCACGTTCATTGAGAAAATCGCGGATAGTGTTGATAATGGTTGTACGTTGTGTAAAGGTTTTCTTCACATCAGGGTTTATTACCAGGTCTGCATAGCGCTGGCGGTACCTGAATTCCGGGTCTGTAACTGCATCATGCAGGTTGCCGTCTTCATCGCGCTTCACTACCGGCAAGGGTTTCAGCGCTTTGGCCAACAGGGTTATCTCTTTAGCGTGTATAGAAGTTTCGCCTGTTTTTGTTATAAACACAAAACCTTTTACACCAATAAAATCTCCCAGGTCCAGGCCTTTGATGGCCAGTTGCCAAAAAGTTTTGTCCTCTTCCGGGCAAATCTCATCGCGTTTTACATACAATTGTATTATGCCTTTGCTGTCCTGTACTTTTATAAAAAATACTTTTCCCTTATCGTTGATGCTCATTACTCGCCCAGCAATGCAAACATCTGTAAATGCTTCTTTGGTTTCTTCGCTAAAAGCAGATTTTATTTCCGATGAATAATGTGATACGGGATATAACGCGGCCGGGTAGGCTTCAATACCGGCTTCTGCCAGGTTTTTTAACTTCTCTCTCCTTATGATCTCCTGATCTGATAAATGCTGACTCATAATACAATTTTGAGGCGCAAAGATAAGAAATAATTAAGCTATCATTTTAATTCAAGGAAATGGTAGTATAATTTCCGGGATAAAAGTTTTTTATGCTTCTCATAATCAACCCCCGCTTCAAGGAGATCTTTATATCTTTCATCTCCTGTTTGGCCTTGCCAGCCTTTGGTAAATTCATTTTTATAATGTCTATAAAATATTTCTCTGTTGAATTCTGTGTTGTAAAATAGGTAGTACAAGTCCGGTTTTTTTGAATAGTTGATGGTATATTTTGTTACAATCCATGACCAGTTGATTGCACTGCTTATCACAAGCGTTATAAAAAATGCCCAAAACATATTTTTTACCAGGTAAATATTTGTCTTCTTTTTCCTGATCTTAGTATAAGTAAAGTAAAGGCCGATCATAGAGAGCAACAGGAAAATATACACGCCGATCCTTTTAAAAGTAAGTGCATAAGCCTGTACATAAATGCTGTTAGCTATCAGCGCTGAAAGGATCAACAACAGATTAAGCCCGATCCACAGGTAAGCCAATAGTTTTAACCTTCCTGCAGATTGGTCAAAGTTGAAAGTATTTTTAAAATAAAAGAGTATAATGCTTACTGCAAGTACGATTGAGAAAATGATGGTATAAATTCTTTCATGAACGTTGCTGCTTAGCGTATCCTCACTGCTGAATTGAAATTGTTCTATATTGTATACAACCAAAAATAGCAACAGCAGAATATTCAGTAATATTAAGGTGATTTCTCCGCTTTTTCTTTCCAGGTTTACATCAAAGTTATAGAGCGAAGCCTTCTGTGCTCTTTTGTCTCCGGAAAAATTATCTCCAAGATTCTGATTATTGTATATCACAATTCTGGGTATCATGAAATGATAGAAATTAAACATCATGAAAAATCCAAAAGCGGTTAATACCAATATTTCCGTCATTTTAAAGTCTGTAACAAATTTGCTGAAAAACCCGGATAACAAACTGCTGCTATTACTATAAACAATAACAAAGATCACAGCAAAAAAACCGGGAATGATATAGTAGGCAATCAGCCTTGCCCTGATATGGGTGATTTTATTTTTACTGAACAGCCATTTGTTCAGCATAAATATCCTGAACGGGAAGCTGGCATAGTTGGCAGGCAAAAGAACGAGAAGGTTCAGCATATTGAGCTTATTTAAAAATAATGTGTAGAAGCCTGCTATGATCAGTGACAGATACAATGCTGCGAATGAAATGAAATCGCCATACCATGCAAATGCGCCGGCAGAGGTTATAACACATAAGCTCAAAAAAATAAACTTTGTGTCTTTATAAATTTTCTTCCTGAGCAATAGTAAACTGCACCATACCATCATTGCAAAAATAGATAGATTTAATCCCACTTCCTGCCCATAAAATAAGATAACAAAAGATGCTGTTGTAAACAACAGCAATTGATTTTTTACTGTTTTCATTGTTTAATTTTTGTTTGAAAGTACTTTGTATTGCAAAGTAAGAGTATAAAAAAATTTATTGATTATTGATTAGTTTTTCCAAAGCGTTGATGTGGTCTACAAAAGCTTTGCGGCCCGATGACGATACAGCGTAGGATGTTTTAGGTTTACGTGAAACGAACTCTTTTTTTATTTTTATATATTTTTTCTTTTCCAGCGCTGAGATATGGCTCGCCAGGTTGCCGTCAGTTACCTGCAGGTATTCTTTTAGCTCATTGAATTCTGCCCAGTCGTTCACCATTAGTACAGACATAATTCCCAGCCTTACCCTGCTTTCAAAATCTTTATTTAATGATTGTACAATGCTCATGTCCTGGGGTTATTTATTCATAAGTGTTTTCATACTTTCTATACATTACTATACCATAAATAATATGCAGCACGCCAAAACCTATAGCCCAGGATAGCAGTCCGTAGCCGGTAAACACAGATGAGAGGAGGCCTAATAATATTTCAACATAGCCGAGATTGGCAATATCACCGAAAGAATATTTCCCGGCGTTAATAAGGGCAAGCCCGTAAAAAATCAAAGTTGCGGGCGCTATAAGATAAAACAAGCCATGATACAATAAAATAAGGCAGAAAATGCCGCCAGTGATTAAAGGGATAAATAATGCCGTCACCAGGTTTTTGCTTGCTTTATTCCACACAGACAGCTTGTTTCGCCTGCTTTTCCTAACCGTAAAATAAATACCGGCTGCCAAAGCTGATGCCAATACAAGTAGTGCGAGTATAAGAAGTTCTTTTACCAATTCCTGTGGATACATATTTCTTTCCCCGTCAAAATAGTTGATGCCTGATTTATTAAACAGGTAATAGGCCACTGCTGCACCTGCCAATGCTATGATGCCTGCACTTATGCCAGACGTGCCGCTGAGGGATATAAACCGTGTGGACTGCTCCATCATGTTTCTTATTTGTGCCAGGTCCTGCTGAAATTTGTCTTTCATAAAAGTACTTTGAAGTACAAAGTTAGTAAATGCCTGTAATATTTTCCAAATAATTTTTCCTGAAATCATTTATGCAAATAGCTCCTGATCCACTTGGCATTCTCTATAGCGCCAAGGTTGCCGGTGTTGTTAAAGGCGCAGTAAACTGTTTTTATTTGTTCCTGTTTTATTTTATCAGCAATAATTTTTAATTCATCTTCCATATAAGTAGAAAAATAAAGATCGGGAATACCGTGGAATCGGTAATACAACATATCGGTGGTTACCACTACATCGTCTGGCAGCCCGGGAAAACTTACGCTGCAAAATGTGATGTTGTTTTCTGTGAAAGCATCGTAAACAGCCGTATTCCACCAGCTGGCATGCCGGAGCTCGAATACATTGATGAAATTTTTGTTTGCAGCTTTGATAATTTTTTCCAGGTTGTCTTCTGTAAAGTGGTAGGAGGGTGGCATCTGGAAGATCAGGCAGCCTAATTTTTCCCGGAGTCCTTCGTTGCATACGGCGTAGAAGTCATTGAGTAGCTCCGTGCATTCTTTTAGCTTTTTAAAATGCGTAATAGATCTCGGGACTTTTACTACAAATATGAAATCGTCCGGGGCCTTATCGTACCACGATTGCAGGGTTTTCAGCTTCGGGAAATTATAAAAAGTATTGTTCAGTTCCAGCATAGAAAAATGAGAAGCATAGAAGGCAAACCAGTCTTTGGAGGGCATGCCCTGCGGGTAAAAGCTGTTTTTCCATTCACGGTAACTGTAGCCGGAACAACCTATAAAAAAGTCCATAATATATTATTGATTTCAACGGTTAAAAATAGCAAAACATATAAGTATTTCACATGAAATAACCATAAAGATTAGGAATCTATACCAACCGGGAATGATAATATAGAATTCAAGAATGCAAGGTTATTCCGTGTGGCAAACAGAAAAAATTAAATATTAACACATGAAAATCACTATTTTTAAATAAAATATAGGCATGAACGTTTTAGTGATATTAGGACATCCGCGCAAAGAAAGTTATTGTGGTGCATTAGCCGAAGCTTACACGCGTGGTGCAGAAGAAGGAGGTGCACATGTGAAGTGCCTTTTAATAGCCGATATGCAGTTTGAAAAGAATGTACTTGCTGCTTCACCGGAAGAACAGTTTTTAGAACCGGATATAGTAAAAGCAAAAGACTTGATAACATGGGCAAACCACCTGGTGTTTATATATCCCACCTGGTGGGGCAGTGTGCCATCGCTCTTGAAAGCATTCCTGGAACGTACCATCATCCCGGGTTTTGCATTCAGGGAATTGCAGTTCGACGCGTATGAAAAAAAGCTAAGCCCGCGCACCGCGCAATTGATCACCACTATGGATACGCCACTGTTCGTATATAAATTATTTTACGGTTCACCCGGTACAAAAGCGCTCACCAACGCTACCCTGAAATTCTGTGGAGTAAGCCCGGTGCGAAAAATGCATATAAGCCCTGTAAAGCATTCCACGCGAAAGAAAAAAGAGCAATGGATTGAAGAAGTATATCATACAGGAAGAGCGTTGCAGTATGGAGTATTAACACCCTGGGAAAAATTAATGAAGCGGATAAACCCCTGGATACAGGCTGTGAGGCTGCAGTTTTACCCCATGACTTTTTTTGCTTACAGCGCAGGCGCTTTTGCTGCAGCGTTTTTCGGACATACTTTTAATATGGCAGTATTCCTGCTGGGGTATATATTGTTGTTCCTTTTTGAAGTAGCCGTTGTTTTCAGTAATGAATACCACGATAAGGAAACAGACAGGCTGAACCGTTTTTACAGTCCTTTCACCGGTGGTTCAAGGGTACTTGTCAACGGGTTGATCTCGGATGAAGCAATCAAAAAGGCTACCCGGAATGTACTGGTTGTATGCTTTGCCATTACTGCGCTGGTGGCATACCTTTCATCTGCTCCGTATTATGTATCAATTTCTTTGATAATGATTTTGTTCGTTATAGCTATTTCCTATACGGTGCCTCCGGTAAAATTTTCTTACAATGGCATGGGAGAGATGGTAGTAGGTTTTACCCACAGCTTTGCCATGATCCTCTGCGGGTTTGTATTCCAGGGAGGAAGCTTGGGCAACAGCTACCCCTGGTTGCTGAGCCTGCCACTGTTCTTATCTATCGTGCCGGCAATCATTATGGCTGGCATGCCCGATTATTTTGCCGATAAAGCAGCCGGGAAAGGTACACTGGCCGTACGTTTTGGTAAATCAAAAGCTACGGCCCTGGCCATTGTTTTTGTATTGCTGGCAACATCATCAGCGATATTTCTAAAGCTAACGGGATACCTGGATGAAGCTTATGGAAATAGTATTTACCTCACAATCATCCATGCTGTGCTGCTTGTAAAAATGCTGTACACTTTTATGGGCAAAAAAGATAAGCCAGACCGTATTGATGCAATTATGGCCGTATCGCTCATGTACATTATGTGGTACGCATTGATACCTTTTATCAAATTGATGTAGGAAAATATGAGGCTGACCCGAAAAGTCAGCCTCATAACGTTATATTAGCTGTTGATGATCTCACCGCCGTTGGGATGCAACACCTGTCCGGTCATATAGCTTGAGTCTTCACTTGCCAGGAACAGGTAGCTCGGGGCTACTTCACTGGGCTCGCCTGCGCGCTGCAATGGAGTGTCAGAGCCGAATTTCGCCACCTTCTCCGCATCGAAAGTTGCAGGGATCAAGGGTGTCCATATCGGCCCGGGAGCCACGCCATTCACACGAATACCTTTCTCGGCCAGCGATGCAGAAAGCGAACGCACAAATGCAACAATAGCGCCTTTTGTAGATGCATAATCTATCAGGTGATGGCTGCCCCTGTACGCAGTAACAGAAGTAGTGCAGATAATGCTGGCTCCTTGTTTCAGGTGCTTCAACGCAGCTTTTGTCAGGTAAAAATGAGGGTAAATATTTGTTTCAAAAGTTTTATGCAACTGTTTGGCTGAGATCTTTTCCAGCGATTTCTGCGGGAACTGTACAGCAGCATTGTTAACAACAATATCAAGCCGCTTAAACTTCTTGATTGTCTGTGCCACAATATCCTTGCAATGCGCTTCATCAGAAATATCGCCTCTTATAACTAAAACCTCTCCGCCATATTGTTTTATCAACTCCATTGTTTTTTTAGCATCTACATCTTCATTGAGGTAAGATAGCACAATGTTGGCGCCTTCTTTGGCAAACAACAGCGCTACCGCCTTGCCGATACCACTGTCGCCGCCTGTGATGATAGCTACTTTGTTTTCTAGTTTTCGCTGCCTGTCTTCAGGAATTGCATCAGGCTTCGGTTGCATTTTATCTTCCACACCCGGCTGCTGCTCCTGCTTTTGCGCCGGCCGTATTTTTTTAGGACTTGATTTCATAATAGTATGTTTTAATTTTATTTAATGGTCGAGACTGCAATAACCGTTTAGATGTGTACATGCTTTGTCGGTTGATTTGGTGATGTTCCGGCTGATAAAAATCGTGTTTTGGTTTATGATTAAAATTAATGCATCTCTGCGAGCATTGAAAAAATATGTGGCTGAATTTTTGCAATTTAACCTTTTGTAAATCATCACGATATCATATGCCCGAAGGTCCATCCATCATCATTCTAAAAGAAGCCGTGCAGCCTTTTCTGAAAAAGAAGATCACAGCAGTCAGTGGGAACACCAAGATAGAAAAAGAAAGAATGCTCAACAAAAAGGTAGTGGCATTTAGAAGCTGGGGTAACAATTTTTTATTTGCTTTGATGTTTTTTCCCTGCGCATACATTTCCTTTTGTTTGGTTCTTACCTGGTAAATGAAGAAAAAGAAGCAAAGCCCAGGCTACGGCTGGATTTTAAAAAAGGCTTTATAAATTTATACAGTTGTTCTATAAAGTTTATAGAAGAAAACCTGGATGATATCTACGATGAGGAAGTAGATGTTATGTCTCAAAAATGGAACCCCGACAAGGCAAAATCATACCTGCTCGCACACCCTGAAATGTTAGTGACAGACGCGCTGCTCGACCAGAATGTTTTTTCCGGATCGGGCAACATTATTAAAAATGAAGTACTTTTCAGAGCCAGTATCCATCCCAAAAATAAGATCGGCGACCTGCCGGCAAAGAAGCTGGCAGAAATGATAGCAGAGACACGAAACTATGCTTTTGACTTTTTAAAATGGAAGAAGCAGTTTGTGTTGCGCAAGCATTGGCTGGCACACACAAAGCAAACCTGCGTGAATTGCGGTGGCCCCATCACGAAAGAATACCTGGGCAAAACAAAAAGAAGAACCTTTTACTGCAACAATTGCCAGGTGAGTTTTTTTTAGATAAAGTCTAAAGATGTAAGTGATTCTTAAACATGATTTCAAGAAATGCCCTATTCCTTAAAAATATCGATAAAAAATTTGGATAATAGTTTAAACACGCTAATTTTGCACACGTGGTAATCACAGAGTAATATAAACATGCATTTAATTATAAAACATATAAAGAAGACCAGGCCATTTTAAGGAAGGGATTTTTTGTATGCATATATAAAAGTACTGAAGCCTTTCCGAAAGAGAAAGGCTTTTTTATTAATCTTAAAAAATAAAAAACTAAAATGAAAGTAGCAGTAGTTGGCGCAACAGGCCTGGTAGGCTCAAAAATGTTGCAGGTTCTGGAAGAGAGAAATTTTCCTGTAACTGAATTATATCCGGTAGCATCTGAAAAAAGTGTAGGAAAGGAAGTGGAATTTAAAGGCAAAAAATATAAGGTCATTGGTTTGCAGGATGCTGTTGATATAAAACCTGATGTAGCCATTTTCTCTGCCGGAGGCGCTACTTCTACTGAGTGGGCGCCCAGGTTTGCGGAAGCAGGCATCACCGTGGTTGACAACTCTTCTGCATGGCGTATGGACCCTACAAAAAAACTGGTAGTGCCTGAAGTGAATGCCGATGTATTAACAGCAGAAGATAAGATTATAGCCAATCCAAATTGTTCTACTATTCAACTTGTTGTGGCATTGGCGCCGCTACATAAAAAATATACTGTTAAAAGAGTGGTTGTAAGCACTTACCAAAGCGTAACGGGCTCCGGCAAGAAGGGTGTGGATCAGCTAACCAACGAAAGGAATAAAGTAGAGAGCGATGTAAAAGCTTACGCACACCCGATAGACATGAACGCGTTGCCGCATATTGATGTATTCCTGGAAAACGGCTATACCAAAGAAGAAATGAAAATGGTGAAGGAAACCTGCAAGATCATGGGAGATGATTCCATCAAAGTTACGGCCACCACTGTGCGTGTGCCGGTAATGGGCGGGCATAGTGAAAGTGTGAATGTGGAATTTGAAAATGATTTTGAGATGGATGAACTAAGACAAATCCTGGCCGATGCCCCGGGCATTGTGGTGGAAGACGATGTTCAGAACAATGTGTACCCGATGCCGTTAAACGCGCACGACAAAGACGATACTTTTGTAGGCCGTTTGCGCCGCGATGAGTCTCAGCCAAATACATTGAATATGTGGATCGTAAGCGATAACCTGCGCAAGGGGGCTGCTACCAACACCATCCAGATAGCTGAATACCTGGCTGAAAAAGGGCTGATATAAAAAGGTGCTGAAAGGAAATTATATAAAAGCTATCTACAGGGTAGCTTTTATATTTTACATCCGAAATGAATCGCAGGCAATATTCAAAAAAAGCCTGAAAGAATGTGCTTTCAGGCTATACGGGAAATATCACCCGCTTAATTTAAAATAACCTTTCGGCTATTTTTCTCATATAAAGTTAAGACTATAAATCGGGTTTTCCAAATTTACAGGTGCAATCTTTCTTTCTTTTCCAATAATTCTTCCACAGTCTCCTGGTACATTTCATCAGGCACACAACAGTCTACCGGGCATACGGCAGCACACTGGGGTTCTTCGTGAAAGCCCTGGCATTCCGTGCATTTGTTCGGAACAATATAATAGATATCATCGCTGATGGGAGGAAAGCGTTTGTCCGCATCTACAACAGTACCGTTCATCATTTTAAAATCACCCTTTACACCTGTACCATCGGCAATAGCCCAGTCAACACCGCCTTCATAAATGGCGTTGTTCGGGCATTCCGGCTCACATGCACCACAATTTATACATTCATCAGTTATTTTAATGGCCATATTTGTACGTTATTTATTTAATTTTGTGCAAAATTACACCAATCCGAATGAACTTACAACAAAGAGCAGCATTATTGACAAAATTAGGAGAGTATATGGTTTCTGATCATGAAGACTGGTTGAATGTAAGAATGCTGGCTGAACGAAAAAACCCATGGTTTACACAGGAGTTCATTAACCTTTCCGTAAACAACATTGTTACGGCATTTCTACAGCCTTACCTGCTGAAAGCGTGGACAGACAGTTATGCCGTTTCGGAAGAAAATAAGAAGCCTGCAACAGTAGGCATTGTTATGGCAGGAAACATTCCGTTGGTTGGTTTTCACGATTTTCTTTGTGCCTTCATTACCGGCAATAAAGCACGCATAAAACTTTCTTCCAAAGATGAGGAGTTGCTGAAAAACCTGGTCAATAAAATGGCCGCATGGAATGATCAAATTCATTCTCTGGTATCTTTTGATGAAATGCTTAATGGCTGTGATGCATATATAGCTACAGGCAGTAACAACTCGGGCAGGTATTTTGAATATTATTTTTCAAGATATCCGCATATAATCCGTTGCAACCGCACTTCTGTTGCGATACTTACAGGCAGAGAAAATGACGCGCAACTTAATGCCCTCGCTGACGATGTACATACTTATTTCGGCTTGGGATGCCGCAACGTAACGCACCTGTTTGTTCCTGAAGATTATGATTTTGAGCCGCTGATCAATGTATTTAAAAAGTACAATTACTTTTTTGATATGCATAAGTATAAAAATAACTATGATTATCAGCTTGCCTTGATGCTAATGAATAGAGTAGCTTATATGAGTACAGGGTCGCTGATACTGCGTGAAAGCAGTGACCTTTTTTCGCCCATCAGCGTACTGAATTATTCCCGTTATGATAGTGAGAATTTCATTGAGCAATTGCGTACTGACGAAAGAATACAGTGTATTGTGGGCGGGAATGCAGTACCGTTTGGTTGTTCTCAGACACCGCAGCTCAACGACTATGCTGATGGTACAGACACCATGCAGTTCTTACTTAATCTTTAATTTTGATGATGTCCAGATTTTATTTAGCGCTTATCCTTCTTGTGTGTGCAACAAACAGTTTTGCACAGAAATCGAAGTTTAATGATGGCTGGCTCTTTAAAGTAGATACAGCCAACAGCCTCAATGAAAAAGCTCTGGAAGCGAAACCATGGCGTCCGGTTGCTCTTCCGCACGACTGGAGCATAGAGCAGCCCTTTGACGGCAATAGCCCAAGCGGCAATCGTGGTGCGGCATTGCGCGGAGGATTGGGTATGTATCAGAAAGAATTTATACTGAACAATGCAGATAAAAACAAACGCATCTTTATTGTTTTTGATGGTGTGTATATGAACAGCACGGTGTGGATCAACGGCCATAAATTAGGTACCAGGCCCTTCGGTTATATCTCTTTTGAATACGAGCTTACTCCTCATCTGAAATTCAACGGACAGAAAAATACCCTGCTTGTACGGGCAGAAAACAAGCAGCCAAACTCGCGCTGGTACAGCGGCAGCGGCATTTACCGAAATGTATGGCTTGATAGGAGAGGCAATACTTTTGTGAAAAACTGGGGTACGTACATCTCTACGCCCCAAGTGAGCACACACAGTGCTTTGGTGAACATAGAAACAAAGATCGTTGATGCAAACAATCAACAGACAGAGCTGCAAACCACTATTTACGATAAGAATGGCAAAGCCATTAAAACCCTGGTGCAGGCTCTTGCTGTAAACAACGGAGAACAGGCAGTATTGCAACAGGTAACCCTTGCAAATCCTGATCTTTGGAGCGTGGAAACTCCCAACCTGTACACAGCAGTGAGCCGTGTGCTGGTGAATGGAAGGGAGCAACACAGGTATACGACCAGTTTTGGTGTACGCCATTTTTATTTTGATCAGCAAAAAGGATTTTTCCTCAATGATAAACCCGTGAAAATTATCGGCGCCTGTATGCATCATGATCTGGGCGCATTAGGCGCAGCTATAAACTTAAGGGCTATGGAGCGCCAGTTGCAGATACTCAAAGGCATGGGCCTGAACGGCATCCGCACATCGCACAACCCGCCGGCTCCCGAACTGCTGGATCTCTGCGATAAAATGGGTTTTATTGTAATGAACGAAACCTTTGATGTCTGGAGCCGGGATAAAGAAAATACACCTTACAACTATAGTTTATATTTTAAAGAATGGCATGAAAAAGATTTAACCGATCATATTCTGCGCGACCGCAATCATCCTTCCGTATTTATGTGGAGCGTGGGCAATGAAATACCCGAACAGCAAGGCGGCAAAGATACTGTGGGCAGGAATATTACAAGTGCACTTGTAAACATTGTAAAACGCCTGGACTACAGGCCTGTGACTGCCGGTATGAATTACACTCAAAACGATAACAATCTTTACCTTTCCGGCGCGCTTGACATTTTAGGCATCAACTACCACCACAAACAATGGGAAGACCTGGGAAAAAATTTGTTCCCCGGCAATAAGCCATATATCCTCGCAGAAAATACTTCTGCACTGGCTACACGCGGCCATTACGATATGCCTTCCGACAGCATCAGGAGATGGGCAGGCATTAAAGACATAACCAAAACCGGGAATCCTGATTATACGATGTCAGCTTATGAAAATGCTTCAGCGCCCTGGGCATCTACCAATGAAGAAGCTTTAAAATTGTTCTTGAAATATCCATATCTCAGCGGCATGTATTTGTGGACGGGTTTTGATTACTTGGGCGAGCCTACACCTTATCCTTTCCCTGCACGCAGCTCTTATTTCGGTATTGTAGATATTGCGGGCTTTCCAAAAGATTCGTATTATTTGTACAAAAGTATTTTTACCAAAGAAAATGTGTTGCATGTGCTGCCGCATTGGAACTGGATGCCCGGGCAGGTAATTGATGTGCATGTATATTTCAATAATGCAGATGAGGTAGAGCTTTTCTTAAATAATCAATCCATTGGCAAAAAATCAAAGCAGGCAGAAGATCTGTTTGTTCGCTTCAATGGCTTGAAGTTTGAACCCGGTGAGCTGAAAGCAGTATCCCGGAAAAATGGCAACGTAGTGATGCAAACAGTGAAGCGCACAGCCGGCAAAGCTTACAGGCTGGTAGCAGTGGTGGACAGAAATACCATCAACGCGGATCACGAAGACCTGGCCTTTGTGAAAATCTCCGTTGTGGATAAAGACGGCAACCTGGTGCCTGATGCAAATAACACCCTGCGATACCGCGTGCAGGGCACAGGAAAAATAAAGGCTTTGGACAACGGCTACCAGGCTGACCTGGAGCCTTACAGCAACACCTCTTACCGGAAGGCTTACAATGGCCTGGGCCTGGCAATAATACAGGCTTCTGGCCAAAAAGGAAAAATCAGTTTGCAGGTGTCTTCTGAAGGATTGCAACCGTCAACCGTAGCCATTCATGTAAAATAATGTTGCATAACTATAGATAGGTATAAAAAACCGTTCATAGACGTATGAGCGGTTTTTTAGTATATTTTATTAACCTTAATTAAATAATATTGATAATTTACTTAACTTTGTTTAAGTATAAATGAATAAAATGAAGTCAGCGGAAATTTCACAACCTAAATTACCTGTTATCTGCCCGAGTTGCAGGCATGCGCTTACAGTAAGCGCGCTTACCTGTAACCATTGCAGCACGGGTATTAGCGGCAATTACGATATACCGGTTTTTTTGCAGCTTACACAGGAAGAACAGGATTTTGTGATGCAGTTTTTTCTATCAAGCGGCAGCCTGAAACAAATGGCACAGCATATGGGTGTTAGCTACCCGACTGTACGCAATAGGCTGGACGACATCATAGAAAAATTGAAACATTCAGATTAAACAAAAAAATAAAAAATGAGGACTTTAAATTTATTTAGCAGGTTTTCAGAAAAGCAATTATTGACAACAGGAGTAGTTTGTATGCTTGCAGGCGCATGGATATTGAGTTTCACGCAATGCTCTTTTGATGCCGTATTACATATGACGGTATTGAACAAAAGTTTTGCAGCATTGTTGGCCGAAACTATGGTGATCATCCTGCTGCTGTTTTTATTCCTTTTTCTGGCTGCGAAAATATTCAATAATAAAACCAGGTTGGTAGATGTATTGAACACAGCCATGATCTCGCGTATACCTTTGTTTTTGCTTGCGTTATACAACCTCAACGGCAGCCTTTCAGAGCAGGTTGCAACAATTGCTTCCGGCAAGTTGCCGCAACCCGATGCTTCCATGTTTATCTTTTCTTTCACCAGTCTTTTGCTGGTGCTGGCCTCAATTGTAATACTGGTGCAGGGCTTCAAAGTTGCAGCCAATGCTAAAAAGCCGTTGCACTATGTCTGGTTTGCTATAGCTGTTGTGTTAGCAGACATAGCATCCAGGTTTATACTTCCTTATGTAAACTTTTAAAATCATTAATATGCATTTCAGATTTTTGCTGATTATTTTATTGGTTAATTGCCAGCTGTTGTTCTCGCAAAACTTAACCGGTTCGTGGTATGGCAACATTCGTCTACAGGGTACTGAAATACCTTTGGTATTTCACATTAATCAAACCGGCGACAGCCTCAGCAGCGTTATGGACAGCCCCTCCCAGGGAGCCGAAAATATACCGGTAGCCCATACATTTTTTGAGCAAAATGAATTGAGCCTGCAACTGCCTCAAATTATGGCAAACTATAAAGGTAAACTGCTGGGAGACAGTATTGACGGCATATTTACGCAGGGCGGCTTAAAGTTTCCGTTGGTACTAAAGCAGACAGAGAACAAAAGCAGCCATAACCGCCCACAGGAACCAAAGCCTCCGTACAATTACCACGCAGAAGAAATGATCATACAAAACCATACAGACAGTGTAACGCTGGCAGGCACGCTCACCACGCCGGGGAACAATAAAAACTTTCCGGTAGTGATCCTCATATCCGGTTCCGGCACTACGAACCGGGATGGGGAAATGATGGGGCACAAACCTTTTTTGGTGATTGCAGACAACTTTGCCAGGAAAGGGATAGCCGTATTGCGCCTTGATGACAGGGGAGCAGGTAAGTCTACCCTCGGGCGTAACTGGCAAACAATAACCAGTGAAAATTTTGCCGGCGATATTAACGAAGCGGTTAACTTCCTTCACAACAAAGGTTTTCAAAATATCGGCTTGGCAGGACACAGCGAAGGAGGCATCGTAGCGCCGATGGTAGTTGCTAAGAACAAACACGTAAAATTTATGATATTGATGGCTGCTCCCGCAGAGGATATGCTGGAAGTTTTAAAAACCCAGAATGCACGCATAGCAACGGCTTCTGGCCTGTCTGACTCTCTGGTGCAAAATGCCATAGCCATGAACACAGTGCTTAACCATACAATTTTGTACGGTGGTAATTCGCGTGAAGCGCGCGATAAATATTTTGAAGCTTTATT
The DNA here is from genome assembly GCA_023422835.1 of Bacteroidota bacterium. Lineage (GTDB taxonomy): Bacteria > Bacteroidota > Bacteroidia > Chitinophagales > Chitinophagaceae > Haoranjiania > Haoranjiania flava. The sequence goes on along the minus strand of JAFAGI010000020.1, from coordinate 128,450 downwards.
GCAGAAACTCAACTTCTCCATGCCGGATCAGGAAAAAAGTTTTTTGAAAGATGAGATAGATAAGATGGGTGGGAGTGCATGGTATAGGTACTTTATTGCTTACAAACCTAAAGCAAGGCTGGAACAGATCACCATTCCGGTGCTTGCTATCAACGGCAGTAAAGATGTGCAGGTAGATGCACAACAAAACCTACCTGTTATTGAAGCTGCATTGAAAAAAGCGGGCAACAAAAACTTTAAAGTCATAGAACTGCCGGGCCTCAATCATTTATTTCAAACCGCCGGCACAGGGCTTCATACGGAGTACAGCGCAATTGAAGAAACTTTTTCGCCTGCTGCATTGGATATCATGAGCAGTTGGATCCTGAGTTTGCCAAAAAGGAAGTAGTCTTTTTTTAGGATTCTATTCAAGGTATTTCTGCAAATAATTTCCCGAAGAACGACTGGTAATAAGTATGGGCTTGTATACCTGGCATCCATTGATTCCGTTTAAACCTTATGTTGCAACATTTGGGCTACATTCAATCTTAACATACGGCTTTGCTGTGTCCGTTAATTGCGTATATCCTGGCGATAAGCCCTTCCCTTGAAGCTTCTTTAAAAATGATGTGCATATTTCCAACATTGTAGCGGTATGTAACATCTACCGTTAAAATAATAGATTACATGATCACAAATTCTCATTTCCAGTTGACAATAACGTACTTGATGATAGTAATGCGCCAATATGAATTGTGAATGATTTGATCGGTGAGGTTTAAACAGCGCTATTTTGTGTAAAAGATGTTATTCGATTTTGAAGTATTTGTAATTTGGCGATGCTCCACATTTTCATCCATAAAAACCGGGAAGAATTAAATAGTTATCATTTATCATAAAACTAAAGTTTCGTGTGCCCTGCAATTTTTCAATCGGAAGTAATATTTAATATTTTTTTTCAGAAACTTTAGTAAGTTCATACTTGCTATCTTTTGCATTCCAGCTAAAATTGTCAAATTATATGAAGCGTATCATGCTTACTTCAGCAATTCATCAATTCCCTGCTGTAGAATGGTTTCACGGTTTTCTGTAAACAGCCTGACTTTTTCGGTGGGTATACGCATATCGTATTCCGAGCCGCTACCGAGTATGTTGTTAAAGTCGGGATTGTGCTGGTTAAAGGTCTTTTCGTCCATGTCCAGGAAACGGGCCACAGTGCCTCCGTGGTAAATACCTTTAATGCGCAGGACGCTCATGCCGGCAGGCAGCTTTCCAGTCTTTCTGTCGGCTATGCTTTTTAGTTTTTGGGCATCGGATGCAGATACTGTGGTGATGCCCCCGCTGCCTTCGAAAAAATAGTGTGTGGCAATGAAACGGCGTACATGGTGGCGTGTTTCATTGGGCAAAAATCGTTGCACCTGCCAGAAGTCTTTAGAACCAGCCTGCCGGATAGATTTGTCCACCCTGCCCATGCCGGCGTTGTAGGCGCTGAGCACCAGTAACCAGTCGCCATAACGCTTATAAAGCGTACGGATAAGTTTGGCGGCAGCATGTGTGCTGGCCTCGTAATCTGTTCTGAGGTCGCGGCCGCCGCGAATAAGGTTATAACTGCGTGCCTCATCATACATGATCTGCCAGGGACCGGTAGCGCCGGCAACAGACACTGCATTGGACTGAAGGTCGCTCTCAATAACGGATAAATATTTTATTTCTTTGGGAATGCCGTATTTCCCCAGGATCCTGTCGTACAGGTCGAAAATGTTCTGGTAGCGCGGCGTATTTTTGATGGTGTTATACCATTTACCCCTGCGGGCGAGGTATTGTTTGGTATAGTCTTTCAGGTGGGCGCTTACATCGGCGTCATGCACATTCATGGCCATGCCTTTGTTGCGCATGGAGTTTTCCATACCAGTTTCAGGCAGAAGCGATACAAAGCCCTCTTTACCCCTTGGTGTTTCTTTCTTGTCTTTCTTAGGAAGATTCAGTTCATCGCCGGGGCCTGCAAAGGAGCAGAAACCGCAGACAAGCAAGGATAAAAATAATATGGTCTTTTTTGCGTTCAAAAGGGCATAGCAATTTAGTAAAAAACAGCTTTGTTTAGACGAAATGCTTTCAAGGAGGTTTAAGCGTTTGCAGCAGGGAGTATCAGCCAAAAAAACTTCATGGCCGGAGCAGTATAGCTTACCATGAAGTTTAAATATAAATGAGGTTGAGCATGCGTGCGCTCTTAGATACCAGGTTACACTTCGCCGGTAGTAGTTGTTGTTACTGTAGTTTTTTTGTTGTCTTTTTCGTGTATCCCGCTTTCAATTTCATTTTTTACATTGTCCTTGGCATCGTTGAACTCACGGATACCGCGGCCTAGGCCACGCATAAATTCAGGAATTTTACGCCCGCCGAAAAGAATCAATATTGCAAGAATAATCAGGACCCACTCCATACCACCTATATTTGGCATAATCTAAAATTTAAATTGGTTTATAAATAAATCTGCTTGTTGCACAGAAATGCATGGTAAAGGTAAATACTTTGTCTCATTTATCAAAACAAATAAAAAACGGGATGAAAATAAATATTCCTTCCCGTAACATATTATTAAAAACTATGAAAATTGGCGTAAGCTTATTGAGAGAAGCGTTTTTCTTTAATTCTCGCACTCTTACCGCTTCTTTCGCGCAGAAAGTACAATTTAGCCCGGCGTACTTTACCTGATTTGTTCAATTGTACAGAATCTACGTTAGGAGAAGAGAAAGGAAATGCCCTTTCCACGCCTATACCATTAGATATTTTCCGAACGGTAAAGGTAGAAGTTGCGCCATGTCCCTGGATTTTGATCACATCGCCACGGAAGCTCTGGATACGCTCTTTTCCTCCTTCTACAATTTTATAATTGACAGTAACATTGTCTCCTGCTTTGAATTTTGGCAATTCTTTGGCGGGTGTTAACTGTTCGTGGACATATTTAGCTGCTAAATTCATATCTCAAAATTTTGGATTGCAAAGGTACTTGTTTAAATGAAATTATCAAAAAAAATCATTAAAAAAACTTTTATCAAGGATTATCGCGCTACGTTCACCGCTCTTTTTTCACGGATCACTGTCACTTTTATCTGTCCGGGATACGTCATTTCGGTCTGTATTTTCTGGGCAATGTCAAAGCTTAATTTGTCGCTGTCTCCGTCAGTAACTTTGTCGGCTTCAACAATCACCCGTAATTCGCGGCCCGCCTGGATGGCATAAGCTTTTTCCACGCCGCCGTAGCCCTGTGCCAGCGCTTCCAGGTCTTTGATGCGCTGTATGTATTGCTGCATGATCTCTCTTCTTGCACCTGGACGTGCGCCGCTGATGGCATCGCAGGTCTGGATGATGGGGGATATCACGTATTGCATTTCCATTTCATCGTGGTGCGCACCTATGGCATTCACAACTGCAGGGTTTTCGCCGTATTTTTCGGCCAGCTTAGCTCCAAGCAATGCATGGCTCAGCTCGGTTTCTTCATCAGGAACTTTGCCTATATCGTGCAGCAGCCCGGCTCTCTTTGCCAGCTTGGGGTTCAGCCCCAGTTCAGAAGCCATAATAGCGCAGAGATTAGCCACTTCGCGGCTGTGCATCAGCAGGTTCTGGCCGTAAGACGACCGGAACCGCATTTTACCCACAATCCTTACCAGTTCCTTGTGCAATCCGTGGATGCCCAGCTCTATCACCGTCCGTTCGCCGATCTCCATGATCTGCTCTTCAAGTTGCCTGCGGGTTTTATCCACCACTTCTTCGATCCTTGCCGGGTGTATGCGTCCGTCTGCTACCAGTCTTTGCAGTGAAAGGCGGGCGATCTCCCTTCTCAAGGGGTCGAAGGAGGATAGTACAATGGCTTCAGGCGTGTCGTCTACGATCAGGTCTACCCCGGTAGCGGCCTCAATTGCACGGATGTTGCGGCCTTCGCGGCCGATGATCTGTCCTTTGATCTCATCTGTTTCCAGGTTAAATACCGTAACTGTATTTTCTATGGTCTGCTCTGCTGCCGTACGTTGAATAGATTGTATAATAATCTTACGCGCTTCTTTGTTGGCTTTCACCTTAGCCTCTTCCACAATTTCCTGTTGCAGCGCCAGCGCCTGTGTGCGGGCCTCCTGCTGAAGGCTTTCAATCAGCTGGGCCTTAGCCTCTTCCTGCGACATGTTGGAGATTTTCTCCAACCGCTTAATGTGCTCTTCCTGGTGCTTCTCCAGTTCAGAACGTTTTTGGTTTACAATCTCAATTTGCTTTTTGAGGTTGTCTTTAATCGTTTCATTTTCTTTCAACTGCTTATCGAGGCTAGATTCTTTTTGAGCAAGGTTGCTTTCTCTCTGTTTTGCTCTGTTTTCGAGGTCTCCAATCTTGCGGTTCCGGTCGTTTATTTCCCTGTCGTGCTCTGATTTAAGTTGTACAAATTTTTCTTTTGCTTCTAATAATTTCTCTTTTTTGATTGTTTCAGCGGTAAGTTCTGCTTCTTTTACTATAGTTTTTGCCTGGTTTTCCGCTTCGAGTATTTGTTGTTTTGTATCTTTTGCAAAAATAAATTTACCTAAAACAATACCTAAACCAACACAAACAACCGCTATTATAACGGCAAATGTTGTGGTTATCATAAATTAATCATTGTTTTTTATCTATTAATAATATATAATATAACGCATATCCTTAGAGGATATTAATGCACGAAGATAAATAAATTGCAGAAAGTTTGAAAAGAAAACAAAAAATTATCCGTGCTTACTGGTTATGTATGCATTGCGCACCACCATAAACTGTATCAACATAAATTCAAATTGGTACAAGAATTGTTTTAATAAGATCAGCAAATGCAATTGTTTTGGCCGATCACCGGTGATCTTATAAACAAATTTGCGGCATTTTAAACAATAAAACATTGAAGAATATGAAAAAAACAATTCAAATTTTGAGTGTAGTACTTTTATCTGTATTTGTATTGGCATCCTGCAGCAAAGATACATCACCTTCTGAACGTGATGTTTTTGCAGGTAAGTATAATGGTAAGATATCCTATGACGGCCAGGATAAAAAGGTTTCTACAACTACGGGCGCAGTTACTGTTATAAAAGTCGGTAACAATTATAACTTCCTTTTTTCTGATGGCATTCCTGATATTACTGGCGTTGAATTTCAGAAAGACGGAGAAACTATGGTGAGCATAGGCTCTAGCCAGACTAACTACATCAAGATCACTGCAAGCACCTTGAAAATATTATTCTTGAAAAACGGTAACGTTTGGACAGCCGACTGTACAAGATAAATATTAATGGTACAAAATAATATTATAGTGAAAAACTTACTGCCTGCACGCGCGGGCAGTTTTTTTATTTTGTGTTTGCCAGTAATCCATAGTTTCCAATTTGTAATCTTCAATTTGTAATCTACAATTATATAAAACAGGATTATTTTATTAAATTAAATAATTGACTTAATTTTGCACACTCAATTTTTTGGGTTAAACCGTCTTATTTACCCTCAAATAAGGTATTACTAAACAGAAAAATGCTCAGGAAGGGCTGAGATATGAGTTTTATGGCAACTATAACGAGAGAAAATATAGCTCCGCTAAACGATAAACTGGTAGTGACCATTACCAAAGAAGATTATCTTCCGGAATTTGAAAAAAGCCTGAAGAAATATGCAAAAAATGCTACCATACCCGGATTCAGAAAAGGTATGGTACCGGTAGGCGTTATCAAAAAAATGCACGGCCAGGGCATTTTCAGCGAGCAGATCTTTGCCGCAGTAGACAAGGCAGTAAATGATTATATCAGGGAAAACAAACTGGAGATCATTGGCCAGCCGTTGCCGTTGGAAGACACTAATTTTACTTTCGATGTAAACAATCCCGAAGATTATGTATTTGATTTCGAGGTTGGTTTGCAGCCAGCCATAGATGTTGACCCGGGCAGCCTTACTGTAACGCGCTACAACATTGAGGTTTCAGATAAAACATTGAACGAGGAAGTAGAAAATGTGCAGCGCAAAGCCGGCAACTATACCAATCCTGAAACCATAGAAAATGAAGATGCTATCCTGAACCTAGAGACGGCTATTGCAGATAAAGAAGGCAATGTGGCTGAAGATGCCAACAAAGGGAATAGCTCGGTTACTTTCAAAGATCTTTCTCCCAAAGCAGCCAAACTGTTTAAGGGTAAAAAAGTTGAAGATACCGTAGTTGTAAAATTAAGCGATGCATTCGCCAGTCCAGAGATTTTAGACAGGGTATACCATGACCTGGGTTTGAATGAAGAAGACCTGGAGCTGAAGAAAACTTATGTATCATGTAAGATCACCAAAATAGGTCTACTGGAAAAGGCGGAAATGAACGAAGAGCTTTTCAGGCAAACTTTTCCCGACAGGGAAATCAGCAATGAAGATGATTTCAAAGCTGAGCTAAAAAAAGATTTAGAAGCATACTTCGCAGGACAGTCGCGCGCGCAGGTGCAGGACCAGATCTACCATGAACTGGTAGACCACACAAAACTTGATTTCCCCGAGGCATTCCTGAAACGCTGGCTTAAGGTGAATGCTGAGAAGCCAAAGACTGATGAAGAAGTAGAGAAAGAATATCCTGTTTTCGTAAAACAACTCCAGTGGGCGCTGATCTCCAGCAAGCTGAGCGCGGACAACAACATACAGGTAGAGCCTGAAGAGCTGAAAGATTTTGCTAAAAATCAACTGATGCAATACCTCGGCGGCCAGCTGTCTGCTGATGCCAATTCAGACTGGGTAAACGATTACGCCGACAGGATGCTGAACGACAGGAAGTTTATTGAAGATGCTCACGGACAGATCAGGATCAACAAACTGTTCCAGGCACTTGAAGGACAGGTGAAAACAAAAGAGGAAAATATTACTGAAGAAGCATTCACCGAAAAGCTGAAAGGCCATCACCACCATTAATTAAAAAAGAAGATTATAACCAAGGAGCGCAACGCCGCTCCTTTTATTTTGGGCTGAACCTGTAAAAACACTGTTTACATTAGATATTTATTTATTTTTGCACACAAAATATTTTTAAAATCAAATTCATCATTTTGCAGAAATGAATAATACCTACACCGATCTGGTTAAACAGACCTTTCACTTCCCCCAGGAAGGCGTTGATCTTAACAAGAATGGTTTTTTAGAATTTAACGGGCTGGACCTCAAGCCGATCATTGAAAAACACGGCACACCTTTAAAGCTCACATTTCTGCCGAAGATTGGAATCAATATCAATCGTGCAAAAACCTACTTCGATAAGGCTTTTAAAAAGCATAAATACGAAGGCAAGTATTTTTATTGTTATTGCACCAAAAGCTCCCATTTTTCTTTTGTAGTGGAGGAAGCGCTCAAGCACAACATACACTTGGAAACTTCTTATGCCTACGACATCGAGATCATCAACCAGTTGTATAAAAAAAGAAAGATCACCAAAGACATACATGTTATCTGCAACGGATTTAAGCAAAAATCTTACACATCAAGGATTGCCAGGCTTATCAATTCAGGCTTCAAAAATGTGATCCCTATCCTGGACAATAAGGAAGAGCTGGCTATGTATAAGCGCAGTATAAAGATCAAAGAGCCTTTTAAAATAGGCATTCGCATTGCAGCCGAGGAAGAACCAAGCTTCCCATTCTATACATCGCGCCTTGGTATCCGCGCAAAAGATGTGCTGGAGTTCTATGTAAATGAACTGAAAGGCAATGAAAATAAGTATCACTTAAAAATGCTGCACATCTTTTTAAACAAAGGCATCAAGGATGATATTTACTATTGGTCTGAATTGAGGAAAAGCATCACACTTTATTGCCAGTTAAAAAAGATCTGCCCCGAATTGGATTCTATCAACATCGGCGGCGGATTTCCCATCAAGCACTCCCTGGCATTTGAATACGATTACCAGTTCATGATCAATGAAATTGTAGGCAATATAAAATCTGCCTGCAAAAAAGCCAAAGTGCCGATGCCGAACATATTTACAGAATTCGGAAGCTTTACGGTAGGAGAGAGCATGGCACATATCTACAGCGTAATCGGTGAGAAAGAACAGAACGACCGCGAGACCTGGTACATGATAGACTCTTCTTTCATCACTACATTGCCGGATACCTGGGGTATTGGTGAGAAGTTTTTAATGCTGCCCATCAATAAATGGAGCAACGAGTACAAGCGTGTGGTCTTAGGCGGCATTACCTGCGACGGGCATGATTATTACGATTCAGAAGAGCACATCAATGAAGTGTTCCTCCCCAAAATAAAAAATGACGATCAGGCTGACCCTCAAAATAAAGAGCCTTTGTATGTAGGGTTTTTTCATACAGGTGCATACCAGGATCAGATAAGCGGATACGGCGGCATTAAGCATTGCCTGATACCATCGCCCAAGCATGTAATCATTGAATACGACAAGAATGGCAAGCTTACGGAATGGGTTTACGCTAAAGAACAGACAGCACAAAGTATGCTGAAGATACTGGGTTACCAGTAAAAGCGCAAAATAGCGAAAACTGTCTTTCTAGGCTATAAATCCGAGAAAATTAAATGATGAATATTCATCAGTTACTTAAAATATTTTTAATGCACATTGTATTAATGATTTTTATCGAATTTATAAAAGTTATTTTAATTTAGCTTCGTCTATCACTTCATTAACGAATATATTTCTAAACCTTGGGAGGTGTTTTTTTGTGGTAATTTTCGCTCCTATTGTTGAAGAATTTATTTTAAATACCTTCTTGTAAGAGAGAGGTATGTATATCTATCGTTAGTTTTATTTATATTGGATGCAGTTATTTCACAGGTATCTTTGTACATTCTTTTACTCAGCATAGCAATAAGTATTTATTCCTTTGTATTATATTTTTTATAGAAAGAAGAAATTACCTCCTTATGTTATTTTGGTGTACATAATTAAATATTTATAAGCAGGAAGTACGACAGGATTTAGAAAAAATATTTTTTGATATGGAAAGCAGCTATGAAAATTATTTGACGGCTTCAGAAGCCGTTAAAAGTGCTCGCATAGCTGCATTATTTGCTCAAAAAAGTTATGAAGCAGGCAAAGTAGTATTTACGATGTAATTAATTCAAGAAATAATTAGTGCTATGCTGCAAGCTAAATATAATTGGTTGTTTAATCAGAAATTATAAGATATAATCTAAAGAATCAAAATAACTCATGGCCTGCTTCTAAAATTGCCTGTCACAAATTTTCTGCAATTTGCAATTTGCAATTTGTAATTTGCAATGTGCATTGTGCAATTTTTTATTCACTACATTTGCAGGCAAACAATATATTTTTGCAATCTGCAATCTGCAATCTGCAATTTGCAATTTGAAATTTTACTAATACATAGATTCATGTCAGAAGAGAGATCATTAAATTTTATTGAAGAGATTATAGAGCAGGATTTGGCCGAGGGCAGGCATACATCTATACTTACCCGTTTCCCGCCGGAGCCGAACGGCTATTTGCATATGGGGCACGCCTCCAGCATTTGCCTGAATTTTGGTGTAGCTAAAAAATATGGCGGCAAAACCAACCTGCGCTTCGACGATACAAACCCTGTAACGGAAGATACAGAATATGTAGACAGCATTAAAGAAGATATACAATGGCTCGGCTTCCAGTGGGAGAAAGAGTTGTATGCTTCTGATTACTTTGAAACTTTGTACCAATACGCTGTAAGGCTGATAAACAAAGGGCTTGCCTATGTAGATGACAGCACCAGCGAAGAGATTGCAGAACAAAAAGGCACACCTACACAACCCGGCAGAAGAAACCGGTTTGCAGAAAGAAGCATAGAAGAAAACCGGCAGCTTTTTGAAGAAATGCGTGCCGGTAAATATAAAGACGGCGAAAAAGTACTGCGTGCTAAAATAGATATGGAATCCAGTAACATGCTTATGCGCGATCCATTGCTCTACCGCATCAGGCACGTGCATCATCACCGCACGGGAGACAAATGGTGCATTTACCCCATGTACGATTTTGCTCACGGGCAAAGTGATTCCATTGAGGGCATTACACATTCTATCTGTACCATGGAGTTTGTGCCGCACAGGGAGGTGTATGACTGGCTCATAGAAAAATTAGAGATATTTCCTTCCCGGCAATACGAGTTTGCCAGGCGCAACCTTACCTACACGGTGATGAGTAAAAGAAAATTATTACAACTGGTGAATAATAAAATCGTGGCTGGCTGGGACGATCCACGGATGCCCACCATTTCAGGCATGCGCCGCCGCGGCTATACACCCAAGAGTATAAGAGATTTTTGCGACAGGATAGGTATTGGAAAAAGAGATAACTCTGTTGACCTGGGCTTGCTGGAGCACTTTGTACGTGAAGACCTTAATAAAACTGCAGTCCGCAGAATGGTTGTTTTTGATCCTGTGAAAGTAGTGATCACCAATTATCCCGATGGGGAAGTTGAGATGCTGCAGGCAGAAAACAACCCAGAAGAAGAAACAATTACTTACCGCGAAGTGCCCTTCTCTAAAGAGTTGTACATTGAGAGAGAAGATTTCATGGAAAACCCGCCTAAAAAATATTTCAGGTTGGCGCCCGGGCAGATGGTACGTTTAAAATATGCTTACATAATACAATGCGATAGCATTCTAAAAGATCAACAGGGAGCAATAAAAGAGATACATTGTTCTTACCTTCCCGAGAGCAAAAGCGGCGCCGACACATCCGGCGTTCGGCCCAAAGGTACGCTGCACTGGGTGAGCATAGCGCATGCTGTAAGTGCAGAGCTGCGCATGTACGACCGGTTGTTTACAGAAGAAGATATGGACAATGTGCCGGGAGAGTATACTGACTACCTGAACCCGGATTCCTTGAAGATCATACCAAACGCTTATGCAGAGCCGGTTCTGAAAGAAGCTAAGCTCGGAGAAGGATACCAGTTTCTGCGCAAAGGCTATTTTGCTTTGGATAAAGATGCTGATGCAGATCACCTGGTATTTAACCGAGCGGTAGGATTAAAAGATTCCTGGGCAAAGGAAAATAAAAAATAACGGGCGTACATATGTCGTTACTTCAAAAGTTTCAGCAAAGCTGGAAGGAGCAATTTGCTTCCTTATTGCCAAAAGAAAAAAAGATCCTGCTGGCAATAAGCGGGGGTGTAGACAGTGTGGCGCTTGCCGATCTGTTGTTTCGTTCTGATATTGATTTTGAAATGGCACATTGCAACTTTCAGCTGCGTGCAGAAGACAGCGATAAGGACGCAGTATTTGTATCAGAGCTTGCTGCGCGCTACAAAAAACATCTGTATACTGCCACATTTCATACCAATGCAGTTGCCAGGGAACGTAAAACAGGCATTGAAGAAACCGCGCGCAACCTGCGCTATGACTGGTTTGCATCGTTGATGAAAGCGAATGACAGCCTTGCATTGTTAGCCACAGCACATCATGCTAATGACAATATTGAAACCCTGCTGATCAATTTCTTTCGTGGCACAGGAATCGCCGGGCTTACAGGAATCCCTGTAAAAAATAATTGTATAATAAGGCCGCTGCTTTTTACGGGGAGAAAAGAAATTACAAACTATGCACAGCAGCAGGGACTCGCGTGGAGAGAAGATATCACCAATCTTTCCGATGATTATACACGTAATGCTTTCCGGTTAACCATTCTGCCGGCAATCCAAAAACATTTTCCCAATGTGGAAAATAACCTGCTGCAAAATATTTCACGCTTCAGGGACATTACTTTACTGTATACCCAGGCAGTTGAGCGGCACAAAAAAAAGCTGGTGGAAGTGCGTGGCAAAGAATTGTTTCTCCCCATATTGAAATGGCAAAAAACACCCGCAAATACTACGCTCTTGTGGGAGGTGATCAGGAACTATCATTTTACTTCCGGGCAAGTTGCAGAAGTAGAGAAATTGTTTACAGCCGATAACGGCAGCTACGTGTCATCAGCATCGCACAGGATATTCAGAAACAGGAATCACCTGGTCATAAGCGAGCTGAATACGCAGAACGCGGGCATGATATTGGTAGAAGAACACGATACTGAAATAAAATTTGCAGGCGGTAGATTAAAGTTTTCATGTTATGCCAATGACAACAGGATTCTGACTGATAAAAATATAGCCTTGCTTGACGCCGCCCGCATCAAGTTCCCTTTGATCTTGAGAAAATGGAAACCCGGCGATTACTTTTATCCGTTGGGAATGAAGAAAAAAAAGAAGCTCTCCCGTTTTTTTATAGATAATAAACTTTCGCTTACCGGCAAAGAAAATATTTATGTTATTGAATCGGATAAGAAAATTGGTTGGATAGTGGGCATGAGAATTGACGAGCGTGTGAAGGTGTCATCCTTGACAAATAAAATTATAAAGATTGAATTTCTTTCTTGAAATTTGTTTAAACATACATTCGTATAATTGCTGTTTCTTCATTCAATAATAATTTATTTTGAAAAACTTATATCCTTACATTTGCGTAAATTTTTAACACAGATTTCATGACCAGTTATCCAAAAGAAAAGATCAATATTTTATTCCTCGAAAACCTTAGTAATACTGCGGTAGAAACTTTTAAAAACAACGGTTACAATGTAGTAACGCATTCAGGCGCTTTGGGCGAAGCTGAATTGTTGAAAGCCATACAAAATGTACATATCATAGGCATACGCTCAAAAACTCAATTGACGGAAAAAGTATTGAAAGAAGCCAGGAAACTGCAATCTATCGGGTGTTTTTGTATCGGTACCAACCAGGTAGATCTGCGCGCTGCTGAGAAAAAAGGGATTGCAGTGTTTAATGCACCCTACAGCAATACACGCAGCGTGGCAGAACTGGTCATTGGCGCATCTATACTGCTGATCAGGCGACTGATAGACAAAAATAAAATGGCGCATGAGGGTGTATGGCTTAAAGAAAGTAAAAACAGCCATGAACTTCGCGGGAAAATTATGGGCATTGTAGGTTACGGAAATATCGGCACACAGCTAAGCGTACTTGCAGAAGCTGTAGGCATGCATGTGATCTATTACGACATTGAGACCAAACTGCCCTTAGGCAATGCCAATGCCTGCAAGTCGCTCAAAGAGCTTTTGCAAAAAGCAGACATCGTATCGCTGCATGTGCCCGAAAAGAAAGATACCGAACACATGATCAACCGCAGCAACCTGAAATATTTTAAACCCGGCGCCATATTGATCAACTATGCACGCGGCTCTGTTGTAGACCTCGATGCCCTGGCAGACGCCATAAAGAAAGGCCATCTTGGCGGCGCTGCCGTGGACGTCTTCCCAGAGGAACCGGAAAAAAGCGGGGATACTTTTTCATCGCCTTTGCAGGGGCTGCCAAACGTGTTCCTTTCGCCACACATAGGCGGTAGCACCGAAGAAGCACAGGCCAATATTGGTGTAGACGTCAGCAGCAAATTGCTTAATTTTTTAGAATCGGGTGTAACTTACGGCTGTATTACCATACCAGCTTTAAGCCTGCCGTTGCATCCCAACTCCCACAGAATATTGCACATTCATAAAAATATGCCCGGCGTGCTAAGTGCCATCAACACTGAACTATCAAAGCACGATATTAATATCGTAGGTCAATATTTAAAGACCAATGAAACCATCGGGTATGTAGTGCTGGATATTGATAAAAAGATATCCAACAAGGCCCTTGATCTCTTAAAGCATGTAAAAGAGACCATTAAGGTCAGGTTGCTGTATTAGTATTACCGGAAAGTACCCCAGTAATAAAGCCCGCTTTCCCTGAAGTACACCAGCGAATCTTTTACCATTGTGCCCATGATCCTGACAGAGCCTTTCTGGTAACGGAAGGCTACGTTGTTGTATAGGGTAGCATTGTATTGATTTTCATCTGGCGTGTTTTCCGCACCACTTTCTCCAAAACTGTTTCCTGCCGTGTTGAATGCTACCTGGCAGCCCGGCCGAAACACAGCTTTTAAACCAAATTTATACAGATCGCCTTGAAAACTTTTGCCAGCAAACACATTTTTCCGGGTACTTTTCAATAATTATTTTACCTGCACAATTTTATTGTGTGAGGAGGATAGGTAGTTTCAATTTTTAAATATTTTCTAATTAAAGTATATTTACAACCTATTTATAATAATCTTATTCAAAATGAATTTATTTTTCTCACAATCTAAAGAATTTCAAAAAAGACATATCGGGCCTAATGAAGCGGAAACAAAGCAGATGCTGGAGACCCTTGGCGCAGCATCAATTGATGAATTGATTGATAATACCATTCCTACCCAGATCAGGTTAAATCAGGAACTCAGGTTGCCGGATTCTATCAGCGAGCAGGAATACCTGCTGGATATATGGAAAACTGCCACTATGAACCAGGTGTATAAAACCTACATAGGACAGGGATACTACAATACCATAACCCCTGCGGTGATTGTAAGGAACGTATTTGAAAACCCCGGTTGGTATACATCTTACACGCCTTACCAGGCGGAGATTTCACAGGGGAGGCTGGAAAGTCTATTGAATTATCAGACGGTGGTGGCGGACCTCACAGGCTTGCCGCTTGCAAACGCTTCGTTGTTGGATGAAGCTACAGCTGCAGCCGAGGCAATGAGCATGCTGTTTAACAAGTGTAACCCTAAACATACCGGCAAGCCGAAGTTCTTTATTGATGAAAATGTTTTTCGTCAGACCAAAGACGTGATCAATACACGCAGCCAGCCTTTTGGTATAGAGCTGGTTTACGGCGATCATGCTGCTGCAACCATTGATGACACCTACTTTGCGGCACTGTTGCAGTATCCAGACAGTAAAGGTTCCGTGGAAGATTACCGTGCATTTATAGAAAAGGTACATGCATCAGGTGCATACGTGATCATGGCTACAGATCTTTTGGCATTAACTTTACTCACTTCGCCCGGCGAGCTGGGCGCAGATGTTGCCGTAGGCTCTGCCCAGCGTCTTGGGGTGCCGATGGGTTACGGCGGCCCGCATGCAGGTTTCTTTGCTACCCGAGATGATTTTAAAAGAAACATACCCGGGAGGATCATAGGCGTGAGCGTAGACGCCAATAACAACAGGGCGTTGCGCATGGCTTTGCAAACACGGGAGCAACACATTAAAAGAGAAAGAGCCACTTCGAATATCTGCACTGCGCAGGCGTTGCTGGCAAACATGGCTGCCATGTATGCGGTATACCACGGGCCTGAAGGCTTGAAAAATATTGCAGCACGAATTGCATTGATTGCGCAGACTGTGCTGCAGGAAGTGAAAGTGCTTGGCTATGAAAGCGGCAGTGAATTTTTCTTTGATACAATAAGAATAAAAGCTGATAAGGCGGTAATACTGCCGGTCGCGGAAAAGAACAACATCAATTTCCTGTATACAGAAGACGGTTTTGTACAAATCTCTATAGATGAAACCACAACCCAGCAGGATGCGCTGGATATTTTATATGTATTCGCAGAAGCCAAAGGCCAGGATGAAGCTACCATTGGGTTTGACAGTGAGGAGTATAGTTTGCATCATATCCCCGAATCCTTAACAAGAACTTCAGCATTCCTGACGCAGGAAGTTTTTAATTCACACCACAGTGAAACGCAGATGATGCGCTACATTAAAAAACTGGAAAAGAGGGACCTCGCTTTAAATACCAGTATGATCTCTCTTGGCAGTTGTACCATGAAGTTGAACGCAGCTACTGAAATGATCCCCCTAAGCTGGCCTGAGTTTGCTTCCATTCATCCTTTTGTGCCGGAAGAGCAGGCGAGGGGCTATGCCAAGATCATCAAAGAACTGGGCGAATACCTTTCTGTGATCACGGGTTTTGATGCATGCAGCCTGCAGCCCAACAGTGGTGCGCAGGGCGAGTTTGCAGGCCTGATGACCATCAGGAATTTTCATATAGCTAATAAACAGGAACACCGTAATGTAGTACTGATACCCGTATCTGCACACGGCACCAACCCTGCATCTGCAGCTATGGCGGGCATGAAGATAGTGATAGTAAAAAGTGATGAAAAAGGCCTGATAGACGTAGAAGACTTGCGTGAGAAGGCCGAAGCAAACAAAGAAAACCTTTCGGCCCTGATGGTGACCTATCCTTCCACCTACGGTATTTTTGAGGAAAAAATTATGGAGATCTGCAGGATAGTGCATGACAACGGCGGACAGGTTTATATGGACGGCGCCAATATGAATGCACAGGTAGGCTATACTTCTCCCGGCTTTATAGGCGCTGATGTTTGCCACCTGAACCTGCATAAGACTTTCGCTATTCCACATGGCGGCGGAGGCCCGGGGGTTGGGCCCATTTGTGTAAAAGCACACCTGGCGCCACATCTTCCGGGACATTTCAGTTTGAATAAAGCGCATGCAGTAAGTGCAGCCGCTTACGGCTCTGCATCTATACTGCTGATCAGCTATGCATATATTAAGCTGCTGGGCATTGAAGGATTAAAAAAGTCTACAGCCTACGCTATACTCAACGCCAACTATATGAAAGCGAAGATTGAAAAGAACTACCCCGTGTTGTATGCAGGCAGGAACGGCAACTGTGCGCATGAGTTTATTGTAGACCTGCGCCCGTTTAAGCAATCTGCGGGCGTAGAAGCAGAGGATATTGCCAAAAGGCTGATGGACTATGGCTTCCACGCACCTACCATGAGTTTCCCTGTACCGGGTACCATCATGATTGAGCCAACCGAAAGTGAAGACAAAGCCGAGCTTGACCGCTTCTGCGATGCTATGGAAAGCATATTCCGGGAAATAAAAACCATCGAAGAAAATGTGTATGACCGCACAAACAATGTATTGAAAAATGCACCGCATACCCAGAAAGTAATTTGTGTAGATGAGTGGAAACAACCATACTCACGCGAGATGGCAGCCTTTCCCCTGCCTTATGTTTGGGAAAATAAATTCTGGCCGGCCGTATCGCGCATCAACAATACTTATGGCGACAGGAACCTGGTATGTACCTGTGCACCTACTGAAGAATGGGCATAGCATATTTAGTATATAAGAAGCTGTATGTGTGCACTATATCCTGCAAGCACGCTACAGCTTCTTTTTTTAATTGGAAAACATGCAAGCAAAACAATTTTTATATATCTCCTTATTGCTCATATTTGCTTCCTGTAGCACTTTAAGGAATACACCCGCAGCTCAACGATCGGCTATCCGTTTCCTGGATGAATATGTGATCCCGAACAAAACCACTTTTCAGGGTACTAAAGTCGGCGGGCTTTCGGGCATTGATTATGATCAGCAGCAGGGTGTGTATTATGTGATCTCAGACGACAGAAGTAATATTAATCCTGCACGTTTTTATACTTTCAGTTTTGATGTAACCCAAAGCAAGATTGCCAACTTTAAAATTCTTGGAGTAGACTCTTTAAGAATGAAAAACGGTGATCTGTACCCCAATGCCGGAATAAAAGCAATGAATGTGCCCGATCCCGAAAGTATCCGCTACAACCCGCATGAGCGCAGCATTGTATGGAGCAGTGAAGGCGAGAGAATTGTTGATCCGGCAGGTAATTCTATCCTGTACAATCCATCGGTAACTATTGCAGATAAGTCTGGTAAAGAAATAGAGACATTGCCTGTGCCAAAACAATTCATCATGTCGGAGAAAGAAACCGGGCCTCGCCGCAATGGTGTTTTCGAAGGTTTGTCATTCGCCGATAATTTTAAAACCCTGTTTGTAAGCACAGAAGAGCCTTTGTACAACGATGGCCCAAGGGCTACGCCCACAAACGGAGGCTGGTGCAGGATTGTGCAATACGATTATGCGCAAAGAAAGCCGATAGCACAGTATGCTTATCCGCTCGATAAAGTAGCCAAAAAACCTATACCGCGTTCTGCATTTTCGGTAAACGGCATCTCAGAGATTTTGGCGATAAGTCCTACCAAACTTATCGTGATTGAACGCTCTTTTTCTATGGGCTATTTAAATAATACCATAAAATTATATTTAGCTGAACTGCGCGATGCAGCTAACAGTCAGGATATTGACTATCTTAAAGAACAGGGGAAAAATCCTATCAAGAAAAAGTTGTTGCTCAATCTAAATGTTATCGGAAAAAGAATAGATAATATAGAAGGCATCACATTGGGCCCAGCTTTGCCAAATGGCCGGCGTTCTTTAATCTTAGTATCTGATGATAATTTTTTAGGATTGCAAAAAACGCAATTGTTGTTGTTTGAAATAGACCTGGATCAGCTAATGCAATAATTTCTAAGTGATATCTGCCACTGTTTTATTTTCTAAAATAGCTAATGTAGCATCGCGCACTTCAATGAGCACATCGCGTAGTTTGCAATTACCTTCATCGCAGTTCTCACATTTCTTGTAGAAGTTCAGGCTTACGCAGGGGAGTAATGCTATAGGCCCGTCTACAAGACGCAGTATGTTTGAGAGGTATATTTCGTGTGCGCTTTTATTGAGGTAATAGCCGCCGCCTTTTCCCTTCTTGCTTGCAAGAATGCCATTGTTCTTGAGTTCCAGCAAAATATTTTCCAGGAACTTCAGCGGGATATTTTTTCTTGTGGCTATTTCCGATATCAACACCGGATGGTTGTTTTGCTGCTGTGCCAGGTATACCAATGCTTTAAATGCATATTGTGTCTTTTTTGAAAGCATGATTCAAAATTACCATCATATAAGACTAAAACAAAAATATTTTGTAGCTTAGTTTAGAAATCACTTGCTTATAAAAACTCTATGTTATGCAAAAAATATTATCGCTTCTGTTCTTTTTGTTTTTAGTATACACCCAGGCACAAGCACAGAAGCTCTTCTTTGGCTTCGGGCATATAGTCTATGCCCAGCCTTCGGGTAAGGGATTGAGTACGCAATACGCCGGTGGCGTTGGCGGAGAAATAGGCGCCGGCATTAAAATCATTAATAAAACATTTGCTACGGGCACATTGGGTTACACTTACTTTTTTGATAAGGCCAACCTGGCAAAGCAGCCTGGCGACCTGCATTACGTACCGGTAAGGCTTGGTATAAGGCAAGGCTTATTGCCGATGAATATTTTATTTGCACATGCAGATTTTGGTACTGCTTCAGTAAAGAATAAACTTACCGATGGTACGCGCTTTACAGGCAGTGTAGGCGTTGGAGCTAAGCTTACCACATTTGACCTCTCCCTGGACTATGAATTTTTCGGCAGGAAAAAAACAGACCCCACCGGGGCAAATTCCTGGATAGGCTTTAAGGCAGGCTTCCGCCTGGGACTTTAATCTGTAGCATGTTTTATTAACACAGGTGCCCTTGTTATAAAATATAAAGGCATTTTTATTTATATTTGCGTGCATTTTATTACTAAAAAAATTAGTTTTATTCTATTTAAATAATGTCTGATTACAGAGAAGAAAATATACGCACCCTCGACTGGAAAGAACATATACGCCTGCGCCCGGGCATGTACATTGGCAAGCTTGGCGACGGAAATTCTCCCGACGATGGCATCTATGTGCTGGTAAAAGAGGTGATGGATAACAGCCTGGACGAGCACATGATGGGTCACGGCGCCAGGATAGAAGTCACTATCAAAGACAATACGGTTACTGTACGTGATTACGGCAGAGGCATTCCTTTAGGCAAGGTTGTAGATGTTGTAAGTAAGATGAATACAGGCGGAAAGTACGATAGTAAAGCGTTTCAGAAATCCATCGGTTTAAATGGTGTGGGTACAAAAGCGGTAAATGCGCTGAGCAATTATTTCAAAGTGCAGAGCTTCAGAGACGGTAAAACGGTATGGGCAGAATTTTCAAAAGGAGAGCTTACAACTGCATCGAAAGAAGAAAGATCTTCAGAACCTAACGGCACCCTGATCGTCTTCGTACCCGACGATACGATATTTAAAAATTTCCATTTCAAGCTTGATTTCCTGGACGACCTGTTGTGGAATTATTGCTACCTCAATGCCGGCTTGTCCATCATTTACAACGGGAAAAAGTACTACAGCAAAAATGGGTTGCTTGATCTTTTGAAACGCAAGGCCAATGAAGAAGAACTCCGGTATCCTGTAATACACCTCAAAGGCGAAGATATAGAAGTGGCCATATCTCACGGTAATGATTATGGTGAAGACCTGTATTCTTTTGTAAACGGCCAGTACACCACGCAGGGCGGTACGCACCAGCAGGCGTTCAGGGAAGCGTTTGTAAAAACGGTAAGAGACTTCTTTAAGAAAGATTATGACTCGGCCGACGTGCGCCAGAGTATTGTGGCAGCTTTGGCTGTACGCGTGCAGGAGCCTGTGTTTGAGAGCCAGACCAAAACAAAGCTGGGCTCACAGCATATGTTTGAAAAAGGGCCTACCATCAGGAACTTTGTGCTTGATTTCCTGTCGAAAGAACTGGATAACTACCTGCATAAAAACCCCGCAGTTGCAGATATTTTAAAGAAAAGAATTGAGCAGAGCGAGCGGGAAAGAAAGGAGCTTTCAGGCATTAAAAAACTGGCCAATGAAAGGGCCAAAAAAGCCAACCTGCACAATAAAAAGTTACGCGACTGCCGTGTTCACTACAACGATGAACCTACAGGCAAAAACAAAGAAGAATATGTAGAGCTGCAAAATAAAACTACCATTTTTATTACCGAAGGCGACAGCGCCAGCGGCAGCATTACCAAAAGCAGGAACGTTGAAACCCAGGCTGTGTTTAGCTTACGGGGTAAACCGCTGAACAGCTTCGGCCTCACTAAAAAAGTGGTGTATGAAAATGAGGAGTTCAACCTGCTGCAGCATGCGTTAAATATAGAAGACGGCCTGGAAGGGCTGCGTTATAAAAACATTGTTATTGCAACGGATGCAGACGTTGATGGCATGCATATCCGTTTGCTGATCATGACTTTCTTTTTGCAATTCTTTCCTGACCTGGTAAAACAAAAGCATGTATATGTTTTGGAAACGCCTTTGTTCAGGGTAAGGAATAAGCAGGAGACAATTTATTGCTACGACGAAAGCGAGAAGCAAAAAGCGATCAGGAAACTGGGCGGCAAGCCGGAGATCACGCGCTTTAAAGGTCTGGGAGAGATATCTCCCGAAGAGTTTGCTGCATTTATCGGCGACGATATCCGCGCTGTGCCTGTGCTGATCGAGCAGGGCGAACACATCAATGCGTTGCTGGATTATTACATGGGAAAAAATACGCCACAACGCCAGCAGTTTATTATCGGCAATCTGAAGATAGAAGTTGATGCGGTGGAGGAAGCTGTTGCGTAAAAACTAAAATACAATTAAATATTTATTTTTACAATATGGAGCTTTCGGTGATTCATCATAAAATATTCACCCTGCTCGAACAGCGGGTAATGCTTGATTTTGATCTTGTAATGTTGTTTGATGTGGAAAACACGTACACTGAAGCAGGCGGTCAAGCGCAACATGGACTTTATGTTTGAATTAAGGAGAAGAGTGGAAAGAGCTTATCACAAATTGTGATAGCCTCTCAGCTACTGTTAAGTTTTCTGCAGCCCTGCCTTTTGCATTTACAGAACATGGTGTAGCAATGCTTGAAGCGCTGAATTAATTATTTGATACAGGAAAAACAAAAAGAGGTTAAGCATGCCAAAAGCCAAAGAATAGGCTTTAAGAAAGAAGAACAGTAGGCCATGATTAAAAAAGATTATAGCACGTTTATTTATAAAAATTATGGGTAAAAAATCAGGCGCTGCCGCCGTAAATGGCTTCCTGTGGGAAGGAGATATTGTTCACCTGGTGTTTCAGCAGGAAGCGGCTGAAGCATTGGAAAAAAGTTTTGAGCTGAATGATTGTGCCAAAGGCAATGTAATTGTGTTAAAAGAAGATTATTCGGTAGGAAATATAGCAGATATATTTGAGGCCGAAGGCTGGCAGAAACGCAGAAATTTCTGGAAAAATATAGACGAAGCTATTCCGGTTACAGAGGAGGAGAACGATGCGATGACGGAAGACAAACTCAGTATACACAACCTGTTGAAAGATATGCAGCAAAAGCCAGACCTGCATCTCTGGGTATGGATGGGGCAGAATGAGCAGGATGTTTGCGGCTATTACTGGCTTATTTCACAACTTGCTGCATTATATGGAAGAGTACATGTGCTGTATCTCAATAATCTTCCGTTCATTAACGAGAAAGGCGGTATTTTCTATCCGGCACGTCTCGCGGAGATCCTGCCGAGGGAATTTGTAAAAGCAAGAAAGCTTACCCGCGAAGTATCTGTAGCTGAGTTTGAACTTGATACAGAAGAATGGAAAAAGTTATGTGTCGAAGACGCTTTTGTAAGGACATTGGAGGGAGGAAAGAAAATAGTATCTCAACCAGGCAACTATTACGATCAGCAGATATTAAAAGTACTGGGCAAAGAGTCCTGCAGGCTGCCAAGGTTGCTGGCTAATGTATCATCTAAATTAAAAATACAAAAACCAGCCGCCTTCTGGATGTGGCGTATAAAACATCTGCTGATGAATGATACCCTGCTGATGTCCGGCGACTGGCAAAAACAAAAAGATATAGTTCTGAAGATCAACAGTGGTGAGCTTTTCGGAATAGTGGAAGAAGAACAACAAAACAAGGATCAGTAGATGAGTAAAGAAGTTAAGAAAGAAGTAGACCTGGAATTAAATACCGGTATTAGTGGACAATATAAAACCTGGTTTTTAGATTATGCATCATATGTAATATTAGAGCGCGCTGTGCCGGCTATCGAAGACGGCTTGAAGCCGGTGCAGCGAAGGATCCTCCACGCTATGAAGGAAATGGACGACGGCCGTTTCAATAAAGTAGCCAACATCATCGGGCAAACCATGCAATATCATCCTCACGGCGATCAGAGTATCGGAGATGCATTGGTAAACATGGGACAGAAAAACCTGCTGATAGAAACACAGGGAAACTGGGGCGATGTGCGCACAGGAGATGATGCAGCCGCGCCGAGGTATATAGAAGCACGCCTCTCCAAACTGTCGTTGGAAATAGCGTTTAACAATAAAACCACCGAATGGCAGATAAGTTATGATGGCAGAAAAAATGAGCCAATAACATTGCCGATGAAGTTCCCGCTGGTGCTGGCACAGGGTGCCGAAGGCATTGCTGTTGGGCTCTCAACAAAAATACTGCCGCATAATTTTACAGAATTATGCGAGGCTTCTATTAAATACCTTAAGGGTAAAAAATTTGAACTATATCCTGATTTTCAAACCGGGGGCTATATTGATGTAAGTAATTATAATGATGGAAAACGCGGCGGCAGAGTAAAAGCGCGCGCCATCATCGAGGAAGTAGATAAAAAATCCCTTATCATCAGGAGTGTACCTTACGGTGTTACGGTTTCCTCTCTGGTGGAAAGCATCATCAAAGCAAATGATAATGGTAAGATCAAAATAAAGAAAGTTACGGACGAGACCGCTGCGGAAGTAGCCATACACATTGATCTGGCACCCGGCATATCGCCCGATATCACTATTGATGCGCTTTACGCATTTACAGATTGCGAGATCAGTATTTCACCCAATGGCTGTGTGATAGTAAACGATAAACCCGAATTTCTCGGTGTGCGCGAGTTGTTGGGCGTTTCAACCGAAAATACCAAATCGCTGCTGCAAAAAGAACTGCAGATCCGCCTGGGTGAATTAGAAGAGAAGTGGCATTATACTTCTTTGGAAAAAATATTTTTCGAGGAGAAAATATATAAAGAACTTGAGCAGAAACATAAAACCTGGGATGATGTAATTGCAGCCATTGATAAGGCTTTCACGCCATTCAAGAAAAAATTGAAAAGAGAAATTTTTCGTGAAGATATACTTAAACTTACCGAGAAACCGGTAAGAAGAATTTACCGTTTAGATATCAATGAGCTTATTGACCAGATAAAAAATATTGAAGAAGAAATTGCACAGGTAACACATCACCTCAACCATCTCACCGATTATGCCATAGCTTATTTTGAAAATCTTATTAAAAAATTTTCAAAGGGCAGGGAACGCAAAACAGAGATCCGTGCGTTTGATACCATTCAGGCGAAGAACGTGGTTATTGCCAATACCAAGCTGTATGTCAATCGAAGTGAGGGCTTCATAGGTACCAGCCTTAAGAAGGATGAATTCTTGTGTGAATGTTCTGACCTGGATGATATTATTGTCTTCACCAAATCGGGCATTATGAAAATAGTGCGCGTTTCTGATAAAGCTTTCATCGGCAAAGATATTTTGTATGCCAATGTTTTTCAGAAAAATGATGAACGCACTACCTACAACATGATGTATGTTGATGGCAAGTCCGGCGTAACCTATGCAAAACGTTTCAATGTAACAGGCATTACCCGCGACAAGGAATATGACCTTACCAAGGGAACAGACAAGAGTAAGGTACATTATTTTACGGCAAACCCTAACGGCGAAGCTGAGGTGGTAAAGATACTGCTTAGCCCTAACTGCAATGCAAGAATCAAAGAATTGGATTATGATTTTTCAGAGCTCGACATCAAGGGCAGGGGCAGCAACGGCAACCAGGTAACCAAATACCCGGTGCGTTCTGTAAAACTTAAAGAGAAAGGAAAATCAACGCTTGAAGGCAGGAAACTTTGGTTCGACGACAAATTCGGCAGGTTAAATGCCGAAGAGAAAGGGCAGTACCTGGGGAGTTTTGAAGATGAGCATATACTGGTCATATACAATGACGGCAGTTACGAGCTTACGGATACCGAGATCATGCAACGCTTTGACAGTGATAAAATCCTGCTCATAGAAAAATTTGATCCTGAAAAAATTATTACTGCTGTCTACCTCGACAATGATAAACAGCAGTTCAATGTAAAACGGTTCAGGATTGAAACCACCACATTGAAAAATAAATTTACATTCATTAAAGATGGTGAAGGCAACTACCTGGAAACTGTAACTACAGATGAAGAGCCTGTGCTGCATGTGCAAACAGGCAGGGGTTCAAGCGTGCGAAGTGTGAAATTTAAAATAGCTAACCTTGTAGAAGTAATGGGCTGGAAGGCAATAGGCACCAAGCTTATGGCTTACAGCAAATCCATTGAAATGGAATGGCTGGAAAAATCAAAAGATGAACAACCATCTTTATTCGACTAATTAAAAAATACAACAATGATCACACTGGATGAGTTTACTATACAGCAATTGAGAGAAGTGCCGCATGCTACGGGCGAATTGTCAGGGCTGCTGCGGTGTATAGGTCTTGCAGGGAAGATGGTAAATGCTGCCGTAAGAAAATCGGGGCTGCTGGGTGTAAACAGTTCGCTTGGCACTACCAATACATTTGGCGAGCAGGTGCAAAAGCTGGATATGATCGCTGATGATATTTTTATAAAAGCCTTGCAGAAAGGCGTGTTCTGCGCCGGCGTGGCTTCCGAGGAAAATAATGATATTGTGGTGTTTGATGACGCCAGGAGCAACCGTTCAAAATATGTAGTGATGTTCGATCCGCTGGACGGATCTGGGAATATTGATGTAACTATCGGTAGTATTTTCAGTATTTATAAAAGAGTAACTGAAACCGGAACGCCATGCACCAAAAAAGATTTTTTACAGAAAGGGTCTGAGCAGATAGCGGCCGGCTACATTATTTACGGCGCTTATACGATGCTTATTTATGCTACACGCCGCGGCGTGCACGGCTTTACGCTGGATAGTGATATCGGGGAATTTTACCTGAGTCACAAAAACATTAGGATACCTAAAAAGGGGAAAAACTTTTCATTTGATTTCAAATATTATCATGCAGTGAATGATTCTGTAAGAAAATATATTGATGACAGCCTGCAGGGCAATAATGATCTTGCAGCTAGCCCGCTGTCCTTCCGTTATGCCGGCTGTATGGTAGCTGATATTCATCGTAACCTGCTTAAAGGTGGCGTATTTCTCTACCCAGATGTGAAAGGCAGGCCCCATGGCAAACTCAGGCTGATGTATGAGTGCAACCCCATGGCTTTTATTACCGAACTCGCCGGTGGTGCGGCTTCTGACGGCGACCAGCGCATCCTGGATATTCAGCCAAAGCATATTCACCAGACTACACCGTTTTTTGCAGGTTCGCGCGATATGATCATCAGTAGTGGTAAGGACCAGTAAGTTCGTAAAGAGTGGTATATTATTTGTTTTAAATATGTTGAACTAAAAACCTACTTTATGTATAAATATGTTTTCCTGTTGGCAGCTGTAGTACTTGCTACCACAGGATGTGTACCTAAAAGACACCTGATAGAAGCTGAACGGCAGATATCTTATTTAAGAGCAGACAGTTCAAGGCTTACAGACGAAAGGAATAATCTTCGGCTGAAGGTGGAAGAACTGCAAAACCAGGTCAGATCTTTATCGATGAATAATGCAGATAAATCTTCCGAGCTGGAAAGCACTCAGAAAGTGTTGCTGGCGCAGCAGCAAAGATTGCAACAGCTGAATGCTTTGCTGGAAGCACAGAAGGCAAAGTCTGAAGAGATACGCAAAAAAATGACAGATGCCTTAGCAGGATTTAGTTCCGATGAATTGACGGTAACACAAAAAAACGGAAAAGTGTATGTAAGTATGCAGGAAAATCTTCTGTTTCCTTCAGGCAGCGCGGTGCTTAACCAAAAGGGCGTTGATGCATTGTCAAAACTGTCTGCCGTGTTGAACCTGAACCCTGATATCTCCATTGACGTAGAAGGCCACACGGATTCTATTCCCATCAGCAAAAGATACAAAGACAACTGGGAGCTCAGCACCGAGCGTGCTTTGTCAATCGTAAGGGTGCTTACACAGAAATACAATGTAAACCCGCGCAGCGTAATAGCTTCAGGCCATAGCGAATACAATCCTGTAGCTTCTAACAGTACAGACGAGGGCAGGGCGCAAAACCGTAGAACGGAAATTATCCTCACACCCAATCTTGATGAACTTTATAAGCTCTTACAGCAATAAAAAACCAAAAGCTGCTCCTATAAAATTACGGGCAGCTTTTTTATGTTATCCAATTGAAGCGATATGTTCTAATTCTTATTCCTTTTTTCCAGAGTTTTACAGCTCTCTAACTTCATTTCTAAAAACAAAAATACAAATAATTGCACGCTTATAAGTGTTCATTTATTGATCAAAGTGGTTTGCTGTCTCATTCTGATCATTAATGTATTTTTGCCGCAAATCATTTTCACATCATGCAGCTACCATTTTTTTATGAACCATCCGTAACAGCATCCGATACACAATTTATTTTATCTGAAAACACCAGCCGCCATTGCGCGCAGGTTTTGCGCATGCGGGAGGGCGATAAAATTCAGCTGGTGAACGGATATGGGCTAATAGCCACCGTGGTTTTAGAGGTGATGAATAAAAAAAACACAGTGGTAAGCGTATGGGAAACCACGCAGCAGGCGCCCCCAGCAAAGCAGGTACATATTGCTGTTTCTTTATTAAAAAATCCCGGCCGCTTTGAGTGGTTCCTGGAAAAAGCGGCTGAGATCGGCGTACACACCGTTACACCACTGATCTGCGACCGCACAGAGAAGCACCAATTCAGGAAAGACAGGCTTGAAAATATTTTGATTTCTGCCATGCTCCAGAGCAGGCAGGCTTACCGTGCACAGTTAGCGGATCTGGTTCAGTTCAACTCGTTCATTAATCAGTCAGGTAGCGAAAATAAATTTATCGCTCATTGCGAAAGTTCGGCAAAGAAATTGTTATATGGGTTTTGTCCGTTAAAAGAAAATGCACTGATGCTGATAGGACCTGAAGGAGATTTTTCCCCCGCAGAAATTGATGCCGCATTGAATGCAGGTTTTCAGCCGGTGTCATTAGGCGAAACAAGATTAAGAACCGAAACGGCTGCCATATATAGTGCAGTGCTGCTGAGTTTGTAATAAAGCATAAAGTCGTTGGCTGCATGAAACCTGTATCCTGTGAAGCAATTTATTCATTCCATAGCTGATAAGCTGAGACAAAACATAAGCGTTAACACATAAAAAGTTTTTTAAAAAGTATGAGGAAATTAAATGTATGGTTTTTATTGTTGGTAGTGATAACTTCATTTTCCATAATATCCTGTAAAAACAAAAATAAGCAATTAACCCCCGAAGAAATTATTGCAAGTATAAAAGATAAATTCAAAGGCGCAGATACTATCCCGATCGACCGCTCTATTGATTCCACAACAGCTTACAACACTTTGTTCCTGGACAGTGCAGATGTAAAGCAGTTCATGCTTGATAATCCTGAACTTGAGCCGTTCGTTTCAGACATGATCGCTTTTTACCGTACCAGAAATTTCCAGTATGCCTGGTTTGACAGTACCGGCATGATTGAGCAGGCAAGCAATTTTATCAATGTGCTTAACAACAACGAAGCCTTGCACAAAGATTCTACATTGAAAGATAAAAAACTGTTCACCATGTTTGAAAAGATGAAAAATATTGATGTTGACAGTACAAAACGCTCTGAAAAAAATGTGCTCGAAGCCGAGCTGAGGCTCACCGGACAGTTCTTTAAATTTGCACAAAGCACTTACGAAGGAAAAATAGACGCAGAAAAACTTGGCTGGTTTATCCCTAAAAAGAAGGTTGATATCAATGTGCTGTTTGACTCTACCGTGAAAGCAAAGAACCTGAATGCAGAGAAATTGTTTATGAATCCTATTTATGGCAAACTGCAGGAACAGCTGATCAGGTATAAAAAATTTAAAGAAGAAGCCTGGGATAGCGTTACTATCAGTAAAGGCAAGCAACTGACGCCGGCAGATTCCACCAGTATTTTGCTGGCAAAACGCAGGCTTTCTTTGTTCGGCGATTATACAGGTAATGTAGATAATGTGTATGACTCTGCCTTTACACAGGCAGTAAGGTCTTACCAGCAGAGGTATGGATTAAGTGAGACCGGCGTACCCGACAAGGCATTTGTCCGCTCTGTCAACACACCGGTTGATTCTATCTTAAAGAAGCTGGTGATAAACTTGGAGCGTGCTAAATGGATGCCTATAGAGATGGCGCCAACATACGCATGGGTAAACATACCCGAGTTTAAGCTGAATGTTTATGAAAATAAAAATAAAGTTTTTGATATGAACGTTGTAGTAGGTTCGCAGGCCAACAATACCGTGATTTTTACAGACATCATGGAGTATGTGGTCTTTGCCCCTTACTGGGGGGTGCCCGCAAGTATAGTGAAGAAAGAAATACTGCCTGCTATGCAAAGAAATGGTAATTACCTTGCCAGGAATGATATGGAGATCACCGGGAACAGCGGAGGCATCCCAACCATTCGCCAGAAGCCCGGACCCAAGAACAGCCTGGGTTTGGTAAAGTTCCTTTTCCCTAATGCCTATGATATTTATTTCCATGATACGCCAAGCAAATGGGCTTTTAACCGCTCAAACAGGGACCTGAGCCACGGCTGCATCAGGCTGGAGCAGCCGGCAAAATTTGCCCAGTGGGTGCTTAGGTACAACCCTCAAAAATACAGTGCTGCCTACATAGACTCTATGATGCATAAAAATACCAAGGAGACGCACATTAAAATAAACAAAGAATACCAGTTCCCGGTATACCTGGTATATTTTACTTCATGGGTGGCAGATGATGGCAGGCTGATGATGCGCGATGATATTTATAACCATGACAAAGAAATGGAAGCCAAATTGTTTATTTAAACCGGTAAAAATATTTTTTAACAAAAGACACAGGATATTCGCAACCTGTGTCTTTTTGCTGTAAGCCGCTAATCAGTTAACTTTGCCATGCAAATGGGAAAAGACGGAACGAAAGTAAAAATAAGCGCCTCTCTGGTCAGGAGACTTTTCAGCTACGTAAGGCCATACAGGATGCATTTTTACGTGAGCGTACTGCTTTCTGTTGTCTTAGCCTTCTTTGCTCCTGTGAGGCCATTACTTATCCAGCGTACCATTGATAAGGCTACCGGTAAAATGGTAGACCTCCCGGGTTTTGTAAAAATATTTTTCACACAGGAGCAGATGACGGATGTTACAAAGTTCCTGGTTACCATCACCGTCTTTCAGCTGGGTTTTCTTATCCTGGAATCTATCCTCCGTTTTTCTTTTTCGTTTATCACTTCCTGGCTGGGTCAGACGGTAGTGCGCGATCTGCGGAAGAATATTTTCGACAGGATCATCTCTTTAAACCTGCGGCAGTTTGACCGTACGCCCATCGGCACGCTTACCACCCGCTCTGTGAATGATATTGAGAGTATCAACAATATTTTTTCAGATGGCTTTATACCTATTATTGCCGATATGCTGTCAATTGTATTTACGCTCTTTACAATGTTTTACATTGACTGGCGGCTTACATTGATTGCGCTTATCCCATTCCCTTTGTTGATAGTGGCTACTTACTTTTTTAAAGAAAGCGTAAACAAAAGTTTTACCATGGTACGTAATGCCGTGGCTTCGCTCAATGCTTTTGTGCAGGAACATATAGCCGGCATGAGCGTGGTGCAGGCGTTTGATGCAGAGAATAGTGAAGGCAGGAAGTTCAGGAATATAAACAAAGTGCACAGGGACGCCAACATTCGCTCCAACCTGGCTTACTCAATATTTTTCCCGGTCGTAGAGATCATTCTCGCCGTGAGTGTGGGCATTGTGGTTTGGTACGTAGCCGATAAAAAACTTGAAGCCGGCCTGCTGGTATCTTTTATTTTATACATCAACCAGATATTCCGTCCGTTGCGTGTAATAGCCGATAAGTTCAACACCATTCAAATGGGCATGATCGCTGCCGAAAGAGTGTTTGTGGTAATGGATAATGAAGACTCGTTGCCGCCACCGCAACCGGATGCCTATGCACCCGATAAAATAAAGGGCGTAGTTGATTTTAAACATGTTTCTTTTGCTTATGTTGATGATAATTATGTTTTAAAAGACATCAGCTTTCACATTGAGCAGGGAGAAGTGGTGGCGCTGGTAGGCCATACGGGCAGCGGTAAAAGCTCCATCATCAGTTTGCTCAACAGGTTGTATGAGATCAGTGAGGGAGAGATACTGGTAGATGGGGTAAACATCAAAGATTATAATGTAAAGAATCTTCGCAAAAACATGGGTGTTGTATTGCAGGACGTTTTTTTATTCTCCGGCTCTATCCTGGAAAATGTTACTTTGCGCAATCCAAAGATTTCCCGTGAAAGGGTAGAAGAAGTAGCCAAGATCATCGGGGTCCATGACTTCATTATGCAGTTGCCCGACAATTATGATTTTAATGTACGCGAGCGAGGCAATACTTTAAGCATGGGTCAGCGGCAGCTTATCTCTTTCATTCGTGCTTTGCTTTTCGATCCCGCTATTCTTATTCTTGATGAAGCCACTTCCTCCGTTGACAGTGAAAGTGAAATGCTGGTACAGCATGCCATAGATAAGCTCATCAGCGACCGCACATCTATTGTAATTGCACACCGTCTTTCAACTATCAGGAAAGCGGATAAGATCATTGTATTGGATAAAGGAGAAATAAAAGAAATGGGGTCTCACGATGAGCTGATGGAGCTAAAGGGTAAGTACTACAATCTTTACACCATGCAGCTTGAAAACCGTGATGCAAAAGTATTCAGTAAAAAAAATAAAGACCAACCGGAAGTTTAGTTTTTAATATTATTTTTGATCTTACCGGAACATGCCCGAAACACTGCTTAACATACAAAACCTCAGCATCTCTTTTAAAGACAATAAAGTGCTGAACAACGTAAACATCCACGTACCGAAAGGCAAAGTAGTGGCAGTAGTGGGTGAGTCGGGCTCGGGAAAATCCCTGACATCACTTTCGGTGCTTGGACTGCTTCCGCGCAATGCTACAGTACAGGGAGATATAGATTTTATTAAAAAGCAAAAAATTATTCGTCTTACAGATTTGGGCAAGGAAGAGCTGCAGCAGCTTCGCGGCGATAATATTGCCATGATCTTCCAGGAGCCCATGACCAGCCTGAACCCGGTAATTACCTGTGGTGCACAGGTAGCCGAAGCGCTGATCCTGCATCGAAAATTATCGCGCGCAGCAGCAAAAAAAATCACCATCCGGTTGTTTGATGAAGTACGGCTCCCTGATCCGCAGAAACTCTACAACCGTTATCCGCACGAGATCAGCGGAGGGCAAAAGCAGCGTGTAATGATTGCCATGGCCATGAGCTGCCATCCCGACCTGCTTATCTGCGATGAACCTACAACCGCGCTGGATGTAAGTGTGCAGAAAGAGATCCTCAGCCTCATCAAAAAACTGCAGGAAGCGCATGGCATGAGCGTGATATTTATTTCCCACGATCTCAACCTGGTGGCTGAAATTGCAGACTACATCACCGTGTTGTATAAGGGAAATATTGTAGAGCAGGATACAGCAAAGAATATTTTTACACAGCCCCAACACGCATACACCAAGGCATTGCTTGCATGCCAGCCGCAGTTGTACGATAAAACACAGCGCCTGCCGGTGGTAGCAGATTTTTTGGAAGAACAAGAAGTGCATATAAAACAGGCACAGCCATTGCCGGTATCAGACGAGGTTGTTTTATCTGTCAGGAATCTAAGCGTACGGTATCCTGTTAAAAAAAGTATTACCGGCAAAGTGTTGCAGTACAACAATGCCGTAAATAATATCTCATTTGATGTCTGCAAAAACGAAACTCTTGGCCTGGTAGGCGGGTCCGGTTGCGGAAAAACTACCTTGGGCCGCGCTATCATTGGCCTGGTAAAGCCATACACAGGCGAAATATTTTTTAAGGGTGAAAATTTGCTGGAGAAATCTGCCGTACAACAAAAAACCTGTTCCAAAGACATACAATTCATTTTCCAGGACCCGTATTCTTCTCTAAACCCGCGCATGAAAATCGGGGATGCTATTGCCGAACCTTTGTTGCTGCACAAAGTGTACACTAAATCTTCCGTGAAAAACGTGGTCAAAGACTGGCTGTATAAAGTGGGCTTGCCCCCGGCTTTTTACGACCGTTATCCGCATGAGTTTAGCGGCGGGCAACGCCAGAGAATAGTGATCGCGCGCGCCTTGGCCTTGCAGCCCTCTTTTGTGATCTGCGATGAAAGTGTGTCTGCCCTGGATGTAAGTGTGCAGGCACAGGTACTCAATTTATTAAATGACCTGAAGCGTGAACTGGGCTTCACAGCTATTTTTATTTCACACGACCTGGCAGTGGTAAAATATGTGGCAGACAGGATCGTGGTGATGAACAAAGGAAATATGGAAGAAATAGGAAAGACCGAAGATGTATATTTTCATCCCCGGTCTTCGTACACTAAAATGCTGTTGGACGCATTGCCACAGCCAAACTTTTAATTTTTCTTCTTCAGAATATAGTTTTTTTCCAGGGGCCCTGTAACTCTTTTACCGTTCATATCCAATGTGTACAGTACGTTTTCCCCTACAAAATACTGATTGCTGGCGTCTTTAATACCATTCAGGATAATCTTTTGACCGTCTGCATCCCACATAAAACTGCCTTCTTCTTTCTCGGGTGTCATTCCTTTGGCTTTATCTCCCTGGTACCTTGTTTCTTTTATGTAAGTCAGGTTGTCTTTCAATGTAACTGTAGTTTCTATGCCGGGGCAATCAGCACAAGGCAGTACGCCGTAATAAGTTCCTGCCCAGTCAACTGAATTCTGGCTGTTGTGTGCCGGATCAGGGTTGGCAGTATCCACGTTTGGTATTGCATTCGCCATGGAAGTATCAGAAGCTGCTAAAACACTGTCGGTAGTGTTTTCATCATTAGAATTATTGCAAGCTACAAAAAGTAATGCGGCTGCACTAAAGCAAAAAATGTTTTTAATCATACAAATACAATTTAGTTTAATTAAAGATGCAAATATTATTCCATATAATCATATAGCCTTGTTAAGATGGTTTTATCATTACAGAAAAAATTCTTACATTTGCACGCTAAAATGATGCCGTAACATCATTCAGTCGCCCCGTAAGGCGTCGACAGACTGTATGTGTGGCTATTATTAATTTTATAATAGACCAAACCGAACATTTAAATGAAATTAACCCAATTCCGTTTCGATCTCCCCCTGAATCTTATTGCCCAGAATCCTGCCAAAAAACGAGATGACAGCCGGCTGATGGTTGTAGACCGTAAAACCGGCAATATGGAAAATCGCACATTCAAAGACATCATAGATTATTTTGATGATAAGGATGTGTTTGTAGTAAATAATACCAAAGTGTTTCCCGCACGCATGTATGGAAGAAAGGAAAAGACAGGCGCAAAGATCGAGGTATTCCTGTTGCGTGAACTCAACAAGCAAAACCGTCTTTGGGACGTAATCGTAGACCCCGCGCGTAAAATACGCGTAGGAAACAAACTGTACTTTGGCGAGAATGATGAACTGGTGGCTGAAGTAATCGATAACACCACATCCCGCGGGCGTACTATTCGTTTCCTCTGGGAAGACTCAGAAGAAAGCTTCAGGAAAATGCTGGAGTTTATGGGAGAGACACCCTTGCCAAAATACATCAAGCGCAAGCCCGATGAAGAGGATAAAGAACGTTACCAGACAGTATACGCCAAGCATGAGGGTGCAGTAGCGGCCCCGACCGCCGGTCTGCACTTCAGCCGCGAGCTGATCAAACGCTGTGAGATCGTAGGTATCCGATTTGCTGAGCTTACTTTACATACCAGCCTTGGCACTTTCCGCCCGATAGAAGTAGAAGACCTCAGCAAACATAAAATGGATGCGGAATACTACCAGATACCCCAGGAATGCTGCAATATTGTAAATAAGGCTAAAGCCGAAGGCCACAGGATCTGTTCTATAGGTACAACCACTATGCGCGCCATGGAAAGCAGCTACACCGCAACCCAGCAGCTAAAGCCGGGGGAAGGATGGACCAATATTTTCATTCATCCGCCTTATGAATTCAACATTGCAGACAGCATGGTGACTAACTTTCATCTGCCTAAAACCAGCCTGTTGATTATGGCTTCTGCTTTTGCAGGCTATGACCTGGCTATGGAAGCTTATAAAAAAGCTATTAAAGACAAATACCGTTTCTTTACCTACGGCGATGCAATGCTGATTTTATAAAGCTTACTGCTGGTGGCTAAAACACAATGATAATATTTTTAAATAAAGGTTGGTGGCATGCCAGCCTTTTGTATTTTTAAGTTATGAACCTACAAGCTTCATCTTATAAACATAAAGTCTTTTGGCTTATAGCCGTCACTTTCATAGCCAGGTGCATCATTGCAGCTATGGTGGAGCTGGGCAATGACGAGGTTTATTACTATACCTACGCCTTGCAGCCCGACTGGAATCATTTTGATCACCCGCCAATGGTAGGGCTGCTCATACGCTTCTTTACTTTAAACCTGCACTGGCTTTCAGAGTTGTCTATGCGGCTGGGAGCTATTGTGTGCGCAGGCATTGCTACCTGTTTGATATATTGCTGTGGTAAGCTTATACGCAATGAGCGCACCGGCTGGATGGCAGCTATACTCTACAATCTTTCGGTTTATACCGGTATTATCGCCGGCTTGTTCATACTGCCGGATTCGCCGCAGGTAGTCTTCTGGCTTGGCGCTTTGTATTGCATCCTGGCACTGGTGAAAATGCCGCAAACGCCCGAAGCCAACAGGTGGCTATTGTTGTTCGGCTTACTGGCGGGGCTCACGATCATGAGCAAGATCCACGGTATATTTTTATGGCTGGGCTTTGGTGCTTATATTTTACTTCACGACAGGAGATGGTTGCGAAACCCCTACCTGTACGTTGCTGTTTTAATTAGCTGTATTGTGGTGTCGCCGGTTCTTTTCTGGAACATGAGGTATGATTTTATTACGTTTAGGTTTCATGGCGAAAGGGTAGAGGTAAAGCAATTTGTGGTTGATATCAATTCGTTTTTACAGACTTTTTTTGGCCAGATATTGTACAATAATCCCCTCAACATCATCTTGTATGCCGCCGCCTTCTTCGGCTTGAAAAAAAGCGGTATGCCTGCTAACATACTTAATATAATCTTGTGGTTTTCGTTGCCGATCATTATAGTGACCACGGGTGTATCATTATTCAGAAGTACACTGCCGCACTGGAGCGGCCCGGGATTTATTGCGCTGATGTTAATGACGGCCTATGTAGCAGATGCTGTGGCTGCATCCAGGAAAAGTTTTTATTTCACAGGATTGAAAATAAGCGCCGTTGTAATTGTTGTAGCGTTAGTTGCCGGCGTAGCAGCTATCAATTTTTACCCCGGTACGCTTAATCCCAACAAAGACATTAAGAAACACGGACAATACGACTTTACATTGGATATGTCCGGCTGGAGAAGTTTTGGGAAAGCTTTTGAAGAAGTATATAAGGCCGATCTCCGTTCCGGTATTATGAAACCCGGCACGCCTGTTTTGTTGGAAAACTGGTTCCCGGCAGCCCACATTTTATTTTATGTAAACAAGGGAAACAATATTCCTTTTAAGTCAGTTGGTTCGCTTAACCGCTTACATAAATTTGCCTGGCTGAATCTGGGGAAGGAAAATATAAAGCAAGGACAAAATGCTTATTTTATTGCATCTTCCAATTACTTTATTGATCCGGCGGAATTGTATGGCAATGATTTTTCCAGGATAAAACTTTCCAAAGTTCTGGCGTCCAAACGCCGAGGTAAAACCACCCGGTATTTATTTATTTATCATTTGCTGGATGCCAGGAAGGAATTACTGCTGACGCTACCAGTGGTTGAAAAATCAGCGGATTAACGTTATCTTTGCGGGCAGAAAATCTACGCATGGATCTATTGCTTAAGTTTATAAAGTTCGGTATTGTTGGTATGTCAGGCATGATCGTAGATTTTGGCTTTACCTGGATATTCAAGGAAAAACTCAAAGTAAATAAATACATTGCCAACAGCATAGGCTTTGTAACGGCCGCAACCAGCAACTATATCCTCAACCGGGTGTGGACCTTTAAAAGCCATGAAGATAATATTCCACTTGAATTTTTTTCTTTCTTCACGGTATCCGTCATCGGTCTGCTGATCAATAACCTGATCATTTATTTGCTTACAGAAAAAATGAATGTGAAGTTTTATGCAGCCAAGCTGATAGCCATTGGCGTAGTGGTGATCTGGAACTTCTTTGCCAATTACCTCGTTACCTTCCGGAGTTAGTTTTTATACTTCAACAGGCCCGCTTCCATGATGCGGTAAACCCTTTCTTTCAGTGTTTTGATATCATTTGCTGTAAGACCCTGTACATCTATTTCTTGCAGGTAAATACCCCTGTTTATTCCCGGTGACATGGCGAAAATGCTGCTCCAATGCATTCTCCTGGCGGTGTCCGGGAAAATTACCGGTTTTATGTTGGTCTGAGTTTCTATGGCTATGCGGAATGCGCCGTCGTAAAATGATTGCAACGGTTCATCGCTCTCATTAAAAGTGCCTTCGGGAAAGATAAACACAGATTTGCCATGGCTGATCACATGCTTTAATTGCTTTACGCTTTGTGCGCGGTTTTCCGGGCTTGACCTGTCAACCAGTACGGCAGCCATATTGTAGATAAAGCCAAACACGGGTACTTTGGCCAGTTCTGCTTTGCCAAGTACGCGCATTTTCTGCTTTACAGTTAATAACAACGTAGGAATATCCTGGTAAGACTGGTGATTGCCTGTAAAAATATATTGCTTGCGCGCATCATGGGGTGCCACATAAATAACCTTATGCCGTATCCCGATCAGCAAATACCAGGCTGCTGCCCACACCCGGCAAATCACATAGACCATATCGCCTCCTCTGTCTTTGCCGAACACAGATGCGATCAGTACCAAAACTATTACCATCAACATCAGCAACACAAAAACCAGGATTGCATACAAGCTGTATACTATCTGAAATATTTTTTTCACGTCTCAAATTTAAACGGCGAATTTACTTTTATTAGTCCAGAAACATTTTATTTTCAAAATAGTTCTTTGAATAATTTGTCTGGTAAGCTTAAAATTATTATCTTTGCAGTCCATTACGGACAAAGCGATTACAATTTCAACTAATTATATCGCGAGGTAGAGCAGCGGTAGCTCGTCGGGCTCATAACCCGAAGGTCGGTGGTTCGATCCCATCCCTCGCAACACAACAAACCGTCTCAGTTTCTGAGGCGGTTTTTTTATCAGGTACGGTAGGAACGCGCCGCGAGGCACGTTCCTACATGAAAATCAATTCAGAAGTTATCTCGGGTTTAAAAATCCTGTTTCGTAATTGAAAACATTGTAATTGTACGGTGGCCTACCATACCCACATCCCTCCAATCCCAATAGTGAAAATTAAATAAAAAAAATGTTCAAATAGTGCTTTGTAGTTGCAGAGATTATCGTTGAATGGTTGCAGATCAGAACCGGATGGCATGCTTCGCGAGACACAGCCAGTATAAAGAACAGGCTGCCGAAATGCCGGCAGCCTGTCCTTTATAATTTCATAATAAACTTTATAGCACTTTCTCTACCAATACTGTGGCTTTGTTGTTGATCATTTCCAGGAAACCGCCGGAAATATGGTATCTGTCGCCACTCTTGTCTTTTTCGGTCAGGATTTTTATTTCACCTTCACCCAAAGCGCTTACAATAGCAGCGTGCTTATCCAACAGTTCAAACAAGCCGTCAACACCGGGAAGCTGCACACCATATACCTCTCCGCTGTAAAGTCTTTTCTCAGGTGTTAATATTTCCAATTGCATGGTGGGGTGGTATTACTTTTTATTTTGCGTTTGTACGTTTGAATTTAAATTACTTAGCCTGCTCCATCATTTTTTTGCCTTTTTCAATAGCATCGTCCAGGTTGCCTACCAGGTTAAAGGCAGCTTCCGGGTATTCGTCTACTTCGCCGTTCATGATAGAATTAAAGCCGTCAATTGTTTCATCAATGTTTACAAACACACCTTTCAGGCCGGTGAATGCTTCTGCTACGTGGAAGGGTTGTGAAAGGAAACGCTGTACTTTACGCGCGCGTGATACCGTTAATTTATCGTCATCGCTTAATTCATCCATACCCAGGATGGCAATAATATCCTGAAGTTCTTTATAGCGCTGCAGCATAGATTTTACACGATTGGCACACTCGTAATGCTTTTCACCAACAATATCGGGAGTCAGGATCCTTGAAGTGGAATCCAACGGGTCAACCGCAGGGTAGATGCCTAAGTCGGCAATTTTACGGGACAATACCGTTGTGGCATCCAGGTGGGCAAACGTAGTTGCCGGCGCAGGGTCGGTAAGGTCATCCGCAGGCACGTAAACGGCTTGTACGGAGGTAATGGAACCGCTTTTGGTAGAGGTAATGCGTTCCTGCATCAATCCCATTTCTGTAGCCAAAGTAGGCTGGTATCCAACTGCTGAAGGCATACGCCCCAAAAGGGCAGATACTTCAGAACCGGCTTGTGTGAAACGGAAAATGTTGTCTACGAAAAATAAGATGTCGCGTCCTTTGCCAGTACCATCTCCATCGCGGAAGTATTCTGCTACCGTAAGCCCGGAAAGCGCTACTCTGGCTCTGGCACCGGGAGGTTCATTCATCTGGCCGAAAACAAAAGTACATTTAGATTCTTTCATTTGTTGCATATCGGCTTTGGAAAGATCCCAGCCGCCGGATTCCATGGAATGCATAAATTCTTCACCGTAAGTGATAATCCCTGATTCGAGCATTTCTCTCAACAGGTCATTTCCTTCTCTTGTTCTCTCTCCCACACCTGCAAAAACCGAAAGGCCGCCGTGTCCTTTGGCGATATTGTTGATCAATTCCTGGATAAGTACTGTTTTGCCTACACCCGCACCACCAAACAATCCGATCTTACCGCCTTTGGCATAAGGCTCAATCAGGTCAATAACTTTAATGCCTGTAAACAACACTTCTGTTGCCGTGCTGAGGTCTTCAAATTTAGGAGGCAATGCATGAATGGCACGGCCATTTGTTTTATCAATGGCAGGTAAGCCATCGATGGGATCGCCGGTCACATTCAGCAGGCGGCCGTTAATGCCTTCGCCTGTTGGCATTTTAATAGGGTTTCCGGTGTCTACAACCTCTTTGCCACGCACTAAACCTTCTGTGGCATCCATTGCAATTGTGCGTACACTGTCTTCTCCAAGATGTTGCTGTACTTCCAGCACCAGTTTACTACCGTCTTGTCTGGTTATTTCCAATGAGTTTGCTATTTCGGGCAGACTTTTAGCATCGGCGAACTGAACGTCTACAACCGCACCGATCACCTGTTTTACCTTACCAACGTTGGCCATAAAATAAAAAAATTGATTTAGATAATCTTTAGTTTGAATAATAAAGCGGAAAAATACAATTATTTTTTCACTATTGGCAAAGGTAGGGTAAAGAAGTTTTTTTTGATAGGTTTTTAAAGAATATTATTTTGTTTTTTGAAGATAATTCAGCTGCATGCCACACGTGATCCTACCATATAACCGCGAGGTTGGAAAATCTCATAAAGTCAATTGAAAAGCATCAATTTTTTAGCTCCGGTAAGCTTATGGTTCAAAGGATACCTCTTGCCTTAGCATAATTATTCCTGTTGAATATAGACTTGGTAATTTGATGCAGAGAAGGCTGAAGTGTTGCAAAGACGCAATCAAACACCTGTAAAAAGAAATAAAGCACAGCCGGAAGTATAAAAACAAAAAAAACCGCTCCGGAAAAAGAGCGGTTTTTAATAAATTTTCATTATGAAATTTCAATCATTCTTGGAGGCTTCTGTTTAGCTTCTTCTTTTTTAGGTATCAGAAGTTGCAACAGGCCGTTGTCATACCTGGCTTCTATTTTATCCACATCCATTACATCTTTGTGCAAAGTAAAAGTTCTCTGGAAAGACTGGTAGCTAAATTCCCTCCGGGAATATCTTTCATCACTATTATCCTCTTTCTGGTGTGTTTTCTGAGAGCTGATTCTAAGTGTGTTTCCATCAAGCTCAATCTTGAAATCTTCTTTATTCATTCCCGGGGCGGCAACTTCTACCTCGTAATGGTCGCCTGTTTCTTTGATGTTCACCGCTGGAACAGTTGTGTTCGTTTCAGAGAAATTGGCATTTCCCCAATTGAACATATCCCGGCTGAAGAAGTCATCAAAAAGAGTAGGTAATGGATTGAATAAGCCTCCATTTCTTTTTACAAGTGTCATAAATTACCTCCTTTTTTAATGGTTAATAAATTAAATTTTCACTATGTATATATCAATCTCCATGCCATGCGGTTTTCTGTGTTTTTTAAATGAAAAATTGTCGGTTAGACTTAAAAAATGACAGGCAAATAGACAGATTTTCAAGGGAATATTTGAGATTGTGATAAGAATCAAAGCAGTAAAGTCTAAGCAATACAGCCTGTGTAATAGGAACTCAACTATAATAATCTATTTCAGCAAATCGCAGGGTTTAAGGCCGGTTTGCCTTTTAAAAGCAGTGGAGAAGTGAGAAATAGAGGAGTAGCCCAGCAGTGCAGCCACGTCGGTAACAGTCATGCCCTCTTCGCAGAGCAGGAACTTTGCATGCTCCATTTTCTGCTGCAGGTAAAAATCATATATGGTAAGTCCGAAGACTTCTTTAAACCCTTTTTTCAGGTAACATTCATTAATGGCCACTTTCCTGCTCAATTCTTTTATGGAAATCAGCGAATCAATATGCTGCAGCAGGATTTCCCGGGCAAGGTACATTTTTTCAATGCCGGATTGATCAGCCAGGAATTTACAGGAAAACATTCCAGGCTTGTAGTCATCCAGTGCCTCGCAGGAGCACAAAAAAAGTTCCTGTACGATAGAGTTAAAGGTCACATTTTGTAAGGCAGAGCAATAGGAAGTTTCCTGCAATGCATTTAGCAATTTTTTCTTCCTGCCGCAAACCGGCAGCTCTTCACAAAACGATTCTGTATGAAGAAATGAGAGTACCCGGTTTTTTTTATCGCTATTATGCTGCTGTACAAACGTGGCCAGGAAACCCGGGGAAAAATTAAAATGAAAGATATCAATGGTGTCCGTCTCGCCTGAGCAGCCGTGGTAGGCGCTTATCCGGCAATTGCTGCAGTCCGGCACAGTGCAATATCGGTTTCCGGTAACACAGAATTTTAGTTCAAACTTGTGGGCGGCATTTTCGTATTTATCGTAATGGTAATGTATACTGCCTTTCTCCTGCA
This sequence comes from Bacteroidota bacterium, assembly GCA_023422835.1. Taxonomy (GTDB): domain Bacteria; phylum Bacteroidota; class Bacteroidia; order Chitinophagales; family Chitinophagaceae; genus Haoranjiania; species Haoranjiania flava. The sequence goes on along the minus strand of JAFAGI010000020.1, from coordinate 86,386 downwards.
CCAGGTCTGTGTTGATCAGCCGGTAGCGCATGAGCTTGTAGTTGAGTGAGCCCGGAATTTGTTGTTCCTGAGCTGTAAGCAATTCCTGGGAGAGAAAATAGTTTTGGTTCAGATCCATTCCATACAAAATTGCAAAAAACAATCTGCCAATTTTTAGTATAATTTTATTATTACGATCTTTTTACAATCTGAGCAACCATGTCTGCTTCCGTAGCAATTTTGCCGTTGACATAAGCCGTTCCGTGCATTTCGCAAATGCCCCGGCGGATCGGGCTTATCAATTCCATTTTCAAAATCAGCGTATCGCCTGGCTTCACCATAGTTTTAAATTTGCAGTTATCTATTTTCAAGAAATAAGTATCATACTCACCTTTCGGGCTGGCGTTGATGCAAAGTATACCGCCTGTTTGTGCAAGCGCTTCTACCTGCAATACGCCCGGCATTACCGGGTTTCCCGGAAAATGGCCTTGAAAGTATTGTTCGTTTGCGGTCACATTCTTGATGCCGATGATATAAGTATCAGTCATTTCTATCACTTTATCTATCAGCAGGAAGGGGTACCTGTGCGGTAGTGTCTGTTCTATTTGTTCAATGGTATAAACCGGCGGCTGTGTAGGGTCATACACCGGCACCTCTTTTATGTTCTTGTTTTTCTTAATATACTGTTTTATCTTCCTGGCAAATGCTACGTTGGAGCTGTGGCCGGGCCTGTGGGCAAGGATGCGTGTTTTCACGGGGTAGCCTATCAGTGCCAGGTCCCCCACCATATCCAGCAATTTATGGCGTGCGGGCTCATCAGGAAACCTTAGTTCCAGGTTGTTGAGGTAGCCTTCTTTTTTTACCTCAATTTTTTCTTTGTGGAAGAATTTGCTGAGGCGCTCCATTTCATCTGCCGATACAGGTTTGTCTACCACTACAATTGCGTTGTTGAGGTCGCCGCCTTTAATGAGGTTGTGCTCAATCAGCATTTCCAGCTCGTGCAGGAAACAGAAAGTTCTGCAGGATGCAATCTCTGCTTTGAATTTATCCAGCGACTTTATCTGGGAAAATTGGGTGCCCAGTACGGGGCTATTGAAATCAATAAGCGCTGTAAGGGAATATTTATCTCCGGGCATGGCTACCATTTCTACGCGCTTTTCTTTATCTTCAAAGAAAATATTTTCGTGAATGTGGTACCATACTTTAGCTGCATCCTGTTCTTCAATGCCGGCTTCTTCCAGCAATTCTACAAATGGCATGGCGCTTCCGTCCATTATAGGTATTTCGGGGCCGTTGATCTCTATCAAAATATTGTCAACACCGCAACCTACAATGGCTGCCAGCAAATGTTCTACTGTAGATACACGCGCTTCACCCACCTGCAAAGTGGTGCCGCGACTGGTATCTGTCACCAGGTCGCAGTCTGCATTGATCACAGGTTTAGAAGGCAAGTCTACTCTTTGAAATTTAATGCCAAAGCCCGGGTTAGCGGGAATAAGCGTTACGTCTACAGGCTTGCCTGTATGCAATCCTGCGCCGCTGATAGAAACCCTGGATGATATGGTGTGCTGCTTGTCCTGATTGAAATTCTCCTGCATATTTTCTTCTCTAACAATGAATGATAAAGCGCAAAATTACAGGATTTGTCCTTTTTAAAAAAGCCTAACGCTTTTTTAAAGACTTCACCAGTTTTTCAAGTTCTATAATTCTTTGCTCTAGTTCAGGAAGCCTCCTGGCTACAGACTGGCTTCTGAGGGCCGCGCTGTAATCAAAAGCAGGCGTGCCTGTTACGGCTTTTTTCTGTTCAAGTATGGATTTGGAGACTCCGCTTTGTGCATTAATGCGCACAAAATCAGCAATATGAATGTGGCCTACTAGTCCTGCCTGTCCGCCGATCATGATGTTGCGGCCTAATTTTGTGCTTCCGCTGATGCCTGCCTGTGCTGCAATTACCGTATTCGGCCCGATCTCTGCGTTGTGTGCTATCTGTACCAGGTTGTCTATTTTAGCACCGCTTTTAATTGTGGTGGAGCCAATGGTAGCCCTGTCGATGGTAGTATTGGCGCCTATTTCCACATTATCTTCTATCAATACGTTGCCTATCTGCGGTACTTTCTGGAATGTACCGTCCTGCTGGGGAGCAAAGCCAAACCCATCTGCACCGATAACGGTGCCGGAATGTACTGTACAGTTATTCCCTATTTTACATTCATTATAAATTACCACATTGGGGAATAATTCTGTATTTTCTCCTACCTCTACCTGTTTTCCCAGGAAAACACCTGGAAATATTTTCGCATTTTTACCGATTTTCACGCCATCGCTGATGTAGGCAAAAGCGCCTATATACACATTTTCTCCTATCTCGGCTTTTTCTGAAACATAAGCGTTTTCTTCAATCCCTATGGTCAAGCTATTTTTGTGTTCCTGGTAAAGTTTAAGGAGAGTGGCAAAAGAGCTATACGGATCTGCTGCCCTTAACAGGGTAGCTGGCACAGGTTGTTTCAATTCAAAATTCTGATTGATGATAATCACCGAGGCTTTGGACGTATATAAAAACTCTTCGTATTTAGGGTTGGCCAAAAAACTCAAATCCCCGGGTTTGGCATCTTCAATTCTGCTGAAAGATCTCACCGAAGCGTTCGCATCGCCCTCAATACGGGCATTGATGATAGAAGCTATTTGTTCGGCTGTAAACATCTGATATTTTTTTATGCAAGTAACGAATTTATTTTTTATTTAAGTTGTATTTTAAGCAAATATCTATCAACTTTCGTGCAAATCCATATTTTACTAAGTATCTTTGCATCAGAATTCTTATTAAGATTTCTCCAATACAAATTTTATGCGTAAGCTGAATCATTCAATGATATAAAAATGAAAATTCACAGAGAGGGAACCACTACCATTTTTGTAGTATTTACAGCTTTATTGATCATCAACGGCGTATTGTTTTTCTTTCTGCCAAAAAACTTGTGGCTGGTTAATATGGCAGTGGCTGCGCTGTCTTTTTTCTTTTTCCTGTTCACCGTATCTTTTTTCAGGATACCCAAAAGAAGCCATACATCTGGTGAAAATAACATCATAGCGCCGGCAGATGGTAAAGTGGTAGTAATTGAAGAAGCAGTAGATAATGAGTATTTTAAAACGAAGCGGTTGCAGGTAAGTATTTTTATGAGCCCGTTCAATGTACATGTAAACAGGTATCCTGTCTCTGGCGAGGTAGTTTATAATCAATATCATAAAGGAAAATACCTGGTAGCCTGGGATCCGAAATCTTCCACAGACAATGAACGGCATAGCATTGTGATCAGAAAAGAGGGGTACGGTGAAATATTGGTGAAACAGATCGCGGGGGCTGTGGCAAGGCGGATATGCAACTATGCCGGCGTTGGAAAAAAAGCCGAGCAAAACGCGGAAATGGGTTTTATAAAATTCGGCAGCCGTGTAGACCTGTTGATGCCGTTGGATGCCAAATTGCAAGTAGGCCTTGGAGATATGGTGCAGGGCGGCGTTACCGTTATTGCAAGCTGGTAGCCTGCAACTCTTTTACATAGTCTTCAATTACTTTTGCAAAATGCTTATGCTCCAGGAGGTGTATTCTTTGCGCTAAACGGTCTGCAGAATCTTCCCGGTTCACCGCACATTTCGCCTGGAATAAGTGCCTGCCATGGTCGTACTCCTCATCTACCAGGTGTATGGTGATACCACTTTCTTTTTCCTGGTTTTCCAGCACAGCCTTATGTACATTTCTTCCATACATGCCTTTGCCTCCGTATTTTGGCAATAAAGCAGGGTGTATATTGATGATCTTATCCGGAAAAGCACGGATAAGGGCGCTGGGTATCTTCCAGAGGAAGCCTGCAAGAATAATGATGTCTGTATTTTTCAGCTCCGGCAGGTATGCATCGCCTTGGAAAAACCTGTTTCTTTCTATAATAAGAGTGTCAATATTATTGTCACGCGCAATATCCAGTACGCCGGCAGCAGGGTTGTTGCAGACAATCAAACCCACGCTGATGCTTGGGTGTGCTTTGAAATACTCGATTATTTTTTGGGCGTTGCTCCCGGTTCCGGAGGCAAATATGGTCAGGTTGGTTTGCATGCAATAAAATATTGGTGCAAATTTGAGAAATTAAAACAGCAAGTAAAAATATTTTATTAGCAGGCAGGATGTTGTAAGGCGATGGGGATGGTGAAGAGTAAGAAGGGAATGATAAATGATAAATGGCAAAATGCGATCTCCGGATTCAATTTATTTTTGATTTTTTTGCAATTGCCGCAGAAAAATCAAAAAGTCCAGCCTGCCTGAAGGCGACCTACGCACAATGCTCTGAGCTGAAGCAATTGCCGTTCAATGGAAATTGCTTCTCCGCAATCACTATCAAATATATTAAAACTTGCCAATAGCACCTTCCGTCCATTACTACACGTAATACGACAATTATTAATCCATTCGCACAGCTGTTTTTCTAAATTTTCAGCGCTAATTCCAATGATAAATAACGGTTGTTAAAAAATTATTCAAATTTTTTCTTTTTGTCAAGTCAGTGTCATACTTTTGTTGCCATTCAAGCTAACTCGTTATCCGGACATAACACTGAAAAATAGTATGAGTAATTATAAAACAATTGCTAACAAATTATTCTTAGCATTCCATCTGATTTTCGCATTAACAATATCCACAGGGACATTTGCACAGGATGGCAAGGCACTGTTCCAGACGCACTGTGCCGCGTGCCACAACGTACACAAAGACATGACGGGCCCTGCCCTGGCAGGTGTTGAAAGCCGGTGGGCAGACAAGCAACTGCTGCACGACTGGATACTTAACAGCGCTGCTGTAATTCAGAAAGGAGATCCTTATGCCGTAGAAATGTTCAATAAATGGAACAAAATACCGATGACCGCGTTCCAGGGTATACTTTCTACAGAAGAAATAGATGCCATTTTGGCCTTCATTAAGGAAGAAGAAGCTGCACCCGCCGCTGCCACCGCTGCACCTGCCGCTGCTGCTGCACCCGAACCAGAAACAAACCATACCTTATTATATGGTATCATTACCATACTTCTGGCAATTGTAGGTTTTGTTTTATTGCTGCTCAATAAAAAGCTTCGGGTTATTGCCGAGCACAAAGAAGGAGATCCCGTATCACATATTCCTTTCTACAGGAAAAAATCCTTTATAGCTTTAGCTACCATATTGCTGTTCATACTGGGAGGATTCTGGGTAGTGCAGGGAGCAATTAACCTGGGGGAAAAGAAAGATTACCAGCCCGAACAGCCTATTTTCTTCTCACACAAAGTGCACGCAGGTATTAACCAGGTAAACTGTATGTTCTGCCATACCAATACACAGGATGGCAAGAGCGCCATGATACCTTCTGTAAATGTATGTATGAACTGCCACCTCGCCATTACAGAATATACGGGCGAAAAATTATATAATGCTGATGGCGATACGGTGAACGGTACACAGGAGATACAAAAATTATATCAATATGCAGGCTACACACCGGGCCAACCCTGGGATGCAAGCAAAGCAAAACCAATCCCCTGGGTAAGGATACACAAACTTCCTGACCACGTATATTTTAACCACTCACAACACGTGATGGTGGGCAACGTACAGTGTCAGACCTGCCACGGCGAGATCAATAAGATGGATGAAGTGAAGCAGTTTGCCACCCTGAATATGGGCTGGTGTATCAACTGCCACAGGACTACAGAAGTTAATTTCAAAGGAAATGCTTACTACAGCATGTACGAGAAATACCACGAACAATTAAAGCACGGACAAATAGATACAACAAAAGGCGTGACAGTGGAAATGGTCGGTGGTATAGAATGTCAGAAATGTCACTACTAAAAAAGTAATTGTCAATTAAATCTAAAGTTTCAAATTCCGAATAAATGGATAATAAAAAGTACTGGCAAAGTTTTGGAGAGTTTAATAACTCGGAGGCTTACAGGGAATCGGCTAAAAATGAATTTCGCGAAGAGCTGCCTTTTGAAGACAACAGCAAAGGTATACTGGATACGCCTACTCCCAGAAGAGACTTTTTAAAATATTTAGGATTCAGCACAGCCGCAGCCGCTATAGCCGCAAGTTGTGAGACGCCTGTAAACCGTGCTATCCCTTTCGCTGTTAAGCCAGAAAATGTGCACCCGGGCGAAGCAATGTATTATGCCACAACCTTTGTGCAGGATGGCTATGCAGAGAGCGTGGTAGCCAAAGTGCGCGACGGCAGGCCCATAAAAATCGAGGGCAATACTTTATGCCCTATTACAAAAGGAGGTACTTCTGCAAGGGCTCAGGCTTCCGTATTGGATCTGTACAATACAGCACGCCTTCGTTTCCCTACCATTAGCGGTAAAGAAGTAACGCTTTCTAAAATAGACGAATCTATCCAGGGCGCAATAGCCTCACCGGTAGTCATTCTAACCTCTACGATCGTTTCACCTACTTCCCAGGAAGTGATCAACAGGTTCCTGGCAAAATATCCCGGCAGCCGCCACGTAACGTACGATGCAGTTTCTTACAGCGGCCTGCTCATGGCCAATGAAGCTTCCTACGGAAGAAGGGCATTGCCATCTTACCGTTTTGATAATGCAAACGTAATCGTAAGCATAGGCGCTGATTTTCTCGGCACCTGGATATCTCCCGTAGAATTTACCAGGCAATACACGCGCAACAGGAAGATCGATGAAAAGAACCCTTCCATGAGCAAACATTTCCAGTTTGAGAGTGTGTTAACCACCACAGGCGCCAGTGCAGACGAGCGTTTTCTCTGCCGTCCTTCCGAATGGGGAGCCATTGCCCAGGCATTGCTTGGTGCAGTCGGAGGCCAGTCAGCCGCAGGTATTGCAGATGCTGCATTGAGTGCAGGCATTGCCAAAGCTGCTAAGGCGTTGAGCGAAAACAGAGGCCGTGCATTGGTTGTTTGCGGCAGCAACGATGCTAATTTGCAATTGGTGGTAAATGCCATCAACGAAGCTATCGGCGCCAATGGCTCTACAATCGACTGGAGCGCTACCAACAATACCAAGAAAGGTGTTGACGCAGATTTTGTTCAGTTGCTGAACGAAATGAATGCCGGCGCGGTAAAAACTTTAATTGTACACGGTGCAAACCCTGCTTATGCGTGGCATGATGAGAAAGCCGTAAAAGCAGCATTTGCCAAAGTGCCGAACACCATTGCACTAAATGAAAAAAATGATGAGACTACACAACTTTGTAAATTTGTAGTGCCTGCACATAATTACTTGGAAAGCTGGGGAGATGCCGAACCTAAAACAGGGCATATCTCTTTTATACAGCCTACCATCAACCCTTTGTTCAAAACCCGGCAGTGGCAAGATAGCCTGTTGAAATGGGCCGGCGAAGCTACTACCTACGCAGACCTTGTAAAAACTACCTGGTCAGCAAGGGCAGGCGGCGATGCAGGCTGGAACAAACTTTTACAGGAAGGTGTACTGAACCCGGGCGGAAGAGCAACAGCTTCTTCGCTTGTCAGAAGCGATTCTTTAGCAAATGGCAAAAACTCAGATACCGCAAGTGCAGTGCTTGCAGCATTCACATCTACAAGAACTGCGCCTGCTACCTACAACAGTGGCTCTGCAGTAACCGCAGCAGGTGTATTAAGCACTGCTAAAAAAGGTGGTGATACCGAACTTCTACTTTACCAGTCTGTAGCTATCGGCGACGGAAGCGGAGCAAGCAATCCTTTTTTACAGGAAATGCCAGACCCGATCACGCGCGCAACATGGGACAACTATATCATTGTTTCTCCTGATTTTGCCAGGAGAAAACTAAATATCGACATCAGCAAAGAAGGACAGGCCGACTCCTACGAAGTAAACCCGGAAAAAGAAGTTTTAAAGCTTACCGTAAACGGAAAATCAATAGAGTTGCCATTCATCATTGTGCCGGGCACTCACCCGAATGTGGTGGGTATAGCCGTTGGTTACGGCAGAACCAAGCATTTGGGTAAGGCCGCTGACGGTTATGGAAAGAATGCCTTCCCGCTGGCTTCTTTTACAGGCAATACGGTTTCTTATGTTCAGCCTGATGTAAAAATTGAAAGAACAGGCAAAACTTACCAGGTAGCCCAGGTACAGACACATGACCGCTACGATCCTAAAGTGGGCGGCGAGAGAAGAGAGATCATGAAAGAGCTTTCGCTGGCTACTTTTAAGAACAGTCCTGAAAAAATATTGAACGAAAGAGCGCACGAACTGGCGCCTTGGGGCGGCCTGGAAAATTTTGAAAAACAAGGTACGCTTTACCCGTACCACGATAAACCCGGTATCCACTGGGGAATGAGTGTAGATACCAACTCCTGTACCGGTTGTGGCGCCTGCGTAGTAGCGTGCAATATTGAAAACAATGTACCCATTGTAGGTAAAAGCGAGGTTGCCCGGTTCCATGATATGCACTGGCTGCGTATAGACAGGTATTACAGCGGTGATATCGACAACCCGAAGGTAGTGTTCCAGCCATTGATGTGCCAGCATTGCGATAACGCTCCTTGTGAGAACGTATGCCCGGTAAATGCTACCAACCACAGCTCTGAGGGTTTGAACCAAATGGCTTATAACCGTTGTATAGGTACCAGGTATTGCGCAAACAACTGCCCGTACAAAGTACGCCGTTTCAATTGGGCAGATTATAACGGAGCAGACAGTTTTAAAAACAACCAGGACCAGAAATTAGTGGGTGTGTTAGATGCTCCTGTGCTTGATATGAACGACAGCCTAACAAGAATGGTATTGAACCCCGATGTTACACTACGTTCAAGAGGAGTAATGGAAAAATGTTCTTTCTGTGTGCAACGTTTGCAGGAAGGAAAATTAAAAGCTAAAAAAGAGGGCAGAAAACTGGACACCGGCACAGACATGGAAAAAGCGGATGTAAAAACTGCCTGCCAGCAAGCCTGCCCGGGCGACGCGATCGTTTTCGGGAATATCAACGATACACAGAGTTCCATTGCAAAAGTGAGAAAGGAGAACCGCCTGCGTTTATTCTATTCACTGGAGCAATTGCACGTATTGCCCAATGTGAACTACCTGGCCAAGGTGAGAAACACAGATGAAGTAGAAAAAGATGAAACACCGGCGCCGGCAGCTCATCATTAAAAAGAAAAATAATTAATTAGGTAATAAAAAATACTCAATGTCATTATTTAAGTACGAATCGGAGCTAAGAGAACCACTGGTAAGAGGTGATAAAACGTATGCTCAAATTACGGAGGATATTGTAAGGCCTATTGAGACCAAGCCAACTAAACTGTGGTACATTGGTTTCTTTATCTCCCTGGCTTTGCTGCTCTTCGGGGTAGTAAGCGTTACCACGGAGGTAATCTATGGTACAGGACAGTGGAACCTGAATAAAACTGTAGGATGGGGTTGGGACATTACCAACTTTGTGTGGTGGGTAGGTATCGGCCACGCCGGTACGCTTATTTCAGCTATCCTCCTGCTTTTCCGCCAAGGCTGGAGAACTGCGGTAAACCGTGCCGCTGAGGCTATGACCATTTTCGCGGTAATGTGTGCAGGCCAGTTCCCTATCTGGCACATGGGCCGTGTATGGCTGGCATTTTATACATTGCCTTACCCCAACACAAGGGGTCCGCTATGGCCAAACTTTGACTCACCGCTGTTGTGGGACGTATTTGCAATCAGTACTTACCTGACTGTTTCTTTATTATTCTGGTATACAGGTTTAATTCCCGATCTGGCTACTGTGCGCGACAGGGCAAAAACCAAGTTGAGAAAATTATTTTACGGTATTACAGCTTTTGGCTGGACAGGTTCTACCAAACACTGGCAGCGCAATGAAGCCCTTGCGTTAGTGCTGGCCGGCCTGTCTACCCCGCTGGTACTTTCGGTGCACACCATTGTATCCTTTGACTTTGCTACCTCTGTAATTCCCGGCTGGCATACTACCATTTTCCCGCCGTACTTTGTGGCAGGTGCGGTATTCTCCGGGTTTGCTATGGTGCAAACGCTGCTGATTATCGTAAGAAAGGTGATGAACCTGCAGGATTACATTACCATAGGACATATTGAAGCTATGAATAAGGTAATAGTACTTACCGGCTCCATCGTAGGCGTAGCCTATCTCACGGAATTGTTCATGGCATGGTACAGCGCAAATAAGTACGAAGGTTATGCATTCTTCTACAGCCGTGCTAACTTATTTAGCCCTTACGGCTGGAGCTATTGGGGCATGATGTTCTGTAACGTGGTAAGCCCGCAATTGTTCTGGTCAAGAAAGCTCAGAAGAAATATCTGGTTTACTTTCTTCATGAGCGTTATTGTAAATGTGGGTATGTGGTTTGAGCGCTTCGTGATCATCGTTACTTCTATTTACAGGGATTATTTACCATCTTCCTGGTCTGTATACTACAGCCCCACTATTTGGGAAATAGGTTTCTATTTAGGCACCTTTGGTTTATTCTTTACCTGCTTCTTCTTATTTGCAAAATACTTCCCGGTAATTGCAATAGCGGAGATCAAAGCTATCGTAAAAACCTCAGGAGACAACCATAAACTGGATGTAAACCATGTAGAAGCAATTGAGCCTGAAAAATTTATTCACGAATACGCACATCATTAATTTTTGAAAGATCAATCATATGGCAAATAAGAAATTTGTAGTGGCTTGTTTTGATGATGAAGCTCCGTTGTTTGAAGCGGTGAAGAATGTCCGCAGTGAAGGATATAAGCTGCACGATGTGTATACACCGTATCCTGTGCACGGCCTTGATTATGCTATGGGCCTGAGGCAAACAAGTCTGCATACTGCCGGGTTTATTTACGGTATTACCGGAACTATTACTGCACTGGCCGGGATGAGCTGGATATTTGTAAAAGACTGGCCGCAAGTATACGGCGGTAAGCCACACTTTGCTTTACCGGCATTCATCCCCATTACATTTGAATTAACGGTACTTTTCTCTGCTGTAGGTATGGTACTTACCTATTGCTGGTTGTGCCAGTTGGCTCCGTTTGTGAAAAAACATCATTTTCATCCACGCGCTACAGATGATCTTTTTGTAATGGTATTAGAAGCGCCTGATGCAGCTACAGAAAATGAATTGGTAGAAAAAATGAAAAACAGCGGCACAGTGGAAGTGGAAGTGCAGGAAGCCAATCCCGGATGGTGGTGGGGCCGCTATGATAAGGAACAGCAAATCATTAAAGAGCCTAAAGTTCCTAAAGAGTGGGCATCCCTGGAAAATTAGTTTGCAAGAAAGAATGCTAAAACATTCTACATAAAAATATTTTACCGGTAATAAACAATAAACCGGGCAATGGCGAAAATATACGGCTATAACGAAGCAGGAAGGATTACCTCATGCACAGTTACAACCGGCAATTGGAAAATATTAAAGATATACGGATGAAAAAATTATCAGTCATAGCGGTTCTTATCATTTCAGGCATTACCATACTTGCCGGATGCGGAAACGGAATAAAACGCAATCCCGGAAAAGTGTATATGCCCGATATGTTTTACAGCCGTGCGTACGAGACCTATGTCGAAATGGATTCTACCTTATTTACAACAGATTCCAACCAGGCGGGGAGAAAGATATTTTACAACAACCTGCCTGTAAGAGGCACAGTATCCAGGGCCGGAGAGTACATTTTTCCTATTCCGAAAGATGCTATAGGGGATAGTACCAACTACGTGGCTTCCAAAGCTGTACAAAATCCGGAGCCTCCGCTTACCCAGGCAGAATATGACCAGATGCACCGCTTGTATCTGATCAATTGCGGTATTTGCCACGGAGCAAAATTAGACGGTAACGGCCCGCTGTACAATGGCGGTAACGGGCCTTTCATTGCGGCGCCTAAAAACCTGGCAGGCGATCCTGCTATGATAGCAATGCCCGACGGCCAGATGTTCTATTCAGTTACCTATGGTAAAAATACCATGGGCAGCTATGCATCTCAGCTTACCACTAAACAGCGCTGGCAGTTAATTCATTATATTAAAATGGTACAGAAAGGCTCCGGCAGCAGTTCGTCTACACCGGCAGCAGATTCGGCAGCCATAGCGGCAAAATAGTAAGCTTAAAAAATAAAAGTTATATCTCAACTTTCAACTTCGTAGAAAAATGGCATCCATAAAAACACAATTTGAAGTTCCTGCAAAAATTAAAACCTGGTCTTTTGGGGTCATTGGTTTAGGTATTTTATTAACGGTCATCGGGTTTTTAACTCATTCGGGCGATGCACACGGCATGGATAATTTCTGGGGTACGCTTTTGTACAACAGCATATTCTTTACACTCATCTGTAATGCCGCCATGTTCTTTATTTGTGTTACTACGCTGGCAATGGGTGCCTGGCAGATCGCGTTTGTGCGCGTGGCAGAAGCTATTTCGCGCATGGTGCCTATATTCGGTACCGTGTTGTTAGCTGTATTGCTTTACCTGATATTTTCAGGCAGCCATATTTACCACTGGAATGACCCTGCAGCAGTAGCTTCTGATAAAATTTTACAGCACAAAGAAGGATTCTTAAATCCTACATTCTTCGTGATCTGGTCTATTCTCACGGTGGTTTTATGGTGGTTCTTGGGAGCAAGAATGAGGAAGACGCTCGGTGAAAACGACAATGGCATGAAAACCAAGGAAAGCGGTAAAAAATATATTTTTAAAAGTACGGTAAATGCCTCGCTTTTCCTGGTGTGGTTTGCCCTTACGGCAGGCTCGGTTACTCCCTGGTTATGGCTCATGAGCATTGATGCGCACTGGTACAGCACCATGTATAGCTGGTATACTTTTGCAAGCAGCTTTGTGGCAGGTATAGCGCTGATAGTTTTATTTGTAATTTACCTGAAAAATAAAGGTTACCTGGAACTGACCAACCAGGAGCACCTGCATGATCTGGGTAAGTTTATGTTTGCCTTCTCCATTTTCTGGACTTATGTTTGGTTTTCTCAATACATGCTGATCTGGTATGCCAATATTCCTGAGGAAACTGTCTACTTCAAGCACAGGGTACAAGGGCCGTACAGGGGCATATTCTACCTGAACCTGATTATCAATTTCGTGGCGCCGATCCTTATTTTAATGACAAGAGATTCAAAAAGGAATTATACCATTATGACCTTTATGGCAGTGCTGATCATCTTCGGCCACTGGATAGATTTTTATCAGATGGTGATGGCAAGTATATCTAAAGAGCATGTAACACTTGGTTGGTGGGATTTTGGAATAGCATCCATTTTTGTGGGTGTAATGATATTCTTTGTAAGCAGGTTCCTGGCAGAGAAGCCGCTGGTGCCAAAGTATCATCCTTTCCTTAAAGAAAGTATTATACACCATACTTAAGCATAGCGATAAAGTTTTTGATGTAAACTAAGCAGTATTGTATATCAGGCAGCGATGGAGATTTTCTATTGCTCAAAGATACCAATACTGCTTATTTCTTATAATTCAGCTTTACAGTAGTGTAGATGCTCTTTTGTTTTTAACGGGCGGTGAAATGATGTGCGGGCATGATTTTTTAATTCATCATATCTTACAACTCCGGGTGTAATCCTGCTATTTTCCAAATCCCTCCAGGTTTGTATTACATGGCTTGGCTCGCAGTGTCGCCATTCTGCCATATACTCATTCCGGCCCAGCCGAATACTCTGTCGTACAATACACTATATGGTATGCGGCTTTCAGGCAGTTGCTGTGTGGTTTGCATCATAGCACTTGTGTAAGTTTGGCTCGGCTGTAAGTTTAATTGCAATTGTTGCGCCTGTACATAAAAACAATTTGAAGCTAATAACAAGATCAATATTATCTGTAAGATATTCTGTTTCATAATTTACGGATTAATTGGGTTTTTTTAATGTCAAAACGACCATTGGTAATAGTCTTTACCGTTCCATCATCAAAAGTTACTATTAAAGTAAATTCACCAGAAAATATCAGATCATCAAACCTAGTTACTTTTACATAAGAATTTGGGCTCACTCTTTCAAATGACTTTGTAATAAATTCTTTATATATTCCTGTTTTTCCATCATATTCAAATCTCATTGCAATAATTGTTTTTCAGGAGCAATAAAATGCGCCTTTAAATACATCTTATCTTCGCTATACTGAAAATAAATGCCATCGCTTTGAAATATCCCTCGAGGATCCATAATCCCCGACATTTATAGACCACTCCGTTTATTTTACATCCAAACGTATTGGCACCCGGTTTGCGTAGCGGGAGGTAAGGGTTCGTTAAGAGTGGGCTCGATGTTTTTGGTACAGGCACATGCGGTAAATAAAAATGCCTTGCAAAGGATTAATAAGGGTTTCATGTATATATTTTTTATGTTTTTTTGCGGTCACATGTAATTCCGCATAAAAATCCTCATAGATGGTTGGTATAAATTAGCTCGAAATTTTTATGCTGCATTTCATGGTTGTAAAGTTTTTAAGTTTATATCAAATCTGCCATCTTTTATTTCTATTATCTCATCTCCTTCTATTGCCTTTAGTTTCCCGGAAAATGTGCCGGAAAGTATCATATTATCTTTGTCCCAACGTGTAATAGTTATTTTCCCAGAGTTATCGTATGAGCTATATAATACCCATTTGCTAGCCTTATTTTTAGCTTGGCATAAAATATAATTATTAAATGGTTGTTCATAAGTACTCGATTCTGCTATTGCATTTCCAAGAATATATATATCAACATTTTTTAGGTTTATTTGATATATATATATATCTATCCATAGAATATTTATTGGATGATACCCTCTTCTCGCATATATTCTTTTGGAATAGTTTGAAGTATTTTCGTAATATCCATATACTCGAATTGCAAACTCAGGCATTGTGTTTCCTATGGCTTTATTAGGTACAAACACTTGCCCATTGAGTGTGCATCCAAAAGTATTAGCACCGGTTTGTGTGGCGGGCGGTAAAGGCTCGTTGAGAATAGGCTTGCTGTTTTTGGTGCAGGCACAGGCGGTAAGTAAAAATGCCGTGCAAAGGGTTAATAAGGTTTTCATGGCAATGAGGTTTATATTTGAAAGAAGTTTTGTATTTTCCAATAATAAAGTTACGGTAGCAAACTTAAACAAACAATAGTTTTTGCTGTATGGTGATGTTTTGCAATTGGCAGTTTTATGTGTATATATTTTAGTTCGCCGCTTTGCGGCTGTTTTTAATGGCCGCATGGAATAGCCTATATTCATCAGCGGTTTGTATGCTGCATCCTTATGGCTATTTCATGAGAAATTACTAAAGTTAAGAAAAAAACAAATAGCAAAAAGTTGTTAGAGTTTGATAATTAGGCATGCTATTACTTTCTAAATGCTCCGAGGTTTGTACTATATGGCTTTTACTTGTAGTATCTCGTTGCCATACACTCAAATATTCTATCGTAACATACGCGTAAGGTACACGGTTTTGTGTTGCAAGTTCTGCAAATCGTTCACGGCTTTGCAGTGGGTGTTCTGTCGCCTGCGCGACGAAATAAGTACTGTTTCTAGCTATTACACACCCGGAATCTTAAAAAAATGTATAAAATTGATTCACTGTATTCATTTTTTTCCGTTCTTTGACAAAAATATGATATTTGTCATGTTGTCAACTGATTAACATTTTGTATTAAATAATACTTAATATTTAATTATTTGTTTTTCATTTTCATTAAAAAATAAGTATAAGAAACCAGAGACCATTTTTATGTCAGTTTTATTAGCCATTACCGCGATACTCATGTTGTTCGTTGTGATCTTTCAGGTTGCAAAGGCAGGAGAGTATGTTTCCATTCTTAGAGGAAAAGAAAAAGCTTTCAGGGACAGCAACCGCCTCAACGGCAGATTAATGATCGCCTTTCTTGTCCTGGGATTGATAGGAGTGTATGCATGCCATAAATTATTGTACGGCAAAACATTATTTGCACAAGGCTCTTCCAGCATCGAAGGTGAAAGGGTAGACTCCATGCTTATAATCACGACCATCATCTGTATGATCGTATTTGTGGTTACACAAGTGCTGCTGTTCTGGTTTTCTTACAAATATCAATACAAGGAAAACCGTAAAATAGAGTTTTTTGCACACAACAATAAGCTGGAGATCATCTGGACAGTAATCCCGACCATAGTACTTACATTGCTTATTATTTTCGGCCTGCGCAACTGGTTCTTATTCACCGGCGAAGCGCCCAAAGATTCCTTACAGATAGAGGTTACCGGTAAGCAGTTCGGGTGGATATTCCGCTATCCTGGCAAAGACAATGTTTTCGGTAAGAAATATTTCAGGAATATTGATGCAACCAATTCACTCGGGCTTATCTGGCAAGACAACGAGGCAATGAAACAAAAAGCAGACCCTGCCGCTATGGACGATATTGTTACCGAAGGTACGGTAATGATCATCAAAGGCAAGCCAGTTAAATTTATTATTGGCTCCCGGGACGTGGTGCACAATGTAGGCCTGCCGCACTTCAGAATGAAGGCAGATGCCGTGCCCGGTACGCCTACCACACTATGGTTTACCCCTAAGTATACTACCGAAGAGATGAAGCAGCGTACCGGCAACCCGAACTTTGCCTATGAAATTGCCTGCGACCAGATGTGTGGAAACGGGCACTACTCCATGCGCGCAGTGATACTGGTGGTCAGCGAGCAGGAATACAAGGAAAAGCTTGCAAATATGACCTCGGCATACAAAATGGCTTATCCGGATAAAGATGTAATTGAAGATAACCAGAAAGAATTCAAGGACTCAGTAGCAAATCAGTTGGTTGCCGACAGTACAGTTACTGCAAAAAGATAAAAATATTTACAGATCAGAGCTAAACAGAAGAAATTATGAGTACCTCAGCAACGGTTTTACAGAGTGATCTATGGACGGCGCAACACCCCGAAGCAGCTCACCACCATCCTAAAGAAAATTTTATAACCAAATATATTTTTAGCCAGGATCATAAAATGATCGCTAAGCAATACCTGATCACAGGTATCCTCTGGGCTATTTTGGGAGGCCTCATGTCGGTGCTTTTCCGCTTGCAGCTCGGCTATCCGGATACATCTTTTCCTATACTGGAAACAATCCTGGGTAAGTGGGCAAAAGGCGGCAGGCTCACCCCCGATGCTTATTATGCGCTTACCACCATTCACGGCACCGTGTTGATATTCTTTGTACTTACTGCAGGACTGAGCGGTACTTTTGCTAACTTTCTTATTCCGCTGCAGATCGGGGCAAGAGACATGGCATCGCCATTCATGAATATGCTCAGCTACTGGCTGTTTTTCCTTGCAGGTATTGTAATGCTTTCTTCTTTCTTTGTAGAGACAGGTCCATTTTCAGGTGGGTGGACGGCTTATCCGCCATTGAGTGCGTTAGGGCAGGCTTCCATAGGCTCACGAACGGGGATGGACCTTTGGATGATATCGCTCATACTTTTTGTGATATCACAGTTGCTGGGCGGGCTTAACTATATTTCCACCGTGCTGAATATGCGTACCAAAGGTATGAGCATGAACAGGATGCCGCTGACCATCTGGTCGCTGTTCCTGCAAGCCATCCTGGGCGTACTTTCATTCCCTGTATTATTTGCCGGTTTCATTCTGCTGATTTTCGACAGGCATTTTGGCACAAGCTTTTACCTCTCCGATATTTTTATAAACGGTATGGCGCTTTCCCACGAAGGCGGTAATGCTATTTTGTACCAACACCTTTTCTGGTTCCTGGGCCACCCTGAGGTATACATTGTTGTGCTGCCGGCCATGGGCATAGTTTCTGAAGTAATGTCTGTAAACGCACGCAAACCTATTTTTGGCTACTCTGCCATGGTGTTGTCTATGTTTGCCATTGTAGTGCTGGCGTTCTTGGTGTGGGCACACCATATGTTTGTTACAGGCCTTAACCCATTCCTGGGTTCAATATTTGTATTGCTTACATTGCTGATAGCTGTGCCATCTGCCATTAAAGTGTTTAACTGGCTTACCACTTTGTGGCGCGGAAATATCCGCTTCACCAATGGGATGCTGTTCGCCATAGGGTTTGTAAGTCTGTTTATATCAGGCGGGTTAACGGGCATTTACTTAGGTAACTCCGCAATTGATATTCACGTGCATGATACTTATTTCGTAATTGCACACTTTCACCTGGTGATGGGTGTGGCAGCATTCTTCGGAATGTTTGCGGGCGTGTACCACTGGTTCCCGAAAATGTTTGGCAGGTTTATGAATTCCACGCTAGGCGACATACATTTCTGGATCACGCTGGTGGGCGCTTACTTAATCTTCTGGCCAATGCACTATCAGGGTTTTGCAGGAATGCCGCGCCGCTATTACGATTACAGCAATTGGGAAAGCTTTAAGCAATTCGCTTCGCTGAACAAATTCATTACCATAGTGGCAATAATCGTGTTCCTGGCTCAGTTCCTGTTTTTATTCAACTTCTTCTATTCTATGTACAAAGGCAGGAGATCAAGGGAACTGAACCCGTGGAAATCTAACACACTTGAATGGACTACACCGATTGAGCCCGGACATGGCAACTGGCCTGGAAATATCCCGGAAGTACACCGCTGGCCGTATGATTACGGTAAAAACGGAGTGGATTTTATTCCGCAGGACGTGCCGGTTGGCTATGAAGAAGAAGTAATGGATAAGAAGAGAGAAGAAGTAGAAAAAACAAAACATTAAACTAAATCAAAGAGAAGCTATCAATTGAATAAAGCGGTTTACATATCGAAAGCCAACCGGTTAGAGGAAAAACCGGTGTCACTGATCAAAGACTACATGGCGTTAAGCAAGTTTACGCTTAGCTTTACAGTAGTATTTTCCTGCGTGGTTTGCTATTTGTTATCGCCCAACGTGGTTTTTGACCTGAAGATGGTTGTGTTGTTATTTGTAGCAGGCATGCTGGTCACAGGCAGCGCCAACGCGATCAACCAGGCCATTGAAAAAGATACGGATGCGGTAATGAAACGTACCATGAACCGTCCGGTTGCCAGCGGCAGAATGTCCCAGAGCCATGCATTTATATTTGCCTTGATTACAGGTGTTGCGGGCGTGGGCATGATGTGGTATTTCTTTAATTTTCAATCTGCTTTGCTCTCGCTCATCAGCCTTTTTATCTACGGATATATTTATACACCGCTGAAAACAAAAAATGCTGTTTCGGTGCTGGTTGGTGGTTTTCCCGGTGCATTTCCCTGCCTGATCGGCTGGGTGGCAGGCTTCAGTGAAGGCGGAAACAATAGCTGGACAGGAGGCCTGATCCTTTTCGCTATACAGTTTATCTGGCAGTTCCCGCATTTCTGGGCAATTGCTTGGGTGGCGCACAAAGACTACTCAAAAGCGGGCTTTAAATTATTGCCTTCAGAAAAAGGCCCTACGAAAAATACTGCATTGCAAACCATTCTTTATTCCGTATTGATGATCCCGGTTGGCATGCTGCCTTTCGTGATGGGAGATTTTGTAAAAGGAATAGATAGCCAGATAGGGTTGTTATGTTTTATCATTGTACTGATCAGCAACATTTTTATGGTGATACAAAGCGTCCGCCTGTATATCCACATGGATGTGAAATCTGCGCGCAGGGTAATGTTTAGCAGCTATATTTATTTACCTATTGTATTATTAACCTTACTGGCAGATAAAATTTAAAATATGAAATAACCATTAGGAATCTATACCACTGGGAATGAGTATTAAATTTAAAAAGCTGGTTATTCCATGTGACAACTGAAAAACAAATAAATATACATGAAAACATTGACTCATAATGAACCTGTAAGGCGTACCAATCCCCAGAAATTTTTGTTGTGGATAGGCATTGCTTCCCTGGTAATGGCATTTGCAGGGCTTACCAGCGCTTATCTTGTAAAGCGGGCACATACAAACTGGCTGGAGTTTTCATTGCCGAAAGTTTTCTGGGTATCTACTCTGGTAATATTATTGAGCAGCTTCACCATGCATCTTGCAGTGAAAGCATTTAAAAATAAGGAAAGAGGCAGATACCGCATGCTTATCTCTGCTACTGCCCTGCTTGGTTTGCTGTTTTGCGCGTTGCAGATTGCCGGCTTTCATGATATTACTACAAGAGGCATCAGTATTTTAGGCAACGGCAGCAATCCCGCTGCTTCATTCCTGGGAGTAATCTGCGGCTTTCACATCCTGCACGTGCTTGGAGGTGTGGTGGCATTGGCAGGTTTTGCCATCAGGAGCTATAATGCCAAAGTGAAAGACTACAACCCGGTACCGGTGGAAATAATGGGCACTTACTGGCATTTTGTGGATGTACTGTGGATCTACCTGCTAATCTTTTTTAATATCGTATAATTTTTTTTGAAGGAATAAAATATATTTATGTCAACAGCACTTACAAAGATCAATACCTGGATGGGCGGCAGAAGCCCCTTTAATGTAGAGTATGGAAAACTAATGATGTGGCTATTTCTGCTGAGCGATGCTTTTACTTTCGGTGGATTGCTGATTACGTACGGGGCTACACGCTATGCCACCACTGCATGGCCAGACCCTAACCATGTGTTTAATTCTTTTCCCGGCCTCAACGGACAATACCCGTTGCTTTTTGTGAGCCTGATGACGTTTATACTCATCCTTAGTTCGGTTACCATGGTGCTTGCCGTTCAGGCCGGCCATCGTAACGACAAAAAGGAAGTAGTAAAATACCTGATACTGACCATAGTTGGGGGCCTGATATTTATTGGTTGCCAGGCGTGGGAGTGGGCGCATTTACACCATGTGAATGCCTGGTGGGGTAGCAATCCTTTTCCCAACCACGACGGCACTTTATCTTCTCCTAACTTCACCAATTTCTTTTTTACCATTACCGGGTTTCACGGTTTCCACGTTTCTACGGGTATACTTATCAATATCATCATGCTGATCATGACATTGAAAAATGTATTTCACAAGCGCGGCACTTACCAGATGATAGAAAAGGCCGGTTTATACTGGCACTTTGTAGATCTTGTGTGGGTTTTTGTATTCACGTTCTTTTATCTTGTTTAACTCTTATTCAACCAAAACTATTTAGATATTATGGCAAATCATACGGATGCGGCGGCAGCAAAGAGAGAGGTCTGGAAGATCACGGCATACCTGTCGGTACTTACAATTGTAGAACTGGTATTGGGCTATATCATGTTCAGGCTAAACTGGCAGGACGGTACTTTTATTAAAACTTTTACCAAAGGTGTAATCATTGTTCTGATGCTCTGGAAAGCATTTTACATCATCGCTTACTTCATGCATCTGAAGTTCGAGGCCAAGTCTCTGATCAGCACTATAGCTATTCCCTCACTGATTTTTGTCTGGTTTATACTGGCTTTCCTGATGGATGGAGAATCTTTTAAAAATCTCCGCTCAAGATATACGCCATACCACGATGTGCATTTCAGTAAGCCTATGGATGTGCAGCCGCACGCAGAAAAGAAACCTGGAAATGCAAACCTTAACGAAGGTGTACACCAATAAGTACAAACAATATATTCGGAAAAGGTTATCTTCGTAAAGGGATAACCTTTTTTAATTTAACCACATTTATTTATAACCAAAATCTTTTTAAATGATCACCGTTAAAGAAATTCTATCCAAGAAGAATAAGAAAAATATTTCTGTGGAATTTTCCATTCCAGTTGTTGAAGCCCTGCAGGTGATGGCAGACAACAATATCGGTGCCGTGCTGGTTGTAGACAATGATGAATACAAAGGCATTTTTACTGAAAGGGATTATTCACGGAAGATCGTTTTGCAAGGAAAAAACTCATCAGATACAAAAGTAGGCGATGTGTTATCAGAACATTTTCCGCAGGTGCATCCCGACAGTATTTTAGAAGAATGTATTTTGCTGATGGCAGACAACAATATCCGCTACCTGCCGGTGTTTGAGTCAGATAAACTGGCCGGTGTTATCTCTATCGGCGATGTGGTTAATACCATTATGGCCTACCAGAAGGAGACCATCAATCACCTCAAAGATTATATAGCTATGTAATTACTTTTCCGGAAATATTTCCGACAACAGGTAGAAAATATCCCGGCCTCTTATTCTTTTCTGCAAACGTTATTCTTCTGAAACACACATGCTGTGCAGGTTTCAGAAGGATATTCCTTTTTATTTTTACATACCACCCGAATATAGGAAGCAACGCACGCCCTGTTTAAAATATAGAAACTTTTGGCATTTATCAGCTTTACAGTAATATTGCAAAAAATTTTTCTATTACATTGGAAAATACCGGATCAACATTATGGCAAAAAATTTATTAATTGTAGAGTCGCCTGCTAAAGCTAAAACCATCGAAAAAATACTCGGGAAAGATTTCGAGGTAGTGAGTAGTTTTGGCCATATCCGTGACCTGGCTAAGGGAGATAATGGTATTGATATAGAGAAGGGCTTTCTGCCACATTATATAATTTCAGAAGACAAAACAAAGGTGGTCAAAGATCTGAAGGCCAAGGCTAAGAAAGCTGATGAGGTTTGGCTGGCTTCGGATGAGGACCGCGAAGGAGAAAGCATCAGCTGGCACTTGGCCGAAGTGCTGGACCTTGACCCTGCCACTACCAAAAGAATTGTTTTCCACGAGATCACTAAACCTGCTATTAAGAAAGCAATTGAGCATCCGCGTACAATAGACATGAACCTGGTAGATGCACAGCAGGCAAGGCGTGTGCTGGACCGCATCGTGGGATTTGAGCTAAGCCCTGTGCTATGGCGCAAGGTGGGCATGCAGCGAAGCCTCAGCGCAGGACGCGTACAAAGTGTAGCCGTTCGCCTGATCGTGGAGCGGGAAAGAGAAATAAATACGTTTGAGCCGGTTAGCTATTTTAAGATAGAAGGGTACTTCAACGGAGCAGACATTACCGGAAAAAAAATCAGCTTTAAAGCCGAAAGCGCTAAAAAGATCGCCGATGAAAAGGCTGCACTGGCATTCCTGGAATCCTGCAAGGATGCGGCATACAGCGTATCTAATATTGAAGTAAAGCCTGCCAGACGATCTCCGGCAGCGCCCTTTACAACATCTACCCTGCAACAGGAAGCATCGCGCAAGCTCGGCTACGGTGTGGCTAAAACCATGCTGATAGCTCAGAGGCTGTATGAAAACGGGTACATTACCTACATGCGTACAGACAGCGTGAACCTCAGCGCCACCGCGCTGGCTGATATCCGTAAGGAAATTCAGCATTCTTACGGTGAGAAATACCACCAGGTAAGAACTTTTAAAAATAAATCTGCAGGCGCACAGGAGGCCCACGAAGCCATCAGGCCTACATATATGGCAAACCATACCATCAATGAGCCGGACATGCGCAGGCTGTACGAGCTGATCTGGAAACGCACCATTGCATCGCAGATGAGCGAAGCAGAGTTTGAAAAAACCACAGCACAGATAGCTATCTCTACCAACAAAGAACAGCTTACTGCTACCGGGGAAGTGCTGAAGTTCGACGGTTTCCTGAAAGTGTATTTAGAAGGGAAAGATGATGAAGAGGAAAGCGAAGATGAAAATAGCCTGCCGCCGCTGAAAGTAGGCCAGCAGTTAAACCTGGATAAGCTGGTAGCCACAGAGAAATTTACGCGGCCAGCGGCAAGGTATACAGAAGCATCGCTGGTAAAGAAATTGGAAGAGTTAGGTATCGGAAGACCATCTACATATGCGCCTACCATCTCTACCATCATTAAGAGAAACTATGTGGAGAAAAGGGATAAGGACGGCACGGCCCGCTCTTACCGCATGTTAAAACTAACGCCGGACAATGCAATCGGGACAAAAACCGAAACAGAAATCATTGGCCGTGAAAAGGGAAAATTATTCCCTACAGACCTGGGCTTTGTGGTAACTGATTTTTTGATAGAACATTTTGGACAGGTAATGGATTACGGTTTTACCGCGCGCGTGGAAGAAGAATTTGACGACATTGCAGCAGGTAAAATGGTATGGAACGAAATGCTGGGGCATTTTTATATACCATTTCACAAAGATGTGGAGCATACGCTGGAAAATGCAGAAAGAGCCAAAGGAGAAAGAGAATTGGGCGTAGAAGAAACCTCAGGAAAAAAGGTAGTTGCCCGCATGGGACGCTACGGCCCCATGATACAAATAGGAGATACCGATAGCGAGGAAAAACCAAAGTTTGCATCTTTACACAAAAATCAAAGCATTGAAACCATCACACTGGAAGAGGCGCTTGATCTTTTTAAACTCCCGCTGGAGCTGGGTGAATATGAAGGACAGGAAGTAAGCGTAAACACCGGCCGGTTCGGTCCATACGTAAAGTGGGGAGAGAATTTTATTTCCATACCACGCACCACAGACCCGTTGACAGTAGATATGGAGCAGGCCATTGAGTTTATCAATCAAAAAAAGGAAGCTGATGCGCCGGTTGCTCATTACCAGGGTAAGCCCGTGACCAAAGGCAAGGGGCGTTTTGGCCCATACCTGAAATGGGAAGAGCTTTTTATAAATGTACCGAAGGCATATGACTTCGATAACCTTACCCAAAAAGATATTGATGAACTTATATCGAAGAAAATTGAGAAAGAGGCAAAACGGTATATACAAAATTGGGAGAAAGAAAAGATAGCCATTGAGAACGGCCGCTGGGGACCGTTCATTCGCTTTGGCAAACAAATGCTTAAGCTCGGAAAAAATGCAGTAGGCGAGAAGTTTACAGAAGAAGAATTAAAAACCATCTCTCTCGAAGAAGTAAAGAAATTGATAGAAGCGCAACAGCCCGACGCATTCGCCAAAAAAGCAAAAAAAGCAGCGGTTAAAAAAGCTGCACCTAAAAAAGTAGCACCAAAAAAAGCTGCTGCTAAGAATACAGCCGCAAAAGCATCAAAGAAGTAACCATACAAAAACAGCCGCGAAAATTCAGCGGCTGTTTTGTTGAAGGGTTTTAGCAGATTATGTACCCTGCATAATCTCTCTGAGCATTTCAGGGTTGGTAAGTACCTCAACACCATACATAGCGATTACAGCCACATAGGCAATCACAGCCAGCAGGCCGATTGCCAGGCCAATGATCGCGCAGATCCTGCCTGTATTTACGGTGCTCATGCTGGTGGGGGCGTAGGCTCCGGGGTTTGATGCATAAAGATGTTTGGCTTTTCCGGCCATAGATAAAGCAATGGCGCCGATGATCACACCTACGATGCCATAGCAGCAGCATGCTGTAACAATGGATACGATTCCCAGTACCAATATCGTGGTGGCATTAGGCAAAGGTGCAGGGAACGCATTGTGGCCTTCTGGTGGAAAGGCGGTGTTTTGTTGCGGCTGAAAAGTGTTCTGCGGGTTTTGTTGATTTTCCGGATACATGGTTTTAAGTGTTTAAGTGTAATGTTTTAATGAAAAAATAATGGCGACAGTTTCAGAAAATAATTGATCGTGATGATAAATGCATTGGTTATAAACATCACCAGCAATGCTTTGGCGCCATGCTGAAATTTAAAAAATAAATGAAGTAAAAGGTATCCAAACATTGCCAGTAAGGGCAGCATAGCAGGGTAGTAGTGTACCGATGCGGCAATATCTCCATTCAGCAATGCGACAATACTTCGCTGCATACCACAGCCTGTACATTCAAGCCCTGTATGTTCTTTAAAGGAACAGCTCATGTAGTTGTCAGCAAGTAGATCGGCCAGTCTTTTGAACATAGATCAATAATTACAGCAAATATACGATTTGATAAACAACGCGGATGGGACAACTAACATACCGCCATACACTCAGCCATGGGGCTTACGCGGTGTGTTGAAATTCCTGCTATAAAATAGCCATAAAACAAACAATAGAAAAATTGCAGATTTTCTTTAGGCGAAAGCCGTGTCAGGTGTTTTCACCTGGCATCTTACAGTCATTAGAAGAATTGTTGGCTGGTGGCATATTGCATTTTAAGGAATGAATGAAGTGAATATTAATTTTTCAGATTTATATCAGTTTATTAAAATAATGATTATTTTGCATGTACATAAACTATTTTTAAACACAAAAACTACTTAATTGCTATGAATGATCAGCAAATCCCACAGGGGCAAGGTGGCTATCAGCAACAGCCACAACAGCCTTTTTCTCAACAAAATGTGAACCCTAATTTTCAGAATACCGGTGCCGCACCTCCCAAAACCTGGTTGGTGGAATCTATTTTAGTGACCATATTTTGCTGCCTTCCTTTAGGCGTCATAGGCATCATCAATGCCAGCAAAGTGGAATCAAAATACTACGCCGGTGATGTGCAGGGTTCGCTGCAGGCGTCGCAGGAAGCTAAAAAATGGACTAAGATCGGCCTTATCTGCGGCTTGGTAGGGCTTGTATTATACGTGATCCTGATTTTTGCAGGCGTTCTTACCGGTATAGCCGGTATGGGTAGCTAATTTATATCTTACGGGATGTACAGGCATCCCGTCTTTTGCTTGTAATAGTGTTTCAATAATCATTTTTCAAAGTAATAAGATGTATACTTCTAATGACGGAGGCGCCCAACAGCATTACCCGCCACCGCCCAATAGCCCGCATGGACCCTATTTGCGCCAACAGACTAATTTGCCGCGAACTCCGCCGAAAAGCTGGCTGATAGAATCAATCTTAGTTACCATTTTCTGCTGTTCTTATTTCCCTATTACCATTATTGGTATTGTATATGCCACCAAAGTAGAATCGCGTTTCTATGCCGGCGACTATGAAGGCGCACTTGCGGCTTCCAGGGAAGCGGCCCGGTGGACCAAGATCGGTTTCTTCGGGTCGATATTGCTGGCCGTGATCATTCCGTTGATGGTGATTTTTGGTGTTATCAGCACTGCCTATTTTGCCAATGTATTCAATTAAGAAAAATTACATCTACCTCATTGCGCTTGTTGTGGCGCTGGTAGCTGGCGGATACATATATTTTAATTTTGACCCGGCTACCCATCATTACCCGCAATGCCCTACCTACAGGTATTTAAATTTTTATTGTCCCGGCTGTGGCTCGCAGCGTGCCATACACCAGTTGTTGCATTGTAATTTTGCAGGTGCTTTCCGTGCAAATGCTTTGTTTCTGTTTGCCATTCCTTATGTTGCAGTAGGCTTTGTTTTTGAAAATCAAAATATCAGGAACAAATATCCCTACTTACGTAAATTGCTGTTTGGCCAACGCGCCATCCTGATTATTTTGTGTATATTGGTAGCATACACCGTTTTCAGGAATATTGTTAATTGATTGCCCGTGGTATGTGGTGCACTTTTTTAGGCCCGGGCAGCTTAAGAAGGTGCTGAATTGTGGTTTGCGCCGTGAGATGCTTTATACAAACTTGGCCGGTTCAATCCCTTCTTCTGCAATTTTGATCATTCCGAATTGCTTTGGCAATATTAATTGTGCAGTCTTTTTTAAAAATGATTTGATGACGAAATGTGATTTTTATGCGTAATTTTGGTAACCTGTCACACAAACAAATCAACTATGAAGAAACTGTTGCCCCTGCTCTGCCTTACCTTGTTTGCCTGCAAAGTGCCCAGGCAAACACAAACCGCTAAAACATCCGGCAACCCGTTGTTTCCCGGGTGGTATGCCGATCCTGAAGGAATTGTTTTTGATAACACTTATTGGATATTTCCAACATTTTCAGCTCCTTACGAGCAACAGGTTTTCTTTGATGCATTCTCATCGAAAGATTTGGTAAGTTGGCAAAAGCATGAAAAAGTTTTGGATACCGCCTCTGTAAAGTGGGCCAGGCGCGCGCTTTGGGCGCCTTCGGTCACTCATAAAAACGGGAAATATTATTTCTTCTTTGGTGCGAATGATATTCAAGGCGATCGTGAAGAAGGCGGCATAGGTGTAGCTGTTGCCGATAAGCCGGAAGGCCCGTATAAAGATTACCTGGGCAAACCGCTGATCGATAAGTTTCATAACGGCGCCCAACCGATAGACCAGTTTGTGTTTAAAGATAAGGACGGCGCCTACTACATTATCTACGGCGGGTGGCGGCATTGCAATATCGCTAAACTAAACCATGATTTTACAGGTTTTATACCATTTGCCGATGGGAAAATTTTTAAAGAAATTACACCGGAAGGATATGTCGAAGGCCCCGTCATGTTTATGCGCAACGGAAAATATTATTTCATGTGGTCGGAAGGCGGGTGGACAGGGCCTGACTACAGCGTGGCTTATGCTATGGCCGATTCACCTTTCGGGCCGTTTAAAAGAGAGGGAAAGATATTGCAGCAGGACCCGGAAATCGGCAATGGCGCCGGGCATCATTCGGTGATCCGCGTACCGGGAAAAGACGATTGGTATATTGTGTATCACCGCCGTCCTTCCGGACAAACAGACGGCAATGCACGCGCTACCTGCATAGATAAAATGTATTTTGATGCAAACGGGTTTATTGTTCCTGTGGTGATGACACACTCAGGCGTTGAAGCCAACAGGCCCAGGTAAATGTTCTGCTCTGGTATTATTTTTTATTTAAAAAGTCTACTAACTTTTTTGTTGCTTTTTTGCGGTGAGAGAAAATATTCTTTTCATCCATATTCATCTCTGCAAATGTTTTATCACTGCCATCGGGAACAAATACAGGGTCGTACCCGAAACCATTGCCGCCTCTGGCTTCCGTGGTTATGGTGCCTGTGCAGATGCCTTCAAAGAAATATTCTTTTTCATCAAGTATCAAAGAGATCACCGTTCTGAATTGCGCGCTTCTGTCTTCCTTGCCTTGCAACTCTATCAAAAGTTTCTGAATATTGCCGGCATCATTCGCGGGCTCGCCCGCATAACGCGCGCTCCTTACACCCGGTGCGCCGCCGAGTGTGTTCACTTCCAGCCCTGTGTCTTCGCTGAAGCAGTTCTTGCCCGTCATTTCAAAAATAGTTTTTGACTTGGTGGCGGCATTTTCTTGCAGCGTTTCGTAAGGTTCCGGGATATCTATATCTATGCCCGCCTGCTTTAAAGTAATGATGTCTATTTCTTCTGAAACAACTTTTCTTATTTCGTTTATCTTATTCTGGTTGTTGGTGGCAAAAATTAATTGCATATATTGTGATTTTAGTGTGAGCATGACGGAGTAGAATCCTCTTAAATGCCGAATAGTTTTTTTAATGCTGTCCACAGATTTCCTTTCTCCGTTTTCTGGGCGGGCGTATTGCCGTTAAGCGCTTCCAGCGGTGCGGCAAACAATAGTTTACAGCCTTCAAATGCAGATGGTGTGTACAAGGGAAATTTTACCTGTATGCCTACCTGCATTGGCGCTACGCCAAACAGGATGGCCATTTCAGCAGACAATGCCTGTTGTATTTCAGTAAAAGCTTTGGGCGTGTGCGCTATGTTTACAATGGCTATATCTTCAGCAGTAAGGTTGCAGGCTTTTAATATGGTTAACAAGAAATTGAGTTCAGCATCGCCTAAAAATTTAGCATCTGTACTGGCAAGGACAATAGCTACTTTTTTCCTGTTGTTACCAAGCCACCAATTTTTCTCCGTATCATTTTCACTATTGTATTTTTTTTTATCTTCGTGGGGAATCACTTCTTTTTTATCCGGCGGATTTTCGTCAACAATAACGAGCCCGTTTTTAAATAAGTTAGCAATAACAACGTTGGGGAGCTGATTTTCCATAATTAAACTAAAATACAAAAATAGGTTATGAGCGCCAATTTTCCAGTTACAAAAATTGCAGAAAGCAGGTTAAGGGAAGGTATGGATCTTTCCTTCGGGAAAACTTTTACAGATCATATGCTGGTGGCAGATTACGCCAACGGGAAATGGGAAAAAGTGGAGATCATCCCTTATCAGCCTATTCCCTTTTATCCGGCTTTGATGGCATTGCATTATGGCCAGGAAATATTTGAAGGAATCAAAGCTTACATCAATAAAAACGGCGAGACCGTGATATTCCGTCCCGATAGGAATTTTAAGAGGTTTAACGAGTCGGCAGCTAGGATGGAAATGCCGGAAGTACCCGAAGAGATATTTTTAGGGGGCATGAAGCAGTTGATAGCGCTGGATAAAGACTGGATACCGCAAAAAGACAATCATTCCCTGTACATCCGCCCGTTTATGTTTGCTACGGATGAGTACCTGGGTGTAAGGCCCTCGCTGACTTATAAATTCATCATTATTCTAAGCCCTTCAGGGCCATACTTTGCTAAGCCTGCGCGTATATTGGTTGAAGACCATTACACCCGCTCCGCTCCCGGGGGTGTAGGCAGGGCTAAGAATGCCGGCAACTACGGCGGCAGCCTGAAAGCTGCAGCAGATGCGCAAAAGAAAGGATTCGACCAGGTGTTGTGGACCGATCCGTTTGAGCACAAATGGCTGCAGGAAGTGGGCGCCATGAACGTGATGTTTGTGTATAAAGACAAGGTGGTAACCCCCTCTTTAGACGAAGGAACGGTGCTGGAAGGCGTTACCCGCGACAGTGCTATTGTTGTTTTAAGAGAAATGGGCAAAACCGTAGAAGAGCGCCCAGTAAGCATTGACGAACTGGTGCAGGAGTATAAAAACGGCAACCTCACAGAAGCTTTCGGCACAGGTACGGCTGCAGTTGTTTCCATGATACAACAGCTCAGCTACCGCGATATGGATATGGAATTTGATGTGGCAAACGCACCGGTGGCTGCAGAACTGGCGCAGAGGCTGGCAGCAATCCGTACAGGTGAGGCCGAAGATGCCCATGGCTGGATTTTCAGGGTTTAAACCATTATTACGAAGAATGCATAATATTTTTAAATTATTTTTGGTTTAAAAAAAATAATATGTACCTTTGCCGTCCAAAAAATTATTAAATAATCGTATTTTAGAATGCCTACTATACAACAATTAGTTAGAAACGGCCGTGAAATAATCAGGGCGAAAAGTAAATCAAGAGCTTTGGATGCTTGTCCTCAGCGCCGTGGCGTTTGTACACGTGTATACACTACCACTCCTAAGAAACCAAACTCAGCTTTGCGTAAGGTTGCCAAAGTGCGCCTGACCAACAAAATTGAGGTGATCGCTTACATTCCGGGAGAAGGCCACAACCTGCAGGAGCACTCCATCGTGTTGATTCGTGGTGGCCGTGTGAAGGATTTGCCGGGCGTGCGTTACCACATTGTTCGCGGCAGTCTGGATACGGCAGGGGTAAAAGGCCGTAAGCAAAGCCGTTCTAAATACGGAGCTAAGAGAGAAAAAGCAGCAAAAAAATAAATTAGAATAATCAGCATACAATGAGAAAACAACAAGCTAAGAAGTTGCCATTGGCACCCGATGCACGTTTTAACGATAAATTGGTTACGCGTTTTGTAAACAACCTGATGTGGGATGGTAAGAAAAGCACTGCCATCACCATTTTCTATGATGCGATTGATAAAGTGGGCAAAATGACCAACGAAGATGGTTATGAGATTTGGAAAAAAGCTTTGGCAAACGTTACGCCTGCTGTGGAAGTAAGAAGCCGCAGGATTGGCGGCGCTACCTTCCAGATACCTTCTGAGGTTCGTCCTGATAGGAAAATATCTTTGAGCATCAAATGGTTGATCCGTTATAGCCGCGACAGAAACGGCCGTACCATGGCTGATAAATTAGCTAACGAGATTGTTGCTGCCAGCAAGGGTGAAGGTTCTGCTTTTAAAAAGAAAGAAGATACCCATAGAATGGCTGAAGCCAATAAGGCATTCTCGCACTTCAAGTTTTAATAAACTGCATTCAGATATACAAAGTCCCGGAGCTTTCGCTTCGGGACTTTTGATGTGTAGGTGATAGTGTGCCCTTTGAAATTTTACCATTGGGATAGAAACCACAAAAACAACGTTTTAGAAGCAATTTTAGCACTTTGAGTTTGTAATTTGGTGATTTATGTGTACTCTGTAAACTTGCAACTTTGCGTACAATTTAAACACAAGGTATACAAGGTTTTCCTCAAAGAGCACGAAGGGCTTTTGCAAGTACTGTCTTTGCGATTAACAGAAGCGCAGCAGAGGTTTAGAAGCAACCTTAGCACTTTAGATTTGTAAAAGTGAGCGGTGAAAAGTGAGAAGGTTTTGCAATTTTAATATCCCAAGTGCTCCGAAGGCGATAGAAAAGCAATCGTGGTGATACACCAATAATAGATATTCTTACATTATTTATTCTGTAGGATTCAAATTGTTTCTATCTATTCTTCCTCATGCACTGAGCTAACATACCGAAGAGCATTCTGCTATAAGTATTGAGTAGCGCTGTATAAAAGTGAATTTGTCACGCTTGTAGCTGCATCACTCCGGCACATCATCACTTGATTACTTACTTCTTACCTACCAAAAAATCCAACATTAAAATTAAGTTGGATTTGTAAGTTTTTTGCATAAAAACTATCCAGGTATCCTGGAGATGTATTTTTCTATGTCTTTTATCTGCTTTAAAATTTCCGGTGTTTTGGGCTTGCAGGCTTTGGCTTTTCTGAAGAAATCCTTGGCTGCACGAAACTCTCTTTTATTCATAAATATCTGGCACATGCCCAGGTAAGCCACTGCCTCGCTTTCCTTATCCGGAATGCCTACCCTGAGCGCTGCCCTGAAGTTGCTTTCTGCCTGCCGCATATCGCCACGCTGCATAGCCATCATGCCCAGTTGCAGTTTGTTAGCGCCTTCGGCCTGCGGCATAGATGAACCTATCTGTTCGCTTTTTTTCAGTAGTTTTTCCGCAGTATCAAAATCCTGGTTCATCATAGCCAGGTTGCCCTTTAGCGTATAGTAGGTAGAGCGTATAGGTTTAATCAGCAGGTTGGGATACCAGATGGTATCCAGGATTTTATTAACTTCATCAATGTTGCCGGCTTCCATAGGCGCCTGTACCAGGCGGATAGGGCCAATAAGGAAATGAGAAACCAGCCCGATAAGCCCTAGCAGGTACAAAGGAAATACCGGCCAGAAGGAAGAAACACGCGTTACCTGCAACAGAATGCCGATAACGACTGCTATGATACTGAGCCAGAAACGATACCTGATAATCCAGTTGTAAAATTGCATATGTAATATTTTAAAAAATCCTGAAAGCTATTGCCGGCAGGTATTTTGAGTCGTGCAAATATAACCTTCCTATTTAATAAACACAATTCTTTTCTTTTTTATGAAGTAGAAATACTAAATTTGCAAATTCATATTTCAAGGTCCCGTAGTTCAATGGATAGAATAGAAGTTTCCTAAACTTTAGATACAGGTTCGATCCCTGTCGGGACTACAAAAAAGCTTTAAAGTTAATTGGTATTTATCCAATGCTTTGAAGCTTTTTTATTTAAATTTCCATTTCACTTAATTGATGCTTAGAGCCGTTGATTCATTTATCATCCTTTTGTGGCATAAGAAATTTGCTTATAAATTTTGTCTTTCCAAGGTGGTGATTTCCATCCGCCTCGTGGCTCAAATATCTCTTCGTTGATCGGGCCATATATTTTTTCGGCCTCTTCCCTGGAAAGTGTTTTTACCATCAGCGCCCATTTATCCAAATCCTAATGTTGCAGCATACCGAAATTTCGAAGCTTGTTAAATTTTTCTTAGCCCAAGTGCCAGATGATTATAACCTTCGCCACTGTTGGCGTGTATTTCAGTGATCCTGAGGTCATTTTCAATATGATGCTCCATAACCCGTTATTACAATTACTTCCCTATAAAAATAAGTAATTCTTTATCTAACTTATACTTATTTAAAGCCTTTTATTTTGGCATAGAATTTTCCCGTAATTACAAATAAAGTATTTTGTTATGTCTACTCTTGCACAATCAGTCAAAAACTACAGTAAGTTCATAGGGTTTATTTTAAAATATTACAACACCTATATCTTTAAAAAAGTATCTGACGAAGCTACGGCAAACACAGCCGCTGAGCAAGCTGCTCCTGTATCTGAGGATGAGTATAACAAGCCGGAAGAGCTGGTGGAAGACCTAAAAAAACTGGGCCCAACCTTTGTAAAGCTTGGACAACTGCTTTCTACCAGGCCGGATTTTTTGCCTGATGATTATCTGGAAGCGCTGGCAACGCTGCAGGATGATGTGGAATCTATCCCTTACTCGGAGATAGAAAAAATAGTGGAATCCGAGCTCGGCGTACGCATGTCAGCAGCTTTTGCTTCGTTTGATACAGAGCCGCTCGCCAGCGCATCTATAGGCCAAGTGCACAAAGCCGTCTTGCGGTCGGGCAGGGAAGTAGCCGTGAAAATTCAGCGCCCCGGTATTCGTAAAAAGTTTCTCGAAGATCTCAGCAGTTTAAAAGAAATGACCGCACTGGCTGTAAAGCATTCTAAAACCGCACGCAAATATTCTATTGACAGCATACTGGATGAGATGCAGCATATCCTGCTCAACGAGCTGGATTATATCCGTGAAGCGCAGAGCCTGCAGATTATCGGTAAAAATCTGCAGAAATTCAGACTGTTGCGTGTGCCTGCTCCTGTAATGGACTATACCACATCGCGCGTGCTTACCATGGATTTTGTAGACGGCAAGAAGGTTACAAAAATTACACCCTACGAGCGCATGGAACATAATTATGTTCCCGTGGTGGACGATTTTGTAAAAGCCTATCTGAAACAGGTGATCGTAGACGGTTTTGCCCATGCCGACCCGCACCCGGGAAATGTAAATATTACACGCGACCATAAGATCGCTCTCATGGACATGGGCATGGTAGCCAGGTTTAGCCCGCTGATGCAGGATAAGCTTATGGCGCTGGTATTAGCCATTGGTAAAAAAAACGGCGATGAGATTACAGATACGCTGCTGGACATAAGCAAATACAACCCGGCGGAAGCCGACCTGGATGCCTTCAGGAAAAAGGTAAACCGCCTAGCAATGGACGCGCAGAGCACCAGCGCCAATGACCTGCAGATGGGAAAACTCATCATGAGGATGACGCGCATAGCAGCGGATGAACAAATAAAAATAGCTCCCGAAATAAACATACTTGGAAAAATATTGCTGAACATGGACCAGATTGTGGCAGTGCTTAAGCCTGACTATAATCTGCAGCAAGCCATTAAAGATTATGCCGGCAAAATGATGCAGGCAAAATTGCGGCAGGAATTGTTGCCTGAAAATATTTTGTCTAATCTGGTGGAACTAAAAAAGTTGGGTAAGCATCTTCCGGAAAGGCTTAATAAGATCACAGAAAGTCTTGCACGCAATGAATTTTCTATGAAGATAGAAGCGATTGATGAGAAAAGATTTACAGATGGTTTTCAGAAAGTAGCCAACAGGATCACGCTGGGACTGATCATTACCGGCATGATCATCGGGGCTGCAATGATGATGCGGATTCCTACCCGTTTCACCATACTCGGTTACCCGGGCATTGCCATGATCTTTTTCCTGGTCGCTGCGGTATCAAGCTTTTTGCTGGCTTACAACATTATTTTCAGTGATGAAAACTTTAAGAAGAAAAAGAAGTAATTTAATTGGCCTGCAATGCGGCCAATTAAATACTAGGTTAAGATAAAGTTATCGCCTGCCCATCATACCAATGATGTCATCTAAATAATTGCCGTCTTTATTCTTGTCCAGGAAGCCGCCAACCAGATCAATCAATCCACCACCGCCGGTTGTGCCCGCAGATGGAGCATGTGCGCCTGTTAATTGGCCAAGTATATCTGTTAATCCGCCGGGGCCGGTATCGCTGTGTTGCCTTTTTTGTTTGCCCAGGTAAGACAATATGATTGGAGCGATGATGGCCAGCAAAGGCCCGATCTTATGGAGGCTGATGCCTGTTTTTTCGGAGATGCCCTGTTCTACATCCGGCACCTGATTGCCGAATACATGGCCAAGGATTCCCTGTCCATGCTGATGCACCTGCTGTGGGTTTGTTTGCAATACATCGTCAAGCTGGTCCAGCATGCTTCCGTCGTGGTCTTTGTCAATAGCCTGATTGAGGCTGGCTGCACCTTCGGGGGTTTGAGCATTTCTTCCTAGCCCGCCCAGTATCAGCGGCAGCGCAAGGCTAAGTGCGGTAGCGGTTTGCCTTTCTTCCAGGCCTAAATGAGCAGACGCATTTTTTACTAAAGAACGTCCCATTGTGCTGTTCAATAAATCAGTTAAATTCATAATTTTTTCTTTTAAGGTTTATTGATTACTACACAATTTTTAATCCAAATATTTGGCAGCTTCGGTGTCGCGGTATTTTTTTATCAATGTTTTTAATTCTTTTTTCATGGATGACACAATATTTTTATACGCAGGATCGGCAAAAACGTTCTTCATCTCCGCCCGGTCTTTTTGCAGGTCATACAGTTCCCAGCTAAGTTCGGGCTTGTAAAAACGTATAAGCTTGTAGCGCTTGTTGCGTACCCCGAAATGCGGGTAAACGGTATGCTCATTGGGCCATTCAAAATAGTGGTAATACACTTTATCTCTCCATTGATTTATAGATGCATTTTTAAAAACAGGCAGCAACGATTGGCCCTGCATGTCTTTGGGTACGGGTAGCCCGGCAAGCTGCATAATGGTAGGCGCAAGGTCAAGGTTCATCACCATCTCCTGTTTCCTGGAGCCCGGTGAAATTATTTTTGGATAGCGAATGATCAACGGCGTTTTAAAAGATTCTTCGTACATAAATCTTTTATCAAACCAGCCGTGCTCGCCTAAATAGAATCCCTGATCGGAGGTATAGATAACTACAGTATTATCGTGCAGTCCATGACTGTCAATATAATCAACGATCTTGCCGATATTGCGGTCCAGCGAAACTGCCGTAGCCAGGTAGTCGCGCATGTATTGCTGAAATTTCCATTCCACTAAGGCATTGCCCTGCAGGTTCAGGCGTTGCAGCTCCTTTTCAATAGCCAGGTAGTGCGCATCAAATTGAGCACGTTGCTCAGGGTTCATCCTTCCATAACCGCCATGGCTGAATTTCTCCCCGTTGCTCATCTTCAGGTCATAGCCCATCAGCATAGATTCCCTGATATTCATGGTTTGCACGGCAGCAGGCTTGCGGTTGGTGTATGCATCATAAAAATTTTCGGGCAGCGGAAACACAACATTTTTAAAAAGATCAAAATCTGAAGTGTCAGGATTCCACACCCTGTGTGTGGCTTTTTCTCCTACCACCACGCAAAAAGGCTTCGAAGTATCCCTGTTTTTTAAATAATCTATGGTAAAATCCGTAATGATATTGGTTACATACCCTGTATGCCGTTCCTTTTGATTTTGCATGTTGATGAAATCGGGGTTGTAATATTCCCCCTGGCCAGGCAGGATCTTGTAGTAGTTAAAACCTTGCGGTTGGGTTTCCAAATGCCATTTTCCTATCCATGCAGTCTGGTAGCCTGCGTTGGTAAGGTGCCTTGCAAAGTGCGGCTGCGATCCGTTGAATGACGAGAAGTTGTCCCTGAAACCGTTGATGTGGTTGTATTTGCCGGTAAGGAACACTGCCCGGCTTGGACCGCAGATAGAATTGGTCACGAAAGCATTTTCAAACACTGTACCTTCTTTCGCAAGCTTGTCAAGCTGAGGAGATGCACCGAATTTTGCGCCGTAAGCGCCTATTGCCTGGTAAGCATGGTCGTCTGAAATGATCACCAGTATGTTTGGCCTGGTATCGCGTGCAAAGAGGTTTGCAGCAAACATACAAATCAGCAGGCTCAGGAATAGTTTCTTATTTTGCATTAGTTCATGATTTTTATGGTAAGTTCTTTCAGCAGTTCGGTTCCCGGTGTGCCGGTATCATTGATACCTATACTTCTGAGGTTGTATTCATGTAAATGTAATAAAATGTGCTCTACTTTCTGGTAGGGATAATTTTTTTTCGCCGTAAGGTAGTCTTTGGCAAAAAAGAAATTCACGCCAAGCGCTGCAGCTATTGCTTTATCATCTTTGCCCGGCACTGCATGCGCTACTGCCACCTTGCTGAAAAAGCTGTAGAGTGTTGGCAGTATCATTTGCAGGGGCGCTGCCTTGGGATTCGATTCAAAATAACGGATGATGCGGACGGCTTTGGACATATCTCTGTAAGCGATAGCTTTTTGCAGCTCAAAAGCATTGAACTCCTTGCTGATGCCCACATACTTTTCAACATCGTCTTCGGTAATGTTTTGCTTCTCTTTCAGGTTTACGGCAATCTTTTTAATTTCGTTTTCAAGCCTTGCCAGGTCATTGCCGATATGGTCTACCAGTAGTATTAAAGCGTTTTGGGTAATGGACAAGCCAAGATGCTTTACCGTAGCTGCTACCCACTCAGGAAGTTCATTTTCGTACAGTTTTTTTGTAGAAAAAAATTCGCCTTTTGCTTTGATGGTTTTGGCAAACTTGGTACGTGCGTCTATTTTTTTATCCCTGTAAGCTATAATTAGCACTGTGGTTGGCTGTGGATTCTGAAAGTAACCGTCAAGTTTTTCTACATCTTTCAGGTACTGTGCTTCTTTTACAATCACTACCTGGCGCTCGCCGAACATTGGGTATTTTTTGCAGGTGCTGATCAGCCCGGGCATATTCAGGTCGCGGCCGTATAGTACGGAAAGGTTAAAGGCTGCTTCAGCTTCAGACAATATCTGTGTTTCTGCAAAATCAAGAATTTTGTCAATATAATAAGGCTCATCTCCTTCAAGCCAATAAAAAGGTTTGAAAATCTTCTTTCTCCATTCACCAATAATTTTTTCAGCAGACATGTAGCAAATTTAGTGAGTTATGCGTAATAATTACAGGACTGTGTATAAAGTAAAGCTGATATTATAAATTTTGTTAAATCTTTTTTTTGAGTTGATTTTCTTTTAAAAGAAATATCTAAATGATATATTTACATATCAAATGAAGCTGCGCAGTGCCATAAATCTATCAATCTTATCTGTATGCTTTTATGTGGGAAGTGTACAGCAAACTCATGCCCAGCGTGTCGGGCACGGCATGTATGATACCATCAGGGTGTATGCAGAAATTCTTCCCAACGGCGACACTATCCCGCTGAGTTACCTCCCAGATCTTTTTGTATATGCACAACTTACAGGCCAGTGGAAGGAATATTACAAAGAATGGAAAAGGCTCAGAAATGCAGTATACGTAACTTACCCCTATGCGGTGGAAGCTGCGCGTGTGGTTAATGACATTAATAAAAGCCTGGTTAACTTAGACAACAAGCGTGAGCGTAAGAAAATAATCAGTGCCCGTGAAAAAGAACTGCGTACTGTATTTTCAGATAAGGTTAAAAACCTTTCTGTGTACCAGGGCCGTGTGCTCATGAAGCTTATAAACCGCGAAACGGGCAACAACTGTTATGAAATAATCCAGGAATATAAAGGCACCATACCTGCCGGTATTTACCAGGGCATTGCGTTCCTGTTCAGCTCCAGCCTGAAACAGCCATATAGCCCCATGCTCAGCAAGACCGACAAATTCATAGAGATCATTACCCGCGATCTCGAAATGAAATACGGCTATTATAATTATACAGGAAACTACAGGTAGGGATAGTTATTTCTTTCGGATGATTTGGAAGAAATTAATAAGAAATTTATTGTATGAAGTACGCTATTTCTTTGCTTTTGGTCTCTTTACTGGTATTGTGTAGTAACTGCCAGTTAACTTCTCAAAAAAGGAACGTCACAAAGGAGGAAGTGTATAAAGAATTTGAGAATGGTTCGAACATACACGAGATTCCAGTCGATAAACAAACTATTGAAAACCTGTAACTTCTTGGTTTAGTTTGGGGCTTTTTAAAATATTATCACCCGTCAGTTGCTGAAGGCAAATTTAACTGGGATCATGAATTATTCCTGATTCTACCCCGGTATATCCAAGCAAAGAAACGCAGGCAACGTGATGCCTTACTTGTAGATTGGATAAATGGATTAGGTTCATTCAGATTACAGGACAATAACGACAGTTCTGGAAATGCAAAGATGCTACCTGATCTTGACTGGATCAGCACATCAGGTTTTTCATACAAATTGAAGCAGGTTTTGATCAATGTGCAGAATGCAGAAAGAACTGGTAATAACTACTATGTAAATTTACACGACTTGGTCAGCAACCCGGTATTCAAAAATGAAGATACGTACTTATCAATGTCTGATGATGATGCAGGAATGAGGCTATTGTCACTTTTTAGGTATTGGAACATTATACAATACTATTTTCCCTATAAATACCTGATAGAAGAAGACTGGAAAAATGTACTGTCGGAGTTCATTCCAAAGTTTATAAATTCTAAGGATAAAACAGCCTATACACTAACTGTTTTGGAACTTATAACACGTGTTAACGACACGCATGCTAATATTTATGGAAACAAAACGCTGACCGACTATTTTGGGAAAAATAATCTGTCGATACAGATAAAATTTATAGAGAACAAAGCTGTTATAACTAAGTTCCTGAAGGATGAAGTAAGGGTTGAATCAGGCTTAAAACCTGGTGATGTTATTG
Source organism: Bacteroidota bacterium (assembly GCA_023422835.1). Lineage (GTDB taxonomy): Bacteria > Bacteroidota > Bacteroidia > Chitinophagales > Chitinophagaceae > Haoranjiania > Haoranjiania flava. Next base: position 46,072 of record JAFAGI010000020.1, on the reverse strand, counting down.
TTGCTGTTAACCAAAAGCCTGTAGAACAAATTATCCGAGAACAGGAAAAAATAACGCCGGCATCAAACTATGAGACAAAACTGAGGAATATATCCTATAAACTTTTCAATACCAATGATTCTAATATTGTTATCACTTATAAAAGAGATAATATACAAAAGGATATAAGTTTGAAGACCGAACCTATGGAAGCAATCAGCAAGCTTTTGATAGAGAAAGGGATGAAGGATACCTGCTTTAAAATATTGAAGGGTAATATAGCTTATGTTTACCCGGGCACAATTAAAGATAGCCATTTGCCGGGTATTAAAAAAGGAATAAAAGGGACCAAAGGTTTAATCATTGATTTAAGGTGTTATCCTTCGCAATTTATTGTATTTTCTTTTGGACAATATCTTGTGCCCAAACCAACACAATTTGTAAAGTTTACACATGGAGATTTTTTTAACCCCGGGCTATTTACTTTTAAAGCCGATCCGCCAAAGGTGGGGCAATTGTTTAACCCCAATTATTACAAAAATAAAGTAGTTATTCTTATAAATGAAGCTACACAAAGCCAGGCAGAATATACAACTATGGCTTTCAGGACTGCTCCTAAATCAATTGTTGTCGATTCTACGACGGCTGGTGTAGATGGTAATATCTCGCCAATATCATTACCGGGGGATATAAATACGGTGATCTCCGGCATTGGAATTTATTACCCGGATGGCAGAGAAACTCAACGGGTAGGCATTGTTCCTGACATAGAAGTCCGGCCGACTATAACAGGCATCAGGCAAGGAAGGGATGAATTATTAGAGAAAGCTATAGAGCTGATAAATCAAGAGTAAAAGCCTGTATTATTTCCCATCTACAACAATTATCTTTGCGGCAAACACAAATCATGCAATAACCATAAAGATTAGGAACCTATACAAACCGGGAATGAGTATTGAATCTAAAAGCTGGTTATTCCATGCGACCATTAAAAACAGCCGCAAAGCGGCGCACTAAAAATTATACACATGAAATTAGATATATTGGCTATTGGCGTGCATCCGGATGATATTGAACTGTGCGCCGCCGGAACCATACTGGCCTGTATAGACCAGGGAAAAAAAGTGGGCATTGTTGATCTTACACAAGGCGAACTGGGCACCCGCGGCACGGCCGAAACCCGCAAAGCTGAAGCAGAAGCCTCTTCCAGGCTAATGGGGCTGCATATCCGGGAAACCCTGGATCTGAAAGACGGATGGTTTGAAATTGATGAAGCATCTCTACGTAAAGTAATAATGGTTCTTCGCAAATACCGCCCTGATATTGTGCTCTGCAATGCTGTTGAAGATCGTCACCCCGATCACGGAAGGGCTGCCCAACTGGTATCGCGCGCCTGTTTTCTTTCCGGGTTAATAAAAATTGAGACCGATCTAAACGGCGGACAACAGCAGGCCTGGCGGCCGAAGCAGGTATTTCACTACATCCAGGACAGGTACATTGAGCCTGATGTTGTTTTTGATATAACCGCTTATCATGCAAAAAAATTAGAAGCCATTCTTTGTTTTAAAACGCAATTCAACACCGTAGAAGATGATGAGCCGCAGACCTATATTTCCACACCCGAATTCCTGGATACCATTGTGAGCCGCTCCATCATGATGGGCAAAAAAATAGGTGTGCGCCATGGCGAAGGCTTTACCACTGAAAAGACGATAGGCATTACAGATTTTAACAACATAATACATTAGAGATCACGGCATATCCACATTTACAGACTAACTTTGTGAGCTAATAAATTTATCTTCTTCCAATAATGCAAACCCCTAAATTCGCACGCACCAGCCCCTCTTTCCACGTAGAATTAAAAAACCGCATCAACGAGTATTTTAAGCAAACCGGACAAAATACATTTGGCGGCTATAAAATATATCTTAAGGCTGCAGTGCTTGTAGCATTATTTGCCTACTCCTATATTCAACTGGTATTTTTTACACCCGATAACAACTGGATATCGCTGCTGCTTTGCGCTTTGCTGGGCTTTTTAACTGCCGGCATAGGGTTTAATGTAATGCATGATGGTGCACACGGCAGTTTCAGCCGTTCTCCTTTGGTAAATAATATTGCTTCTAACATTGCTGAATTCATAGGCGCCAGCCAGTTCATGTGGAAAATGAAACACAACGTACTACACCATGCATATACCAACATTGACGGCATGGACGATGATATTGAAGCCAAACCATTTCTGAGGTTTGCACCCACACAGAAATATTACAAAATGCATAGGTTTCAACATGTTTACTTCTGGTTTTTTTATTGCATACTGCATTTTTACTGGACTTTCTTTACCGATTTTAAAAAGTATTTTACTCAAAAGATCGGCGATATGCCATTGAAAAAAATGAGCACAAAAGACCATGTTTCTTTCTGGCTGTTTAAACTGGCATATTTCAGTTTGTTCGTGGGCGTACCTATCTGGCAGGTGGGATTTTTAAACTGGTTTGCCGGGTTTGGTGTATTCACGCTGGTAACGGGTTTTATCTTAAGTATTACCTTTCAACTGGCGCATACAGTAGAGCATACAGATTTTCCGATACCGGACGATAAGAATAGGATTGATGATGAATGGGCTGTACACCAGCTTAAAACTACCGCGAATTTCGCAACTACAAACAAATTTTTATCTTGGTATATGGGCGGGCTGAACTTCCAGGTAGAACATCATCTTTTTCCCAAAGTATCACATGTACATTACCCGGCTATCAACAAGATTGTAAAGCAGGCATGTAAGGAATACAATGTGAAATACAATGAATACAAGCTATTCAGGCATGCAGTAATATCACATATCAAGTTTTTGAAACAGATGGGCAGGCCTGGTTTGGCGTAATAAGAAAAGACAAAATCCGAAAACTAACGATTTTGTCTTTTTTTGGTTATTTTGCAAATAATGTAGTAAATTTGTGCAACTACCATAACCTTTAAATTTATAAAAATCAATAACAATGGGCACTTTTTCCAATCACAATTTTGCTAACGAGAAAGCGTTGATCCGCGTAGATTTCAACGTACCTTTAGACAAACAGACTTTTGAGATAACTGACGATAACCGTATACGTGCGGCGCTTCCTACCATTAAAAAAATACTTAGCGATGGCGGAAGTGTAATTTTGATGAGCCATTTGGGACGTCCGAAAGGTGGCCCTGAAGATAAATATTCACTCAAACATATCATCAGCCATCTGAGTGAGTTGTTGGAAGTGCCTGTACAGTTTGCTGCTGACTGCATTGGACAGGAAGCGGTGGACAAAGCAGCTTCACTGAAACCCGGTGAAGTGCTTTTGCTGGAAAACCTGCGTTTCTATCCCGAAGAAGAAAAAGGCGATGAAGCTTTTGCAGAGAAATTGAGCAAGCTGGGTACATTGTACGTGAATGATGCATTCGGAACAGCACACCGTGCACATGCTTCTACTGCAGTGATCGCGAAGTTCTTTGACCCTACCAAAAGAGTGTTCGGCCTGTTGATGGAGGGAGAAGTTTCCAGCGCGGAAAAAGTAATGAACGAAAGCGCAAAACCATTCACTGCTATTTTAGGCGGCGCCAAGGTTTCAGATAAAATTCTCATCATTGAAAACCTGATGGAAAAAGCTACTGACATCATCATCGGCGGGGGTATGGCCTATACTTTCTTCAAGGCACAGGGCGGTAACATCGGCGCTTCTCTCTGCGAAGAAGACAGGCTGGATACAGCGAAAGAAATATTGCAAAAAGCAAAGGCCAAAGGGGTGAACATTCATTTGCCTTCGGACAGCATCATTGCTGATAAGTTCGCTGCAGACGCAAATACAGAAACTGCTGCCAGCGACAACATTAAAGAAGGCTGGATGGGATTGGATATTGCCGAAGAAGCAAGAAAACAATTTGCTGATGTGATTAAAAAATCAAAAACAATCCTGTGGAACGGCCCGATGGGTGTGTTTGAAATGGAAAAATTCCAGTCAGGTACCAAAGCTATTGCCGAGGCCATTGCAGAAGCTACTGAAAACGGCGCTTTCTCTCTGGTGGGCGGCGGCGACAGTGTAGCTGCTGTAAACAAATTCGGCTATGCTGATAAAGTAAGCTATGTATCTACGGGTGGCGGCGCCATGCTGGAATTCTTTGAAGGGAAAGAACTACCCGGTATCGCTGCGATCAAATAAGAAACAGAAATAACCATAAAGATTAGGCATCTATACCAACGGTGAATAAGTATTGAATCTATAAAATGGTTATTCCATGTGACAACAAAAAACAAATAATATATACACATAACAATATTTAAAGGTCCGGTTTTTTACCGGACTTTTTTTTATGACCTATGTTATGAAATACTCCCAAATAAATGTAAAATCGCCAAAAACATAAAACTTCGTCTGTTTTTTGTATTCCTATCTCAAAGATTTCGAGATGGATAAAAAGAATATATTGCTGACAGGCGGAGGAGGCACGGTAGGGTTCGAGGTTTTAAAACAATTAACCGGGCTATCTGATAAATATACAACCACTGTATTCGATGTGTTTTCTAAGGTGAATCGTAAAAAATTTGCTTCTCTCAACAATAATTTCAGCATTGTGTATGGAGACATTACACAGAAGGAAGCGGTGAGGAAAGTGTGCAGAAATATAGATGTAGTTATTCACCTGGCAGCCATCATTCCGCCGTTAGCAGATGAAAAACCTGAGCTGGCTTATAAAGTAAATGTAGAAGGAACAAAAAACCTTCTTGATAGTTTACAGGAACTTTCGCCGGATGCTTTTTTTATGTACAGTTCCTCTATTTCTGTTTATGGCGACAGGCTTACAGAACCGGCTATTAAAGTCGGGGATGCATTACAGCCCAGCGAAGCCGATTATTATGCTGAAACCAAAATAGCATGTGAAGATCTCATAAAACAAACCAGGCTTGACTGGACAATTTTCAGGCTTGCCGCTATTATGGGCAATCATAAAATTTCAAAATTGATGTTTCATATGCCGCTTGCCACCTCATTAGAAATAGCTACGCCGGCTGATGCAGCGCGTGCTTTCGTAAACGGTATAGAGCAACGTCCGGCACTCAATAAAAGCATTTTCAATCTTGGAGGAGGCGAAAAAAACCGCACTACCTTTAGAGAGTTTCTCCATAGGTCTTTTGATGTTTTCGGGTTGGGGAAAGCCGATTTTCCGGAGAAAACTTTTGCTGAAAAAAATTTTCATTGCGGTTATTATGCAGACGGAGCAGATCTTGAAAATATTGTTCATTTCCGGAAGGATACACTGGATACCTATTTTGAGGATGTGAAGAAGAATGTGAATCCGTTTGTAAGAATACTTACAAAATCATTTGCGGGTTTTATAAAAAAACAGCTTGTAAAAAAATCAGAGCCTTTGGCTGCTATGAGAAGTAAGGACGAGAAGCTTATATCCAGATTCTTTCATTGATAATGTTGTGCAGGGTTTCAGGAAAATTTAAATATTAAACAAACAAAATATACACACATCCAATAACCATGAAGATTAGGAATCTTCCAAGCGGGAATGAGTATTGAATCTAAGAAGATGGTTATTCCCTGTGGCAACTGAAAAACAATTAAATATATACACATGAAATAGCCATAAGCAAAGGTGTATACCAATCGCGGATGAATAAAGGCTATTCCCTGTGGCAACTAAAAAACAAATAAAATAAATACACATGAAACATATCAACCTCCTGGTTTTATTGCTTATGATCTCGTCCATCGCTTTCGCTGATGGTGGCGGGAATAATCTTACAATAGTGTTACCCAATGTAAAAAACCGTTTGGGAAACATTGAAATAGGCTTATTTAATAAATCAACAGATTTTCCTAAAGAAAACAAACAATTTAAAAAGATAGTTTTAAAGGCTGCGCCTAATACAAAATATACTTTTAAAGATCTGCCGGATGGTGAATATGCCATAGCCGTTATGCACGATGAAAATGCAGACGGAAAGTGTAATTTTAATATGCTGGGCATTCCCAAAGAAGGCTATGGCTTTTCTAATAATGTACGTCCGAAATTTGCAGCGCCTTCCTTTAAAAGTGTAAAATTCTTACTTACAAATAATAAGACTATATCTCTAAATCTTATTTATTAAGTAAAGCGGCATTATTATACCAAATGTGTTTCCATAGATATTTTTTACCGGTTGAAAATTATGTTGTTATTTCGCAAAGACAACACTAATACTCATCTCATAGTTTAACAGTTTATGGAAAAAATAAGTAACAGGATTATTACTCAGGTTGCATTATTGCTGCTTATATTGCTGTTATTAATTCTTATTGGGAAAAATCTTTCTTATTTTATCCCGGGAGTATTAGGGGCAATCACCCTGTATATTTTATTTCGCAATTTTTATAATCGCCTGGTAGAAGAAAAAAATTGGGCGCCCTGGCTGGCTAGTACTTTTATTATAATTGCCTCCCTGATTTCACTGGCTATCCCGCTATGGGCCATTGTAGAAATATTGATTCCCCAGGTAGATGCACTTATTAAGAATACCCCGGTGATCATAGAAAAATTTAATGCTGTAAAAGAATTTATGGCTTCTAAACCTGTTCTGCGCAATATTAATCTTTCAGAAGGAGCGCTGATGTCGCAGGTGCAGAAAATAGCAGGTTACATACCTAAAATGCTCAATAGCATTGCTGCCATTTTTGCCAATATTGCCACGGCATTTTTCATCCTGTATTTTATGCAAATCAACAGCAGGAATATGGAAAGACGCCTTGCAGTGTTTCTTCCATTCAGCCAGGAAAATGTACAGGATATTTGGGCCGAAACAAAAATGATGGTCAGGTCTAATGCTTTGGGTATTCCATTGTTAGCTATTTGCCAGGGTATTGTAGCCATCATAGGTTATTGGATCTTTGGAGTAAATAATTTTTTCCTCTGGGGAATATTGACCGGTGTGGCATCTGTAATCCCTGTTGTAGGCACTATGGTTATTTGGGTCCCGGTTTGTATTGTGGTATTTGCCACCGGGGAAATAGGCAGAGGTATAGGGCTTACGCTCTATTGCTTAATTGCTGTTGGCGGGATTGATAATATTTTGCGTTTTACTATCTTAAAAAAGATAGGAGATGTACATCCGCTGATAACCGTATTCGGCGTTATACTCGGGTTGAATTTGTTTGGCATGATGGGCTTGATATTTGGGCCGTTATTACTTTCTTATTTTATATTGCTTACTAAAGTATACCGAACAGAATTCGGAAAAAAACAAGAATTGGTTGCAGCTATAGAACAAGCCCAGCTTGAAAAGCAGGAAGAAGTGCTTCTTAAAAATGTACCGAGCAAGGATTAAGAAAATGGCAGCTTCCCATGAAGGAAACTGCCTGGTTGGTTGTTATCAAGGGTTATAGTTCAACAACTATTTTACGAGTATCATTGTGCCCAGATCAGTGATCTTGCCGTAAGTGACACCCACATTAGTTTTGGTGCTGTCTTTGTAAAGTGTGGACTGGTTTGCGTCGTACACAATATGGTAAGTGCCGTCTTGCAAGCCTATAAATTTATAAGTACCGTCAGCAAAAGGTATTGCAGTTAAGGTATCCGTACTGCCTTCTCTGGCAATTTTTACCAGTGCCTGTGCTTGTGCGGGGAGTACTTTACCCCATATTTGACCGTTGGTTTCTTCACTGAATGTTCTTACAACAGGCTTTAAGATAAACTGGTCATTGCCTGTTTGTACGATTGATCCGGCGGCATCAAAATCTATCCAAATTTTGTATGCTACGCCAGGCGCTAATGTTTTGTTCAGCTTCAGCTTCAGCCCGCTTGATTCTCCTGAAGGTACTTTCAGGGGATGTTTCATGCCGTCGGCTACCACGTAGCTGTTATCTCCCAATAATAGCCTGATCTGGTTCAGATCACCTGAAGGTACCTGCACCCTGCCCATCATTGCTTCCTGTCCGTTTCTTAAATCGAGCAGGTTGTACAATTGTGGTGTATAGTTCAGCTTTTTCCAGGCAGTGTCCACGCCTACGGATATTTCCCGTATGTCTATATAAACTGCCTCATACAGCGCCGGCGCATCTGTGAGCGCAATGGAAACTGTGGAGGTAGCTGCTGAATGATCTATACCATTATTTTTTGTGCATGACATAGCTCCCAGCGATACCAGAGCAGCGAGTGCGCATAATATTTTTTTCATCTTAGTTGCTGTTAAGGTTATAGTTCTTTTAGTGTTGTGGGCACAAAACTATTTCTGCAACATGAAGACAAAATGAAGTTTACGAATGAATATGCTGATTGAATAAGATTGTGAATGTGGTGCCGGAGCCGGGCGCAGAGTCAACAGTGATTTCTGCATCGTGGTATTGTGCAATACTTTTGACTATTGCCAGCCCAAGCCCGTAAGACTCCTGTGCAGTGGCGGAGTATTTCTTAAAACGGTTGAAAATATAGGGAAGATTATCGGGTTCTATGCCTATGCCGCTGTCCCTGACAATCACAGCATATTTCCCAGGTACTCGCCGGTCGTATATCTCAATGCTGCCTTGCGCTTTGTTGTACCGAACAGCATTGTTGATGAGGTTGTAAAACATTTGAAATATAAGGTCTTTGTTCAGCCGGTGAAGCGCTACGTCTTTTGAAAGGTTTACTTTTAGCGTAAGGTTTTTTTCTTCGAGGCGATGGGAGAGCTCTTCCATTACTTCTTCTATGAGTTCCGCCGGTTTTACAGCATCCTGCCTGTGGTATTGGTCATTTTCAATGCGTGATATCAGCAGTAGCGACTGTACTATTTTTTTCAATCGGTTCAGCGTGCGCATCATTTCTGACAGCTTGCGGTACTGTGGTTCAGAGAGATCTTCATCGGCAAGCATATTCTCAATTTTTGTTTTGAGAATACTGATGGGGGTCATTAATTCGTGTGATGCGTTGGATGTAAATTCTCTTTCCCTGATGAAGTCTGTATGTACCTGGTCCATCAACTGCATGATAGAGCTGTCCAGGTACCTGAAATCTGCCGTGGTTGTTTTTACAGGACCTGCCAGGTTTTTGTACGGGAATTTACGGTGCCTTAAACGCGTTGCTATAATGGTGTTCAGAGGTTTCAGTAAATAGCGTGTGTACAATAAATTAAACAATACAGTTGCCAGTATCAATGCTGTGAGTATGCTGAAGGCCACGCGCTGCAAGGGTTTATAAATTTCGGAGATGGAATTTATTTCCTTGCCTACTTCCAGGAGATAGGTTTTGTTATCATGCATAAAATAGTGACTGAGTATGCGGTAATCCGATGTATCGCCTTCCGCGAAAATCCGTGGCAAGATCTGTATGCTATCAGCCTTTGCGCTCCCGGTAACCTGTTCAAGCGAAATATATTCTTCCTTAAGCATGGTGTAGCTACCATAGTTAGTCTCTCCGTCCAGGTAATAGTCAATGCCGTTTTTGCCTATTTCGTTAAGCACTTGTTTTTTTTGCTGCCTCAGGTTTGCGTCGGTGTACCGGTCCGCGATCTGTTCTACAAAGGAGGGCAATAAAAGTATAAACACCAGCACGATCACCAGAGAAGAAAGTAAAATTGATAAGGATAGTTTGGTATTTAATCGCACGGCTAAATTTTTATTTTATAACCAACGCCCCTCACTGTTTCCAGGAAATCTGCATTCGCATGCGCGCTTAATTTTTTCCTGATATTTTTAATGTGTACATCAATGTAATTGGAATCGTATTCCTCGTCTGAAAAATTCCCCCAGATGTATTCACTGATCTGCACGCGGGTGATGGGCTTATTTTTGTGCAATACCAGGTAGCTTAAAATATCAAATTCCTTCTTAGAAAGTTCTATCTCCGCGTTGTTGTGGTATACCATTCTTTTTTTCAGGTCTACCTGGAAATCGTTGAGTTCTACCAATGTATCGTTCAGGGCAAACTTCCTTCTTTTAATGGCTTGCATGCGTGCATTCAGCTCCAGCAGGGAAAATGGTTTTGAGAGGTAATCATCGGCGCCGAGGTCCAGCCCTTTAATCCTGTCTTCCAGCTGGCCGCGCGCTGTAACAATGATGTAAGCTGCATCAGGAAGATCTTCTTTGATCTCCTTCAGCAATTCAAGCCCGTCCTTGTCCGGCAAACCTAAATCAAGCAGTACAAATTCATAAACATTTGTCTCGGTAAATTTTAATGCCTGCTTTGCGGTAAAAGCAAGGTCGCAGCTATAAAAAGAATCTTTGAGAAATGCTTCCATCTCCAGCGCAAGCGTGCGTTCGTCTTCTACAATCAGTACTTTCATTCTTATTTAGTTTTTTGGTTAACGATCATCAACGGTGTGCGCATATTTATCATTACTTCGTTTCATCTTTATGGTCTCATACATATTCCCACCCGATGTGGCGGTAACCTTCTAAAACTGGTAATAAAAACTAAAGGTAAAAAATGAATGGCCATTTTTATCAGTCTCTATAAAATTATTGTTCGGTATAGAAAGCTGGTATGCAAGTTCCAGAAGATAGCTGCTCCTGTTATAGGACAGGGGCAGCTTAAAGTTGTAAGAAATGAGTCCAAAATTTTTTGTACTGATAGTTTGCATGCCTGCATTGGGATTTGGCTGGTTCTGCCCCTGTCCCTTTGCCTGCCCTTTACCACGGTTGGAATTATTTTTCTTATAAGTCCTGTAAAACTCCTGTGTACCTGCCGTCATGTTGACCTCAGGTGTAAAATAAACTATATCTCTGTCAGAGATGCTGCCAAGATTGAGTTCCTTGGAGTTAGCCAGCGTCACAAAAAAATCATGGGCATTGCCAAAATTATAATCACCTGTGAGCGCTGAAGTGAGCCAGTGTTCGTATGCCAAAGTTGCGCTCAGGCTGTGTGGGGTAGAGGCCTGCAGGAAAGGTGAGTTTTTAGGGTAAAGCGTATAGTTGTAGCCGATATCTCCTGAAAAGTTTTCAGTGAAACTGTATCCATAGCCCACGCCAAAATTGGAAGCAGAAATAATAGCAGTATCTATGGCGCTGTTTAAAATTTTATAAGCCATTGATGTGAAATACAACCCGGAAGGAAATGTAAGCGAACCGGCAACGGCTGCGTAAGGCATTGGCTGCATTGCTACCTGGCCGTAATAGCTAATATCATTGGCTACCACTGTACCAACTGTGAAATTAGTGCGTTTGCCGGCATCGTCCACAGATGCTATGCCTTTACGTAGTGTGTCTGCCTGCTGCGCCGGAAGTTGTGTTGGCAGGGATAACAGGAAGAGCAGCACATGTTTCATACATCAATGATATTATATTTATTTTATTCTGCCAACGCCTTTTATTGGTTTAGGTTTCACAGATTTTATCCTGATATCGCCGGGTTTAACCGCTACCGGTTTAGCCTGTTTTTTGGCTTTGGGTACCTGCTTTATCTCTACAGCCTGGCTTTCGCTGATCACCGGCGTCTTTCGTTTTGCTTGCGCCGGCTTTTTGCCTGCGGGCACATTCTGCGCACGGGAAACTGTACTGTTAGCAAGCAGCAACGAAGAAATAAATAATATGGTGAAGAGAGTTTTTCTCATTTTTAAATGATGATTGCCCGCTAGGAAAGCAGGCAATCACTGTTCAACATTTACAAATTTAAAACAAAAACCTACTTAAAACTGTTTTACTACATCTTAAGATTTAGAATTGACTGGTTGTTTTTAGGATTACAAAGTCAAAATTATAGGCACAACATGAAGAAAAGATGAAATTTTGAAGGTATGGTAAAATGGTTGTTTTATTGACCGCGGATTTAATTAGTTAATTGCAGGCATCGTATATTTTTTATATGTAATTTTAATTACAATACTGCCTATGCGAAGCCGGACGGAAATATTCCTGAAACAAACACCTGCGCTGAAGTTGTTGCTGGGCCTTGTTTCCGGTATACTCTTACAGGAATATATTGTCTTTTCACTCATGCAGATCGTTGTAGGAAGCTGTATTTCCGCAGCAATGTTCATTGTATATTCTTCACTTTCCTTAAAATATAAATTCCAGATGCGGTGGCTTGGCGGTATCTCTATGTTCCTTATTGCTTTATCCTTAGGAGCTTTTTTGCTGCACAAACAACATGCAGGGTACAGCGAAGAAACACTACAGGAAATACGGCAGGCAGATGCAGTGGAGCTTATTATTCATGAGCCTTTGGAAGCAAAGCTCAAAACTTATAAAGCTTTATCAAAGATAAGGAGCATAAAAGCCGGCGATCAGTGGGAGCCTGCCTTTGGCAATGTATTGATCTACTTTAGCAAAGACTCGCTACCTGTGAACATTGGCATGGGTACGCACCTGATAGTGCGTAAGCCTTTGCAACTGATTGAGAATGCCGGCAATCCAGGTGAGTTTGATTACCGCACATATAGCAGGAGGAACGGCATTTATTTTCGTACTTTCCTAAAAGCCGACGAGTACAGGGCATTGGCAGAAAAAACTGTATTACCCGGCAGTTATGTGTTTGCTTTGCGCGACAGGATCATTGGCATTATAGATAAACACATTCATTCTGACAAGGCAAGAGCAGTTGCCAAGGCTTTGCTCATCGGTTACAGAAAAGATATTGATCGCGATCTTTTAGCAGCATTTACCAATACCGGCGTGGTACACATTATCGCGATCAGCGGCATGCACCTGGCTATGATCTTTGTAGCAATGCAGTACCTGCTTACACCATTCAGGAAAAGGCGCCACGGGAAAGCTGTGAGTGCAGCTGTCACACTGGCTGTTGTGTGGCTGTTCACCTTCCTGGCAGGCGCAGTACCGTCAATTACAAGGGCGGCGGTCATGATCACATGTATAATCATCGGCAGTATGATCGGCAGGAAAACAAACATCTACAATTCGCTCGCAGTATCAGCTTTTGTGCTGTTGCTGGCAGACCCATATGATCTATGGGATGTAGGTTTCCTGCTGTCTTATACTGCTGTGCTGAGCATTGTTCTTTTTCAGCAAAAAATCTACAGGAGCCTTTATTTCCAGAATAAAATAATGCTGGGCATCTGGAATGTGGTGTCTGTGACACTTGCGGCCCAAATACTTACACTGCCGCTGATACTCTATTATTTTCACCGCTTTCCAAACCTGTTTATTGTTTCCAATCTTTTTGCTGTGCCGCTGTCAGCGGTAATATTGTATCTGCTTGCTGCAATGGTGATTTTATCGGGTGTCCCGCTCTTGGGAAATTTATTGGGCGTTGCTGCTGAAAAGCTGATCATCCTGTTCAATGGCATGCTGCAATACCTCAACGAAGTGCCGTTTAATATTACCGATAATATCCGTATAAATTTTATGCAGGCTATACTATTGTTTGCACTCAACCTTTTATTGCGCGAAGTTATCCATACTAAAAAAAGAAATTATTTATATGCATCGCTCATGGCATTTGCAGCGATTGTGTCTATAGGAATACATGAATCACGGAAGCACAGCGATCAGTTAAAACTGGCTGTATACAACACGCCCGGTAATATAGTAATTGATTTCATGGAAGGAAAAAAATCGTTTGTTGTAGCTAAAGAACCTGTAGCGCGCAACTCTTCAACAGATACGTATGTGCTGAAGCCTGCCGCCGCCTACTTTCATACAAAACCCGCAGACAGCCTTGCCTCAGTGCACCTGTCTTTTCCGGAAATAAAATTTCATCAATACCATTTATTTGTACTAAACGCACAGGCATCTTTGCCGCCTATACCATCTACCGGCATCAGGCTGGTGCTCGTTGCCGACAATCGCCGGGAAGATTTATCGAGGCTCAAGGAATTATTTCCCAATGCAGCATACGTCTTTACCAATACAAACAGCTTGTGGAAAATACGCCAATGGAAAAAAGAATGCAATGCATTAAATTTGCGCTGTCATTCCACAGCTCTTGACGGGGCTTTCATCACGGAAGTAAATTAAATCAACAAAACATCATGCAAAAAAAAATCAAAGCCGCGCTCATATCTGTTTTTTATAAAGACGGATTGGACACGCTTGTGAAAGAACTGGATAAACAGAATATTACCATTTATTCTACCGGCGGTACCCAAAAATTTATTGAAGACCTGGGTATTGCATGTGTGCCTGTAGAAAGCCTTACCACCTATCCTTCAATTTTGGGCGGGCGCGTTAAAACCCTGCATCCATCAGTGTTTGGGGGTATACTTGGCAGGAGGGATCATGCTGATGATGTTCGCGAAATGCAGGAATATAGGATACCTGAAATTGACCTGGTGATTGTTGACCTTTATCCTTTTGAAGAAACTTTGAAATCTACGGCTGACGAAAAACTCATCATTGAGAAAATTGATATCGGCGGACCGTCTATGATACGTGCAGCAGCCAAGAATTTTAAAGACCTGGTGGTGCTGGCAGATAAGCATGATTATGCAGCGCTTGAGCAAATGCTCAGGGAGCAGCAGGGCGGAACTACGCTGGAACAGCGCAAAGCCTTTGCTGCTAAAGCATTTGACGTGGTAATGAATTATGATATTGCTATCAGCAATTACTTTAATGCGCCGGTCATACAGCCCGTGAAACATAAGACTCCTTTGCGTTATGGCGAAAACCCCCACCAGGAAGCAGCTTTCTACGGCGATTTGAGCGATGTGTTCGAACAGCTCAACGGAAAGGAATTATCGTACAACAACCTGGTAGATGTGGACGGCGCCGTACAGCTTATCAATGAATTTAAAGAGGAGCAGCAGGCCGTGTTTGCCATCTTTAAACATACCAACACCTGCGGCATAGCCATCAGGAACACGGTGAAAGAGGCCTGGGAGGCAGCATTGGCAGGCGATCCGGAAAGCGCGTTTGGCGGCGTAATTGTAACCAACCGCACGGTAGATAAGGCAACTGCTGAAGCCATTAATGAAATATTCTTCGAGGTACTTATTGCACCTGCTTTTGATGCCGATGCGCTGGATATTCTTAAATCAAAAAAGAACAGGATATTACTGCAACTAAAAGTATCAGCCGGGCTGCCTGGTAATTCTTTTAAATCTATACTCAACGGTACGCTAGCACAGCAGGCGGATGCAGGTAACTTTGCTGAGTGGAAAGAAACCGGCGGTAGGACCTGTACAACAGAAGAAAAAGAAAACCTGGCTTTTGCAAACATTGTATGCAAACATCTCAAGAGCAATGCCATTGCGCTGGTTAAGGATAAACAGCTTATCGGTAAGGGGTGCGGCCAAACAAGCCGCATAGATGCATTGCGCCATGCCATTGAAAAAGCTGGGCAATTTAATTTTGACCTGAACGGTGCTGTGCTGGCTTCAGATGCTTTCTTCCCGTTTAATGATTGTGTGCAAATGGCGCACGCAGCAGGCATTGAAGCATTCATTCAGCCGGGCGGTTCTATCCGTGATAAAGACAGCATTCAATACGCTGTGGACCATAACCTTGCTATGGTTATTACGGGGATGAGGCATTTCAGGCATTAGGTTACGCCAGGTAAAGATTTGATGCAGTTAAATTCACACATTATGAAATATTTTATAACTCATTTTGCAATTATTTTATTATGCTTTAGCTGCAACCTTGTTGAAGAGAAAAAAATAATAATTTATTTATCGTAAAAGAGCATATAAAGAACTGTATAGATTCATTGATAAAGACTGATGAAAAAAACAAAACAAAGTATATGCAGTATTTTTTTACGGAATATTGATTATACGAACGTGTATATTACTTCCGTAAATGAAAGATAATTTTTATCAGAAACGGGTTTTCCCTTGTTTTATGAATTACTTGAAAACCAAAAACTGATTATGTATTATTCAGCACTCGAGAATATCGTAGAATCGAACAAAACAGCTATATAATTCAGAAAAAGTTCGAAGAGTTTTTTCCTAAAAATCATTCGGGTTTAATTGTTGATGATTCTTTTTGTTGAATGAGAATCTATAAAGATTTCATTCAACATATTTTGGATACAAAAGAATATAGCTCCTTCTATGGTTTAAATTTGACTCATCCAAATTTATTCCACCAAAAATAAAATAAAGTTTTTTGCATGATGATGTTATCCGCGATTTTCCACAGCTTATCGCTCTTCTTGAGGTGCAATTCACGAAGCGGTATGCGGAGATCTCAAATCAATACTATTCAGTATGTTCAGCAGGTATCGCGAATGCAGATTGAAAAATAAATCTTACTAACTTCCTGAAAGTCTTAATAGGGTTAGGGTTTGCTATAGATTCTCTGCAACAGCTTACAAAACCTGATTTCTATCTTTCGTCCGGGATGCGCATTGCTAACAGTGTAAACAGCTACAGAACAGCCACAATTCTAACGCAAAAAGACGAACCCTAAAGTTCGCCTTGCTATTATAATTGTTTAAAAATTATCTGTTCATGCTGATCAGAAACTCTTCATTGTCTTTAGTGCCTCTCATACGGTTAAGCAGGTCAGGCATTGCTTCTTCAGGTTTCATATCGCTGAGGTAAGCGCGCAGGATATTCATGCGGCTCAATACATCTTTATCTAACAACAGGTCGTCACGACGCGTAGATGACTGTACCAGATCAATGGCCGGGTAAATACGTTTGTTGGCGAGGCGCCTGTCGAGCAACAGTTCCATATTGCCGGTACCTTTAAATTCTTCAAATATCACCTCGTCCATCTTGCTGCCTGTTTCAATAAGCGCAGTTGCCAGGATAGTAAGCGATCCGCCGAATTCTATTTTACGAGCAGCGCCGAAAAACTGCTTGGGCTTTTGCATGGCATTGGCTTCCACACCACCGGACAACACCTTACCAGATGCAGGCGCTACTGTGTTGTGTGCACGTGCCAGGCGGGTAATGCTGTCTAAAAGTATTACTACATCATGGCCGCATTCTACCAGACGCTTGGCTTTCTGTAAAGCAATGGTAGAAACTTTTACATGCTTTTCGGCAGGTTCGTCAAAAGTAGATGCAATCACTTCTGCTCTTACACTTCGTTCCATATCTGTCACCTCTTCGGGGCGTTCGTCTATCAACACAACCATCAGGTATACCTCCGGGTGGTTCTTGGCGATGGCGTTAGCCACATCTTTCAGTAAAACTGTTTTACCCACTTTTGGGGGCGCCACGATCAGACCGCGCTGGCCTTTACCGATCGGCGTAAACAGGTCCATGATCCTGGTGCTGTAATTAGCGGGAGAAGTGAATAGGTTTAGTTTTTCAAAAGGGAATAAAGGTGTTAGATAGTCAAAGGGCACGCGGTCTCTCACTTCTTCGGGGCTCTTGCCGTTGATTTTTTCTACGCGCAATAATGCAAAATATTTTTCACCTTCTTTGGGCGGGCGCACCGCACCTGTAACCGTATCGCCGGTTTTTAAGCCGAACAATTTAATTTGCGATGGCGATACATATACATCATCAGGGGATGAGAGATAGTTATAATCCGAAGAGCGGAGGAAGCCGTAACCATCGGGCATCATTTCCAGTACGCCTTCAGAAGCTATTACGCCGTCGAACTCAATATTGAAAGCATGTTCTTTCTTGTGCTTGTGGTGTACAGGCTGCTGAGAAATGATTTCCTCATCGGTCATTTTTTCCAGTTCTTCCACTGAAATATTATCTTCATCGTCTTTCAGCAATGCCAGGAATTGCTCGGAAATCTGGGGAATATCATCATTGGTTTCCTGGTCCTGTTCCTCGGCTATATCTTCTTCCGGGTTGCTTTTTATTGCTGTTTTTTCGGCCTGCACCGGTTTTATTTTTTCGCTTTTTTCTTCTACAGGTTCAGCATTATTATCATCTTTAACTACAGATGTAGAAGTGGCCTTGGCAACAGCTTTTTTGATAGGCTTTCTCTTGCGCGGTTTTCTTTCTTCTTTGGCTACATCTTCTGTTTCGGCAGGTTTTTCTTCAGTTGCGGTCGCACCGGCAGGCTCTTCTTTTTTGTTGGCGTCGCTCATCACAATAGCCTCTTCGGTAGTATTGCCTGTAGTAGCTTTCACCGTTCTTTTCCTCTTTGGTTTTTCTTTTTCAGCATCGCCGGAGGCTCTATTATCGTTGTCTTGTATGGCTTGTTTGTCCAGTATTTTATAGATCAGTTCCTGCTTGTCGATATTTTTTTTCACAGGAATCTTCAAATTTTCAGCGACGTCTATCAGTTCAGGAACCAACATGTCGTTCAATTGTAGGATGTCGTACATAAATTTCTTAGTGCTTGTTTGATTAAGTCATCAAATGAATTTTCCCGGAAGGGGAATTTTTTAAGGAGATAAAATTTTAATAAATTTCGGTTGATTTTTTTTGAGAAAACAACTGTTTAGCGAAGCTTTTTACAAGTCGATATATTGTCAAAGGTGTTTTCGAGTGCAATGTTACACCATTTTTTAAAAACCACAAATTTATTTTTTAAGAATATATAAAATCAATGCCGTATGTCATCCTGATTTTCATTGTGTGCCATAATGTTTATATTTTTGGTAAATAAATTATGGCAAAACTGATGATCTATACAGATGGCGCTTCCCGGGGAAATCCCGGCCCAGGTGGTTATGGCGTGGTAATGCTGTATGGCAATGTAAGGAAAGAATTATCGCAGGGATACCGGCTTACTACCAACAACCGTATGGAGTTGCTGGCAGTCATTAAAGCTTTGCAAGCGTTGAAAAGAACCGATGAAGCAGTGCATCTTTACACAGATTCTCAATATGTAGTAAATGCTGTACAAAAAGGCTGGCTTAAAAAATGGATAGATACCAACTTTGCAGGCGGAAAGAAAAACAAGGACCTGTGGATGCAATATTATGAAATTGCCAAACCTTTTTCCATACATTTTTATTGGGTAAAAGGGCATGCAGATAACATTTACAACAACCGATGCGATGAGCTGGCTACTAAAGCTGCCGATGGCAGCAACCTGTTGCCAGATGAAGGATTTGAAGCTACTTTAGGGTTAACTTCGCTGTGACTATTTCTTCAATCCGCCGATCAGGATCGCGATCATATTTTCTTCCAGCAATTCGGGTTCAATCTTGGTTTTTGAGCGGTGCCAGGATTCAATACCGCTGATAGCATGCAGCAGCAGCCATATCGTGGATGGTACATTCACTTCTTTGATCTCGCCGTTTTTTACGCCCAGTGTGATGATCTCGTTCAAACGCTTGCGATAATTGTGCCTTTGGGTTTCATAGCTAGTGAGGTAGGGCTCAGTAAGATGGTTCCATTCCCTGTCTGCCACCAGTCTTTCATCAAAATGCTCAATCATTTGTTTGATCTGAAACCGTAAGATGGTCTCTACTTTTTGCAACTGGCTCATGTCTGAACGCTCTACCTGGATAATGTGCTCCCAGTACAGATTAGCGGAGTTAAAACAAATATCATGCAGCAGTTCTGTTTTCGAACGAATGTGGTTGTATAAGCTGGCCGCTTCAATTCCTACTTTTTCAGCCAGGTCGCGCATGCTTGCAGCTTTATAGCCTTTTTCACGAAACAAGCTGGCAGCAGCCATAAGTATCACATCTTTTTTTGTAACGTCTTTGTCGGTTTTGATCCTAGCCATAATTTTTCTCTAACTTTTGTTAGGCAAAAATACGAAATTCGTTAGTATTTTAACCTATCTTGCTGAAATTATAAAACTTAGCATGGATCCAGCAAAGATATTTGAGGCTTTTCAAATACAAAATACCTTTGAAAAGCCAGATAAGCAGTGGCTTACAGCATTTCTGGTGGCAGAGATTGACATGCTTATACATACAGACTTTCAAAAACTTTTGCATATACTTTACCGCTTGGATATTGATGAAAACCAATTAAAACTACGGCTAAGGGGTAAAGAAGATGCCGGCAGGCTCATCGCAGAAATGATACTGGAAAGAGAAAAACAAAAAGCCATAAGCCGGGATAGTTTTAAAGATTTCCCAGACCAGGCTAACGCAGAAAAATGGTAATATGTACACATCAACAACACAAATACGCGTACGCTATGCAGAAACTGACCAAATGGGGGTGGTCTATTATGGAAACTATGCCCAGTACTTTGAGGTTGGCAGGGTAGAAGCTATACGTGCGCTGGGTTTCAGCTATAAAAAGATAGAGGAGCAGGGCATCATGCTGCCTGTGACCGAGCTGAATATAAAATATATCAGGCCTGCCAAGTATGATGAGCTGCTCACCATCAACACAAGCATCAGAAACCTGCCGAAAGATCATAAGATTGTTTTTGATGTGGAAATATTTAACGAGCAGCAAAAATTGCTCACTGTAGGAAAGGTCACATTGTTTTTTTTGAAAAAAGACAACTGGAGCAAGACGCAGATGCCAGGCGAAATGTACAGCGCGTTGCTGCCTTATTTTGCAGAGGATAAAGATGGTTTGATTAAATAAGTTATCTTTACTTGCATGATATTTAGATTTATCAGGAAGTTTGTAAAAGGTTTTTTTATTTTTCTTACTGTGCCGATAGCGCTTTTGTTTCTGCTGGCATGTCTGGCTTCATTTATCAACCCTGGCAAGTTCTGGCCCGGCAGTTTTTTAAGCCTTACTATACCTTACCTGGTTGTATTGTTGGTTTTTGCGTTTATTTTCTGGCTGGCTATGAAGCCGAGGCTGTCGCTGATACCCCTGATCAGTCTTTTAATAGGCTGGCAGCAGCTTGATGCCGCTTTTGCGTTTCGTTTTAAAACCATTTTTACCAAAGACATTGAAAAAAAAGAAGGCTTGCGAATCGTAAGCTGGAATGTGGGCAGCATGTACGGCACTACCAGCAATACACAGACGCGCCTGCGCGACCGCGAAGAGATTGCCCAAACCATTGTGGATTTAAACCCGGACATCATTTGCCTGCAGGAATTTAACCACTCGGAAACGCAGGGAGAGCAAGCCAATAACATAGGCCTGTTCACGGAAAAATATCCTTACTACTTCTTCTCCAAAGACCTGGATAAGCGCAATGGCTTTTATCAGGCCGGCAGCATAATTTTTTCAAAATATCCCCTTGTTGATTCAGGCAAAATAGCTTACCCGGCTGGCATTTCCGAGAGTTTTATTTATACGGATATTCTTTACAATCTCGATACATTGCGGGTGTACAACATTCACCTGCAATCTTATAAATTCTCCCGAGAAGACTATGAAGGCATTAATAAAATACAAAACCGTTCAGACTCGGCGCTGGATGCTTCCGTTGGGATCATTAAAAAAATGAAGCGCGCCTTTCAGAAGCGTGGCACGCAGGCCGACATTATCCGTGCCAGCGTTGACAGTACAAAATTGCCCAACATTATCTGCGGCGATTTTAATGATGTGCCCGGCTCCTATACATACTTTACCATTCGCGGAAAGCACCAGGATGCTTTTTTAAGGAAGAGCTGGGGCGTGGGCAGAACCTATTATTCCATTGCGCCCACTTTGCGCATTGATTACATTTTGCCGGATGACAATTTTATCATCAACCAATTTGATATGGTTGATGAAGATCTCAGCGATCACCTGTTGCTGGTATGCGATGTGAACCTGGTAAAATAATTAGCCGCGTATGCTGATAAAAATTTTATCTTCGCAATAAGCCGTAAATAGCAACGGTAAATGATTTTATGGAACTGAAAATATACAATTCACTCACAAGAAATAAAGAAGTTTTTGAACCCATCACCCCGGGCTATGTAGGCATGTATGTATGCGGGCCTACGGTTAGCGGTGAGTCGCATTTAGGACATGCACGTCCTTACATCACATTCGATGTGGTAAACAGGTATTTCCGCCACCTGGGCTACAAGGTGCGTTATGTTCGCAACATTACGGATGCCGGGCATTTTGAAGAAGAGGGAAGGGAAGCCGAAGATAAAATTTCGTCCAAAGCTTTTCTTGAAAAGCTGGAGCCGATGGAGCTAGTAAAAAAGTATACCTATCTTTTTCACTGGGGTATGAAGGAGTTTAATACGCTAACGCCAAACATAGAACCTACAGCCACTGGCCACATTGTAGAGCAGATAGAGATGATCAAAAAAATCATGGCAGACGGCTATGCGTATGAAGTAAACGGCTCAGTTTATTTTGATGTAATGAAATACAACGAGGATTTTTCTCTAAAGAAATTGCCTTACGGTATCCTTAGTGGTCGCACGCTGGAAGATGTTGTGGAAGGTACGCGTGAGCTCGAAAACCAGGAGGAGAAGCGCAACAACGTAGACTTTGCTTTGTGGAAAAGTGCACCCCCTGAGCACATCATGCGCTGGGCAAGCCCCTGGGGAGAAGGTTTTCCTGGCTGGCATATTGAGTGCTCCGCTATGAGCAGTAAATATCTGGGAAAGCAATTTGATATTCACGGCGGGGGTATGGATTTACAGTTTCCACACCATGAGTGTGAAATAGCACAGAGTGTAGTTTGCAACAACGAGATGCCTGCGCGCTACTGGATGCACAACAACATGATCACTATCAACGGAAGGAAGATGGGCAAGAGCTACAACAATGTGATCAAGCTAACCGAAATGTTTACAGGCAATCATCCTGAACTTGAACAGGCTTATCACCCCATGACCATCCGCTTCTTTATTTTACAGACTCACTACCGCTCCACGCTTGACTTTAGCAATGATGCTTTAAAAGCTTCAGAGAAAGGCCTGAAGAGGCTGATGGATGCCAATGAAGCTTTACAGAAACTTCCAGCTTCAGAAGTTTCAGAAGCTACTGATACCGGGCTTGACAGTAAAATACAACAACTGCTGGCTGAACTGGATGAATTTCTGAATGATGATTTCAATACTGCAAAAGTTATAGCCGGCTTGTTTGAAATAGTACCGGTGATCAACAGTATTAAAGATAAACACATTGCCGCAAATGCATTGAGTTCACAGACGTTTGCTTTGCTTCAGCACAAAGTAAAAACATTTATCGAAGATATTCTGGGATTGCAACCGTTAACTGAAAACAGGGGCGAGCATCTCCATGGCGTGGTGCAAATACTGATTGATATGCGTAAGCAGGCTAAAGCAAATAAAGACTTCGTTACAAGCGATAAGATCAGGAATGAACTGGCAGCCATAGGCATTGTGCTAAAAGATGAGAAAGGCGGTGAAATGAGCTATACCATTCAGTAATCATCTCAGGGAAATATCTGTTACCAGCGGATAGTGATCCGACACAGATGCGGCAATGATCTTCGTTTGCGATACCTGTATGCGCTTGTCTGCAAAAATAAAATCGATGCGAAGCGTCCTAAGGAAGTTCGGAAATGTAATGCCGAAGCCACTTGCTCCTTTCAGGAATACATCCTGCATATTTTTCTTCACCATGTTGTAGATGTAGCTGGTAGGCACATTATTAAAATCGCCGCAAATGATTTTTGGATATTTAGTATGCATAAAGGACATATATTCTTCTGCCTGCCGTTGCTGTCCTTTAGATACATTGATCAGCCTTCGCAGTGTATACTTCAATGTTGACTCTTTTTGAAAGGCTTCCTTATGCTTATCGATCTGGTAAGAGAGCAGGTGCAGTGTGTTTACGTTTACCATTTGACCCCTGTATGCAATATCGGCCGAAAGCATATGCCTGATGCCTTCACCGGAGTAAAAGGCCGCTACCCGTTTGTTTTTAACGGGCAACCTGCAATAAATTGCCAGTCCTACACCATTGGGCACAGTACCATTTTCGGTAAATGTACTATCCGCAATGGTTTCCTTAAATGTGTAACCATTTTTCGCAAGGCGCTTTTCAAAAAAGTTGGCAGCGCTGCCGGGCGAAAAATCTTCTGTATATTCCTGCAGGCATATTACATCGGGCAGATACTGCTCTATCACTTCCAAGTATTGGTTTATTACCGAGCTGTCTCCACCGGAATAGTTTTCAGACTTAAAAGTTTCCACGTTCCAGGTAAGCAACCGCAGGTCTTTTATATTTTTTTCTATGTTAAAGTTTGATTTTCCTGTGCCGATCAGGTTGAGCATATTGTATGCACCTGCCGCCAGAACAAAAAGTACCAGGAACATTCCTTTGCGTGAAATAGCAGCCTGGAACACAGCAGCCACCAGCGCTGCAGCAAATAAATAGGGAAATCCGATCGAGAAAAAATTGCTCCAGCTAAATGTTTGCGGAGAAAGAAAGGCGCTGGCACAGGACAGAAGATAAGCTGCAAACAGGCAGCACAGCGCTATCAGCCATGAGTATTTTATTGCTTTTCTCATTGCGGGCAAAAGTAATATAAAAAAATCCACAACATGATGGCCGCAGAATTTTTAAAATAAAATTCAGAACAAAAGTTATTGGCATAAGTTTTTTAATTGAATAAAGTCTTTGCACTGTACCACAGTTCATAAGATTATATCATGTTGATTTTATAGAAACTTCGAAGATGCCACAGTTCTTTGAATGGGCCAGTAGCAACTGATAATTATAGTGCAGAGAATCCAATATCTTCAATCAGTCAGCATGCAGGCGTATGAAAAGATGAATCTCAAAGCCCGCGCTATTTCTTATTACTTATCCTGCTTCTGCCAGCAAACTTCCCGGTAACCTTTCTACAATTGTTGTTTAGTCTCTGGTTTAATAGTCTTTCCCATGTAGTGAATAGTGAATTACAGATAAGATTATTTGGAGAATAATATAATCAAAAGGTCATCGCCGGGAACAGTAGAATTACTATATGAGGCGAAGCCGCTTCAATCAACAAAATGATTAATTTTTTATTGGGCAAAACTGGCATAAAACATTCACAAGCGGGTGGGCTGCGGATGTTTAAAATAAAATTATTTATTGCTCTTAGCTGGCTTGCTTTGCGCCTTGCAGTATGTCTACCGTTTGGGAGATCGCGGCAAAAATATCGTCTATTTCTCCGGTGCCTTTTACAGTCTTCACCTTATTTTGCGCACGGTAATAATCAGCAACAGGAGCTGTTTTATTCTTGTATATTTTTATTCTTTCGCGAATAATTTCTTCGCTGGTATCGTCGCTTCTTCCCGAAGTTTCGCCACGTTTTAAGATCCTTCTTACAGATTCTTCCTCTTCCACATCTAACAGTATGACCACATCAATGTCCATAGCATTTAGCTTTAGCAATTTATCCAAAGCCTCAGCCTGGGAAACCGTACGTGGAAAGCCGTCGAGCAGAAAGCCCTTTGCATCACGGTTTTTTTCCAGCGCGGTGCTGATCATGCCTATCACAACTTCATCCGGCACAAACAATCCTTTGTCCATGAAGTTTTGTGCTTCTCTGCCCAGCGGTGTCTTGGCACAAATCTCGTCGCGCAGTATTTCTCCTGTGCTTAAATGCTTCAGGCCATATTTCTTGATTATTTTCTCACTTTGAGTTCCTTTACCGCAACCCGGAGGGCCAAATATGATGATATTGAACATTAATAAAAAATTTCAATTGCAAAGATAGTCCAAATCATCTAAGGACTATGGACTTTAAAAAGATTATTTTTTATACTTATGCTTGCTAACAGTTGTGTTTCAGGACATGCTGCACTTCTGTTACATCAAAAATTTCTCTTCACAGAATTCTATTTTAATTTTTCCTATTATAGATACCGCGTTGCTGTACCTGCTGCCCAAAGTATAGTCACAGGCAGCCGTATTCATTTGATGACAGGTTGCTTGAAACACAAACGCCAAGGCGCTTTCAGCAGAAATTGTTTTATAATTGTGTTTTTAATATTGTGCAGGATAATTGAGTGGTGAAGGAAATCTTGTATGAAAACCGTAAAATTTATTAGAAAGAAAAACCTGTTAACGGTTGGTTTTATACCAGCATGCAAACCAGCCGCATCCCTTCCGGCTTTTTCAATGTAATATTCATGAATAGGGTAGGCAGCTATCCTACATAAATTTAGTGTAAACCTGGAATAAAATTCTTTTTTCAGTCGGGGTGAGGGTATTGGATTTAGACTCGCTTGCACAAAAATGTCGGCGGAAGGCAATAATAGCAGCACCTGGATCATCAATATTGTAGCCGATAATCCTTAAAGCCTGCAGCTCATTGAAATCGGGAGGTACCACCAGGTACGGATTATCTACATACCAGATGCCAAAACCTGCTTCTGCAAGCCGTTTCCAGGGAAATTTGGTACTGGGGTCGTTTTTCCTGGTAGGGGCTATATCGCTGTGACCTATAAAGTTTTTTGCGGGTATGTTGTATGATTTTTTTAAATGACCCAACAGCTTTATCAATGACTGTATCTGCGCTTCCTGGAAGGGTTCGGTGCCATTGTTGTCCAGTTCAATGCCAATAGAGCTGGAATTGATTTCTGTAATGTTTCCCCAGGAGCCATTACCAGCGTGCCATGCACGCAAATGATCGTTCAGCATCTGAAAGATGGTGCCGTTGCGGCATATAACATAGTGTGCGCTTACCTGCGTGCGTGTAAGCTGAAATGTTCTGATGGTCTGTTCGCAACTGTTCTGGGCAGTATGGTGAATGATCACCATGTTGGGGCGCCTTAAATTAAAATTATAGGTTCCTTCAAATTGTCCAAAGTTCACATTATCCAGGTGTACAATTGCTGGCGGACGTGCAATAATGTTTGCCAGGTCCTTTGCCTGGCGTGCATATTCCCAGTTTCGGTTGTTGTATTGTGAGTCTGTCCTGAGCGCATCATACAGGTATTTCTGATCTCTTGCACTCAATGGCACGCGTCGCTCAACGTATTTTATTACCTCTTTTTCTACTATCTTAACTTCCGGCGGAGACTTTACCGTGACTACCTTGGGTGAGCAGGCAAACGTTAAGATCATTATTAAACCAAAATATATATTCTTACTCATGCTTCTGTTTAAATTTCCGACAATTTAAAACTGTCTTTTACATCAATACCTTTTTCCGTTCTTTCAAGTGTGCAGCATTCAGTGTCTATATCATGTTCAAAAAACAGTATATAATCGTTATCAATTGCTTCTTGAAGAAACAATTCCTTTTCCTGCATAGATTTCAGGGGCTGTACATCATACGCAGCCACGTAGTTTACAGGAAGATGATGCGCAGATATAATAAGGTCCGCCGTAAATACAATAGTATTGCCCTTGTAGTTTACCTGTGGAATCATCATAGATTCTGTATGACCCGAAACAAACCGGATAGTTACATCATCTGTGAATCTTGCCAAACCTTTTTCCGGTGTGGATATAAACTGCAGTTGGCCGCTCTCTTGTAAGGGCAAAAAGTTATCTTGCAGAAAAGAGGGTTTTTCACGTGCATTGGGTTTTATTGCCCAATTCCATTGTGCTTCGTTGCTCCAGTAAACAGCATTTTTAAATGCGGGTGTTAACTTGCCATCAGTAAACTCTACCGCGCCTCCTGCGTGGTCAAAGTGGAGGTGTGTAAGAAGTACATCTGTAATATCCTCTTTGGTAAAGCCGTGCTTATACAGAGATTTCTCCAGGTTATTGGATTTATCAAGATAATAGTGGCTGAAAAATTTTTCGCTTTGCTTATTGCCGATGCCGGTATCAATCAATATCAGCCTGCTGCTATCCTGGATCAGTAGCAGGCGCATGGCCATGCGTACCAGGTTATTTTTATCGGGTTGTATTCTTTTACTCCACAATACTTTTGGCACTACGCCGAAAACGGCTCCTCCATCTAATTTAAAAGTTTCAGTGTCGATTGAAAAAAGCTGCATACTGTTGTTTTTACAAACCAGTTTATTATAGCCAGAAAGATACTACAATAATTATACAGCAATGAAGATTTGCCTGTATGTTTAACTTTTAATTGAAATATTTTTCTGTAAATAACAGGGCAGCAATAAGGAGGCTAACGTGATCATGGCGGCGCTGCACGACGGTAGACAGCAGCTATTTATTCAGACCGCTTAGCTTGACCTGTATAGGTTACGTGCACAGCGCCAAAGTTTATATAAATAATTATGCTGGAAAATAAACTGCCTCAGGCGTATAGTTGTGATTTGGAAAGCAAGCATGGCCCGATGTTACAGCCAGGTTTAAGCATACAATGTATGTCATTACAGCAAAAGAGTATAAGGTTTCAATTAAAAAAGAAAGTACAAATGTAAGCTACAGAGACCTGCTTACTTCTATCATCTTAAACGCAGTGATGGCAGCTTCTTCGCCTTTATGGCCGTGGATGCCCCCGGTTCTCTCTTCGGCCTGTACCCTGTTGTTTAAGGTAAGTACCCCTAAAACCACAGGCTCGGTCAAAGTAAGATTAAGTTGAAGCACACCTTCGGTAACGAACTTGCAAACATAATCGAAATGAGGAGTGCCACCCTGAATAACAGCGCCCAGCGTGATAAATGCATCTGCTTTCGGCCTGCCGCTTCTTTTATAAGCAGCAATGGTAAACGGTATTTCCACTGCGCCCGGCACAGTGATGATCTCATAGGTTGCCCCGGCCCGGTCCAATATGTTCAGGCAGCCTCTTTCCAGTTCATCAACGATATCGCTGTTCCACTCGGTTTTCACAATGATAATAAAGGCATCCTTTGGAGAGGGGATGCCTTGTAAAAAGTTGCTGTTGCCTTGTGTAGACATAAAGTTTTATTTTACGGTGAAATCGTTGTCCTCAATGCTTAAGCGATAAATGTATTTATCTGCTTCCGCACCGCGTTGCGTCTGGGGAAATTTCTCCTTCAGCTCTTTGTACAATTGTACAGCTTCTGTGTTCTTGCCGGTAACCTCGCATAGTAGCGCAGCCCGGAATAAATATTCACCTGCGTTTACAGCATCGGCCTCGAAAGTAGCGGCTGCCTTTTTGTAGCTGCTCACTGCATCATCATTTTTGCCGAGCTCGCTGTAAGCATCGCCCAGTGCGCCATAGGCCATCATCTGAATCTGTTTGGCATCTGTAGAAAACTCTTTCAGATATTTAACTGCATTATTAAAATCTCCGAGTTTTAAATAACTTACACCAGCGTAATATTTTGCGAGGTTAGCAACCTTGCCACTGTTGTTTTTTATAACGGACAATACGCCTTTTGTAGCGCCTTCGCCATTTAAAACAGCTTTAAATGCCGCGGTATCGATAACAGGGTTTGCTACAGCGCGGTCAAACAATTGCTGTGCGCCTGCCAGGTCATTTTGAGCCTTTTCTGTATTGGGCTTTACCACAAACTGCTGGTAAGCATAGTAGCCGCCGATAATTAACGCAAGGCCTAATAAAGTGTAGAGAAGTGTTTTCTGGTTTTTTTGCAACCAGTGAAGTGTTTTGTCCTGTTGCACAGCATATTCCTGATCTACATTAGGAACAGTTTGCTTAGTCTTTGATTTTGACATTTGTTATCATTTAAAAAAATAATCCGCTATAGAGAAAAACACGATACGGTAGACGTATCGTGTTTTTTTTAAATTATCATTAATCTACAATGAATTCGTAATTTGGATCTACATATACATCTTTCAGCAGTTCGCTTTCAGAAGGGAATGCGCTTTCTTCAGCAAACTTCACGCTTTCTTCTACAATGTCATTGATCTTCTGATCAATTGCTTGTATCTCTTCATCTGTAGCAAAATTATTATCCTTAATGGTAGCTAATACGCGCTGAATAGGATCCTGGCTTTTGTATTTTTCCAGTTCATCTTTAGTGCGGTATTTACCCGGATCGGAAATAGAGTGTCCTTTGTAGCGGTAGGTTTTAATTTCCAGTAAAGTAGGGCCGCCTTTCTCCCTGGCTCTTTTTACGGCGCGCGCTACTGCCTCGTGAACGGTTTCAGGAGTCATGCCGTCTACTTTATCGCCCGGCATATCGTAAGCATCAGCTATTTTATAAATATCTACTACATTAGAAGTTCTTTGTACGGAAGTACCCATTGCATAATGGTTGTTTTCACAGATGAATACTACGGGCAGGTTCCACAGCATAGCCATGTTAAATGTTTCATGCAGTATACCCTGGCGTGCAGCGCCATCGCCGAAGAAAACCAATGTTACATTGTCTGTGCCTTTGTACTGCTCTGCAAATGCAAGGCCTGCGCCTACGCCTATCTGTGCGCCCACAATACCGTGGCCGCCGAAGAAATAATGCTCTTTGCTGAAGAAGTGCATGCTTCCGCCCTTGCCTTTGGCGCAGCCGGTTTCTTTACCATACAGTTCAGCCATACATGCGTTGGCAGACATGCCTTTTGCCAGGCCAAGGCCGTGGTCGCGATAAGCGGTAATGAAAGGGTCTTCCTGCCTGGTTGCCGTCATACAACCGGCAGCAATAGCTTCCTGCCCCACATAGGCGTGGAAAAATCCGCGTATTTTTCCGGCCATTTTATATTTTTCTTCAGCTTTTAACTCAAACTGGCGTATAAGCTGCATTAGCTCATACCAGTATAAGTAGGTTTCTTTGGTGTATTTTTGTTCTGTTGCCACGCGATATAAATTTATATTTTAGGGAGCAAATGTAAGTAATATTTGCGCAAAAATCAAAACAAAGGAAGGCTGTGGAGTTATGGCTGTGTAGTTGTGGATTTGTTTAATTGTGGAGTGTTGTGGTAAAAATTAAAGATTACATATTATAGTATCTCGCAACTTTTCACCTTTCACCTTTCCACAGCTCACTTTTCACATCTCACCCATTTGCCCATCACTACTTTTCATTATCAATATTTTTACAGACTTTTGCCTGCATGAACCTGCTTTCCGAAATTGCTTTTACACGTTTCCGGAATTACGACTTTCAAAAGTTTAATTTCCATAAAAAAATTGTAGGCATATACGGAGAAAACGGTAGCGGCAAGACCAACCTGCTGGACGGCATTTACTACCTCTGTTTTACGAAAAGCTATTTCTCGCGTCCTGATGCCAGGAGTGTAAGGCAGGGATACGAAGGCTTCAGGATTGAAGGCGTCATGCAAGACGGGAGCCGGGTTGCCTGCGTTTACCGCGAAACTGGAAAGAAGGAATTTT
Organism: Bacteroidota bacterium; assembly: GCA_023422835.1. Taxonomy (GTDB): domain Bacteria; phylum Bacteroidota; class Bacteroidia; order Chitinophagales; family Chitinophagaceae; genus Haoranjiania; species Haoranjiania flava. The sequence continues at coordinate 15,314 of JAFAGI010000020.1, read as the reverse complement.
ATGCTGGCCAGGAACAGTACAAAAAATTTTCAGCGCACCTGGGTAAATACCCCTGCGTGATGATCGCTCCCGATGATGTACAACTGGTGACAGGAACAAGCGAGGAAAGACGCAGGTTTACAGATACTATCCTCTCGCAGTGTGATGCCGGATATTTGCAGCAGCTTATTCGTTACAACAAGGTGTTGCAACAGAGAAACAGCCTGTTGAAAAATTCCGCAGATGCGGGTTTCACAGACGATAGCTTACTGGAGATCTTTGATGCACAACTGGCAGATGCAGGTGAAAAAATATACAGTAAAAGAGCCGTGTTTTTCAGCGAAATAATTCCGGAAGCCATTAAACAGTACAATACAATAGCAGACAGGGATGATAACATGTCTGTAAGCTATCACTCGCAGCTTCACACTGACAAACGTTTTGCAGAACTGTTGCGGGAAAGTAGGAGCAAAGACCTGCTGTTGCAAAGGACAAACACCGGTATACATAAAGACGATATATTGTTTCTGATGGACGGTGATCAGTTTAAGAATATTGCTTCGCAAGGCCAGCGCAAAAGCCTGTTATTTGCCATGCGACTGGCAGAATTTTTTTATTTAAAAGGCAAAATGCCAAACACGCCCATCCTTCTGCTGGACGATGTTTTTGAAAAGCTGGATGAGAACAGAATGGGCAACCTGCTAGAGCTCATATGTTTACATGCGCACACGCAGGTATTTATTACAGATACGCATCAACACAGGCTAAGCGCAGCCTTAACGGCGCTCGCTGCCGACTTTGAACTGATAGGGCTTTAGTTAATTTTTAGCCATTCTGTTATAATGCTTTTAATATTTTTTGGCTGTGATTTTAGTAGTAAAAAAGTTGTACCTTAACTCTATAAAAGGGATCTAAAAAACCAATTGCTAACTAAAAAATGAATAAGCTATGAACGTGAACATCCAAACTGTGCGTTTTAATGCAGATGCCAAATTACTTGATTATGTGAACCGGAAAATTGATAAGCTGAACACTTTTCATGACAGTATTATTAAGACAGATGTATATCTGAAGCTTGACAACGTGGTACATGCTATTAAGGATAAAACGGTGGAGATAGCCATACATGTGCCCAGGCAAAGCTATTTCGTGAAATCTACTTCCAAATCTTTTGAAGAGTCATTTGACCTGGCGCTGGATTCAATGGCTACCCAAATAAAACGTAAAAAACAGAAAATGGCTTTACGGGCATAACATTTCAGGCAAACATTAGTTTAATTAAAGCTGCCTCGATACAGGCAGCTTTAATTTTTGCCCTAATTTCAAAAAAGAGATTAAAAAAATTTTGATAAATGAACTTTTCTTTTAACTTTGCAATCCCAAATTATGGGAATAGTTCTTTTTTTTAGCCGAAGTAGCTCAGTTGGTAGAGCAACTGATTTGTAATCAGTAGGTCGCAGGTTCGACTCCCGTCTTCGGCTCCGGTAATGTAGGGGCAGGTTCCAGAGCGGCCAAATGGGGCGGACTGTAAATCCGCTGTCTTTCGACTTCAGTGGTTCGAATCCACTCCTGCCCACAACAACGCGGAAGTAGCTCAATTGGTAGAGCGATAGCCTTCCAAGCTATAGGTTGCGAGTTCGAGACTCGTCTTCCGCTCTCAAAGGTTGTCATCGAAAAACATGTTTTTGATGAAATATCCCAGAAAGCTAAGAGCCGGATTCTTTCAGCGGATCCGTTAGTTGTAAATGAAAGGATATTTCATCGCCAACAATGCAAAGAATACAAATGAAATTTTGTATATTCGCAACGTTGTTCAAAAAAAACTTTTCCACTGACACAATAACTTTGTAAAAGCTGTTGTAGCTCAGGGGTAGAGCACTTCCTTGGTAAGGAAGAGGTCGTGAGTTCAAATCTCATCAACAGCTCACACTGTTTAAGAAGCGAATTCCGGTGACAACAAAAAAATATATTTAAATATGGTCTGTGGTCGATGTGACTGTAGACTGTTACATTTTAAAAACCACAACAAAAAACCGATAAAAATGTCAAAAGAAACCTTTAAGAGGGATAAGCCCCACGTAAACATTGGTACTATAGGTCACGTTGACCATGGTAAGACCACACTAACTGCTGCTATCACTACTGTTTTGGCTAAGCAGGGTCTTTCAGAAATCAGGAAATATGATGATATTGATGGCGCTCCTGAAGAAAAAGAAAGAGGTATCACTATCAATACTGCACACGTAGAATATCAAACAGCTAGCCGTCACTATGCACACGTTGACTGTCCCGGTCACGCTGACTACGTAAAAAATATGATTACCGGTGCTGCTCAAATGGATGGTGCTATTCTTGTGGTTGCTGCTACAGACGGTCCAATGCCTCAGACTAAAGAACACATTCTTTTGGCTCGCCAGGTAGGTGTTCCCCGTATCGTTGTGTTTATGAATAAAGTTGATTTGGTTGACGATCCGGAATTATTAGACTTGGTTGAAATGGAAATCAGAGATCTTTTATCTTCTTACGGGTTTGATGGCGATAATACTCCCATCATCCAGGGTTCTGCAGCAGGTGCATTGGCAGGCGACGAAAAATGGGTGCCTGGTGTAGAAGAATTGATGAAAGCTGTGGATGAGTACATTCCTTTGCCTCCAAGAGCTGTTGACCTTCCGTTCCTTATGTCCGTAGAAGACGTATTCACCATCACTGGTCGTGGTACAGTGGCTACAGGACGTATCGAAAGAGGTATCATCAAAGTGGGTGAGCCGGTTGAGATCGTTGGTTTAATGGATGAGCCTTTACAATCAACTTGTACTGGTGTAGAAATGTTTAAAAAATTATTGGACGAAGGTCAGGCAGGTGATAACGCAGGCATCCTGTTGCGCGGTATTGAGAAAAAAGATATCCGCCGCGGTATGGTAATCTGTAAACCAAAATCTATCACTCCTCATACTGAATTCAACGGTGAAGTTTACGTACTTTCTAAAGAAGAAGGCGGACGCCACACCCCATTCTTCAACAAATACCGTCCTCAGTTCTATTTCCGTACAACTGACGTAACTGGTGAAGTAACACTTCCTGAAGGTACTGAAATGGTAATGCCGGGCGATAACATCAACCTGAATGTAAAACTTATCCAGCCTATCGCTATGGAAAAAGGTCTTAAATTCGCTATTCGTGAAGGCGGACGTACAGTAGGCGCAGGACAGGTTACGGAGATTTTAAAATAGTACAGGTACTAGGTACTAAGTACTAAGAGAATAATAAGTATTGAGTTACAAAGGTTCTTACATATTACAAAGTACTTGGGCAATACGTCTGAGTACTTTGTACTTTGTACTACAATTTTTTTACGGGCATGGTGCAATGGTAGCATACGGGTCTCCAAAACCTTTGATCTGGGTTCGAATCCTAGTGCCCGTGCAAATGAAGTTATAAATTCATTTAAAAATTAAGATGAGTAAGTTCACGAATTACGTTAGAGACTCCTATCATGAGTTGACGCAAAAAGTTACATGGCCCACATGGAATAATTTGCAGCAATCTACTATCATCGTTTTAGTTGCTACAATCATCATCACGCTTGTTGTATGGCTCATGGACTTTATTAGCAGTGGGGCTCTTAATTTTATCTATTCTCTGTTTTAAAGAGATAAAAAAAATCGCGAAATGGCAGAAGAAGTTCAAAAAGAAGACACCAAATGGTATGTGTTGCGTGTGGTAAGTGGTAAGGAAAAGAAAGTAAAAGAATACCTTGATAAAGATATTGTGCGCAATGAATGGACAGATATCATTAAACAGGTTTTTTTGCCCATGGAAAAAGTGTTTCGCGTACAGAATGGTAAAAAAGTAATGCGCGAAAAAAACTACTACCCGGGTTATGTAATGATGGAAGTAGCAGACGGCAAACTTACCGATGACATTGTAGTGCATATTACAGGCATTACAGACATCATGCATTTTCTTACAGATGGCAAAGGAAGCAAAGGAAACATTATTTCCCTGCGCAAAGCCGAAGTAAACAAAATGCTGGGCAGAGTAGATGAAATGAACGACCAGGGTGTAGTGATCAGCGAACCTTTCATTGTGGGTGAAACTATCAAGATCATTGAAGGCCCGTTCAACGATTTCAACGGTGTGATTGAAGAGGTAAACGAAGACAAGAAAAAACTGAAAGTAACCGTGAAGATATTTGGCCGCTCAACCCCTGTAGAGCTCAATTACATCCAGGTTGAAAAAGTAAGCTAAGCATAATACTAAAAAAACATTTTATATTTGTCTCTGTAAAAACTACAGAGACTTTTTTATGCGTAAGACCTTCATTATAATTATATCCTGCTTTACAGCATTTGCCGCAACTGCTGCAAAGGTAGATACTCTAAACATTTACAGCGCTGCCATGCAGAAACATATTTCCTGTGTGATAATTACTCCCGATACCTATAGTAAAAATGCACGAAAGTTTCCGGTGTTATACCTACTGCACGGCCATGGCGGTTCTTTTCGAGAGTGGGTGCTTAAAGCACCCGACCTTATTAAATCTGTTGACGAAACGGGAATGATTGTAGTGTGCCCTGATGGCGGAAAAGCAAGCTGGTATTTAGATGCGCCACAGTTGCCCGAATCGAAATATGAAACGCATGTGGCCAAGGAAGTAACAAACTACATAGATAAAAACTACCGTACCATTCAGAACCGTAGCGGCCGCGCTATTGCAGGGCTGAGTATGGGTGGGCACGGCGCTATGTATCTTGCCATAAAACATAAAGAAGTGTACGGCGCTTGTGTAGCGCTGAGCGCCGGTGTGGATTTCACGCCATTCCCAAACAACTGGGGCCTGCCCTTATTGCTTGGCGAATATGCAAGCAATAAAAACAGATGGGTAGCCCATACCGTGCAATACCTGGCGCATACAGCACTTGCCGACAATGAACTACAAATAGCCATAGACTGTGGCGTGGATGATTTTTTTATTGGCGTAAACAGGATATTGCACCAATCACTGAATGAATTAAAGATTGCTCACGACTACACTGAAAGGCCGGGTAAACACGACTGGAACTACTGGAACAATGCTATAGGCTACCAGATGTATTATCTCAAAAAATATTTTGATAAAAACAATCATAAAAATTAATAAACATGCAGGAGTTAATAGATAAACTTATAAAAGAAGCAGCGCTTACAGAAGCGCAGGCTAAGCAGGCGGTAAACGTTATTGCAGAGTATGTAAAAGAAAAATTCCCGATGATCAGCGGCGCTGTTGACCAGATCTTTCCCCGGCAATAAGATCAAATGCGCCATGAGTATACTTCTAACCAACTGTAAAGTATATTTGGCGAAACGAAGTGCACTACAAGTAATTCCATTGGACAAATAAAACTAGCCGCAGAGCGGCGAACTGGAAAATATATACATGAAGCTGTTCTACCTTATCCTTGGGTGTACACCTGCAAACAGGCACACAGAGCAACATGATGTGTTTTTCTGCATAGGAAGAACGCTTAGTGAAATTGTACCCGAAATAAAAAAATTCTGGTCGGAAGCGAATGGTAAAATCCATATTGACGCCTGGCGCGAAGTAAATATTGTCAACGGCTTCTCCATTGCTGTTGAAGAACGCACGCCTGTAGACGGGAAGGATGTAAATCTTTACTTTATAAATTTAGGAGGTTACCGGCAAGGAGATTTTGAAGAGTATCATTATAAATTATTGCATGTGTGCGCGTCCATCTCCGGGGCCGTGGCTGCTGCCAAAAATACTGCCTTCTATAAAACTTTCAGTACTTCAGATAAAGGCGGCGCCTCACATATAGATGATAAATATGGTGTAGATATTGATGAAGTTCTGAATGTACAGGACATATTACCGCAGCATCAGAAACAGCAATACCGCCTTGTAATTACGCCTTCGGACGATGGAGTAGCTGATGAATTGCATATCGGGTATTTAAAATTGAGCAGCATTGAATAGCTGCTGTTATTTAACCTTCCATTCCAGGATATAATCGTTCATAAAATAGCCGTTACCTATCGGAATATCCTTTTCTTCGATAATTACAAAGCCGTTTTTTTGGTAAAATCCTAATGCATTATTATGCCTGTTTACGTTTAAAATCAATGTTTCGGCATGATGCGCTGCCGCAAATGCTTTTGCCTTATTGATCAGCAATTGCCCATAGCCTTTACCCTGCATAGCAGGTAACAGATAGATCTTGTGCAGTTTCGTTTCGGTTGCGGATATCATCTGTACATCAATAAAACCGGTTGCTTCGCTGGTCTCTTTCAAAAGATAAAATTGATGTCCCTCGAGCATTTGTTGTTGGATAAATGCTGCATCATACATCCATTGTAGCATGTAGTCGATTTGCTCCTGAGATAGGATGCCTCCATAGGTTTCAGGCCAGGTTTTACAGGCTATCTGTTGTATGGCAGGAATGTCTGCAATAGTAGCTTTAATTATCATACCGTAAAAATTAATGCGGAAGCCTTTCCCTGTATTTTCCGTATACCCATGTGCCTGCAATTGCACTGAGTAAGGTAACAATGATAACTGTAGCGCCGGTACCTATTTGCGCAAACAATGGTCCCGGGCAAGCGCCTGTCATAGCCCAGCCGAAGCCAAACAGCAAGCCTCCGTATACCTGGCCTTTGTTGAACTTTTTTGGCGTTAATACAATCTTTTCTCCGCTGATGGTTTTGATGTTGTATTTTTTAATCAGGTAAACAGACAGTATGCCTACCATAACTGCCGAACCGATTACACCGTACATGTGAAAAGATTGCAGCCTGAACATTTCCTGTATGCGGAACCAGCTTACGATCTCACCTTTCACCAGTACAATACCGAAGAAGGTACCTAATAATAAATATGTAAAATAGCTGTACCATTGGGTATGCTGTTTACTTTCATTTACACACATGGCGTCCTGCCTGCGTTTTTCCAGATCTTCTGTTTCAAAGTCTTTATACTGTTGCATTATAAGGAAAGTATGAATGGTAAAATAATGTTTGCCATAAAGAAGCCGCCTGCCATAAAGCAAATGGTAGCAATTAGTGAAGGCCACTGTAAATTGGATAATCCCATGATGGAGTGCCCGCTGGTGCAGCCACCGGCATAGCGTGTGCCGAAGCCCACCAGAAAGCCGCCAACCACCATTAAAATAATTCCCCGAAGGGTGAATAAAGATTGCCAGATGAACAGGTCTTGCGGCACCATGCCATTAAAGTTTGTAATGTTGTATGGGGCAAGATCATTTGCTAACGCAGGCTCCACCTGTATCTGGCCGGCATTGCCTAAAATATAGGAGCCAATGATGCCGCCGAAAAATATGCCTGCTACGAAGAACAGGTTCCATGCTTCTTTCTTCCAGTTGTATGTAAAGAATGGAATATCCTTCGGAAAACAGGATGCGCAAATATGCCGCAAGGAAGATGATATGCCAAAAGTTTTATTTCCCAGGATCAGCAAAAGCGGCACAGTTAACCCCAGCAACGGCCCAGCAACATACCACGGCCATGGGGAAGATATCCAGTTAATCAGGTCCATATCATTTATTTTATTTCTTCAAAAGTTACTTCACTAGCTGGTCTCTTTGTTTTTTGGGTATTAACGCTGCAACCGCCGGTTGAACAACATCCTATGTTGAGCAACGGTAGCGCGGCAAAAAATATACCCAGCATGATGAATGCATTTTCTTTTGTCCAAATACCCTGTGCAATGATGGCTAAGCCCAATAAAAGCCTTATCAGCCGCATAACATTCCATTGTTTCAGATAGTTCTTTATCATTAGTATCATATTAATATTTAGATTTGTTTCTGTAAACTCCTCCAGCCTCCGCCATCAATAATTCTGGCTTGAGTGCCGGATAAAATATTTTTTGCAGAAGCGCTGCGCATACCTGAAGCGCAACAGGTGATAATGGTTTTATATTTCCGCGTAAGCTCACTCTTCCTGGCTGATAATGTGTTCAGCGGAATGTTGATGCTGCCGGGGATATGGCCCGATGCGTACTCCTTTGGCGTGCGCACGTCAATGATTACGCCATTTTTAAGCTCTTCTTTTAAACCTGTACTGTTCGAAACTTCTACATTTTTATTTGCACCTGAGGAGTTCGGCAAACTTGCTTTTATAGCGGCTGTTAACAGCATCAGTATGCCGGCTGCCAGCGCCATGTAAGCCATAGCTCCCTCTTTGCCATAGTAGAAGAAAAGGTAAATGGCCACAGCTGCCAGCACAAGACGCCATATCACGGCGGAAGTTTTATTAGTCTGCATGTGTTAGCAATTTTTTATTATAGTTGTGTTGAGGGGCATACATAATCTGTAAGTTCAAAACGTTTGCTTTCTTTGATAGCTTTAAAGCCGCCTTTGATGTTGATGAGCTTATCGTATCCTCTTGCCTTTAGTATGGATGTAAAGATCATAGAGCGGTAGCCGGCTGCACAATGTATGAAGTAAGTTTTTTCTTTATCCAGTTGCTGAAAGTTTTCATTCACATGATCCAGTGGCACATTGCCTGCATTTTTGATATGTTCGGAATCATACTCAGATTTCTTACGTACATCAATGATTTCAGCGTCTTTATTTTGCCGGGTTCTTTCTGCAAACTCATCTACAGTGATGGATTCAATAGTGTCAATTTCTTTACCGGCCTTTTTCCAGCTTTCAAATCCACCTGCGAGGTAACCAATGGTATTGTCATAGCCTACGCGCGAAAGCCTGGTAATCACTTCTTCTTCGCGTCCTGCATCGGCAATGATGAGAATTGGTTGCTTTATATCAGTGATCAATGCGCCCACCCAGGGAGCGAAACTTCCGTCTATACCGATGTTGATAGCATTAGGAATAAAACCTTTCTCAAATGCATCTGCATTGCGTGTATCTAAGAGCAATGCACCGGACTCATTCGCAGCCTGCTCAAATGCATCTGGCGACAGCGGATTAAGGCCTCTTTCCTTAACTGTATCAATGCTTTCATAACCTTGTATGTTCAGCATTACATTCAGCGGAAAATAAGCCGGAGGCGCAGTAAGGCCCTCAGTGACTTTTTTAATAAATTCTTCTTTGGGCATTGGCTGCAGCGCATAGTTTGTTTTTTTCTGGTTGCCTAAGGTATCGTAGGTTTCTTTGCTCATGTTCTTGCCGCATGCGGAGCCGGCGCCATGTGCAGGGTATACAACAATATCATCTGCCAATGGCATTATTTTTTGTTGAAGTGAATCATACAGAAGGCCAGCAAGTTTATCCTGTGTTAATTCTTCAGCTACTTTCTGAGCAAGGTCAGGGCGCCCCACATCACCAATAAACAGCGTATCTCCGGTAAATATTGCTTTACCGAGGCCTTGCTCATCTTTCAGGAGGTAGCAGGTGCTCTCCATAGTGTGGCCGGGCGTGTGCACAGCCGTAAACGTTACATCTCCTACTTTAAATGTTTCTCCGTCTTCGGCAATATGCGCATCAAATCCGGGGTTGGCATTTGGCCCGTATACAATTGTGGCGCCGGTTTGTTTTTGCAGGTCAAGGTGGCCGGAAACAAAGTCTGCATGAAAGTGGGTTTCAAAAATATATTTGATCTTTACATTGTCTCGTTCTGCACGCTGTACGTATGGCGCCACTTCACGCAAAGGGTCAATCACTACTGCTTCGTTCTTCGAAGTGATGTAATAAGCTCCCTGGGCGAGGCATCCCGTGTAAATTTGCTCTATATGCATGATCTGTAAGTTTAGTAAATTAAATAAAAGGGTTAATAGCATTTTGTATCTGATTTAATGTAAGGTAGCCCGATTGCCGCCATACAATGTTACCATTTTTAAAAAGTATCAATGTGGGTACGCCTTGTATGCCGTAGTTTGCGGCTACTTCCTGGTTTTTGTCAACATCAATTTTTAAAACAGTAAGCTTATCGCCTACAGTTTTTTTAAGATCGACAATTACCGGAGCGAGCATTTTACACGGTCCACACCAGGTAGCATGAAAATCTACCAGTGTAGGTTTTGGGGAACGGATAATTTCTGAAAATTGTGACATAATGCTTTATTTTTAGTTAGAGCCTTGGTTATAGTTCATTAAATTTAAAATAAAATCTTTGAATTTTTTATTGGTATACTCGGCCGCGCCTGTTTGTCTGTAGGCAACATTTCCGTTTTTATCTAAAACAATTGTGGTAGGCAGGGTACCGCTGTACCAAGCCTGTGGAATATTTCCCTTTGCTGTAAAAACAGGCATTTGAAATTTTTTGTCTTTCATAAATGCAATTGATTTCTGTAAGTCGTTATCAGCATCCACCATCAGGAAGATGATGTCTGGGTTATCTTTGTATTCATTATAGAGCTCGTTAATTGACGGCATTTCAGCAATGCACGGCGGGCACCACGTAGCCCAAAAGTTAATGAACACTACTTTTCCGCTGAGCGAATTACCTTCAATAACTTTTCCGTGAGTATCCACAAAATTTACCTGGTAAATATGTTCGTTTTCGGTGGAAGCATTTAATTTCTCCTTTGATATTTTTGGCTGGAATAAACCTATTTTCATCAACCCTTGTATTACTCTGCCTTTCACGACCGGGTTCACAATCATCAATATAATAAATAGGGTCAGTATGCCGGTGAGAATATTATTCAATGCGTACCACTTCTTTTTTTGCTGATTCATGATACTAACTTTTAAAAAATATTTCCTTGATGATAATGAAAATGCCCATTGATAACACAAACCACCCGAAAGCCGGCTTTAACTTCTTTCTGTTTATTTTTTTTGAAAGATACAGGCCTGCAAACATGCCAATGATCGCAGAAACAGAAACGGTGATGAGTATATAATAATTGATAGATACTTTGTTGATCAGGTCGCCTGCAAATCCTAATAAAGAGTTTATGGTAATAATAAATAGCGAAGTTGCAATAGCATATTTCATTTCTAGCTTGCCGAATATTACCAGGGAAGGAATAATGAGGAAGCCGCCGCCAGCTCCCAGGATTCCGATAATGAGGCCTACCAGCACGCCCATCAGCACAAGTGTAATGACAGAAGCCTCTTGTGCTTTTTTTACCTTTTGCTTTTTTATCATGGAGAAAGAAGCAAATACCATCAGCATGGCAAAAAATACGATTATAAACGTTTGCTTGTCCAGCGTAAAATCGTTTAAATGGAAGATTATTTCAGGAATTTCAGGTAGAAGGTATCTTCTTGTAAGCAACAATGTTATGAGTGATGGTATGCCAAAAGCAGTGGCAGGCTTAAGTTTCAGGTTGCCGATCCTGTGGTGTTTGTAAGATGCTATGGCAGATGTAATGCCTACAATAAAAAGAGAGTGTGTGGTAGCTGTCTGCGGGCTAATGGCAAAGAAATATACCAGTATGGGCACGCCGAGGATGGAGCCGCCGCTACCGATCAGCCCGAGCGACACGCCTATTAAAACAGCAAGTATATAGCCAATAATTTCCAGCATAAGTTTACAAATATCGGCATTGGATATTTGTGTAAATGTAACTAAAGTTACAACGCTGCTATTTTAACCATTCTATATATTTCCTGTTCAACCGCAGCATGCCCTGCTGTTCCAGTTTCTTAAGCAGCCTTGAAATAACTTCCCTGGAAGTAGACAGGTCGTTCGCTATTTGCTGGTGCGTGATCTCAATAAAATTTGACCTGCTGTTCTTTGTAAGTCTTTTGAGATAAAATTCAAGCCGCTCATCCATACCTCTGAAAGCAAGGTTGTCAAATACTTCCAGCAATTCTTCGAATCTTGCACGGTATGTTTCTATCACAAATTTATTCCAGGCCGCATATTTTGACAGTTCGTCTGTGTACTGCACCGGTATCAGTAAAAGTATACTGTCTTCTTCTGCAACTGCCAGCATTTCGCTTTTACGGTGATGCGCAATGCATAGCATGGATAGCGCACAGGCGTTTCCCGGATTTAAAAAATACAGGAACGCTTCATTGCCTTCTTCACTCTCGCGGTAAACTTTGATAGAGCCGGAAGCCAGCAATACTGTATGTTTCAGGTATTCGCCGGGGTTGATGATCACTGTATCTTTGCTGACCTCTTTTAGTGTTGCCTTATCTGACAGCAACTCAATAAGTTCATCATCGAAAGAGGGAAAAAACCTGCTGATGTATGTATGTGTCGTTGTCAATTATCCGAGTCCTTTCAGGCTTTCTTCAATGGTTTTAATCCTTGCTTCACAGTCTGACTGTTTTTTTCTTTCCACATCCACAATTTCCGGTTTGGCGTTCTGAACAAACTTTTCATTGCTCAATTTTTTCTGTACGCTCTCCAGGAATTTGTGCTGGTATTCGAGGTCTTTCAGTAATTCAGCTTTGAGTGCTTCTTTATCAATCTCTTTGTTCATGCCGATAAAGAGCTTGTCAGTTTCGAGTGTCACTACCACTGCATTGCTGTCTTTGTTTTCACCGAAGAGAATTGTTTCTGCATTTACCTGCTTGCAGATGATATGCTCTATGCCCTGGTATTTATCTGCTTCATTAGTTTGAATAGAAACGGTGATGCTTTCTTTAGGCTTAAGATTGCTTTTGTTCCTGGCATCCCTGATGGAGGAAATAACTTTCTTGAGGAGCTCACCCTGTGCAATTACAGCAGCATCGCTTTCCTGCGGTGCTGCAAGTTGTTTTACAGCAAGGTCGTCGTTTTGATCTTTTATTAAGTGATAAATTTCTTCTGAAATAAACGGCATGTACGGATGCAACAGATGCAATAATTCTTCAAAGAAATAAACCGTTTTATCGTAAATATGTTTTGATATATTTTCTTCATAGCCGGGCTTAACCCATTCAAGATACCAGGAGCAGAAGTCGTCCCAGATCAATGAATACAAGGTTTTGAGGCCTTCACTCAGCCTAAACTGATCGTGTAGTTGAGCGATTTCTTTCTTAGCCTGGTTCAATCTGTTTTCAAACCATTGAACTGCAAACAAATTGTTACTTTCTACAGTTGGCCGACTCTCATTTTCAATTTTCGCTTCCCACATTTTTACCAGCTTCAGCGCATTCCAAAGCTTGTTGTTGAAGTTTCTTCCCTGTTCCAGCGAGCTTTCATCGAACAAAAGGTCGTTGCCGGCAGGCGCAGAGATCATGATGCCAAAGCGCACCGCATCAGCGCCGTATTTATCAATCAACTCCAGCAGGTCAGGTGAGTTACCCAGCGATTTAGACATTTTTCTTCCCAGCTTATCGCGCACCATGCCCGTAAAATAAACATCCTTAAAAGGTATTTGGTTTTCGTATTGTAAGCCGGCCATGACCATCCTGGCTACCCAAAAGAAAATAATGTCCTGCCCGGTAACCAGCACAGATGTCGGATAATAATAGGTAGCTTCTTCATTTCCCGGATCAGTAATGCCTTTAAAAACTTCCATAGGCCATAGCCAGGAAGAGAACCATGTATCAAGTACATCTTTATCCTGGATAATATCCTCGATACTTAGTTGAGGATTGTGTGCAGACAATTGTGCAAACGCCTCTTCGCGCGTAGGCGCAACAGCAAAAGCGCCATCGGGCGCATACCACGCCGGAATTTGCTGACCCCACCAAAGCTGGCGCGAGATACACCAGTCTTTTACATTTTCTAACCAGTATTTATAAGTAGCTAAAAATTTATCACCGGGATGAATGGAAATGTCTCCTTCAACCACAGCTTTCAACGCAGGTTCTGCCAGCTCTTTCATTTTCACAAACCACTGTGTAGAAATTTTCGGCTCTACAACAGCGTTACTTCTTTGAGAAAAACCATTCTTGTTGGTGATGTCTTCTGTTTTTACCATGTGGCCTGCTGCTTCCAGGTCAAGCGCTATCTTTCGGCGCACTTCAAACCTGTCTTCACCAACATATAGTTGTGCTGCCTTGCTCATAGTGCCGTCATCATTCAGCGTATCCACAACCTCCAGGTTATGCTTCAGTCCAAGGTTATAGTCGTTGATGTCGTGAGCTGGCGTTACTTTCAGGCAGCCGGTTCCGAACTCTTTATCTACATATTCATCAAAAATTACGGGTATTTCTTTGTTGATAAGCGGTACGTAAACTTTTGCATTTTTCAGGTGTGTATATCTTTCATCTGTTGGGTTTACGCAAATGGCGGTATCTCCAAGGATTGTTTCGGGGCGTGTGGTAGCAATGGTTACGTAGCCGTCACTGCCTATGAGTTTATACTGTACATAGTACAATTTACTTTGCACTTCCCTGTATTCCACTTCTTCATCGCTCAACGCCGTTTTAGCTACAGGATCCCAGTTGATCATTCTTGCGCCCCGATAGATCAGGCCTTTGTTGTACAGGTCAATAAATACTTTTATAACTGCTTTGTAATAATGATCATCCATCGTAAAGGTCACCCTGCTCCAATCAACGCTGCAGCCCAATCTTTCGATCTGGTTGTAAATAATGCCTCCGTATTTTTCTTTCCATTCGAAAGCATACTTTAGAAATTCTTCCCTTGTAAGCGCATTTTTATCTATGCCGTTTTCTTTCAGCATCTGCACTACCTTGGCTTCGGTAGCAATGGAAGCGTGGTCGGAACCAGGCACCCAGCAGGCGTTGTAGCCGCTCATGCGGGCACGGCGTACGAGAATATCCTGTACGGTTTCGTTTAAAGTATGTCCCATGTGCAGCACGCCTGTAACGTTGGGTGGAGGTATTACAATCGTGTACGGCTGCCTGTTATCAGGTTTACTCTCAAAATATTTCTTTTCTTTCCAGGCACTATTCCACTTTATCTCAGTTTGTGCAGGGAGGTAATTTTTGCTTAGTTCCATAACCAGCAAAGATAAATAATTGATGTGGATATTGATGAATGCACTATATTACTTGCCCGAAAATTTTCCTTTGATTTTTAATTCTTGACTATAGACCCTCTCGGGGAATGAGCCGGGTAAGCAAATTCTTAATCTGCTGCAATGACAACTTACATTAAATTGCAATTGAATTTTTTCCTCATGCAACATGGCAAATGTGGTTTGCATTCTGTTGCAGGTTGTTGCTACCAGCTACAAATTGCTGGCAATAGTTTGCACCTATACCGCAGATAGGCTTCCATTCATTGCTTACCTTCCTTGTGCAGCCATGGTAAAAGGTATTCCTTTATATGTGAAGCTATTTAAATCTAAAATGCGCTTCTGTAATTTCCTTAAACATATTTATCTTCGTGGCGATGTATGCAGTTGTAGATATTGAAAGTACCGGCAGCCCCGTGAGCACAAACGGGATCATGGAGCTTGCTATTGTATTGTATAACGGTACAGCAATTGAAGGCAAGTATGAAACCCTGATTAATCCTGAAGTTGAGATACCGCCCTATGTGGTAAGGCTTACATC
>JAFAGI010000014.1 GCA_023422835.1 Bacteroidota bacterium | reverse complement strand
ACCGCTACCGACGCGAACGGGGCGTGTACCTCTCCCGCACGGCGCACGCCTACCTGGCGGCTTCGGAACCAGGCCAGGCCGCCACCGTCGCGGCTGAAGCGTTGACCACGGCTACCACGACGGGCTCGGTTCGGGTCCGCCGAAACGTCACCACCCTGGCCCGGCGACTCGAACCCTTCTCCAGCCAGCCGGAAGTGCGACAGCTCCTCGACCAGCTGGCCACCAGCGGATGAGTCACCAACTACCCGATCAGGTCCGTACGCCGCATGTCGCCTTCGTCGGCCGCGCCAACATCGACATCACCGTGCGGATCCCCCAACGGCCCGTCGCTGGCCGGACGACGTTCGCCTCGTCACCCGCGACGACCACACCGGGCGGCAAGAGCCTCAACCAGGCTTTGGCCGCACGACAAGCGGGCGTCCGCGCCAGCCTGATCACCAACGTCGGCGACGACGAATGGGGCGCCTCCCTGGGCCGAGCCCTCACCAACGCGGCCATCGACATGTCCTTCCTTCAAGTCGTGCCATCGGCTCCGACCGGTACCGCGATCATCGAGATCACCCCCGACGGCGAGAACTACATCGTCCTCGCACACTCCACAGAGACTGAGCTCGCCAGCGAGCATGTGCGCAACGCACTTCAGCAGCTACGAGCTCCGATCGTGGTAACCCAGCTCGATCTCCAGCCCGATGCCGTTGACGCCGTCTTCCGGCATCACCACGCAGAGACGCTCATCGGCAACCTCGTGCCACATCCCTCGCTCGGTCTGACCGCCCTGGCCCCACTCGACCTGTTCGTTTCGAACGAGGCCGAAGCGGCAGCGATACTGGGCCGCCACCATGCCAATCCGTCGATCGCAGCGCAGGAACTCCGCAAGCTGGGCCCACGAGCGGTGGTGGTGACCGCTGGCGCTCGCGGCGCCGCCTACAGCGATGCCGACCACACCGCACTCGTCCCCGCATCACACGTCAAGGCCATCAACACCAGCGGGGCCGGTGACGCCTTCCTCGGCACCCTCGCCGCACGACTCGCTCACAACGTGCCGCTACCCCACGCAGTCGCCAAAGGCGTCGCCGCCGCAACAACCTTCGTGCAGGTCGACAGACGCTAGGCGACTAGGTCGGGACGACGGTGACATCGCTGGCCTTCATGGTTGCCAGACGCCCGCACTGATCCGAGTCTCCACAAGATCGCGAGGGACGATCGGTTCGAACTCGAGTGCGTATCCGACAAGGCCTCTGGCAGCGGCATGCCTGGCACACCGACTGCGGTCAGCAGAACGGCCAGCCTCCCAGGGTCCTGCTCGAAGAGGATGTCGCTGAAGGCATCGAGGCTTCCGCTCGGGTTGCGTGACAGAGCAGCTGCGAGAACTCGTAGACGAAGCCGGCAAAGTCGACGAGCGACGCTCCGTCGATTACGAGCACAGGGGTTTACAACGATGCCGCAAGGGGTCTCGCCGGCAAGAGGGCCTCCAAGGCAGGATAATGCAGCGCTGCGCGCGGCCACGACTACAACGGACAGACGGAATGGACTTTCCCCAGCAGCCGTGTCGCCAATGGCCGCCGCCGCGAGATGGTCAGCCCTGCCTACTTTCTATACCCGGCGGTGACTGCTCCTGCTCTACCCTTGGGAAGAATTGGTGCCATTCAAGTCCAACATCTGCCCGAATGCGTTAAGAGCCGAGCGGCTAGTCACATCATTAGCAGGCGCTCGCATTCGCCATTCGGATACTTGATCAGCAGACTTCGGCCATCGCCGCGCTTTAGGACATCTTGCACTAGATCATATACTTGAATTGCGCGGTTGATGGTGTCCGTTCTGGTATCTCCCGACTTCCGGACGGCACTATCGAGCGCCAACATTGACCTTTGAGTAAAATTGACGGTTACACGGGTTAGCGGCCCGCTGCTCCCACTCGCACCTCCAGACGCAACTGCCGGAGGGGTGATGCCGCCATCGGACTCACGCCGTTTCGGAACGCCGCCATTGCCCGCTTCAACAGACCCCTTCGCTGGCATATATATCCCCTTCTCCCATGCCCGGTACTCTTTATCGCTGCTGACAGTTCCCAGGAAAATTTAAGACACTTCGCGTTACCAATGGGCGCCCGTCAACAGACTCACGGGTTCAGGGCTGCTAGTCAACCGTCCCTCCAAGCTGGAACATCGCACACCATGTGCGACGGGTCTTGCGATGCACGTTGAGACCATGACAATGGGCCTAAGGCGTGTTTCATAAGCCCGGTCAGAGCCACTCGCAGATGATGGTGATGGTCAGGACGGCTTGGAAACGGACGGCCAACTTGTCGTAGCGGGTGGCCACGCCGCGGTGGCGCTTGAGCCGGTTGATGCCGTTCTCGACGGCGTGTCGCATCCGATAGAGGTCTCGGTCGAACTTGGGCGGGCGTCCGCCGCGGCTGCCCTTGGCTTTGCGGTGGGCGTCCTGGTCTTTCTTGCTCGGGATGCAGGTCTTGATCCCACGCTTGCGCAGGTAGGCGCGGTTACCGCGGCTGGTGTACGCCTTGTCCGCCAGGACGAGGTCGGGGCAGGTGCGGGGCCGGCCCACCCCGAGGCGGGTCACCCTGATCCGGCGCAGGACCGGGATGAACTGCGGGCTGTCACCACGGTGCCCGGCGGTCACGACCATCGACAGGACCTTCTGGCCTTGCTCACAGGCCAGGTGCGTCTTGGTGGTCAGACCGCCGCGAGATCGTCCGAGGGCGTGATCGGCGGGTTCGTCGTGCACGCCGCCGGGTGGCTCTTTCTGCAGGTGGCCGTCTCTGCGGGCGCCGGCGGCATGCTGGTGGGCGCGGCTGGTCATCGAGTCCACGCTGACCGTCCAGGTGATCCGGCCTTGCGCATCTGCGGTGGCCTGGGACGCGGCCAGGATCTTGTCCCATGTTCCGTCGCGCTGCCAGCGACGGAACAGGCCGTAGAGCGTCTGCCAGGGTCCGTACTCGGCCGGGACGTCACGCCAGGGCGACCCGATCCGGATCCGCCACCTGATCCCGTCGATGAGCTGCCGTTTCTCCCACTTCGGCGGACGGCCCTTCGTCGACGCGGCAGGCAGCAGTACGGCGAGGCGCTGCCACTGAGCGTCGGTGAGGTCGTGCCGCCTCGTCACCGCTACGCTGGCCACGAGGTCTCCGGTATGAAGTTCTTGCTTGGTCGCAGAACCAGATACCGGAGACCTCTTCAGGTGTCGATCACCGCCACGCCGTGACCCTCACCGGCCACCACGACTTCTGAAACACGCCTTAGGAGTCTCGTCCTACGACCCATGTCGGTCAGTCTTTATGCGCAGCGACCGCACCCGATCCAACACGCAGGAAGGAAGTGAAGCTTGTTCGCTTGCACGATTGGGGTTATGCAGTGAACCAGGGGCGTTGCCCGTCCCAGCAGATTGACCAAGAGCTCAACCTGGCCGATCACACTGACCCCATCGAGTCCGAACCGTCGGACAAGGCACGCGTCTGGGCGCATCACCGAACAGAAAGATCAACGGAAGGGAATTTCTTCGCAACCTGGTGGCGATTCGCCATTGAGATAAAGTTTCTGCCTTCGAAGCGAACGGCTCGACACGCCCTAACCCTATCCGGGCTACTGGTAGCCGCAATCGCCGCAGCGGTTACATGGGTTGCCGCTTCGGTGAATGAAATTCCCGACGCCATTTCCGTGCCTACACCGATACTGGTCCCGTTGATCCTTCTAGCAGTTAGGGCAATCGTGACGAAAGGTCGGCGATAACTGGCCCGACTGCACACTTCGGACGCCAAGGCCAGGATCGACCGAAGCGGTTCAACCATCACGCACCAGCACTTTACTTGGGGCCGGACGATGTGTCCGGCCCCGCCAGCGCTTCACGACCATTGGGCACTAGCCCCCTCTGTGAGGAGTCTGCTGTGTCTTGAACTTGCAAGCGCCGCGCGACTGGGCGCATCGACCTCTGTTGGCGGTACCGCAGATGGTGGTACGGGTTCGACCGGGCGTGGCCACTGCTCGCCTGGCGGCACGGGGGCACGGCCGAAGATGGCTTCCGCGGCTGCTTGGGCGAGGACGGCCTGGGTTGTGGCGGGTATCCCGATCCGGTTCCAGTGGAAGATCACGTGCTCTGCGATCACGGCGCGTAGCCCACGGGTGAGTTTTCCTGTGTCGCGTAGGTGGCGGAGGGCTGTGCCGGCGTTC
>JAFAGI010000003.1 GCA_023422835.1 Bacteroidota bacterium | reverse complement strand
GGAGCGTACACGAGCTGCCAACATTGGACTGGATTTCGCATTATTGAATAACCGGCTGAGTGGTATTATTGATGCTTATTATAACAAAACCACCGATTTGATATTGATGCGTTCATTGCCAACTATTACAGGATTTAGAAGTATAATCACGAATCTAGGCCAGGTGGATAACAAAGGGTTAGAGATGACTTTGTCAAGCATTAATTTAAATATCCCTCACAAGTTTTTTTGGAAAACTTCGTTAATATTCAGTGCAAACAAAAATGTGATCAGGCATTTGTACGGCGAAATGGTTGATGTGCTGGATGCGAATGGAAAGGTTATTGGGCAGAGAGAAGATGATGATGTTCAGAATGGCTGGTACATCGGTCATGGTATTAATGACATTTTTGATTATAAAATGATTGGTATTTGGCAATTAGGAGAAGAAGTAATTGCCAAAAAATACGGTAAAACGCCCGGAGATCCAAGAGTATTTGATGCAAATGGAGACAGTGTTCTTAATCAATTGGATAAGCAATGGCTTGGTTCTTCTGTCCCCCTGTTTAGAGCCTCTTTCAGAAGTGATCTTACTCTGTGGGAGAATATTGATTTTTCATTTGTTTTAAGAGGGGACTTTAATTATTTGGCAATAGACAATATGGCCAGAAATGAGGACAATAGGTTTTTTGACCGTTCCAACTCAATATATACAGAGTATTGGATGCCCGAAAAACCATCTAATGAATATGCTAAGTTAGGTGCAAATACATCGAATCCTAATATTAATATTTATAAAAGGAGGGATTATCTCAGGCTACAAAATGCATCACTTTCATATAGAGTTCCTGCTGTTTATTTAAAAAGATTTTCTGTGCAAAGCTTACGGCTAAGCGCCAATGTGGACAATGCTTTCGTCATCAGTAACTGGACCTATTTCGATCCTGAAAACCGGGGCAGAACACCACGTATATTTACACTAGGACTTGATATTACATTGTAGTTTGCTACACTCATAATTATTAATACAGAGAAAATCGGCCATAAACAGCTCGCATACAATAAAAATGATTGAGCAAATTCCATCTGATAACAAAGGAAAAAAATACACACATGAAATAGCCATAAGCAAAGTTGCATACCAACCTCGGATGAATAAAGGCTATTCGATGTGAAAAATTAAAACAAATAAAATACACACACATGAAAAAGATAATAATTCCATGTTCAATATTGATTTTATTTTTAGAAGCTTCTTGTGTTAAACTCAATCCACAGCCTCTATCTTTTTTTGCACCTGAGAACACATTGGTAGACAAAGCAGGTTTAGAAGCACTATTGGTTACGTCTCGCAAGCAAATAAAATGGGAATGGTTCGGAGATGCGTTTGATGCAGGCACTTGCCGTACACCTTTGGTTTATGAATATGCATTTTCAGATATGCATGTAATGGGTGGACCGGAAGCCAAAGAAATTCATAATCTCGAAACACAACTTACACCTACGACCAACCAGAATTTGCATTTAACTTATTGGGATTTGGGTTGGAATGGTATAAAATATGCCAATACAGTGATTAGTAGAATTGATAATGCGACATTCGATACAGAAGCTGATAGAAATGCTATTCTTGGAGAAGGATATTTTCACAGGGCTTATTGGTATTACCTTCTTACACATCAGTGGGGAGATGTACCTCTTATCTTAGAAGAAATAACCGGGCCAAAACTCGATTTTGTTAGTAGCGCAAGAAAGACTGTACTTACACGAATGAAAGAAGATATGGAGTTTGCTGTTCAATGGCTGCCTAAAACAGTGTTACCCGGGGCAGTAAACAGAGCAGCAGGCGAACACCTGCTGACTAAGATTTATTTATCATTAGGAGAGTTTCAAAAAGCTGTGGAATCTGCAACAAGATGTATAAACGATTATGGTCTCAAGCTTATGGACACACGTTTTGGAGTAAACGCCGGCAGAACTGATCTGGATGTATTTAATGATCTCTTTAAAGAAGAAAATATTAGTGCTTCAGAAAATAAAGAAGCCATATTTGTTGTTCAGGAGCGTTTTGGAATACCGGGAAATGTATCCGACAATGGCTCAGCCAGAAAAAGAAATTTTGTGCCATACTGGAGCAATGGCGCCGTTGTAAAAACTCCCGATGGAAAGCAAGGAACTACTTATGATGCAGCCCCATATCCGGGCTATGAGTTATTGGATAGTTTAGGAAGAGGAATTGCTAAAATAAGACCATCCAATTATTACCAGTACGAGGTTTGGGTAAATGCTGCAACAGATATCAGATATAATAAAAATAATTGGTACGATAAGTCAAGGCTTTGGTATAACAGACCGGCATCAAATAATAAAGGTGGAAGTGCTACATGGTTTGGTAAGCCTATTCAACGACAATATGTACAGGATACTATGCGTTGCTATTTTTCTTTTCCAACAGTAAAAGTACTTATACATAAAGACGATATTAATAAAGGAAAAACACCTACCGGCGGATTTACAGATCAATATGTTTTTCGTTTGGCAGAAACATATTTAATGCGAGCTGAGGCATATTTATGGCTCAACCAAATCAGTAATGCTACAAATGATATTAATACAGTCAGGGCAAGAGCAAAAGCTCAATTATTGTCAACAATTACTTTGGAAGACATTTTGGATGAAAGAGCGCGTGAACTTTTTCTTGAAGAGCATCGTAAAGTGGAACTTACAAGAATAGCTTTTATTATGGCACAATTGAATAGAGATGGCTATACTTTAGAGAATTTCAGTACAAAAAACTGGTATTATGACAGGGTCATGAAAAAAAATAATTTTTATGCAACTCAGTATTTCTATTCAACGAATGCTTTTGTAATGAAGCCTTATCATGTTTTATATCCTGTGCCATTAACGGCTATTACCTCTAACAGCCAGGGACATATCAATCAAAACAAAGGTTATCCCGGTTCAGAAACAAATATTCCTGTAGAATAAATTACTTATAATGCATAGAAGAAAATTTCTAAATCAAACCAGCAAGACGGGTATAGCATTGGCGCTAAGCACTTCCGGCATCCGTTGGATGGCAAAAGCATCTGACAAAATTGAGCTAAGCAGGTTGCCCAAAGTGGTTTCAAATATGCCGGATGAAGCTCTGCGCCTGCCCCGCGACCTGGAGAAACTGGCCGGCAACAAAGCTTTGTTACAAAAGCCGCAGGGCCTCACTGTTGCTGCTTATCTTTTTCCTAATTATCATGCATCTGCTATTCATGACAGGCTGTATGGCAAAGGATGGACGGAATACAATTTGATCAGGAGCGCTCGCCCGTGGTTCCAGGGGCACCAGCAGCCGCGTACACCCTTACTGGGTGAACTGGACGAAAGCCTGCCTTCAACCTGGGAAACATATAATAAACTGGCAAAGCAAAGCGGCATTGACGCGTACATATGGGATTGGTACTGGTACAACGGTGAGCCTGCTTTGCATGAAGCATTGGAAAATGGATTCCTCAGAGCATCCAATACAAACGATGTAAAGTTCTGCTGCATGTGGACCAACCATCCCTGGTATATTTTATATCCCACGCTTCGAACAGATGGCAAGCCCAACTACCCGCCAAGCTATCAGCCTCCCGATGTTGACCTGCAGGAATGCTGGCGCAGCATGTCCTATATTATTTCGCGTTATTTCCATCAGCCCAATCACTGGAAAATTAACGGCAAACCGGTACTGTGCATTTGGGATCCCAACCGGCTTGAAAAGAATATCGGCGTACCAGCTACCAAAAAATTATTTGCCGACCTGCGTGCTTATGCAAAAACTTTAGGCCACAAAGGCATTCATATACATTCGTCAGGATTTTATACACCCAACAGTAAAGAAGTGGGCTACGACACAGCAGGTTCCTATAACCCTCTTGACTGGACCACCCGCCGTTTTCAACCCAAAGAAAATGAAATTTCTGATTTTGAAGTAGCGGCCGCTGATGTAGCTTTTAAATTATGGCCGGAACATCATAAAGATTTTAAAGTGCCTTACATTCCTGCCTTGTCACCCGGCTGGGATTCCACACCGCGTTATGTGATGCCGCGTAGACGTCCTTCCGTTTCGAATCGTGATCAATGGCCCGGCTGTGTGATTTATGATAATGAAAGCCCTGCTGCCTTCAAAGCCTTTGTACAGGCGGGCTTCGCGTATCTGAATAAATATACCGATGTTCCTAAAATTATGACTATCGCCTGTTTTAATGAATGGTCGGAAGGGCACTATCTTTTACCCGATAACAGGTTTGGCTACGGCATGCTCGATGCACTGGCAGAAGCGCTGGAAATTAAAGGAAACCATTTGCTTCACGGGAAATAAAATGATGATCGTATGAGGAAGTTGTACCTATTGTTATTTTTTATCAGCGCAACTGCTGAAGCACAGGTTTTAGTTTCCGGCAGCGCCGTCGGAAAAAGTATTTTTCCCTTGGCAGGCCCTTCGGTTGCAGCAATATATTATGATTCCCGCGATGCAGAGCTTGTAAGAAGAACAGCATGGTTATTTGCACAGGATGTGTATAATGTAACCGGCAAAAACATTGATGTTTTGAGTGAAAACGCGCGCCCGCAAAAGAATATGGTCGTTGTTGGAACGATCGGGCACAACAGGTTGATCGATCAGCTGGTTCAGCAGAAGAAAATTGACGTCGGTAAAATCAAAAATGGCTGGGAGCAGTATGCAATAACGCTTGTTGAAAAACCATTTAAAGGAGTAGATAAAGCATTGGTAATTGCCGGCTGCGACAGGCGCGGTGCCGCTTACGGGCTTTTATCTGTTTCCGAGGCAATAGGGGTTCATCCCTGGTACTGGTGGGCGGATGTGCCGGTGAAAAAACATTCTTCCGTAAATCTTGAAGTTAAAGCATTTTCATCAAAAACTCCATCCGTAAAATACCGTGGTATTTTTATTAATGATGAAGACTGGGGATTGTTTCCCTGGTCAGCAAAAAATTTTGAGCCGGAGTTAAAAGACATAGGGCCTAAAACGTATGCTAAGATTTGTGAGTTGCTATTACGATTGAAAGCAAATTATCTCAGCCCGGCCATGCATTCCATCACTGGCGCTTTTAATAAATATCCTGATAATAAATTGGTGGCGGATAGCTTTGGAATTGTGATGGGTTCTATTCATGCAGAGCCTTTGCTGTTCAATAACGCTTCGGAATGGGATAAAAAAACAATGGGCGAATGGAATTATGTAAAAAATAAAGAAGGTATCAATAAGGTTTTAACACAGCGGGTGCAGGAAAACGGCATGTTCGAGAATGTGTACACGCTTGCATTACGCGGCATTCATGATGCAGTAATGGAAGGCGACTTGAATATGCAGGAGCGTGTGGAAGTATTGGGCAAAGCATTAGAGGATCAACGCGATATTTTGAAAAATGTATTGAAAAAACCGGTGGAAGAAGTGCAGCAAATATTTTATCCTTATAAAGAGGTACTGGATGTCTATAACGCCGGCCTTAAAGTTCCGGATGACGTAACAATTGTGTGGACAGATGATGATTATGGTTATATAAAGCGACTCAGCAATTCGCAGGAACAAAAGCGAAAAGGCCGTGCAGGCGTTTATTATCATATATCTTACTGGGGCCCGCCAAATGATAATTTATGGCTGTGCACCACGCCGCCGCAATTAATGTACCAGGAGTTAAGAAAAGCCTATGAAACCACGGCAGACAGGCTTTGGGTGGTGAATGTAGGCGATATTAAGCCCGCTGAATATCATATTTCGCTCTTCATGGAAATGGCATATGATATACATCAATTCAATGACAAGAATATTGTAGAGCACCATGCGGATTTTCTTTCAGGTATTTATGGCCAACAATACCGCAATGATTTTTTTAATATTTCAAAGGTATATCACCAATTGGCTTTTGCACGCAAACCTGAATATATCAAAAACACAAGAAGCGATGCATTTTCTCTTTATAATTATAACGAACTTGATAATCGTGTGAATGAGTACACCCGTATTGCCAATAAAACAAAAGCTATAATGAATAAGCTGGACGAAACGCAATACCCTTCTTACTTTCAGCTATTGTATTACCCAGTGAAAGGTTCTGCATTATTTAACCAGATTTGGCTGGGCGCCCAAAAAGTAAATGATTATGCTTCAAAAAAGAATGTAACAGCAAACCAGTTACGGAAAAATGTTATTGCTTATGGAGATACTTTACAAAAGATAACAGATGAATACAATTCCTTATTAAACGGCAAGTGGAAATACATGATGTCGTTGAGTAATGGCGGCGGGCGTTTCTCCATCCCTGAATTAGCAACGGTTGCTCCTGCCTCTTCACCGCAATTAGGCATTTCGGCAGAAGGTGAAGTGAACACAAAAGGACGTATCCATCAGCATATATTGCCTGCGTTCAATAAATATGTGCGCCAAACCTACTATATAGATATTTTTAATAAGGGCAATGCATCTTTGAACTGGGCAGCAACAACATCACACCCCTGGCTGGTCTTAGATAAGCACAACGGCAATGCTGCAACGCAGGAAAGAATATATGTTTCCATAGACTGGAATAAAGTTCCGGCCGGTGAAAATATCAAAAGCGAAATTATTTTTTCAGCAAACGACATGCATGAAAAAGTGCTTGTCTCGGTTTTCAACCCTGCAAATCCATCAGTAAATGAATTAAAAGATTTATATGTGGAGGATAACGGCGTAGTATCCATTGATGCAACGCGCTATCACCGCAAAAAAGAAACGGCTGATATAAAATTTAAAGTCCTGGATGGATTGGGTTTCGATGATAAAGTGGTGCAGCTTGGCGACCCTTTTGCAAAGTACCAATTTTACCCCTCGCTTGAGCTAACTTCTAATTACGTAGCGCCGGTGCGATCCAGTGATTTTCCTGTGCTTGAATATGATTTTTATTCCTTCAACAGCGGCCCGGTTGATGTGTACACGTATATGGTCCCGGTTTTCCCTTTAAATGATGAACACGGTTCGCGCTACGGTGTTATGGTAGACAACAGCCCGGTATATTTACCCGAAGCCTCAGCGCCGTATTACAGCACTTTATGGATTCAAAGTATTTTGCGCAATACAAGGATCAATAAAACCACGCACATGATTGATAAACCGGGGAAACATACCGTAAAAATTTATGCAGCACACCCCGGCGTGTTGTTACAGAAAGTTGTGGTTGACTTTGGCGGCATGAAAAAGTCGTATATGGGGCCTGAATGTAGACAGATTAAATAACATTGATGACAAAAAATTATTGTAGTATGGATATTAAATGCAAGATAACTTTAGTAGTATTTTTCTTAATTTTTAGTAATGCCAGAGCACAACTGTCAGTTTCAGACAGGAATACAAGAAATTCTTTTGATATTACTACACCAAATATTTTATTTGATGCTGATGATGAACTGTCTGTTAAACGTGCTATTCATCTATTTGCCGATGATATAGAAAGAGTATCAGGTAAAAAGCCAGCTCTGACCACTACAGTGTCTAAGGCGCACCATATCATTATAGCGGGCACGGTGGGTAAAAGCAAAGTGATTGACCTGCTTATAAAAAATCGTAAGCTCAATGTAAAAGAAATAGAAGGCCAATGGGAGAGGTATAAAATTCAGGTTGTTGATAATCCGTTTCCCAATGTGAAACAGGCATTGGTTATAGTTGGGAGCGACAGGCGTGGTACGGCTTACGGTCTTTTTTCTATATCAGAAGCTATCGGGGTTTCGCCCTGGTATTGGTGGGCAGACGTGCCCGTAAAGAAAAGGAATAATATTTTCCTGGATATAAAGCCTTATACCTCGCCTGCGCCTGCTGTTAAATACCGCGGCATTTTTATCAATGATGAAGATTGGGGTTTATTGCCCTGGGCAAAAAATACATTCGATCCTGAACTGAAAGACATAGGGCCTAAAACCTATGCAAAAGTTTTTGAATTGTTGCTCCGGTTGAAAGCTAATTATTTATGCCCTGCCATGCACGAGGCAAGCGGCGCATTCAATAAATATCCTGCTAATAAACTGGTTGCTGATTCATTTGGTATCGTGATGGGAAGCGTACACCCCGAGCCCTTGTTATTCAACAATGCCAGCGAATGGGACAAGAAGACAATGGGCGAATGGAATTACATGACCAATAAAGAAGGTATTTTAAAAGTCCTCGACAAACGCGTAAAAGAAAATTCGCCTTACGAAAATGTGTATACGCTGGCATTACGCGGCCTGCACGATAAAGCGATGACCGGGAATTATACTTTGGAACAAAGAGTACAACTCGTGGGTCAGGCATTAAAAGATCAACAGGCAATCCTTAAAAAATATATAGATAAGCCGATTGAACAAATTCCGCAGGCATTTACGCCTTACAAAGAAGTGCTGGATATTTATCTCAAAGGTCTGGAAGTGCCAGATGAAGTTACCATTGTATGGCCCGATGATAATTACGGCTATATGAAACAATTGAGCAACTCCAAAGAGCAAAAGCGTTCCGGTAGATCGGGAGTGTATTACCATGCTTCATATCTGGGCATGCCTCATGATTACCTGTGGCTGGCTTCTACGCCGCCTTCGCTGATGTATGAAGAATTGCATAAAGCCTACAACACGGGCGCAGACAGGATATGGCTGCTGAATGCAGGCGATATCAAATCATGTGAATTTCCTGTTACCTTATTTTTGGATATGGCTTATGATATCAGCCAATTCAGTTTTGAAAATATAGCAGATTACCAGGCAAGCTGGCTGAGTTCTATCTATGGAAAAAAATATTTTAATGACCTGAAAGAAATAACCAGGGAATACAATCGTCTTGCATTTTCACGTAAACCCGAGTTTATGGGTTGGGGTTATGAATGGAATACTTTTAAGCACGGACGTGAAAGGCCCACTGACACTGACTTTTCTTTTGCTAATTACCGCGAAGCAGAAAAGCGGATGACTGATTATCACCGTATAGGCGCTAAAGCCGAAAGCATATTGAATCAATTGCCAGAGGAGGAAAAAGCTTCTTTCTTTCAACTGTTATATTACCCTGTAAAAGGCGCTGAACTGATGAACAAAAAATGGCTAACAGCACAGCAGAACAGGCTTTACATTGCACAGGGAAGGTCCGCCGCCAACTTATTGCGCGACCGCGTAAAGAATTATTACGATACTTTGTATAAAATTTCCCACGATTATAATGACCTGATGAATGGTAAGTGGAAACGCATGATGTCTTTACGCCAAGGCGTTACTGCTTCTTATTTTGAACTGCCAAAGCTTGACTCTGTCAGCATTCCGGTATCATCCGCCATGAAATTATTTGTTGAGGGTCAGGAACCTTTAAACGGTGTTACCAGTTATCATCAGTTACCCGCCTTCAATAAATATATTGACAAAAAATATTTCATAGATATTTTTAACACAGGTATGGGATCATTTAACTGGTCACTGAAGGCTTCTCACGATTGGATACATGTGAATAAAACAAAGGGAACTGTAGTACACGAAGAGAGGATATGGGTCTCTGTTGACTGGAATAAAGTTCCGGCAGGAGACAAGGTGGCTGGTGAGATTGAATTCACCAGTGGAAATACAACAGAAAAAGTGTTGCTGTCTGTCTTTAACCCAACGCTGCCTTCACGTGCTGAAGTCAAAGGGTTATACATAGAAGATAATGGTGTAATCTCTATTGCAGGCGCAGCTTTTCACCGCAAACGCGAAACGGATGAAATTAAAATGCAGATCATACACAACCTTGGTTTTGAAGATCAATCGGTAATGATCGGCGATCCTGTTGCCAGGGTGCATAATCCCCGCGACAATAATTCGCCGGGTGTGGAATATGATTTTTATACTTTTCATCACGGCCCGGTTGATGTGTATACCTACGTATTGCCGGTTTTCCCATTGAGTTCCGATCGTGATTTTGGTTTTCACGAACAGGGTACTTCTCAAACAAGGTATGCTGTTTGTATTAACGATGGCCCTGTGGCTTTGCCTTCATCATCAGCGCCGGAGTATACGCAAGCGTGGTCAGATAATGTTTTGCGAAACGCAGCTATCAATAAATCTACATTTTACATTGATAAGCCCGGCAAGCATACACTTCATATCAAATGCGGAGATCCCGGTATGGTGATACAAAAAATCGTACTTGATTTTGGTGGTATGAAAAAGTCGTATCTTGGACCGCAGGTTACTAAAGTAAAATAGGAAAGCGTATTAAAATCTGTAAGCCTTCAAGGTATATAGATTAATATCAACGTCTCAATGATAAAAAAAGCTATTTATTTTCCCTGGTTAATGACAGTGCTGTTGTTATCCTGCAATCCACGTGCCGGCAGCAGCCTTTCTGCATCCGGACAACCAAACATTCTTTTTATTGCTGTTGATGATCTTCGTCCCGAAATAAATGCTTACGGAAACCGCCACATGGTTACGCCTCACATGGACGCGCTTGCATCACAGGGCAGGTTGTTCCTCAATCATTATGCAAATGTACCTACTTGCGGTCCCTCAAGGTTTACATTGCTCACGGGAAAATATCCGCAAACCAAAGCGCAGTTGTCAAATGCAGTGTTTGAGCGGCTTACAGCAGGGAGACAAAGACAGGCATTGCCCGAGTCGATGGTTGAAGCCTTTCGCCGTAACGGATACACTACAATTGGTATCGGCAAAATCAGTCATGCTGCCGATGGTAAGGTATATGGTTACGATCAGCCTGTCTCAGATAAAATGGAACTGCCAAATAGTTGGGATTCTTTTTTGTTTGATGCCGGTAAATGGAAAACAGGATGGAATGCATTTTTTGGTTATGCCAATGGCAGCAACAGGCAAGGCAGGAATGGTGAGGTAAAGCCATACGAGTCTGCTTCGGTTGATGATAAGGGTTATGTTGACGGGCTCACGGCAGATGTTGCAGTGAAACAAATCGAAGCCCTCAAAAGCAGCCCGTCGCCCTTTTTTCTTGCAGTCGGTTTTTTTAAACCGCATTTGCCGTGGAATGCTCCTCAAAAATATTGGGACCTCTATAAGGAAGACGAATTGCCGGTTTCGCCTGCAGCAGATCTTCCCGCTTTCGTGAACAATACAGGTTGGCATAACAGTGATGAATTTAACCAGTACAAAAAAGAGGAAGAAAGGCCCTCTCTGGAAAAGCCTGTATCAGCTCAATATGCAAGAAAGCTGCGACATGCATACTATGCTTCTGTAAGTTATGTAGATGCGCAGATTGGGAAAGTTTTGGATGCACTTAAGCAAAATGGGTTGCATAGCAATACGGTGGTTGTTTTGTGGGGCGATCATGGCTGGCATTTAGGCGATCAGCGTGTTTGGGGCAAACATACCTTATCTGAATACGCTTTAAAGAGTGCATTGATCGTACGTGCTCCCGGTATGAAAAAAAGGGGAATGGCTACGTCAGCCATAGTTCAGTCTGTAGATATTTATCCTACTTTACTGGAGTTCGCAGGCATCAAACAGCCATACCCGCTTGATGGTAAATCATTTTTACCATTGCTTAAAGAACCACAGAGTAATACAGAAGGAAGGGCATATGGCTATTTCAACAATGGGATCACACTGCGCACTAATCGTTACCGTATCACAAAATATTTCAGGAAACAGCAGCCGGTAATAGAACTATACGATTATGCCAATGATCCCTATGAAACAAAAAATATAGCAAAAGAAAACCCTGAATTGGTCGGTCGGCTTCTGGCTTTTCTGGAAGCAGGAAACACAGGTTTATATAAACAATAAAGGATATAAAGATGAAGATTTCACAATTTAAGAATTACTTAGTTATTGCATTTAGCGTTGCCGTTTTTCTTGTAAACGCACAAATACCCAACGTTCCCGGCGATTTTGCAGATCCTTCTGTGATCAAAGTTGGTGATACTTATTATGCTTCTGCCACCAGCAGCAACTGGTTGCCGGCATATCCTGTTTTGAAATCAAAAGATCTGAAGAATTGGCAATGGACAACAAATATTTTCCCGGAACAGCCTTCCTGGGCTGAACATTATTTCTGGGCGCCCGAATTGAGCTATGAAAATGGTAAAGTATACGTGTATTATACTGCACGCCGCAAGGGTGGAACGCTTGCCGTAGCTGTAGCAAGTGCCGACCGCCCTGAAGGCCCCTATACAGATCACGGGCCATTGGTAGAGCAGCCGATGGGTTCTATAGACGGTTTTCCCATGCGAGATGAAAATGGTAAATTATTTTTGATCTGGAAAGAAGATGGCAACAGCCAACGCAAGCCAACCATTATGTGGATACAGGAGATGAACGAGGAAAGAACACAGTTGCTTGGAGAAAGAAAGGAAATGTTCAGGGACACAGATAAGTGGGAGCGCAACCTGGTGGAAGGAGTCAGCATTCTAAGGCACAACAATTATTTCTATGCAATATATGCAGCCGCAGGATGTTGCGGCTCAGGATGTACCTATGCCACAGGCGTTGCGCGTTCGAGGTCTTTGCACGGGCCGTGGGAGAAGTATAATAAAAATCCGTTGCTCACAGAAGAAGGCAATTGGATATGCCAGGGTCATGGCACCGCTTTTAAAGAAGGCGATAAATATTATTTCCTATACCACGGCTATCATAAAACGGGAGGCGTGTACACCGGCAGGCAGGGCCTGTTAAAAGAGTTTCGCTTTACTTCGGATAATTGGATCGAATTTGATAAAGGATTTATTTACAGTGAAAATAATTACCGCAGTAAGATAAATTTTACTGACAATTTTAATAAAAGCAAGCCTGGCGTATCCTGGAACTGGTCAGTATTTCATGAACCGGAAATTAGAATTGCATCTAATAAATTAAATTTGTCAGTTGGCAGTGGTACTAAGCCCGCAGCCATTCTCGCTCAGAAAACGTACACGAAAAATTATAAAATGTCTGTCGATGTATTTCCGCGTAAAAGCAATACAGATGCGGGAATTACGATTATCGGCGATGATGATAATTATGTAGCGGCAACGGTTAAGGTAAACAAATTATCATTGATTCATATGGCGAAAGGCAAAGAAACTGTAATAGCAGAAGTGCAGGTCGGCAACAAAAGAAAGATCGGTTTACAAGTTACGGTTACAAATAGTACGGAGTTGCAGTTTGCTGTAAAGCACGGCAATAATTTCAGGAATATTGGAAATATTATTTCAGGGAAACAGCTGCCGCCATGGGACAGGGCGCTGCGTGCGGGACTTATTGTAAAAGGCGATCAGCAGTTGAAAGGAGTTTTTGATAACTTTACTTTGATTTCAACAGGAGATTATTAGTTGTCACAACTTTTGTTCGATGATTCAAAAGCTTTTATTCATCTGCTTTTTGCTGAATGTGCATGTATTGCATGCGCAAACTTCCCGCTGGGAGATACAATCTGGTAACAGTATCATCTGGCACATTGATCAGCGAGGCTTATTCCGAAGGCGATCAGCGGCATTTATCTGCCGAAAGCGGTTTGTACGCCAGGATATTTACAGAAGGAATGTTTGGTGTAAAGCCGACAGGCTTAAACAGTTTCATCTGTACGCCGCGCCTGCCCGGCGGATGGGATTCCATGTCCTTGAAAAATATGCATGTTTTCGGGAAGGCAATTGATCTGGAAGTGCAGAGAAAAACCGGACAGCAGTTAGAAATAAATGTAATAACTTCAACCTAAAAGAAAACTTATGTGATCAAAGATGGCGCTTCGGTTTCTGTACGCTTGTAAATAATAAACTCAGTGTATGTACAAATTATTTTTTTTAGGCAGCTTTTTAATGCTCATTATCATGAATACGATGGCTCAGCATTCTTTCAAATCCAATAGTATGTATAAAGAATTGCCACTCGGCGCCATTAAGCCTCAAGGCTGGCTGCATGAAATGCTGATGAGGCAAAAACACGGATCAACCGGCAGGCTTGATGAATTGTACCCTTTGGTTATGAATAAGCGCAATGGTTGGTTAGGCGGCGACGGAGATCAGTGGGAGAGAGGCCCATATTGGATAGACGGACTTGTGCCGCTTGCTTACATACTGAACGATAAAGAACTGATCGCAAAAGCGAAGCCGTGGATTGAATGGACTCTGCAAAGCCAGCGTGCAGACGGCAACTTTGGCCCGTCAAAAGATTATGCGCCGGAGGCCGGCATCCAGCGCAACAATAGCCTGGATTGGTGGCCCAAGATGGTAATGCTCAAGGCGCTGATGCAATATTATTCCGCCACCCGGGATAAAAGGGTTATTAAATTAATGACTGATTATTTTCGATATCAATTAAAGACCTTGCCGGAAAAACCGCTCGGGCATTGGACATCCTGGGCACATTACCGCGGTGGAGATAACCTGATGGCTGTTTACTGGTTGTACGATATTACCAAGGATAATTTTTTACTGGAGCTGGGTGATCTGATTCATCAGCAGACATTTGATTATACACATGCATTTTTGCAGACAGATCTTTTATCAACCAAAGGCAGCATTCATTGCGTAAATCTTGCACAGGGCTTTAAAGAGCCGGCGATTTATTATCAGCACCATCCGGACAAAAAATACCTGGAGGCACTGGAAAAGGGTTATAATGATTTAATGAAGTTTAATGGCATGGCACATGGTTTATATGGTGGCGATGAAGCCTTGCATGGCAGTGATCCTACGCAGGGTTCCGAACTCTGCTCTGCGGTAGAGATGATGTTTTCGATGGAAAAAATATTATCCATTACCGGGGATAGTAAGTTTGCTGACCGGCTGGAGAAAATAGCCTTTAACGCTCTGCCGGCGCAGGTTTCAGATGATTTTATGAGAAGGCAGTATTTTCAGCAGGCGAACCAGGTAATGGCTACAAGGCATATCCGTAATTTTGATATAAACCATCATGGTACAGATGTATGCTACGGTTTGCTTACCGGCTATCCGTGTTGTACAGCCAACATGCACCAGGGCTGGCCGAAGTTTACGCAAAACCTCTGGTATCAAACAGATCAGGGAGGCCTGGCAGCGCTCATTTACGCTCCTTCTGAAGTTACTGCAAAGGTTGCCAATGGCGTGCGTGTGACTATTGCAGAACAAACTAATTATCCTTTTGAAGAAGAAATAAGATTTGTAATCAAAGATATTGAAGCCTATAAAAAAGTACAATTTCCCTTGCAGCTTCGTGTGCCTGAATGGTGTAGAGAAGTGCGTTTCAGGATTAATGGAAAGGAACATACACCGGCAAAAGCAGCCAAAGTGGTAACGATTGATCGTGTATGGAGTAAAGGTGATGTGGTTGAATTAAGATTGCCGATGCATGTATATAAAAACCGCTGGCACGAAAATTCTGTTTCTGTTGAAAGAGGCCCTTTGGTTTATGCTTTAAAAATGCAAGAAAAAATTGTACAGGTAAAAAATACAAAAGACCCCTTGGTGTATGGCGATTCATATGAAGAAGTTGTAACTCCTTCTCCCTGGAATTATGCATTGTTTAATAAAAATGAAGCAGATAATTTCAAAGTGATAAAGCACAAACAGCCAGCAGCCTTTCCATGGAACACCGCAAACGCGCCAATCTCCATTAAAACCGCGGCCAAACGTATTCCTTCCTGGAGTTTGTATAATGAAATGACGGGGCCGATTCCGTACAGCAATATTTACCAGATGGAAACCTCAGAAGATACAGAAGAGATAGAATTGATCCCTTACGGCTGTACGCAGCTGCGCATATCCCAATTCCCCTTACTTAGAAATTAATTAAATTAATAATAATGAATAGTTTTTTTAAAACATCCGGTCTGCTTTTAGCATTGTTCTTTTTTTCAGGTATCTGCCTGGCAGAAGTAAAACTTCCTTCTATTTTCAGTGATAATATGGTACTGCAACAAAACAGCGATGCCGCCATTTGGGGCACAGCCGGAAGAAATAAGACCATAAAAATACATACATCCTGGAACAATAAGAACTACACTGCCAAAGCAGATGCGAAAGGCGACTGGAAGTTGCACGTAAAAACACCAAAGTACGGAGGGCCTTATACCATCCGTGTTTCAGAGGACAATACCATTACTTTAAAAAATGTACTGATCGGCGAAGTATGGCTTTGCTCCGGCCAGTCAAATATGGAAATGCCTTTAGCCGGATGGGGAAAAGTCAATAATTATGAGCAGGAAATTGCGAATGCCCATTTCCCGGAAATACGGTTTTTACAGGCAATACATGTTACAGCTAATCAACCCCAGGCAGATCTAAAGGTTAGAAACAATGGCTGGGATATTTGTTCACCTGCCACTGTTGCCGATTTTTCTTCTACTGCTTATTTCTTCGCCAGGGAAATTTATAACCAAACAAAAATACCTATCGGGTTAATTCATTCATCGTGGGGTGGCACGGTAGCTGAAGCATGGACAAGTTATGAAACCTTAAGCAGGATGAAAGATTTCGCCGAAGCTGCAAAAACAATAAAGTTTACACCACCGATGAGTAAAGAGGAACTGAGTACAGCAGAACAGAATTGGGAGGCGCTTGCCTTGCAAAAAGATCCGGGATATGTAGCCGGAAGCCCCGTCTGGCATAAGCCTGATCTGGATGTAACAGGCTGGAAAGCTATGCAGTTGCCGGGTTTCTGGGAAGAAAAAGGTTTGCGAGGCTTTGATGGTGTGGTATGGTTCAGAAAAAAAATATCTGTACCCGCAGACTGGAACGGCGAAGATGCCGTGTTGCGTTTTTATGCAGATGATAATGATATCACCTGGTTCAACGGCGAGCAAATTGGCGCTGTTAATAAATGGGATCAGCAAAGAGAGTATGCAATTCCTGCGCGCTTACTGCATCAGGGAGATAATTATATCACCATTCGTGTAGATGATGTAAGAAGTAATGGCGGTATTCATGGAAATGCTACTGAATTTACTATACAGAATAAATCAGGTACTAAAACAATTTCTTTAGCCGGAGATTGGGTGTACAAGATAGCTTATTCTTTAAAGGATCTTCCGCCAAAACCACAATCGCAAACCGGGCCCAACAGGCCTGCCGTCTTATACAATGCCATGATCAACCCAGTCATAAATTATAAAATCAAAGGCGCTATCTGGTACCAGGGCGAAAGCAATACGACAAGAGCCTTTCAATATCAAACTTTGTTTCCGGCGATGATCAAAGACTGGAGAAGTAAATTCTCTTCCGGGGATTTTCCATTTTATTTTGTGCAGCTGGCTAATTTTATGAAGCGTGATGAGGCGCCCGGCGCATCACAATGGGCGGAACTCAGAGA
The DNA here is from genome assembly GCA_023422835.1 of Bacteroidota bacterium. Lineage (GTDB taxonomy): Bacteria > Bacteroidota > Bacteroidia > Chitinophagales > Chitinophagaceae > Haoranjiania > Haoranjiania flava. The sequence goes on along the minus strand of JAFAGI010000003.1, from coordinate 8,602 downwards.
AGCGCAGTTCATGACTACAAGCCTGCCAAATACCGGCATGGCAGTAACAATTGATATTGGAGATGAAAAAGATATTCACCCGAAAAATAAGCAGGAAGTAGGACGGAGGTTAGCCTTGATTGCGCTGAATAAAATTTATGGAAAACAAACAGGCTATTCAGGGCCCATATACAAAAATCATGTAGTGAAAGGAAATAAAATCATTCTGTCTTTTTTGCATGACAAAGGCCTGAAAGCTTCTGGCGGCGAGGCGGTCAAAGGTTTTGCCATTGCAGGGAAAGACAAAAGATTCTATTGGGCAGATGCCAAAATAGAAGGAAATAAAATAATTGTTTCTTCAAAAAATGTAATCGATCCGGTTGCCGTAAGGTATGGTTGGGCAAATAATCCTGATGTAAACCTGTACAACAGCAGCAACCTGCCGGCATCACCTTTCCGCACAGATAGCTGGACAGAAAGTACAGAAAAATAAGCCCAAGTTTATGGGTAAGGCTTTGCTGCGGGCAGCAAGGCTTTACTGCTGCCGCATTACAAGCTATGCTATGAAGTTATAATTCTTGCTTTTATCAATTCGCGCTTCGGAGCGATCTGATGTATTCGGAAGGCGTCATTTTAAATTGTTTCTGGAAGTTTCTGCCGAACTGTGAAGGCGAGCTGTAACCAACAACATTGTAAATCTCATTGATTCGCAGGTTGTCCTCAGCCAATAAAACCGCGGCCTGTTTAAGCCTTGTAATGTTGATCATCTCATTGGGAGTGAGATCTGATATGGATTTGATTTTCCTGTACAAAGTAGGCCGGCTCATATTCATGAAGATAGCAAGCTGATTCACATCCAGGTTTATATCCGAGATGTTTTCTAAAATAATACGGTTAAGCTCTTCTAAGAATATTTCATCGGATCTGGAATGCGCAATGCTTTTAATATGCGTAAGCGGCGAATTAATAAAATATTCTTTTATTTTATTCCTGTTTTTAAGCAAACTTCCAATTTGTGCACGCAGGTATTCGGGAGAAAAAGGTTTTTCTACATAAGCATCTGCACCGGAGTTAAGCCCGCTGATTTTAGATTCCAATGTATTTTTAGCGGTAAGTAGTATTACGGGAATATGGCTCAGCTCTACATCATTTTTTATTGTTTCACAAAGCTCCATCCCATCCATTACGGGCATCATGATGTCACTGATGATTAAATCAATACTATGTTCTTCCATCATTTTCAGCGCTTCGCTGCCATTCGTGGCTGCCAATACATTATATTCCTCAGCAAGATCGTCAGATAAGAATTCCAGCAGATCTTCATTGTCATCTATCAGCAAAATAGTGCTGAACACTTTCACTTCTGTCATGATTCTTTTTCTTTGTTAATGTGGTCAGGTATTATGAGTTCGAATGTGTTTAAATTCTCCCGTAAATTAATAAAATTTAGGGAACCATTGTGCAATTCAGCCAATGATCTGGCCAGAGTAAGCCCAATGCCGCTGCCCGTTTCTTTGGTGTTTTTTGTACGGAAAAAAGGTTCAAATATTCTGTCTTTGAGCTCAGCAGGAATCTTTTTGCCGTCGTTGCTGACACTTATATAAACTTCATTTTTTTCGTTTGAATGACCAAGTGAAACAACGATCAGGCTTTCACCGTATTTCAAAGCATTATTCAGTAAATTGCTGATGATCTTTGTCATCGCTTCGTGGTCTGCAAAAGCAAATATATCCTTATCGGGGATGTTGCGTTTGAGCATGATATCTTTCTGATCTATTGCATCCTGGTATCTTTCAATCACCGATAATACTATGTCTGTAATGTTGAGTTTGGTAAATGTGAGCGAGAATTTATTGGTCTCTATTTCCCTGAAGTTCAATAATTCGTTGGTAAGAGATAAAAGCCTTTGTGTGTTGCGGTCCATGATCACGATATATTTACCCACATCATCCGGGATGTTGCTTTTTTTCATTATCTTTTCCAATGGGCCTTTGATCAGGGTCAGTGGTGTACGGATCTCATGTGCTACCTGTGTAAAGAAATCAATCTTTGACTGGTACAGTTCTTTTTCTCTTTGTATATTCAATATAGCCCTTTTTTGCAGATTTTTTTCACTGAAGAAACTATAAACCAGGTACAGAGAAGCCGCTACCAGCAGCGTATAAATTAAATAGGCGAAGTTTGATTTCCAGAAAGGGGGCAGTATATTGAGTTGCAAGCGCCTTTCATTATTACTCCAAGCGCCGTTGCTGTTGGTGGATTTCACTTTGAAATAATACACGCCTGCGGGAAGATTGGTATAATACACTCTCCTGTTCGCATCGAGGTAAGTCCATTCCTTATCTAGTCCTTCCAGCATATAAGCGTACTGAATATTTTCTGATGAGGAAAATTCAAGTGCGGCAAAGTCAATGCTAAAAGTAGATTCATCATGTTTAAGTATTATATTGTCTGTAAGGATAATAGATTTTTTAAGTTTGGCATTTTTCTCATTCCCGATGCCAACTTCTTTATTGGATATTTGGAAACCTGTAATATACAATGGAGGATTAAATGTATCAACCAAAAAGTTTTCAGGGTTAAATCTTATCATGCCTTTTATGCCACCGAAATACATATCTCCATTATCATCCTTAAAAGATGATTTGTAATTAAATTGCTCGTATAAAAGGTCGTTATTCCTATTGTAGATTTTTATGCTATTATCCGCCAGGCCAAGGCTGGCCAGGCCTTTGGAGGTGCTTATCCACATTACTTGATTGTTGTCTTCTTTTATTGAATAAATAAGATTAGCGGGCAAACCGTTCCTGGTTGAATATTCTTTAAATACCTTTTTTGCAGGATAATATTTATACAGGCATGACTCGGTGGCTATCCAGATATTGTTTTCGCTATCCTGGTAAATATCTGTAATTCTTTTTTCAATCAGTATATCGTCTTTATTATTCAAAGGAAATCTCACCCTGTTCACAACCTTATCTTCCAAATCAATGGTGTACAAGCCATTATTAAAAGTTCCGCTCCAGATCTTGCCTGTATTGTCTACCAGCAGGGAAGCATAAAATATATCCGCAGGCATATGCGGTATAATGTCAAAATTATTGTTGTTTTTGTTATATGTGAAAATGGCATTGGTAGTAGCAACTATAATTTTTTTGTTTTTTGTTTTCGCTAAAGAGTGTACAAAATTACTTTTCAAATCATGTTTCCCTGATCCATATTGGTAATGCCTGATAATTTTTTCTGAATGCAGATCCATAACGTCAAGCCCCTGATCAAAAGTTCCTATCCATAACTCGTTATCTACTACAACCAGACCGTGAATATTAGAAGAACTTATACCATTTTTACCTGACCTGTAATGGGTGAACTTATTTGTCTTCGGGTCAAATTTGTTAAGTCCGTTATCTTCTGTTCCTATCCATAAATTGCCGTTGTTATCTTTTACTATTTCTCTTACTGCATTGCCACTTACAGAGTTTTCTCTTTGTTTCGGAAAGAATTTTTCAAATTTATTATAGGGCTTTGGAAAATAATTTACACCACCGAAATAGGTGCTCGCCCATATACCGCCTTCTTTGTCTTTGATCAGGCCGTATACTGCATTATCGCTAATTGAAAAAGGGTCATTGTAATTTTTTACAAGATTTATATAGTTGTTGGTTTTGGGATATAAAATATAAATACCATTTTCCGTAGCTATCCATATTTCCTTGTCAGATACCTTTAAAAAGTCTCTTATATACAGGTTTTTCCCGTTGCTGCTCTTGGTAATAATGTCTGTAGATTTTTTTATTTTGGTGTTAAATGCTTTGGCCCCATGTGCTGTAGTGCCTACCAATAAAATGCTGTCGTTGAGCTTATACAGTTTTTCTATCCACATGCCATTGTTGATAATGCCATTGTGGGTCAGATCGTATTGCTCTGCTGAATTATCTATAAAGTTGTATTTGATTAATTTGCTGTTGGTATTACCTATCCATACCGTATGCTTATCAAAACTGCAAAAAGTAGTTAACGGCGTTTTTAAATCTATTTTGTTTACAACATTATTTTTTATTTTGAACAGGCTAAAGTCGGCGATGAATATAATATTGTTATCATGCAGGTCTTCGGTTATCGAAAAGATATTTGTATTCACGGTCTCTTTAACCAGGTTAAAGGTTTCTTTGTTTTCGTTATAAGCATACAAACCGTTTTCTGTGCCCACCCATAATATTTTTTTAGAATCTTCGTACAAATGTCTTATGGAAGAAGTGAGAAAGGGCTCTAAGGCAAAAGTTTTAAATTTTGTGCCATCATATCTGTTTACCATATCTTTTGTTCCTATCCATACAAAGCCTTTAGAATCTTGTAGTAAACACATAGCCGTATTGTTAGATAAGCCGTCTTTTATTTCAAAGTGTTTGCAATAATAAGGTTGAGCATATCCGCTATAAAAACTAACTATAACGTATATGTTGAAGCAATATTTTAAAAATCTGTTCAAGTTGATGTGTGTTGATTGAGACAAATTAATTAATAAATGAGAAAAAATGCATAGCCATACAATTGCACAAGCAAGAACTTCGCTTGCGAGTGTTAACATCTATATTAAACTTGTTCATATTTACTCTTAAAGTACCACTGCAATTTTGTGTAAAATACAAATAATAGCTTAAATTTTTTCATTAATGAAGCAGCAGAGGCATTTTGCATTAGTCATAATAACTAAAAAACGAAATGAAATAGCTAAACAATATTGTATACCAACGGCGAATGAATAAAGGTTATTCCGTGTGGCAAACAAAAAAAATTAAATATTAACACATGAAATATTTATATGTACTATACATGGTACTAGTCTCGGTGGGATGTGGTAAGTATGTTAGCCAGAAATCACCTAGTGAAAATTCCAGCTATTTGCTTCCCGAAATAGAATGGCTGGAAACTTCCCGTAAACAATTAATTAATAGCAGTTTTTCTCAGGGTTATTATTCTTATCCGCGCATGATACAGTTGTCTAACAACGATTTAATGTATGTATATGAATGCAATGGAAATGTGTATATGAATAGCAGCAACGACTTGGGCGAAACCTGGCAGAACGACCGGTTGATTGCCCAGCGTAGAGATAATATAAATGCAACAGTACCGGAAATTATAGTACTTAAAAACGGCGAAATAATAATTGCTTATAATTTGCGCCCCGCACAAAACAGCAATAATGGATATGATCCGGCCAAACAATTCTCCATTGCTATAAAGAAAACTAGTGATAAAGGCAAAAACTGGTCTGAAGAAAGAATACTTTACAAAGGCGGGTATCATTTTGAAAACGGATGCTGGGAGCCTGCAATGGTACAGCTTCCCGATATTAGTCTTTATTTGTTTTTTTCCAATGAAGCCATTTATACGCAAAGCAACGAGCAAAATATATCGGTACTAAAATCATCAGACAACGGCAATACCTGGAGCAGCACGCCGAATATCATAAGCTTTGCAAAAAACGCAAGAGACGGCATGCCTGTGCCGATCATTGACAATATCGGTAAGTTGGTCTTTTCGATCGAGGATAACTCCGATGGCGGTGAATTTAAGCCATCTGTACTCACGACAGCTTTACCCTGGACGGGAGAAATATTAAATGAGCATAGCCAAAAAAGAAAGAAGCTGCTAAGAAATATTTTTTCAAAAGAGATATATGCAGGAGCACCTTTCCTGCGCCAGTTAAATACCGGAGAATTTTTTTTGTCTTTCCAGACAACGTATAAAAGAACCCATAAATGGAACTTGTCTACTTTTTATATGGTATCGTTCGATAAAGAATTTAATAAGTTCAGGATACTCGATCCGCCTTTTCGCATTCCCAACGACAAATCTGCACTGTGGAATTCATTCGTAATATTAAATGACAATAAAACCATTATTGCCCTTACTGCTACCAATGCATTTAATGATTACAATGCAATTTGGATGATAAAAGGACAAATAAAATAATATTGTGATTGCTTTTCTATTACTTCCGTACTTCAATATCGCAGTGCTTTAATCATATTAAAAGAGTAACTCACCACTGAGTTCTTTCTGCACACTTATCAATGCTTTTGATTACAAGGTTGTGTGGGACGATTAAACTAACGATAATAGATATATTATAGCATTATCTCACATTTTTGTGATGGTTGATGATTTGTTTGAGACAAATTAGTTAAAAAATGAGACAATATGCATATTAAATAATTATTAAAAAATAGAAATTTGATTGTTAAATTTAAAAATTTAAAGTTAAAATCTTTTCTATGAAGAATTTGTTTAAACGTTTAAGAATTAAAATAACCATTGGTATATTTTGTTTGGTTAGCTGTTCTTCTACAATTTTTGCGCAAAATACTAATTCTTTAAATTATCAAGGCACGGTCTTTAATCAAAATAGTGAACCGCTTCCTGGTGTGTCTGTACAAATAGTGGGCACACCTAAAGGGGTTGTTACCAGTAATAGCGGGGAATTTTCTATTATTGCTTCCCGCGGAGACCGCTTGTCATTTACGTTATTAGGTTACGTGCGTCAGGAAATTACATTAGGTAGTAATCAGCAATTGTCAATTACACTAACGGAAGGAGCCGATTCCACCTTAAGTGATGTAGTTGTAATAGGCTACGGTACAAGAAGAAGAGAAGATGTGACAAGTGCAATTGCTACAGTTTCTGCAGATGATATTGCCCGTGTACATGGCGGTGCTACAGTAAGCACGGCATTGGCAGGTAAAATGCCGGGAGTATCTTTCAGAATGCCGGATGGAAGGCCCGGAGCAAGCGCGAATATACAAATACGGGGGATGGGCAATCCTTTATTTATTATTGATGATATTCAGCAAGATGCTGGTCAGTTTAATAACCTTGCACCGGATGATATTGAAAGTATTACAGTACTGAAAGATGCTGCAGCTTCTATTTATGGTAGCAGAGCTGCTAATGGCGTTGTGCTCGTAAGAACAAAGAAAGGCCGTGCGGGGCACAAAAGCACCTTAAATTTAGGAGGGTATTACGGATGGCAAAACTGGTCAAGATTTCCTCACACAACCAACGCTCATGAGTGGATGACGGGTCTGGCAGATGCCGAAATGACTTTTTACGGCCGCACAGGTATAACACCTGAAGAATTACAAAAATGGAAAGAAGGAAAAGAATATGACTATTATAGCGAAGACTGGAGAAAAATAATTATAGCCAAAAACGCTCCGCAATACTCTGTAAATATAAACGCTACGGGTGGCTCTGAACGTATTAATTATTATCTTTCTGCCACACATGTAGATCAGGTGGGAGTTTTTGGCGAAAAAAGAGAGTTTCAGTTTAACCGTACAAATATTCAAAGTAATGTGGATGCTAAAATATCTGATCGCCTAAAAGTAGGTGTACAAATAAATGGTAGAATTGAAACAAGAGATAATCCGGGAATACCGGAGGTTGATGATTATTGGAATGCAAGATTTGCCTTGTTCAGAAACAGGCCAACCGAGAGAGCTTATGCTAATAATAATCCATTATATCCTAATGATATTGGGCACAATGCACAAAACTTTGTACTGCATACAAAAGACATCATGGGGTATTGGAGAGAAGATTGGCGTGTACTTCAGATGAACTTCAATGGAGAATATCAAATTCCCGGCATAGAAGGGCTTGTTGCCAGAGGAAAATACTCTTATTACATAGCAGACAGAACCGTTAATGGTCATGAATATACGTATGATGTATATGCCTATCATCCTGATACAGATACGTATGAAAAAAGAATAGGCAGCTCAAATCCTTACAGAGAGAGAGTTATAGGAAAAGTGTTTAATAATGTGTATCAGTGGCAGTTAGATTATAACAGGTCATTTGGCGATCATAATGTAATGGCCACTTTTGTAAATGAAAGAATAGAAAGAAGGTTAACAGGTACTTTCCAGCACGCGGTACCCAAAGTAAATTACCTCCCTATTTTATTCTGGAATGATATGGATGGCAATGGTTTTAATGACTATGATGATCCCGAAGCCAGAGTAGGCTATGTATTGCGCGTAGGATATAACTATGCTTCCAGGTACTACCTGGATTTAGCCGGCAGAAGAGATGCATCCTGGAAATTTGCTCCGTCCAGGCGCATTGGTTATTTCCCTTCCGTTTCAGCAGCATGGAGAATTAGCCAAGAACCTTTCTTTGCCAATATCTTAGGCAATTCAAATGTTGTAAATGAATTAAAGCTAAGAGCGTCCTACGGTGTGCTTGGAGATGACGATATAGGTATCGGACCTTTTGATTATCTGATAGGATATCAATATAATATCGGAACAGCCGTATTGGATGGTATTCCCATAACTGCCGCCAGATTAAGAAATCAGGGTATTATTATAGATAATGTTAGCTGGTTCGAAAGTAGAATACTAGATATAGGTATGGATTTTGGATTGTTTAATAATAAACTTATCGGAGGTGTAGATTATTTTACTCGTAAAAGAACAGGACTCCTGGGTACAAAATATGATATACTTTTACCCAATGAAATAGGATATGCATTGCCACGCGAAAATGTAAACAGCGACGCGCGATTCGGAGGGGAAGCTTTTTTGAAATATCAAAATAAAGCAGGAGAATT
>JAFAGI010000018.1 GCA_023422835.1 Bacteroidota bacterium | reverse complement strand
GCCTGGTGGCTATGACCGTGGCAGCAAGCGTACAGGCAAAAACCCTGGTTTACTGTTCTGAAGGCTCGCCGGAAGGCTTTAACCCACAGCTCTTTACCTCTGGTACGACTTACGACGCAAGCTCTGTACCGATCTATAACCGTCTGGTTGAATTCAAAACCGGCACCACGGAAGTGATTCCGGGTCTGGCCGAGAAGTGGGACGTCAGCGAAGACGGTAAAACCTACACCTTCCACCTGCGCAAGGGCGTGAAGTGGCAGGACAGCAAAGAATTCAAACCAACGCGCGACTTTAACGCCGACGACGTTGTGTTCTCCTTCGACCGTCAGAAAAACGCTCAGAACCCGTACCACAAAGTCTCTGGCGGCAGCTATGAATACTTCGAAGGGATGGGTCTGCCGGATCTGATCTCTGAAGTGAAAAAAGTGGACGATAATACCGTTCAGTTCGTGCTGACGCGTCCGGAAGCACCGTTCCTGGCTGACCTGGCCATGGACTTCGCCTCAATTCTCTCCAAAGAGTACGCGGACAATATGCTGAAAGCCGGTACGCCGGAAAAAGTCGACCTGAACCCAATCGGTACCGGTCCATTCCAGCTGCTGCAGTACCAGAAAGACTCCCGCATTCTGTACAAAGCGTTCGAAGGCTACTGGGGCACCAAGCCGAAGATTGATCGTCTGGTCTTCTCCATCACGCCTGATGCGTCAGTACGTTATGCAAAACTGCAGAAAAACGAATGCCAGGTGATGCCATACCCGAACCCGGCTGACATCGCCCGCATGAAGCAGGATAAGAACATCAACCTGCTGGAGCAGGCTGGCCTGAACGTGGGCTATCTCTCCTTCAACACCGAGAAGAAACCGTTTGATGACGTGAAAGTGCGTCAGGCGCTGACCTACGCGGTGAACAAAGAAGCGATCATCAAGGCGGTTTACCAGGGCGCTGGCGTTGCAGCCAAAAACCTGATCCCACCAACCATGTGGGGCTATAACGACGACGTTAAAGATTACTCCTACGATCCTGAGAAAGCGAAAGCGCTGCTGAAAGAAGCGGGCCAGGATAAAGGCTTCACCGTTGAGCTGTGGGCGATGCCGGTACAGCGTCCGTACAACCCGAACGCACGCCGTATGGCAGAAATGGTTCAGGCTGACTGGGCGAAGATTGGCGTACAGGCCAAGATTGTGACCTACGAGTGGGGCGAGTACCTGAAGCGCGCCAAAGCGGGTGAGCACCAGGCAGTGATGATGGGCTGGACCGGTGACAACGGGGATCCGGACAACTTCTTCGCTACCCTGTTCAGCTGTGCTGCAGCGAAAGACGGTTCTAACTACTCTCGCTGGTGCTACAAGCCGTTTGAAGACCTGATCCAGCCGGCGCGTGCGACCGACGATCACAACAAACGTATTGAACTGTACAAGCAGGCGCAGGTTGTTATGCACGATCAGGCTCCGGCGCTGATTGTTGCTCACTCCACCGTGTACGAGCCAGTGCGTAAAGAAGTGAAAGGCTACGTGGTTGATCCACTGGGCAAACACCACTTCGAAAACGTATCGGTTGAATAATTAAAAGCAACGCCAGGCGGCGCTGCGCTTGCACTGGCCTACGGTATGTAGGCCGGGTAAGCGTAGCGCCACCCGGCAGCAGTGCTTAATTCTCTCTCTGAAAGGAGAGGGGATAAGATTTGTGAGCAATACAGACGTCACGCCACTGGTCGTGCGTCATCAGAGAGAATCCGGGTTATGTTGCAGTTCATCCTCCGACGTCTGGGACTTGTTATCCCCACGTTTATCGGTATCACCCTTCTCACTTTTGCCTTCGTCCATATGATCCCCGGCGACCCGGTAATGATTATGGCGGGCGAGCGTGGTATTTCCCCTGAGCGCCATGCACAGCTGCTGGCTGAACTCGGCCTCGATAAGCCAATGTGGCAGCAGTATCTCCACTATATCTGGGGCGTGCTGCACGGTGATTTAGGGATTTCACTGAAAAGCCGTCTTCCGGTGTGGGACGAGTTCGTGCCGCGTTTTAAAGCGACGCTGGAGCTTGGCGTCTGCGCCATGATTTTCGCCACTGCGGTGGGCATTCCTGTTGGGGTGCTGGCTGCCGTTAAGCGTGGCTCTATTTTTGACCACACCGCTGTGGGCCTGGCGCTGACCGGTTACTCCATGCCTATCTTCTGGTGGGGCATGATGCTGATCATGCTGGTCTCGGTGCAGCTTAACCTGACACCGGTCTCCGGGCGCGTCAGCGATATGGTCTTCCTGGATGACTCCAACCCGCTCACCGGCTTTATGCTGATTGATACGGCTATCTGGGGCGAAGAGGGCAACTTCATGGATGCCGTCGCGCATATGATCCTGCCTGCCATGGTGCTGGGCACCATTCCTCTGGCGGTGATCGTGCGTATGACCCGTTCATCGATGCTGGAAGTGCTGGGTGAGGATTATATCCGCACCGCGCGCGCCAAGGGCCTGACGCGTATGCGCGTTATCATCGTCCATGCGCTGCGTAACGCCATGCTGCCGGTGGTGACCGTTATCGGTCTCCAGGTGGGGACATTGCTGGCGGGGGCGATCCTGACCGAAACCATCTTCTCCTGGCCGGGCCTGGGTCGCTGGCTGATTGACGCGCTGCAACGCCGTGACTATCCGGTGGTGCAGGGCGGTGTGCTGCTGGTCGCGACGATGATTATCCTCGTCAACCTGCTGGTCGATTTGCTGTACGGCGTGGTGAACCCGCGTATTCGTCATAAGAAGTAAGGGGCCATCATGTCACAGGTTTCTGAAAACAAAGTTGTTGCTGCACCGGTTCCGATGACGCCGATGCAGGAGTTCTGGCACTACTTCAAGCGCAACAAAGGCGCGGTGGTGGGGCTGGTGTATGTCGCTATCATGATCCTGATTGCGGTGTTTGCGAACGTCCTCGCGCCGTATAACCCGGCGGATCAGTTCCGCGATGCGCTGCTCGCCCCGCCTGCCTGGCAGGATGGCGGTAGCCTGGCGCACCTGCTGGGGACCGATGATGTGGGCCGCGATGTGCTGTCGCGTCTGATGTACGGTGCGCGCCTGTCGCTGCTGGTCGGCTGCCTGGTGGTGGTGTTATCCCTGATTATGGGGATCGTACTGGGTCTGGTTGCCGGCTACTTCGGCGGTATCGTTGATAACATCATCATGCGTATCGTCGACATCATGCTGGCGCTGCCAAGCCTGCTGCTGGCCCTGGTGCTGGTGGCGATTTTCGGTCCGTCGATCGGTAACGCCGCGCTTGCGCTGACGTTCGTGGCGCTTCCTCACTACGTGCGTTTAACCCGTGCGGCGGTGCTGGTGGAAGTGAACCGCGATTACGTCACCGCCTCTCGCGTAGCGGGGGCCGGTGCGATGCGCCAGATGTTCGTCAATATCTTCCCTAACTGCCTTGCGCCGCTGATCGTTCAGGCGTCGCTCGGTTTCTCTAACGCCATTCTTGATATGGCCGCTCTTGGCTTCCTGGGCATGGGTGCGCAGCCGCCAACACCGGAGTGGGGCACCATGCTCTCCGACGTGTTGCAGTTCGCACAAAGCGCCTGGTGGGTTGTCACCTTCCCGGGTCTGGCAATCCTGCTGACGGTGCTGGCATTTAACCTGATGGGTGATGGCCTGCGTGATGCGCTTGATCCCAAACTGAAGCAGTAAGAGGCACGAGATGGCGTTATTAAATGTAGATAAATTATCGGTGCACTTCGGCGATGAAGGCACCCCGTTTCGCGCCGTGGACCGCATCAGCTACAGCGTAAATCAGGGCGAAGTGGTTGGCATTGT
>JAFAGI010000010.1 GCA_023422835.1 Bacteroidota bacterium | reverse complement strand
AATAAAGTTGCACATAATAGCAACCCTTTACAGAATGTTTTTATCATTTGACTCATTTTGATATGATTTAAATTCCCAAAAATGGTAGATTATAAAAATAATAAAAATTGTCTACGTTTACATTTTACCTATTTCAAAATTATAACAATTAATTAAAATAACAACCTTAATGAGAATTTTTTATAAAATTATTTTAAATACAATTATATAATATTTATAACCAACACTTTATTTTAAAAAATTAATAAAAAAATAGTTAGAATAAACTACTGTACGTTATAGTAACGTTTACATTTATTCTTTTTTATTAAACAATATAATCCTATATTTGTTTCATCTTGTTATAAATAATCTTCAATGCAGAATCTTACAATTGTTGAAATAGCAAAAAAACTGAACGTTTCTACTGCCACAGTCTCCAGGGCGCTTAACGGAAGCAGCCAGGTTAAGGAGGCAACACGAAAGAAAATAATAAATTTTGCACGCGATACAGGATACAGCATCAACAGTGTGGCTTCCAACCTCAGGAGCAACAAGTCAAAAATTGTGGGCCTGATAGTGCCCAAAATTTCCATGAACTTTCATTCCGAAGTCATTACCATTATACAGAATGAGTTGTACAAATTCGGCTATAATATTATCATCCTGCAATCCAACGATTCGCTTGAGCTTGAGCAGCACGCTGTAGACACCCTTTCTTCTTTGAGGGTTGCTGCCGTTATAGCTGCGGCAACACTGCACACTACCGATTTCAGCCATTTTGATATTTTTCTGAAAAAAGAGATCCCGGTAATTTTTTACGACCGGATTCCAGACTACCCTTTTGGCGGCATCCATATTTCCGGCGACGACTTCCAGGGTGGTTACGGCGCAACAAATCATCTACTGGATGTTGGCTGCAAAAATATTTTACACATCTCGGGTCCGCTGGAATGCTACCTGTATAAATACAGGTCCAAAGGCTATAAAGCTGCCTTAGAAAACCATGGCATTACCTTCCGGAAAGAAAACATGTATTGCCATGAGCTTACGCACGAAAATGCTTGGAATACCTTGGTAAAAGCATTTAACCAAGATCCGACCATTGACGGCATTTTTACAGCCAATGACACCTCTGCGATTGCCGCACTGGAATTTTGCAAGTCAAAAAATATAGACGTACCCAAACAGGTAAAAATAATCGGCTACTCCAACGATAAACGTACATCAATTGCCAGCCCCTCCCTAAGTACGGTTGAACAGTTTCCTGCAGAATTTGGGAAGCGGTGCGTGGAGCTGCTGATGCAACAACTTAGCCACGAAGAGAGCAGAACAGCTGTTGGTGTAAAGACAGACAACTACGTGATCCCGGTTTCAGTGATCAGGAGAATGTCAACCTAAAAAAACTTTACAAATGAATATTCAAAACCTTTACGATCTTTCCGGCAAAACGGCGCTGATCACAGGCGCCAGCCGGGGTATTGGCCAGGCAGTAGCTGTAGCTATGGCCTGCTGCGGAGCAGACATCATCTGCGTTTCAAACAATTTCCCCGAAGGCTCGGAAGCAGAGAAGGCTGCCAAAGCATATGGCAGGCATTTTAGTAAATACAGCATCGATTTTTCTTCACGCGAAGCTGTTTATCATTTTCTCAAAGTATTAAAAGAAAAAGAAAATCCTGTGGATATACTCGTAAACAATGCAGGCACCATCGTGAGAAAGCCGCTGGCAGAACACGATGATGACACCTGGGACAAGGTGCTGTCTGTGAATCTTCACACACAGTTTATCCTGGCTAGGGAACTTGGCAAGGAAATGGTGGCACGCAAAAAAGGTAAAATTATTTTTACCTGCTCCATGCTCTCCTACCAGGGAGGCATCAATGTAGCCAGCTACACAGCCAGCAAATCGGCTGTAGCCGGCGTTATCAAAGCTTTTGCCAATGAATGGGCTTCATCAGGCGTAAACATCAATGGCATTGCTCCCGGCTATATCGCCACAGACAATACCGCTGCATTGCAGAGCGATGCTGCAAGAAGCAAAGCAATACTGGAAAGGATTCCGGCAGCACGATGGGGAACACCCGAAGATATGGCAGCGCCCTATGTATTCCTTGCTGCTGCTGCATCTGATTATGTAAATGGCACCATCCTGAATGTAGATGGCGGCTGGATGGGAAGATAAATATTGTTCATAAAATAAAGTATAATGGAAATTAGGTTTCAAAACAGTCCGCAAGAGACGAAACAGATGTGTACAGAAGAATTAAGAAAAAATTTTTTGATAGAGACACTGGTTACAGAAGATAAATTAAAACTTGTTTACTCACATTACGACAGGATGATTGTTGGCGGTGTTAAACCGGTGAGGGAGGAAATAACATTGCCGAACGAAGCCGAACTGCGGGCTGAATTTTTCTTAGAGCGCAGGGAAATAGGTATTTTTAATGTTGGCGGAAAAGGCAAAATTACAGCAGACGGAACTACATATGAAGTAGAAAAACTGGCATGTGTGTATCTGGGCAAAGGCACACAGCACGTAAGCTTTGCATCTGCGGATGCCAGTGATCCTGCTGTATTTTATATGCTTTCAACCCCGGCGCACACCAACTATCCCAATACAAAATGCAGTAAGGAAGATGCTTTCTCCGCTGAGCTCGGCAGCAGCGAAACTTCTAACAAAAGAACCATCAGGCGATACATTCACAAAGACGGCATTCAAAGCTGCCAGTTGGTAATGGGCCTAACCGTTTTAGACACCGGAAGCGTATGGAACACCATGCCCTCGCATACGCATACGCGCCGCATGGAAGCTTACTTTTATTTCGATGTACCGGCCGATCAGCGTGTGATCCATTTAATGGGCCAACCCCGGGAAACACGCCACCTGATCATGGCAAACCACGAAGCGGTACTGTCTGCCCCCTGGTCTATACATTCCGGATGCGGCACTTCCAACTATGGTTTTATCTGGGGGATGGGCGGCGAAAACCTTGATTACAGCGATATGGATGCAACGCCTATTGAACATTTAAGATAGAAACCAATGCCCTCAAACTACAAATAAAATAAATCGGCAGGCTGAAGGCCTGCCTTATAAATCAAAACCCATGAAGCCTATACTCATACTGTTGACAACTATTCTTTGCAGCAATGCTTTTTCCCAGCTTAAAACTATCACAGTCAGCAACCCGTCAGAGTTTGAAAGAAAGGATGAGCTGATAGTGCTTACCAGGGATTTTCTCCAAGCTAAACTGGGTAATGTTACCAAAGATCAGTTTATACATATCTTTCATAGAAATGCGCCTAAGGTATTGCAGCATGACGACCTGGACAAAGACGGCACCTGGGATGAGGTGGTATTTTTGCATGATTTTTCAGCCGGGGAAAAAGTAGTATTCAATGTCCAGTCAGCTAGGCGGCCTGCAGCAGTAAAAGCTTTAGTGCGGGCACATGTACGTCATAAACGCAATGTGGGCAACAGGTTCGGCGAAAACCTGGAAAAAGATGTAATGCCTCACAACAATCAACCTACAGATTTTACCAGTCAAAAACTTCCCCCCTACCTTACCGAAGGTCCTGCCTGGGAGAATGATAAAGTTGGTTTCAGGAAATATTTTGATGTACGCAATACCAACGATATCTGGGGAAAAACAACTTCAGACATGGTATTGGACTTTGCAGGCGTTGACCCGGAAAAATCCTACCACGAGTTAGATACCTGGGGAATGGACATTTTGAAAGTGGGCAAATCACTGGGCGCCGGCGGGCTGGCATTGCGCATACACATCAACGGCAAAGACAGCCTGGTAAGATTGGGCACAAACGCTGAAGTAAGCTATCGGAAAATTGCAGACGGGCCCGTAAGAGCCATGTTTGAAATGGCGTATAAAGATTTTAAATACCTGCCAAATGCACAGCCCATAAGCGTTAAAGAACGTATAAGCATTTGGGGAGGCCAGTTTTTCTATCAAAATGATGTAACAATTTCAGGCAATAACTCCCCGGTGGAAATAACCACAGGCACAATAGACCTGTACCTGGACAAAGCTGTCAACATCATCACAAAAAAATATGCAGCGCTGTACACACACGGTAAGCAAAGTGAAAACAAAGACACACTCGGCCTGGGCATAGTAGCGCCAATACAAAATTTTCATTCCTTTGGCTATGCATCTACCCAAAGCAGGGATATTGCGAATACATTTACCCTGAACCTGTCAACAACTTCGAAAAAATATACCTACCGCTATTATGCTGCATGGGAAAAAACCGACAAAAGATTTAGCGATAACAACTATTTTGAAAAGTTTCTGAGAACAGAAGCTGAAAATTTTTGCAACAAACCTGTAATAGAATAACATTTCGGGACTTTTTCTTGTTAAGCAAATTTGTCTGCAACAGCCTTGCATTAATAATCTTGCTATTGAAATTTGTGTTTTTTATCTTTGCGCATCGTGAAGATCATTGTATTCATACTGAACTTTTACCTGTTGCTGCTTGCAGCAGTGCCCTGTGCAGACAGCACTGAATGCAATGAACCCGTCGACTCTAAAACAGCGCTTGTGCAGACGCACAAAGCTCACGATCATGACGCTGAGCAATGTCCCCCGCTCTGCCACTGTGCCTGCTGCAGTACGGTAGCTTACAAACAACGTGATGTATTCTTTTCATTCACCAGACATGATGTGGTACAGCAGCATGCCGGTGTATATGTTTCTTACCAGCCTGTAGTAGTCTTGCCGGCCATCTGGCAGCCTCCCCGCTTTATTGATAATTAATTCAACACCTGCACAACTCATGTGCAGCAAATTTTTTTTCCAATAATCATTTACAATTTATGTCAAAAATACTTATGCCATTAGTGGCGCTATGCTTATGCATTACATCAAGCGCGCAAAATATATTTAAAGCTCAAATTAAAAACAAGGAAACACTACAACCAATATCTTCGGCAAGCGTTACAATTACCGGCAATACGGCGGGTGTGCTTTCAGATTCTACAGGCTATTTCAGGCTAACAAACATCCCGGATGGCAGCCAAGAGCTGCGTATTGCTTCAGTTGGCTACGAAACATTCCATCAATCTTATATTTTTCCTTTGACAGATACAGCTATCCGTGAAATATTGCTGCATCCGCATCGCGAAGAAATGGATGATATCATTGTATCCTCTACCCGCACCAGCCGCACCATTGCCAATACGCCCACGCGGGTGGAGACAATTGAATTAGAAGAGATTGATGAAAAAAGCAATATGCGCCCCGCCAACGTAGCTATTCTTCTAAGTGAAAGTACCGGCATCAATGTGCAGCAAACCTCCGCGACCAGTGGTAATGCCAGCATACGCATGCAGGGGCTCGACGGGCGCTACACACAGATATTAAAAGACGGTTATGCTTCCTTCGGTAATTTTGCCAACGGTTTAAGCATTCTAGAGATACCCCCGCTGGATCTCAGGCAGGTAGAGGTGATCAAAGGCGCGGCATCTACATTGTACGGAGCCGGCGCCATTGCAGGCGTAATAAACTTTATCAGCAAATCGCCCAGGCATAAACCTGAGCTGAGCGCCATTCTTAGCCAGTCGCACATAGGGCAGTCCAATATTGGGGTATTCTCTTCTGCAAAAAGCAAGAAAGCCGGCTACACGATGCTGGGCCTGTACAGCAGGCAAAAGGCTTTTGATGCAGATAAGGACGATTTTTCTGAAGTACCTCGATCAAACAATTTTACCTTACACCCCAGATTGTTCCTGTATCCGTCAGAAAATACAGTTATATCTCTGGGCAATAGTTTTACTAAAGGGAATATGCTCGGCGGCGATATGCAACTGATCAGCAATGGCAGCAGCGCAGCGCACAGCTATTTTGAAAAGAATGAAACCGTGCGCAATACAACTACACTGGACATAACATCTGATATCAATCCTTCCTCGCGGGTAGTAGCCAAAGCAGCCTATACATTGTTTAAAAGAAATATTTTTATTCCTGCTTTCGACTTTACTGGCACCAACTACAATCTTTTCACAGATGTATCGTATATCAGGAATTTACGGAACCAGACCTTTATTGCGGGTGCAAACTTTATCAATGACCGGTTTAAGGATCAGAATACAGAACATGCGCAAACACTGGGTTTTACTACATCAACTTATGGCGTATATGTCCAGCACACGTTTGATGCCAATAAAACCATCAAGTTCGAAAACGGTCTTCGTGCAGACGCAATCAGCTATGGTAACACGCTCTATAAAAAAAATGAAGTGTTTCTGCTACCGAGGGTTTCTGTTTTATTTAAGTGGAATAACAACTGGAGCAGCCGTATCGGGGGTGGTTTAGGATACAAAACACCCACCACATTTACGGAGCGCACAGAAACCTTTCAATACCAAAACTTAATGCCTTTAAAAGACGTTGTTGCAGAAAGAAGTATCGGGGCTACGGCAGATGTAAACTACAAAACCCACCTGGCAGAAGAGCTTTCATTCAGCATCAACCAAATGTTCTTCATCAGCAGGGTGAATAATTCAAACATCCTGGAACAGGACGCAACAGGTAATTATTATTTTATCAATACAAATAAGAAAGTAACTTCCACAGGCATAGAAACCAATGCCAGGCTTGTTTACAAAGATTTCCTGAAACTGTTCTTAGGCTATACGCTTACCGATACGAAGGCTGGTTATGTTTTAAACAACAACCAGTTTATGCCGCTGGTTCCCAAGAACAAAATAAACACTGCACTGATAGCAGAAAAGCACGATAATTACAAACTGGGCCTGGAAGCTTATTATACAGGCGTTCAATTTTTATACGACGGATCAGCTACGCAGCCCTACTGGAACCTGGGCTTTATGGCAGAAAAGTATTTCGGTAAATTTTCCGTTTATATTAATGCCGAAAATTTCTTAGACACACGCCAGAGCCGTTACAAACCGGTTGTATCCGGTTCGCATACCAGCCCGGTTTTTGACGATATCTGGACATTAACGGAAGGCAGAGTACTTAGTGCAGGCATAAAATTTAAATTGTAAATACAATGAAAACCGGTTCTTTAATTAAAAAAAATACTGTGGGGTTTTGTATGTGGCGGTATAGAGCGTTATTGGTTTACAAGCTTGTACTTATCACTCTTGCCGTTTTCTATCCAGGTGCCTTCGTTGCCTTTGGGCTGCCATTTTATATGTTCGCCCTCATAGTCAACGCCTTTGGCAAATGCAGACCCCTCAACCTAGTACAGTATTTTCCGGGGCTTCGTTTTTCAACAAGCGTGCAACACGCTTCCCGTCCTTTTCAAAATAGCGCACGTGTATTTGTTGCCCCGAGCTGCTTTCATAAAGGTCGCGCGGCACTATCACAGTCTCTTCTGCTATTTCTACGATACCCGCGTTGCCGCTATCGAGCTGGCTGATAGTTGTACCGGTGGTATCCGCGAGGTCAGTAGTATACGGATCATTGCAGGAAAGCAACACCAACGTTATGGCAAGGGCTACTACAGGTTGCTTTTTCATTTGTATTTTACTAATGTATTTTCTATTAAAATTTAAAAATAAAATTCTTTGAGGTACGAAGTTCTGCAGAAATAAATATTAACTAATTATAAAACTTTAATTTTAAATCTTGTTGAGATAATATGAATGTAGAGTAAAGTAATACATCCATAATTCAATAAAAATATTTAAGCTGTATAGCGCAAAAGCAATATAAGATGATGCACAAACATATTTACGATAAGGACGGCAACCAACTTTGTTGTACGCCACAGGAAAAAAAAGTGAATGATAAAGCAGCTATAGGAATAGCAGCCCGCAAGGTTGTAAATACATCGGCCGTGGCAACTGCCACGCATCAGCATAAAGCTTTAAACCCTGCTTCCGCACACGATCATAGCCACGAACATGGTGATGATCATGACCACGCCCATCATACAGGCGGCAATCATTTAAAAATGTTTCTGCCTGCGATACTGTCTTTGGCGTTGATGATGGCTGCCATAGTGATGGACAACTGGCTGCCACAGGTCTGGTTCAACAACCGCATACGCCTCCTGTGGTATATTGCAGCTTATATACCCGTGGGCTTCCCGGTAGTAAAAGATGCTTTCAAAAGTATTGCAAGAGGCGAAATATTTTCTGAATTCCTGCTGATGAGCATTGCTACCATTGGTGCATTTGCCATCGGCGAATATCCCGAAGGCGTTGCGGTGATGCTGTTCTACAGTGTGGGAGAAATTTTCCAGGCAATGGCAGTAAGAAGAGCCAAAGGAAATATCAGCAAGCTGCTGGATCAGCGGCCCGACGAAATAACTGTTTTACACAATGGCCGGCCGAAAATTATGAAAGCGGCAAATGCAGTCATCGGTGATATTATACAATTGAAGCCCGGGGAAAAGCTGGCGCTTGATGGTGATCTTATTTCAAAAAGCGGAACTTTTAATACTGCTGCACTTACCGGCGAAAGCCAGCTAAACACCAAACGGAAAGGAGATAAAGTGCTGGCAGGCATGATCAACCTCAACAATGTTTCCGAAGTACAAGTAACCACAGCTTATGCAGATACAAAGCTTTCCAGGATACTGCAATTGGTACAGGATGCTACTGCACAAAAGGCGCCTACAGAATTATTCATTCGCAAGTTTGCAAAGATCTATACACCTATGGTTGTTTTTGCAGCCATAGGCATTTGCCTGCTGCCTTATTTTTTTGTGGACAACTATGTATTCAGGGACTGGCTCTACCGCGCGCTGATATTCCTGGTGATCAGTTGCCCGTGTGCGCTGGTCATTAGTATACCACTGGGTTATTTCGGTGGTATCGGCGCTGCCAGCCGCAACGGTATTTTATTCAAAGGCGGCAATTTCCTGGATGTGATGGCCAGGGTAAAACATGTAGTAATGGACAAAACCGGGACACTTACAGAAGGTTTGTTCCGCGTTCAGGAAGCACATATAAAACCTGGGTTTAACAGGCAGGAACTTCTGCAGATGGTCAATACCCTGGAAAGCAAATCTACACACCCCGTAGCCACAGCCATACACGAATTTGTGGGTGAAATAGATCATCACATTCCTTTGGAACAGGTGGAAGAAATTGCAGGCTATGGTTTAAAAGCAATGATCAATGGTAAAGAGCTGCTGACAGGCAACTTCAGGCTGCTCGACAGAGAAAATATCCCCTACGATATAGACCCTGCCGGCAAAGCGCACACGCAAATCGCAATCGCTTACAATAAAAAATTTGCAGGCTACCTGACCATTGCTGACAGCATCAAACAGGATGCAGGCACAACTATAGCCAGGCTAAACCGGATGGGCATTCAAACAACCATGCTCAGTGGCGACAAATCGGCTGTGGTACAGGATGTTGCCAGGCAACTGGGCATTCTCCATGCATATGGCGACCTGCTACCTGAAGACAAAGTGAATAAACTAAAAGAGATTAAAGCGCGGCATGAAACAGTGGCATTTGTAGGCGACGGAGTGAACGACGCACCGGTAGTAGCGTTGAGCGATGCGGGCATTGCCATGGGCGGGCTTGGCAGCGACGCTACTATAGAAACTGCCGACGTGGTGATCCAGGATGATATGCCATCTAAAATACCTATGGCCATCAACATCGGCAGGCAAACAAAGAAAATAGTATGGCAGAATATTGCACTTGCATTTGTGGTGAAAGCAGCTGTGTTGCTGCTGGGTGCAGGCGGATTGGCTACTATGTGGGAGGCTGTTTTTGCCGATGTTGGCGTTGCGTTGTTGGCAATATTGAATGCAGTGCGGGTACAGCGGATGCGGTTTTAATAGCAAAGCTCATACAGCCCTGCCAAAAAAATGTAATGAAAAGGAGGTGTGGATTTGTGGAAGAGTTTAGGTGTTGATGTGATGGAGTGATGAAGTTACGAAGTGATGGAGTGATGGAGTTACAATAAATCCCGTTATTAGTGGCGTCTTCGCCACGGATTTTCTTTCGCGTCCAGGCGAACGGAGTCTATTCAAGGAGAGGGAGCCAGAACCAAACTGGAAAGGTTTTTGCAACGCATTAGCTATGCCATCAACCGTTATAAAATCTTATCATTACAATGCGGAGAAGGAGACACTTACCATCGTCTACGTTTCGGGATCGGTGTATAAATACCTCAAGGTGCCGGCGGCTGTTTTCCAGGATTTTAAAAATGCTTTTTCCAAAGGCAAGTATTTAAACCAGTACATCAAGCAGAATTTCGCTTATGAAAAATTGGATGAATAAACACTATTAAAACAAGCGCAACTGCACACCCTTAGAACGATGCCTGGGAGGCTTTGCATCACCGAAAACCGTTTTGCCGCCGTACTTCCAGCTATCGTTTCTTTCCTTGGCTATCAGTTCAGCAAAATTGTTGTTAGGAGTAAAATTCTTTTCAGCATTTTCTGCAATGGTATGCAATTTCTTTAAAGCTTCACTTTTATCAGTGTTGCCTAATTTAGCTTTATGTACTGCATGCTGCAAAACAGCGATAGTTTCATCATAGGTCTTTACCGGCACGGGAAACGGGTGACCATCTTTTCCACCGTGTGCAAAGGAAAAACGCGCCGGATCCTCAAATCTTGATGGGGTGCCATGTATCACTTCGCTGACCAAAGAGAGAGATTGTATCGTGCGCGGCCCAATACCCTGCAACAACAGCAATTCTTCAAAGTTTTCAGGTTGTTGTTCATGTGCCAGCCAGAGCACTGAACCTAATCTTTTCAGGTTAACATCTTTGGCGTGTACTTCATGGTGCGATGGCATTATCAGCCTCTGATAATCATCCAGCCATTGATCGGGCTTTTCTTTTGAAAGCTGCATAATGCTTTGCTTTACAGGGGCAGCATCTTTCGCTGTAAGGTTCAGGATGTATCCCTGGTTCAAACCACAGATGCCTGTGTGCGGCTCTTCGGTAAAAGATCGAATACCGGCAGAATGCCAGTGGTAGCGGCGTGCAGTCTTATCGCCGGCGCGCATGCCCTGCTGTATCACGGTCCACTCGCCTGTATTGCTCACGATAAAGTTATGTGTATACAATTGAAACCCGTCCTGCACGGCAGTGTTATCTACTTTAGCGCTCAGCTTGCTGCACCTCACCAACTCATTACCATTCAGGCCCGAAATGTCGCTCAGCCGTAAAAGTTCTGCGGGCGTTTCGGTAGAATATTTCCCCTTGCCGCCGCAAATATATATGCCCAATTCCCTGAAATGCGGATTTACAGCTCGTTTCAGCGCACCCATCACTGAAGTTGTGATGCCGGAAGAATGCCAGTCCATACCCATCACCGCGCCAAAGCTCTGGAACCAGAAGGGATCAGATAAGCGGCGCAGCATTTCATTCTTTCCATATTCCGACAATACAGCTTCTGTAATAGCCAGCCCAAGCTTGGCCATACGGTCGGAAAGCCATTTGGGTACATAGCCGTAATGTAGAGGAAGGTCTGCAGTTCCGCTTCGTTTCATTGTACAAAGTTACAAGTTTTGCTACAAATTTTAGCAAAAATTAGCAATGCATAATTACTCCGCCCATCTATCGTAGAACGGGCGCCCTGACATATCTACTCCTAAATGCGCACCTATATTCCGGTCAATTGAAAATTCATCGGGTGCATCAGCCAAAGTACGAGCCTCTGGAGTAATTTGTTCCTAATTATCAAGATTTAGCTCCTTGAGCCAATAGAAGTTATAAAACAGCGGCGAATGCCTGATTATTGTTTGGCATTATGTTGAGCTTGAGGTCTGCATCAAAACCTCTCAACATTTACCAATCTTGATGCATAAAAAAAGCCGGAACTATAAGAGTTCCGGCTTTTTGTGGTGTGAGGCGGGATCGAACCGCCGACACATGGATTTTCAGTCCATTGCTCTACCAACTGAGCTATCGCACCATTCCCGTTAAAGGACTGCAAAAATAAATCATTTTTGCGAATAAAAAAGTTTTTTGCCAACAAAATTATTAAAATTCACAATTATCCGGCGTTCTTGCAAACGCAATCACATCGCGGATATTGGTCATCCCCGTCACGAACAATACCATTCTTTCAAAACCAAGGCCAAAGCCCGCATGAGGCACCGTGCCGAAGCGGCGTGTATCCAGGTAAAAATCCATTTCCCGGGCTGGAATATTCATCTCCTGCATCCTGTTGAGCAATAAGTCCAGGCGCTCCTCTCGCTGAGAGCCGCCAACTATTTCGCCGATCCCCGGCGCCAGGATATCCATCGCAGCAACTGTTTTGCCATCATCGTTCTGGCGCATGTAAAAGGCCTTGATCTCTTTCGGATAGCCTGTAACAATCACCGGTTTCCTGAAATGTTTTTCTACCAGGTAGCGTTCATGCTCACTTTGAAGGTCAATACCCCACTTCACCTCAAACTTAAATTTCTTTTTCTTGTACATTGGCGAAGCCATCAGTATATCTATCGCTTCGGTATATGTGATGCGTTCGAACGGATTCTCCAGCACAAACTGTAATTTTTCTATCAGCCCAAACTCACTGCGTTTATCCTGGGGCAATGATTTTTCTTCTTCTTTCAGGCGGGTATCCAGGAATTGCAGATCTTCGTGGTTGTGTTCAAACACATAGCTGATCAGGTACTTGATAAACTCTTCCGCCAGGTCCATGTTGTCTTCAATATCGTAAAAAGCCATCTCGGGCTCTATCATCCAGAACTCGGCCAGGTGGCGGGTAGTATTGGAATTTTCTGCCCTGAATGTTGGGCCGAAAGTGTAAATATCAGAGAATGCCGTTGCGCCAAGCTCGCCTTCTAGCTGCCCTGAAACCGTGAGGTTTGTTGACTTTCCGAAGAAGTCTTCTGTAAAATTTATTTTACCATCTTGCGTTCTGGGGAGGTTTTCCAGGTCAAGCGTTGTTACCCGGAACATTTCTCCGGCGCCTTCTGCATCGCTGGAGGTTATGATGGGCGTATGCAGGTAAAGAAAACCTTTATCATTAAAAAACTTATGAGTCGCAAATGCCAATGCATGGCGTACCCGGAAAACCGATCCGAATGTATTAGTCCTGAAACGCAGGTGCGCGTGTTCTCTTAAAAATTCCAGGCTGTGCTTTTTGGGTTGTAAGGGGTATTTCTCCGGGTCGCTGTCGCCAAGAATTTCCAGGGTTTTTACCTTTAATTCTACCTGCTGCCCTTTGCCCAAAGATGCTATAAGCTCACCCGTAACTTTCACAGATGCACTCGTGGTGAGGCGCTTGAGGGTTTCTTCGTTTTGTGTACCCAGTTCTACAACTGCCTGCAGGTTCGCATTGCAGCTGCCATCATTAATAGCGATAAACTGGTTGTTGCGGAATGTACGCACCCAGCCCATTGCAGTTACTTCCTCTCCTATCTTGTCGCCTTTTAAAAGCTCTTTTATTCTCGTTCTTTTGTTAAACACGGTGGTGAATTATAATTGGTGAATTATGATTTGTAATCTGTATTTGTAATCTGTAATTTGAAATTTGCAATCTGTAATCTGTAACTGTAATTTAAAATCAATAAACCTTTATTTCGTTGTACAAAGTATCTCTTTCAACGGGTTGCCTTCCTGCCTGTCGTATCATATTCACCAGGTCATCGGTAGACATGGAAGGGTTCTGTTCCTCGCTTCCTGCCATAGAATATATCTTTGTAGTATCGTCGATAGTGCCGTCCAGGTCATCGACTCCAAAGCTCAAAGCCAATTGTGCATTCTGCCTGCCCAGCATTGGCCAATAGGCTTTTAAGTGCGGGAAGTTGTCGAGGTAAATTTTAGAGATAGCGTACATGCGCATATCTTCAATCACCGACACTTCCGGTATGTGGCTCATGTCGTTATTCTGGTTGCGGAATTTCAAAGGAATAAAAGTGTTGAAGCCTCTGGTTTCATCCTGCAACTGCCGCAACATGTCCATATGTTCAATACGGTCGGCAAACGATTCTATATGGCCGTATAAAATGGTGGCATTGGAGTGCATGCCCAGGTTATGCGCCGCGCGGTGGATATTCAGCCAGCCTTCCGCATCTACTTTATCGGCACAGATCTTATTGCGTACTTCTTTATTGAAAATTTCTGCACCTCCTCCGGGCAATGACTGCAAACCCGCATCCTGCAATAGTTTCAGACCCTCTTCAGGAGTTACTTTTGCTTTGCGGAACATATAATCCAGTTCAACCGCGGTATAGCCCTTGATATGCAGCTCCGGGCGGTGGGCTTTAATCTTTTTGATCAATTCAATAAAGAAAGGAAGGTTCAGTTTCGGGTGTACGCCACCTACGATGTGCACCTCCGTTACCGGTTGGCCGTCGTAGCTTTTTACAATATGCATCATCTGTTCTTCGCTGAGTTCCCAGCCTTCCTCACGATGTTTGTATCGGCGTGAGTAAGCGCAGAAATCGCAGGTAAAAATGCATACATTGGTAGGTTCTATGTGAAAGTTCCTGTTGAAATAAGCTTTGTTTCCCAGCTTTTTGTCGCGGAGGTAATTAGCAAGCGTGCCCACAAACCCTAAAGAGCCTTTTTCGAAAAGCACAACTCCTTCTTCAGGTGCAATACGCTGGGCTGCTAAAACTTTCTCACCGATTGATTTTAAATCACTATCCTGTTGAGACGTCACTAATTCATCTGCACTGCTATAAACTTCTTTAATCATTCCTTCTGTTTGAGTATGCAAATTTACCATTTTTATTTTTTAATTTAAACGGTGAGCGCTACTTTGCTACCCGTCGCGGAGGCACGAATGGAGTAATGAAGTATTTTTGTGGAGGTGTGGATTTGTTTAGTGATGATGTTATCAAGTGATGATGTTATCTTGGGATCCTGTGATGGCTGCTTCAGCAATTGCCTGCTCATACTTTGTGGCCTCTGCGTAAAAACTTTGCGCTCTTTGCGTGAACTTTATTTGCATTGTTGTTAAACTACAAAGAAATCCTTGGATATTTAGGTTGCGTGGCCGCTGGAAATATAAAAGATGAGTTCTACAACTACGCTGCGCTACGTTTTATCGTAATGACGGAACCCCCGGGAGCGTGTCATTGCGAGCGAGGCAATCTCACCTCACTCTAAACAATTAAATCTCAACAAATCCACTTTTACCCATCACTTGATCACATCATCACATCATCCCGCTTAGGGCAGGCTACAACTTACTCTTATCCAGGCTTTTGAGCACTTCCTTGATTTCCTGCTCCTTGTGTATCGGGTAGATCAGCAATGCGTCCTTCTCATTGACCACAATAAAATCTTTGAGGCCGTCAATCACAACTGTCGTGTCGCTGTGGGCAGATACAATCGTGCCTTCCGTATTGTTGAGCAACACTTGTTCACCACCTACCACGGCATTGTTATGCGCATCTTTGCCCGTTACATTCCACAGCGAAGCCCAGGTGCCCACGTCGCTCCAGCCGATATCAGCAGGAATGGTATAGACATTATCGGCCTTTTCCATGATGGCGTAGTCCACGGAAATTTTCTGGCTCTGCGGGTAATATTCTTCAATAAAAGCAGCTTCCTGAGGTGTGTTGTATAATTCGCTGCCCTGTGAAAAAAGACCACTCAATTGCGGGGCATATCGCTCCAATGCCTGAATTACATCCTTTGCCTTCCAGATAAAAATACCTGCATTCCATAAATATTCACCGGAGCTGATGTATTGCTGTGCTATTGCAGCATCGGGCTTTTCCCTGAAGCTTTTTACTTTCTTTACACCGGCACTACCCGCTTCAAAATGGATGTAGCCGTAGCCCGTATCAGGCCGTGTCGGCTGAATGCCCAGGGTTATCAGCGCTTCATGATCCTGCAGGAAAGCCACAGCCATCCCGATCTTTTCCGCAAAAACATTTTCCTTTAAAATCAGATGATCAGAAGGAACCACTACCATCACTGCTTCCGGGTCTTTGGCAAATAATTTATAGGCTGCATAAGCAATGCAGGGCGCTGTATTGTTGCGCGAAGGCTCGGTTATGATATTCTCTTCTGCGAGTGCAGGCAGTTGTTCAGACACAAGCTGCTTGTAATTTACATTGGTTAGTACCAGTATATTTTCAGGCGTTGAAAATGCCAAGGAGCGTTCGTAGGTCATTTGCAGAAACGACTTACCCGTACCCATAATGTCTATAAATTGCTTGGGAAAACTTTCGCGGCTCTTCGGCCAGAAACGGCTGCCTACGCCGCCTGCCATTATTAAAGTGTATATCATAAGTCAATATTTTAATTATCCATCAGCACACATAGTTTGCCTTTTATCACGATCTCCTGATCCTGATCTGGATGGCTTTATCTATTTTCTTTTCACTCAGCAAAATCAGGTAACCACCGCCGCCCGCGCCGCTTATTTTCCAGCCGTGAACCGTGTCTTTATACACATTGATCTGTTGCGCTATCTCCGGTGTGATCATGTTGGGAAACATGGCTACCTGTGCATCAAAACTGTTTACAAAGGCGCGGCCGAAAGCGGCCATATTTTTTTCAAGTATAGCATTCCATGCTTCCTCAGCAGCAGCGCTCAGGTGCCTGACTTTCTCGTCCTGTATAGCCGTATCCGACAATACATCAAAGTTGTTTTCCCTGGGAGACAAGGGTATCATCCAGATAATGCTTTCCAGCCACTGCAATATATCTTCCTGCTCCGTACTAATTATGTCTGCCGGCCAATGGCTATCCTTTTCGTAATAAAGCTTATTCAGGCCGGGCAGCGTGATGCCCAATGCATCCTGCGAACCGCTGATATACCTGGTTCCGGGCGGGTTTTCAAAGGAGAAAAGAATTTTTGCCAGCTTCTCTTTGTTGCCTTCGGGAATATCTGTTTCCCAAAGCTCTATGGCTTTGTTCCGGCTGCTGGTAGACATGCCGCTTCGATGGTTAAACTCATAGTCCGGCTCAATGCTGATGGTGATCACCGGTCCGGGAAATAATTTATTGACATAAGGTTGATCGAGCCAGCCGCCCGCCAGGTCAAGGCGGTAAGGGATCCTGCAGGCCTTGCGCAATGCAGTGGTAGAGCGCGCAGGCAGATCTCCGTGTGGTATGCGTCGGCTTACCACATATTCAACACCTAATTCTTTGCAGAGTTGTTCTTTTTCCGGGCTGTGGCCGTCGTTGTTTACAAAAAAAATATCCGGTTGCAGGGCTTTCATTTCTTCCACAAAATCAAGTACACCACTACCGGAATTGATCCATGCCTCTTTCACGGCTTTCAAAGACCTGATCATGTATAAACGCTCAGCTTGTGTGTTGATGGTATTACGCAATTTCAAATCATACACGGTTTTATCTGAACCGATGCCTACATAAACATCGCCGTAAGTAGCGGCTTCTTCGAGGAATGCTACGTGGCCGCTGTGAAGCATATCATAACATCCGCTCACAAATACTTTTTTACCCATGACCGCTATCGTTTTTATACCAGTTTATTAGTTTTTCTATCCCTTCTTTTATTTCTACCGTATGATGCCAACCTAAGCCGTGCAGCCTTGAAACGTCGGTGAGCTTCCGCATGGTGCCGTCAGGTTTTTCTGTGTTGAACACAATATCCCCGGTAAAATTTATGGCCTCCTTAATAAGTTGCGCCAGGCCTGCGATGGAAATCTCCTTGCCTGAACCGATATTGATGTGGCAATTCCTGGTCTCCTGTTTACTGCCTGCCAGATCGCTGAAATTTACGTTTTGCATTATGTACACACAGGCGTCGGCCATATCTTCACTCCACAGGAATTCCCGCATCGGCCTGCCGCTACCCCATATCTCCACGCTTTGCCCCGTTATACCATATTTTTTTAAAACTTTTTGTATCGCATCTTCTGAGGCGTTGCCGCCTACATTCTCCACCGGCCGCTTGTCCAAGTCATTCCTGATTGACTGCCAGTCGTTTTTTTGCAGGCTGTCTGCCAATAAGAATTTTCTGATGAGGGCAGGCAGCACATGGCTTTTCTCCAGGTCGAAATTGTCATTGGGCCCGTAGAGATTGGTGGGCATAACTGCCATAAAATTCGTTCCGTATTGCAGGTTAAAGCTTTCGCACATTTTCAATCCCGCGATCTTGGCAATGGCATAGGGTTCATTGGTATATTCCAGGGGTGCGGTCAGCAGGCTGTCTTCTGCCATCGGTTGCGGAGCATCTTTCGGGTAAATGCAGGTGCTGCCCAGGAACAACAACTTTTTTACACCATGCCGGAAGCTGCTGCCGATTACGTGATTTTGTATCTGCAAGTTATCAAAAATAAAATCGGCGCGGTAGGTATTGTTTGCCACGATGCCGCCTACATGCGCTGCTGCCAGAAAAACATAGTCAGGCTTTTCGCTGCTGAAAAAATCGTCCACGGCTGTGGCATCTTTCAGGTCCAGTTCTGCTCTTGTTTTGCCAACCAGGTTGGCGTATCCCTGCTGCTGTAGTGACTGCACAATGGCGGAGCCCACCAGGCCGCGATGGCCTGCCACATAAATTTTAGCTTCCTTATTCATAATAGTTCATCACTTTATAGTTATTCTTTTCCAGGAAGTCATTCTTTTTCATAAGCGCAATATCACTTTGCATCATGTCTTTTACTAACCCGGCAAGGTCATATTTTGGCTCCCAGCCTAAAACAGTCTTTGATTTTGCAGGATCGCCGATAAGCAATTCAACCTCTGTTGGCCTGAAATAGGCAGGGTCTACTTCACCTACTACCGTATTGATCCGCTGCGCTAATGTCGGCAGGTACTCTGCCCCTACCTTTTCACAAAATACCTGTTCATTTATACTGTCTAAAATAATTTGCTCATCTACACCTTCACCTTCAAAACGAACCATCACGCCTGCTTCATCGAATGCCTTGCTTATAAAATCCCTCACGGAAGTTGTTATACCCGTAGCGATAACATAATCAGAGGGTTCGTCCTGCTGCAGAATTAGGTACATGGCTTTTACATAGTCCTTGGCATGGCCCCAGTCTCTTTTGGCTGAAAGGTTTCCCAGGTAAACTTTCTTTTGCAAGCCCAATACAATCCTGCTCACCGCGCGGGTGATTTTGCGGGTAACGAAAGTCTCACCGCGGATGGGAGATTCATGGTTGAATAAAATGCCGTTGCTTGCGTGCATACCGTAAGCTTCCCTGTAATTGACCGTGATCCAGTAAGCATACAGCTTGGCCACCGCATAAGGCGAGCGTGGATAAAATGGCGTAGTCTCTTTTTGCGGCACTTCCTGCACCAGGCCATACAGCTCCGAAGTAGATGCCTGGTAGATGCGCGTCTTCTCCGTTAAACCCAACAATCTTACCGCTTCCAGTATGCGTAAAGGTCCTATGCCGTCTGCATTTGCAGTGTATTCCGGGGTTTCAAAACTTACCTTCACATGGCTCATAGCTGCCAGGTTGTAAATTTCATCCGGCTGTGTTTCCTGTATTATGCGGGTAAGGTTCATGGAATCAGTTAGATCACCATAATGAAGAATGAGTTTCTTGTCTTCTTCATGAGGGTCTTCATAAAGATGATCTATCCTGTCTGTATTAAACAGTGATGTCCGGCGTTTAATGCCATGTACTGTATACCCCTTTTTTAAAAGATATTCTGCAAGATAAGCGCCATCCTGCCCGGTAATGCCGGTAATCAATGCGGTTTTGTTCATGGTAGCTTTATGAGAAACAAATATAAGCATAGTCGTGAAACAATCAGCTACGTAGACACCAAGGCGCGAAGTATTTATTTGTGAATGTTTGTGCCTGTTTTGTGCAATTATCCATAAGGTTCATGCAAAGAGCACAGAGTTTTTACCGCAGAGACTGGAAAGTACGCCCAGGCAATTGTTGAAGCATCATCACAGGATCACATCGTAACAACCTCACTTGATAACTTCATCACTAAACAAATCCAGTTCTGGCTATTCTTTTTGCGATTGCGTAGATAATCAACCGCGGAGACACCAATAAATTATCTCATAAGGTGCACGCAAAGAGCGCAGAGT
This sequence comes from Bacteroidota bacterium, assembly GCA_023422835.1. Lineage (GTDB taxonomy): Bacteria > Bacteroidota > Bacteroidia > Chitinophagales > Chitinophagaceae > Haoranjiania > Haoranjiania flava. Next base: position 103,329 of record JAFAGI010000010.1, on the reverse strand, counting down.
TTTTAAACGCAGAGACCGTAAAGTATGAGCAGGCAATTGCTGGAGCATCCAACACAGGATCACATCGTAACAACCTCACTTGATAATTTCATCACTAAACAAATCCACTTCTGGCTATTCTTTTTGCCATTGCCGCAAAAAGAATCAAAAAAGTCTAGCCTGCCTGAAGGTGACCCACGCGCATGGGCTTTGACCCGGAAGCAATTTGCACTCAGGAACAATTGCTTCGCCGCATTTACTCTAAGATCTATAATTTCTTTCGGGCGGATCAATCACCTTTTGTGCATTGCTTCCTGTCACTGACAGGCAGGCGATGGTGCGAGCTGTCCTCTTAGTGTAGCTTTGTATCTGCTCTGTGCACTTTGTAGTTAAAAAATAAATTATCTCATAAGGTGCACACAAAGAGCACAGAGTTTTAACGCAGAGACGGCAAAGTATGACCAGGCTATTGTTGAAGCATCATCACAGGATCACATCGTAACAACGTCACTTGATAACTTCATTACTATATAAATCCAAACCTTCAAAATCCACAAATAACCTCCATCACGCACTAAAGCTCCCTCTTCGGCAAGTCTTTGAAAACTTTATAGTGCAACTGGCTCGAGGGGCTGATAATTGCCCAGGCTGTAAGAAAAATAATCCAGAAATCTGTTGACAATGATTTATGTTTATTATACCAGAGTTCGAGTTCTCCTTTATAAGGCATTATTACCTGTTTGTAATATTCATACTTATCCATGGTAGTCTCGGAAACCAACTTCTCTTCATCCCTGAAGATAACTGATCCTATTCCTGTAATTCCGGGCTTGGAATTATAAACTTTTTCCTGCACATGTTGTGGATACATTAAGAAACTTTTTTCCATCAAAGGACGCGGACCGACTAAACTCATCTCCCCTTTCAGCACATTTAATATCTGGGGAAGTTCATTGATCTTTGTCATCCTTAAAAACCCGCCAATAGGCAACAAACGCGGATCTTTCCTAACTGTAATGCTTCCTGTGCCAATATTCGGACTATCTTTCAGCATGGTAGCAAATTTCATGATATGAAAAGGACGATTTTTGTAGCCTACTCTCTTTTGCAAATAAAATACATAATGCTCACCGGTCAGCAGTAAAATTATTACGATTGGGATCATGAAAGGCAATAGCACGATAAAAGCAATGCCCGAAACGAGAATGTCGAAAAGCCTTTTAATAATTGAATACACGAGTATAGTTTTTTGAATGCATGGCAAAAGTAACAGTTTTCTATAAATACCACAGCACAATCTCAATCCGGAAACATAAAAGTTTTTATTCTAACTTTTGTCGTCACAAAAGTTACAAAAGGACTTTTCAGCAATAAGGCGAACTTGGCGCGAAGCCCGGACACGAAAAAATCTCACTTCAGGAACAATTCATGCCGGGAAGATTATTTTATGTGAAACACTACACTTCTTCATACAAATTGATTATTTAATATTTTTGTGGCTTGCATCACCGTTCCGTTCATTTTTTCTTTTCGCTTGTATGCGGAATATGCGGCCTTCCATACCCGCCCTCTCTTCAATGAGAAGAGGAAACATCAGTGTCTTTACTGTAAGCCTTTAGGACATAGCCTTCACTGATAACTCGATCACTGCATAACTTGATCACCAGATGACCACATCACCCAACTACACAAATGAACAAATCAACAAATACACGACTTCACATGATCACTTGATAACAGGATAACCCAACAAACCTACATCTTCTGATCTAAGCCCATGCCTGTTTCTATATGCTCAAAGCCCGGGATCATTTTGTTCAGCGCTGCTACAATATCTTTCTTTTCCGATGTTTCAGATTCAAACACTTTCTTTAATTCTTCAATCACGTTATCCAGCTCAGCTATCTGCCTGCGCTCGGCATTCTTCACCACCCCAAAAGATTGGTAGGTGTTCATATCCAGCTCTTCCGTGTCGGTATAAAATTCTTCATACAACTTCTCGCCGCTGGTATTGCTGCTAAAAAAGTAAACCGGGTATTTGCCGTTGGCAATATCTTCCTGCGAGCTGCGCGCTTCTTCTTCGGTAGCGCAAACCTTCATGTCATAACCGATCTCCTGCAGGAAAGGCTCTACCACATCAGCAAACTTCACCATGGTTTCTTCTTCCAGTTTCGGGAAGAAAATTTCTCCTGAATTCCCCAAGATGCACGCGGAGAGGCATATCTGGCCCGATTCATCGGGCGATACAAAAAACCTTTTTACATCAGACGGACAGGAAAGCGGTTGCTGCTTCAATACCCTGTCTACAAATCCTATCAGCAGGCTGCCGTTGGAAAAAGCCACATTCGCAAAGCGCGCGGTAGTGATCTTGAATTTTTCAGAATAGGCCAGTATCACTTCTTCCATCAGCTTCTTGCTGGCACCCATCACGTTTACAGGGTTGGCAGCTTTATCGGTCGACACGCAGAAGAAATGTTTGGGCGGGTATTGCAACAGTAGGTCCAGCAATGCTTTTGCTTTGATCACATTGTTATCTACCATCGCTTCAATGGAATAAATATCTTTTTCAGAGCGCACATGCTTATGGGCTGCAAAGTTGGCCACAATATCAAAAGGGCCTTCGTGCAGGAATATTTTTGTAAAAACATTGTCGCTGAAGTTTACCGGGTACGTTTTAAAATCCTGCGGCAACTGAATATCATTCCTGCTGCGGCAGTCTCTCACCAGTTCGGTCAGCCCGTTTTCATTGATGTCCACTACAATCAGTTTAGCGGGGTTATACTTCACCAGCGCGCGGATGTAAGAAGACCCAATGGTGCCTGCACCACCGATCACCAGTACTTTTTTACCTTCAATTTCTTTTTTGAATGTTTCATAATGGGCATCCAGATCCGGTTTGAACAGGCTTTCCGTGCGATGTGTAATATGCTGGCCGACAAATTTTTCTATGTTGAATGAAAGAGACATTTTTGTTTAATTGTAAATGGTGAATGGATAATTGACAGTGGATAATTAATATTGTAATTTGTGATTTGTAATTTGCAAACTGTGATCTGCAATTTGTATCTGTAATTTGTAATTTATAATTTTAGCCGTTGCAAATGTATATGATGATAAATAATTAATCAACAGTATTATGTAATTTATTTATTAAAGATGTCTTGATTGCATACAGCAATTAGCTAAACTCATCAGTATAAAAATCCAAACAGCCACAGCGGCAGTTTATTCCCGAAGCCAAACTCAATATCATCAGCCACAACATATCCTTTTGAAATGCCTGTAACCTGGCTGATGGATTTACTCCGGCCGCCTACTTCAAATGTATAGGTGTCATTAACTAAAAAATCTCCTTTTTCTGCCAAGGCAACTTTCTGACCGGCATTACGTAACTGGTTCAAAAATACAGTCTCGCGAATAGTCCCCACATCTGGATTTTCCCGTAAAGCAAAAGAAAGATTAGTATTCTCCAGGTATATTTTATCAGGTTTTTGCAAAGCTGCCACGCCTTGTGTAGGCCTGTTCACGAGATTAAGCAGGCATGCCTGTTCCAGGTGGTGCAAAAAAACATTTACGGTATCGCGTCCAAGTCGGAGTTTCTGGGCTAATGCTGAAATATTCGGTTCAAAAGGCGCTGATTCTGCAACTATTCCCATCAGCTTTTTGATCTTCACCGCGTGAGTAGATGAGTAATATTGAATGAACGCCAAATCGTTGGAAATTGATGTATCAATAATCCTCAGTAACCTGGCGAGGTAGTGTGTTCCACGATCTTCATGAGTAAATGGCAAATAGCCTCTTAAGAGATATTCACGAAACAATGGCAGCGGTGTTTCAATTTGAGCCTTGATGGCAGCAGCGGCATTTACCGGATCTTCCAATATATGTTGTAGTGAAACTATTGGTAACTGTTTGCCTTGGGTAAGATTCAGGTATTCCCTGAAAGACATGCCCGGCAAAGTAAAACTAAGCGCTCTGCGGCTAAGGTCACTTTCACCCCATAAATATCCAAAGCAGAAGATGCCGTAAAATATACCTTTAGTCTGGGAAATCCATCATATATATTTTTTAGCTCGCGAGACCAATTTGGATATTTATGCACTTCATCTATATACAAGGCGCTTCCACCATTTTGCAGCCAAACTTTTGCTGTATCAAATATTGTGTTAGTATATAACCATGGATGGTCTGCGGTCAGATAAAGACTTTTTGCCCCTTCAGACCCAAATTTCAAATGTTGTAGCAGCATGGTAGTTTTACCGGCTCCACGCAAACCTCTATCGCTACCATACGACTTTCCCAGGGAAGTTTATAATAAAGGAAACGATAGAAATTGTTATTTACCTGTTCATTGAGGGCATGCTGATATTCTAATAATGTTTCCATCTTACCTGTTTAGGAACAAATATACAACAATTGACTTGAGACCAGGTCATTTTGTACCATTATTTGTCTTGACATCAAGGCATTGATTTAACAGTTGGAATCTGTGAATCGTAATTTGCAACCTACATCTACAATCCATTACCCAAAGCCTTTTTAATCTCGCTCACTACCCTTTCCAGTTCTTCTGTTGTGAGGTTAGAGCCTGAAGGCAGGCATAGGCCAATATCAAACAACTGATCGCTTACGCCGGAGCCATAATAAGGCGCATCAGCAAATACCGGCTGCAAATGCATAGGCTTCCATAAGGGCCTTGTCTCGATGTTTTGTTCCTGCAATGCCAGCCGTATATCTTCGCGGGTGATGCCGTTGGTTTTAGCAGGGTCAATCAAAATGGATGTAAGCCAGCGGTTGGAAAACATACCCGGCTGTTCCTCTTGAAAAGATATACCTTCTATGTTTGATAAGTGTTGGCGGTAATATTCAAAATTATTCCTCCTGCTTGCTACCCTCTCTTCCAAAGCTTCTAACTGCCCCCTGCCGATGCCTGCGCACACATTACTCATGCGGTAGTTATAGCCTATGTGGGTATGCTGGTAATGCGGGGCATTGTCGCGCGCCTGGGTAGCCAGGAACTTCGACTTGTCAGCATCTTCTTTGGTTTTGGTGACCAAAGCGCCGCCCCCGGAAGTGGTAATGATCTTATTGCCGTTGAAAGACAAACATGCCATCTCGCCGATGGTGCCGGATTGTGTGCCATTGTAGGTTGATCCTAAAGCCTCTGCCGCATCTTCCAGGACAGGTATTTCAAATTCATTTGCAACGGCCATGATCTCATCCATTTTTGCAGGCATGCCATACAGGTGCACAGGTATTATGGCTTTGGGCTTTTTCCCATTAGCTATCCTGGCTTCAATGGCATTGCGCAACGCCTGCGGGCACATATTCCAGGTATCTTTTTCACTGTCAACAAATACCGGTGTTGCACCAAGGTAAGCAATGGGGTTGGCAGATGCTGAGAAGGTCATACTCTGGCAGATCACTTCATCGCCGGGCTTTACGCCTAAGATCACAAGGCCAAGGTGCAATGCTGCCGTGCCTGAGCTAAGAGCCGTCACATGTATATCTTCACGATCTCCCAAAAATGTTTTCAGCCCTTTTTCAAAAGCATCTACATTTGGGCCCAAAGGCACTATCCAGCCTGAGTTTACGGCATCTGATACATAGTTTATTTCTGTTCCGCTAAGGTGCGGGATTGAAAGAGGAATTCTGTTTGACATGTAAGTAATAGTTGAACGCAAATGTAAGCGAAGATGAATGATTTATCAACGCACATATATGATTTATTGGTTAAGAGATTTTAATGATTCTGCCGGGATTACCGACAACAGTGGCATTGTCGGGTACATCTTTCAGTATTACTGCTCCTGCACCTATCACGCACCACCTGCCGATTTTTACGCCTGGTATTACCACAGCTCCCGCGCCTACCTGGGTGCCTTCGCCTACCTGCACATTACCGGTAAGCGTAGCGTTTGGTGAAATGTGTACAAAATCTTCTATCACACAATCATGGTCTATGGATGCATTTGTGTTAATAATGCAATGCCTGCCTATACGTGCATCTGCATTTATTGTTACACCTGCCATTACTACTGTTCCCACACCTATGATAGAGCGTGGAGATATATTGGCTGAAGGATGTACTGCAGTTGCAGCTATAGCATCCGGCACATCTCTTTCAGCTACTTTCTTCCTGATGGTGTTATTGCCGATACTGATGATAAATACATCTTCTTCCTGACGCAAATACCCATCCCACTCTAATGCAGGGAGTTGAAATAAGCTTTTACCAGGATCATTATCAAACACGCCTGCAACCTTTAAGCTGCAAGCCTCCAGGATTTCGTAAATAACTTTTGCGTGGCCTCCCGCGCCGATAAGATAGTGGGCCATGTTATTTTACTTTCTCTAATATCTTTTCAGTGGTATATTTTACCAGGTACTTATCGAGTAATAATTTGTAAGCATTAGTTTTCATGGATAAATATTTTTCAGCAGACACTGATCTAATGGTTTTGAAAATAGCTTTAGCTTCGGCAATATCTCCTGATTTCATCCAATAACCACACCCTGCTTCAATTATTATTTTACCTATATCAGTATTTACATCAGTAGCAGCTATAACAGGTAATTCAAATTCAAGGTAAGATAATAACCGTGAAGGAAAATTAGGTATTGTAAAATCCGGATGTAATAAAATTAAACCAAAGTTGCATACACGCAATAGCTCATCATATTCTTTTTTAGGTAACCCCGGTAACAATGAAGCATTTTGGGGCTTATATTGTTCAAACCACTTATTTATCCTGTTGAATTCGGTTCCGGAACCAACGATAAGAAAATACAACTCTTTATTGCCACTTTCGGCTTTAATGATCTTTAAAAGAAAGTCTATACCTTGAGGACGCCCTAAATTACCACCATAGACTATCACAATTGAATTAATTGGAATATTATATTTCCCTCTTATAACTGAGAGATCTGCCTGATGTAATTCTGATTGCTTAAGCGGTTCTATTGAATTAGGATTTACTTCAACCTTCTTTGGATCTATGTACAAATTATGTTCTAAAAGATATTGTTGGTTTGCAGGCGACATACAACCAATGAAATCGGACAGATCATAAAGTTTTTTTTCTTTTTTCAAGAAATATTTATGGAGCAGGCCCCCTTTTTTGATCATTCGAAGATCTATAGCATTCTGAGGAAAAATATCCTTCAAAAGCAAATATGAAACAGCCTTATCTCGTTTTTTTATATACTGTATAATTTTAGAAAAGGTAATCGGTGGCGTTGAATATAAAATTAAATCAAACTTTATATCAGATAAATACCTTCGTATGGCATTTTTATACTGAGATTCAATTAGCAGCGTACCAATACCTTTCTCAACTACATTAGTTTTTTGGAGATTGAAAGTACGCACATTTAAAAATGTAGCATTTTCTTCTTTAAATACTGTTGTTTTACCTTTTTCAAACCTTTCTACTGGTGATACTACATATACATTATGTCCACGATGGCAAAGATCACGAACCATGTCGTGATACAAACTTCTGTCTTTAAGTGATCTGATTTTTACAAGGGTTAAAAATAAAATATTCATAATTACTTTTCACTCCAAACAACTCTTTTTATATAGTCTGTATATGATATAATTATTCTCACAACTTTTTCAGATACATTTGGCATGGAATAATCTGCCACTCTCCTGAAATTCCTGCTTTCCCCTACTTCCTGCTGCTGCAATTGTACAAGGCCCTGCATAATTCTTTCAGGTGAAAGGCCAACCATCATTACCGAAGCCTCTTCCATAGCCTCTGGCCTTTCGTGTGCCTCACGGATATTTAATGCACGAAAATTAAGAATGGAACTTTCTTCAGAAATGGTGCCGCTATCTGACAAAACAGCATAAGCATTTTTCTGTAAAGCATTATAATCGTGAAAGCCCAATGGTTTCAGTAATTGCACTTCATCTCTTACCTGTACTTTCATTTTCTCAATCATGTTCCTGGTGCGGGGATGCGTAGAAACGATTATCGGCATATGATATTGATCAGCAATGGTATTCAGGCTTTCGATAAGCCTGTTAAAGTTTTTCTCGGAATTGATGTTTTCTTCCCTGTGAGAGGAAACTACAAAATATTTTCCTTTCTCAAGATTCAATCTTGTGAAAACATCAGAGGCTTCTATCTGCGGCAGGTAATGATGCAGCACTTCATACATGGGCGACCCTGTCTTAATAATCCTGTCTGCAGGCAACCCTTCCCTTAATAAATACTCTCTTGCAATATCGCTATAGGTAAGATTTACATCTGCTGTATGATCTACAATCTTTCGGTTTGTTTCTTCCGGTACGCGCTGGTCGAAACATCTGTTGCCTGCTTCCATATGAAAGACGGGAATATGGCGCTTTTTAGCCGGAATTGCGCAGAGGCAACTGTTTGTATCTCCCAATACCAGGAAAGCATCAGGCTGAAGCTCCTCAAGCAAGGGATCTATCTTTATTAAAATATTGCCTACCGTTTCGGTAGCATTTTTTCCGGCTGCTTCTAAAAAATGATCTGGTTTGCGTAAACCAAGGTCTTCAAAAAATACCTGGTTTAATTCATAATCATAATTCTGGCCCGTATGCACTAACGTGTGTTCTATAGCTTCGGAACGGTCAAGCGCAGCAAGCACCCTCGCCAGCCGGATGATTTCCGGGCGTGTGCCCACTACGGTCATTACTTTGAGTCTGGTAGTTTGTAATTGGTTATTAGTCACTGGTTCTATCTCCGTTGTCATTTTAAAGCTCTTTTGTTTTTATAGATTTGATCAGTACATTCAATAGTTTTCCTACTGTTTCAACTTCACAAATTATGTTAAGTATTCTGTTTCAGTCATAAATGTAAGGTTTTTTGAAATTAGCAATTGAGTTTCCAAATCTTGTTGGCTTCCAAGCGAAATAGACAAGAAATGCACAAATTCTTTAGCAGATTGTCTAGCTGCTCCCTCTGCAATATTACCAGGAACAGAAACGGCAGATCTTCTAATCTGATTAGTTAGGCCAAACATTTCTTCTCTCGGAAAATTCGAAGTCAGCTTGTAAATTGAAGTTACCAATTCAACACTTTTTTTCCATACTTCAAGATCTTTATGTGTCCTCATCAGCAAAACAAATTACCAATTACTAATTACAAAATTAAACCTCCTCAAAATATGTATCAGCATCTGCAGGGTCGTACGGTTCGTTTATCCAGAAAATAGTATACAATTCTTCATCGCCTATATTTTTAATGTTGTGTGTATACCAAACAGGCATATCGACATAGGCAGGATCTTCACCATCCAGGTAAAAATCAATGACTTCTTCAGTACCAATTTTCCTTAATTGAATTAACGCCTTGCCTTTGATAACCGCAAAGCGTTCAATTTTTCTTGTGTGGTAATGATTGCCCCTGGTTATGCCCGATACTGTTGTGGAGAATGAACACTGTCCGCCTATACCTAATCTTACTATCTCTACAAATGCTCCCCTATTATCTGTATGCTGCACAAACTTTCGTGGAAAATAATCTTTTAAATCGATGTATGACCGGAAGGTATTAAACAAATTAAAATCAAACGTCGTCTTCAACTCCGGTATCTCGCCTTTATCAAAATAGCTGGATTTAAAATAGTTTAATTTTTGCAAAACTTCAGTTACCTTATTGGTGGAGGTATAAGGTATTATGTATGCTTCATTTCTTTCGCGAACTCTTATGCGGCCAATTATTTCATTTACTAGCTCGCCGACATAGATCAGGTTTACTTCTGCATCCTGTTGTACTTCGGGTAACTCCCCATGTGTAAGTTTATGACAAAAAGTAGCAATAAAAGAGTTGTAATTTGGCAAACCAAAAGGGCCAAAAACGTTAGGTATTACCAGGCCTGTAAATAATCCACCATTTTTTTGCGCCCACAATGCCAGCATTTCCCGTCCTTCTTTTTTAGACTTGCCATACAGATTTTCGCGCTGCTCCTGAGAAGATGATGAAAACAAGATGTGCGCCTTAGAACCTTTACGCTCCAAAGCATTGATCAGCTTTTGAACCAGGCTGATATTCGTATCATATATCACCTGCGGATCGGAGTGGCGGTTCATAGCTGCCAAATGTACAATTACATCGCATTGACCAACAAATGTCTCCAATGCTTTATCATCTCCGAAAAAAGATATATCATATGGTACTCTTATAAATTCTTCCGGGTACAATCCAAGTGTATTGTATAAATAAGTTCCTACAAAACCTTCCTGACCTGTGATGCCTATGCGTAACATTTTTATTAGTGATTGGTTTGATGATTGGTGAATGGTGGTTGGAAATTAGTGACTGGTAATTGGTGATTAGTAATTAGTACCACTGATTGCTGATCGCTGATAACTAACTGCTGACTGCTGATCGCTACTCAAAAAATATTCCATCGGATACCGGTGCTCGTCTTTGGTAACATTCAGTAAATAATCTGCCATAACAAGCAACCTTGATCCTGGTTCTAAAGCCTGAATAGCGGATACATATCCCGGCGGGCAATATAAAATGTCTAACTCCCCTGCGTGAATTGTAAAGTTTTGCTGTGGCAAATCTTTAGCGGGTTGATGCCAGTTGTCTATGGCTATCAGTTTAATGCTGAAGCTGCCTGAAACTGCGGAAAACCAACGTTGTTCTATCTCATGCCCCTGCCAGCCTCTGACAAATTCCGTGTCCCTGTTTTCAATAATATAAAAACGCTTTATGGCAGCCGCATCAAAATCATTGTTGTATTTTAATGAACCGCGTTCATCTTTGTATATTCCGCCTTTGATCAATTCTGGTTGCATAATTTCCTCATCGTCCAACCCTCTCATTAAGAAGGTTGCGGTATATTTTTATCCGGGATAATGATTTACGTCTTTTTCACCTAAAATATCTTCCCTTATCAAAGGAAGTTTTTTCAACAATTCTTTCATACCTTCTACATCCAGGCGATGTGTGTTGTGTGAATGGTACTCGTCAATATAATTTTTTTCTACCTCACCTTCGCTAAAATATTGTTCATAGTTCAGGTCACGGTTATCTGCCGGAATGCGGTAGTACTCACCCAAGTCTTCCGCTTTTACCATATCCTCTTTATTTACCAGGGTTTCATACAGTTTCTCTCCGTGCCTGGTACCGATTATATTAATGGATACATCGCTCTGGTAAAGTTCTTTTAATGCCTTAGCTAAAGTCTCCACAGTAGCTCCCGGCGCTTTCTGTACAAACAGGTCGCCCTGCTTTCCATGTTCAAAAGCAAATAGCACCAGGTCTACAGCATCTTCCAGTGTCATCATAAAACGGGTCATGTTGGGATCTGTGATGGTAAGCGGCTTGCCGGCTTTGATCTGATCTACAAACAGTGGTATTACAGAACCGCGCGAAGCCATTACATTGCCGTAGCGGGTGGCACAAAAGATGGTCTTGTTATCGTCTAGGTTTCTGGATTTAGCAATAGCCAGTTTTTCCATCAGCGCTTTAGACATGCCCATCGCATTGATCGGGTAAGCAGCCTTATCTGTACTTAGCACTACCACTCTTTTTACTCCATGCCTTTCAGCTGCCGTCAATACATTATCCGTACCCAGAATATTGGTCTTTACAGCCTCTAAAGGAAAGAATTCACAGGAAGGGACCTGTTTTAAAGCAGCAGCATGGAAGATATAATCCACACCCATTACAGCCTGCTCCACGCTACGATAGTCGCGCACGTCACCGATATAGAACTTTACTTTCGGATCATTCAGGCGCTTGCGCATGTCATCCTGCTTCTTCTCGTCGCGGCTGAATACTCTTATTTCTTTAAAATGATCTGTCTTTAAAAATCGCTGCATCACAGCGTTACCAAATGAACCGGTGCCGCCCGTAATTAAGAGGGTTTTATTTTGTATTTGCATAGTTTAATTTTTTTATATTGTTATATTTTTATTAGAATAATTAATGAAAAAGCCCCAGTAATTACTTTAAAAACGAAAAGACTTCATGTCGCAAATCCAGCAAATTTCTATTTAAATCAGTGTAGAATGGCTGCATTTCATTCCATGATATATGCGGCAAATATAAAATTAAATGGCCTAAGCATGAAAATTTTTCGGCTTAATGATTATTAATTACATTTTTTAACCTAAGCATAAAATTTTTTCGAATAGCTTCTGCATTAAATACTTTTACTGCATAATCATACCCCTTTTGTCCTAAAGAAATCCTTAAAGATGGACTTTGTAAAATTTTCAAAAGTTTAATTTTAATATCCTCAAAAATATCTTCAGAACTTATTACATAACCAATATGATTATCAGATAAAATTCTAATAGAAGCTACCTCTGATGGACCGTATGCAACTACACAGCGTCCACTGATAAGATATTCAGGAATTTTAGTAGAAACAGAAAGCTTTGTTAATGATCTGTAATATTCATCATCACTTTCAACATGCAATAATATATCCGAATCAGTCATCTTCTTTTCTAATTCAGAGCCATTTATACTTCCTTTAAAATCAACACAATTTTCATTGAAGCTATCAATAATAGTATGATTAAGCTTGGTAGTTGAATACACTTCTAATATAAACTTAATTCTATTCTCTACAGTATTTTCATTAATTTCCTTTATAACTTTTCCTAACCGCGAAATCATTTTCCATCTTTTAAGGTGCAAGCCTCCAAAATACCTAATTGTTATAACATTAGATAAATTTTGTTTATATACATAAGGTTTAATATCAATACTATTCATAATAGGATAAAATTGCTTACCAAAATAATCTGAATATTCAGCCGCCATTAAATCACCAATTGCAAAGCAAACAGAAGCATTATCTACTGTATTGGCAAAAAAATATCTCATTCTTCTTTTGTGCAATTTATCTATAAAATTTCTGTCTATAGGATTTATTAGATAATCATCTGAAAAAAAAACAGCGAGCGGCAACTTATATTTCTTTTTTATATGTATTGCAATATCATGTGAAAAACCTGCGTTACCACCATAGTAAAAAACAATTGAAGGATTAAAGCTATCAATCCATTGAGATAATTTTTTTGTATTCCATGAATTAAATTTCCATAAATAATCTCGTAAAATAACTATATGAGAAGATATTGATTTAAGTAATTTCCATATTTTGCTACGAGTACTAATCTGCTCTTCTATTTTCTGAATTTTATCATCGGTTTTTACATCTAATATGGCTCCAAATTTTTTTGGATAAAAAATATTTTTAAGAACGTCTTTGTCTGTAATTTTAAAATAATTATTACAAAATTCATAATCAGGATATTCATTTTGTGAGAAAAATATTTGAGCAATATTTTCTTTTGGAATATCTAAAAAAATCGACTCAAGCGTCTTTCCATTATTATAGATTTTAGAGAACGCATTATGTGATACAACCAATACTTTAAAGTTTTCTTCTTCCATTATTTATTTTGTATTTAAAAAATTTTTATAATAAGAATAACTTATTCTTATATATATATATATCATAAATAAATATCTTAACGCAGGCGATGTTGTTAAAAAATTACCTTTTATATTGCAAATAATAATAGTTGTTATAAATAAAAAATTAAACCATCTATAGTTTATATTAACGTTAATTAATTTTTTCAACATATAAAAAACAAGGGAAAATAATAATCCTATATATATTAGTCCTCCATAATTGAGTTGCAATATATAACCTATATCTGTATTTTCGTACCTGTCCAGAAATAAATTCTTCCCTGATCCGAAAATATACTCCAAAGAGGTGTCTGGTAAAACAATCATATTATTAATTAATACATCTAAATTACCACTTCCTTTTTTAACATTACCAGAGAAAAAATTAGAAATTTCTGAGAAAAAATCCAAACCCCATTCTAAAGTTTTTTGATAACTCTCAAAAATAGGCAGGGATAACAAAAACATCATAGAAAAAAAAGAAATAATAGAATAAAAAATTATTGAAGTTGCTTTTTTACCAAAAGTTATCATATAGACTATCATCATTAAAGGTGGAACAAATCCAATACGAGCATTAAACATTATAGAAAATACTAGAAGCGGCAAAATAAATAGGAATATTCTTTTTCTATTTATATAATACATTATTATTGCTAAAGTAATACCCTGCACTATTCCGTAAGAAAACGTCAACCCTTCTGATAATCCAAAGTTTCTGAATTTGAGTAAGTCTGTGTATTCTGTCGTTTTCAAAAGCTGATCTCTTACGTAATCATTCAAAGCTGGAGCTATAATTAAAATAATAGTAAAAATACATGCAACAAAAGAAATATATAGTAAAAGCATTAAAAAATTTATTCTAGGAAAAGATGTCAAACAAAAATAAACAATTATAAAGCCTAATAAAAAGGTGTCTACAAATGTTTGAAGATCAACGTAAAAAATATCAAGATTATCTCCAAAAATTCCTCTAAAAAGACTGTAAACTATAATCAAAGAAAAAATTAAAATTTCTTTTTGAAACAATTGAAAAAACTTTAATAAAAAAGTAGGATTAATAAACGCAAGTAATAATATATATAAAAATCTCAATGGAGTAAAAGGTAAAAAACTAAAAGGAGGATTATATATATATATATATATTAATGTAAATATACCTAATAAAAGAACTATTTTATTTTTTTGTTTTGTATTAGATAAATCTTTACTTAGTGTTCTATTACCCATAAATTATCTTTAACTTATTTGAAAAAGTCATTTAGTATACTATAGTATTTTTGTAAAGTATTAACTTGATATTTTTGAGGGTTTTTTATATTTTTGTACTCATTGATTATGGACTTAACCTGTAATCTATGCTGGAAGGAATAGCTTTCGGATTGCCACCAAATGATACCATTGACTTTACGGTTATTATAAGATGTATTTAGAATACTATTTATATAATTATAAAATATATTAACAGGTATAGTGTCGTTGTAAATTTTGCTTACCGGTGGATATCTATGCCAAATGAAAGGATAAACTTCTTTTTTAAAAGTATATCCTAACTTTATATTGTAAGCTATGTTTGAAATTATGAAATCAGTCGTTCTATATCTTCCCGACTCTTCAGAAGGTGACTTAATTAAATACAACGAAGGTGCGAAAAAATCTACTTTTCTAAAAAGAGGATATAAGTTTACCATATATTTTTCATACGATGTGTTTGCGATAGGTATTTTTACGGGGGGTATGTCAAAAAAACTCCACTTTACGTATGGTCTTTGAGTTTTGGCAAAATCAAGTAAATCGGAATATACTTTAACGAAATTATTCAAAGCTCTTAAATATTTATATTCTGAAATATTTTCTAAGACAGCAATATTATAATATTCTTCTCCTTCAAAATCTATAATTGCATAACCAGAATCATTTCTATTAGGTATCATATAATTGATAGTAGTTTTAAAAATATTCTTATCTATTTCTAAGGTTCCATGTTTCAAAAAATGTCCATGATAAAAAATTCTCGGATTTTCTATATTATTATTTTTGACGAAACTATCTTGCTCGGCTACACCCGCTTCAGGAATAAATAATAACTTCTGTTTTTGTCGAGCATTACTAAAAGAAATAAAATGACTTTCATTATAATCTGAATTTTGATACTCTGAAATTATATTGATATTATTATCCATTTCACCAGATATCATGCGCAGAGCAAAATATAGAGTTCCTATAAGTATGATAATAAAGTATATTCTCTTTTTATCCATTTTTAATCATTCTTTGAATGCTACTAATTGTTTTAGTAAAAAAGTAAAAAGGCATATTTAAAAAGGCATATAATAAATTTTTATTTTTTAAACGCTGAAATTTTAATTCTTTTTTTAATTCTCTAATTTTTTTAGATATGACGAATTGATGTTCTTTATTATCTCTTAGAAAACACTCAAATAATTTAATATGTTCTTTTAATACAAATTGAAATTTATCAGCGAGTACAGCGCTCATACTTGTTCCTGACGTATCAATTCTATATATAGACATTATTTCATTAATATACATAATTTTACCTTTTGTTATAGCTGTTAACGCCAAGGTCATATCTCCACTATAAATTTGATCAGCCCACTTCGGCAAAGGCAATATATTTTTATTGAATACAATACTGGCAGTAGGGATAATCCATCCGCTTAAAATATCATTCAAAAAAATTTCTTTAGATGAACTGAATTTACAAAACTCTTCTTTATCATTTATATTAAATATCTTCAAAGCATTGTGAAAGCACATAGAAAAATCATTATGTTTTTCTAAAAAATCTACCTGTTTTTGAAGTTTAAACTCATCTGTCCAATAGTCATCTCCTTCACACAAAGCTATATATTTACCCTTTGATTGATCCAGAGACCAAATAAAATTTTGTATTACTCCTAAATTTTTTTTATGTTTAGTATAATTTATTTCTATATTTAATGGCCTTTTATTGATGACTTTTTTAATAATTTCATCAGTGTTATCAAGCGAATTATCATTTGCAATAATCAGCTCAACGGGAAAATCTGTTTTCTGTATAAATACTCCGTTAATAGCTTCTTCAATATATTTCTCATGTCCATAAGTAATCATAACAATACTTACTAATATATTACTCATCTTTTAAAAAATTCAAGTTTAACAGATTTCGTGATCTTTCCTTAATCCTTTTTACCGGAATACCTGCATAAATGCCCCATTCATCTAATGTTTTATTTACCATTGACAAAGCACCTACAACGGTACCTTGCTGAATTGTCAAATTAGGGAAAATTATACTTCCAGCACCTATTTGAACATATTCCTTAATTAAAACCATGCCTCCTTGCACATTAGTATATTTAGAATCAATCATTGGGTTAATTAAATGATTGCCGCTGAAGTCATCCATTGCGCTAAATACTGTTGCTCTCGGAGACATTCCGCTATACGACAAGATCTCTATATTATGAGAACCGTATAATGCACAATATGCTGAAATGTGAATATTAGAATGCAATATAATTGATCCTGATAGGATGCAAAAATCATCAATTCTCACATTGTCTTTTATAACAATTTTTTCTGGGCTGTATATACTAGCCTTTTTACTAATCAGGACATTCTTACCATAAGATTTTAAACCTAGATGCTTTAACTCTTTTATTGAATAGAAAGAACTCATTTTCTAGTTTTTTATAATTGCTAAAATTCTATGAATATCTTCCTCCTTCATTTCATTATGGATTGGTAAACAAATGACGCTATCAGCTATTTTATGAGCAATAGGTAAATTTTCCTTTGCTGCTGAGGGCAATCCACGATAAGTAGAGAATTCACTTATCAATGGATAAAAATAACGCCTACCATAAATGTCTTTAGATTTTAGATTCTCATATAATTGATCTCTTGTTTGTCCATATTTTTCGGCATTAATAAAAATAGGGAAATATGAGTAATTGTGTTTTACTTTTTCCATATCTTCAAAATATGAGATACCTGAAACATCTTTCAGTGTATTTCTGTATTGCTCAGCAATATTTTTTCTTTTCGCTATTGCCTCATCAATACTTTTTAATGCCACTAAACCATATGCAGCTCTTATTTCATCCATTTTCCCGTTTATACCGGGCGCCACTACAGTAGTTTCATCGGCAAAGCCAAAGTTTTTAAGAAAATCTATTCTTTTTTTAGTTTCTTCATCATGACAAACCAACGCTCCCCCCTCTATTGTATTGTAAGTTTTTGTAGCATGAAAGCTCAAAGTTGATATATCGCCTGCTGTTAATATAGATTTACCGCTTATTTCAACCCCAAATGCATGAGCTGCATCATAAATAACTTTAAGTCCATATTTATCAGCTATATTCTTTATTTTATCAATATCACAAGGATTACCATAAACATGAACAGGCATAATAGCTGTTGTTTTAGGCGTAATCATTGCTTCAATTTTATCAGGATCTAAATTACCTGTGGCAGGATCAATATCTACAAATACAGGTTTTATTCCATTCCACCATAAAGAATGAGTTGTGGCCACAAAACTATAAGGTGTTGTGATTACCTCTCCTGTAATACGCAATGCCTGTAACGCTACCATTATAGGCAGTGTACCATTAGTAAAAAGACTTAGATAGGGAACTTTAAGATATTCACATAATGCTCTTTCTAATTCCTGATGGTAATGACCATTATTAGTTAACCATTTTCTTTCCCAAATATCTTCTAAATATGGTATAAAATCATTTAAAGGAGGTAGCAAAGGAGAAGTGACTGTTATTATCTTACTATTCTTATTTTCCATTTTATTTTTTCTTTAATAATTTAAATGCATATTCCTTAAGTATACTGTATTCGGGCAACTTAATTTTCTCATTAATTACAATCGTAAAAGTTAATCCAACAAAAAGCTGAAATAAAAAAATCTTTAAATAGGACAAATGTAAAAAACTTATAAGCCAAACTATGACAGATATACCAAAGGCAATTAAAAAGCTAGGAAAAATATCTCGCAATTGCTGCAAGGTAGAGTATCTTAAATATTTTGCAGTATAATGAGAATTAATAAAATAAGCTATAATTGAAGTAAATACTGTTGCGATTAGCATAGTGATAATACCATAATATATACCTAATACAATTGGTAAAACCCCAATAATTTTTTTTATGATTTCCAATTGTAAAAATAATTTTGATTTACCTTTCACTTGAAGTAAATTTAAATTAATGGCATGTAATGGAACTAGCATTCCATAAAAACACATTATTTGCAAGTATGAGGCAGCTAATAACCACTTCTCTCCAATAAGTAAAGCCAAAAAAGGTTTTGCAACTGCTGCTAACAATAGCATACAGGTAAAAGTCGCAAACATTGTAACTCTAATTACTTTACTAAAAGCATCTTTAAACCTTTCTTCTTCATTTTGAATATTGCTGAATACTGGATAACTTACTCTTTGAATTGCAACTGTAAGATTATTTGAGAAAACTGAATTAAATTGCTCAGCCCTAGTATATTGTCCTAATTGAGACTGATTATAAAATTTTCCAATTACTACATAATATAAATTATTATAGATAGTATCTATTATACCTGACAATAATAATTTAGATCCGAATCCGAATAATCCCTTAAAGCTTTTGAACGAAAATTCAAACCGTGGTCTCCAAGAGTTAGCTAGCCAAAGTAAAACAGAGTTGACAAATTGCTTTATTAATTGTTGTAGTATTAAACTCCAAACTCCAAAATTTAAAAGAGCAAGAGTAATTCCTACAATTCCACTTACTATTGAAGCAACTAATGAAATCTTTGCTTGAACTCTAAAATTTATATTCTTAACTAATATAGTCCTATGAATAATAGAAAAACTATTAATGATTACTATTAAACCCATGGCTCTTGTAACAGGAATAAGAATAGGAGTATTGAAGAAGATAGAAATTGCAGGAGCTAAAAAATAAAGTATAAAGTATAAAAAAAATGCCAGGAATAAATTTAATATAAAAACAGTATTATAATCAATGTTATTTACATCTAATTTACGAATTAATGCACTTGAAAAACCACTATCTACAATAGAATTAGAAATAGCTATAAAAATCGCTATCATTCCAATGATACCGAACTCTTCGGGACTTAAAATTCTAGCTAAAAAAATTCCAACAATAAATATTACACCAGAACTACCAAAACTATCAATTAGGCTCCAGCTTGCACTTTTTAATGACTTTTCCTTTAAAGACTTTTCCACTTATGAGTCTAATTTTTCATATACATTTCCTCGTAATACTTCTGATAGTCTCCGCTTGTAACCTGTTCCAGCCATTCTTCATTCTCCAGGTACCAGTCTACTGTTTTTTCCAGCCCTTCTTCAAATTGCAGGCTTGGCTCCCAGCCTAAGTTTTCTTTTAACTTCGTAGCATCAATGGCATAGCGCAAATCGTGGCCCGCGCGGTCGGTGACAAAAGTAATCAGTTTTTCAGATTCACCTGACACTCTGCCTAATTTTTTATCCATTATTTGGCACAATAAGCGGATCAGGTCAATATTTTTCCACTCATTGTGGCCACCGATATTGTAGGTTTCACCAGGTTTAGCCTGGTGAAAGATCACATCAATAGCTCTTGAATGGTCTTCTACCCACAGCCAATCGCGCACATTCTCGCCTTTCCCATACACTGGCACCGGGCGGTTGTGTTTGATGTTGTTGATAGCCAAGGGAATGAGTTTTTCAGGGAAATGATTAGCGCCGTAATTGTTACTGCAATTGGATATCACCACGTCCATGCCATAGGTATCATGGTAAGCGCGTACAAAGTGGTCGCTGCTTGCTTTTGACGCGGAATAAGGGCTGTGCGGATCGTACTTGGTTTCTTCGGTGAACATACCTTCTTCTCCCAATGCGCCATACACTTCATCGGTAGATACATGGTAAAACCTGTGCTGATCGTATGCGCCTTTCCAGGTGTTTTTTGCAGCATTGAGCAGGTTGCAGGTGCCTACAACATTGGTCATCACAAACTCCAGCGGGTTGGTAATACTCCTGTCTACATGGCTTTCTGCTGCCAGATGTATGACAGCATAAGGCTGTTCCTGTGCAAATAAATTGTTGATAAACTCTGCATCCACAATATCACCTTTTACAAAACGGTAGTTGGGCTTGTCTTCTATATCTCTTAGGTTGGCCAGGTTGCCGGCGTAGGTGAGTTTATCGAGGTTGATGACGTGGTAACCGGGATAGTTGTTCACGAACCTTCTAACCACATGTGAGCCGATGAATCCGGCTCCGCCGGTGATAATGATTGTTTTTGACATAGAAGTTGGTTTGAAAAACTTGGCAAAGGTAATAAAAGAAATAGCAATTATAAATTATGAATTTGTGAATGTTGTGATGAGTGATGGGTTTTTGTGGAGTTGTGGATTTGTTCAGTGGAAAGGGTTAATTTGCTTAGGTGTGGATTTGTTAATCTGTAGATGTGATCAAGTGACGTTGTTACGATGTGATACTGTGATGGGTAAAAGAAGTGTATTTCTGTATTTTTGGAGGCGTTTAGTGTAAGATGTGTAAGGGTGCAAGCATGCTTTTGCCACAAATGCCCTAAGACACTAAGGATCACAAAGATAGAAGGTAGTTAAGTCATGTTTGCGCTCTCTGCGTTTAAAAACTTTGCGCTCTTTGCGTGAACCTTATGAGATAATTTATGTTTTTTAACCACCAAGTGCGCAGAGCAGATACAAAGCTACACTAAGAGGGCAGCCCGCACCATCGCCTGCCTGTCAGTGACAGGAAGCAATGCACGCAAGGTGATTGATTCGTCAGAAAGAAAGTTATATGTTTAGAATGTCTGCGGCGAAGCAATTGTTCCTGAGTGCAAAAATTGCTTCCGGGTCAGAGCCGTTGAGCGTGGGTCACCTTCAGGCAGGCTAGACTTTTTGATTCTTTTTGCGGCAATGGCAAAAAGAATAATTTAATGACCTCGTACCCCTCACCCATCAAACCTCACCTATCATCCATCATCCTTCAAATACAAATGCCTCTCTGAACAATGGATTCTTTTTATCTTTTTCCGAAAGGATGATCTTGTCAAAAGGCACTTTCCAATCAATGTTCAATTCGGGATCGTTCCACAAAATACCGCCTTCGCTTTCAGGAGCATAATAATTATCGCACTTGTATTGAAAAATCGTATCGTCCTTCAATACAACAAAGCCATGAGCGAAACCACGGGGAATGAACAATTGTTTTTTATTGTCTTCGGTAAGCTCTACAGCGGAATATTTACCAAATGTGGAAGATGAGCGCCTGATATCTACTGCCACATCTAAAACTGCTCCCTTGATCACACGCACCAGTTTGGATTGCGCAAAGGGCGGTTTCTGAAAATGCAGCCCGCGCAGTACACCATAGGATGACTTGGATTCATTGTCCTGCACAAAACGGGTATCGCACACTGCTTCTATGAACTTTTTTTCAGAAAATGATTCCAGAAAATAGCCGCGGTCATCCGCAAAGATTTTAGGTTCAATAATAAAACAATCGTTAAGCGTAGTGGGTGTAATGGTCACGGGTGGGATGGGGTTTATTTGTGTAATTGTTTATTTATGTAAGGTTTAACTGTTGAGTTGTTTGGTTGTGGGGTTGTGGGTTACGGAGTTAAAATGATTATTTGTGGATATTTAGTTTTAATGGTGGGGATTGTTTATTCGTATAATGTTTATCTGTTGAGATGTTTGCTGTAGGCTGCTTTTAATGAATTAAGAAGGTTAGAAATTTTAAATACAATAGGTTTAATTCTACATAATTCATTTTCATCAAAATAATTTAAATCTACACATAAAAGAAGTTGAGAGTACAACTCCATCAAAGAGCCAAAAGACATCTCAATGAACCGGATTTTTTCTTTTGCAGAAAATCTGCTTGTTCCTTCCGCTATATTTGATGATACGGATATAACAGCTCTTTTCATCTGATCTGATAATGAAAACCTTTCATCTTTTGGTAGATAATTGTACGTAATATCGTAAATTAATTTCACCAATGTTCTTGACTCTTGCCAAACTTCTAATTTTTCAAAAGAATAAATATGCATTTGCCTGGTTCATTTTGTTTGATGAATTGTTGTAACTATGGAGGTGTGGAGGTGTAGAGATGTGATGGTGTGTAATAGGGTAATCTCATTCTTGAAAAAACTCAACAGATAACATTTTAAAAAATAAACAACTCAACAAATACACAAATACACTATCCTCCTAGATCCCCCGTTTCGCCAGCTTTATCAGGTATTGCCCATATTCATTTTTCTTTAAGGGCTCAGCTAATTCCAGCAATCTTTCTTTGGTGATCCAGCCTTTTCTATAAGCGATCTCTTCCAGGCAGGAGATCTTTAATCCCTGGCGTTTTTCCAGCACTTCTACGAAGGTGCCTGCCTCGGATAATGAATCATGAGTACCGGTATCCAGCCAGGCAAAACCCCTGCCCAGCAGTTGTACCTTTAAAGCATTTTGTTTCAGGAACTCCTGGTTCACGGTTGTGATCTCCAACTCACCCCTCGCTGAAGGCTTGATATTTTTGGCAACTTCAACCACACTATTGGGGTAGAAATACAAGCCTACCACTGCATAATTAGATTTCGGCTCTTTAGGCTTTTCTTCTATGCTCAGCACATTGCCGGCATCGTCAAACTCAGCTACACCGTAGCGTTCGGGGTCGTTTACATAATAGCCAAACACTGTTGCCTTGTTTTCTTCTTCCACATTTTTCACAGCCTCTTTAAGCATGTCCTGGAAACTTTGGCCATAGAAAATATTATCACCCAAAACAAGGCAGGCGCTGTCATCACCAACAAATTTTTCGCCAATGATAAAAGCCTGGGCGAGCCCATCGGGGCTGGGTTGTTCGGCATACTCAAATCTTACACCATAGTCTGAGCCGTCGCCCAGCAAGCGCTGAAAGCCAGGCAGGTCCTGAGGTGTAGAGATAATGAGAATTTCTTTGATATCCGCCAACATCAAAACTGAAATGGGATAGTAAATCATTGGCTTGTCGTAGATAGGCAGCAATTGCTTGGATATCCCCTTGGTGATGGGGTAAAGCCGTGTACCGGAGCCTCCGGCGAGTACGATTCCTTTCATGTGTTAATATTTAATTTTTTCTGTTTGCCACATGGAATAACCAAAACCTTAAACTTTATTTTCCCGGTTGGTATAGATTCTTAATCTGTATGGTTATTTCATGTGTATAAATTTTAGTTCGCCGTTTGCGGCTGTTGAAAATTGCTGCAAAAAGCTGTGCGAAGATATAAAGATATCGTTTGTTGCAAAAATGAATATTGAATTTTAACCCTAAGGTAATAAGATTGCCATAAAGGCGCCAAGCGAATAACGAATCTCACAAGCAGTGCTTTTAAATTAACCACAAGGAGCACCAGGATTGGCACCAGGTAAACTACGAATTGATCTTCTGGAAACAAGCACCCCTCTACCTCTCACTGTTTACTGCTCACTTTTCTTGTGTTAATATTTAATTTTTTCTGTTTGCCACACGGAATAACCAAAACCTTAATTCTTTATTATCATTTCCGGTTGGTGAAGATTCCTAATCTTTATGGTTGTTTCATGTGTATATTTTTTATTTTTTCTTTATGGTCACATGGAATAACCGGCTTTTTAGATTAATATTTCATTCCCGGTTGGTATAAATTCCTAATCTTATTGCTATTTCATGTGTGTATTTTTATTTGTTTTTCAGTTGCCACATGGAATAACCAGCTTTTTAAATTTAATACTCATTCCCGGTTGGTATAGGTTCCTAATCTTTATGGCTATTTCACCATTCACATCAAAAATTACAACCTTCCATCCACCAGCTCCCTGTTTAGCACTGATTTTACATCGAAGATCACCGTTCCAGCTTTTCTTAGAGCCGCCCAGTCGATTTGCATAAAATCGTTGTGTGGCACCGCCAGGATTATGCCATTGTACTCTTCTAAATTAGTTAGTTCAGGCATCAATTCAATTCCATACGCTTTATACACATCCCGGCTGGAAACCCACGGGTCATAAACATCTACACCCACTCCAAATTCCTGCAACTCTCTGTATACATCTATGATCTTGGTGTTGCGGAAATCCGGGCAATTCTCTTTAAAGCTAAAACCCAATATCAATACCCTGGACTTATTAACTTCAATACCTTTGGCTATCATTAATTTAACCAATTTATTAGCCACAAACAAAGGCATCAGGTCGTTTACCTTTCGCCCTGAAAGGATCACCTCGGGATAGTAACCAACCGCTTCCGCTTTATGTACCAGGTAGTAAGGATCCACACTGATGCAATGTCCGCCAACCAGTCCGGGCCTGAATTTAATGAAATTCCACTTGGTTGACGCTGCTTCAATCACCTCATTTGTATCTACATCCAACCGGTCGAAGATCAGTGCCAGCTCATTCATGAAAGATATGTTCAGATCGCGTTGGGCGTTTTCAATGGCCTTTGCTGCTTCGGCTACTTTTATGGATGAGGCTTTATAAGTACCTGCCGTAATAACGGAAGCATATAATTGATCAATTTTCTCTGCAACAATTTTAGTCGAGCCAGATGTGATCTTTTTAATTTTTTCAATAGTATTCACCTTATCACCGGGGTTAATTCTCTCGGGTGAGTAGCCGCAAAAGAAATCAACATTGTACCTGAGCCCTGAAAATTGCTCCAACTCAGGCACACAAACTTCTTCTGTACAGCCGGGGTATACAGTAGATTCATAAATCACTATATCGCCTTTTTTTAAAAGGCCGCCGATCATAGCGCTTGCCTTTTTCAGGCTGCTGAGATCTGGTTTATTAAAGGAGTCTATAGGTGTGGGTACGGTAACTATGTAGATATTGGCCGGACGGATATCTTCAACAGCTGATGAACAATACAAGCCCTTGACATCCTTATGGAGGGGATTTTCCGGGAGTAATACCCGGCGCAGAAGTGCAGGATCGACCTCTAAGTTTCTATCCTCACCTGTTTGAATGTGTGCTGCTCTTTTCTCATTAATATCGAACCCGGCCACAGGATATTTTGTAGCCAATAGCTGCGCCAGCGGCAGGCCTACATAACCGAGACCAATAACTGCTATACGAGGTTGCATGTGTACAGATTTAAAAATTTGCCACGAAGGTAACAATACAGAAGAAATCTTTACTCAGTACTTTTTTAACTAACCACAAGAAACATCCTGATTGGCACCAAGCCCAGGCTCACATGGTTGATTTGTGTATTTGTTGATTTATTTAGGTCTTGGGGCTTTAATGGCCTCTTACCTTCTCTCACCCATCAAACCTCATCCCTAAGCCAGACTAAATCCGGGGATTACTTCTAATCCTACGCAGTGCTGCGGTTTATCGCAATGCCGCTGCCATGGATCGTTTTCTTCGAGAGGTATCAGTTCATGCGGGCAGAGAGAGTAAACTCTCAGGATCAATGCCTTTTACCTTGCCTTGTCAACTATCCATTATCAATTTCCACTCTCGACTATCAACTATCCATTATCAATTATCAATTAAAAAAACTATTTCCCAAACCAACCCCTGATTGTTTCGAAGACTGTTTTCTTTCGTACAACTTCTCCATATCCATAACCATAGCCGTAACCGTAACCATAGCCATAAGCATTATGCTTCTTGGCATCATTCATTACTACCATTAAATTAGTAAGTTTTTTGTTGTTGTAAATGTCATTAAGGATGTTGACCTGTTCCTTGAATGTGTAATTGTAACGCACTACATACAAACAAGCATCTGCTATTCTGTTAAGAGAGAATACGTCTGCCACCTGCCCTACCGGTGATGAGTCTACTATAATATAATCAAACTTCTTGCGAAGCTCGGCAAATAATTCATCAACTCTTTTGTTGAGTATCAGCTCTGCGGGGTTTGGCGGTATAGGACCGGCGCCAATTACAAACAAATTAGGCAAACCTTCAACAGGACGGATCAGATCATCAACAGTCAGTGAGTGATTAATAACATAGTGTGTAATTCCATGCCTGGTTTTCATGCCCAGGCCGGAGAGTAACTTGGGCTTTCGGATGTCGAACTCCAGCACAACAACTTTCTTATCGGTAAGCGATATACTTGCACCAAGGTTGGTACAGAAGAAAGTTTTTCCTTCGCCACTCATGCTGGAAGTAGTGAGAATAGTCTGTAAGGGTTTATCCAGCGATGCAAACTGTAAATTTGTTCTCAATAAACGAAACATTTCTGCAACAGGCGTCCTGCTTTTCTCCTGTACCACCAAAGTATCGTCTACGGTGCTTGCAGCAATTTCGCCCAGGATAGGCACTTGCGATTTATTGGCAATGTCTGATTGCAGGCGGACTTTATCATCCAACAGATTCTTCAGGTAAATAATAATGAAGGGAATCAATAACCCTAATACCAAAGAAGCCAACAGGATCAGGGATTTCTTTGGTTTTACCGGTTTATCTGTAGCTGTTGCGGGATCAATTGTCCTGGAATTGGCAAGCGTGGATACAAGCGCCAACTGTGCTTCTTCTTTCTTCTGCAACAGGTAAGAATAAATGCCTTCTTTAATGGATTGCTGCCTTCTGATCTCAAGGAGCTGGCGTTCCACATCCGGCACATTTTGTATGCTACCCTGGAACTGCTGGAAGTTGCGCTGGAGGTTGCTTTGAGCAATGTTGGCGCCGCGTTCGATCACTTTGAGGTTTTCATTGATGCGCGACTTTAAACTTGCAATATTCTTATCCACATTTTGTACCAGCACACTCCCTTCCTGCTCTGTATTGAGCAATTGAGTTCTTTGTTGCTGAAGCTCATTATAGGATTGTATTAATCCGTTCAAAGCCGGATCTTCAATACCCAATGCACTGGGCACCAAAGCCCCCTGACGGTTCATATAGGACTGGATGGAATTGATAACATTGGTTTTGATCTTTGCCTCTTCCTGTTGTTTGTAAAACTCTATGGCCTGCTGGCTATAGCGCTGTATATCTGTGGTCACATCTGTAACGCCATATTTGCCTTTTAGGTTTGCCACGTCTCTTTCCACACCGCTAAGCTCACCCACCAGGCCAATGAGGCGTTCATCGATGAACTTAATGGTGTTGGAAGATATCTGGTTCTTGTCCTGGATAGCTTCAATATTGTATTGTGTAATTAAAGTATTGATAATGTCAATGGCTTTTTCAGGCGAAGCATCAATCATAGAGATGTTTAGTACACTTGCATCCTTATTGACGGGGGCAACAGACAGCTTGTTATTATAATTATCCGCATATAAACGAAGATCGTTGAACCGGATCGTATAGTCTTCTCCATTCTTAACATCTTTTCCAAGGCTGACTACAAACCGGGCGTAAGGCTTATTGATAACTTCACCGCTTCTGTATTTTGTTTTTCCCTTACTGTCAGTAAGATTGAAAGTGAAGTTATCAAGGATTTCAACCTTAATACCTTCCTTGATTTTGTAAGCAGCAGAGTCAACGCGCATAGCGTTTACGGTTATTACCGTACTATCTTTATATATCTCTGAATTTTTGAGCCTTCCTTCAGCAAAAACAGAAGCTTTTAAAGGTAGTAATTCAAAAACCCGCTGCATGAGGCTTTTACTTTTTAAAACTTCTATTTCATTATCTATACTTTTCTGGGTTTTGAAAATATCAAGATCAGAAAATGCGGCCCCTCCTAAATCGCTGCCTTTTTTATCATCTTTAATCAAAAGAGTAGATGAAATCTTGTACTCAGAAGTAGTATAACGCAGGTAAAGCCAGCCGGCAAGCAGGCAAAGCAAAGCGCCCAAAACAAACCAATACCAATATCTGAGATACTTATTCAGCTCGGCACGCAAATCTATTTTTTCGGAAACGTCTTCAATATTATTATTTCCGTTTTTTTCAAACTCAGGCATATATATTGACTTTTTATTTTCTGAACAAAACAGTAGCTAATACAGCAGCAGCAGAAATCAAGGCCGTGAAAATCGGTATCATTTGTTGGGAGCGCATATCTGCCTGTGCAGTTTTCTGCTTGTTTTCAGGCTCTACATACACCACATCATTTTGCTGCAGATAAAAGAAAGGCGATTGTGTAAGATTACGTGTATTCATATTTACCCTGCCAAGCGTACGTACCCCATTATCTTCACGTACAACCAATAAATTCTCTCTCTTACCGTAAGGCGTCATATCCCCGGCCATACCAAGCGCTTCCAGTATATTGATCTTGTCATTAGAAATATTAAATGTACCAGGCTTCATGACTTCGCCCACCACCGTAACTTTAAAGTTCATGAACCGTATATTCACAATGGGATTCTTGGTCTGTTTGGCAATTTCACTTGTTAACTTCTGTCTTGCCTGCTCAATAGTTAAACCATATAACTTAACAACCCCTATAACCGGGAAATTAATATTGCCTTCTTTATCTACGAGGTAACCAACGTTTGATAAAGTAGTGGCTCCGCTATAGGCTGTAAGGTTTGGCGTAGAAGATATTCCCGGAGTGATCATTTCACCTTTATTGAACAAAGCATTTGATTCGGGGCTTAAAGTGTTCACAGAGATAGAAAGTATATCGCCTTCTTTGATCTTTGCGTCTACTTTATTAAGGATAGCTTCTGAAATTGCTATACTGTCTCTTAAATCACTCATATAAACAAGGTTCCTGTTGGTTCTGCACGAGCTAAGCAAGCATATGAATAATAATGGCAGAATTATAAACCGAAATGATAGGTGCATGAAATATTTTTTTAATGGTAATGCTATCAAATTCCATGCAAAATAAGAATATTTAATGCGATTGAGCAAATTATTATCCATATAAGATATGCAACAAAAATATAAACTTGTGTCTTACAAAACAATAATTACCAGCAATTATAATTCAACGGCGCAGTAAAATCCACTATATTACATTTATATTATTTAATTTCGCTTCGCTAAACAAGACCATATGTTTAATTTCTTCTCTAAAAGAGAAAATGAGAATTTTTCTTTTCTGAAAACTGATATTCACTCCCATACTATATTCGGACTGGACGATGGCGCCAAGAATGCAGAGCATTCACTAAAGCTTATCAGCAGCATGGCTTCCGCCGGCTTTACCTCGTTAGTCACAACCCCGCATGTGCATTCAGATTTTTACCCCAATACCAGGGACGGCATTCTTACACAATACAATAAAGTGAAAAAAATCCTTGAAGACCATTCCATCAACATTAAATACAGGACTGCCGCCGAATACATGATCAATGACGGCTTTATGCAGCTGCTGGAAGATAAGGAAGACTTTCTGACTGTTTACAAGAATTATGTTCTTGTTGAAATGTCTTACCTCGCCGAAAGCCCTTTCCTGCATGACGCGCTTTTCCAATTGCAAGCGCGGGGCTACACGCCTATCCTGGCCCACCCAGAGCGGTACAATTTTTATCATGAGAATTATGATCAGTTCAGGCAGCTAAAAGAAAAAGGATGCCTGCTGCAGTTGAACACCATAGCTATAACCGGCTATTACGGCAGCCATGTAAAGAAAACTGCCATCAAGCTCCTGGAAGATGGCATGTACGATTATTGCGGGTCAGACATGCACCACTCTCGCCATTTTGAGGCGCTTAAAAGCATTCTATCATCCGCGAAACTGTTGCGCCTTTTGAAAGCGTATCCTTTCAGGAACAAAGAGATAGAAGATTTCCTGTGATTGGGTTACGGGATAAGCTCAATAAAACACCGGGTTGCCACGGAGACCTCAAGGCACGAAGGATGTCTTTAAGTTTAACAACAATGCAAAATAATGTTCACGCAGAGAGCGCAGAGTTTTTATAAGATAATTTTTTTTGATTGATATGCTTGTACATTTCACTGCTGTATCATTGATGGCAGCTCTATGATAAAATTGCTCGCTATAGTTACCGGGAGAGTACTCATTCCCTGTTGATCTCGCCTAAAGCGAGGTGGCTATTGCATGTGTTTATTTTATCTTTAATTGTTGCAATAGTTAGTGTGATACTACACCTACATTCCTTTTCCGGTTTGTGCGGCATCATTCATGGCTATTTCATTTTCTTATTATTCAACTTCGCTTCCAGCACCTTCATCCAATAACCACCCACTACGCTTCTTGCCTGGAAGCCGATCTGCCTGCCGTCGATAGTTTCATGCCAGTCGCTTAACGGCACGCGCGAAGGTGTTTCGGTGGCAAATTTATAGAGCGGTTTTACCAAGGCAGTAAAATCGCTGATATTGCCTGTTAAACAGGCGGTCCACATGATCCAGTCGCTTTTGGTATAGGTTTTCCGGCTATCTAAGGGAAGGCCGAAACCATGCTGTTGCTTGAGGTAATACTTCATTTCTTTTTCGAACACGGATTCCGGGAAGATATTATATTTTAAAATCCTGTCCCAGATCACGTTGTACTTCTGGCTCCAGGTGCCTTTCTTTTCAAAAGCTAAAGTATAATGATCACCGTCATCAGCCAGTTGCATCCAGCGTGGTACCATGCTTTTTGCGATGTTGTGGTATGCCAGGTAAACATCCTCCTTTCCCAGCATTTTTGCAAGCATAGCATAGCTTTCAATAGCCATAATAGCTTTCAGGGAAAGATTGGCATTGCGTGCCAGATGTCCTGCGAAATCATCCGTACACAACTGGTTGGCAGGATCAAAACCTTCTTTCACTAAATAGTCCGTCCACGTAGTCAGGGTGGCCCAATGCTTCGCAGCATAGTTTGCATTGCCTTCCACCTTCGCAATGGCGGCTGCAAGTATCCCCATGTTGCCCGATTCTTCAACCTGCATATCTTCAGGGTATGTCTGGCCGTTGGCTACCGGATAAGTTCCGAGGTCATGTGCTGCAAAAGGCTTCTTCCATTTTCCGCTCTCGCTGTAATAGAAAATACCATTCATCATTCCCTTTTCCAATTCGGGATTGTAAACAAGAAATAAAGGAGCAGAAGGATATGTAAGATCAACTGTATTAATAGATCCGTTACTGTAATTTTCTTTTGACAACCATAATAACTCTCCCTGCGGGCTCCTTACTAACTTATGCGCAGCAATAGCCTGCCGGTAAGCGATTTCACAAAGCTTCGCATATTCCTTCCCGCCGGATTTAAAAGCATCCTGGTATATTTGCGCATCCACCACATTGCATTTTTTTAAGGTAGCAGCATAATCAGCATTGGCTGCTGACAATTGTTTCTCAATGGTTGTGTTATTATCCCGGTTCCACCAGGGGCGTAGGTTTTCACCGAAATATTGTATAGACCAGATGTCATCATAGCCCAAAAGTATTTTAGCCGAAGCGCTTGATTTCCTGCCCAGGTTAATGTTTGTATTCAACCACAACCTTTTACCGTTCAGCTGCGCAGCATGATTGCGTGTGGAATTTCTAAATGAGCGAATAGCAACTTCCTCATTTTCTGTGATGAACTGGTATGTATTTGCAGCCTGCGGTACAGCCACATGCAAATATCCCCAATCTAAACGCAGGTCATCTCCTTTCTTAGCCAATACCTCCTGCGATAATGTTCCCGTTTTTAAAACAGATAAACCGTTTGCTGAATATTTTTCTGCCCCGACTTCCTGTGCCGGTGTATTCACTGCAAGATTGGTGGATGTATTAAACAGAACCTGCACGGCATGCGCCTTGCCGTCTGTTGAAGCAGTGCTAAACGTAACATAAGAAACCGGCCTTGACATTAAATCCAGATCGGTCATTATTAACGGCGAAGTGAAAGTGACTTTGAGGTTTACAGGCCCGCAGGAGAAATCATAAATGGTTTGCGTGGCTTTGATCTCAACATTTTTTTGCTTGGCATTTACAATGCCCTTTGATGCGGCAGCAACTCTTTCCTTTACCAGGCCAAAATCGAGGTGTTGGCCGCCGTCAGTATTTTTTATGTGAATGGCTAAAACATTTTTGCCCTTTCTTAAAATAGCCGGCGCATTTTTAATGGGAATGTAAATATATTTATGCACCCAGCCCACCGTTTGATAAATTTCCTTACCATTCAAATACACTTCTATATTATCATCATGATCTAATTTTAAATACAGGCCTTTTTCATGATTATCAGTTATGGTAAATTCTCTTCGCACCCAAAGATCATCTGACTTCCATTGAGTTTTATAATTTCCCACATCGGCGAACGGCGCCTCTCCGTTACTCCACTTACTAACATCAAAGTTGAGCTCCTGCTATCCCGGTTCGGACTGTTGTTCAGTGTATTGGACAAGGTAAGCCGTGTCGTCACTTGCGGGCAATACTACATCATACGTCTTGCTTTCTTTTCCTAAGAATCGATAGATAGTATCATCCACTTGTAAGTAACCTGTAAGCGAGTGATCCGCACCCGTCCAATGTTTGGTGGTTGATGCATTCAGGGCATCCGTAAAAGACCAGACAGAAAAATACGGATCATGGGTGATCAGCGGATAAGCAGGCGCTTTCTGGGTTTGTGCATTTGCTCCGAACAGCGGCAAAAACATAAAAACCCAACACTTAAAAAATAAAGAGAGAAATTTCATTATGCGTTTTATACTTTTATTTGTTTAGGGAATATAAATTTAACTTTGGTGTTATCTTATCTGTAAATCTTTACTTTTTGTTTGGGATGTGCAACGGTTAACCCATCGCTTTTTCCAGGTTAACCATTGCAGGCAGAAATTCCCACTAAGTCGATGGCAGCCCCGGTTATCGATATCACATTAAATATAAAGATCCACTTATTTAGAGTATTATTTATAGCTAATAGCTTTTTTAGCCCACCCATAAGAAGGCGATGGGCCCATCTCAAAAACCAACCTGCCTCCTTTCAATATATCACTGTGAAGAATATAATTTTTATTGTAAGCAACTCCGTTAAGGCTAACAGATTGCACGTATATATTTTTTCCTCCTGCATTATGGGCTACTACTGTAAACTGCTTACCGTTTTCCAAATCTATGGTTGCTTTATTTAACCTGGGAGAACCTATATCGTAAACGCCATTAGCGGGGTTGACCGGATAAAAACCCATGGCACTGAAAATATACCATGCGCTCATTTGCCCACAATCTTCATTACCCGAATATCCTGCAGCGTCCGTAGTATAAAATTTATCCATGATTTCTGCAACCCGCTGTTGGGTCTTCCATGGCTGGCCGGCATAATTATATAAGTAAGCGATATGGTGGCTGGGCTCATTGCCATGCGCATACTGTCCAATAAAACCGGAAGCGTTTTCATTCTTGGCATCTTCGCCGCCAGCAGTAGTAAAAAATTCATCAAGCTTTATAATAAACTTTTCTCTTCCGCCAAAAAGATCGATCATGCCGGGGATGTCATGGGGGACATACCACAAATACTGCCAGGCATTGCCTTCGGTGTACGGGTTACCGCCGTTACCGCCGTATTGCAAAGGATGGAAGGGCTCTAACCATTTACCGTCTTTATTTTTACCGCGAAAAAAACCGGTCTTACTATCGTAGATATTTTTTATATACGATGCCCGCTTCATAAAGAAATTATAATCATCATTCTTTCCTAGTTTTTTAGCAAACTGCGCCACGCACCAGTCATTAAATGCTATTTCTAAACCCTTAGAAACAGACTGTGATTCAAGCTCTTCAGGGAAATAACCATATTGATGCAGGTACTTAAAGGGTGAGCCCGGATGATCTGTGAGTGAAGAGTTCTTAACGGCTTCATATGCTTTTTCAAGATTAAAGCCTTTAATGCCTTTCACAACAGCATCAACTATTACCGGTATAGAGTGGTTGCCAATCATGCAATAATTTTCATCATTCCATAATTGCCATATAGGAAGGTAACCATAACTCTCATATTGTTTAATAAGGCTATTTATAAACTCAGCATCTTTCGATGGTTTTAATAAGGTGTACATGGGATGTGCCGCCCTGTAGGTATCCCACAATGAAAATGTGGAGTAATGCTTTTTAGTCAGCGATCTTTTCACTTCCATATCAGAGCCCTGGTATTCACCATTTACATCGGCGGTATTATTAGGCTGAATGTATAAATGATATAAACCTGTGTAGAATATTTTTTTCACATCATCAGCTGCATCAATACGAATGTTTGACAATTCCTTCTCCCACCAAGCATCTGCACGTTTGGCTACTGCATCAAAATCCCATCCTTTTATCTCGCTATTTAGATTTTCCCTGGCATTGTTCACGCTAACAGACGATAAACCAACTTTCACCAACACCTGTTCTCCTTTTTTAACATTAAAATTAAAAGCTGCTCTTACAATGTTAGTACCATTTATAACAGGTTTATTTATAATATTGTGCGTACCCCAGGCCATTTCATGGCCGGTAATCGGTTTGGAAAATTTAGCATGAAAATATACCCTGCGCATTCTTGCCCAACCGGTGATGATCCGGTAACCTTCTATGGTGTAATCATCGACTTTCCTGATCTCTGCACCAAGGATCCGGCAAACCCAGTAATCTCTTTTTTTACTAAGTGAATGATCCAGATCAACCATGATGCGTGCCGGGCCGTCGCCATTAAATGTATATCGATGAAAACCTGCATGTTCGGTGGCAGTAAGCTCCGCATTGATATTATAATCCAATAAATTAACCTGGTAATAACCCGGCCTTGCCGTTTCCTGCTGATGAGAAAAAGCAGACCTGTAGCCTGATCCCGGCTTGTTCTCATCACCCGGCGACCATTTTAAATTACCTGAAGCGGGCATCAGCAGTACATCAAAAAGATCGGCCACACCTGTACCGCTTAAATGCGTATGGCTAAAGCCTACAATCGTTTTATCATTGTAATTATACCCCGATGCAGGGCTGAATATTTCATTATCTGTATCAGGGCTTACTTGCACAAAGCCAAACGGAACAGTAGCGCCCGGGAAATTACTGCCCGACAGGCTGGTGCCATCCACAGCGCCGGTACCAATAAAAGGATCAACATAAGAGGTTAGCTTTTCCTGAGAATATGCAGGACTTAAAAAAATGGCACTTGATAACAATAAAATACATGTTTTTATAAAATCCATATTGATATAATTTCTGATTTTTCGGCTAAAATTGCTTACACGCCAAAGCAACGATAAGGAATAAAAGATTTGTAGCATATTATTAAAGCCAAAATTATATATTTAAGTTGACACAATAAATTTAAGGCTCAATGTATTTTAAATTGGCTTTCATGAAAAAGACATTATATGGCCACCACATCGACATGTTAAAATAGATTACATTCCCATCGCTTACAGGATGCATAAATGCTCCGTATAAGCCAGGATATTCAGCCGCCTTTACTAAGATACGGGGCTTAGACCAGGGGCCTGTTACATTTTTTGCATATCGTATTTCTATATCCGGTTTACCGAGATAAGTCAGCATCCATACCTTATGCACTAAATTATACTGAAGAGAAGCTTCTCCCATGGGACCGTTAAAAACCGGAGTAGCAGCATCCTCATTTCCTCTTACCCATGAAGTGCCGTTCCAGTATTCATAGTTATCTTTTTTCAGAATATCGCTTTCCGTTACCCGTGCAAGGTAGGGCACATCGTCCCTTATAACTTTAGTAGAAATCAGGTACACATAACCATCTTTTTTAGCGTAAGCAGCACAGGTAAATTTGCTGCGCGGGCCATAAGTAATTTCAGTACACCTGCTCCATGTTAAACCATGGTCGGTAGATTTATATAAAGAAGCAAAATTGGTAACAAAATTATCCCAGGTTTGCAAATTCCAGTAGTGTACATAATCAACGCCATTTATATGAATAGCTCCTGCCGGAATTGCAGTATGGCTACCAGGATGCCTGTCCATTATTTGACGGGCAAAAGACGCGTTGCCGGCTACAGTAGCCATACCACTTAAAGAAAGCCCGTCATCCAGATTTTTATCTTCAGAAAAAGCAAGCACATTATATCTCCACTGCCCTGCCCCACCGGGGCCGCCATTGCTCACGGGTTTAAAATCATTGCCATAAGTATCTCCAAAGAAAATACCCGTTTTTCCATTCCCCATATCCCACATTATTCCAAGGTCGGTCCCACCCACGCTCCAGTTACTGGTAGGCGTAGGATTAGGGAATCTCTCGTCCCATAAAGAAGCGCCTGTGAGCCGCGACAACCTGAACAATGAAACAGGGAACAATCCTGTACGGCGATCAATCAATATTTTTTTTGCACCGTAACGTTTGTTATCTATTCCTACAGGAATAAAAGAGATTTGAAATTTTTCATTATCATTTGAAGCAAAATTATAAGTGTACCTGATTTCCCCGCTTTTAATTTCACCGGCAGGAATCGTGTTAACCGGGACAAAAGAATTATTAGCAGCTTCTTTAGTTACTACCAGTTCTTTCATGTTAGTTTTATCCGGTACAGATACAACAATTTCAATTGAAGATCTTGTTCCGGTATAAACAGTATCATAATTTAAAGAAATGGAGATTTCTTTTATAGATGGCGGAGCAGGAGAGGGTTTATTATTTTTTGAACATCCAAGAATAATTAGTGCTGCAATTATAATATAAAAAAATCTTGTTTTCATAGCGGGGTATAAATATCTTGCTTACTTATGAATATATTTTAATAATCAATGCCAATGTGGCTTTATCACACCGGCATTGATATTTTTTTGCAAATCAGAACCTGCTCAGCGTGGCTATCTGAGCATCAGAACCGCGTATCGTACAATGTTAAATCATCTATTAATCCAGTAAAATAGTTCTCTATATTTGCTCCATTTTGCTGACATCCTTCTTTAAAATCCTGCTGGTCGGAAGTGACTTCAAGATTCCGTGTATTGGTTTGATCGCCTTGATTTATGCCATCAACATAAATACGTTGTGTTCCGTCCTGGCGTACAATAACCAAATTAAAATTAATATCCCGGCATTTGTACTAAATTAGGATTTATATCCATTTGAGCTTGTGGCACCGGCCATAAATATTGTCTTTTATAAAAATTTCGCTGTACACTAAATGTTCTTTTATAGTAGGCTAATGGGTCACTACTATCATCACTTTTCTTGGTCCCTAAGAAATTCATGCCATACATTTTATTTCCTAAGTATTTTTCAGCAAGTTTCCAACGCCTTAAATCGTGTATTCTTAAGCCTTCACAGTTAAATTCTACTCTTCTTTCTCTTATAATAGCTTCTCGCATTTCTGATTGCGAAAGACCACCCGTAAGGCCCGGAATACCAGCTCTTTCTCTTATTTTATTTATATAAACTAATATATCCGGATTACTTGGATCAAATTCATTTAGTGCTTCTGCATAATCCAGATAAAACTCTGCGAGCCTATGCAGTATTCCCGGCTGATAGGGATGCGCTCCTCTTGGATTAGCCTCAAGACTGATTCTTTTTCTCACATTATAACCGTTTTGCGGTGCGTCAAAAGACGGGCCACCATCAGCTCCTCCCAGAAAAAAGTTGGCTCTTCTGTTCGCTACGCCCAGCCAGGCTTCATTATAAATAACTGAGGCATAAAAACGCGGTTCTCTGTTACAATACATGTTAAAAGTCCCAACCTGTGTTACTTGTCCTACTTTTCTTTCCGGACCTTCGGCGCCGCGCCATTTAGTTTTTCTAATTTCTGGTTCTGTAGAAAATCCTTTTTCTGTATAACCTGATCCAGGATCTGTAATAGGTAAGCCATTCTTCATGAAAAATGCGTCCACTAATTCCTGAGTTACGCCCATTCCTCCATTTCCACCAATACCAATGGGCAAATGGTGATTTTGCCAATCATCCAAGTTACCTAACTCACCTGGCCTACCGAATATGATCTCTTTATTACCTTCATTCCACTTCTTTTGAAACACATTGTAATAAGACATGAAAGGATCTATTGAACCGTCTTCATTATATTCGTAGTATAGTTTATATCCTGCAGCGTGTGCTTTATCAATCAATAACTTACAGGCATCTGCTGCACGCTTCCATTTATTTGCATCATAAGAAGTCGGGAACAAATGCACGCCGTCCTTTCTGACAACATTTACGTAATCAGGATTACCGTTTAATAATGGACTTGCATAATGCATTAGCATTCTTGCACGCATAGCCAAAGCCATGATAGAGGTAGCGCGTCCCCAGGCACTAAAGTCATCCTGTTTCAGTTTTAAGTTTACATAATCAGTATTCCATATAGGCGGTAGTATTTCTGCTACATTTAAAAATTCTTTATCTAAATAATCAACTATAGAATCAACTGGCGTTTGAGGAATATTCATGGCTTCCAGAGAAGCATCTGTAGGATAAATTACACTTGGCGTAAAAGGTATAGGCCCATATATTTCTACCATAAGCCAATAATAATATGCCATTAAAAAACGTACCTCCCCTTTCATTAGATCTACATAGCCCTGCTCCATATCTTTATCAGCTAAGGGTTTTACATTTTCTAAAAATATAAGCCCCTGCCTGATCCTTTTAGGCAGCTCTACCCAATAATATGGTCCCCAGTATGAAATGGCAGACCAATTGCCCATTGTATATGCATAAGGGGAGCTCCAGCCAAATTGTTGCCAAGCGGCGGGAATGGTCATATCGTCACCCATTATAGAAAAACCCTGATCTTTAAAATAGCCCCACATAGGATTAGGAATTCCTGAATATACACCAGATAACCAGTCTTCAGTCCTAATTCGGTCATTCCAAATCATTTCCATTGTAAGCCGGTCATCGGGTCGGTAGTCCAAGAACTTGCTACAGCTAAAATTTGCAGAAGCTATTGCAACTAATAAAGCGATTGTATATAGATATTTTTTCATTATACTAGTTTTATAATTATTTGAAATTAATATTAAATCCTGCTGTCAGCGATTTCATCAATGGGTATTTAAGACCATCGGTGGTGCCTAACTCCGGATCCCATAATTTAAATTTAGAAAAAGTTGCTAAATTATTTCCTCTAATAAATAATTGCAATTTTTGTAATCTCAGTCTGTCAATCATTTTTTGAGGCATGTCATAGCTTAATTCAATATTGCGAAGCCTTAAAAAACTCATATCCTTTAACCACCATGTAGAATTTTGTGTATTTATTTCATTCAACTCCTTAGCAATTCGCGGCCAAAAAACATTCTGGCTGGGGTTTTCCTCCGTCCATCTATCGTCTATATTCGTGAGTATATTACCGGCAGCGCCACCGGATGATCCTGGTATCCAGTTTTGGCCACGCAATATCTGATATACTTTACCATTTCCTTGGAAGAAAATGCCTATTCCTATTGAACGGTAGCGCGCATTAAAGCCAAACCCATATTGAATCTTTGGAATAAATGATCCTCCAATAGCAGTCTCATCTGCTACGTCAATGATTCCGTCACCGGTAAGATCTATATACCGTATATCGCCCGGCTTAGGCCTTCCACTGCCATAACTTGGTTTCGGCAATGACGGCAGCAAATTTCCGCTGGCATCAAAATCATCTTTAGTATAAAGTCCGTCAGCTATTAAACCAAATTGTTGGCCAACAATATGGCCCGTTCTGGAACGGGTAGTGCCGATAACACCCGGCGCCTCATCCATTTCTATAACCTTATTATGATTATAAGTAAAGCTTCCCATTACTGATAAATACCAATCCTGAGCAATTTGCCTGCCGCCATTTACCTGCGCTTCAAAACCTTGATTATCTACTATGCCGTAATTTGCATAAGGTTTTAATATAAATCCTGCAGAACCGGGAAGATTATCTCTTCGGATAAAAATGTTACTTCTGCGTTCTTTAAACACATCGAACATTAGCTCGAAGGCGCCAAACAAACCAACGTCTAATCCCAGATTTTGTTTTATACCCGTTTCCCAAGTAAGGTTAGTTACGGCTATTTCTCCTTCTCCTCTGCCCAATCTGCCAACGGCGTTATCAACCCCCCAGCGATACCAGCCTCCAAAATCCGCAATTGTTGGCAGATAGGCAAATCTACGGCCTCCGATATTAGCATTTCCAACCTTGCCATAAGATGCCCTCAATTTTAACCTGCTTAATACAGGTTTAAGATTCTGCATAAAATTTTCTTCCGAAATCATCCATCCTATTGCTACTGAAGGAAAAAAGCCATAACGTTGTCCGGGAGCAAAATTTTCAGAACCATTATAACCAAAATTTGCCTCTGCCAGATACCTTCTATTATATCCGTAAGTTACCCTTCCAGCTGTTCCTTGTGTTCGATAAGGCCACACTTCCCCATAATCTTTTGAATCTAAATTATAAAGCAACATTGCTCCAACATCATGTACATTATTGAAAACTCTATTATAATTTAAAGCCGCTTCCATATACATTTTTTGTACACCCCAATCTGAACCTCTTCCATATCCAAGCCATTGTTCACCATCAGCCTCTACAACCATTATTAAATTACCTTCGGCGTCCCTGGCTGTGACTCTTTTATAATAATCAGGATTTTTATGCCTGTCAACCCATATTTGGCTCCATTTGTCGAAAGAGAACATTACCCTTGCCTTTAACCCCGGTGTAACATATTTCAAATCTTCTTCCAAACTAACAGTACTTTGCAAACCCAACATTGAACTTCTAGTGAAACCTCGTTGGGTCAATAACGCCCACGGGTTTGAACGAAAAGGAATTCTTCCAAACTTACCGTTTGAATACATAGGAGGAATTAAATAAGGCGGAGACATTGCTGCTTCATAAAACGGGTCAAAATCTAAAGCGGACATAGGTGGGCGCCTTCTAAATTGGAAAAAACCACCCACATCAAAACGAAGAAGCGTTGTCTTACTCAAATTTACATCTACGTTGGACCTAAGTGTAAACCTTCTCACCTTGTATCCCGAATTCCATTCCTGAGTTTTATCTCGTTCCAATAACCCATTCTCTTCAAAATAGCCTCCGGTCAGCGCATATCTCAGAAAATCTGTGCCTCC
This sequence comes from Bacteroidota bacterium, assembly GCA_023422835.1. Taxonomy (GTDB): domain Bacteria; phylum Bacteroidota; class Bacteroidia; order Chitinophagales; family Chitinophagaceae; genus Haoranjiania; species Haoranjiania flava. The sequence goes on along the minus strand of JAFAGI010000010.1, from coordinate 62,021 downwards.
GTTAACCGTTGAACTTACATGAATATTATCAGAATAATCTTTCGTAATGACGTCCCACCAGTTGATATCAGGGTATAAGTCCGGGTCTTCCTGAGTTTTATATTTTTCAATCTGTTCTTCTGTCATAAAAGGCAAAGGACTCCCGGAATTTTTATATGCCTCATTCATTATTTCAATATATTTTACAGCCCCTACGTATTGAGGTACCTGAGTTGGCTTGAGATAAGATTTCTCTAATCTTAAAGTCACCTTAGGCTTTCCAACTTTTCCTCTTTTTGTAGTAATCATTAATACTCCATTGGCCCCTCTTACTCCGTAAACAGCGCTCGCAGAAGCATCCTTTAATATAGAAAAAGATTCAATCTCCTCAACGTCGATATCATTTACATTTCTTTCGACTCCATCAATTAAAACCAGGGCAGCATTATTGCCTAATGTACTCACGCCTCGTACCCAAAACTCAGAATTACTGGCATAAGGATCTCCCGTACGGGTAACAGCCACGAGGCCTCCGACAAGGCCTGCCAAATTATTGGTTAAAGATCTACTGGGAGACATATAAAGATCTTGCGGTTTAATCGTACTGATAGATCCTACAATAGAGGCTTTCTTTTGTTGTCCATAACCAACAACAACTACTTCGTTTTCTTCCGTAATGCCTTCTTGTAAAACCACATCAACAATAAGACGCTCTCCTACTGTTATTTCTTCAGGCGTGTAACCTGTATATGTAAATCTAAGTTTAGATTCCTTGTTTAAAACATTGATTGAATATGTTCCAGATTCATCACTTATTACGCCGTTGGTTGTTCCGACTTCAATCACCGTCACTCCTTCTAATTTTTCCCCTTTTTGATTTGAGAGACGTCCAACTATCCTGACTCCCTGGCTTCTGGGCTGAAGTTTTATAGAAGAGATTGTATCCGTTTGAGCAGCGGCCGGTTGTAATGAAAAAACAGATACTAAGAATCCGTACAATAAAAATATTATTGGTACTTTTTTAAAGGTAATTTTATTAACTTTCATAAATATTTCTTTTATTTTTTATCCCAATTATGTTTATAATACCGATAATGCTATGCAAGTTATTTTTCAACTTAGTTGGCCGGTTCTATCATCAGGGCATTTAAATAGAAAAACTTAGAGGCGTTATTATTATTAGGGCCATAGGTAATAGAAATAGTTACTTCACCATTTTCATTTGGCCTTATATCTTTAACCACAGAAATGACAGAGGCGTTATTAGATGCATTTTGATAAACTGTCACTGGCTTGTGCCTTCCTGTTACAGTATAAGAAGTCTCCCTGTTGTCATTAACGTCGCGTCTTGATCCATAAAAACTAAAATTATAGTATTTATTCCTATTGAGTTTCGTTAACTTTATTACAGCTTCAGAATTATTATTACTTCCGTAAAAAGCATCAGCAGAAACCTGAGAAGGCAGGCCAAGCAGATTATTAATAACACCTGATTCATTCTGCCCTTCAAAATCATTAATGATTTCAAAATCGATCCCTGTTTCTTTATCTTTATAATCAAGCAAATTAGCTACCTGATGATTTCTGAAATTTACAATAGCGTTAAATGGTTTTCCTACGGCTAAAGATCCAAAATCGATATATACAGGATTTAATAGAAAATTTGCTTTGCTAATTTGTATTTCTCTGGAGGCTGACAATCGTTTATCTGCACTTTCAACAATAACTTTAGTGAAACCCTCCGACAAAGCAATGATCGGGGCGCTAGCGCCTGTAACAGTTTCCAGTTTTGCCAATGCGTCATTTTCAAGTCTCCAAACAAACTGTTCATTTAATGCCTCAGTTCGTCTACTGTTAAATATGATACTTAAGTTCATTGTATCTCCCTCCATCATATAAAGGGTTTCTTTTGGCAAGGCAATTTTTTGAATGTCTTTTGAACCAAAAGTTTGATCATCTGTTTTTACACATCCTATACCCATAAAGAATATGGAAAAGAACAGTAGTATTTGATTTTTTCTTGTCATAATGGAATATTATAATTAATAAATAGATTGTAGGAATTAAACATCTTTGTTAATTAAAGGTCAAAAACTACTCTCATAAAAGATTGCTTATACGTTTAAATTATAACTAAAAAAATTCTTTCATTTGCTTAAACGCTTAAACAAATCTACAAATTAATTTTAAATTAACAAAAAAATTATAAAATTTTTTTGGGAAAGTTTTTAAAACTTGTTAAGACCTCTGTTGTTTTTTAAATGCAGAGACGCAAAGTTATGACAAGGCAATTGCTGAAGTATCCATCACACGATCACAAGGTAACAACGTCACTTGGTAAATTGACAGGCAGGCTTTCGGTTCGGCACAGATTGAGTTGTTAACCATTTCAAAATGAAGCATTTCTTCATAGATATAAAGGTTAGGAATTGCCGGCATGCAAGTGGAAGAGAAAATTGTGCGGAACAATGATTCCTGCTGCGCGGGACGTGACTGTAATCAAAAGCTGTTGCCAGTCAGCAGGAATTGTTCTTGCAGCACAGAGTTTTCCCGAGCATAGCCTGATGCGCGCGGCCCACCTTATGCCGGCTTGATTTTTTTGTGACTTTTTTTATCAAAAAAAGTTAGAGAAGAACTGGAGGAACGTAAATGCGGGTGTGAGATTGCTTCGCTCCCGTCCGAAGGACCCCGGAACTGTCGGAGTACTTCGCTCGCAATGACGCTCTCCGGGGATTCCATCATTACGGTAAAACGTAGCGCAGCGAAGTTTTAGAAGCAATCTCTTTTAAACAGATCAACAAATACACAAAAACTTCATAACACGATCACATCATCACTGGATAACACATCAACCCCTCCACACCTCCACAAATACACAAAAAGACCGCATCACTCCATCACTTGATCACATCATCATAAGCCTGCTCTTCTACTGAATTGCATAAATGATTGTACTTGGCAAATCTGGTCCGGTACATCTTTTCCAGATCTGCATTGGGCTGAAAATATTTATCAAAGCCTTTACCCAGGCTCTTCATGGCATCATGCACATTGTTATAAATACCTGCAACTGTGGCGGCAAGCATTGTAGCGCCTAAGGCACAGGTCTGACCAGATGCATTGACTTTTATGGGCATCTCCAAAATGTCGGCTAAAGACTGCATAACAAATTCTGATTTCCTGGGAATACCTCCCAATGCAATAATGCCTTTGATCTGTATCCCCTCATCACGATAGCGCTCGATAATTTTTTTAGCGCCAAAACAAGTACTCTCCACCAGCGCCCTGTAAAGCGCGGGGGCATTTGTGCCTAAGGTAAGGCCGGCAAAAGCTCCTTTCAGCAGGGGATCTACATCCGGCGTGCGCCGCCCGTTGAACCAATCTACAGCGATTTCGCTGTTTTCATCAAACTCAATGGCAGCAGCTTCTTCACCTAATTTTTGCAATAGGTGCGAAGACAATTTTTTAAGGTCTTCCGGGGAAACAGCCATATTTTTCAAAGGCCACAATAACAGCTCTTTAAACCAGGCGTATATATCGCCGAAGGCAGACTGCCCCGCTTCAAGGCCGATCATACCCGGAATAATGGAGCCGTCTACCTGGCCGCTGATGCCCCTGATCAGTTTACCTTCCATATCGGCTTTTGGTATCACCAGCATATCGCAGGTAGAAGTGCCGATCACTTTACTCATTACATAGGGTTCTATTTGCCCTCCTATAGCGCCTACATGCGCATCTATAGCGCCTATACCGATCTTTACATTTGTTGAGAGGCCTAATCTTTCCGCCCATTGGTCACACAGGTTCCCGGCCGCCTGATCTGCGGTATATACCCGTGCATCCATCTTAAGTACATATCCCTTTAATAACGGATCGATTGAAGCGAAAAAATCATCAGGAGGAAACCCGCCATGCTCTGCAGCCCATAAACCCTTGTGGCCCGCCGCACAAACATTTGTTTTCATTTGCAACACATCTGTTGCGCCTGTTAATAAGAAAGGCATCCAGTCGCTGTGTTCCACCCAGGCAACACATTGCTTTCTTACAGCTTCATCTTGCCGCAACACATGCAATAGTTTGGCCCAAAACCATTCCGGAGAATAAATACCGCCTGAATAGGCAACATAGTTCACACCTGATCTGGCTGATTGTGCATTAATTTCGTCGGCTTCTTTGATAGCTGTGTGATCTTTCCATAGCACGAACATGGCATTGGGATTATGCTCAAATTCGGGCAGCAAAGCCAGTGGCACGCCTCTCTCATTTACGGCACATGGCGTAGAGCCGGTGGTATCAATAGATATTGCCAGAATGTTCGCAGCTACACCTTGCCCGGCAATTTTTACACATTCTTTTATGGTTTTTTCTAATCCTTCTACATAATCCAAAGGATGCTGCCGGAACCTGTTTTCAGCAGCGTCGCAATACAACCTGTCTTTCCAGCGCGGGTATTCAAAAACGGAGCAGGCAACTTCATCTCCCGTTACAGCATTTACAATTAATGTACGCACGGAATCCGTTCCGTAGTCCACTCCTATTACATATTTATCGGCGTTCATAATGGATTTTTTTTAGTATTAAGGTATAGCTTGGTGGTCTGTGTCCCTGATACGATACCAGTCTACCAATTTATTTTTTGAGGGCAATTGAAACGCAAGCGGTACGGCAGTTTGCTGGTACCAGTAAGCTGTTGAAGAGAATTTAAATTCACGGGTATGTTCGGGCGGCCGCGGGTTTGTAAATTCTATTTCACAACTTTTATTAAAATAAATTTTATCATTTTCATGAAAACGGTACATACTGATCATGGATCTAAAACCATCTTTTAACGGCACGCCATGATACGGTCCCCAAAACTCTCCATCCCTAAAATACCAGCCACCATTAAAATAATCTTCAAGGCCTGTACCAACCATAGAAGGCACGGACCTGTCTTCTGTATCAATGTATATATATTCAGGCGCTTCAAGGTAGCCAAGGTAATTAGGCAAAAAGCTTTGCATGGAAATACAGCACCCTACAAAGTGCCCTTTGCCTTTTGTTTTCATAATGGTCATTGGTGTAGAGCCGGGGTTAGTGCCTGCATTGTATAAGCAGTGCAACCTGCCTGAATTTTTGGGCAGGGATGAAAGCTTTGTAAAATTTGCATTCAGGAAAACGGCTGAGGCCCTCGTGTCGTGTAGGTTTTCAATCTCAATCCTTATTTTATTAAAGGGCATGGGCAGATAACAATAAAAACCGCCGCTTGACATACCCAGGTATTTCGATAAATAATGTTTGTATTCACACAAACCAATGCCAAAGAAGTCGCCTATAGGCGCCTCCACCGATGGAAATGAATTGCCATCCCAATAAATACGCAGGATCAATTTTTTTAGAATTTTCTGATCCGGATGTTTTTCCTTGCTTACATCCCAATGTTCCCAAAACCAGCCGGCGCAGGTCATCCACAGTCGGGTAATGATCCCGGGCTGATCATATTGTGCCAATGTAACTTTCTGGCCGGGGTGAACATCAATGGCTTTTTCTTTGGTTTTATAATCAAACGTGGTTAGCTGCCCCGATACATGATTATTGATGTCATATAAATGCTCTTCTCCCGCTTGAGCTATAGTGTTCGCCGCACCAGCAGCAAAGGGCAAACCGGTAGCAATGCCCAGGCTTCCCAAAGCAGCCAGGGCTTTTCTCCTTGATAAATTATTTGTGCTCATATTTACTATTGATGTGTTTTTTCATCCCAGAAACCTCAGCCCTGCCCCTCTCCACCAGGTCGAAGGGAAGAACGCTTGCAAACGTATTTTTTCAGAACTATACAATGTATTAGCCTATACCCATTATTTTTATTCATTACCCCAAAGTTTGGAGTCATTTCCTTTTGATTTTCTCCAGGCATCGCGCCAGCGGTGCATGTCTTCAAATTTTATAAAAGGCCTTAAAGCGCGCTGTTCCTTGGTAGGCGCTTTGGGCAGCGCAACTGCTTTATCCTGGTACCAGTAAGCCACAGAGCCGAGATCAAGTGTAAGATTGTTATTGGAACCGTGTTCTATGGTGCCTTTTAATTCTTTTTCAAAAAAAATGGGGTCGCTTATAAAGAACCGATATACATGTGTGCGGCCCAGCCAGCCGACATCGTTATTTACCCGCGGATAACCGAAATAGGGATGAGCGTAAGGCTCTTTGGGGCACCAGGAAGTATTGAAGAAATCTTCGGTACCCGTGCCTATCAGTGAAGGTTTTGCTTCGCCATCTATAAACCACATGTCATCACCTTCGCCGTACCACATGGGTGTGGGGCAATGCACGTAATAATTGATGCCTACAAAATGCCCTTTTCCTTTTGTGTTGATGAACGTGTAATTGTTCTCGGGCTTCGTATTAGGCTTCCACTCCCCTGTTAAGGCCCATTCCGTTTCTCCTTCAGGCAGCGCGTTCGTAAGCTCATGGTTGTACCAGGCATGGAAACGTCCCATGTCTTTGGGTAATTGGTTTACCTCGAAATAATCCACATAAAAGTAAAATGCATTGATCTGTTTGTCTGTCTGATTTTCTATTTCAATTCTCGCTCCTTTCTGGAAGGGCATGGTGAAATAGCTTACCAGGCTGGAGCCGTTTAACGGGCCGGCAGCCAAAGGAAATGCGGCGTAATTGTATTGTTCATTCCATCCCTGGCCGAAGAAAGGGCCTATCGGCGATTCAACAGAAGGATATGAATTCCCATCCCAATACATGCGAATGATAATGTCGTTCCTACTCAACTCGCCTGGCGGCGGCGCAATGGTAATCCAGATGTGATTGATAATGCCTGCGCCTTGGATATCAGCAATGACACGCTTTTCGCCGGGCTTGAAAGGTTCCAGGTGATCCCTGTTGCCACCTGTTTTATCCGTGCTTGAAATACGCCGGTTCTTTAATCCTGATTTCATTTTCGATAGATCATACAGATCCGTGTTCATCTCCTGCGCCGTTAAAAAATTAATTGCCAAGAAAGAAAGTAAAAGAAAAAATAGTTTTTGCATGTGTTTATTTTTTTTAGTGCACCGCTTTGCGGCTGTTTTTGATGATTCCCGGTAGTTATCCGGATATACTAATCAATATTATTTTGTTTTTTCCAGTTGCCACATAGTATTACTTCTAGTAAATTTTGCTCGCAGCATACTTATTCTTTAGCAAAATTATTCAAGACCTTATCTCAGAATCTCTTCTCCATAGCTATCTACGATCCTGTTGTACGCTTCAGCTGCTGCACCATTACCCCAATCATAAATGGTAAATTCTCCAATGCCCAAACCTTTATTATCCGTTTCTCCGCCGTGCCCGTAATTTTCCATCATAAAACCATAATCTTCTTTGCCGAAAAATGGCCATCGTTGCTGCCACTGATACATGGTAGCCGGATTTAATGGCGTATACATCATGGCAAACGAAGCATATAATGCTGTTTTAGCCCTTTGCAGGTACTCAGTGTTTTTTAAGATTTTACCATACTTCATTATCAATGGTGCAAAAAGGCTTTGGCGGGAATCATTCCACTCTCCATCTGCATTCATTACACCGAATCCGCCCAGCGTACGGATGGCCATGTAAGGAGGCTGCCAAACAGCCTGTACCATCAGCAATTCGTCAAGTACACGTTGTCCGTAGTGCAAATATTTTTTTTCCTGTGTAAGCTGATACATAGCCAGCAAGGCTTCAGCAGTATAATACACGGAGAGCGTATTTTGCTTGAACATATTATTACGTTCTACTTTTTTGCCTACCAGGTGATCGCTGCCATAACGGCTGCATGACCAATACGTTTCAAAATCCTCCCATTGTCCCTGCATCATGTTGCTATTGATCACCGCCTCCATAGCCTTTGCAGCAGATTGTTTATAACGTGTATCTTTCGTGAGCTTGTAAAGATTCACCAAAAACGTAACAGACATTGCTGTTTCCGGAGACGCATTTAAATGATCCATCGGTTTCAGATCACTCAATGACAGCCAGCCGGGGAAGAAGCCGTTACTGAACTGTACTTTTAACAGGGCATCGGCATAGCGCTTCGTGTATTGGAGCAGCCGGCTGTCTTTCTCCAGATCCGTGTACCAGCTAAGCATTTGATTAGCCGTGAAGCTCATATCTAAAATATGATAGGGCGATTTGCGAGCATCCCATGTGTACGGATTGCGGTTAGAGTTGCCGAAGTATTTGGTATGCCATCCCTGCGAGCGATTGTATTTTTTCCCGTCAATTGCTACCTGCTCCATTTCGGTAGCTATAACAGCAGGAAAAAAACCGTTGTATTGGGGAAACTGCAAAGCCAGCTCTTTAGTTTGCAATGCATATTTTCTCAGCTGTTCGTTGCCCGTGCGTTTGGCATAACGGTACAAGCCCGATGCTGATCTTAACGAGCTGAACCAGGCCTGGTTCCAGATAGAACGGAATTCGCGTTCATCCACCTCGCCTTTGTAATTCGGACTTTGTGTAACATTCACTATAAAAACAGGCGCACCAACTTTTTTCCCGTTTAAATCAAATTCCTGCCAGACTGTATTCTTCCAGTTATGGAATGCCCAATCGTAAGTCTGCTTTACATATTGATCCAAGTTTTTTACCGGCAGCGGTTCCCCTTTTTGGTATAAAGGATGGCCCCACTTCTTCCACATAAACGAAAGCGCCTTGCGCCAGTGATTATGAAAATTATTTTTTACCCGGTCGGTAAAAATGTAAAAGCCTGCTGATATTTTTCCTTTGGTGAATTGTGCACCTTTGGTTTTTTTAAAGAGTACATGGTCCGTTACCGCGGTTTTGCCCAAGCCAATGGTAAGCACATTAGCCGGTGCATGCATATCCATGTACCAATTGTAGGATGTATTGTTGCTGATAAGATCCAGATCAGGTATGATGGTTACTTGCTTCTCTTTACCGGAAACAATGAGGCAGGGAGCGCGGAATACATGCTGGTCTATTACAAACCCATCCTGCGGCGTCAGGTGCGGAGCCCAATGAAAAGAAGGCTGAAACGCAGGTTTGACCTGCATTTCCGCGTTATCTTGTTGTATATTATCCTTCAAATTCCACTTCACTGTTATTTTATAATCACCGTCAGAGATTTTTGTATACGTTACTGAAGGAGCCGCATTGCCAATAGCAGGAAAATGAACAGACGACACGAAGCGCTTTAGTTCATGCGGTATAGGCTGCGCGGCAAGTTGCGCTGTTACTAAAACACAGCATAGAAAAAAGTATTTTATTTTTTTATCCATCTCTAAAAGACTGTACTTCCTGCACACTTATGTAGCGGCTGAAAACTATATTTTTTGTAGCATGATCCTGTCAAATTCCACTTCAGGTGTATTATCCTTCGAACGGAACAGCAGGTTTAATGGCATTTGAGGTATCTCATTTTTTCTGATTTCTACCTCGCCTAAATAAATTTCTTCGGCGGTGTTGCCAGCATTTAAATGGACACTTCTCCATTGTTGAATGTCTGCATTATCTGCTATACGCACCTCAAGATTTTTTGTCTGAGACATTATTTTATTCATGTATAATTTATATTTCCCGGCAGGAACCTCATCAATATTGATTGTGAGCGATGCCTGCTTATCGTTGATTGCAGCACGTCCGTTCCTAAAAATATAATTGCCATTATAGGTCAGGTGTTTTAAAAAAGCCGGGTAGAACGTATAAGTGGGTGGCAAAAATACTTTGGTATTTTCATTGACCGGAGCTGTATTTACCTGTACCGCTTTATCGGCATAGTACATAGCCACTGAAGTATTATTTACCGGACGGTTATTATTTACCGGACCGTGCTCCATGCTGTGATAAATGTTTTTATAAAAAGGCAGTTTGTCTGTAACATAAATCCGGTATCCGCATGTACGGCTCCATGGAATTGAATAATCCAGGCAACCGCTGACCGGCCCGCCCAGTTTTTCCACCCAGCCGCCCGGCTGGGCATACCAGCCGCCGTTAAAATAATCTTCACTACCCGTGCCGTGAATGTTTTGAACGCCATCAATCACCGTGGAATCATCACCCTCAAAAAATTCGGTAAAATAATTATACGTAGTAGCCTGGCTTTGTAAGAGCGTGCCTACATAATGCCCCCGGCCGTTTCCATTTAAAAATACGTAGGGCTCGCCGGAAGCCGGTTCATTATTCTTCCACAAGGCATAAAACTTTCCTTCCCTGGCAGGATTTCTTTTTCCTGCAGCATGCCACATATCAAATGTAAAGGAAAGCGGCTGCTGCGTTTCATTTGTCTTTCGATATACTAATTCAATCTTAGCGCTTTTATCAAAAGGCATGGGGAAATAGCAATAAGCTTTTGAAGCCGTGGCGCCCAGCAATAAACTTTCCATAGATTTTTTGCCGAATGCATAGCCAAAAAAATCAGCTGCCGGCGCATACACTGCGGGGGCAGATTCATTGTCCCAGGTAATTTTTAAGTCGAGCTGTCTTGATAAGCCTTCAAATATTTTTGAGGACTTAAATTCAAAGCCCTGAATACGCCCACCCTGCCTTAAATCTGCCAGCAATACTGTTTCACCGGGATGTACCGTTTTTTGTACACTGGTTTTATTTAATCTGCCGGCATAAAAATTTTGTACCTGCCTGTCGTTATTATTCCATAATCCTATAACATCCTGCAGTATCTTATGCTCATTGGTATTGAAGCGGGAGTGAAATGTTTGTACTTTATAAGTATCATCCAGCTCCCTGTACTGGATCTGATGAAACATAATCTTTTCTCCTTTAAAAACAATCTTACAACCTTTCTCATAAGGTATAGGCACATAAGAATAATAGCCTCCCACCAGATGAGCTTCAACCAGCGGCTTTAAAAACGGGGCTACATTACCGGAAAATAAATCGCTGAATTTTATTGACAAGCCGGGTTTTGCATTGCCATCAAAATAAAATTCAATGATATCATCAGTAGGCGTAGGTGTCCATATCCGTTCAATTACGCCGCGGCCTTTCACGTCTAACAACACCAGTCCGTCTTTTTCTTTACGGATGTAAGAATATTTTCCGCTAAAGCCATCATCATTCCCACCTGTTCTGTCGTAGGAAGAAATTTGCCTAATGAAGCTGCCGTCTATATATGCCGGCATTTTCGTAATGTCCGACAAACGTTTCAATTCTGTAGCGGTAGTTACCGTTTGCTGCGCAAATGCGGTAAAAGGAAATAAAAAAACAATAAAAGCCTGGAAAAATCTTTTGATACTCATAATATATAATTCGTTAAATCAATATTTATATGAATGTAAGTTGGTATATACTTCAATTCAGTTGTAATTAAAATCAGTCTACTAAGCTTTTACCTTATAGCCGGTAACCGCATAATACAGGATAAACAAGAATAAAGGTATCGGTACAAAGAAACCTTTGCTCATGCCATACACGTCAGACACGGCGCCCATGATCGGCGGAAATAATGCACCACCGGCAACCGCCATCACCAAAAACGACGCGCCCTGCTTTGTTTGCGTACCCAAACCTTTAATTCCCAAAGCAAATATGGTAGGGAACATGATAGACATAAAAAAGAATACACCATAAAGCGCTATAAGGGACACCCATCCTAAGTGCGATGCCACAACAGGCAACAACAGGCAAACCATCAGCGTATAGAAAGCCAGAAGTTTTGCCGGTTTTAAATATTTCATCATGGCGCTGCCTGAGATCCTGCCGATCATAAACAATAAAAATCCCAGCGATAAAAAGTATGGCCCGTTCACAGATTCCCAGCGGGGATGCTGGTCATGATCTGAAACAAAATTGATGAGGTAGCTGAAAATACCGGTTTGTGCTGCAACGTAACAGGTTTGTGCAATGAAGCCGAGTGCAAAATGCCGGTTTTGCCACAACGGTTTTTTGGTTATATATCCCGGGTGTGCCGGGTCGGTAATTTCTGTTTCAATTTCCGAATCAGCGCCAGGCGTAGCTGAAATGCCGTGGCCGCCGCCATGCGCTGCATGCTCATCTTCCTCTGTAATTTCGGGCAACTTTAAACGCATGAACACAAATGCTACTAAAAGCACAGCAATACCTATCACAACAAACGGCAATACAATAGACATCATTTTCTCGCCTTCCACATGGCTGCGGTTGCCATAAACGTACAGTGCGATCAAGGGCCCTATTGTCCAGGCCAGGCCGTTGAACGACTGGGAAAAGTTGATCCTGCGCTCAGCGGTTTCCGGCGGACCTAATTTGGTGGTATAAGGATTGGCTGCGGTTTCAAGCGTGGTAAGCCCTGACCCTATCACCAGCAGGCACATCAGAAATAAAGCAAAAGATTGAAACGGCGCTGTGGCCGCTGATAAAAATGCACCGGCCGCAAAAAGTAATAACCCGAAAATTATTCCTTTTTTATAACCATACTTTTTCATGAATAACCCCGCCGGGATTGCCATTATAAAATAAGCGCCATACAATGCAGATTGGATAAGGCTGGATTGCCATTTATGCAAATGCAGCATTTCCTGGAAATTTTTGTCCAGCGTATCCAACATGCCGTGGGCTATCCCCCACAGGAAAAATAAAGCGCTGATGGCTGCAAAAGGTATTGCATAGTTAACCCCGTCTTTTACAAATAGTGATTGTTTCTTTGCCATTTCAGAATTTGTGATTTGTGATTTTTATTTTTTATGTTATCAACTTCTACTATCTCTGGTAGTTATCGGGCGTGCTTGTGTCACTTTTCCGACAACTACCGGGATCATATTTGAGCAAACGGTCAGGGGCTGAGCGCTTAAAGCTCAATGCCCCACGATCATTTCCTTCCTCTCAATTGTCAATTTCAATTATCCATTGTCAATTCACTTGTACAGCGGCCCGTAATTGCTGCAGGCCCTGTAATCACTGCTTTCTGCATCCATGCCAAAAGATGCCCATGATGCCGGCCTGAACAATTTTTCAGCAGCCACATTATGCATACACACAGGAATGCGCAGCATAGCGCAGAGGGTTATCAGGTCTGCGCCGATGTGCCCGTAACTGATGGCACCATGATTGGCGCCCCAATTAGCCATGACACTGTACACATCTTTGAATGCGCCTTCACCTGTAAGGTTAGGCACAAACCAGGTGGTAGGCCAGCTATAGTCTGTACGCCTATCTAAAACTTCATTTACATTTCCGGGCAGGTCAATGGTGTAGCCTTCGGCAATTTGCATTACCGGGCCGAGGCCTTTGGTTAAATTCAGGCGGCACATGGTCACAGGCATCTCTCCTTTGGTAAGAAATTTCGAAGAAAATCCGCCGCCACGGAAATAACCGGTATTAGCAGGGTACCATGTAGTGGCATCCAGGCAGGCCTTTGCCTCTTCTTCAGATATTTCCCAGAAAGGCTTCATTACAGGTTTGCCATCTTTACTTTGCTGGCCTGAACCATCCAATGTGGCTGCGCCTGAATTGATCAAATGAATAAACCCTTGCTGCGCCCTGCCTTCCGGCATCCATCCTGATACTCTTGCTACTGCATCGGGGCTCCAATAGGTTCTTACATCGGCAAAAATTTGGGCTGTATTGGTGAGTAAATAATTAAATAACATGGAAACGCCATTCAATGAATCATTTTCTGTAGCTACCATAAACGGGGCACGAATGCCGTTCCAGTCGAATGAAGAATTTAATATGGCCTCAGCAAAATCGCCATTAGGTTTATAATCTGTCCATTGCCTTTGCCCCTGGAAGCCCGACACCAGTGCATTGTGGCCGCGTGCTTCTTCGCGCCAGCCAATTTTATCCAGTTGTGGGTTGCCTACCATCAGGTCACGAATGATGAGGGTCATTTTTATTACAAATTCCCAATCCTTATCCAGCTCTTCCCTGGATTTCTTCTTCGTGTTCAGGTCTTCGCCTTCCTTACAATTTTCTTTTACCCATGCAAGCGCTTTATTATATTCATCCCTGTCATATATTTCCAGGTCTATCCTGCGAAATAGTTCTGTAGAGTCTACGTATTCATTGCGCATACCCAGATAATCCTGGAAGAAATCCGGATCTACAGCCGAACCTGCAATACCCATTGAAACAAAGCCAACAGAGAGATACGATTTTCCTTTCATAATAGAAACGGCCAAACCTGCTTTGGCAAATGCTAATAGTTTATCTTTTACATCTTCCGGAATCGTGATATCGCCCATGTCCTGCACATCGCGGCCATAAATGCCAAAGCAGGGCAAGCCTTTTTGATTATGTCCGGCCAGCGTTGCGGCCAGATATACGGCGCCAGGCCTTTCCGTTCCGTTAAATCCCCAGATTGCCTTGGGTAAGTGCGGGTTCATATCCATTGTTTCGGTACCGTAGCACCAGCAGGGCGTTACCGATAAGGATACGCCCACATTATTATTGGCAAATTTGTCTGCGCAATCAGCCGCTTCTTTTACACCGCCGATGCAGGTGTCAGCAATCACGCATTGCACGGGCGTTCCATCGGGGTATTTTAATTCTGCCGCATACAGATCAGCTACTGATCTTGCCATGTTCATGGTAATATCTTCCAGCGATTCTCTTACGCCACCATAACGGCCATCAATGATGGGCCTGATGCCTATTTTGGGATAATTAAATTTCTGAGCCATTATTTATATTATTTAAATGTGTTTTGAATTTCCTGTAGTGTAACACCAAAAACTTTTATTGCGATATCGTTAAGTGTTTTCTTATCTCCCGTAAAATGAAAAACGGAATGGTTGTGCGTGATATGCTCGCCCTGTTTTAAGAATGCAGGCGGAGATACGCTTTCTATTTCATAGAATGGGCCCATTTGCGAGCCGTCTTCGAGAGGGCCGTCGTTGTAGGCATTCATTGCATCTCCGCTGTAAGGATCGCGGTCTGTGCGCCACTCCTGGTTAAGATATTTCCTGTTGTTATGCACATCAAATACCGTAACAGTCAGCACATTATTTTGCGCGTCGTAGCTACCTGCAATATTTTTAGCCCTTAAAGGAGGGATACCTAATTTACCTCTTGATTTACCATCAGCCTTAAAAAATAGAACACCGTTGCTGTATTTGATCCTGTCGTCGGCTATTTCCCCGAAATAATCTGTTGTTGCTACTTTGCCCTGAGCGTTTTGAATGTAAGGAATCACAATAATGCAGCTTTCAGAAGGCATAAACATGTCCAGGTTCCAGATGCAGGGAGCTCCGGTGTGCTCTGTCCACTCGTTTGTACCCGTATTAAAAAGGCGGTTGACTGTTTTAAATCCAACCACATTTACCTTTTTATTCAGACTAACATGGAGCATTTGTTCAATCGTTTCATTTTCCATGATCTCCACATCCCTCTCCATTTTTATTTTGAGCGGAGTTCCAGCATAGTTTATTAATGCCGTTTCCTTAGCCATTGAAACTTTTTTGCCGCTGGAAGCAGTGAGCAGCCAGGCTTCGGTATCTATAGCAGGAGGTGTATGCCAGTTGTCAAAAACCTGTTCGGTTCCCTGCTTGAAGTAGATAGAATATTTACCGCCTTCAGGGCCAAGCCACATACGATCTTCACCGCCAAAAGCATTCATATGATCGTTCACAGGCTCATCAAATGCTTTATAATTAACCCACCCAAAGCTTTTACCATTCAAACCTTCGGCAGTAGATGTAAAAACTTTCCCTTGGTATTTAGGAGAAACTATCAGCTGCCCGGACGAGTCGTTGTTTTTTAAAATTATGATACTGTCTTTCTGGCTCAGGAACTGCACATCATATGCGAATGTCCCTTTTTGTGGATTATCCATTGTCTTATTTTTAGATTTATTTCCAGACTGGCATGAATTCATGGTGGAAAAAACAGCCAGCAACAATAGGGTAAGTTTTAATGTACGCATGTTTGATGAATTTAATTGACTTCAAGCACATCTGCTGCAGGAAGTTTGGGGTAAGTGTTATGAGGTTCTGATTGATACCAGTAAGCAACTGTGACGATATCAGATTTTTGCGCAAGATATCTTCCGCCAGAACGCCAGCCCAGATCCTGGATAGTTACGCTGAGGTCTTTTTCAAAACGTATGGGATCCAGTATATGCCAGCGGTACATACCAAATCTTTGCTGGGAGCCATATAAACCATCGGGCCTGAGCACCTGGTGCAATCCGGCATAAGGCGTTGAAAACTCCTGGTACTGCCTTGTACGCTTATTTTCAAAATTATACGATCCGCAGAAATAGTCTTCCGTACCGGTCCCTACAATCGTGGCATAGTCCCTGTCTCCGTCCATAAAGAATTTAATTTCTCCTTCGCCCCACCATCCATTATTCCTGACACCAACACCCATGAAAGTACCCACATAGTGCCCGCGGCCCTTAATACCATCAACAATCGTATGGATTGAATTATTATCGGGAGTACTTCTCCTGTACTGTGCATGGAAATAAGCTTCGTCTTCTTCAACTTCTGCAAGTGTATAGTCTACCTGGTAATATAAGCGCATAGCTTCACCGGAAATGTTCTGCATAGTCATTTTACATTTTTTCCTGAATGGCATTTGCCAGTAGCTGTTGAAAGCGCTACCCGGATTCACTGTCATTGCCAGAGAATTTAACGGTGAAAATTCATTCCAGGCTATACCGAAGAAAGGTCCCACCGGGCTTTCGACAGAAGGCGATGTTTCATCATCCCAGTAAATCCTGAATATAGTTAAATTAAAATTGCCGGTTGGTGTCATCCAGATATGTTGTATGGCGCCTGGGCCTGTAATCTCGGCCATAGTGAAAGTTTCGCCGGGATTGATGATAATGAACGGGTTTACTTTCCATCCTTTACCTAAATCCCTTGCCTCACTGGCAGCATTTGCCACGTTGCGTTTGCCTTTGTCGGCAACGGGGTCTGCCATGCCTCCCCTGCCTTTTTCGCCGGTAAAATTTTCCGGGCTTATAGAACGGCTTTTTGCATTAGATAATTTAGATAGTGTAGACATGCTCATATTTCTACCGTTAAAACCGGCTGGGCGCTGGGCCGATAAGCAATTAAAAACAAAGAATGCGAGTAACAATAAACAGGTGTTTTTCATAGTATTTGTTTTAAACGTTTAAGCAAATTAACTAACTTTTTTCATTTAAGAAAATTTTTATTCACTTTTCTTGCTGCTATCTCTCACTACCAGTGTAGTAGGCACTTCAATTTTTTTGATTACAGTGGTATTATTATTAATCGAATCTATTAGGAGTTGTACAGATTGGGAGCCGAGGTGCTGCAGATTTTGTTTAATGAAAGTAAGCGGGGAATAAAAAAAGTCAAATGTATCGCTTTCGTCGAAACTGATCAACCCGAAATCGTCTGGTATTTTTATTTTGCGCGAATTGATCACATGTAATGATTTAACGGCGAGAGATACGGTGGCAAACAGCAGGCTGTCAATTGTATTGTTTTCCAGCATTGCATTTAAAGAATCCCGGAAGTCTGTTTCTGTATGGTTGTAGTTGATTTTTAACAACCAGTCTTTACTGGCATTTATACCATTATCTTTTAAGCATTTCTCGTATCCCTTTACCCGTTGCTTCATGTGTTCAAGCGAACTCTGGTAAGCCACCATGCCAATTTTTTTATAGCCATTATCTATCAGATGTTGAGTAGCATTATATGCCGACTGATAATTATTAATGAATACAGCATTGGTATTCAGCTTAGGGAAATAACGGTCAATCAACACTACGGGAATGCCTTTCTCCTGTATTTCACGAATTTGTTCTTCCGAGTTTTCTACCGGCGTAACAATAAGGCCGTCAACCTGCCTGTTGATTAAAGCATTGAGCAGGTCTGCAGATTTATCGAGCTGCTCATCGCTGCTGCCAAATACAACGGTATAGCCATTTTCTTTGGCTTTATTCTCAATGATACGTGCAATACTTGAAAAGAAGGGGTTGGAAATATCAGCAACGATTAGACCAATAGTTTTTGTCTTTCCGTATTTTAAGCTCCTGGCTATTAAGTTTGGCTGATAATTCATCTCCTTTGCAGCCCTGCGTATCTTTGCAGCCATCTCCTTGCTTACACGGGCTTCTTTTTCTTTACCATTCAATACATAAGATACCAAAGCTGTTGATACGCCTACATTGTTGGCTATATCTTTTAAAGAAACTGCTTTTTTCATAGGAAAATTTCTGATAGCAAAATAATATCGCTGCCGATACAAATATAAGCATAAAATATATTTTTCCCGGCTTTTTAATCGTTTAAGCGATACAGTACAAATATAGTTATTCCTGAGGTAAACTACATATTCTTTTAGGATTATAAAAATCAAGCAATAATGATTTTCCTTGGAAGGAGATAATCTTTTGCTGATCATTAGCCATCTGCACATAAGGAGATGCAAACCTTGCCTGCGCAGCGTGCGCCCTGGTTTCACCAAATTTTAAACGTTGTTTTTTATTTCCTGAAATGTAGACCAGTTCAAGGTTTTCTTCTGAAAATGAAATGCTGTTTTTTTGTATCTTGCCGATGAAACGCTGGAAGGATGTATCTTCTACGGCTGATCCGGCTTCCATGATCCAAAAAGTTTTTCTACCCCGCTGTATCAGATCATCGTTGGTACCCGGCCTGAATGAAAAATTATTTTTCCCTATCAAGGCTATGTAAACGCTGCCTTTCTTGCCAAAAGCATAATTGTTGAAAATATAGACACTATCAAATTTCTTAACCGGGAAATACGCATGTGTATAACACGGTAAAACGGCCTCTGTCAAATTCTTTTTTGGGGGTATAGCATAAATGGCCATGCTTACATTTTTAAATTGTTGTACATGGGGCAGGCGCCCATACCCAACCCAATAGTTAGGAGAATGGTTATTGTCTCCGGGGTTTCTTGCAGGATGCGTATGAAAAACGCTGAAATGGTTGCCCATATTCATTCCTGCGATATGATGCTGATCTGCATACTGCTGCTGATAATGATCCTGCACACTATACAATGAATAATCTTTTGTACGGTAAGTATAAGTATGTGCGCGCTGAATGGCTTTACCATTGGTAGCCGGGTGAATGATTTTTACCAGTAAAGGTTCAAGATGCAGCCACCTGATTATTGTAAAGTCCAGATATCTGAATGCTTTAAGGAAATCATTGGAAAACATTGCGGCACCTCGTATATGTTTTAGTGAATTCCTGATCACCTCATGATTGGTAAATGCTTCCATTCCCCATTGCATCATCATACTTTTGTCGCCGGTGCCGTAGTAGCCTTCTTTTTTAAGCTCGCTCATATTCAATCCGTTTATTTGTTCCACGATAACAGTGCCTGTATCGTTTGCTATGTCTCTTAAAACATGCGGCACATCATACTTTCGGAATAGCATAAACCCGTTAAGCAAACCATGAGAAGCTATCTTTTCATTCCTTAAAAGAAATTTTGTAACGCCTCCCAAGTCAGCAGCCTCAC
Source organism: Bacteroidota bacterium (assembly GCA_023422835.1). Classification (GTDB taxonomy): domain Bacteria; phylum Bacteroidota; class Bacteroidia; order Chitinophagales; family Chitinophagaceae; genus Haoranjiania; species Haoranjiania flava. The sequence goes on along the minus strand of JAFAGI010000010.1, from coordinate 42,671 downwards.
CCTTGCGGTTGTGCTCATAAGCTCTGCCGCTTACCGATGCAAACATGCCATTTACTTGCTGGCTTGCCACATCATATAGCAAAAGATCAAGGATGATTTTGCATTTAAGAGTGAGCTCATCATCTTTAGCAAAATCAATGAGGTTAGTTAATGCGGCAATATCTTCGATGTAATAGGTAGCGGAATAATATTCGGTAAAGCCGTATTTCCAGCGCATTTCTAGCCAGTCCAGGATCCTACGCTTCGCTTTTATTACATGCTGTTTGCCCTTTAGTCCACTCTTAGAAAAAGTTTTATCAACATACAGCTGCCCTGCCAGGTATTCGGCAGATGCAAATAATATCTGATGGTTTTCGCTCCAGTAGCACATAGAATTTTCGCCCGGTTCATCCCACCAATAACGGAATGCTAAAAGAGTTTTATCTATATTACCTCTCACTTCAACAGGAATCTTTCCGGGAAATTCATATAAAATGCGCAGCAGGTTAACAAACTTAAAGTCTGCAACGTCATATTCATGGCTGATAAATTCAAGGGTTGGGTTTAAGCGTGACCAATCTATTTCTTTATTATGAACTAGGTCGAAATAAATTTTATCTTCTTCTGTAATTATTTCTACGGGTGGGTTGCGCTGATAAACACTATAATTGATGATTCTTATAAAATCAATAAACGTTATTATTGTGAATAAAATAATAACTGCAAGTATAATCTTTTTAAAAATTGAACTTAACTTTTTCCCAGCCATGCTGCAAGTTAAACAACAATGAATAAATGCAAATAAAAAAGCCCTGAAATATACTGTTTACAGGGCTTTTAGGCTGTGGGAGCTACAGGAGTCGAACCTGTGACCCTCTGCTTTTTATTCATTATAAATAAGCATATTTCCCGAATATTAACATCATTTACTTAATAAATCTGGAAATTGTATGGGCCATTATTCAATCGCTTGGAGCATTTAATGCTGAAACTCGTCTTTTGAAAGTAGCATCGCCGCTTTTCATTTGAAGGTGATAGCTTTTCCTAATCATAACACGAGGAAGCTCTCCTTAATAAATTTTCTCCAAACCTGTTTTTCACACTGTCAATTGCCTGGTAAAGTTTTATCTTTTCTTCCACATCTTCAAACATATTGATCTGGTAATTACCCTGTATTAAATGCGTAAAACGAATACCAAGAAGGCGTACAAGCATGCGGCGCTGATACAGTTTATCAAACAGCTCTTTAGCGGCCTGCAGCAACACATCATCCATATTGGTGTATGCAATACTTTTCTGCATAGTGTAAGTCTGAAAATCCGAGTAGCGTATTTTTACTGTTACGCAGCCGGTGAGCTTATTCTGACTGCGTAGCTCGAAAGCTATTTTTTCAGTCATTCTTATCAATTCTGTTTTTAAGAAATGAATATCAATGGTGTCCTGCTGATATGTACTTTCTGTAGAAATTGATTTTTGCTCGCGGTACGGCACCACGGGCGATTCGTCAATACCATTAGATTTCCTCCACAATTCTATCCCTGATTTCCCCATCAGGTTAGCCATATATTCCATAGGGATTTCACTAAGTGTTTTAATATTTTGGATGCCCATCTTTAAAAGTTTATACCCTGTTTCTTTGCCTACGCCGGGCATCTTGAAAATGTGTAAGGGCGCCAGAAACCCTTTCTCATTACCGAATGGAATTTGTATCTGTCCATTAGGCTTTACCTCGTTCGTGGCCACTTTGCTTACCAATTTGTTGCTGGCTAATCCATAAGTGATTGAAAGGCCGGTTTCGCGGGTAATTTTATCCTTTAACTCGCTCGTAAATTTGTTGCAGCCAAAATATTTATCCATTCCTGACAGGTCTACATAAAACTCGTCGATGCTGGTTTTTTCATACACAGGGACTGTGTCGCTGATAACTTCAGTAACTAACCTTGAATATTTACTGTATGCCTCAAAATCACTTTTCACTACTACAGCCTGCTTACACAATCTCAAGGCGGTCTGCATGGGCATAGCGCTGTGTATACCAAATTTCCTCGCCTCGTAAGAGCATGCGGCTACCACGCCACGCCCGCTGTTGCCGCCGATCAATACCGGCTTGCCTCTGAGTGAAGCATTCCGCAGATATTCCACTGATACAAAAAAAGCATCCAGATCAAGATGGGCAATGTGCCTGTTATAAGTTATCATAGCTTCTGCGTTTATAATTTACACGATGCATTTGTGTGACCTCAATACTGAACACACCAAAGTCTTCTGTTACCTTGCCAGTTATTTTATAAAAACCACTTGTGTCTAAAGGGTACCTTTTCGCGCTGTCAGGAAAATGTACGGTATCTATCCAATCCAGGTTACTGTCGATGAACGTACCAAAGAACATATAATCCTTGTATTTTGTTGTCACCGGCTTGCTGGTGATAAAATAGGCAAGGCAGGTCACATACTTTCCACTGAAATTACACAAATCTTTAGCAGCAACGTAATCACCAGGATCTTCATTGATTAGCGCAAAGGGATCGTTTAAGGGGAAGCCTAATATTTCTATCTGGTCATAAAGTGTGTCTACCGGATTGTCAACCAGATCCGGAAGCCGGTAAATAACGGGCTTTTCATGAAATAAAGCCAGCCCTCCATCATCTGCAACTGCTGTTTTTTTCCGGATAAAATTTGCTTCCCACAAAAGCTCTTTTTTTGATTTGCCCGTAAAAGCAAATGCACCGATATTGATTAAAATATTTAATTGCTCAAGCCCCGGGTTTATTCTTTCTATAAAATCATTTATATCTGCATAAGGCCCGCCTTCGGCCCTGTTTTCTACCATCCTTTCCATAAGCTTTTGCTGTAAACTTTTTATATGTATAAAACCTACAAAAACTTTTTCGCCATGGATGTTCGTATATAAATCGCTTCTGTTGACACATGGCGGATGTATATTTCCGCCACTTTTTAATAGTTCTAAAAAATATAATTCCCTGGAATAAAATCCTCCAAAGTTATTGATGACCGCTACCAAGAATTCTTTTGGAAAATAGGTTTTTAAATAAAGGCTCATATAACTCTCTACCGCAAATGATGCACTGTGTGCTTTATTAAAACTATAACCTGCAAAGCTTTTCATCTGCCGCCATACTTCTTCTGCCAGTTCTTTGGTGTGACCTATTTTGCAACAACCTTCCATGAACCTATCTCTGATCATATTGAACTCATTCCTGGATCTGTACTTGCCGCTCATAGCGCGCCGCAGGATATCCGCTTCTCCCAAATCCAGCCCGGCGAAGAAGTGCGCTATTTTTATCACGTCTTCCTGGTAGACCATTACGCCAAAGGTTTCTCCTAAGTGCTCTTCAAATAAAGGATGCAGGTATTGAATCTTATCCCTGTTGTGGTAACGGTAAATATATTCCCGCATCATGCCGCTTTCAGCCACGCCCGGGCGTATGATGGATGAAGCAGCTACCAGCGTGAGGTAATCCTCGCATCTTAATTTTTTGAGCAAAGTACGCATAGCAGGGGATTCTACGTAAAAACAACCAATCGTATCACCTTCTCTTATTTTTTGTTTGATTTGTTCGTCTTCAGTAAACTTATCAAACGCGTGGATATTCACATCTACCCCTGTATTTTTTTTGATAAGTTGCAGGCATTCTTTTATATGCCCCAGGCCTCTCTGGCTCAGAATATCAAACTTATTGAGACCGATATCTTCCGCTGAAAACATATCGATATGCGTTGTGGCAAATCCTTTGGGCGGCATATACAGCGAAACATAATTGTTGAGCGGCTCTTCAGATATCAGCATGCCACAAGGATGTATCGATAAATTATTAGGAAAGCCGATTAACAATTGTGCAAACTGAAGAATTTTCTTTTGAACATTATCAGCAGGGCTAAGCGTGCGTTGCAGTGTTTTGATTTCATGATCCGGCAGGCCGAAAACTTTACCAATTTCATGAATAGCTGCCCTCTTTTGAAAGGTTGTGAAAGATCCCAGCAGCGCCACATGCCGGCGGCCGTAACGCTTAAAAATATAATCCATTACTTCGTCGCGATCGGTATAAGAAAAATCGATGTCGAAATCGGGAGGGGAAGTACGATGCGGGTTTAAAAACCGCTCGAAATACAGGTTTAGCCTGATAGGGTCTACATCAGTGATGTACAGGCAATAAGCAACAATTGAGTTGGCGCCACTACCCCTTCCTACATAATAAAAACCACGCGCCTGGGCATAGCGCACAATGTCCCAGTTGATGAGAAAATATGCATTAAAACCAAGATCGTTAATAATCTTGAGTTCTTTTTGTAATCTCTCTCTGGCAGTTTTGTCTTTCTTAGGATAGCGCGATTTGAAGCCATCCAGTGCCAGCTTCTCCAGTAATATTCTGTCATCTTCCTCAGAACTGCCAAAGACCTTTTTGGTTTTATCTTCATGGAAGTTCATATCAATATTGCACGTTTCTAAAAGCCTGTATGTATTGGTAACAAACTCAGGGTAATCTTTGAACTGTTGTAATACTTCAGCAGGTGAAAGAAAAGTTTCATCAGCACGGGCTATCCACTCTTTTTTTAAACGGCTGCCTACCACATTTTTATCAATAGCCCTTAAAAGTTTGTGCAGGTTGTAGTGTATCTTGTTTTGTATAGTAACGGGTTGCCGTACAACAAATTTGTGCCTGTATGCTGCTATATTGAGGGTTACAAGCGAGTTTAGTTCACTATGGCGAATGCCGATAAATTCATTCTCTTTCAAACATACCGGCAGCTCCGTTTTAAATGGTAAAATAACATACCCGTCTTGCGGATTATCAAAGAAATGCGCTGTTTCATTATAGTCCGGGAAAGGTGTTTTTGCGGTCAGGTGAAAAGAAAGCAATTCATGTATCCACCGCAAACCGCTATTGTTGGCTGCAATCAGGATGTACAGTAATGTATCTTCATTTCTAATCTCTGCGCCTACCACCGGCTTTATGTCATTTTCCCTGCATAGCTTTACAAACTCCCACTCGTCTGAAGTGTTGTTGATATTGGTTAAAGCCAGAGATCGCAAACCTCTGTCAGCTGCCGCTTTTACAAGCGCCTCTGTGGAGTACGTACCGTGGCGCAGGCTGTAATATGTTTTGCAGTTTAGGAACATCTTTACCTTCTTTTAAAGAGTAAAGGTAAATATTAGTACTAAATTATTTAGTATTATGATGCTAATTTTATTAGTTACATAAGTTCTGTCTTTGAAATAAGGCTTTAAAAAAATGTATAAAATATTATTAGTTATAATTAAAGTGCAGTTTTATGTGATGACTTTAATCCTGGAAAATATAATTGATTTTACCACCTTTTCCACAAAAAAATGAAAGAAAACGAATTTTGTGGGGCAAAATTGTGGGCAAATTTATTAGATGTACTAATAAAGTACTAATAAAGAAAAAAGCCCTGAAACATAGTGTTTACAGGGCTTTTAGGCTGTGGGAGCTACAGGAGTCGAACCTGTGACCCTCTGCTTGTAAGGCAGATGCTCTAAACCAACTGAGCTAAGCTCCCTTAATCGGAGTGCAAATATACAGTCAGTTTTTTATTCTCCAAATATTTTTTGAAAATATTTTTTAGCGTCTGGCAACAGGGAAATAGGCAGGTAAAAAACTATCTTTAAAAAAACTTATAATTTCTTCAAAACTAACATCTATTTATTGAATAACTTATATACATTTGCACATTAAATAAAAAAACATCATTTCACTTTTTGAATTAAGAACTGAAATTGAAAACCACCCAACATAAATTATTTACTTTTGCTCATGCTGTCATGAGCGCTCCCCTCTTTGTATCTTACACACCGGCTTTACATATACGACGACCTCGAATTTAATAGACGTGTTTATACACACCCGGCACCAACGCCAGAGATTCGCCATCTATTATTAAATTCTAATCGTTTCAACAGTGGAAAAAAACAACCAGTCAGATAATATTCTTGTTCGCATTGCTACAAGCAACGATGTTCACTATGCAGATACCATCGTAAATGAAATGGAATCTTCCGCAAAGGCCCGCGGTACGGGCATCGCCAAACGCTCACCCGAATACGTAGCCACGAAGATGCTGGAAGGCAAAGCAGTGATTGCAGTTACAAAAACCGGCACATGGGTAGGTTTTTGCTACATTGAAGAATGGGGGCACGGCGAATTTGTTGCCAACAGCGGGCTGATCGTTTCTCCCGACTTCAGGAAAACGGGCATTGCCAAGCGCATCAAAGGAGAAACCTTTGCACTCTCCAGGAAAAAATATCCTGCCGCAAAAATATTCGGCCTCACTACCGGGCTTGCCGTCATGAAGATCAACTCAGACCTTGGCTACGAACCGGTGACCTACAGCGAGCTCACCAACGATGAAGAATTTTGGGCGGGCTGCAAAAGTTGCGTAAATTACGACATACTTATGAGCAAAGACCGTAAAAATTGCATGTGTACGGCTATGCTGTTTGATCCCAAAGATCATTACGAACCGGAAGAGACCAAAGCATATTTCAGAAAAAAATCCAACGTATTTGAGCGTTTGTTCAGGTTGAAGAAATATAAATTTTTAAAGAATTTCAGAAAAAAATTGCATTAGATATGGCAAAGAAAATTGTACTCGGATTCAGCGGCGGACTTGACACCACCTATTGTGTGAAATATTTTGAAGATAAGGGTTATGAGGTTCACAGCGTGATTGTAAACACGGGCGGGTTCTCTGAAGAAGAAATTGAAAAAATAGCACAGCATGCAAAAAAACTGGGGGTAAAGTCGCACAAAACCATTGATGCTGTTGAAGGCTATTACGATAAGATCATTAAATACCTGGTTTTTGGCAATGTGTTAAAAAACAATACTTACCCTTTAAGCGTAAGCGCAGAGCGCATTGTACAGGCTATGCATATCGCGGAGTATGCCAAATCCCTGCAAGCCGATGCTATCGCCCACGGAAGCACGGGAGCAGGCAACGACCAGGTGCGTTTTGATATGGTGTTTAATATTGTAGTTCCTGATATGGAAATCATCACCCCCATCCGCGATCTAAAGATCAGCCGCGAAGAAGAAATTGTGTTTCTGAAAGAAAAAGGCGTGGAGATGAATTTTAAAAAGTCGAAGTATTCTATCAACCAGGGCCTCTGGGGCACGAGCGTAGGCGGAAAAGAGACTTTAAACTCAAGAGAATTTTTACCAGAAGAAGCATTTCCCACCAAGGTAACCAAAAGTGAAGACGATGCGGTAGAAATAAAACTGGTATTTGAAAAAGGAGAACTTACGGGTGTGAACGATGAAACATTTGCACATCCTGCACGCGCAATCGAGCGCCTGCAAAGCATTGCAGCGCCTTACGGCATCGGCAGGGACATTCATGTAGGAGATACCATCATCGGCATCAAAGGCCGCGTGGGTTTTGAAGCAGCAGCGCCCGTGATCATTATCAAAGCACACCACACACTGGAAAAGCACGTGCTTACCAAGTGGCAGCTTAGCTGGAAAGATACACTTGCAGGATTTTATGGCAACTGGCTGCATGAAGGCCAGTTCCTTGATCCCGTAATGCGCGACATGGAAGCTTACATGCAAAGTTCACAGAACCACGTTACCGGCAATGTGTTTGTAAAGCTTATGCCTTACCGCTTCCAGGTGCTGGGCATTGAATCTGCCTACGACCTTATGAGCAGTAAATTTGGCAAATACGGTGAAATGAACAACGGATGGACAGGCGATGACGTCAGGGGCTTCAGTAAAATTTTCAGTAACCAATTGGTGATTTTTGAAAGCGTAAAAAAACAGTAAATAAAACAATGATAAAAGCAGGGATCATAGGCGGCGCGGGCTATACAGGCGGAGAACTGATGAGAATATTGGTAAACCACCCGCAAACAGACATAATTTTTATTCACAGCAAAAGCAATACCGGCAATAGTGTTGGCGCTGTTCATGCCGACCTGCTGGATGAAAATATTGTTTTTACAGGTGATGAAGTGTTGGAAAAAATTGCTGTAGAAAAAGATTTTATTGACGTGCTTTTCCTGTGTATGGGGCATGGTGATTCTAAAAATTTCCTGTCGGAAAATGAAATACATGCCAATATAAAGATCATTGACCTTGCCAATGATTTCAGGCTGGAAAAAGATGCCGCATTCAAAGGAAGAACATTTGTATATGGCCTGCCTGAGCTGAACCTGGAAGCAATAAAAACATCAAATAACATTGCCAATCCCGGTTGCTTTGCTACTTCTATTCAACTGGGATTATTGCCGCTGGCCAAAAACAACCTGCTCAGCGGGGACGTATATACTACGGGCATTACAGGTTCTACCGGCGCAGGCCAGAGCCTCTCTGCAACTTCTCATTTTTCATGGAGAGCCAATAACATACAGGCCTACAAAACGCTCACCCACCAGCACCTGCAGGAGATCTATCAATCGCTGAACCAGCTACAGCCGGATTTTTATAATGCTGCTACAGACACCACAAAAGGATTGCACTTCGTACCCTGGCGCGGCGATTTTACTCGGGGCATCTTTATCAGCTCAACTGTAGACTGCGATCTTGAGTTGAAGGAAGTGCTTGCTTTATATAAAGAATTCTATAAAGAGGCTGCTTTTACCTTTGTTTCTGAAAAATCCATTTTCTTGAAGCAGGTGGTTAATACCAATAAATGCATTATCTCCATGGAAAAAGCCGGCAGCAAGCTGGTTGTGCACTCAGCCACAGACAATCTGTTGAAAGGCGCATCAGGACAGGCTGTACAGAATATGAACATCCTGTTTGGCCTTGACCAGCGCACAGGTCTGAAACTTAAGGCAAATTATTTTTAAAGGAATTATCTCCAGCATTCATAAATTTATAACTAAAAAATCTATCGCTGCACGCGACAGGCGCTAAGCAATCAAGCAAAAATCATGAACTTATTCGATGTTTACCCGTTAAACGATATTACCATCACCAAAGGTTTGGGTTCCTACGTTTGGGACGATAAAGGCAATCAGTACCTGGATATGTATGGCGGCCACGCCGTGATCTCCATTGGCCACAATCAACCGCACTGGGCAGAAAAGATCAGGGAACAACTGTCTAAAATTTCCTTCTATTCCAACTCGGTAAAAATACCTTTGCAGCATGAACTGGCAGAAAAGCTGGTAACTGTTTCAGGCAAAAAAGATTACCAGCTATTTCTTTGCAATAGTGGCGCCGAAGCAAATGAAAACGCCCTTAAACTGGCGTCATTCCACAATAACAGGAAAAAGGTCGTTGCTTTCAGTAAATCATTTCACGGGAGAACTTCACTGGCTGTAGCAGCTACCGACAATAGATCAATTGTTGCACCGGTAAATGAAAGCACCAATATCATTTTTTTACCGTTCAATGATGAGCAGGCGCTGGAAGAAGCTTTTAAAAACTATGGCGGCGAAATATCTTCCGTGATCGTTGAAGGCATCCAGGGCGTAGGAGGCATAAGGGTTGCGGAGGTTTCCTTCCTGCAAAAGATCCGCAGTTTATGTGATGAGTATGACAGTGTTTTTATTGCAGACAGTGTACAATGCGGCTATGGCAGAAGCGGTAAATTCTTCTCGCACGACTACGCAGAAGTGAATGCTGATATATATTCTATGGCAAAAGGCATGGGCAACGGCTTCCCGGTTGGCGGCATTCTTATCTCGCCAAAAATTAAGGCACGGCACGGAATGCTGGGTACAACTTTCGGCGGTAACCACCTGGCTTGCGCGGCTGCTATTGCAGTGCTGGATGTGATTGAAAAAGATAACCTGGTAGAACAGGCCAGGCAACGTGGCACCTATCTGATGAACCGGTTAAAATCTGTAAACGGCCTTGAAAATGTACGCGGCAAAGGCCTCATGATCGGCTTTGATGTGCCCGAACAATTAAAAGACCTGCGCAAAAATCTTTTATACAAACATTTTATTTTTACCGGCGAATCCAAACCGAATGTTGTTCGCTTATTGCCTTCATTGGCTATTACCCGGAAGCAAGTAGATGAATTTATTGAAGTGGTACAGGAAGAAATTGAGCCCTTACCGTAAATTAGTTGTAACTTTCTCGATCAATATTACCAAAAATGTCATTATTAAAAAATAACAAATTTACTACCGTAAAAGATGTGGCTGATATAGAAGGGCTGATAGATAGAGCACTGCATTATAAATCAAATCCGTTTGTTGATAAGGATTGGGGAGAAAACAGGAAGATCGGTTTGTTATTTTTAAATCCCAGCATGCGTACAAGGCTGAGCACGCAGATAGCTGCACAGAACCTGGGCATGGAAGCGATTATTTTTAATGCAGACAAAGATGGCTGGCGGCTTGAGTTTGAAGACGGCGCTATTATGAACGGCTCCACATCGGAGCATATTAAAGAAGCTGCACCTGTGCTGGGTAGTTATTTCGATATTTTGGGCATACGCTCCTTCCCTACCCTGCAAGACCAAGAGGAAGATTACAGAGAAGGCTACCTCAACGCATTCATTCAATACTGCGGAAAACCCGTAATTAGCCTGGAAAGCGCAACACTCCATCCTTTGCAAAGCCTTACAGACCTCATCACCATTCAGGAAGAAGCCGCCGGGAAAGAAAAAATAAAAGTGCTAATGACCTGGGCTCCGCATGTAAAACCATTACCCCAGTGCGTGGCCAACAGCTTTGCCGAATGGGTCAACGCCTGGGGCAAGGCCGAATTTGTAATCGCAAACCCTGATGGATACAACCTTTCAGCAGAATATACCCAGGGTGCCACTGTTGTACACAACCAGGAAGAAGCGCTGCAAAATGCAGACTTCATTTATGTAAAAAACTGGTCGGCTTACGAGGAATATGGTATGATGCCCGGCCTGCATGCAGACTGGATGCTTACCAAGGAAAAACTGGCGCTAACCAACAACGCTAAAGTGATGCATTGCCTGCCGGTACGTAGAAACGTAGAACTAAGCGATGAAATTTTAGACAGCAGCAACAGCATTGTTACCAAAGAAGCCGGCAACCGCGTATGGGCTGCCCAGGCTGTAATCAGTGAACTCTTAAAGATGAACAGCTGATGGAAAAAAAAGATCTGTTGGTAATTAAAATCGGCGGTAATGTTATAGATCACGAAGAAAATCTCTGCAACTTTCTGGAAGATTTCTCTGCCATCAGCCAACACAAAATTTTAATCCACGGAGGCGGAAAAATTGCCACGAAAATCGGTGAACAGTCTGGCATACAATCTAAATACATCAATGGCCGCAGGATCACCGATGACGCTGCCATAGACCTCGTGACCATGGTTTACGGCGGGCTGGTGAATAAAAAGATCGTAGCCTCGCTACAGTCTTTACACTGCAACGCCATAGGCTTAACAGGCGCTGACGGAAATATAATCCCCGCTGTAAAAAGGCCCGTAAAAGAAATCGACTTCGGCTGGGTAGGCGATGTGGATACACATAGGATCAACACGGCTGTGTTGGACACCCTCCTTGAAAACCGCATCACGCCTGTATTTGCGCCGCTTACACATGACGGCAGCTCACACATGCTCAATACCAACGCAGATACCATTGCATCCTCATTGGCAGTTGCGCTCTCGGAAAAATACAAGGTGCGGCTTATTTATTGTTTCGAGAAAAAAGGTGTGCTTGAAAATGTGGCAGATGAATCTTCTGTGATCCGTTTTATCAACAAACAAATATATAAAATGCTGTTGTCTCAGGGAAAGCTATTCGAAGGCATTATACCTAAAATTGACAATGCCTTTGCAGCCATAGACGCCGGTGTGAACCAGGTAGTAATAGGGGCTGCGGACAAACTGCTGCAAAACTGCGCGGGAGAAACAGACGGAACGCTGATCTCAGCCTGAAGCTGCCTGCCTGAATTTTAAATAATAAACTTTAGTTTTGTAGATTAAGAATTATTTATTCCACAGATGATCACAGAAAAAATAAAAGCGCTTATTGCATCTTTTTCAGATGAAAAAATTGAGTCGATTGAGAAGCTCCCTCAAAGCGGCAGCGACAGGAAATACTTCAGGGTATTCTGCCCCAATAAAACTTATATAGCTACAGATAATATCAATGTAAAAGAGAACGCAACCTTTATAGCATTCACCACGCATTTCAGGAAGCTGAATCTTCCGGTGCCGTTTATTTACGCCATCTCTGAGGATAATGAAACCTATATCCAGGAAGACCTGGGCGAAAAATGCCTGCTGGATATCCTGGAAGAAAAAGGAGAAAGCGATGAAGTAAAAGCTTTGTATAAAAAGAGCTTGAAAAACCTGGCAACCTTGCAGATAAAAGGTCACCAGGGCTTTGATTATACCAAATGCATTACCGCGCATGAGTTTGGCAAAAACGCCATTTTGAGCGACCTGCTATATTTTAAATATTATTTCCTGGACACATTGGGGCAGCCCTATGAAAAGCAACAGCTCCTGGATGAATTTGAAGCGTTGAGTTCCTTCCTTACCCAGACAAAGTACAAATACTTCATGTTTCGCGACTTCCAGAGCCGCAATATTATTGTAAACGACAATGAGGTATATTTTATAGACTACCAGGGCGGCATGCGGGGAGCATTGCAATATGATGCAGCATCGCTACTTTGGCAGGCAAAAGCTAACCTCACAGACGAATGGAAAAAAGAACTGGTAAACTATTACATAGATGAGATCAGCAGTATGTTATCCGCCGATGTCAACAGGGATATTTTCATTAACCAATACAAAGGTTATGTGCTGATAAGGCTTTTGCAGGTCCTTGGCGCCTACGGTTTCAGGGGATTATTTGAAAGGAAAGCTCACTTCTTAACCAGCATCCCGCTGGCATTGAGCAACCTCAGGTGGTTTGTACACAATAAGAATATTGGCATTGAACTTCCCGAGCTGGAAAGAGTCCTCGCCATCATCTGCAGCGATGAAATCATTCAGCGCTTTACGCCGCCGGTTGCCAATGAAGGCACACCGCTTACCGTTGAGATCAACAGCTTTTCTTACCGCAACGGCATTCCTGCAGATACTTCTGAAAACGGCGGAGGCTTTGTGTTTGACTGCCGCGGCATACTTAACCCGGGCAGGTTTGATGATTATAAAAAATTATCCGGGCTTGATAAACCAACCACAGATTTCCTAGAACAGAAAACCAAGATGAACGAGTTCCTCAATAGTGTGTTTGACCTGGTAGACATTAACGTGGAGAATTACCTTGAGCGCGGCTTTGATCATTTGCAGATAAATTTCGGCTGTACAGGCGGTCAGCATCGCAGCGTGTACGCAGCAGAAAAAACTGCACAGCACCTGGAAAATAAATACAAGATTAAAACGGTGCTCAAACATACCAACCGTGAGAAATGGGTGTGCTAATAATTTGTTTTAATTGAACCTCATGAAACACAATTAAAATTTAATGAGCGGAAAACAAATAGTTTACATGAAATAGCCATAAGCAAAGTTGCATACCAACTAAGGCTATTCCACGTGACCATTAAAAACAGCCGCAAAGCGGCGAACGAAATATACACACATGAAAGCAATGTTACTTGCCGCAGGCTTAGGAACGAGGCTGAAACCCTGGACAGACAAGCATCCCAAAGCTCTGGCTGTTGTAAACGGCAAGAGCCTGCTGCAAAGAAATATTGAATACCTTGCTTCATACGGCATCAGGGATATTGTTATCAACGTACATCATTTCAGCGGCCAGATCATTGAAGCCATTGAAAAAAATAATGGCTGGGGCGCCAATATCTCCATCTCTGATGAAAGCGATGAAGTGCTGGAAACAGGCGGCGGCCTCAGGAAAGCACAGCCCTTACTGGAAAAGGAAGCAAACTTTTTATTGATGAATGCAGATATTCTTACTAACCTTGACCTACACGCATTCATCCAACACCATACCCAACAAAACAATCTGGCCACGCTGGCAGTCTCAGACAGAATAAGTTCTCGCTACTTTTTATTTGATGAAAATGAAAAACTTTGCGGCTGGAAAAATATCAACACGGGTGAGGAAAAGATTACACGCATTACCAAAACCGCTACCGGTAAAGCTTTCAGCGGCATGCACCTGATCAGTTCACGCATTTTCCCATTGATGCAACGCACCGGAAAATTTTCCATGGTAGATGTGTACCTGGATCTTTCCAAACAAATCAATATCGGCTGTTATGATCATACGGGCGCCACCTTCCTGGATGTCGGCAAGCCTGAAAGCATAGAACAGGCAGCCAAACTTTTCCGCTAGTCGTCAACAGATCCCTTGCTGACAATATGCGCGCCATTCAGGTCATTCCCGCATTTGCTGCAATACCTTGCACCATCAGGATTGTCTTCATACAAGCATTCGTCGCACCGTATGCTGATCTTTTTGCGGGCATAACGCCTGGCGAGATCAGAGGAAAGAATACCCGTAGGCACGGCAATGATAGCATAACCCAGGATCATTATAAAAGAAGCAAATATTTTTCCCAAAGCCGTCATGGGAGCTACATCTCCATAGCCAACGGTGGTGATGGTAACAATAGACCAGTATATACTCTGCGGAATGCTGGTAAAGCCAGGGTTGTGTTCATATTCTATCACATACATCACCGACCCCAGAAAGATTGCAAGCAAAACAACGAAAAACAGAAATATCACAATTTTACGAAAACTCCTGATAATCGCGAAAAGCAACATGCGGCTTTCGTCCAGGAACTCTACCATATTAAATATCCTGAAGATCCTCAGCAAACGGAAGCTTCTTACCAGCATTAGCAGGTGTGATTGCGGGAAAATAAATTCCAGGTATGAGGGTAATATGGCCAACAGGTCTACCATTCCGTAAAAGCTGAATATATACTTCCGCGGGCTTTTCACACAAATAATCCTGAGTATGTATTCAATGGTAAAGATGATCATGAAGAAAAAGTCTACTACTTTAAACGGCAGGTAATATTTAGAACCCAGTGCCGGTATGGTTTCCAGCATAAGAATAATAATGCTGGCAAGAATAAGCATAAACAAAATGATATCGAACAGCTTGGCAGAAGGCTTGTGCGACTGGAATATCACCTCAAACAACCTGCGCTTCCATCGCGCCTGCTCGGGGGGCTTATTGTAGTCCTGTAACACATCCGACTTATCAGGTATTAGTCTGAACAACGACATATTAATTATTTATAATTTAATCGCAAAATCACTGTAGCGCACAAGCCAGTAACAAACAACAATTGAACCAACAAATTTCAGGCTGAATTTATGCATTTTTTTGGTGCAAAATATAAGTAAACAAGCACTATAGTGCAAAAGTTTTTTTAGTTAAAATAATAATCAACCATTATCTTTGCGCCTCATATAGTGTTAATAAAAATTTAATACACAATTTTTAATAGATTATGCAACTCAAAGGTTTAGTAAAAGTATTTACGATAGCGTTAATTGTTCTTTGTGTTTACCAGTTATCGTTTACGTGGATTGTTCGCAATCATGAGAAAAAGATGGAAAACAGGGCTGCGGCCTGGGTAAACGCCAACTACCCTACCGAAGACCAACGGTTCGGAGGCAACCAGGAACTTTTCGCTGCCTTCAAAGATTCTATCAAAGACAGACAACTGATTAGGCTGCTCGACAGTACTGAACAGGCAAAAATCGGGCCTTTTAAGCTGGTGACTTACCAGAAAGCAAAAGAGCAGGAATTAATGCTGGGCCTTGATCTGCAGGGAGGTATGAGTGTGACGATGGAAGTAGGCTTCGATCAGCTTATCAAAAACCTGGCAGACAATACCAAAGATGCCAACATCAACAAAGCGCTGCAGAATGCGTTGAGCCGTAAAGCGAGGGGTGAACTGGATTTCATTAAATTATTTATGGATGAATACAGGAAGCTCACTAACAATGCTAACCTGGCAGCCTTTTTTGTAAATAGGAGCAACGGTGCCATAAAGTTCAACTCTACCAACAACCAGGTGGAAACATACCTGCGCGCTGAAGCTGATAACGCATTTAAAAATACAACGAACATCCTTACTTCACGTATCGACAGGTTCGGTGTGGCATCACCATCTATTAATCCTGATCCCAACAAAGGTGTGATCACAATAGAACTCGCAGGCGCCAAAGACCCCGATAGGATCCGTAAATATTTACAGTCCACAGCAAACCTGCAATTTTTTGAAGTATATAACCTGCAACAATATGGCGACCAGTTGCTAAATGCCGAAAAAGCATTGGCTACCGCGCTACAAGGCAAGGATGTAGCTGCGCTTACAGATACTGCAACAGTGGCAGCTGATACCGCAACAGCAACTCAACCGGCGGCAACTGCAACAACAGATATTGCTAAAACCGACAGCCAGTCTGCATTTGCACGGGTAAATACAGGCGATCCGACAGCAGCTAAACCCGGAACTACTACAGATACTTTGGCCCAGATGAGGAGAGATTTCCCTGTAAGAAGCCTGATTGCAGGCACGGGGCAAAACAACGGCTACATTTTAGGCTATGTGCAAACCAGCGATACTTCTATACTGAATGCACATTTTAACAATGAAGTATTTAAAAGCCGCCTTCCTTCAAACCTGGTATTCATGTATGGAAGGCCTGAAGGTACGGATCCTGCCATGCAGAACATTGTACCTGTCTATGCCATTAAAACACTTGATAACGGAACTGCAGAGCTTGAAGGCGAACATATAACCAAAGCCTCGCAGGGCTACGACCAGATGAGTGCCAGCAGGGCTACTGTAGAGATGAGTATGGATGCAGTAGGCGCAAGGATCTGGGCAAACATGACCAAAAGAAACATCGGCAAACCCATTGCCATTGTTTTGGACGATATCGTACTTACAGCGCCCAATGTAAACCAGGAGATCACCGGAGGAAACTCTGTGATCACAGGTAACTTCAGTGTAGTGGAAGCGCAGGATATGGCAAACATTCTCCAGTCCGGTAAATTAAAAGCGCCTGCCAAGATTGTTTCTGAACAGATCGTGGGCCCTACCCTCGGAGATGCATCTATCAAAGGCGGTATGCTATCTTTCTTCTTCTCATTCCTGGTGATCTTTGCATTGATGCTTTTGTACTTCAACACTGCAGGCTGGATAGCCAATATTGCTTTGGTGTTGAATATGCTGTTTACACTCGGTATCTTGAGCGCCTTAGGCTTTACGCTTACTGCCCCTGGTATCGCGGGTCTTGTACTTACCATCGGTATGGCTGTAGATAGCAACGTTATTATTTTTGAAAGGATTAAGGAAGAGCTGCGGCGCGGGCGATCGCATCAGGCAGCTATTGATGAAGGCTATAAGCGTTCTTATGCGCCCGTTCTTGACGGCCACATCACTTCCCTGCTTACCGCTATCATACTGTTTTATTTTGGATTGGGCCCTGTATTAGGCTTTGCCACTACGCAAATAATTGGTCTTACATTGTCTATGTTCTGCGGCATCCTGGTATCAAGGCTTATCTCTGAAATGTACACTAAAAAAGACCGTCACTTTAAATACTTCACCAAACTTTCTGAAAAAGTTGCCAATCACAGGCAGTTTGATTTTGTGAAATACAGGAAGTATACCTACATCATTTCCTTCTTTGTGATTGCATTAGGTATAGGCACTATTTTCAACGGTTTTGATAAAGGTGTGGAATTTTCAGGAGGCAGAAGCTACACGGTAAGATTTAACCAAGCCCCTAACCAGGAACAGGTAAGAAACGACCTGGCAGCTGTGTTTAAAGGCGAATCCCCGATCATTAAAACAGTGGATAATGCAAGGCAATTAAACATTACAACTTCCTATAAAATTGAAGAGCAGGGCGAAAATATTGATCATGAAGTAGAGCAGACCTTGTTCAACGGCCTGAAAAAATACCTGCCCGCCAATACTTCATTCGCAGAATTCCAGAACAGTTATAAGCAAAGCTCGCAAACTGTGCTCCCTTCTATCTCTGAAGATCTGAAGAACGGTGCGATGAAAGCAACTATTCTTGCTGTGCTGGTTATCTGCCTGTACATTTTCATTCGTTTCCGTGACTGGCGTTTCTCAATGGGAACCATTGCATCGCTTTTACACGATACGTTGGTAACATTGATCGTGTTTAGTTTCTTTAAAAACATTGTGCCTTTCCCATTGGAAATTGATCAGCATTTCATTGCTGCGATATTAACGGTAATCGGTTTTTCCATGAACGATACAGTGGTGATCTTCGACCGTATCCGTGAAGATTCTCGTAAGCTGCGCAATGTAGACAGGAAAACGCTGATCAATAAAGCCTTGAACGAAACGCTGAGCCGTACGGTCATGACGTCGCTGACCGTATTCATCACCATACTGATCCTCTTTATTTTCGGTGGAGAAGTATTGAGAGGCTTCAGCTTCGCAATGCTGATAGGTGTGCTTACCGGTATTTACTCCTCTGTATTTGTGGCTGCTCCGATACTGATGGACTTCGCCAAGAATAAACCTTTGGGAGAAGCGGACGACACCCACGTAAAAGAGTTTCACACCAAAAAAGCAATAAAATAAAATAGCTTTTAAAATATCAGGCCCCGTCTTTTTAGCAAGACGGGGCTTTTTGTTATCAGGTTGTTGTTATCAAGTGATCAAAGCGCTGTCATTGGGAAACGCGCAACTTAGTAGAGCGAAGCGATCTAAAAAAAATCCAAGTAAACTTGTTATAATATTTCACTTTGAGCAAGCTCAAATGTGCGCAACGAAGCGTGCGGGACTCTGCCTGAATATAAAATCAAATCAGGATTGCAAATCCTGCGATATTGATTCCGGATTGCAAACCCTGAATAGCGATTAAACGGTTCCACAACTACACAACTACACAACTAAACAAATAAATAAATAAATAAATAAGTAAATAAATAAATAAGTAAATAACGACTCAACATTCAACAACTTAACATGATCACAAGATAACTGGATAACAAAATAAATTAACAATCCAACTCAATAACTAAAATCTACGAAACCCTGTTTACATCCCAGCTTTCAAATTCCTTCACTACTTCGGCAAGAAACATAGATCCCATGGCGCCGTCAATAATGCGGTGGTCGTAGCTCATGGAAACGATCATCATATGACGGATGCCAATTACATCGCCTTCAGGAGTTTCTATTACTACCGGGCGCTTTTTGATGGTGCCTACGGCAAGAATAGCCACTTCCGGCTGGTTAATGATCGGCGTACCAGTCAGGCTTCCAAAGCTTCCAACATTAGTAATAGTAAAGGTGCCACGCTGGGTATTATCGGGGCTGAGTTTATTTTTCCTGGCTTTGCCGCCCAGTGCATTCACCTGCTTAGCCAATCCTACAAGATTCAGGTTATCCGCGTTTTTAATAACGGGTACAATCAGGTTGCCATTCGGCAATGCAGTAGCCATGCCGATATTAAGATCTTTTTTGACAATAATCTTATCGCCCTCTACCGAGCTGTTGATCATGGGATAGCGGCGCAGCACTCGTGCCACACACTCTATAAACATGGGGGTAAAAGTGATCTTTGTGCCCTCACGTTTTTCAAAATCATCTTTTATCTTATTTCGCCAGTTAACCATAGCAGTTACATCAGCCTCTGCAAAGCTGGTAACCGTTGCACTGATGTTCTGACTTTCCTTCATGTGATGAGCAATCATTTTGCGCATCCTGTCCATTTCTATGATCTCAGTATTGCCGGATGATTTTGTGCCCGCAGTTACAGGCGGCGTGCTCATCTGTGGTGGCTCAGAAGAAACTTCTGGCCCTTTATTTTCAACCAACGGAGCAGCTACACTCCCCTTCCTGTCTGCCAAATAGTTTAATAAATCGTTCTTTGTAAGGCGTCCCTCATTTCCCGTGCCTTCTATTTTTTCTAATTCAGATAGCCTGACACCTTCTTTGCGTGCAATATTTAAAACAAGCGGAGAATAAAAACCATTGTTCGCGCCTGTGCCTTCTAAAGCGGCAGGCCGGGTTGTATCAGTATTCGCAGGTACGTATGGCACAGCCTGCACATGCTCTTCCTCCACAGCATCCTCGGGTTTGGTTATGGATGTGTTTTGCTTTAATGCATCCTCTAATGGATCATTGACGGGATTTTCCTGTACTGCCGTCTCAATACGCGCAATAACTTCACCAATGCGTATTACATCATTTTCTTCGTATAAGATTTCTTTTAAAACGCCTGAAACACTTGACGGCACTTCACTGTCAACCTTATCAGTTGCTATTTCCAGCACCGGCTCTTCTTCCTGTACATGATCACCGATATTTTTCAGCCATTTTAAAACCGTAGCTTCCATGATTGCTTCGCCCAGCTTAGGCATAACCAAATCTACAAGTGCCATATCGTTTTGATTTTAGTTTCAAAAGTACGCAATTTAATGCTTAGTTTTCCTATTGTGTAAAACCCCATTTTACTGCTGGCTGCATAACTTTCTTTAATGTTAATAAAGCTTACAGCCGGCTAAAGAGGCATTGTATTTGTACATGGTTATGCAATAAGATAAAAAACTCGGTTAATGATCTCATTAATCCTGCGAAAAGAAGAAGATTAGCAAATAACTTTTTAAAAAGACATGCGGGGATCTTTATTACAGCAGAATAAAACACAATATACATATGAAATAGCCATAAGCAAAGCTGCATATCAACTGTTAATGAATAAAGGCTATTCCATGTGACAACTGAAAAACAATAAATTATATATATGAAAACAAACCTTTTATTACCAACATTTTTAGCAGTTTCCCTGCTGCTTACGGGGTGTGTAAGCACAAAGAAACATACAGCCTTACAGACAGATTACAATACACTTAACCAGCGTTATCAACAAAGCCAGATAGAGCTTGCAGAAAATAAAACTAAAATCAGGAGCCTGGAAGATCAGCTGGCACAGGAAAGGGCCAACAATGCGGCTTTGAGAAAATCGCTCGACGACCTGAGAAACACACTGGACAAAAGTATAAACCAGGGTATGCAGGGCAATGTAAATATATCCAAGCTCGTAGATGAGATCAATGCATCCAATAAATATATTCAGCACCTGGTGAACGAAAAGAACAGGAGCGACTCATTAAATCTGGTGCTGGTTAATAATCTTACAAGATCTTTAAGCACTAATGAATTGCGCGATGTAGACGTAAAAGTACTCAAAGGCGTTGTATACATTTCGCTGGCAGACAATATGCTCTACAAAACCGGCAGCTACGAAATATCTGAGCGTGCGGGAGATATTCTGGGTAAGATCGCTAAAATTATTATGGATCATGACAAGTACGATGTATTGGTAGAAGGAAATACCGACAATGTGCCCATCAGCAGGCCAAACATCAGGAACAACTGGGATCTGAGCGCCTTAAGAGCCTCTTCGGTAGTACAGGCATTACAAAATAAATACGGCGTGAACCCTTCAAGAATGACAGCAGGCGGACGCGGAGAATACAACCCTGTTGCTGACAATAACACGGAAGCAGGTAAAACCATGAACCGCAGAACACAAATTATCATTACTCCTAAACTTAATGAGTTTATGGAACTGATCGGGCAGCCACCGGCAGCGAGTTCTGTTGACTTATAAATATCATTTCAGGTAAGCGCATCTCAATTCGGGATGCGCTTTTTTATGAATACTATTTAAACTTTAATTTGAAAATCCTCGATATGACTTTAAGATTGGCTGAATTGTAGTAAACCTTGCGGAATCTAAGGTATAAAGATCTTCGCGCTACAACGCCAGGCAGAATAGTGCGGCGGCAACCTTAAGTATTCTTTTTTTCCTAGTTGCTAACGGCCAGGAGAGTTGACATCTGCCCAAGTAACAGGGAGTTTTTGTTTTTGCACTTGTAAAAGAAATAATAAAATTGAAAGAATGCCATGCTTATCAAGAAAATTAAACCTAATTTACTTTCAGAAAAAAATTATTATTAACAATCAAAACTAAAAACTATGGAAATCAACGAAACTTTATTCAATGACGATGAGCTGCAAGTAAACAGGGATGAAAATGAAGTAGATCCATCATTACAAGATGCTGATGGAGACGGAAGCGACGGCTCTGACGGCGATGGCACAGACGGTTCTGACGGTGATGCAACTGATGGTGCTGATGGAGACGCTTCTGACGGAGATGTTTTAGACACAGACGGTGACGGTTCAGACAATGCTTAAAAATTAGTAAAAGCTTTGTAATAAAGTCGCAGCACATGCAAATGTCTGCGGCTTTTTAGTAACTTGTCATCTTATAAAATTTATTGTATGTCCACGTTTTTTCAACGCATCATTGCACCTTATTCCTTAGAAGAGTTTTTTGAAAAATTTCACGAAAAAGATATGCTTCACATATCTCGGAACGATAAAAATTACTACAACAACATTCTTACATCGCGGGAAATATCAGCCTTTCTTGACCGGCAGGATATATTCTACCCCTCACTGCGTTTGGTGAAAGAAGGTAAGGAAATACCCTCATCGCAATACACAAAAAATGCAGTTCCCATCGGGCATCACAAGAAAGACGGTATCATTCATACAGAGAAAGCATTTGCATTATTCAACCAGGGCAGCACACTGGTTATACAGGCAGGACAGCGGTATTTTGACAACGTATCTAAATGCTGCATGAACCTTTCGCAAAAGTTCAATTCACCCGTGCAGGCAAATTTGTACATCACGCCCAATAAATCGCAGGGATTCAACCCGCACTGGGATACGCACGATGTGTTTGTGCTGCAGATATCAGGAACAAAAACCTGGAACCTGTACGGCTTCGAAAAAGAGCTTCCTACAAAAAACCAGAGTTTTATAAGCAAAGGTTACGACAAAAAGCCTTTGCAGACATTGCAGCTCACACCCGGAGATTTTCTCTATGTGCCGCGCGGCTATGTGCACGATGCTATGGCAGATGACGGTATTTCAGCACATATCACTATCGGTATACTTTCCTTTACATGGACAAGATTTTTTAGCGAAGTTTTCCCTCAGTTGGAAAATTTCAAAGAATTTCGTGAAGCAGTTCCTTTCTGGAAAGACGACCTGGACGAAATTATCAAACAAAAAACCGCTGCGCTGAAAAATGTACTTGGTGAGCTGGATTTCAGCATGGGTGTTGAACGGCTGAATGCTCAATACCAAAAAACACAGCCGCAGCCTGTAAACAACTATTTCCAAAGCCTCCTGGACATAAATGAGTTTTCTGAACAAACAGTATTTGCTCTCAATGAAAGCGTGATATATTCCACTTCCAAGGACAATGATCACCTGCGCATAAGATTTTTTGAAAAAACCATATCTCTGCCACTAAGCGCTGAAACGCTGATGAACAGTATATTTAAGCAGAAGCAGTTTACGTTGGCGCAACTCCCGCAAACCATTACCACGGAAAATAAAAAAAATGTACTAAAGCTTTTGTTACGCGAAGGCCTGGTACACATACGAACATTATAACCTATTGTTGATTTGGATACGTCGCCCAAAAATAAAGTCTTCTTTTGCAGTACAGCTTCCCGGTATTATAAAGAAATGTTGGCAGGCACCGCTGCCACTTACCAATCATTTATATTGGTAGAGTATAATCTGCCATTCCCTCAAAAAGTTACCCAAACTACTATTGATGCAGGGTGGCTGAGCCGCTTGCAGGCGCTGGCTAAAGAAAAAAAAGGCAAAGTTGTACTCATCCGCAACAAGCACAGCACTGCCGGCACTTCGAGGGTCATGTTCGTGGATTGCGCTGCCCGCCGCTATTTCAGCCTGGTAGCGGATACAAAACAATTATCTTTACTCGACCTGGAAATGCATATATACGCAGCAGGAACTGTGTGGCAGACCGAACCGTTCTTCCTGGTATGCACCAACGGCAAAAAAGATAAATGCTGCGCCAAATTTGGGTTCCCGGTATTTAAATTCTTTGAAGGCATGCTCGGCGATACTGATGTATGGGAATGTACACACATCGGCGGCGACAGGTTTGCAGCTAATGCCGTATATCTACCTTTCGGTATTTATTACGGCAGGGTAACTGTTGAAGACATTCCAGAGATAATAGATCAGTCGTTGCAGAACAGCATCTATCAGTCAAATTACAGAGGCATCTCTACCCTTTCCTTCTACAAACAATCGGTAGAGTGCTATATCCGCGAATACCTGAATGAATGGAGTATTGATTTTTCAATACAGATGCATATACAAAGCCAGCAGGGAAATGATATTGTGGCCCATGTGCTCACACAGAAAGGCAACTACGAAATAAGTGTAACCAAACAACTGATTCTATATCCGCATTATCTTACCTGCACTTCTAAAACCCGCGGAAACATTACAAAGTATATGCTGAACCATATCAAAGCATTGTAGCCGTACAAACCTGGCAGGCTTATTCCATCGCTTCTTCATCAATTTTAGAAACGACCTCCCTCGGAGGTGGCGGCTCGCCAATGGTTACGCCAAGCAATTTACCCCAAGGCTGTAATTGAGGTATACGGTCAAATATGATCTTGCAGACGGCTATAAAAGGCACGGAAAGGAACATGCCCGGTACGCCCCAGATGGAAGCGCCCAGCAATACGATCACAATAGTTACAAATGCATTTACATCAACCTTGGAAGAAACTATGCGCGGCACAAGAACATTATTGTCCAGGAATTGTATTACTGAATAGGCTGCGATAATCAGCAATGGCGTGGTATAGTTGCCGTCACTTGTAACCATGGACATACCCACGGGCAAAGCTATGGCTACGAGACCGCCGACATATGGTATCAGGTTTAAAATACCGCCGATTATGCCCAGCAGTATGGCATAATCCACGCCCAACAACAGTAATGCTGCAGAATTCAGACCCGCAACAATTGCAGTTTCTATAAGCAAACCCACAATATAAGCCTGTATAGCGCCCTTGGTTTCCTGCAAAACATCTGCCACCCGGTTCTCGTATTTATCTTCAAAAACTTCGTAAATAAAATTCAGGAACAAGGGCTTGTAGTATAATATGAGGAATGTGTATATAGGCATTAAAATAGTAGCGGTTAGGAACGAAAATATACTGCCCAGCGCTTTTGCCATAAAGTTCTGGCTGTTGTTCATGGTATTGGCAATCACTTCATCCTGCTTATATATGGGCATATTAAAAGTATTGCGAATCCACTTTTGAATAATGTCTAAAATCTTACTGGCCCTGTCCTGGAACTCAGGCGCCATCTCAATAAACTGGCCGGCCTGAGAAGTAAGGAAAACAAATACGATCGTGATGCCAATGATTGCCACCAGCAGTGCCAGAGATATAGCGCTTATTTTATGTAAACCCAATTGCATAAGCCTGTTTACCAAAGGATTCAATAAAATAGATATCAGCAATGCAAAACACAGAGGCACCAGCACATCTCTCAGTATGAGCATAATGTAAAAAAACAGCACCAGGCCCAGCATAATCATAGTGGCTCTTACATAAAAAGGGTTCTTGTCATTATTTCCGGTTCCCTGGAATAAGTTTTTAAACACGCCCATATTGGTTGTTTTAGAGTAGATAAAAATAGATATTATAAAATATTAATCAAAATTAAATTAGGTTTAAGGCATAGCAATGTCATCAATCTCCGTAAAGAAAGAGCGCGCAGTATAAAGCATGCTATGCAACCTAAATAAAACTTTACCTTATATTGGCTGCAAGCCACGCCATCATTGCCATTCCGTATTCGATAGCATCTTCATCAATATCAAATTTGGGTGTATGCACGTTGTGTACAATGCCTGCTTTTTCATTCCTGATACCCAAGCGGAAGAAGCAACCGGGTAATTTTTTGGTGTAATAACCAAAATCTTCGGCGCCCATGCGCATTTCAGTTTCTTCCACATTTTCACTTCCTGTAAATGTTTTTGCGAGGTTGGTTGCCTGTTCAGTTAGGCCATCATCATTTTCAACACAGGGATAACCCACATCAATCGTCAGATCCACTTCAGCGCCTAAGGCTTCTACTAAGCCTTTTGTGTGTGCGGTTATCAGCTCATGGGCTCTGTATCTCCACTGTTCGTCCATTGCACGGAAAGTTCCTTTCAGTTTGACTTCCGAAGGAATAACATTGGTAGTATGGCCGCCCTGGAATGAGCAAATGGACAGAACAGATGGGTAAAAAGGATTGCAGTTTCTGCTGATAAGCTGTTGAAGGCTCACTATAAGCTGGGAGGCTATGAGAATAATGTCTTGCGTGGTATGTGGCGCTGCTGCATGTCCGCCTTTGCCTTTTATGGTCATATAAATCTCGTCTGCGCTCGCCATCACCCTGCCTTTTCTGAAACTGAACTTACCCACGTCAAGCAATGGGTTTACATGTAAAGCAATGATGGCCGAAGGTGCAGGATTCTCAAGCACGCCGTCCCGGATCATCAGGCTGGCGCCGCCGGGATTTTTTTCTTCACCAGGCTGAAAAATAAGTTTAATGGTGCCTTCCCACGCCTCCCTTGTCTCCTGCAGGATCTTTGCTGCACCAAGCAGGCAGGTGGTATGCACATCATGGCCGCAGGCATGCATCACACCTGCACGTTTGGATTTATATGGTACATCATTTTCTTCTAAAATCGGCAGCGCATCCATATCTGCTCTTAAGGCAATTACACGGTTACCGGGATTTCTGCCTTCAATTAAACCCACTACACCGGTCTCTGCTTT
This sequence comes from Bacteroidota bacterium, assembly GCA_023422835.1. Classification (GTDB taxonomy): domain Bacteria; phylum Bacteroidota; class Bacteroidia; order Chitinophagales; family Chitinophagaceae; genus Haoranjiania; species Haoranjiania flava. The sequence continues at coordinate 16,076 of JAFAGI010000010.1, read as the reverse complement.
CACTGTAAAGGGTATAGACAATGCAGCTAATTTTTGTTGCACGTACTCAGATGTCTCATACTCTTGGTAGCTGAGCTCTGGATAGCTGTGAAGATGCCTCCTGATAGCAATAAATTCATCTTTATAATTTGCAGCTAGTTGTTTTATTTTTTCTTGTAACATTCTCATTAAATTTTTCTTCTGGTTATTGCAGTTTCCATTATCCGGCGCAGTAGCGGATGCGGCAAAATATATTTTAATATCAGCAGCAGACGGGCTTGCCATCCTACGGGGTACATGAGCCTGAAAGTATTGGTGGTAGCGGCTTTGAACACCGTACGCATTACCAATGCCGGGTCTTCGCCCCTTTCCGCCATATGCATAATATTGTGCCTTGTAGTTTCTTCAAACTTTTCATAACCTTTTACTGCATTGTCTTCAAACACTGTCATAGATCTGCCGAAAAAATCCGTCTTCATCATACCCGGCAATACCAGCTTTACCGCAATGCCCTGCATCTTCAGCTCATAATACAAAGCTTTGCTAAAGCCATTCACGGCATATTTGCTGGCATTGTACAAAGCAAAATATGGAAACGCCAGCTCGCCGGCTACAGAGCCAATGTTTATAATTGTACCGGAACTGTTTGCCCTGAAATGTGGTAATAAAGCTTTCGTTACACGCATCAGGCCTAACACGTTTGTCTCCATCTGCCTGCGCATATCTTCTTCGTTAGCTTTCTCAAAAATACCCAATGCGCCATAACCTGCATTGTTTACCAGCACATCAATCTTGCAAAAGTCTGTAATAGCCTGTATTACAGCAGCATCAACGGTCTCAGGAATGGTGACATCCAGCCGGTAAAGTTTTACGTTTGTCAACCTATGAAGCAGTGTATCTTTTTCAGGTGTGCGCATAGTTGCTGCTACATTCCAGCCATGTTGCTGAAAATGTTGCGCGATCATCTGGCCGAAGCCTGACGAACACCCTGTGATAAAAATGGTTTTCCTATTCAACTAATATGCAGTGTCTGATACTTCTCCCTTTACAATGGCAACGCCTGCGCTGCAACCCAGCCTGGTAGCCCCGGCTTCTATAAGTTGTCTGGCAAATGCGTAATCTCGTATGCCCCCGGATGCCTTTATCTGTACGTGTTCCGGCAAATGTCTCCTAAACAATTCCACGGCATGAACCGAAGCGCCATGTTCGGCATAACCGGTAGATGTTTTTAAATAATCAATGCCGGCTGCTCCGTAAAGCTCGCAGCATTTAATAATTTCTTCATCTGTGAGTACGCCGCTTTCAATAATTATTTTAATGGTTTTTCCTTTTTCTTTAATGATAGGAAAAAGATGATTGATCTCATTGGCAAGATACGCCCAGTCCTTGTTTTTTAAAGCAATCAGGTTGATGACAATATCCAGCTCATCCGCACCATCTACCAAGGCAAGTAATACCTCTGCAAGTTTGGCTTCAATAGCAGAATAACCAAACGGGAAACCTATAACCGTTGCTGTCTTTACTGTTGAGCCCTGCAGAAGTTCCTTCGACTTTTTTACAAATGGCGGTGGCACACATACCGCAGCAAACCGGTAAGTTCTGGCTTCATGGCACAACTTTTCTATATCCGAAAGGGTGGTTGTGGGCTTTAAGACCGTATGATCAATATATTGGTTGATCTGCATAATAGTATTGTAGTTTTAGATTTAATAAATATCAACGGACATACCTGCGGCATTACCCGCCTGCTTTTTTAGATTGCGTGTAACCCTTATCCAGCAAGCATTTCAGCACTTTATCTCGCTGATCGCCCTGTATAATAATTTCACCATCTTTTTCTGATCCGCCGGTGCCGCAATAATTTTTTAATTGTTTACCCAGCTCCTTCAGTTCGTCCTCATTCCCCGCAAATCCCGTAATCACGGTTGCCGCTTTCCCGCCACGCTGTTTTGTTTCAAGCCAAATGCGCAGTTTTTGTTTATCAGCGGACACATCACCCTGATCCCCGTCATCTCCTTCTCCGTAAGGCTTAAAGTCGGGGTCTGTACTGTAAACAAACGCACTTCCACTGCTTCTTTTTTTATTCTTCATGATTAACAAAAATACGTCTATTTTGTGAATGGTGAATGGTGTTGTGTGATGTGAGCAGCTGTGCATAAGAACTGTGCGGCCTGCGGTCTGAGATTTTATATCTCGTGTTCCGGATTGAAATTCATATTTATCTATACTTCGTTATGCGCTTCGCTAACATAACGAAGAGCGTTGTTGTTTTCACTGACATTATAAAATAGCATTTTCTTTGCGCAAGCCTTTGCGGCCTCCGTGAAATAAATTGTTTATTTTATTTCCCTACATCAATTATCTCACGCTCTAAAGGAATTAGGCGGTAAGGATGGAAATTGGATAATATAAAAATCACCTAAAAAGAAGGTCGTGACGATGATGCAAAGAACAAAGTCATAAGAATTAAACGCAAGGCACACAAGGGCTTTCACAATGAACACAGGTGAAGGCTTGCCCGGTACTTTCACCTTCCATTCTAAATCTTTGAGAGTTGGGATGAGGGAAAGTCCCATAGTCACTACATCGGCTTCATATAGCTCTCAATAGGCAGGCGGTTGGCCAGGCTTCTGCCCAAAGTAATCTCGTCAGCATATTCAAGTTCTCCACCGAAAGCAATGCCACGGGCAACCGTAGTGATCTTACAAGGAAGATGGTGTATTTTCTTCTGGATGTAATAAATGGTTGTATCCCCCTGTATGTTGGGGTTAAGCGCAAAGATCAGCTCTTCTGTCTGTTCTTTTTCCACGCGCTCTATCAGTGAGTCTATATGAAGATTATCAGGGCCGATGCCGTCAAGCGGGGAGATTACGCCGCCCAACACATGATAAGTTCCGTTGAATTGCTGGGTGCTCTCTATGGCAATCACATCGCGTATGGTTTCCACCACGCAGATTACACGCTGTTTGCGCGTAGGGCTCTCGCAGATAGAGCATACTTCCCCGTCGCTGATGTTGTGGCACCTGCGGCAAAATTTAACGCCGGAGCGCATTTCACGGATGCTATCTGAAAAAACATGCACATGGTCCTCCTCCTGCTTCAACAAATGCAGCACCAGCCTGAGCGCCGTTTTTTTACCTATGCCTGGCAGCTTTGCAAATTCGTTCACTGCGTTTTCCAACAAAGAAGAAGATAACTGCATACTGTGCTAAAAATTCTTTTACCTATAAATATATATTTCCAATTCATTTTCCCAGTTAGCCTTCAGCGTAATGTCTTTCTTATGCGGTATCACCAGTTCCGGCTGCCTTCGCAATATATAATTTCCCGGATCCCATTTCATATTCTTATTGGTATCGTACAGGATCCTCAACTGGTAATCTCCAGCTTCGTATAGCTGCCGTACCACACGCCTGTTTTCAGGTATGGCAATGGAATCTACCAATGTATTGGCTTTGAACAACTGAACAACGGGATTCATAGCCAAATCTACATCAGGAAATATCATGGTAAAAGAAGCATATTCACGTGCAGGTTTAATTTTAAATCTTGAGGTATCTGGCTTAGCGATCATTATATCAAAACTATCTACCGCTGCTTCTTTAGATATCACCAAAATATATTCTTTGTCTTCCTGCCAGGCATGCTTAAGCGTAAAAGCTGAATTGTTTGAATCCAGGATGGATCTATTGATTGTATAGTTCTGCTCTTCTGCATAATTTGTATCTCTAAGGGTGATGCCACCGGGGTCAAAGGCTTTGAGAGGCTTGGAGTAGTTTATTTGTAAAGGATCTATCAGGCTCTGAGGTGCATTCTTAACAGATACTGATACATTGAGCGGCTGCTTGGCATCTTTCTCCCTCTGTTGTTGGCGCTGCCTTTCAGAGATCACACGGGCAGGGCGTTTTACCGTTTTTGATTGGTGGTAAGCATATAAGTGTACAGGTACAGAATCCGGTTGGCCTGCTATAACTTTCCTGTCATAAAACCCAAACAGCTGGGTTGTATCTGAATAATTGCGCATGTACGTATTGGCAACTGCAAAAAGATTGTACTCTTGCCCTTTGGGTAAGAACCTGAAAACGAATCTTCCTGTAGTGTCTACCCTGGTATAATACCGGGGCTGGCTTTTATAGATAGCCGTATCTGAAAAGTCTGTATACAATACCGCAAGCAATGTACTGTCTACCTTGCCGGTTTCTGCCAGTGTTATTGTGCCGGCGATGCTGTCGGTATCTAAATGATTTCCGGTACTGATAACGTAGGTATAATTTTTATAGGGGTTGCCTTCATTAGCATCTTTGATGGATGTGCCAAAATCAAACGAATACGTTGTATTAGGCTCTAAGGGCTCTTTGAGATTAACAGTGATCTTGTTGAGATAACTTGAAACAGTTGGCACAGATTTTACAACAGGTGAAACTATAAGATTTTGCTGAACGTTCTGCACAGTGATATATTCATCAAAAACCAGCTCTATTTTTTTACCTGTAAAATTCTGTGAAGAGTCTGCCGGCGAGGCTGAAACAAGATTTGGCGGCAGGCTGTCTCTAGGACCTCCATCCGGCGGTATGATGACAGCACAGTTTGAAAAAAATATTCCAAACAGCACTATCAGAAAAAAAACAGCTAAGCTTTTATGAAGTAAACGCATGTATGATCGTTGAAGCATCAGAACGCGAATTTATAATTTTATATAGAGTAATAATCATTTTTTACTAAATTTTACCTTTAACGGTATAATCTGTGAAAAATCATTTTTTATAATGTAAATTTGTTATGATCTAACTAAAAAGACTTTTTATGGAATTCGATAAAATTCATAATAAAGGTCAGGCGAGAATATTCAAAAACAAATATCTCGAAATGCTTACCAAAGGACATCCCGCTATAATTTGGGGAATGTATATTGTAATCCTTACTTTCATTATTTATAAAGGCAACACTGAATTCGGCCTCAGCGCAAAAACCATTATACTTGTTTCCCTGGCAGGTATTTTTAGCTGGTCGTTGTTTGAATATATTGCGCACAGGTATATTTTTCACATGAAGGTAAATAATTCTGCGTTGCAAAAGATAGCTTATATCCTGCATGGCAATCACCATCATTATCCCAGAGACAGGCAACGTCTTTTTATGCCGCCGGTTCCAAGCCTCATCCTTTCTGCTATAATTTTTGGCTTCTTCTACCTGATAGCAGGGAAATATGCCCTTGCCTTTTTTCCTGGTTTTATGCTGGGTTACCTACTATATGCCTCCCTGCACTATGCCATCCACGCTTTTGCCCCGCCGTTTAAATTCATGAAGCCGCTTTGGCGCAATCATCACCTCCATCATTACAAAGACGAAGACCTGGGATTTGGCGTAAGTAATACTTTCTGGGACCGCATTTTCGGCACCATGTTCGATTTGAACAAAGAAAAAGAAGATAAGGAAAAAGTAAAGGAACTAATGTTTGAGAAGAAAAAATAAACTTAATTCTTCTGTAACCTGCCGGTAGCCTTCAATGCATTGATAAACAAAATATTTTCCCGTTGTTCTTTGATGCGCACATGCGTACCAAACTCAGGCATTCCCTTTAACAGCAACTGTTTAGTACTTCCTACATTTAGCAACCCGTACGTGGCGCAGCCGGATGGTGAAGATTTGTCCATAATGTACCCGGTAACAACCGGCTTGCGGTCTACTGCCAGAGCAAATTGTAATCCCCTGTCTTTTGAAGGTTTTAGGTTAGCCATTTTCTGGGCCCCACTTTCCGAAAATGTAAATTCATGTGTAGCTACATTGTAAGCCACAATCTCTTCATCTTTTATAAGAGGATCGGGATTAAGATCTTGGTAGCTTACAAAAAACTGTCCGTTGGTACATTTCTCATCCAATTGCGGCACGATCCTGTTTAACAGGTAAATTTCAATTTTATTTTTTGTCTGAGCAAAAGCTGAAGAGCCTACCAGCAATAACAGCAATCCTATCAGTGTAATCTTAATGTTTTTCATCGAAAAAATATTTATAAAAATAATGTGAGTTGTATTTCAAAGGTAAAGATATTTATCGCTCATATTAGACTTCCGTAGTTATTGATATGTTTAAAATTTTACAGAGGAGAAAATGGCCGTACAAAAACATAGTCATTCGCACTGAAACTGACCTGTTTACAGATGCTGCAGTACGGTCAAATTGTAAAAAATACCAGAGGCTGACCTTTTGGGACAGCCTCTGGTATAATACAAAATCAAGAAACGAATTAGTTAGACATTGGCCTGTAATACTTCATAGCTTCGGGTACTATTTTCTGAAGATCCCTGATGCGCTGTTCGTTGGTTGGGTGCGACCTGAGTATCGTTGGCACATTAGATGCTCCTCCAGCCTGCGCCATTCTTGTCCAGAATGGGATGGCTTCCTGGGGGTTATAGCCTGCCAATGCTGCAAAGCGTAAGCCATAGCGATCAGCTTCTGATTCCTGTGCACGAGAGTTAGGCAAGATCATGGTAGTAGTAGCAACAGGTGAATATACTGCTCCGAAAATATTTCCCAGCGCCTGATTTTGTGAACCGATGACAGCGCCGGCAATTTGTCCGCCATATTGTGCAGCAACTGCGCGGCTCATTCTTTCAGAGCCATGTTGCAAGATAGCATGTGCAATTTCATGACCCATTACAACAGCTACACCTGCTTCGTTTTGCGCCACCGGTAAAAGGCCTGTGTAGATCACCACTTTACCTCCCGGCATACAAAATGCATTTACATCTTTTCCCTGTACCAGGTTAAATTCCCATTTATACCCTTGTAATTCTTTTCCTAAACCCTGCTGCGTATAGTACTGGGTAATAGCATTAGCGATCCTATTCCCCACGCGCTGTACCATTGCATATTCTTTGCTCATAGAGCTGTTTGCAGTTACCACGTTACTCTCAGCCAGAAACTGCCTGTATTGGGTTACAGCCATTTCCTGCAACTGTGATTCTGAGACTATATTAAGTTGGTTTCTGCCTGTGATCGCATTCCTGGAACATCCTGTTAAAACAAAAGCTCCTATAAGCGATCCTAGTAATAATTTTTTCATGATGTGTTGCTTTTAAAGTTATATAATGGTAGCAAAACAATATTTGTACCAAAAAATGTTGATCTCTAACAAAGCCTTCGATCGGTAGTTTTAAAAAACCGGTGAGGTCACAGGCAATAAAATATTCAATACAATCTATGAGTTAATCTCCGTCGTTCAGGTTTTGCCGGCGGTTTTTCCTGGCTTTTCTCCTGTCTCTGTGTTTTAAAATGGGTACCTTATTTTCCGTGCCCTGCAGAAGGCGGTTGATGTTTTTCTGATGCGTTAATACAATCATCAAAGCTACCACCACCGAAAAAACTTTATAGGATTGAGCCTCTACATTAAAAATAAAAAGAATAAAAACCGCAAAAGCAATGCCTGCGAGTATAGAACTTAAAGAAACAAAGCGTGTAAGAAATAATACCAACAGAAATACTGCTGCACAACACATGGCTACCAAAGGCTGAATGGCTATTACCATACCGAACAGTGTTGCCACACCTTTTCCTCCCTTAAAATTTGCCCAGACAGGGAATATATGTCCCAACACTGCTGTAAGCCCCAAACCGATCATAAAATTCACGCGCATGATCTCGGCATCCGCACCAACATATTTGGGCAAAAATATAAAAAGCGAAGTAGCCAGGAAGCCTTTCAATACATCCATGATCATTACAATAGTACCCCATTTCTTGCCCAGCACACGGAAAGTATTGGTAGCGCCGGCATTGCCACTGCCGTATTCCCGGATATCAATGCCGAAAAAATGTCTGGATATCCATACCGAGGACGGTACAGAACCAATAAGATAGGCCAATATGATTAATAATAATTCCTGCATTAATACTAAATTAAACAGTTAGTGTTAGACTAAGATACAAAAATATGGTAAAATCGCAAATAAAAGCTTACAATACATTTAACGTATACCCAATATTATATTTGCGCAAATACTAGCGCAATCCATTGTAGCTTATTGCTTCCTGATATTTTTTGCAGTTGATACTTTAAAGCTTCCGCTACAATATCCTGCTCGTCTTCCAGGAGCAATCCGCTCATAAGCAGTGTACCGCCATATTTAAGCTGCGAAGCTAGCACCTGCATATTTTCCAGTAATACGTTTTTATTGATGTTGGCCAGTATAATATCAAATTGCTGATTTACGGCAGCAGTGTCTGCCCTCTTCACGGTTATTTGTGTACAATGATTTTTATCTGCATTCTCTTTGGCATTTTCTATAGACCACTCATCGTTGTCAATGGCCGTCACGGATGCGGCGCCCAGTTTTTCAGCAAGTATTGCCAGCACGCCGGTGCCTGTGCCAAAGTCAAAAATATGTTTACCAGCAAAATCAAGCTTTGACATTTGCTCAATCATCATAAAGGTGGTGGCATGATGGCCGGTGCCGAAACTCATTTTAGGTGTGATCAATATTTCATGCTGCACATTTTTGAATGGCTGATGAAAGTGTGCTCGGATGCCTGCAAAATCACCAACGGTCACAGCATCAAAATTCGATTCCCACACGGCATTCCAGTTTGTCTCTTGGATGTCTTCTTCTGTGTAGCTAAACTCATGCAACCCGGCTAACTGCTGCAAACGCTTCATATCTACAGAGGATGCATTACCAAACGCTTTCAATTCATTTTCACTTTCTTCGAACCCGTCAAAGCCTGTACAAGACAGCAAAGCGATCAGTAAATCTCTGCGTTCGGGGGTTAATTCTGCTATTTTTATTTGTTTATAATGCTGCATGTTTTGTAGAGTTCATTTCAAAAATACTGTTTTTTGTTTTTCGGCTTTAATAAAAGATTTTTGCAGTATGAACACAGGGAAATATTTCATGTTTGAAAACCGGCTGCAGAAAGTGTATAAGCACAAAAGCAAACTGGCACGGAGGCAAAACATTTCGTGCTACCGTGTTTATGATCATGATCTGGGCGAGTTTCCCTTCAGCATAGAACTTTACGGTGATAAAGTATATGTAGCGGAGTACCTGCGCCGGCACGGGATGGACGAAGAAGCTCATGAACAGTGGCTTGGCGAATGTTTACAGACCATCGTACAAATACTGAATGTGCCGGAAGAAAAAATTTTTGTGCGTCAGAGAAGAACAATGTCTCACCGGGTAGCAGGCGCTCAATACCAGAAAGCCGAGGAGGAAGAAAGCCATTCTTTTACGGCAGAAGAAAACAATTTAAAGTTTAAAGTCAACCTTACCGATTACCTGGATACAGGACTATTTCTTGATCACCGCATTACACGCAACATGGTGATGCAAGAAAGCAGCGGTAAGAATGTGCTGAATTTGTTTTGTTACACCGGTTCATTCTCTATATACGCAGCCTCGGGAAATGCAGCAAGCGTTACATCAGTAGACCTTTCAAAAACTTACCTGGCATGGGCACAGGAAAATTTTAAGCTTAATAATTTCTCCGACAAAAACTATTATTTTATACATGCAGATGTAAAGCAATACCTGAAAACATTGCGGCCCCGTAGCTTTGACCTCATAGTAATGGATCCGCCTACTTTCAGCAACAGCAAACGCATGAAAGATTTTCTTGAGATACAGAGCGATCACACTGAACTTATCAATGATTGTCTACGGTCTTTAAAAGATAATGGCGTAATTTATTTCAGTACCAACTACACCAAATTTGCATTAGATGAACAAAATATTCGTGCAGCTAAAATAAAAGACATTACCAAAGCTACAACCCCGTTTGATTTTGAAGGCAAACTAAAAAGATGGTGTTATAAAATATGGAAATAAAATTCCAGTTACAATTGCGTCTTTTGTACTTTTGCCATCCTTAAAAATTTAAAACTTTCTGAGATGAAGTACGCAGTTTTATTCACTTTTTTGTTATTCTCAGTGTTCAGCGGATATAGCCAGCGCTTACTTACAGATGTAGTAGATACCATAGTTTTAAAAGGCAGGCAGGTAAAAATCATTGATGATGAAGTAAGCAACCTTTCTTTTTCAGGCTATATGCAACCGCAGTTTCAAGTAGCGCAGCAAAAAGGAGTGGATGCAGATTACCAGGGCGGCGCTTTTGCAGAAAATTCCGATAACCGCTTCAGGTTGAGGAGAGGACGCCTAAGGGCAGACTATGTGCACTTTCACAAAGATGGTTCGCCCTCTACATTTTTTGTTTTCCAGTTCGATGGTACAGAGCAGGGCGTGAATATCAGGGATTTCTGGGGAAGGTATTACGAAAATAAGTTGCATTTGTTTTCTTTGACCGCAGGCGTGATGGCGCGGCCTTTTGGCTTTGAGCTGCAATTAAGTTCTTCCCAGAGAGAAGCAGCAGAGCGCGGGCGCATGTCGCAGATATTGATGAAGACGGAGCGCGACCTGGGAGTTGAACTTTCCGTTAACCCGCGTAAGGCCAAAAACTTTTTAAAGCATGTGCAGTTAGATTTTGCAATTTATAATGGCCAGGGGCTTTCAGGCCCAAGAGAATTCGACAATAAAAAAGACATCGTCACCAGGCTCTCTGCAAAACCTGTGGAAATAGCTCCTTTGAACAACCTGACCATAGGCGGCGGCATCAGCGCTTTGTTAGGAGGCATTGTAAGCGAAGCGCCTGAATATTATGCTATGCAACAAACCGGTAATACCTGGGGCATGCAGCTGCAAAGCGGCGATAATAACCAAAAGTTTGCACCACGCAAATATTACGGCGCTGATATAGCAATAGAAACCGCTTCAAAGAACTGGAAAACAGAGATGAGAGCTGAATATATTTTTGGATTGCAAACAGGAACTAAAGACCACTCCTCTACTCCCGGCAGTTACCCTGTAAACAATAACATAAAACAACCCCTATACACCCGTCCTTTTGACGGTGCTTACTTTAACCTGGTACAGAATATTGCAGGCGAAAAAAACCAGTTGGTACTAAAGTACGACTGGTACGACCCCAACACCAAAGTCAGTGGCCGGGAAATTCATAAAACCTATGGCCTCTCCAAAGCTGATATACGCTATAACACAATAGGCATGGGTTTTCTGAAGCACATCAACAATCACTTAAAGATTCTATTCTGGTATGATCATATCAGAAATGAAGCAACCAGCATCGCGGGCTTCGAGCAGGATGTAAAAGACAATATCTTTACGCTTAGAACACAATTTATGTTTTAATATTTTTTTGAACATGTAAATATTGTAGGGTAATTTTTAAAGGATTAATATTTTATCTTATAGAAAACTTTTTTAATGAAAAAATATTACGCAGTATTTCTGTTTATTTTTTAAGTTGTCAGTTGAAGGCACAACTAATCGCAGAGGATATCAACTCTCCTGAAACTGAAAAAATCAACCTGGGTGTAGGTGTGGGATTTGAGTATAGCAACATCGGCGCCAACCTTCTTTTTTATCCGCAAAAGAATACAGGCCTGTTCGACGGTGGCGGTTACACTCTCTTAGGGTTTAGTTACAACGCGGGGCGAAGGGAAGATTCTTTATAAATGAAACCAGTCGCTTAGTACCTTTTCTGACAGCCATGTATGGCAATAATTCCACAGTAGTGATTATAGATGCCCACAATCTCAGCAAGGCGTTTTACGCGTCAACATTTGGTGCAAGTGTAGACTGGTATCGGGCAACGGCATCAGGAAACATTATATCTCATTGGCTTTGAATGTACCTGTCAGGGGTGATGAGCCGGAAGCATACAGACATACCTTAAGCAGCAAAAAGGTGTGAAATTTAAGAATGAGTTCAGCCCTGTAGGCTTTTCCGTCGTCTACCGTTTCAGGTTAAATTAACTATCACAAAACTACTTTTACAGAATAACATGGACGTACAGCAAATAATTTCAGCCATCGGGTTACAAGTAATAAACCATCTGCCCGTGTATGGTGGCGACATCAATAAAACATATCACCTGCAAACTGCTGATGAAAATTTTTTCCTGAAAGTAAATGACAGCGCAGCTTGCCCGGAGATGTTCCGAAAGGAAGCTGAAGGGCTTAGTGCGCTGAGAAAACACTTTTCACTTACAGTGCCGGAAGTTATAAAACACGGCGAAGCAGCGGGAAAACAATACCTGCTAATGAACTACATTGAAAAAGGATCACCGCAAAAGCACTTCTGGCAAAGCTTCGGCACTGCGCTTGCAGAGATGCATCAAAAGCCGGATGCCTGTTTTGGCTGGTACGAAAACAATTACATAGGCAGCATAGTTCAAAGCAATGAACAAACAACAAGCTGGCAGCAATTTTATGGCGAAATGCGCATCCTGCCTTTGGTACGCCAGCTTTATGACAGGGGCCATTTCAATAAAACGGATGTATTGCAGGCAGAAAAACTATGCAAAGAAGCGGGCAATCTTTTTCCCGAAGAAGCTCCTGCATTGCTGCATGGAGATCTCTGGTCAGGCAACTTCTGTGTGGCAACAAATGGCAATGCTGCAATTTATGACCCTGCGGTTTATTATGGACACAGGGAAATGGACCTGGGCATGACCAGGCTTTTTGGAGGCTTTGACCGTGCATTTTATGAAGCCTACAATGCCGCCTACCCTTTAGAGCCGGGCTGGCGGCAACGCCTTCCGTTGACTCAGCTATACCCCCTGCTGGTACATGCTATTTTATTTGGCGGCCACTATATGCATAGTGTAAGAAACACCCTGCAGGATTTCAAATAATACAGGCAAGCCTAAAAGCATTATATTTGTCGTGTTTCATGCTAAGGCAGTTTAACTCTATGAGTTGCCTACATGAATTTTGCAAACCATAACGCAACATACGTAATGAGATTTTTATTTTTTACATTAGCAATGGTAATAAGTATGAGTGCCGGAGCACAAACTAAATTTACACCGGAAATACTCTGGAAGTTAGGCAGGGTAAGCGGCCTGGGCTTGTCTAAAGACAAGCGGTATGTTTTGTATGAAGTATCCCTGCCAAATATGCAGGATAATAAAATCAATAAAAAAACATACAGGATCTTTATTAACGGCGGTACCCCAGAAGAGGTAACGGACAAGTTTGAATTTATGGCCAATGACCGCATATCGCCAAACGGGCATTTTATTTTAAGCACCGAAGAGGTAAGGCTGGAAAATGTGATGGGCAATGACAGGTATGAAGACCTTGATAAAACTACCGGGCAGGTCTACACTTCTCTGAATTACAGGCATTGGGACAAATATTTCAACGGAAATTTTTCGCATGTATTCTACGCTCCTTATAAAGATGGCGTTGTCGGTGAAAAAAAAGATATTATGCCGGGCGAGCCATTCTTTGCACCGCAACAACCTTTTGGCGGCGATGAAGATTTTATCTGGTCGCCGGACAGTAAAAACATTCTTTACGTAAGCAAGAAAAAGTATGGTACCGAATACGCACTAAGCACCAACACAGATATTTTCAGCTACAACTTATCAACCGGCACAACCACCAATCTCACGCACGCAAACAAAGGTTATGACATTGCCCCGGCCTTTGGCAGGCAGGGCATACTGGCATGGCTGCAAATGAAGCGCGATGGCTACGAAGCTGATAAACAGGACATTGTAGTGATGCACGGAAAAAATACCATCAACCTTACCGGCCATGCAGATCACATACATGTGGATAATTTTAAATGGGCTGAAGACGGCAGAAATATTTTCTTTATTGCACCTGTTGACGGCACTTTGCAGTTGTTTAGCGTAAATGATATCGGGCTAACCAAAGCTACACCTGTGATAAAACAATTAACCAAAGGTGATTTCAATATCAAAAGCATCATTGGCGAAACGGGTTCCGAACTGGTGGTGATGAAAGAAGATTTTAACCGTGCTGCTGAAATCTTTAAAGTAAATCTTGCCACAGGCAAGCTAATGCAGCTCACACATGTGAATGATGATATTTACAAAAATATTGTTCCTTCTCAAACAGAGCGCCGTTGGATAAAAACTACCGATAACAAAAAAATGATGGAGTGGATCGTGTACCCGCCGGATTTTGACCCAAACAAAAAATATCCTGCGCTGCTATACTGCGAAGGCGGCCCGCAATCTGCGCTTACACAATTTTATTCCTTCCGGTGGAACGTACAGGTGATGGCTGCCCAGGGATATATTGTACTTTTGCCATCCAGGCGCGGCATGCCCGGTTTTGGCACTGCCTGGAATGAACAGATCAGCAAAGACTGGGGCGGCCAGGTAATAGATGATTACCTCGCTGCCATTGATGATCTGTCTAAGGAAAAATTTGTGGATACAGAGCGGAGGGGCGCAATTGGCGCCAGCTTCGGAGGATATTCCGTGTTTAAATTAGCAGGCTTGCACAACAACCGGTTTAAGACATTTATTGCACATAATGGTGTATTTGATTTTAGAAGCATGTATGGTACTACAGAAGAAATGTGGTTTGCAAACTGGGAATTTGGCGGTCCGTACTGGCAAAAAGATGATGAAAGCATACAGCATACCTATGCACAATCGCCAAGCAACTTTGTAGATAAATGGAACACGCCTATCTACATTATACAAAACGAGAAAGACTACCGCGTACCTTTTGAGCAGGGGCAGCAGGCATTCCAGGCTGCGCAGTTGAGAGGGATCAAAAGCAAGCTGCTGGTCTTCCCGGATGAGAATCACTGGGTATTGAAGCCGCAGAATGGCCTCCTTTGGCAGAGAGAATTTTTCTCCTGGCTGAAAGAAACGCTATAATCAAGCTTTGCGTGGTAAAATGGCATTCAGGTTTCACAAAGAGCAAAGTGAGATTAATATCCTCTTCGCGGCCTTAGCTTCTTCTCTTTGCGCGCTTTGCGTGGAAAAATAATTCAACCCTACTCGCCGAAACTAACGGATTCGAGTTAATAAAGAATAAAAGACAGTTGGTTAGTTATGCAGGATTAGATGTAAGAGAAAAGACATCTGGAACTTCAGTGAAATCCAAACCCTGAATATCCAAGCGTGGTAATCGGAATTTAAGGAAAGTAATGCACTTTCCTGCACTGGCTGCAATAAGAACCGATGAAAGGTTTAGAGATATTTTCTTAAGAATAGTTTCAAGGCATGGAATTAAAATGAAAGCTATAGTTGCCATCCAAAGAAAACTGCTGGAACTGACTTTTATCTTATGGAAAAATAATTCCTATTATAATTCAGAGCACGAGAATCAAATTATTCCATTTCAGGAAGTATCATTATAAAAAAGGGGAAGTTTATAAGTCACTCCCCCTGTAATCTGTTTAAGAGGTTTAGCTTTTAGCTCAAGCCCTGAACTCTTTTTACATTTTATTTATTTATAATATTTCTTTTTAAGCCATAAGCTTATCTTTACTAATAATATCAGAACGGGAACTTCTACCAATGGCCCAATTACGCCTACAAATGCCTGAGGTGACTGGATTCCGAATACAGCTATGGACACTGCAATAGCTAGTTCAAAATTGTTTCCTGTGGCGGTAAATGCAATTGCTGCATTTTTGTCGTACGGAACATTCAAAGATTTATTGATAAAGAAGCTTACGAAAAACATTAGTACAAAATAGATGACTAACGGTATAGCGACCGTAATGACATCCATTGGCAACTCTATTATTTTATCACCTTTAAGACTGAACATTAATACTATGGTAAACAATAATGCGTATAATGTAATCGGCGATATTTTGGGTACAAATTTACGGTTATACCATTCTATGCCTTTGGATTTAACAAGTAAGTAACGGCTAAGAAAACCAGTCAAGAAAGGGATCCCTAAATAAATCATTACACTTTCAGTCACGTCTTTTATAGATACGCTTACATTGAAACTTGCCAAGCCTAATCTGTTTGGCAGTACATTGATAAACAGCCAAACTAAGAAACTATAAGAAAATACCTGATAGATGCTGTTTAATGCAATTAATAAGGCTGCATATTCTCTGTTACCTTTTGCAAGGTCATTCCATACTATGACCATTGCAATACATCTTGCCAAGCCTATCAATATCAAGCCAATCATATAATCAGGCTCATTTCTTAGAAAAAGAATGGCTAATCCGAACATTAAAATAGGCCCGATAATCCAGTTCAATAATAAAGAAATACTAACAACTTTT
>JAFAGI010000021.1 GCA_023422835.1 Bacteroidota bacterium | reverse complement strand
GGACGGCGCCGCGGCCCCGGCCGACGATTCTGTCCCCGCGACGGCACCCCACAGCGCGGGGCTGGCCGCGAGCCCGACCGACGGGCCTGTCCCCGCCACGGCACCCCGGGACGCGGGCCCGACCTCGGCCCCTGCCGACGATGCCTCCGAACCCGTAGCGACGGCCCAGGACGCGGGCGAGCGGTCATCCGAGTCGCCTGTGACGACGGGGGAGGACGCCGACACTGCTGACGGGCGAACCCCGGACACCGCGTCGGCCAGCGCGGGACCGATGGACGAATCGGCTGCGGCCACGGCCGTCGCCCCCGCCGATTCGGCCCCGGCCGCGCGGCAGGATGCGCCCCGCCAGGAGCCGGCAGGGTGGGAGGACGTGCCCGCTGCCCAGCCGGTCGCGGTCGTCACCCCCGAGCCGACCGCGCCGCTGACCGAGGTCGAGTCCGACCCGGTGGCCGCCACCGCCTCGGTGCCCGCCGGAGGTGCCCCCGCCGACCCGGGTCCTGCGCCGACCACCCGCACCGGTGCCGGTCAGGACACCGAGATGCTGCGCCGCCGGTGGCCGGAGGTGCTGGAGACCCTGGCCGGGCTGAAGAAGACCACCTGGGTGCTGATCAGCCAGAACGCCCAGGTCATCGAGCTGGATGCCACCACCCTGAAGCTCGGCTTCACCGCGCCCGGCCTGGCCACCGCGTTCCGGAACGGCCCGCACGCCGAGCTGGTGCACCAGGCGGTGCGCGAGACGCTGGGCTTCGACGTCCGGGTCGAGGGCGTGCTCGCGGGCGACGGCCCGGCCGCGCGCCCGGAGACTGAACGACCCGGAGCGGCAGTGCCGTCGGCTCCGGCCCCCGAGGCGACGACAGCACGGGCCACCGGGACCGCGCGGGAACACGACAGCGCGCCGACGGCGACCTCGGTCGACGGTGGCGACGACGACGCACCGGCGGATCCGTGGGCGCAGGCGACCCCGGCAGCCCAGCCCGCCGCGCCCACCTCCGCTGCACCGTCGGACGCGTCGACTGCGCGTGAGCCGTCCCACGCCCCGTCCGCAGCTCGACTGCCGGGCACGACGGCGCATGCCACTGCAGAGAACGAGCCCGGGACCGCGTGGCCGGAGGTCGCCCCCATCCCCGGGAGCGGCGACGGATCGGCCACCGCCGACCCGCGCACCGTCGACGGGTCGATCCCCACGGCGGAGGGGGCGAGCTCGTCCAGCGACACCGACTGGCCCGCTGTGGCGCCGATCCCCGGCGACGCGGCATGGTCCGAGCCGGAAGCCGACTCCGCTCCCAGCGCCCGACCCGCCACGGAGGCGGTCGACGGCGCCGTCGCGGGGCAGCCCGCGGCCACCGGACACGCCGCTCATCCGGACGCTCGATCCGGTGCCGCCGCCGAGCACGACCGCGGTGCCAATGGCTCCTCCGCTGCCGCGACCGCGCACGACGGCCCCGCCGATTCCGCCGCCGGGGCTGCCGGAAGCCCGGAGTCGGCCGTCGACGGATCGTCCGCCGCAGCCGTCGAGCCGCGCACGGGCGTGCGGGCCGACGCCGGATCCGCAGGGGACGACCGAGCAGCCGCGACCACCCGCGACTCGGCGCGGGAGTTCGACCAGGAGCCGCCCCTCGCCGACGAGCCGCCCCCGCCGTGGGACGACCCGGAGGACCCCGGGATGCCGGAACCTCCGGAGGACCCGTGGGGCGCGCCGTCGACAGCGTCGCGGGCCCCCGCCGCCCCCGACCGTGGTCCGTCCGATCGTCCCGGTGCGACGACTGAACCCGGCCCCGCCAACCGACGCGGCGCCACCGGAGCGGGGACGACTGGCACCGCGACCACTGGGACGGCGCCCGCCGGCACCGCTCCGACCGGTACCGGCGCGGGTCGGCCCACGACCCCGGGTGCGCCGTTGAGCGGAGCCGACCGGGTCCGGGCGGCGATGATGCGCGAGCCGGTCACCGTCACCCCCTCCCGCACCCCGAACTGGGCGGACGACGAGCCGTCGATGGACGACCCGGACATCTCCGCCTCGGGCATGGCCGGCATCCAGCTGGTGGCGCAGGCACTCGGCGGGGTCATCATCGAGGAGCAGATCGACGACCAGTAGTCGGCGGGACCGCGGGTGTGGGTCCCGGGCCGTAGGCTGTCCGCGTGTATGAGGGTGCCGTCCAGGACTTGATCGACGAGCTCGGCCGCCTGCCCGGCGTCGGGCCGAAGAGCGCGCAGCGGATCGCGTTCCACATCCTGGCGGCGGACGGCGAGGACGTGAAGCGTCTGGTCGACGCGCTGACCGAGGTCAAGGCCCGGGTCAAGTTCTGCACGGTGTGCGGCAACGTCGCCGAGTCGGACCTGTGCCGGATCTGCCAGGACCCGCGCCGGTCGCCCGCGGTGATCTGCGTGGTCGAGGAGCCGAAGGACGTCGTCGCGATCGAGCGCACCCGGGAGTTCCGCGGGAAGTACCACGTGCTCGGCGGCGCGATCAATCCGATCGCGGGCGTGGGACCGGACGATCTGCGGATCAAGGACCTGATGACCCGGCTCGCCGACGGCACCGTCACCGAGGTGATCCTCGCGACCGACCCGAACGTCGAGGGCGAGGCGACGTCGACCTACCTGGCGCGGCTGCTCGTGCCCATGGGCCTGCGCGTCACGCGCCTCGCCTCGGGCCTGCCGGTCGGCGGGGACCTGGAGTACGCCGATGAGGTCACGCTGGGGCGGGCCTTCGAGGGACGGAGGCAGATCAGTGCCTGACAGGACCGGCAGCACGGACGACCCCGTGGGCACCGACAGCACGGCCGCGCCGACCGACCTGCGGGAGGTCGCCGACTCCGTCGCGCAGGAGGCCCGGGCCTTCCTCACGACCGTGACCGAGGTCGCCGCCAACGCGAACCCGGAGGTCGCGATCCCGCTGCTGCTCCTCGCCGTCTCGGACGTGCTCGCGTCCGGCGCGCGCCTCGGGGCGATGGTCGACGTCGTCCCGCCGGAGCGGTTCGAGCCCGACGTCGGCCCCGATGCGGACCTCGACCCCCTCCGCACGGCCCTGGGCAACGTCCTCGAGGGCATCGACGAGTACACGGAGGTCGCCGACCCGGTGCTCGGCCCCGAGGTCGTCACGTCGACCGTCTCGGGCGACCTCGTGCTCGTGGCCGGCGCGCTCGCGCAGGGGCTCCGGCACCACGAGGCCGGCCAGGTGCTCGAGGGCCTGTGGTGGTGGCAGTACTCGTACCTGTCGAGCTGGGGCGAGCGCGCCTCGGCCGTGCTGCGGGTGCTCCAGGCGATCCTCGCCCACCTCCGGCTCGACGTGGACGACGACGTCGCCGCGGAGGCCGAGTTCCAGGCGCTGCACGGCGAGTGAGTCCTGTCGTCACCGACCTCGCCGACCTGGCGGGGACGACGATCGCCCTGCTCGTGCTCGCGTCGTTCGCGGCGGGCTGGGTGGACGCCGTCGTCGGTGGCGGCGGCCTGATCCAGCTCCCGGCGCTCCTGCTGGTGCCCGGGCTGGCGCCCGTGCAGGCGCTCGCGACGAACAAGCTCGCGAGCATCATGGGCACCTCGGTGAGCGCGGCGACGTACTACCGGCGCGTCCAGCCGGACCTGCGGACGGCCGTCC
>JAFAGI010000004.1 GCA_023422835.1 Bacteroidota bacterium | reverse complement strand
AGCACGCAGGCAAAGCATTGTACACTTTATCCGCTGCTTTTTTCAGCTCCGTATCATGGCCGGCTTCTGCAACAGCCTGATGAATTTGTTGAACAGATGTTTTCCCCGCATCGTAAGATAGTTGTAATTGTTGTGTTTCCATATCCCACACAGCAGACTTTACGCCGCTGATCTTAGCAGCTTTTTCAATCCTGGCTTTACACATGCCGCAGGCGCCGCTAACCTGAAATGATGATGCAGTAAGGGTTTGCGCATCCCCTGCATAAACAGATGCAAATAGTATAAGTACAAGCAACGTTGTACGGTATATAAAGTTCATATACAAAATTTTGATAGTAAAAGAATAATTTTCGTGCTGTAATTATCCTTTAGATCAAATTCTGTAGGTGCAATAAAGTATATTCAGGGGAGTTTGTGAACCGTCTGGCGGCCGGGCATCAGCATATACCTGTGCATATGTGGCAGCAGGCATAAAGAAAACCGAAACAAAGGAAAAAAGAAAAGATGCCATTGATTTTACCTGCTCCGTAGACGCCTTCGCAAAATCATGTGGTTCGTTGCCATCGTGCTCAAAAGATTTATTGTCGCAGCATTTTTCAGAACCCATTTTATGGTCCATACCGCATTTTTCTTTGGTGGCAACCCATTCAATGTTTTTCAACTTGCCGCAACAATAATGCAGGGACACAGACATTCCCATAGAGGAAAAGCCGTATACCATCGCCATTATAAATACAACAAATTTTTTCACAACACAAAAATACTCAAAAAAATCATGCAATTTTATTGTGTAACTTTACGTTTCAAATTTTTAACATAAAATCTCATACGATGAGCCTTGTAAACGTTGCGCTGCAAATTTTGCCTTCAGGGTTAGAAAAAGAAAAGGCCTACCACGCTGTAGACGAAGCTATAAAAGTGATTGCCGAATCGGGTCTGAAATATATGGTATGTCCATTCGAAACCGTAATAGAAGGAACATATACGGAAGTAATGGAGACCGTGGAAGCTGCACAGCAGGCTGCCTTCAATGCAGGAGCAGCCGATTTGCTGGTATACATCAAATTGCAGAGAAGCAAAAACAAAGAAGTCTTTATTGACGATAAAATGAAAAAATATAAATAGCCTATGCAATACTGTGCTTTTTTACGCGGTGTAAATGTAAAGGGTACCAACATGAAGATGCAGGATGTGTGCGCTGTCTTTAAAGAAGCCGGTATGCAACACGTGACATCTGTGCTGGCTTCCGGGAACATCCTGTTCCTGTCAGACAGAAAAAAGCCGGAACTTAAAAAGCTGCTGGAAGCCGCCATGAACCAGGCTTTCGGCTATGACGCACATTTATTTATATTGCATGCTGAAGATTGTAAACGGATTATCGATAGCAGCCCTTTCAACAAAAATACAGAAATGCACCTGTATGTTTTTATAGGCATTCCTGCCGTAGAGCATACACTAATGGAAGCTTTTGAAAAGACTATTCCTTATGACAACGAAAAGGCAGCCATCCGCAACGGGTATTTTTACTGGCAAATACATAAAGGAGATACGCTTGGTTCAGCTTTCTCCAAAGTGCTGGGCAACAAAACCATGAAATCCTTGTTCACCAGCAGGAATATGCAAACACTGGAAAAAATTGTCAAAAAGTTTGAAAACAATAACGCCTGATCTTTTTGTTGCCAAACTTCAACAGTATAGTTCAAGCAGCACGTATTTTGTTTGCCGTAAGATGAAAATAAATATATAAAAATCTGGCATGCTGTGATCCTGCTGTATTTGTAGCTGCATGAACTAATTCTATGGATGTACTTTTGAGCGAGCACAAAGCCTCTTGTAGCGGCTCCCGCTCTGAGATCAGCCGGCAGATTTTTTTAATAGAATATATCTCCTGTTAAACAGTTACACGAAGTGAAAGAGAGAACGCGTAGGCGCTTGATCTGGCAAGCAACTGCAAGCCATAACAACCGCCTTGAAAATATGATAAATCCTGAATGTACCGAAATGGTAACCTGCCAGAACAATAACCACGCTATTATACCGGCCCGGCATTTTTTTTGCAATCCAATGCTTAGGTAAACTCCATTTATTAACGCCTTATACCAACGTATGAAAAACATATTGATTGTATTGATCATTGCATCTGCAGCTTCCTGCGCGCCGGTACAAAAAACATCCCCTATACGTTCATCAAATACAGCATCCCAACCTGTGAACCTGCAAAGGGAAATGCTGAATCTTATAAACAGCTACAGGACCAAGGGTTACAGAGGCTACCCGGCAGTGTCGCCGCTGAGATGGAACAGCACGCTGGAAGCGGCAGCCAAAGCACACTGCAACTACATGAGCAGCAATAACATACTCAGCCATACCGGCCGGAACGGCTCAGACCCGGGAGCAAGAATAAAAGCTGCCGGCTATAACTGGAGCGCTTACGGCGAAAATATTGCAATGGGCCAGCAGACCGTACGCGAAGTAGTGACCACCTGGGTAAACAGCCCTGCGCATTTAAAAAATATCATGAACAGGCATGTAACAGAGATGGGCGCTGCCAAATCCGGCAGGTACTGGACACAGGTATTCGGCAGGCCGTAACAACGCTGTCTGCCTGGGTTTGCAAACCCCTGATTAAGCATAAAAAGCCAATATAAATAGACACTCTTCGGCAGCCTTTACCAGGCAAAAACGGGTGTTTCATGCGAAAAATCATATTATTTTAACTTATAAAAAATTACCTTTGCGCCGGATAATTTATTCTTAAAATGCGCACGGTACACCACGCACCGCTTCTGTACCTGCCTAATAATTCATCAAGAAAATGAACCATTCCGTTTACATTTATACGCCTGACGCAAACAGCGGCAAGTCGCTTATCAGCTTTGGTGTAATTCAAATGGTTATGCGCAATACCACCAACATTGCTTATTACAAACCCATTATTGAAGAGAAGAGCAAAAAAGATAATGAGATAGAAACCATTATCAGCCACTTCAACCTCAATATGAATTACGAAGATGCCTATTCATTTACCCGCAACGAAGTACTGGCGTACAAAAATACAGGCAGAACCAATGAACTCTACGATACTTTCGTAAGGCATTATAAAATGCTGGAAGAAAAATACGACTTCGTATTGATTGAAGGTATGGACAATTTTGAAGAGAAAACCCATTTTGAAGCAAGCCTCAACGGCTACCTGGCCAAAAGTTTCAACATACCTGTGCTCATGGTGTTCAAAGACAACCACGATACACTGGACGACCTTGCCAACCATGTGGCAGTAGAAAATGCTGCCTTACGCGAAAACGAAATTAAAGTGATTGCCAACTTCATCAATAAAACCACTAAAAACGTGGAAGAAGTGAAGAAGGCGGTTGCCGAAAAACTTCCCCCCGATATGCTGGTGAATGTTTTTCCACGGAAAAATGAACTGGCAAAACCTACCCTCCGGGAAATTGCCGAAGCCACCAAAGCCTCTTTCCTAATTGAAGGAAATTCGCTGGAAGTGATCGCCAGGCATTCTGTTGCCGGTGCTATGCAACTGCACAATTTCCTTACCCGCGTGGAAGAAGACTGCGTAGTGATCCTGCCCGGCGACCGCTCCGATATTATTGTAGGTGCGCTGCTTGCAAACATGTCATCTACTTACCCGCATGTAGCGGGCTTTGTTTTAACCGGCGGTTTATTGCCCGAAAAATCTATTCTGGATATTCTGCATGGGTTTGAAAACAGTGTGCCTATACTAACAGTAAAAACTGGCACTTTTGAAACCATCACCAAAGTAGACGCAATAAAGCCTAAGCTTTACCCTCAAAACACCGTCAAGATAAAAATGTACCTTGACCTGTTTGATGAATATGTTGACGGTGAAGAACTGCAAACAAAAATCGCTTCTTTCAAAAGCGATGCCATCACTCCCAAGATGTTCCAGTACCAGATGTTTAATGCTGCCAAAAAAGCTCAGAAACATATTGTACTACCCGAAGGCGGCGACAACAGGGTGCTTACCGCAGCTTCCATGCTCGCACAGGACGAAATGGTAAAACTTACGGTCTTAGGCAATCCTGAAGACATAAGAGATAAGATCAAGAAACTGAAACTTCCCTGGAACGAAGCAAGAATAAGCATTGTAAACCCGGCCGACAGCGACAAATACAACGAGTATGCTCAAACACTATACGAACTGAGAAAATCCAAGGGCATGGATGAGACCCAGGCCAAAGACCTTATGCTGGATGTGTCTTACTTCGGCACCATGATGGTGTACAAAGGCGACGCCGACGGTATGGTTTCAGGCGCTATGCACACTACCGCGCATACTATACGCCCCTCTTTGCAGTTCGTAAAAACTAAGCCCGGTGTAAACACCGTTTCTTCCGTATTCTTCATGCTGCTTGACGACAGGGTGCTTGTCTATGGCGACTGCGCTATTGTACCAAACCCAACCGCAGAGCAGCTTGCAGAGATCGCTATATCTTCAGCAGACTCTGCCAAAGCTTTCGGCATAGAACCTAAAGTAGCCTTGCTTTCTTATTCTTCCGGCGCCTCCGGCAGCGGCGAAGATGTAGACAAAGTACGTGCAGCTACCTCCATTGTAAAAGAAAAACGACCCGATCTTTTAGTGGAAGGACCCATCCAGTACGATGCGGCCGTAGATCCGAGCGTGGGCAAAAGTAAAATGCCGGATTCGCCGGTGGCAGGGCAGGCCAACGTGCTGATATTCCCGGACCTGAATACGGGCAACAATACGTACAAAGCGGTACAAAGAGAGTCGGGCGGGCTGGCAATCGGGCCGGTATTGCAGGGTTTGAGGAAACCCGTAAACGACCTCAGCAGAGGCGCTACCATTCCCGATATTTATAATACAGTAATCATCACAGCTATACAGGCTGCAAGCAATTAAAAACAATTTTTTATATGGATATTTTAGTAATCAATTCCGGCAGTTCTTCCATCAAATACCAACTGTTGAATACAGAAACAAAAGAAGTCCTTGCCGTAGGATTGGTGGAGAGAATAGGTATTGACGCGGGAAACATTAAACACAAAGCAAAAATTAACGGTGAAGAAAAAGTAAAGATCATAGAGCAGGACATACCCAACCATGAAGACGCCATGAAAATGGTTGCTGAACTGCTCACCGATAAAGAAGTTGGGGTAATTCACAATCCTGAAGAAATACTGGCTGTAGGCCACCGGGTAGTACATGGCGGCGAATCGCTGGTAAAAACAGAATTGATCAATGATGATATTATCCGTAAGATAGAAGAGACGATTCCGCTTTCGCCATTGCACAACCCCGGGCACCTGGCAGGCATTAAAGTGGGCATGAAGATTTTCTCTGCAGCCAAACACTTTGCCGTATTAGATACCGCCTTTCACCAGACAATGCCGCCAAAAGCTTATCGCTTCGCCATCCCGGAAAAATATTATAAAGAACATCACTTACGCGTTTACGGATTCCACGGCACCAGCCACCGTTATGTGTACGAAACTGCACGCGATTACCTGAAGAAAGACGATCTGAAAGCCATTACCATTCACCTGGGCAACGGCTCCAGCATGTCGGCCGTAAACAGCGAAGGCCATTGCGTAGACACTTCTATGGGCTTAACTCCGCTCGACGGACTGATGATGGGTACCAGAACCGGCAGCATAGATGCATCCGTGGTTTTCTACCTGGGACAGGTGATGGGAATGGATTTCGAAGAAATAAAGACATTGTTCAATAAGCAAAGCGGCATGCTGGGTATTGCAGGCAGCAGCGACGCCAGAGACGTAACCGACATGCTGGAAAAGGGCGATGCTAATGCACAGCTTTGTTATGATATGTATGCCTATCGCATAAAAAAATTCATTGGCTCCTACACCGCTGTACTCAACGGCGTGGATGCCCTGATATTTACCGCCGGCCTGGGCGAACACGATGAGCTTATGCGCAGCATGGCCTGTAGCGAACTCAGCTACCTCGGTATTGAAATGGATGAAGAAAAGAATAAATCTTTGAACCACGCTAAACAAGCAGTGGAGATACAGTCTGCAAACAGCCGTGTAAAAATCCTGATCATACCTACCAACGAAGAATTACAAATTGCCAAAGAAGTGTATGATTTAATGCAATAAATTTTACTGCATATCCAATTAAAAAAGATCGGAAAGATTCCGATCTTTTTTAATTTATGCTCTAGTTGTTGGTGTTTATTTTACAAAGGCGTGCCTGTAACCTTTTATTTTGTTCCATCCTCCGCGGGTGAAATCAGGTATCTGCACCGGTGCGCTTCCGTTTTCCAGGGAGATGGCTGATAGCTCTGTCAGGCAGCTCCATTCCGCAAGATCATACACATCCATATCCAGCGGAAGGCCGTTTCGCAGGCAGTAAACCAAACGATAATCCATGATGAAATCCATGCCACCGTGGCCCCCTACTTTCTTGGCCTGCTCTTCCAGTTCCTGGTATATGCGGTGCTTATATTTTTTCATCAATGCATTTTTTACATCTTCCGGTACAAAGCCATGGGAATTCAGATCTTCATGGTTTGGCGTAACGTCAGATGATATCTGGGATGGCTCAAGCGCATAGCCCTGTACAGGATATTTATTGGCAAAACCTTTGGTAGCTGTAAGCTGGTACATCCTGCTGTAAGGGCGCGGCGTAACCACATTGTGCTGTATCTGTATGGTCTTACCGTTTTCCGTGCGGATCATGGTCATGGTGTGGTCGCCGTTAGCAAATTTATCGGGGTAGCTTCCTTTCATTTGTTTCCAGGCTTCAGGTCCGTTTACTGCTTTGGTATCCATAGAAACCAGGTAGTTCATTTTATCTCCGCGGTGAATGTCAAGCAACTGGCAGGCAGGGCCAATACCATGTGTAGGGTACACATCTCCTCTGTGCTTCTGGTTGTAATCCAGTCTCCAGTTGTTCCAGTAAGCCTTCCAGAAATCAGCCAGGTTGTGGATGTAAGATCCTTCGGTATGCAGGATCTCTCCGAATACGCCATTCTGTGCCATGTTCAACGTGGTCAATTCAAAGAAATCATATACACAGTTCTCCAGCATCATACAATGTTTGCGCGTTCTTTCAGAGGTGTTGATCAGTGCCCAGATGTCTTTCATGTTCATGGCAGCCGGTACTTCTACCGCTACGTGCTTGCCTTTTTCCATGGCATACAGCGCCATCGGCACGTGGTGTACCCAGTCGGTAACAATGTATACCAGGTCAATATCGTCCCTGTCGCAGAGCTGCTTCCAGGCGTCTAAGCTGCCGGAATACCCTGCTGCACGCGCCACACCCGCTTTATCTAAAATTTTCTGGGTTGCTTCCACTCTTTCAGTACGCACGTCGCACAACGCAACTACCTTTGTTCCGGGAATATGCGTAAAACGTTCTACAGCGCCGGGGCCTCTCATACCCAGGCCAATAAAACCAACCCTTACATTCTCTAATTTGGGAGCCGCAAAGTTAATCATGTCCTGCTGGCCTGCGGGCCTTTTCGGAGTTTCTAAAACTATCTGCCTGTTGCCGGTATGTATGCTTTGAGATTGTGCTACAGGTTTTGTATTATAGCATCCTGTTAACAATACAGCTATAATAAAAGCAACAAATAAACTGGGAAATCTATTCATTAGAAATATGTTTAATCTTTTTTTTGATGAAGATCTGTTGAGCTATAAAATTAGTGATTATTTCCAAGTATATCATTAGATTGAAAAGTAAAACGTTTGCATAGTTTTTGGTAATATTCCTTTTAATAGAACGCCAACATTTACCGGCGTTAAAAATGATTACCTTTATTAAACACAAATGATATTAATAATGAAAACCATATCACAATTATTTTCGATCATATTCTGTAGCATCCTTTTATTTTCGTGTAAACCAAACGAAGCCACCGACCAGACCAGGCATATTCCTGCTGATGCAAACTTTGTGCTTACGCTCAATGCGAATAACATCCTGAAAAAGCTGCAAAGCGCCAACATGGATTTTTCATCCTTCGGCAGCGATGAAACATCCAGGCAAAAACTGGAACTTACCCGCCAGGCGATAAACCTTGATAAGCCCGTTTATGTTTTTACGAAATCCAAAGCTTCTATCACCACCGGTAAAACATCTGTGACAGCCACAGTAGCTTCCCTGAAAAACAAAGATGCTGTACTGGCCTATCTCTCTAAGTTCCAGCCCGGCGCGCAGGTAAAACGCACAGAAAACTTTACATTCACCACGGGCGATAACTCTTCCGTAGGATGGAATGATAACACAATTATTTTCATCAACGGCAGCCCTGATGAGCAACAATTGCTCACACTCTTTACCATGAATAAAGAGCTGTCTATGGGAGCGAAAGATATTTTTAATAAATCGCTGAACCCCTCAGCAGACGCCACTTTCTTTATGAACACGGCAGCATTCCTGCTGACCAATCCAACGCTGGCAGTATCTAAATTATCTATCCTGCTGAAAGATACGTATACCTCCGGCAATATAAATTTCAACAATGGCAGCGTTGATGGCGATATGCAAACAGTTTACGGTCAGGAATTCCAGTCAATGATTCAGAACAACCCTTCGCCGGCCAATGCACTGAACCTTATACAGAGGTATCCTGAACAGCCGGGCAGTATCTTTTCTTTGTCAGTCAATCCAAACCTTTTAAAAGCGCTGGCAGAATACGCCGGCATCAAAGCATTGGCGGAGCAATACCTAGGATCCCTGGGGATCACGGCTGATGAGGCTTTGAGTGCATTAGACGGAAATTTTGCACTGGCCGCTTCCAACATTACACCCAATATACCATTGAATAAACTTACCCAGGCAAACTTTAAATCATTGCTTTCAGGAAATTATATCCTGTCTGCTGGCATACAAAACCGCAGCGCGCTGGATAAGATCGTAAGCGTACTTGGCACAACAGGGTTTATAAATAATACTACGGGTTTCATTACCGTTCCATTCTTCGGAAACGCAGGTACGCCGGGCGTTATGAAAATTGACAGCAACCTGGTCTATGGTTCGTCTGCTGATTTTATCAACAGGTTTTACCAAGCCGCTACAGGATTTGCTTTACCGCAGGACATACAGCCTAAGCTGCAAAACAAGGTATTGGCTTTTTATCTTGACGGCCAGACGATTTTCCAACAACTCCATACAAAATTTCCTGCCGAGAGCAGCTATCCGCTGGCAAAAAACACCTTCAGAGATTTCTACCTGTACAGCGATAAGCTTGCAGGCAACAGCGCAAAAGGTGCATTCTCATTACGTTTGATAAACAATAACCAAAATAGCCTGGCAGCTATACTGCAATTTCTGAATGCAGTGTCCAAAATAACGAATACCTCTACAGGCGCTTCGTTGTCATTAACAGATACCACGGCAAACCCAGCCGGAATACCTGATGAAGATGTACTGGCTGACCCTGATGTGATCCAGGGAACAAAACCTCCGAAACCATTGTAACCGAAATATTTTCAGGTTATCTTTGGCAAATGGGACAAAAAAAATTACAACGCTTTGCAGAGATAGAAACATTCCCGAATGTGCTTATCTACCCGGAAAACATGCAGGGCAACTGGAACGGCTTTTTTAAGAATATTAACCCGCTTACTTTGGAGCTTGCCTGCGGCAAAGGCGAGTATGCGGTTGGCTTGGGAAGATTGTATGCAAACAGAAATTTTATAGGTATAGACCTGAAAGGCAACCGGATATGGGTAGGCGCCAAAACCGCGCTGGAAGAGGGTTTGGGCAATGTGGCTTTTATCCGTTCGCACATAGATAAAGTAACCAATTACTTTGCAAAGGATGAAGTGGATGAAATATGGATCACCTTTCCTGACCCGCAATTGCGCAACTCTAAAATGAAAAAGAGGCTGACGCATCCGCGCTACCTGAGGCTCTACCAGCAATTCCTAAAGCCTGATGGCATTGTGCACCTGAAAACCGACAGCCCCAACCTGTATTTCTTTACCCGCATGATCATTGATCTGTATGGGTTAGCGCTTGTAGAAGATAATGATAATGTGTACAGTTCAGCCAGCATCCCGCAGGACTTAAAAATTCAAACACACTATGAAAAAATGGATATAGCCGGCAAAAATACAGTGCATCATATAGCTTTTAAGCTCAATAAGCCTTTGCCTGTAGAAAAGGAAACAGCGCTCAAAGAAAAATTCATTGAAGAAAACGATCACCTTACCTAATGCCGGGAAAATATAGCTATATAAACAGGACAAACTTTTTTGAAGATGTTTGGGAGCTGGTAAAACTTATACCAAAAGGAAGGGTCACAAGCTATGGCAGTATTGCCAGGTACCTGGGGGCAGGCTCTTCCGCTAGAATGGTTGGCTGGGCAATGAATGCAGCGGGTGCAATTGAAGATGTGCCGGCGCACCGTGTGGTAAACAGGAACGGCATGCTAAGCGGCAAAGCACATTTTGATCCGCCGGAAAAGATGGAGAGACTGCTGCAGCAGGAAGGCGCTGTAATTGAAAACAACTGTATAAAAAACTTCCAAGAAATGTTCTGGGATCCGAATATAGAACTAATTTAGCGTATGGCCTCGCTAACCATTACCACCATACAATCTGATATTCATTGGGAAAACATTGCGGCTAACCTGGAAATGTTTACAGCAAAAATACGCTCAGTACGGGAAAAGAAAGAAATAGTAGTATTGCCTGAAATGTTCACCACAGGTTTTTCTTTAAACACATCCATGGCCGAAACTATGGATGGCTCTGCATTACAGTGGATGCGCACCATGGCGCAGCAGGAAAGAATCATTATTATCGGCAGCCTGATGATACAAGACAACGGAAAGTTTTTCAACAGGCTCATCTGCATGTATCCCAACGGGCAGTTCGGGCACTACGACAAACGGCACCTGTTTTCTTTTGCGCATGAACATAAGCACTATGCGCCCGGCAATAAACGTTTTATTTTTTCTGTAAACGGCTGGAAGATCAATACACAGATCTGCTATGATATCAGGTTTCCAGTATGGACCAGGCAAAATATAAAAGAAGGACAGCCAGAATATGATATACTGCTGAATGTAGCCAACTGGCCCAAATCACGGATAATGCACTGGAATACCTTATTGCAGGCGCGTGCCATAGAAAACCAATGCTATGTAGTGGGTGTAAACCGCGTGGGCATGGATGCCAATTACGGGCTTGCGTATTCAGGCAGCAGCAGTATTATTTCACCTTTCGGTGATATAATTTACAGGAAAGAAGATGCAGAAGATATCTTCACCATAACGCTTGAAAAGAATATTCTTGAAAAAGTAAGGTCCTCTTTTCCCTTCCTGCAGGATGCTGACAGCTTTGTTTTAAACTAATAAGCAGCTATTACGCTGATCTCCACATTTACGTTTTTAGGCAATGTCTGTACAGCCACTGTTTCACGGGCAGGAGCACCTCCCTCTGTAAAGTAGCTTCCGTAAACTTCATTTACATAGGTGAATAATCCCATATCGTTCAAGAAAATAGAACACTTAACCACATGCTCAAAGCCAAGCCCTGCTTCAGTTAAGATTGCTTTAATATTTTCCATCACCTGTCTGGTCTCTTCCTTTATGCCACGCATTTCCAGTTCATTGGTTTCAGGGATAATGGCTATCTGGCCGCTGACAAATAAGAAACCGTTTGCTTTCACTGACTGGTTGTACGGGCCTATAGGAGCCGGGGCATTAGAAGTATTGATAATTTCTTTTGACATACGAAAAATTTGCCCGAATATAATAAATATTGCCTTACATGCAGGTTAAAAAAATAAAGTTTATTTATATTATATTTGTATGTTTAAACCATTAAAAATGGCCTTGATACTTTCTATAGATACTGCAACTGAAAGGGCAGTAGTTTGTATGGGAGATGATGAAAAAATCATTTATTTTACTGAAAATGCGGATCAAAAAAGTCACGCATCTTTTGTACAGTCTGCTATTGAAGCTATGGTACGCAAAACCGGTATTGCTCTACTGCAGGTAGATGCCATTGCAGTAAGTATAGGCCCCGGAAGCTACACCGGCCTGCGTGTAGGGCTGGCCTCTGCCAAAGGAATTGCATATGCATTGAACAAGCCACTCATAGCACTCAACACACTGGATGTGATGGCAAAAAACGCCATACTGCAATTCAGGCAGGAAGATTTGCTGTATTGCCCCATGATAGATGCACGCAGAATGGAAGTCTTTACAGCGGTTTACAACGCATCTCTGGAAAATATATATCCTGCAGCGGCCGTAGTGCTTACTGAAAATACTTTTCAAGAATTCAGCAATAAGGATATCCTGTTTTTTGGCAGTGGTATGCCTAAATGGAAAGCTGCATTCAATAGGCCCAATGCGCGCTATGCAACAGTACCGCACATTCATGAAGGATTAAATGCATTAGCTATCAATAAATTCCATGAAAAAGAATTTGCAGATGTGGCTTACGCTGAACCATATTACATCAAATCTTTCTACACCAAAGCCGCAACCAAATAATTTTTATGAAAGTTTTGTAAACATTTAAGATAATAATTATAATTATAACATTAACTTTATCAACTTAATATCAATATACAATCAAATTTTACTATTCATGACATCCACAAATAACGTTATAGAAATTAAGAACAACGAGTCCGGCGAACCCATACTGATTGATATTTTGAAATTAAAAAAAGCTTCACTCATCCTAAGGGCAATCAATCACAAACTGAGGCTGCAAATATTAAAACTTATACAGACCGAAGAAAAAATTACGGTTACAGAAATATACGTAAAGCTGCGACTGGAACAATCTGTTGTTTCCCAGCACCTGGCAATTTTGAGAAGAGCAGGGTTCGTAACCACCAAAAGAGATGGTAAGTTTATATACTACAACATCAATCACGATCGTCTTGGCTTTGTTATCAGAATCGTAGACGAACTTTTAAAGTAATCTTTAAAATATTTTTTCAAACAGTGTATATACGCAGCTCAAAAAAATCTGTATATATACACTGTTTGCATCTGACATCCACATAAATTAATACTATGTCACAAGGTCTGACCCTTGCAGCTTTTAAATCTCTATCGCAACAAACAAATGTGCTGATTGTAGATACCAGGAAGCCAACCGAATTTACAGAAGGTTTTATTCCCGGATCTGTGTTTATAGGTTTGGGTGAAAATTTTGAGGAATGGGCAAAAAAGATTTTACCTGCGGGCAAACAATTACTGTTGGTAGCTAATGTATGTGAAGAGATCACCTCTTTGAAACGATTGCAGGATGCGGGTTTCAGCGTATCAGGATATTTAGAAGGCGGTTATGCCGTATGGAAAGAAGCGCATGAACCTGTAGATATGATCATAGATATTGAGGCGGATGAATTAGCTATGGATATACCTTTTGATGAGAAAATGGTGATCATAGATGTGCGCACACCCGAAGAATACAACCAGTGTTTTGTAAAGAATGCTTTGAATATACCGGTTGAACAGGTTAATGACCCGGCAATAACAGCTAATTTTGAGGAGGAAGACAATCTTTATCTGCATTGTGCAGGAGGGTATCGCAGTGTTATAGCTGCATCGCTGCTAAAGCGGGAAGGCATTCACAACCTTCGTAATATTTCAGGTGGATTTAAAAGTATAAAAGAAGTAGAAAACATCCCGTTGCAGAAATATAAAGAGACCGAATAGACATCCGGTCCCAGTCATAATTAGTTTTGATTACTGTTTAAAAAACAAATATCTGCCATTATTTTGATTTGGCCAATAATTCTTTTGCGTTATTAATGGCTGCCGCAGACGGATTGGCCCCGCTTATCATTTGTGCTATTTGTGTTATGCGTTCCTGGGTCTCAAGCAACCTTATCCGGGTATTAATTTCCTGTTTTTCATTTTCTTTTTTATAGACGAAATAATGCGCGTCTGCAAGCGCTGCTATCTGTGGCTGGTGTGTAATGGATATCACCTGCAGGTTGCCGGCCAACTCCTGCATAATGATTCCTACCTGCCTGGCAGCTTCTCCGCTGATACCGGTATCAATTTCATCGAATATAAGAGTAGGCATATCAATATCCTTAGCCACCATGGATTTTATACAAAGCATTAGCCTGCTAAGCTCTCCACCGCTGGCCACCTTATCGACAGATTCGAAATTACCGGTCTTGTTTGCATCGAATAGAAATAAAATATCATCTAACCCGTTTATTTTCAATTCATTATTAGAAACAACCTGCAAATGCAAACGCGCATTTGGCATGCCAACACGTACTAATAAAGCATTTACAGTTTCTTCGATCCTGTTTACCTGTTCTTTTCTTCTGCCGGAGATCTCATTGGCTAAATCCATACATTGTGCTTCAAGCGCGGCAACTTGCTCCTTTACTTTTTCTATTTCACTATCAATATTCAACACATCCTGTAACTTGAGTTCCAGAGTGTTTTTGATTGATAATAGTTCATTGGTTGTTAAAACATTGTGCTTTTTTAATAATTTATAGCCGGCCGTTAACCTGTCGTTGATAATTTCCAATTTTTCCGCATCAAAGTTGTGCGCATCGCCTGCTGAGGCAGATTCTAAAGCTAGGTCTTTAAGCTCTATCTCGGCGCTTTTCAGTCTTTCTGCAATACTTTCTATTTCTTGTGTAATAAGGTAGTTTTTCAGTTCCTGGTTCAGACTCTTCAATATGTTTATAACAGAGTTTTCATCTTCATACAGGTTAAAACTTATTTTATTCAGGATAGATTTAATTTCACCGGCATTTTCCAATAATTTAATTTCATTTTCCAGTTCCTCCAGTTCATTTTCCTTTAGATTAATTTCTTCTAATTCGTTGTACTGAAATTGCATAAAATCCAGCTCACGGTTAAAAGCGTTTTTCCTCTGTATCAATATTTCCAGTTCAGATTTAGCTTTCTGCCAGCGGTGAAAATAGCCTTGGTATTGAGTGAGCAATGTAGCATTTTTAGCCAGGCTATCTACTATTTTTTGCTGGAAAGTATTTTTTCCTAATAAAAGGTTATCAAATTGCTGGTGTTGATCTATGAGAAAAGAGGTTATTGTTTTTAAATCAGACAGGTTCACAGGTGTGTCATTGACAAAACTTCTTGATTTTCCGGTAGCAGTTACTTCTCTGCGTATTAAAATTGTATCATCTTCTGTATCCAGGTCATTATCCGTTACAAATCGCAGTATATCTTCATTTTTTATCTTAAATAAAGCTTCTATTATACACTTTCCGCTATTATTTTTTATTACAGAGCTGTCTACACGGTTACCCAGTACCAAACCAAGAGCTCCCATAATAATACTTTTACCAGCCCCAGTTTCGCCAGTAATTATATTTAATCCCTCATGCAGCTCAATATGTATATGGTCTATAATTGCGTAGTTCTGTATAGTTAGTTCACTTAGCATTGTATATATCTTTAAGGGTAAAAATAAAGAATTTAAGCAATACAGTTCAATTAAACTTCGTCGTTCCACGTGGAACATTTTTATGTAAATTAACTGATACGTTCCACGTGGAACCATGCTTTTGTGATAATTGATGTAATTTTGCATAAATTAAAAAGACTAAATGTTTATAGAATATGATGTGATTGTTGCCGGAGCAGGGCATGCAGGCGGAGAGGCAGCTGCGGCTGCGGCTAATTTAGGCAACAAAGTACTGCTGATTACCATGAATATGAATACAATTGCTCAAATGAGCTGCAACCCGGCAATGGGAGGCATAGCCAAAGGGCAAATTGTGCGTGAAATAGATGCCATGGGCGGGTACAGCGGCATAGTTTCAGATAAAAGTATGTTGCAATTCCGTATGCTTAACAAAAGCAAAGGGCCTGCCATGTGGTCGCCCAGATCGCAGAACGACAGGATGCTTTTTTCCATGGAATGGCGTAAAATGCTGGAAAATACACCCAATATAGATTTTTACCAGGATACGGTAACCGGATTGCTGATCAAGGAAAAATTATGCTATGGGGTAAAAACGGGTTTAGGCCATGAGATTAAAGCCAAAGCAGTAATCATTACCAGCGGAACCTTTTTGAATGGCGTAATTCATATTGGCGAAAAGAGAATGGGGGGTGGAAGGATCGCTGAAAAAGCTTCATCAGGTATTACGGAACAACTGGTACAAGAAGGCTTTGAAAGCCGCAGGTTAAAGACGGGCACACCGCCACGCATTGATGGCAGAAGCCTGGATTACTCGAAGATGGAACTTCAACCCGGCGATGAGGTCATCAGCGGTTTCTCCTATCTGCCTATTGAAAAACTCACCAAAGAAAAACAACTTAGTTGCCATATAACTTATACAGACAGCAAAGTTCACGATATACTGAGGACTGGCTTTGACAGAAGTCCCATGTATACCGGCCGTATCGAGGGTACAGGCCCCAGGTATTGCCCAAGCATAGAAGACAAGATTAACAGGTTTGCAGACAAAGAACGACACCAGTTATTTGTAGAGCCTGAAGGCTTTGATACCTACGAAATTTATGTAAACGGTTTTTCCACCTCTTTGCCGGAAGAAGTGCAATACAAAGCATTGAAATGCGTGCCCGGTTTTGAAAATATGAAAATGTTCCGCCCCGGCTACGCTATTGAATACGATTATTTCCCCCCAACACAGCTCAAATATTCGCTGGAAACAAAACTGGTAGAAAACTTATTCTTTGCCGGGCAGATCAACGGTACCACAGGCTACGAAGAGGCTGCCTGCCAGGGATTGATGGCAGGTATCAATGCGCACCAGAAAATACATCAACAAGAGCCGCTGGTCTTGAAAAGGAATGAAGCCTACATTGGTGTATTAATAGATGACCTCATCAGCAAGGGTACAGATGAGCCTTACCGGATGTTTACCAGCAGGGCAGAATTCAGAACCCTGCTCAGGCAGGATAACGCTGACCTTAGGCTGACTGAAATGAGCTATCAACTTGGCCTGGCAAGCGAAGAAAGACATGCACTGGTGCAACAAAAGAAAGCAGAAGTTGCCAAGATCATAAAGCTACTGGATAACATTTTCATACAACCTGGTGAAATAAATACCTATCTTGCAAACATTGACTCATCACAACTTATTGAAAAACAAAAACTTACGAAATTAATTCTCCGTCCATCCGTTAACCTGGACGCTATTATACAGGCTGTGCCTTACTTAAAAGAAATTTTAAATAATAAAAAAGAATATATTGAGCAGGCAGAGATTCAACTAAAGTATGAAAGGTATATTGAAAAGGAAAAAGAAATAGCCGATCGCATCAATAAAATGGAAGACCTGAAAATCCCCGAGAGCTTCGATTACGAAAGGATCTCAGCGCTGAGTATGGAATCTATGCAAAAGCTGAAGAAAATCCGTCCGCAGACTTTGGGACAGGCCAGCCGTATCAGCGGCGTAAATCCCAGCGATATACAGATATTGATGATACATATGGGCAGGTGATGTAGTTTGTTAATTTTTATTGTATACTAAACCTTTACAAGATTATTTAGTAATATTACTAACATAATTTACCGGTTTGAAAAAATACTATTCCTTTATCCTTTTATTGCTGATATTTACTACAACCGCTTATGCGCAAAAAAGCATCAGCGGCTTTGTGTATGAAGATGCATTCAGGACACCGCTACCTGATGTGAGCGTATTCACCACCTCTGGAAACACATCTTATACCGACAGCCTTGGGCATTTTACAATTCCCGTATCAGGTAATAAAGATTCTATATACTTCAGGTATAAAACCAGGAACTCTAAAATATTTCCTGTAGATACCATCATTAACCCGGAAAACTTTGAAATTGCCATTCATCTCAATATCCTGGCCAAAAGAAAAAACCCGCCGGGATACCTCCCGGACATAACTGTTTACTCTAAAGATTACCGGCTGGACAGTATTCA
Organism: Bacteroidota bacterium; assembly: GCA_023422835.1. Classification (GTDB taxonomy): domain Bacteria; phylum Bacteroidota; class Bacteroidia; order Chitinophagales; family Chitinophagaceae; genus Haoranjiania; species Haoranjiania flava. The sequence continues at coordinate 86,399 of JAFAGI010000004.1, read as the reverse complement.
GAACAGGCGCGACTATGCAGATATTTTCAATTACAAAAAGCCGGCACTGGAAGATATAGCTTCCGTACCCAAAATTGGCAATATACCTATACCGGTAGGCGTTTATTTCGATGTAAATACGCTGGCAGAAAGTTTTCAATTCAGAAAAAACAAGCGAAAAGAACATTACCGCGACTTTGCCGTATGGCTGGAGCAGGAAAAATATATCGATCACCGTTTCAATAAAAGAGATGTTGCCAACCTGACAAACCTATCGGGAAATGACCTGGATATGTTTGTAAAAAAATACCGCCCGGATTTTACCACGCTGCTCTACATGAGCGATGTGGAACTGGGCGTGTACATTAAGAAATGCCTGAGCCATTTTTCTTCTAAAAATGTAGCTCCCACCTTCAGGGAAAAACTGAAACAAGGTATTTTCCTGGAAGATACTAAAAGCTGATCATTTGATAAGACCCGCATGGCGGCTGATCTCCAGCATTCTGTCGATAGGCTTTTTGGCATCGAGGCGCAATTGCTCATCCATGGTAATTTCCGGCAGCTCGTACTTCATGCACAAGTATAACTTTTCAAGCGTATTCAGCTTCATATAGGGGCAATCATTGCAAGCGCAGGCATTGTCCGGCGGTGCAGGTATAAATTTTTTGTGGGGAGAATTTTTCTCCATCTGGTGCAGAATACCGGTTTCTGTAGCTACGATATAGGCTTGTGCGGGATCTGTTTTGGTATAGTTCAGTAATTGTGTGGTGCTGCCGATATAATCGGCATGGTTTAGCAGTACCTCTTCGCATTCCGGGTGGGCTATGATTTTTGCGTCCGGATTGGCTTGTTTAAGGCTCAAAATCTTCTCTAAACTGAAAATCTCGTGCACTATACAGCTGCCATCCCAAAGCAGCATATTCCTGCCTGTTTTCTTGTTGATGTAAGCGCCCAGGTTCCTGTCCGGCGCGAAGATGATTTTCTGGTCAGCAGGCAGGCTTTCAATAATTTTTTCTACGTTGCCGCTGGTGCAGATAATATCACTCAGCGCTTTGATCTCTGCCGTGCAGTTGATGTAAGTGATCACGATATGATCGGGGTGCGCTTCTTTAAATTTTTTAAAAGCATCAGCGGGCGCACTGTCCGCCAGGGAGCAACCTGCTTTCAGGTCCGGCAATACTACTTTTTTGGTTGGGTTTAGGATCTTGGCCGTTTCTGCCATAAAATGCACGCCGGCAAACACGATCATGTCTGCATTGGTTTTCTCCGCCTGCTGCGCCAGGCCCAGGCTGTCGCCAAGGTAATCTGCCACATCCTGTATATCTGCTTCCTGGTAATAATGCGCCAGTATGATGGCATTTTTTTCTTCCTTCAGTTTTTTGATCTCCACAAACAAATCCAGTGAAGGATCGACCGGCAAATCCAGGAAACCTTTGATTGGCAGATTTTTTTTCGCGTTTTCAAATGCAATGTTCATAACCGTTGTAATAAAAATATTATACTTATTTATTTAAAAAAGCTATTACTATTATGAGTGTGAATTTCGGGATAACTTACTTATGCACAATATTGGAATTGAATAAAGCAGTAGTTATATACATTAATCCACATAGTTTTCTACACTCAAAAGTATTAATTTTAGTTGAAAAGCCAAGTATATCCACAAATTCACCTACAAGGGTTGATACTTTATTCAAATCTTCAATTCACAGCCTCGTAACGTTAAGATAACATACTCAAAAAGTGAATAATTTCAACGGTGGCCGGGTAGAATCTGAAAATGCCGGTATAGTTAAAAAATTATTCACTTTAAAATGGTTGAAACTGCCGTTTATTAACAGAAAAAGTATGTTGTTAACAGCTTTTGTGTATAAATAAACTGCAGTTTTTATTTTCTGCTTCTGGTAAAAAGCCATATAATAAGCCCTATTACCAGTGCCACCACGATGAAGCCCCAATACATACCTGCTTTAAAAATAGTGCCGATAGCTTCGCAACTGGTAAGTACAAAAGCCATAGCCGCCAGCAGCATAAAAGAAATTTTCCTTGACATATTGTTTAGTTTTATGTGTGAATAATAATGAATAAGTGCAAACCTTATGCCAGCAGGGAGGAGGGGTCGTACCGGTCAATTCCTTTTTTTCCATCTAAGTCAACCGTTTGAGCCGATACAATAATTTTGTTTATTCCTAAGTCGTCAATTTTTACTTGTTCAATTTTTTCAAGGTAGCCTTCATTTGGAAAATCAACTTGGTTAGCCGGCCCGGTTTTGGTGTCAATAAAAAGCAAAAAACGATTTTTAAGCCCATCCATTATGCCCCAATTTTCAATAGTTGCAATTACAAAATTCGTTCCTTCAATTTCTATCAATTTATTGAAGTGGGTATAATTGTATTTGTCTTGCCCGTATGCATTTATTGTCAGGAAAGTCAATGCAAGAATTAGAAGATGTTTCATTTTGTATAATAGTTTGTTTGGTGAATGACGGGCATAAGCTGCGCAAAATCGTATGCGTATTGAGAAGGTTAGGGCTGGGCCGTGCGGAATATTAATACTGCCGATGATTCGAAGCACTAAAGTTTCAAATTTAGCAAACGTTTGTTGGTAATCCTGGTCATCAACCGATATAATCGTTATTTCAACAACAGATGCTGAAACAGAATAGGCAGCATAACCGGTTTGCCAGACAAATTTTTAAGCAATCAGATTGTTTTGATTGATAAATGAGAACTGCTGATTTTGTCGTTTATCATGGGTTTCGCTGTCTTTGGTGCGACTTGGCAAACCACCCAGCGGTTCACGAACACCATTAAAAATAATCAAACCCTGAGTAATTTTGTGGCTGTGAAGCGTTGGCTTTGGTGTCATAATAGATTTACTTTTATTAGTTCTGTTCAAATAATACACCTTGGCTGCTTCCAAAAACTTCGTCCATTTCAGATGTATATGTAATACTCTTAACTTCTTCAATCTTCTTTATAAGATTAAATGTCCTTGAATGTGCTTTTGCTAAAATTATATTATAACGGCATGGAATTATATTCACGCTTCCTTCTGTAAAAGTTTCATTTGCATCTGGCTCTATTTCTGAACCAAGAACATAGGCAATAATTGGAGTATTTAAACTTACTTTTTTTGACTTTCTTAATTCTCTAGCGTATAGTAATGCTTGGTCTTTTTGTTTTGTGTCAATTGGAATACCTGCTCTTTTTAATTCGACAATAATTATTTTACTGAAATCATTTGGTTCGTGGTTCTCATTGAAACTTTCACACGAATAAACACCGATAGATGAGTTTGACAGAATTACAAATCAGGACGTTTTCTTTCGTTGTCCAATGCTGTATCATTAAGCAGATTTTTAATAACTGTTGCTAAAGAACGATTAGATATAAATGATATTGATTCAAATTCAGGACCGAATATCCAAAGTCCATGTTCAAATAAAGGTTGTAAATCATGCAATTCATCTGCTTTAGAATCTTCTAATAGCTTTTCGAGTTTTGATACTAACTCTAAACGCCACCTTAACTCACTTAGAACTTTTTTAGCATCATCTATTGTCCATTCTTCTAAAATTTGATTCAGAGAATCTATTTCATCAGGATGATATGAAGCAATCTTTTCGAGTAGGGCATAACCTGACCTAGATTTTTCCATTTTTGCTAAAACTTCAACAGTCGTTTCTAATTCTTGAACACCAATTGTTGGGCATTTGGATTGAACTTCTTCTAAGAAATTTACAATGTTTTCTTTTGCTTCTGACGGTAAGGAAGCTAACTGCATTCTATTTGATTCATATACTTGCAATCTCCTTTCTTTTCGAGTTTCATACAACAAGTTTCTTAAATCGTCTCTTACAAATTCGTAAACCGCATTTTGTAGCTTAATTACTTCATCTGTTATATAAAAACCTGACCAATCCTTCTTCAAGTTTCTTTGGTCAATGATGTCTGCAATTGCGATATATAAAAGTCGCTTAGCAATTGGGTGACGACCATCAATAATTTGAGCGTCAAATGTTCCCCAATTCGGTATGCCAACTAATCTTCTATTATACCACCATGCAATACCATTTTGTTTGGTATTTTTCCCTTTTTCGCCATAGATTCTTTTAATCTTTATTTTGCTTCCGTTAAAATCAATACTAAAATCTTCGGTTAAATGCGACAAATCTGTCATTGCAACTGAATGATTATTCACATAAACATTAAATTGTGGGTCAGATATAAATCTTGAGCCAATAAGTTCAATGAGTTTAGTGGTATCAATTAAGGTTACTTGATCAGAATCAATCAAAGTGGAAATTTCAGTTCCGTGTTCGGACTGTGAAATTGGTTTTGATTCAATCAAAATTACATCATAAGGTTTTTCACCTGAGATGGATTTTACAACTCTAATATGCGTGAATTCTCCATCTTTATATGTTTTAAGTTCATATTCGTTATTAAAGCAAAACATAGCGTGGCGCCCAACACCATTTCTTCCAAATACTTTACGACTTCCATGAGAAACATTTTTAGGAAACTTAGCATCTTTGCCGCCTTGCTCAACAACACGATTATAGTTAAACTTTCCCCATCGATATAGGAGTTCATTTTTTGTCATACCAATTCCATTGTCTGAAATTGATAATTTGCCACCAGTTTCTGGCCAGGCAATTTTTACCTCAGTTGAACCAGCATCCCAACAGTTTGCAACAAGTTCAATGACTGCATAATTTTGGTCTGTCACTATTTGTCCTGCATGATGCTTTAAAAAGTCATCACCAAAGGAAAATTTAAACTGGTTTTCAGGAATTTTATTTTTAGCCATTCTGTTCAGTTGTTCTCAATTATTTTTATTTCTTCCTCCGTCAACTCGTATAGCTTATAAACCAATTGGTCTATTTGATTTGTGATACTTGTGATATTAGCTTTATCGTCAGAACTTCTTAATGTAATTATCTCCTTTACTAGTTTATTAAGTTCATTATCATTTGTATCACAAAGCGGAGAATTTCTCAAATAAATTGGTTTGATTTCGTAGTCAAAGTATCTTTTTGAATACAACCAATTAAACAATTTTGAGTTCAGCACGCCTAATAAGCCTTCAAGCGAATTATTGTCTTTTGAAATAATATTTGAAATACGATTGAGATTGTATTTTTTGTCATAATCAATTGATGCAATAATTCTTTCTTTAAGGCTAATATTTCTGGTTCTTACAATTAATATTTTGGGTTCTGTAAAAAATTTCTCGTCAGGTAAAGTTCTTCCCAATTTCCCTTTACTTTTTACAAACTCCTTATCATACATTATGAAGCCTTCTGTCTTTATATTTCCGTATTTTGACACTCCTGTTCCTGGAACCATTGGGTGATATCTTTTATCAAGTTTGCTATCTGCTGTTAATTCATCTTTGATATAACCTGTATTAATACCGACACCAAAATTATATGCGGTTTCAATTTTTGGAAAACTTGAAATCAGTTTGTTTACAATGTTATATTCTTTGTCATTGAGCAAATAGTCAAAAACCAAAAACTCATTCTTCAAAAATCTATCTTGCTTTACCGTGTAGGCTGGGGTGATTACAATATCAATAGGTTTTTCAGGGTTTATTACCAAGGTTTCTTCACCGTTATATTTTGATTTTTGAAGAATATAAGTTGCAGAGTCAACAGTAGCTTCTTCAAACACCGAACCGCCAAGGGGAACAATATTTTTTAGAGTTGAATTATCTAAAAGAAACTTTCTTGTCTTATCAAAAGAAGTTTGAAGTAAAAAAGATGAATTTGTAATAAGTGAGTTGAAGCCATTTGGTTTCGCTATTTTTATTGATTGCTCAATGAAAAATTTATACAAATCATAATTACCTGAAGTATTGTAATAATTACTATTGAAATACTCTTTGACATTTTCTATATCGGCATTTCTATAAACATAAGGCGGATTACCAATTACCACATCAAAGCCCACAAAATCACCATCATCATTCAGCACTTCGGGAAATTCAAAACGCCATTCAAAAGCATTTTCAAAAATCTTGTTGGCTTTTATTGCTTCAATTTCGGTTTCAAGTTTCTTGGTTTCTTCAGTCAGTTGTTGCACTTTTTTGTTCCAACCGGCTTTTTCCTTTTTGCTCATTTCAAAAAGTTGCCCCTGATTGGTCATTTGATACAAGTCGCCTGAAAGTTTGCGTAGCTTCTTTACTCTCGGGTCGTTCAAGGAAATTTCACTTCTGAAATCCGATTTAATGTCGGCAATCAGCCGTTCCATTTCTCTTTTTTGTTCCTTGCTTTCAGCGTTGCGGTAAGTGTCAACGGCTATCCGGTAGCTGTCGATCGTCCACTTACTTTTTTTAAGGGCTTGTTTCAGGTCGGCATCAATGGCAAAACGGCTTACTAAAGAGTTACCGCATTTTATGTTGATGTCAATGTTCGGAAGAGTTTCAAGTTCGGTGGCGTTCTTGTAATACGCATTTTTCAATAGCTCAATCCACAAACGCAAACGGCAAATTTTTACCGAATTGGAATTGATGTCCACACCGAAAAGACAATTTTCAATAATGGTTTGCTTTTCGTGGAAAAGCGTTTCTTGTATTCGCTGACTTTCTTTGTTGCTTGGGTTGTATTCAAAAAGTTCTCCTTCCTCGTCTGTTACAATCAGTTCATCATTTACCACTTCCACCTGATATTCTTTCAGGCGTTTTCCGTCACGGTCTTGCAGAATTTTCAAGTCGTTTTTAACGGCAATCATTTCATTGAGTGCCGAAACCAAAAAGTGTCCTGAACCCACGGCAGGGTCGCAAATTTTGATGCTGTTTACAATGTTGTTGGCTTCTTTTCGGTCTCCAATTTTGTCGTATAGTTCTTCAAGTGTTGTGCAATTCCATTTTTTTGTTTCGTTGAATTTCTGCACCACAGCTTTGCGAATGGTTTCACGGCACATATACATGGTGATGAAACCCGGAGTGAAAAACGAACCGTCTTTGTAGCCGTTTATTTTCTCGAAAATCAATCCGAGAACCGAAGCGTTAATCAGCGTTTTGTTGTCTTCCTGAATTTCTTCTCCACCTTCTGCTCCAAAGTCGTAAGCATCTAAAAACTCAAACAGATATTGAAGCGTGGAAATATTGCCTGTACGTTTTTTGCCTTGCTGGTCTTTCAGCACGGTTTGCGAAAAAATCGGAATGGTTTTATCGTCCTTCAGGTTGCTGATAAACAAAGTAAGCTGCTCTATGTCGGTCGGCTCGAAAAGCGATGAATTGAGATAAGGTACTTTTTCAAAAGCCTTTTTTACATCTTCGTTTCGCTCGTCATACTTGCGTGCCAACACTTGAAAAAACAAGCTGTTCAGGTCGTCATAGTTCTTAATTTTGTCAAGGTTGAGAAACGAATAAGATTTGTCTCCTTTGTGATAGGTAATGAGTTGTGCTTCCAACAACTTCAAAAACAAAATGCGGTTTATCCAGGTAATCGAAAGTTCAAGAGCAACATTAAAAAGTCGTTCCTGTTGTGTGTTGCCGAATTGGTTTGGTTTTTCCAATCGGCTGAGTTTATCTAAGCTGTCAAGCTGAATGACGGCATCTTCCAAGATTGTTCCTGTGTGGCGTTCACCTGCTTTGTTTCGTTCAATCAGTTTTTTACTTCCTTCTTTGGTTTCGTTCAAGCCGATGATGTGCAACAACTCGCTGTAAAAGCGTTTATCAAGGCTGTTGCTGTCGTTGGTGAACGGAAGTTTTAATAAATGTTCCGGAGAAAGCAGTTTGAATAACGCAATCAGAGCATTATCGTCTGCCTTGTCTGCATTGCGTAAAGGTTTTTGAAAATCCTGAATGTTGAAATAGGTAAATTCAATTTCAGCAGTAATGCTGTGGATAAACGGTTCGGCAATTTGTTTGTAGAAAAAATCGGTTTTTTTATCTGCCAAGCGCAAGCCTTCAAAGTCGACAAATTGTTTTACAAGATTTTTGTTTTGAGCAAAAAGCCTGTCGAATAGGGTAGCATCAAAAATGAACCATTCGTTTATGTTGGTAGCCACCAGATGTTTTACTTCAAGGTTTTTGTGTGTAATTCTCTCACGCAGGTAATACAGCACTAATTCCTGAAATGCTTTTGCATTTATTCGTTTGGTGGTAATCATTTCCGCTCTATTGGTCGGTTTTTTGGCTTCAATGATCACTCCAACTGTTGAGCCTGCATTTTGTCCGCTGTGAATAACAAGGTCGTTTCTACCTTTGGTATTTATAAAATGGTTTGGGTCGTAATAGGTTTTCTTTAAAAAGTCAATGACAAGGTTTTTATGAAACTCTTCGCTTTCTGAGTCATTTGTCCTGTCAAGTAAAGTTATGAGATTGGCTTTGAAACTTTCAATTTCAGTCCTGTTTGGTTTTACTTTTAAGAAGGCTTTATTCAATGCCTTTCTTGGTTTCAATTCTTTTAGAATGTTCACGGCTGTTGATTGTTTCATTAATATTCAAGAATGCCAAGTAGATTTTCATCTACAAATTTACCTCAATTTCACTCGGTTAAGATAAGATTTTTCGGTCGGAGTTGAGTTGTGACCCCGGTAAAAGATGAAGCTTTTGGTTTTGCCACAAAAACGGCAAAAGAATTATTTGTTGTCATGCTGTGATATTTTCTGGAATTATTATCTCAGTCTACAGGAGATTTCAAATCCCGGTACTGCTTTGGGATCACAAATTCCGAAGAGAAGGTTAAGTATTAGAAAAACACGTGACACTGCTGTAAAATGTGCAACAAACAACAGGTGAAAACACCAGACATGGCTGTAAAAATCCCCAAGAGCGAATTCCAGAAGAACAGATTAATAAACAAATACACAATTACACAAATAAAACCACTATGATCTGCGCACTCCGTCCAACGCCTCTCTAACCAATAATCCTTAACTTGGCATAGTTCAGCATAATTTTTTTCTCGCCGTTGTTTTCAAACATCACTGTGGCAATGCGGTTATGCGCGGCGCCTTCCATTTTCTGTACCGTACCGAAACCGAATTTAGCATGCTCTACTTTGTGGCCTTCCTGTAAGGTGGATGTATCGCCGGGGACAAAATCGGATGAAGGCCTGTGTTCTACAATTTTATTGGCTTTGGGCGCCTGTGTAGGCAATACGTTTTTTTTGGGTGGCGGGCCGTATCTTTTTTCTGCCTGGGTGGCATTGTTATAGCCGCCGAAGCCGCTACGGTTCATGCGTTCAAATGCATTGCCGGCAAAGTTAGAAGAGTTGCCTCCGGCATAGGAACGGTCAATAAACTCTTCGGGCATTTCACTGATAAAACGGCTGGGCTCGTTGTTGATGATATTGCCGAAACGGTAGCGCGTATTGGCGTAAGACAGCCAGAGCTTTTGCTTGGCGCGGGTTACAGCCACGTAAAAGAGCCTGCGTTCCTCTTCCAGCTCTTCCCGGGTATTGATGCTTAAGCCGCTGGGGAAAATACTTTCTTCCACACCGCCTACGAACACCACCGGAAACTCCAGGCCTTTGGCTGCGTGGATCGTCATTAATTTTACCATATCTCCCGTACCGTCCTTATCTTTTTCGTCTGCATCTGTCAGCAGCGTGATCTGTTGCAGGTAGGCAGCAAGCGAAGTGGCATTTTTAGCTATCTCTGTATCTACTTCTTCCAGCACAGTGCCCTCTTCGTCTATCTGAGACAGGTCCTGTTGTGTATCCACCCATTCTTTTATGGAGTTGAGCAACTCCTGTATGTTTTCATAGCGCTGAAGCCCTTCCTGGGTTTTATCGGAAAACAGTTCTTTTACCAGGTTGGTATGCTTGCCTATCTGCATGGCCACATCGTAGGCAGATTTGTCTTCCAGCAGGCTTTGAAAATATTTTATCATCACCACGAAATTGTTGATGGCATCCAACGTGCCCGCACGGAAGCCAAACTCGCCTGCCCGCTGCAATATTTCCCACACGGTGGTTTTATTGTTGCTGGCTTGTGTCTGTAGTTTTTCAATGGTGGTTTTCCCGATGCCGCGCACAGGGTAATTAATGATGCGCTCCAGCGCCACCTCGTCTGCCGGGTTTACCGTTACGCGCAGGTAAGCAATAAAGTCTTTTATTTCCTTGCGCTGGTAGAAGCTCAGGCCGCCGTAGATCCTGTAGGGTATGCCCATGCGGCGCAGGTTTTCTTCAAAGGCGCGGCTTTGCGCATTGGTGCGGTACAGGATGGCAAAATCTTTATTGTTGAAGTGGTTGCGCAGCCTTTCTTCCTGTATGGTGTTGGATACAAACTTGGCTTCGTCGTTGTCGGTGAGTGTGCGTACCAGTTTTATTTTCTCACCGTCATTATTTTCTGTCCACAACTGTTTAGGTATCTGGCCAATGTTTTTCTGGATCACTGAGTTGGCCACGCTGATGATGTTGCGGGTGCTTCGGTAGTTTTGTTCCAGCTTTATTACCTGCACATCGTCATAGTCTTTCTGGAACTGCAGTATGTTTTCAATGGTAGCGCCGCGGAAGCTGTAGATGCTTTGTGCATCATCGCCCACCACGCAGATATTTTCGTACATGGCAGCCAGCAGCTTGGTTATCTGGTACTGTACGGGGTTGGTATCCTGGTACTCGTCTATCAGGATGTATTTAAACTTTTTCTGGTATTTGTGGAGCACTTCGGGGAAAGTATTCAGCAGCTCATACATTTTCAGCAGCAGGTCGTCAAAATCCATGGCGCCGTTTTTAAAACAGCGGTCGCAGTAGGCTTTATAGATCTTGGCCAGAGCCGGTTTATTGGCGCGCATATCTTCCTGCTGTATGTAGTAGTCCTGTGCATATTCCAGCGGGCCTACCAGTGCATTCTTGGCCTGCGAGATCCTGGAGTGCACGGTATTGGGCTTGTAATGTTTATCGTCGAGCTGCATTTCTTTCAGCACCTGTTTGATCACCGTTCTCGAATCGTCTGTATCGTAGATGGTAAAGCTGTTGGGGTAGCCCAGCCTGTGGGCTTCGCCGCGCAGGATGCGTGCAAACACACTGTGAAAGGTACCGATGTACAGGTTTCGTGCCTCGTTATTGCCCAGCATATGCTCTATACGCTCCTTCATTTCGGCGGCGGCTTTGTTGGTAAAAGTCAGCGCCAGGATGTTGAATGCATCTACGCCTTCGGCCATCAGGTGAGCAATACGGGTGGTAAGTACTTTGGTTTTACCGCTGCCGGCGCCGGCCACAATCATAAGCGGCCCGTTCATATGTGTGGCCGCCAGATATTGATTCTCATTCAGTCCTTTCAGGTAATTGCGCATAGGGCTGCAAGGTACAAAATTTAGCAACAGGCAAAAAGTAAGTCGTGTGTTTGAAATGTAAATTTTGTTGCCGGCGGGCGGGCTGTACGCTGTATCTTTGCTCCACTGCGTTGCGCAAAGGATGCCGCTGCCATCCCTGCCGCGTGTGAGATAGCGCTTGAAAAAGCGTTATGCCAATTGTATATAATCGGTTTCAATTCTTACATTAAATTAATATCGGCTATTTTTGCAAAAAAAATTTCCTGAAGAAACAATACAAAATATGGATCAACTACGTAGTGGGGCCGCTACTGTTTGTAATACTTTCTTTCTCTATTTTCAATAAGATTAAGCAACAGGAAAATTTACCCGAAACCTGGAAGATCATAAAGAACTCCATTGCCGATCAATGGCTTCTGCTGCTGCTCATGGTATTGATGATGATTGTAAACTGGACGCTGGAAGCCAGGAAGTGGCAGGTGCTTATACGGCCCGTACAGCAGGTAAGCATTTATACAGGCTTTAAAGCAGTGCTGTCTGGCTTGTCTTTTGGTTTGTTTATTCCCAACGGCATGGGCGAATACCTGGGCAGAATGCTCTATCTCAACCAGGGCAACAGGCTAAAATCCATAGCGGTAAGCATTATGGGCAGCTTGTCGCAGTTGCTCATTACCCTAGTCACGGGGTTGGCAGCGCTGGTGTATTTTATCAATCATGATGTACTGGTAATTGCGTCTACAGGTTTGTCTGATTTTTGGTTTCGCGCGCTCATGTACTTATTGATACTGGCCACGCTGTTTTTCTTTTTTCTTTATTTCAAGATAGGCTGGGTCACAAGCCTTTTCTCTTACATTCCTTTTGTAAAGCGGCACCGCGTATTTATTCAAGCTTTAACAGAATTTGATTATAAAACTTTATTTAAAGTATTATTTTTATCATTGTTACGGTATGCTGTTTTTATAATACAGTATATCTTAATGTTCGAGATCTTTAAAGTAGAAATGCCGTTAATGAATGCTGTGGCTGGCATTTGCGTGATGTTTTTATTGATTGCTATTGTGCCAACCATTCCCATTGCGGAGCTTGGCGTACGGGGAGAAGTCAGCCTGAGGATATTCGGGATGCTTAGTAAAAATGCCATCGGCATTATAAGCACCACCGTTTTTATCTGGCTGATAAATCTTATTATCCCTGCTATAATTGGCAGCCTGTTTGTATTTACAGTAAGGATATTTAAAAAAAATGGCAGTTAAACTATTATATATTAGAATGTTCAAAAATGATATGACATTTACTAGTTAAATACCTAAATATGATAAACATTCAACAGGAACTACTGGTAAAAATAAGCGTTTCATAATTTCTTACAGGTATTTTCCGGGGTTGCTGCGGAAACAAAAAGAAACAAGAAAATAAAACTCCCGATGACTATCGGGAAACAAATGAAAATATTAAAGATACACGGATGAAAAGAAACCTGGCTAAACTTTGTTTAATTGCTGCTACGGCTTTATCTGCATTACAGGTGGCCCAAAAAGACAGCATTCCTGCTGCCGACCTATTGGAAGCCGCTAATTTCTGCGGCATGAAAAATACTGCTTTTTCTGACGGAGAATCACTGACCATTAAAGTATATTATTCCGCATTGGGCATGTATGTACAGGCGGGCACACTCACACTTACTACCAACCAGACTACCCTCAACGGAAAGCCTGTATACCACGCAAAAGCCTATGGCAGAACACTTTCAAGTTACGACTGGATATTCAAGGTAAGAGATTCCTACGAAACTTATATGACCACCACTGACCTGCAATCACAGAAATTTGTAAGAAGCGTACAGGAGGGTAAATATACAAGCAACGAAAATTACACATTCAACAATACAGCCAATACAGTAACCTCTTCCAATAAAACAATTAAAGTGCCCGACTGCACGCTCGATGTGGTAGCTGCTGTTTACAATGCACGCAATATCGATTACGCAAAATACAGCGCCGGCCAGAAGATCCCTTTCACCATTGTCATAGATGAGAAAGTGCATAACCTGTACATCCGCTATGCAGGTAAAGAAACTATTTCTACCAAATTTGGGAAATTTAAGGCCATTAAGGTAAAGCCCCTGCTGGTAAAAGGCAATACATTTTCAGGAGGTGAAAAAATGACTATCTGGTTCAGCGACGACGCCAACCGTGTGCCCCTGAGGATTGAGAGCGCTTTATCTGTAGGCAGCGTAAAAGCCGACCTGATGGGTTACAGCAACCTTCGCCACAAGGATCTGAACTCCCGGGTTAACTAGCGTAGATATCTTCAATTTCTTTTTTGTACTTATCCATAATAATTTTTCTCCTGAGGCTGAGTTTGGGAGACAATTCACCCGTATCCACACCCCACTCCGCCGTGAGCAGCTTGTATTTTTTTATCTGCTCTACCTTGTTGAAGTTTTTGTTGGCTTTGGTAATTATTTTGGTATAAGCGTTGATAATGTCCTTATCTTTAATGGCATCTTCATTAGTAGTGTAAGTAAGCCCTTTGTGCAGCATATAAGATTTAAGGTTCTCAAAGGCCGGCACAATCAGTGCCCCCACAAACTTTTCACCTTCACCTACCACTATGGCCTGTTCTATAAGCGAGCTTTCTTTCAGTTTGCTTTCTATAGGTTGCGGGGCTACGTATTTACCTCCGCTGGTTTTAAATATCTCTTTTTTACGATCCGTAATTTTTAAGTATTTATCTTCTACCCAAATGCCAATGTCGCCGGTATGCAGCCACCCGTCTATGATTGTTTCGGCTGTAAGTTCGGGATTTTTATAATAGCCCATCATTACGCAGGGGCCTTTTACACAGATCTCTCCGTCTTCACCCAGCTTTACTTTCTGACCGCCGAAGGGCACGCCCACTGTGCCAAACCTCATTTCATTATCAACTCTCCTGTTTGCCGAAATTACCGGGCTGTTTTCTGTAGGTCCGTAGCCTTCATATACAGGAATTTTTGCCGCATGGAATATACGCAAAAGCCGCTCCTGGCATGCAGCGCCGCCGGCGATAATAAATTTTAAATTATTGCCCAAAGCCTTTCTCCATTTGGAATAGACAAGCTTATCTGCAATGCGCAGTTGCAACTTGTAGAGCTTTCCCGGCTTCTTCACGTTATCGTATTTCTGGGCAAGGCCTATAGACCAGAAGAATATTTTTTTCTTAATGCCTTTCAGGTTGTGGCCGCTGGTCATGATTTTGTTGAATACTTTTTCAAGCAAGCGAGGTACGGTAGTAAACACGTCGGGCTTTACTTCTTTCAGGTAATCGCTGATCCGGGAAATATCAGTTACATAGTAAATACTTACACCGCTGATCATGTAAAAATAATTGGCTACGCGCTCAAAAATATGATTGAGTGGCAGAAAGCTTAGCGCTTTGTATTCCGGTGCATCCGGAAACGGCAGATCTTGTTTATCGATCAGCAGGTTGGATATAATATTGCTGTGCGAAAGCATCACACCCTTTGGAAGACCCGTGGTGCCTGATGTATAGATGATGGTAGCAATTCTTTCGGAGGTTATGGATGCCTTGGTTTCTTCTACCTTTTGTGAAATTTCAGGAGTCAGTTCTACCAGTAATTCTGTCCAGTGTTTGGCCCTCGTTTTACTGAAAGTATATACATTTTGCACGGTGGTAACTTCAGAAATGGCGGTATCAAATCGGTCCAGCATTTCTTCATCATCAATAAATACCAGTTTTGCCTCCGACTCCTGCAGGATAAAATTCAGCTCTGTAGGATTTGTTGTAGGGTAAACGGGCACAATAACTGCGCCTATTTGCTGCACTGCCAGGTCCAGTATGATCCATTCCGGCCTGTTGTTGCTGATGACTACAACTTTATCAACACCTTCGGGCGTATTGTCTTTAAAACCGATATCCGATTGCGATAAGCCCGCGCTTAATTTTGCCGCAGTTTCCTTCACCTCCCGGGTGCTGTAGTACCGCCATTTATTTTTTTCTTTAAGGCAAAGCATATCATCTTTCGGAAATTTTTGCAGCTGTATATCTACAATATCGAAAAGACGAGCCGGCGCAGACAGTTTCTCCATCAGGTTTAATAGGTTGTTTTACAGTTATATAGGTTGATATATCTGACCAAATATACAATTTATTTATTTTGTTTTTTAAAATAAAATCAATAGCGTAAATTTGCCTTTCCATAAAAGTAGCGGAGGTGGCGAAACTGGTAGACGCACTACTTTGAGGTGGTAGCGCCCGAAAGGGTGTGGGAGTTCGAATCTCCTCCTCCGCACTCTGCTTTTATGCTCTTATACAATTTTTTTATGCGGAGGTGGCGAAATGGTAGACGCGCTACATTCAGGATGTAGTGTCCTCAGGACATGGGAGTTCGAGTCTCCTCCTCCGCACTTTCTTTCCCGATTTATTTATCAACAGCGCCTGTTTAGTAACTTCATTAAAAAATTACTATGAACTTTTACTGCACTTTTTTCCCTCGTCGTTGGCTGCTTAAAAATGCTATACTCTTGTTTGTAGGTCTGTTGCTTACCGTACATATTTTTGCACAGAAAAAATACGTGATGGTGATTCACGGTGGCGCAGGTACTATTCTTAAAGAAAAAATGTCGCCGCAGGTTGAAAAATTATATACAGATAAATTACAAGAAGCAATCCTTGCGGGCTACGCTCAGTTGCAAGCCGGTAAAAGCAGTGTTGATGCGGTTTCCGCAGCTATAGTAATCTTAGAAGACAGCCCTTTGTTCAATGCGGGTAAAGGCGCCGTGTTTACACATGATGGTAAAAATGAATTGGATGCTTCAGTAATGTACGGTAAAGACAAGACAGCCGGAGCAGTGGCCGGCGTACATACTATTAAAAATCCTATCAAAGCAGCCATAGCAGTTATGCAGCGATCAGACCATGTGATGCTGAGCGGTGCAGGCGCTGAAAAATTTGCAGCGACAAAAGGGTTGCAAATTGTGAAGCCCGATTATTTTCGTACAGAAAAAACCTGGAATGCTTTACAGCGTGTGCTAAAAGCAGAGCGCGAAAAGAAAATAACCCATCAGCAATTGCAACCACCGGCAGACAATAAGTTTGGCACTGTGGGCGCCGTTGCCATAGACAAACACGGCAATATTACAGCAGGTACTTCAACCGGCGGCATGACCAACAAAAGGTACGGCAGAATCGGCGATAGCCCGATAATTGGCGCAGGCACGTATGCCAATGAACAGGTAGGTATTTCCTGTACGGGCTGGGGAGAGTTTTTTATACGCTCAACTGCTGCACGTACAGTGGCAGCTAAAATGCAATACCAAGACAAGCGTGTACAGGCTGCAGCCCTGGAAGTGATAGACGAGATCGGAGCTATGGGCGGAGACGGAGGTATGATTGCTTTAGACAAAGACGGTAATATGGCTATGCCATTTAATACCGCGGGTATGTACAGGGCAGCTATTACAGAAAATGGTGAGGTGGAAATAAATATTTACAAATAAAAAAACGGCTATTTACTAAGGTAAATAACCGTTTCCGACAGGAAATGAAGAATATTTATTCTTCAACTTCTTCTGTTGTTACTGGTAAAGCCTGTGTTGTGTCAATGGTTGTCACTGTTGTGTCGGGAATTAGGCCTGTTGTATCAGGAACCTCTTCTACAGGGATAATTGTATCTGTTACCATCATGTTGTTGTTATGATCTGAGTAATTTTCTCCCGCGAAGGCAAATCCGGCCGTTAATAAGCACCCTGCCAATAATAATTTAAATGTCTTTTTCATCGTTTTTTCTTTTTGTTTATTAGATGCTTTTGATCTGTCTGCAGCATCTGCGTTTTAAATTTATTTCTACTTTGCTATAAGGCAAAACAGCCTGTCTACCTTAATTAGACGCACCTTTAAAATAATACTGACAGCTGTTTTTAAAGTTTGAGATAAGTTTATAAGCTTTATTTAAAAATTAGACTTAATGCAAAAGAAACTAAAACTTACTGATCTGCTTCTTAAGCTCCAGTTTGGCGCGATGCATAATTTGCCAGTAATTTTGCATAGATATGTCAAATTCTTCGCATATTTGCTCTGGAGATTTACCACGATAATGCTTAGCTACCACAATTCTTCGCCATTGCCTTGGCAGCGAGGCCAGCGCTCGCTTCAGACAGCGCAGGAAATCATGGTTGTCTAAGAGGTGTGCCTCTTGGGTATCGATATCATCTTCCACATTTTCCTGAAGTATATACTTATTCCCGGCCCTGTAACTGTCAATTATTTTTCTTTTTAGAATAGAATACAGCCATGTTTTCGGAGCGCTGAGATTTTTAAAGGAATCTAATGATTGAATGGCAGCTGTGAACGTTTCCTGCACCAGGTCTTTAGCCTGAGATATACAATTGGTCTGCTTTACAGCGAATGCATACAGCTCATCGTAGTACTGCTTAAACCAGATGTCAATGCTATTTTCTGCCTGTAAAGTATTTTTCATGTGTATATATATATTTAGTGTGCCGCTTGGCGGCTGTTTTTTAATGGTCACATGGAATAGCCTTTATTCATTCGCGGTTGGTATGCAACTTTGCTTATGGCTATTTAATGTGGTAATTTTTAATTTTTTCTGTTTCCCACACGGAATAACCAAAACCTTAATTCTCTATTATCATTCCCGGTTGGTATAGATTCTTAATCTTTATGGTTATTTCATGTGTGTATATTTATTTTTCCAGTTCTCACAAATCCTTTTTTTTGATTGAATACGCATATGCCGGCTGGTATAGGATACTTAATACTGTATGATGATTTTATGTGTATTTATGTTTTTAATGACTCCCGTAGTTATCGGGATGTGCCAAATAATCATACTTGTATATGCAGTATACTTACGATTCACAAACAAGCGTTTAATTGAAACATATAGGAGAGTAGCTTTTTGGTAAGCTTCTCCCGAGAAATTTTTTATAGTTTTTCTTTAATAAGCATATGCAATATAACCACATTAGCATATGGTAAAAAGGTGATTAACAAAAAAATACAACCAACCATTCAATTTTATAAAGAAAAATAAAATACCGCACCCGCCCAGCTCGCTAATTTATTTAGCAAAAATTGATTTAATTTGCAGCAAAGAAAAGTTATGCCTAAAAAAATAAAATGTCCAACCTGCGCTTTTGAATTTCCCCTAGAAGATGCACTTAAAGATGAAGTGAAGGACCTGCTGGAAAAAGAAAAACAAACTTACCGCGAGGAAATGATGAAGTTTAAACAAAGAAAAGAAGAAGAGTTTAAGCAAAAGGAAAAAGCATACCGCGACATGGAAGAGGCATTGAAAGAGCAGGCTGAAAAACAACAGGAATCTTTTGAAAAAATGTTGAAAGAGGAGCTTACTAAACAACAGGAAAAACAGCGTGAAGAACTGCGTAAAGAGTTCTTTGCCGACTATGAGCATAAAATAAAGATGCTGGAAGTCACAGCCAGGGAACAGGAAGAAAAGCTGAAAGAATCGCGCAAGAAAGAGCTGGATTTTTTGCATAAAGAAAAAGCTTTAAAAATAAAAGAAGCAGAACTGGAACTCTTGGTACAGCGGCAGTTGCTGCAGGAGCGCGAGCTGCTGAAAGAACAGTTGCAAAAAGAAGAACTGGAAAAAAACGCGCTGAAAGACGAGCAGCACAACCTACAGATAAAAGAACTAAAAAAACAGCTGGAAGACCAGAAAAAACTGGCTGAAGAAATGAAACGTAAGGCCGAGCAGGGCAGCATGCAATTACAGGGCGAAGTGCAGGAGCTGGAGCTGGAAGAAATATTACGCACTACATTCCCCTTTGACCGAGTGGAAGAAATTGGCAAAGGAGTTGTAGGCGCAGACTGTGTGCTGGTTGTGCGCAACCAATTTGGCCAGGAAGCGGGTAAAATTATTTTTGAAAGCAAGCGCACCAAGGCGTTTGCCAATGAATGGGTAGAGAAACTGAAAGCCGACATGCGCAGCCTGAATGCTGATATTGGTTTGATCGTTACACAGGTCTTACCCAAAGATATGGAGCGTTTCGGCGAGCGCGATGGTGTGTATATCTGCACGTTTGCAGAAGTGCGCAGCGTGGTTTTATTGCTGCGCAGCGGCATACTGAAAGTGGCAGATGCACGCAAAAGTCAGGAAAATAAGGGGGATAAGATGGTAATGCTTTACGACTATCTTACAGGCAATGAGTTTGTACAGCAATGGAAAGCTATTCGCGAAGGCTTTATGGCCATGAAAATAAATATCCAGAAAGAGCGCGATGCCATGGAACGGATCTGGAAACAACGCGAAAAACAATTAGAAAAAGTACTGCTCAATGCTACCCACATCCGCGGATCAATAGAAGGTATTGCGGGCTCAGATACAGTAGACATGCGCCTGCTGGAAGATGCAGATGAATTGTTCCTGGAATAAGCCTGAGGAGAAACAGCCTTAAAACGGGTAGCCGATGGAAATATTCCATACCCAGTTGTTCTTCAGCCACTCCCACTCCATTCTTTTAAAATGCCAGTCGAACCGGTTTTCGCCGTGCACAGGGCCTCTTACAGGGATACCCACATCGAGACGTAGTAAAAGAATGCTGAGGTCTAACCTGATGCCCGGGCCTGCACCGATAGCAAATTCTTTCAGGAAGTTGGATGAAATTTTTCCGCCCGGCCTGGTGGTATCTTCGCGCAGCAACCAGGTATTTCCTGCATCTATAAAAAATGCGAACTCAAATATATTG
This sequence comes from Bacteroidota bacterium, assembly GCA_023422835.1. Lineage (GTDB taxonomy): Bacteria > Bacteroidota > Bacteroidia > Chitinophagales > Chitinophagaceae > Haoranjiania > Haoranjiania flava. The sequence goes on along the minus strand of JAFAGI010000004.1, from coordinate 66,456 downwards.
GCAAATTTTTTCCTGATCTCTGTGTTGAATTCTATCTTCATTTCACCGGGCTGGTCTCCTACGTAAATTCTGTTCAGCCTGGGATTGCCTGCGTAGTAAGATCCAGGACCGAGTGAGCGTATCATGAATGCACGGATATCGTTAGGCCCGCCTGCAAAAAAGCTTTTTACAAAGGGTAAGGTATAGCTGTTGCCGTACGCATAGCCTGCACCTACAATGGCGCGGCTTGCAAGGTTAAGCGTGTTTGAAAAACGAAGGTAGTGCCTGAAATCTACTTCACCGCGGATGTATTGCGAGAAAGGAGTTTTAAAAATTTGTTTTTCTTTGCCCTCTCGGATGTTGGCGCCTGTGGCTAATCCTAAAATATTGCCGGCCACATCCAGGTTGGTATTCAGGTAAAAATTGTGTCTTCTGCGGTTGGGCAATGCCTGGGTATTGTAGGTAAAGTTGTGTATGGAACCCAGTATAAATTGTTGCTCCAGGCTGCGTCTCAGTATCACGCTGGTATCCAGTCTTTTCTGAAAATTGCTGTCTATATTGCTCGGACGCACGTACACAAAGTTCACCACATCCAGCTTGTGTTCCTTGTTCACCGTTGGCTTCCAGATGTAGGCATAATTGGCGTTGAAAGAATTTAAACTATACTGGTCGGTTCTTATAAAACGCTCATAGCCTGCGCTGATGAGTGTCTTGGGCAGGAATGCATTGGATGTATCCCAACTGAAGCGGCCGAGCAGCCTCGGGATCTCCAGCGACATTTCTCCACCGATCTTGCGGGTGCCGATGTTTTTTATGCCTTTCATTACCTGCTGCTCCACGCTACCGTAAGCTCTTGCCGTAAATTTTTCAGCACCTTTCAAAAGATTCCTGTGCCGCCAGTTTACCGAAAGCTCGGCGCCGTTTGAGTTGTTTGATTTTACAAAACCCGAAACTTCGAAACGGATAGATTTTTTTTGTGCAGGCGTGAGAAAATAAAAGGTATTGAGCCAGTTGCCGCCTGTGGAAACTGTATCCACCTCCTGGAAGTTGGCCCGTACAAATTTAAAAGTGCCGAGGTTGGTAAGCCTGTTCAGTGCAAGGCTGTGCGCGCTTCTGTTGTACAGGTCTCCCGGTTTAAAGCCCAGTGTCCTGTCAAATACTACGGTCCTGAAATTCCTTTCAGGGTCAATGATATGCAAATGCTGTGCTGTATCAGTATTGTTCATACTGTTGAGGCGTGCAGCATCAATGTAATAAGTGGTATCTGTTTTTATATCATAATTGGTAAACACATAGATGTCCCGGATCCTGTATTGCTGCAGAGCTTTTTCCGGTGTGGATGGTTTTATTTTCACATCAACATCTACCTGGTGGTTGCCTACCGTAGAGTCTACAAAAGCCAGTAAATAATCGGGATTGAAATAATAATATCCCCTCTGTTTCAGCCTGTCATCTATTCGCTCGCGGTCGCGGGTAATTGTTTCCAGGCTGTAGGCATTGCCTTTCCTGCGCTCTGGCATGCGTTTGGCTACATCTCTAATATCATTGCCTATCTGCGACGAGTCATTTTCAAAATTATATTCCCTGAATGTATATTGTTCTCCCAGGAGTGCTGTGTATTTGGCTTTAAGCTTTTTATCCTTTACTACAGAATCCAGCAGCACCGTATTTTTAAAATAGCCCCTGTTTTCCAGCCTGTTGCCAAGTATCTGCCGGTTTTTTTCCAGTGCAGCATCCGAGATTACCACCGGTGCTTCACCGTATTTATTGCGCATTCTTGCCCAGAAGCCGTCTTTCTTTTTAGGTTCTCCGATGGCGTTGTATATCATCAGCTTGTATGGCACGCCCAGCACGCGCGAATTAGGCCGCGGCCGGATAAGGCTTTTAAGCTCTTCCTGCAACTCTTTGTTCACAATCTTTGAGCTGTCATATCTTTTTAAATCAACATCTGAGCCGATATAAAGTTTCTGCCCCGGTTTCAGGCTTTTGGTAACGCTGCAGGAAGTGGTGAGTGAAGCAATTACTGAAAGTAAAACAAGTATGTTGAATAATTTGTTCATGGGTTTATTTTTACTCCATCATTTTTTCTTTCTTCTCTTCGTTGAGCAGGTATTCTGCTTCTGTCTTTTTATTTCTTAATTCTTTCTGCTGGGCTTTTCTTTTCTTCCTGTAGAATTTAGCATTCTCCGGCCTTTCAAATATTTCCCTGAATTGATCGTAGTCAAGTGTAAGGGCAAATGCAACGCCCGTACGTACTACCTGGCCTTCTATCACACCCTCATAAATATTTTTCCTGTAGGCCCTGATGAGGTATTTGCCATCATCAGTAAGTTTATATTCTACAGATACATCACCTGCAATGTTGGTGGCCGCCTGGTTGCCCGCCGTGCCGCCGAGTGCAAAGCTGCTGCCTACATTAATGGTGAGCCTGTCGTTGAGCAGGCGTTTGGAAATGCCTACGGTAAGGTCTGTCCTGTCAATAGCCTTGCCTGTGCTGTAGTCGCGCCCGGTATTGATACCAAAGTTCAGGTCAACTTCTTTGATTAGGCCGTCGGCCAGCTTGTTGAGTTCCTGGGTGAGCAGTTTACTTACTGACTGCTTGGCCATGGCGCCGATGTTCATAGCCTCGCCGGCGCTTTGCAACGGATTCGGGCCTACGAACCTGCCGAGCAGCATCAATGCAAAAACCTGTTTGTTCATCTCAGAAGAGTTGGCTCTTATTTCCTGTAGTTTGGTTTCTACCAGCGGCCATTGTGCAGAAGTCTCTTCGGGCAATACAATATCAAATTTTATTACGGGCTTCATTAATTCACCGTTCAGGTCGAGCATTACTTCAAACGGCAATAACTGGTTATATTTTGCATCTACATTTCCACCCGACTCTGCAGCGATCAGGTCAATAGCGGCAGCCTGCACAGGCAGTGAGGCATCAATATCAATATTTGCTGTTAAAGGATCGCCTGTCCATACAATGGAGCTGCCGGGTAAAATTTCAAATTTCTTTCTGATAAAGGCAAAGGATAAATTGTAGTAGCCATGGGTAAGTACATAGTTGCCCGTCATGCTCATCTTACCGCTGCGGTCTATACCGAAGTCTATACTTGCCAAACCTTTGAGTGTGAGTGCATCGCCGGTTCTTTCATCTATTACCAGCGAGAGTTGTGCGGCAGTGTCGGTCTCTACGTTCAGAAACAGGTCCAGACCTTTGAGCGCGGTGGCGTTGGTTGCAGAATCTTTTGCGATCAGATCCTGAAGGTAGGAGAGCTGGTCTTCTTTTTTTACGAAAACAACCACACCTTCCCTGTCTTCGATCTCCGGATCACGGCCGGGCAGCACCATGCTGAAATCAGTGTTCTCATTTACACGTACATTTCCCCTGAGGTACGGCGATTCAATATTGCCCATTAACTTCATGGAAGCATCTATATTTAACTGGCCGAACAATAATCTTTTTGCAGCAGCCTCTGCATTCACAGCCAGGAAATCATCGGCATTGATGTCCAGGTCAAAATTAAATTCCTTGTAGTTACTGGTTGCTACATAGCCGTTAATGGTAAGATCGCTGTTGCGTGTGTCTGTCAGTGTGAACTTATTAAAACGGAAGCCCTGTGGAGTAGCATGAATGGTCTGGTTGTTTAAGGTAAGCCTTTCGCCCGTCATAAACGGAACAACATAGGCAGTGTCGAAATGGATATTTCCGTTTACTTCCGGCTTTGTAACTGTTCCATCTATTTTCAGCCTGGCAGTAGCAAAGCCGCCCATGTCGGAGATTTGCTCGCCGCCGAATGACTTCAGGCTTTCAAGGTTTAGCCTTCTCAAATCCACAAGCATATCAAGGCTTTGCGTGGCAGCATAATAGTCTCCGGTGATAGATGCATCATTGCCTTTGCCGGAGAGTACAATATTTGCCGAGTAAATATTGGAAGCCTTGTTGTTATCTACATTAATGGCCAGGTTGCCGATAGTATCTTTATTATATGCCAGATTATCTATGCGCAGGTCAGAAACAAACAAAGGTTGTTTCATCAGGTCTCTTACCTGGGCCGTGCCGTTGATAGTACCTTCGAGCGGCAGCGAAGTCTGGTTTGCAAGCTGGGTGATCGTGCTTATATGGAAGTTTTTGAAAGTAGCATTCAGCGGAGCATTTACACCTGGGTTTGCGCTGTTAAGCGACAGCGATTGTTCACCGGAACTCATGGTAAAATTGTGTGCATGTACGCCTTCTGTTTTGCTATAGCGCAGGTAGTTATCCGGCGATATATTCCACTGATCGTAGTTCAGCATAAGCCCGTCAAGATTTAGGCTAAGCTTGTAAGCATTGCCATCTGTAGTTACAGTTCCGCCTACTGCATACCAGGGTTTTTGTTCCGCATCATTGGTGGCAGCATTAAACACCAGGTTGTTGTTGGCAAGGCTGCCGGTAATGCCGGTTTTGTTTAACTTAAAATTGCCGGTAGAGATGTTGTCAACGTTAGCGGCCAGCTTTATGCTGTCGTTTTCGGTGTTTAAGTTTATAGCAAGATTGGCAAGATTGTTTTCATTAAAAACAATCTTATTGCTATGCGCATTGAACTGTATAAAATCTTTTGCAGATGCATAGGAGCCGCTGAAGGTAAGCGTATCAGAACCTGCTATTGCGGGAATGGCTGTTGTCAGCGTAGCGTCGGGAATTATAATGCCGTCCAGCTCAAGCTGCTGCGGGGAGAATGGGCTTGGGCGGTAATCGGGCAGGCGGTAATATTTATTAATGGTAGCTTGCAATGCTGAGGGCAGTTGCGTAAGCTTGTAATTGCCGCGCAAGTTTATGCGCACGCTGCTGTCCAGCGATGCATAAAGCTGGTTGTATTCTCCCTGGTTGATAGCTGTGATCACGAGGCTGTCTGCATAGCCTGAGGTAGAATCCGTTCTGTAGAACATGTCTGTGATGGTCATAGTCCCGTTGAGGTAGTCGGGGTTGGTGTTGGTAAATGAAGCTTTCATTTTCATTTTAGCATTCAACACCGTTTTCATCAAACCGAGTTGTTTGGCATTCAGCGTATCAAGCACCAGCTCGGCCTGCACAGCAGGGTACTTGGAATTAAGGTTAATGGTTGATACCAGGTTGAATGCCAGGTTCTCATCACGTATGTCTGATACGGATTGTACAATACCTTTGGAGAGTGTGCCGTTGATGGTAAAGTTGTTGTAGTTGTAACCTTTCACATATGCGCTGCTGACATTGCCGGAAAATTTGCTATACAGGTTTCCCAGGTTAAATTTTTTGGTATTTAATCCATAGCCGTTGGCGCGGATATTGGCGGTGATCCGGCCTACATTCTTTTCCTGGTAGAAGAGGTGCCCCACATCAAGGCCGCTAGTTCTTATGCTTGCGCTGTAGCGCCCGTTTTCATTGAGGTTGGCTGTGATGTTTGCATTACCGTTTGTAGTAAGGATGTTCATCTGCGTGGCAAAGTCCCTCATATTGCCGCGGATAAAACCGTTTGCCCGGATGTTGTTGGGAATGCGTACTGTATTGGGTGGAATAGCGCCTTTAGGCAGGAAGTTTAAAATATCGTTCCTGGTAGTTGCCAGTTTATTAATTTTCAGATCGAAATAAGCATTTGTAAAATCAGGCAGGCCGCGCACTACGCCGGAGATATTCATCTCTGTATTGCCAATACCACTTAATTCCAGGGTGGGAATATCCAGGTTGTGCAGGTAACCTTTGAGGGTAGAATTTAACCTGATGATCGAATTAGAGTAGTTGCCTAGCTGCGGCCTCAGTTGAGGAGCGAAAAGCAGAATGTCGCTCACGGCTATGCGGTTGTTTGGCAGCCTTGCATAGATGTAAGCGTTGCCTGGATTTTTCCCCAGGTCATTCAATGATTTATAGCTCAGGTGCACAGAGTCTCTGATAATGGATTTGTTGGTTTGCAACAAAAGATTACCGAGAGATGTAAATTTATCATTGTGAGCAAACCTTGTATGCGCATTACGTAACACAAGACCGCTCTGTTCTTTAAGAGAAAGCGAATCTATCACTCCTTTAAAGTCCACAGGCGCCAGGTCTACTTGGCTGGCAAATAAATTAAAATCTTTGATGTTCAGGTGAGCATAGTCTATGCCATTATTGGTTCTGCGTTTTGTCTTATCATCAAAGCTGAAGTTTGTGTTGGAAACATCCACCTTGTCAAATAAAAATTTCCACTGCGTTACTTTTGCCGTATCGTCTGTGGGCTCTTCCCTACGTGTAGAGGGTACAGGTTTGCCGCGCGCAATAATGATCTTAGAGCTGTCAAGAATCAAATCGCTCAAATGAAAATGCATTTTATCAAGTTCTACTTCTTTTGGCTTAGCTACCAAAGTACGCAGGCTGAAGTCCAGGTCTGTGCTGGCCACTTCATCTACAAAGTTTACGGAGATCTTTTTAAAGTTTATATCTCCCACGCCAAGCGGCAGGCCGGTGGTTTTTGTTTCTTTGGTACCCGTAGCAAGAATATTGGCCGACTTGAGAAAAACAGTAGGGTTGTATAGTCGGATCCTGGCATGTGCATCTTCTAGGTTCAGGTCGCCGAAGATGGTGGTAAGTGTTCTAAGGTCAAATTTTTCCAGTTCGGTTGAGAGGTTGGCGCTCTTAAAGGCAAATTCAGAACCGGCAACATCATCCCTGTATTTCAGCCGGGTATTGTTAAAATCCAGCGCTTTTATGTTGGCAACAAAATCTGCAACTGTAGAATCTTTCTCCACCTTATCGGCAGGAGCAAAGGCATCAATAATAAATTGAAAATTAAAAACAGTATCCGGCGCCGTGCGGTTCATGTTTACATAGGCATTGGTAAGTTCAAGCGACTTTACATTGGCGTCATTTTTCAGCAGGTCAAGCATGTTAAGGTGCACCTCAAGCTTTTTGGCATACAGCAATGTATCTTTACGCAAGTCTTCCACATACACTTCGTTGAGTTCCACGCTGTTGAAAAGTTTGAAACGGAAAGAACCGATGGAAAGTTCGGTTCCTGTTTTTTTCTTTAAATAATTTACTGCTTTATTCTTGGCGAAATTTTGTACACCAGGAACCTGAATGGCAAAAAAGGCAATGGCTATCAGTATCAGGGCAGATAATAAAATCCAACCGATAGTTTTCAAAAATATCTTGAGACCTCTTTGCAAATAGAATTTTTTTAGGACAAACAAAAAATACCTTGTAGGCAAAGGTATTCATAAATATTGAGAGAGCGTATGTAAAAATCAGATTTTCACTTATTTAGACTTCTTTTTTTGCTCAAGGTCTTCTTTGAGTAATTTCAGTACTTCTGTCTTTACTTTCAGCTCATGCATTTCCTTTCTTGCCTTTCTTCGCTGGTTCCATTTATTGATCACGTTAAAAAGGAACATGCCTCCCTGTATGGCAGCAGTAACGCCGATTCCTTTTGCAGTATTAGCAAGCCTTGCTTTGGGTGTAGCGCCTTTTTCTTTGTTGAGGATAATGCCAACCAGGCCTCCCAGCAGTGATGTAGCAACACCCGCTGTGCCGGCAGCCACCTCTTCGTTTTTGTTCAGAAAAGGGAAGGCCTTGCCCACCGTAGTCCTCACGGCCTGCCTGGGTATCTGGGTCGTATTGGATTTTATTCTCTGGAAGCCGGTATTCACCTTATTCTTGAGAAAAGCAATTTCATTGTCAAGATCTGCCACATTATTTATTTCAGACAGATCCCATGAACCATCCGCGTTTTTTTGTATTTTACTTTCCATCATCAGGATCTTTTTTTTCAGTTTTATCAAAAATAATATTGGCAATATTTCCCATTATGAATTTGCCGAACAAGGACTTCTTAAACACGATGCAGATAACAAGCAGCAGAATGTACAGACCTGCCACGCAACCAAATCCCCAATAGTAACTATCGAGCACCTCGCTGAGGTAAAAGGCCAGCATAACACTTAAAAAAACCAGCACAAAAAAACCGAATAGCGCTACCAGCGAAAACATTAAAATATTAGACAATAGGTTAGAGGTAATCTTTACAGCCTGTAGCCGGTAAAGCAAAAGCCGGTCCTCTACCTGGGATTTTATATCATCAGCATAGGCTGCAAAAAAGTTCGGGTTTTTTTCGTCTGACATTGTTTTAGTTTTAAGCCATTAAGAGAATATTTCGTCGTAATCGGTAAAGTCTTTTTCAGGATCCAGTTCGCCTAAAAGATTTCTTCTCTTGTGAAAAAGCCTTTCGATTGTTATATCTATGTTGTCTATTCCAAATTTTACTTCTTCAAAAGCCTTGTTGATGTATGATTCAACTTCTTCCACAAGCTCCTGTCCCTTCCTGCTTCTTAGAAATAATGAAATCATAGAACCGGCAAGGATGCCAAGCGCCAAACCGCTTACAAATTTCTTGTTTGACATGATTACAAATTTTAAAAGGTAAAAAACACTACTTAAATGTTTTCACCCGGTTATCAAATATATTTACCAAATTTATGCCATTTTAACCTGAACGTCAATAAATAATTGGTTAATAAATATTATAATCAAAAGCTTCCATAGAAATACTACGGAAGCTTTAGGTATCTGCTGAGAAATTTATTTTTAAATTGCCCACTTCAGGTAGATCGAGCCCCAGGTAAATCCCCCGCCGAATGCAGCCAGGATTATGTTGTCGCCTTTTTTAAGTTTGTCCTGCCATTCGTATAGGCAAAGCGGAATGGTTGCAGCGGTAGTGTTGCCATAGCGGTCAATGTTTACCATAACTTTCTCTTTGGGCAGTCCCATTCTTTCACGGGTAGCATCTATGATCCTCAGGTTGGCCTGGTGAGGCACCAGCCATGCCACGTCTTCCGAGGAAAGGTTGTTTTTCTGCATGATCTCATAGCTCACATTTGCCATGGACACCACGGCAAATTTAAATACGGTTTTTCCTTCCTGGTAGATATAATGTTCTTTGGCATCAACAGTTTCATGCGTCGGTGGCTTTAAAGATCCACCGGCTTTCATGTGCAGGTAATCTCTTCCGGATCCATCGCTTTTTAAGATAGAATCTACAATGCCCAGTCCTTCAGTATTCGGCTCAAGCAATACCGCGGCGGCAGCGTCGCCAAACAAAATGCAGGTAGTGCGGTCTGTATAGTCGGTGATGGCGCTCATTTTATCGCAGCCCACCACCACTACTTTTTTGTATTTGCCCGATTCAATAAAGGCAGCGCCGGTAGCCAGTGCATAAAGAAATCCGCTACAGGCAGCTTCCAGGTCGAAGCCGAAAGCATTCTTAATGCCTGCCTTGTCTGCAATGATATTTGCGGTGGCAGGAAACATCATATCTGGCGTTACTGTGGCGCAGATCACACACTCAACTTCATCAGCCGCAATGCCCCTTCTTTTCAGCAGGTCTTCCACTGCTTTGGCCCCCATGTCACTGCTGCCTTTGCCTTCTTCCAGTATGCGCCGCTCACTGATGCCGGTGCGTGTAAGAATCCATTCATCGGTGGTATCCACCATTTTTTCCAAGTCTTTGTTGGAAAGTATTCTCTCCGGTACGTAAGCGCCAACGGCAGTGATAGCAGCAGTTATATTACCCATAATGATTTCCTTATTTTTGTAAATAAAAATGACGGGTGCGAAAATAGCAACTATTTACCAAAGTTTGTATTACATTTAAAACAATATTCTAATTTTAAGCCCTAAAAATATACGGTTATGATTGCTTTTGTGAAGGGGAAATTTGTGAATAAAACGCCGGCCAATGTGATCGTTGATGTGAATGATCTGGGCTACGATGTAAACATAAGCCTGCACACGTATTCAGCCATTGCAGAGCTGGACAGCGGGCTTCTGTACACGCACCTGCAGATTACGGAAAACGCGCAGACACTCTATGGATTCTTTTCCTTGCAGGAAAAGGAATTATTCCTGCAACTGATCAATGTATCGGGAGTGGGCGCTTCTACCGCGCGCATGATGTTGTCCGGCATGAAACCGAAAGAGATTGTAAAAGCCATTGTGCAGCAAAACGTAAAGCAGCTAGAAACCATCAAAGGCATCGGTAAAAAAACGGCTGAGCGGCTGATCGTGGAGCTCAAAGATAAGCTGGCTAAGGAACACAATGAAAATGTTGCAGGCGTAAGTGATGCAGCATCCGCGAGCTTCAGCAACGTAGGTGTAGATGCAGTAAACGCGTTGATTGCGCTGGGTATCAACCGGCTGATGGCTGAGAACGCCGTGAAGAAAGCTGAAGTAACTCTAAACAATCCCAGGGTGGAAGAGCTTATTAAAACAGCTTTGAAAAATATTTGATAAGGTGCCACTCGCCGCGAGCGCTCTCTCCGATGAGATGGAGTAAGCGCTATGGTTTCCTTCTCTGGTATTCCGGCGAATCATCACCTAAGCGTGCTTCAAAAGTGTTGCAGGTTAAACCTTTTTGGCTGTTTTGCAGCGTAGTAAAGAATAATGAACAATTAAGGCGTCTTCTCTAACCTTTTTCCTATGTGTGCATATTTATTTTTCTTTATGGACACATGGAATAGCCTTTATTCATTACCGGTTGGAATAGATTCCTCATCTTTACGGTTATTTCTTGATAAAAAAAGTTACCAAAAAATTAAGATCAAACGCGTACCCGTCAGTGAGAGTAATCAATTCTTCTCTGAAGCCCATTGCTTCCGGCCAGGCCAATGTGCGCAGGTCACCTCAGCAGCCATACCTTCGGTCCTTTTTGCGGCATGCAAAAAGCATGATTTTTTATTCACGCAAAACATGGATGGCAGGTAGCATACTTAACACTTTAGTACATCTCACTTTTACTTTTCACCAATCATCATAACTCTCTTATCCCTTGCTTTGTAAAAACTCATCCATATACTGATCTTCCATATCGCGCATCACCAGTTTCTGGTGCGCTGTTTTATCTTTGTAGCCGCAGAGGTGCAATGCACCGTGAATGATCACACGCAGGCATTCATTGAAAAAAGGAACATCAAGCACTTCAGCATTTTCTTTTACACGATCAATGCTGATGTAGATCTCGGCAGTAATATTATCATCTTCACTTAGATCAAAAGTGATGATGTCTGTGTAATAATTGTGGTTCAGATGTTTTTTATTGATATCAAGCAGATAATTGTCTGAGCAAAAAATGTAATTTATCTGTTTGAGTTTTTTGTTTTCGTCTGTAAAAACTTTCGGAATTAACGCCTGAATCTCTTTCTTACCTTTAATATTTAATTGTCTGTCTGCGTAATTAAATTTAATCTTTTGCACTGGTTGTTTTTTATTTGTCAAAAATCCGAAATAGTAGTTAACTCAATTGTATATGCTTTACTTTTGTTTCGATTACCAAGAATAATTGATGAAGCGACTGTCAGAGATAAAAGTAGGACAATTTGTTGAAATTGTAGAATTTGAAAACAGCGATATTTTCATAAAACTTATGGAGATGGGCTGCATTCCCGGTGAGATCATCAAAGTGGAGCAGAAAGCGCCGCTTGGAGACCCGATATCCATCAGCGTAGTAGGCTACAACCTTAGCCTGCGGCTTAACGAAGCAGATCATATCTTTGTAAAAGAAATTGAATCGCTTAACTAAAAACCGCTTCTTACCGTCATGCAAATCGGGCTTTACTTCGGGTCTTTTAATCCTATACATACCGGCCACCTGATCATTGCCGAGCATGTGGTATCCAACACGCCGCTGGACCAGGTATGGCTGGTGGTATCGCCGCACAACCCGTTAAAACCTTCTGCAAGTTTATTGAATGAATACAACAGGCTGAACCTGGTCAACCTTGCCATAGAAGACAACGAGAAATTAAAAGTGAGCGACGTGGAATTTAAATTGCCCAAGCCTTCATACACTATTGATACGCTTACTTACCTTACAGAAAAACACCCGCAGCACAGCTTTACGGTAATCATGGGGTCAGACAGCTACCTGAACCTTCAGAGGTGGAAAAACTACGAGGTGCTGATCAGGGATTATAATTTTATTATTTATGAGCGGCCTGCATTCCCTGTAGACAATAGCACCTTGCCACAAAACTTTATTTTGCTGAATGCGCCGCTTCTGGAAATATCTTCCACCTTTATACGCGAACAGGTTAAAAAAGGAAACTCGATCCGTTACCTCGTAGCAGATGCTGTTGCACAGGAGATAGCAGATAACGGCTATTATAAAGCAAAGTAAGTACTGTTTTTAAAATGCTTCATTCAGCGAAATATAAAACCCCCGCTGCCGTTTTTCACCTGCACGCTTCTCGCCAAAACCATAATCCAGCCTGATGGAAATATTCTTCTCCAGATCGTAGAAGTAGCGCAATCCCGCACCATAATTGGGCTTCACACCATTCACAGCAAAAGGCCTTTGGCCGTACACTTCTCCCAAACCACCGAAAGCCACCAGGCCAAAGCGCGGAGTAAAGCGGTATTTTATTTCTGCTTGCGCTGAGGTATAATATTTATCCCTGAAACGCCCTTGGAAGTAGCCGCGCATAATTTCATCATTGCCCATTTCGGGCATGAGGTAAAAAGGCATACTTCCCTGTGAGAAAAAGTGACGGGAAATAGCCTGGAACGCAATGGTTATTTTATCTGTAGCGGGTAGAAAATTTCTATAGTCTGCCAGGAGTATAGCGCCTGAAAAATGATTGCCTTTAAAGAAACGGGGCGCGTAAGAAATGCTTGTGTTGAAATAGTTTCCGCGCGTAGTGTAGTTAATGCTGTTCCTGGTATCAATGGTTTGTTGCAGCCCGGCATAGATCACTTTGCCGGTTCTGAATTTATCATACAACATATGTGTAAAAATGCCCCCGCTTTCCTGGTCGGTGTACTCAAAGTTTTCAAAGCCTGCACGAATGCCGCCGTAGAAGCCGGGAGCAAGCTTTTTGTCGATAAAGCCTTTGAATACAAACTTATTTTCCGTCAGCCGGTCCAAGTCGGCTTCACGTGTATTGTTGCCTGTGCCAAAGAAAGATAGCGGGTATTTCCTGTAGCGTATCTCTGCATTGCCATGAAGGTCATTATGCTTACTCCACACATCGGCAACGAGTTTTGCATTCACCATTTTTTTGATGGAATAAGTAGCGCTTGCCGTGATCATGGAAGGATTTGTGCTGTGCATGTCACCTCTATAAAAAGAATAGATAGCTTGTACGCCGGCTGAAAGGCCCGTCTCGGGAGCATAGCCGCCGCTTGGCAATACCAGCAGGGAGCTTTTGCCCGAAGTATCTGATTGCTGCGATAAAAATTTATCGTACAACCGTTCAATCAATGTTTTTTGTTGGGCGTTGCTACTAATAGAGAGCAGGCTCACAAACAACACAATAAAATATCGCATAAATAATAACAATTAACGCGGCGAAAATATTTCTTTTTTTTATTGAAATGTGCTGATTGATCTATCCCTATATTTTACCGGAGCTTTTGCGGCAAATGAAGATAGCCTTAAGCAACATCCTTATACTTTGCTTGTCCAGGAAACAATTCGTTAATACAGGCTTTACAATTAGATAACATGTAAAAGTTTCTTTTGCAAAAATTTATAATGTGAAAAAAATTGTATCATTTTCTTTAGCGTTGTTTTTGGTTTTTAATTTTATCAGCAGCGCTACTGTAGCACAGGGCCTGATCTCCGGCAAAGTTTTGAACGCGCAGAATTCGCCTGTAAGCGGCGCCAGCGTTCAGGTACAGGGAATCAACGGGGGTGCGGTGTCTGACATTGACGGCAATTATAAAATATCCTTACCTGCAAATTTCAAATCGGTTACGCTTGTTTTTACAGCCGTAGGTTATCAGAAAAAGGAAGTATCTGAAATAGTATTTAACGGCTCTCTCCTGGAAAATGTAGATGTGGTTATGGAAGAAAGCAGCGGCGACAACCTGGCTGAAGTAGTCGTGCAGGCTACATCACGCAGGCGGGAGTCTACCAACGCCATGATACAGTTTCAGAAAAATACCAATGCAGTTGCACAGGTGGTGAGCGCGGAAGCCATCAAACGTTCTCCCGACAGGAACACCGGCGAGGTGCTAAAAAGAACACCGGGCGCCAGCGTACAGGAAGGAAAATTCCTGATAGTGAGAGGCCTCGCAGACAGGTATAACCAGGCAATGCTCAACGGGGTGTTGCTCTCCAGCACTGAGCCCGACAGGAAAACTTTCTCTTTTGATATTTTTCCTTCCAACATGATCGATAATATTATCATCAATAAAACTTTTGTACCTGAATTATCCGGTGAATGGGCCGGTGGATTGGTGCAGGTAAATACAAAAGACATACCATCCAACGGGTTTTTAGAAGTGCAGGTAGGTACGGGATTTAATACCCAGACCATAGGAAAAGATTTTGCCTACTATCCCGGCGGAAAGCTTGACTTTCTTGGCTTTGATGACGGTACGCGAGCATTGGCAAACGACTTTCCCAGCCGGGCGGGCTTCAGGGCGCTAAGCGATGAGCAGAAACTTGCATGGGGTAAAAAAGTTTTTGCCGACCAATGGAGCTATAAAAATAAAACAGCTCCCATGAATGTGAGCTTCCAGGGGAGCGGCGGCTTCAACACCAGGCTGTTTGGAAAAGAGCTGGGCGCTATTATTGGCATTAACTATGCAAAGACCAACAGGATATTAGCCAACAACACAAGATTTTACAGCGTGGCTAATAATATTCCTTCTCTTGGTATGGATTACTACAATACGAAATATAATGAAGATGTAAATCTTGGCGGCCTTATCAACCTTGCATTAAAGATCAACAACAACAATAAAATTACGTTTAAAAACCTGTTGAGTGTAATCGGCAACGACTATGTGAACCTGCGCACCGGTAAAGATGGAGAGTTAAATACGATAGATCCTGAAAATATCAGGGCAAGGGAGTTTTCTTTTAAAACCAACCTGCTTTACAACGGCCAGTTGCTGGGCGAACATAGCATGGGCAGGCAGGCAAATCCTTGGAAACTCAAATGGTATGGCGCTTTCGCCAACCTGCATCAAAATCTTCCTATGCAAAGAAGGCTGGTTTACAGGCAGCCTAATAACCAGGGGCCATACGAGTTTCATGGTGGCGGCACCAAGAGCCAGAAGTCAGGCAGCGTTTTATATTCCGATCTCAGCGATTATATTTACAATGCCGGTGCAGATATTACTAAACAATTCAGGATGTTCGACCTGGCACAAACTATGAAAGCAGGCTACGCTTATCAATACAAAGACCGTTTGTTTAACGCGAGGCCATTCAGTATCTACCCGCCAATCGGATCCTCCATTGACAGGACTTTAAGTGAAGATCATTTCTTTGCAGCACAAAACTTTGTATCTGGCGTGCTGGAAATGGAAGAGTTCAGTACCAAGCAATTCAAATATACTGCATCAAATATTTTGCATGCGCCGTTTATACAGTTTGACAACCAGTTGTCGAACAGGCTGAGAGCCATATGGGGTGTACGTTATGAATACTACGATCAGTTGTTGAAAGGATATTTAAATGATGAACCCTCAAAAGTTGCATCTGTAAAGGGCGATTTCCTTCCTGCACTGAACCTGGTGTACAAACTGAATAACCTGAGCAACCTGAGACTGGCTGCTTCGCAAACTGTTGTGCGCCCGGAGTTCAGGGAATTGTCAAACTTTACCTTCTATGATTTTGACCTAGGAGCTGTGGTTATGGGAAACAGTAACCTGAAAAGAACAAAGATTTCCAACCTTGATCTAAGGTATGAGCTATATCCCAGGGCCGGCGAGTTATTTACATTCGGTGTTTTCTACAAAAATTTTGACAGCCCGATAGAACAAATTTTAAATGCGTCTGGTGTATTTACCTATTCATTTAATTTCAATAATGCTAAAGGGGCCAAGAGCTATGGTGCAGAGTTTGAATTCAGGAAAAAATTAGACATGTTAGAAGTGTTGCGCAACTTCACAGCCTTCGGAAATCTTTCTTATATTAATAATAAAGTGACCTTTGAAGGAAGTGAGATTTTCGAAAGGCCTATGCAGGGGCAATCGCCATACCTGGTAAACCTGGGCCTGCAGTTTGATTTGCCTGATGCAGGATTTTCAGCCACCACATTATTCAACCAATACGGTGAGAGGATTGCTTACGTAGGATCCTCTGAAACCGGTGGCATTCCTAATATCTACGAGAAGTCTCGCCCCTTATGGGACCTGATCATCAGCCAAAAAGTGATGAAAAAGAAAGGGGAGTTTAAATTTACAGTAAGCGATATCTTAAACCGCTCTGCATTGTATTATTATGATATTAAAAGTGATGGAGGCGGCTATGATCCCGGTAACGGAGATGTAATACAGATCAACAGGAACAACGGTACCAACTTCTCGCTGAGCTTTTCTTATAAAATAAAGTAGTGCGGAACATAACAATTTGTTCATGTTTACTTATCATCCAGTTAATATATAAAAAGGACTTTTGTCTCAAATAATTATAAAATTAAAAATTGAAAAAAGTGAAAAAAATACTTTTCTATTCATTGATGATGGCAGTACTGGCCACAGTTTACACATCGTGCAGAAAAAATACCGATGATGAGCCAACGGCTCCGGTAGACCCCTCCGACCTGATAGTTAAGGGAAAAATCACATCGAATAGAACTCTGAAAGCAGGAAACGATTATACGCTGGATGGTATTGTGTATGTTACAAACGGCGCCACACTTACTGTAGAGCCGGGTGTTACTGTAAAGGCTTCTTCCGGCAAGCTTTCAGCGCTGGTTGTGACAAGGGAAGGCAAAATAAATGTAGCAGGCACATCAACAAAGCCCATCGTGTTTACAAGCGGGTCTGCTACACCTAAAAGCGGCGATTGGGGCGGCATTGTTTTACTGGGTAAAGCGCCTACTAACTCGTCCTTCAACAATAAAAGCGGCGAAGGAGAAATCGAAGGTGGTGTAAACGATACAGAAGGTAACGGTTTATATGGTGGTACTGATCCTAATCACAGCTCGGGAGTGTTGCAATATGTACGTATTGAGTATGCAGGTTACGCGCAGTACGATGATAAAGAACTCAACAGCCTTACCATGGGCGGTGTGGGCGCAGGTACTAAAATAGACCACATACAGGTAACCTATGCCAATGATGATGCTTTTGAATGGTTTGGCGGTACGGTAAACTGCTCTCACCTGATTGCTTACAAAACGTTGGATGATGATTTTGATTCAGACAACGGTTATTCCGGCAAAGTACAGTTTGGTATAGTTATGCGTCATCCTGAAAGAGCTGATAAGTCAAAAGTTGAAAGCTTTGAAAGCGATAACGATAAAGACGGGTCATCTTTAAAGCCACAAACCTCTGCAATATTCAGCAACATAACTTCTGTAGGTCCTCTTGCTACACCAACTACTCAGATCAATAGCTATTTTTTAGCAGGAGCACAGATAAGAAGAAACTCATCTATCAGTATCCACAACTCTATTTTTATGGGATGGCCAACTGGAGTTTTAATAGATGCTAAAGATGGCGTACCTACAGATAAAAATATTAAAGACGGCACACTAAATATTAAAAATACGCTTATTGCCGGATGCCCGAAACCATTGAATTATGCGGTATCTGTATCATCAGCTACAGGTTGGGATGTCACCGCTGTTACAAACTGGTTCAATACTGCCGCATATGGCAATAGCATATTGGCTACAGTAGAAGATGTAAAACTTGCCGCACCATTTAACTTTGCTGCTCCGGATTTTACGCCGCAGGCTGGTTCTCCCGCATTATCTGGCGCTTCATTTGCAGGCCTTACAGGATTTGCCACCGTTAATTACAAAGGCGCTGTTGGCGCAGGCGACAACTGGTGGAAAGGCTGGACCGTGTGGAATTAATTACTGATAACTTACCATTTAGAACTGAGGCTGTCCAAAACGGGCAGCCTATCTTTTGTTCATGAAAATTAATCTGGTTGTAGTTTTTTGAATGCTTATCTCACAATCGTAAATTTTACATCAGCAGTCACAGACTGTGTAGGATTTACTTTATTCCACACTTTTATCTGCGTTGTATAATGTTTGATCTCGGGTTGAAATATGCCTACATTGATAATCAGGCGAAGCACCTGTGCATCATCAACCGTTACGGGTCCCTGGCTTGAAAAAATATCAGGCTCTTCCCAAAGTACGGTACCTTTGTCGGATACAAAGTTCTGCGAAGCGCCCAGGGAAATAATCCCGTCAGGCCCTACCCAGCCACGGATGTACAGCCTGAGTTCTGCGTTTTCATCTACCTTAATGGCGTTGTCCCTGCCAACCAATGAGCCATCTTGGTGTATAAGAAATGCCTGGTACACATTCAGGCCGCCGGTAGCAGTAGTTTTTATCTGATTGCGGATAATTTTCTCTGTCCTGTTTGCCGTGCGGTTTTGGGGATTCCTGTCACTGCAAGAACAGAACGCCGCCATTAGAAATAGTGTGCAAAATATTATCTGAATCTTTTTCATCCGTAAAATTTTAATTTTTATGGTTACTGTAGATGTTTTGACATAATAAATATCATCATACTGCATTTAATTGTAAAGCCTCAATTTGTGTGCCGCGCAAAAATTGATCACGATGGCGGCTGCTCACTGGCTGTTAAAATCGTATACGAAAATGACGGCTACGGCTGATTAAAACAATCCTTTTCTCAGCGACGCATTTCCATTCCCGATGCGGTAGCCGTTATGATAGATCTCTACGTGGTAAGTGCCGGCTTTATAACCATTCTGTTGCGACCAGTTGAAGCTTACGGGCAGGCTTTCCCCTGTAGTGTAGTTTACAGTAAGCTGCTTTGTAAATACTTTTTCGCCATTTTGCCTGGTTGTAAAAGTGCCGCTCCCCATAGCCGGCGACGATACGGCATTTCCGTCGGGGTCAGTTACAATCACATAAAGGGATTTTGGACCCGAAGAAGCTACCCTGTTTTCATCAATTGTAAAGCTTACGCGTAAATAATCTGCCTTGTTGGCGCGGGATGTCTGCGATTCTTTACCGCTTCTTGCCACCGATATAGGACTGATCTGTATTTCAGATATATGTAAGGTGGATGCCTCGTCTTCAATCCTTGCTTTTTCGGTCCTGGTTGTGATGAGTGTATCCGCAATGGCTACTTTTTCCTGTGTCAGCGTATCATTGCGCAGGGTAAGTGATTGGTTGGCCGTGGCCAGTTGCACATTCTGTTTCCTCAGCACTTCTATCTGAGCTACCAGGTTGGTAACTTTTCCGCGCAGCTCTTCAATAAGGGCGCGGGCGCGGCTAAGATCCCCGTTTTTATTATTGATCTCACTTTGAATCTCATTTTTCAAACGGTCTATCTCTGCTTTCTGCTGGGCGAGTGTACCCTGAAGCTGGGTGTTTTGGCCGAGTGCAGCGTCTAATTCCTTTGAAGCGGCATCAAACTGCATTTGTACTGCGCTTCTCAGAGAGTCTGTGGTTTGTATCTGTGTTCTTAATTCGTTTTCCCGCCGGTTGCTTTTTGTTTTATCGTAAAATAAATATCCCCATGTACCTATCAGCGCCAAAATCAGGATAATGTACCACATTTTGGTATTTCCTCCATTGCTTTCCGGCGTCTCAGGAACAGGATTGGCCGTAGTAGGATTAGATGAATATGCCATAATATTTAATTAACTTTAA
Source organism: Bacteroidota bacterium (assembly GCA_023422835.1). Taxonomy (GTDB): domain Bacteria; phylum Bacteroidota; class Bacteroidia; order Chitinophagales; family Chitinophagaceae; genus Haoranjiania; species Haoranjiania flava. The sequence continues at coordinate 46,902 of JAFAGI010000004.1, read as the reverse complement.
TACTCAAACAAACACCGTTTTATGAACGAGCTATTATACAATATCTCCCAATATCTTTTTATAGATATTGAAACAATACCACAAAGTAAATGTTTCTCAGATATGAACGAAAAATGGAAAAGTTTATTCATTGAAAAAAATGCTAAAATTATTTCCGATGACGAAGATATAAATTTATTCTATAACGAGCGCGCAGGCATTCTTGCAGAGTTTGGCAAGATCATCTGTATCACGGTAGGATATATTTACCCGGGAGATGACGGTAAAATTATGCTCAAGATCAAAAATATTTCCGGCCACGATGAGAAGGAGATATTGCTCGATTTTATTGCTACCGTGCACAGGTTTGAAAAAAAATTCTTCGATTTTTATTTTGTAGGCCACAACATTAAAGAGTTTGATATACCCTACATCTGCCGCAGGATACTGGCAAACGGCATCACGCTTCCGGCGTTCCTGCCTTCTTATGCTACCAGGCCGTGGGAAACAAAAACCATCGATACGCTGCACTGGTGGCGCTTTGGCGACTATAAAAGTTATATATCGCTTGACCTGCTGGCTAATGTGCTGGATGTGCCCACCTCAAAAACAGACATCAAAGGCAGCGATGTACGCAACGTGTACTACGAGCAAAACGACCTGGAAAGAATTGTATGCTATTGCGGCAGGGATGTAGCTGTGGTAGCCAACCTGGTGATGCGCTTTCACAATCTGCCGTTAATTGAAGAGGAAAATTTAGTGATTGTTTGATGGATGATGAATGGGTAAATAGGGAATGTGATATGGTGAATGGTAATTCGCAATTTGTAATCTGTAATCTGCAATTTGTAATATCTTTGCCTGATGGAAAAACGCACGGAAATATCGGATTTGGGCGAATTCGGCCTTATTGACCACCTGACCAGAAACTTTGAAATGTACAATGCATCTACCATCGTTGGCGTGGGCGATGATGCTGCTGTGATAGACCATTTTGGCAAGCAAACCGTAGTCACCACCGACCTTTTGATAGAAGGCATTCATTTCGATCTTTCTTATACACCGCTGAAACACCTGGGTTATAAATCTGTGATCGTAAACCTCAGTGATGTTTACGCTATGAACGCACAACCTACGCAGATCACAGTAAGCATCGGCATCAGCAACCGCTTTTCGGTGGAAGCGCTGGATGAATTTTACGAAGGCATTTATGCTGCCTGCAAAAAATATAAAGTAGACCTGGTGGGCGGCGATACCTCCTCTTCCGGTAAAGGTTTTATTATCTCAGTTACTGCTCTGGGCGAGGTAGCCCCGGATAAATTTGTACAGCGCTCTACTGCTCAGCAGGGAGACCTCATCTGCGTTTCAGGCGATGTGGGCGGCGCATTCCTGGGATTGACATTGCTGGAAAGAGAGAAGGCTATTTACATGCAGAGCCCAGGCGTACAGCCCGACCTGGAAGGCGAAGACTACATTGTAGGAAAATTGCTGATGCCGGAAGCCAGGAAAGATATCATAGCGTTTTTTGAAAAGAATAATATTACACCTACATCCATGCAGGATGTAAGCGACGGGCTCAGCAGTGAGATACTGCACATCACCAAAAAAAGCAACCTGGGCTGTATGATATTTGAAGAGAAGCTGCCCATTCATGAAAAATCAAGGATGGCAGCCTATAAATTTAATCTTGACCCTACAGCATGTGCATTGAGCGGCGGCGAAGATTACGAACTGATCTTTACGCTGAAACAGGAAGATTATGAAAAGATCACACTCAATGAAGATATTGCTGTGATCGGCTATACCACAGCCCCGGAAGAAGGCACCAGGATAAAAACAAAAGGCGGCAACCTTTACGACATTACCGCTCAAGGCTGGAATGCATTTAAAGGATAGAAAATTATCCGTAAAAAAAATAAAAGTTTTATCTTCATCACTTAAATACTGGATGCATTTTTAATCATTAATCATCAGTAAGCATATGAACCTATTGACCGTGATACTGCAACTGCCCAATCCACAGTCGTCTACTGTGCTTGCTATCATTTTGCTGGGTCTGGTGATACTTGCTTTTGTGTCTTCCGGTTCGCAGGTAGCATTTTTATCATTAGAACAAAAAGATATCAATCTCATAAAAACCAAGCCGCAGCCCGCATACAAGCGGGTGGTAGACCTGCTGGAAAAACCACAGGAGCTACTTTTCTCCATGCAGGTGGCCAGTATATTTTTTTACCTGGGCATTGCGCTTACCTCAAACCTGCTGATAGACAGCCTGATTCCAGACCCGAGTATCGGGCATGGTATAATGCTTGGCCTGAAGGTTATAACGCTTATCCTGGTGATCTTTCTTTTTTGTGAATGCCTGCCTAAAGCTTATGCTGCGCAGGAAAACATCCGTTTTTCAAAAGATTTCGGTATCATTACAGAGTTTATCTATTATATTTTTCACAGGGCCTCTGCCTGGATGCTTTTCTCTGCCGGAAAACTGGAAGCATCTATGTTTAAGCGAAACAACAACACGCTCAGCAATATGGAAATAGATACCGTCATCAACAAAGTAAAAACCGATGAGGCATCAGAAGAAGAAAAGAAGATATTGAAAGGCGTATTAAACTTCAACAAAATTCCTGTAAAGCAGGTGATGCGTTCCAGGCTGGATGTGGTCGGGCTCGAGCACAGCCTTTCGTTTGCTGAAGTGATCAGAAAAGTGCAGCAGATACATTATACCAAATTGCCTGTCTATAAAAATAACTTAGATGAAACGGTTGGTGTCATTAATGTGCGCAACTTGCTGCTGCACCTCAAAGACAAAGGCTTTGACTGGCATTCCGTGATTGAACCTGTATACTACGTGCATGAATACAAGCTTATTGAAGAACTGCTGGAAGAGTTTGTAGACAAAAGCATAAGCCTGGCTATTGTAGTTGATGAATTTGGCGGAACCAGTGGAATGGTAACCTTAGACGATATACACGCTTCGGTAATTGGGGAAATAAAAACCGAATACGATCCGCATGAAAAAACATATGAACGGCTAAACGACTATAACTATATCTTCAATGGCAAAGTGAAAATAAGCGATGCATGTAAAGTAATGAGCCTGCCGTTAGATACTTTTGACCTGGTAAAGGACGATAGCGACTCTGTTGCCGGCCTGGTGCTGGAAATTGCAGGTGAAATCCCGGCTGTGGGAGAAAAAATTGTTTCGGGCGATTTTGTTTTCACTGTGCTGGAAGTAAACAAAAACAGGCTTCAGAAAGTAAAAGTTAGCATTGAACTACAGGATTAGCCACTAAAAAATTTTTTCAAAACTAAACCCTGACCGGCAAATCTGCTCTAAAGATAAATTTTAAACATGATCGTCATCGATAATCTGTTGATAAGCGACGAAATCGTAGAAAAACAATTTGTTTGTGACCTTGCCAGGTGCAAAGGCGCCTGTTGTGAAGACGGCGATGCCGGCGCCCCGCTTGAAGATGATGAACTCGTTGAACTCGAAAATAGTTATGCTGTAATCAAAGAGTACATGACGTCTGAAGGCATTGCACAGGTAGAACTTCAGGGCAAGTACGTGTATGATGAAAGCTTTGGTAATGTAACGCCCACCATTAATAATGCCATCTGCGCTTACGGCATCAGGGACAAGAATGGTATCATCAAATGTGCTATTGAAAAAGCTTATAATGACGGCAGGTTGGGATGGAAAAAACCTATCAGTTGCCATCTATTCCCGATAAAGACAGAAAAAAGCAGCGCTGACGAAAATATTGAATACCTCAATTACGAACCACGCACAGACATCTGCAAAGCAGCATGCAACCTGGGCGCATCCCTTAAAGTGCCGGTGTTTGAATTTTTAAAAGAACCGCTGATCAGAAGATACGGCGAAGAATTTTTCTTCCAGTTAAAGGCAACTGCTGACCATATAGCTTTAAAAGAAAGGTAAGATTTGCTCTTATTGGCTTCTTCGATTGCAGTGACCTAATGGACAAAAATTACTCTTCAATAAAATTTTAAAGGCAAGTGCCGGATTCGGGTAAATATATTTACTTTTGCACTTTGTAAATTATTAACGAAATTCCGTTAATATTGCTTGAATTGTTTTTATGATAAACCCGCATACGTATATAAATCCTAATGCCAAGATTGCCGAAAGTGTAAAGATAGATCCGTTTACAGTGATCCATGGCGATGTAGAGATAGGAGAAGGAACGCTTATTGGCAATAATGTAACTATTATGGATGGAGCCAGGATCGGTAAAAACTGCCGCATTTTTCCAGGAGCAGTTATCTCTGCTGTTCCACAGGACCTTAAGTTCCAGGGAGAGAAAACAGTTGCCGAGATCGGCGATAATACTACTATCCGCGAATTTGTTACCATCAACAGGGGCACTGTAGACAGATGGAAAACCCATGTAGGCAGCAATTGCCTTATTATGGCCTACTCGCACATAGCCCATGATTGTTTTATAGGAGATCATTGCATCATGAGCAATAACTGCCAGATGGCCGGCCACGTTGTAATGGAAGAATGGGCAATTATTGCGGGTATGGCTGCCATACAACAGTTTACGCACATCGGTAAGCACGCTTACATTGCGGGCGGCAGCATGGTAAATAAAGATGTGCCTCCTTATGTAAAAGCAGTACGCAACCCATTGAGCTACGGCGGTGTAAACAGTGTAGGCCTTAAACGCAGAGGCTACAGTACAGAAAGGATCAACGCCATCATGGATGTTTACCGCATTATTTTCAACCAGAATCTAAACGTATCGCAGGCGCTGGAATACATTGAACGTGAAATAAAAGCCACCGACGAAAGAGATGAGATCGTAGGCTTTATCAGGAGAAGTGAGGTAGGCATTATCAAGCGTTCAGGCGATGCCGTACGAAACGGAGAATAATATTCTCAAAATCTTTATTGATCTGATGCTTGAAATAACATTAGAAAATGCCGGCAAAAGATATAATCGCGACTGGATATTCAGAGGCATCAATCACACATTCTTCCCGGCGAAAGCTTGTGCCATCACCGGCAATAACGGTAGCGGTAAAAGCACGTTGCTGCAATGTATCAGCGGCGCTATAGAATTAAAAGAGGGTAAAGTTGCATTTACAAAATCCGGTGCAGCCATCAGCTCCGACAACTTTTACGCATACATAGCCATTGTAGCGCCTTACCTGGAGTTGGTAGAAGAAATGACTGCCCTGGAAATGCTACGGTTCCACGGCTCTTTTAAACCGTTCCTGGAAAATATTTCCATTACAAATATACTGGACGAAGTGCAGCTCTTGCAAGCCGCAGACAAACAGATACGCTACTATTCAAGTGGCATGAAGCAACGGCTGAAACTGGCGCAGGCTGTATTCTCCAACGTACCTGTACTGCTGCTCGATGAGCCATGTACCAACTTAGACCAAGAAGGATATGAGCTGTACCACTACCTCATCAATACTTATTGCAAACAGCGCACAGTGATTGTATCGAGCAATGATAAAAATGAGTATAGCTTTTGTAAAGAGATAATAGATTTAAGAGCCTATAAAAATATTTCAATCGATATGCCTGATTCAAAAAAAATTATTAATTGATTTACGTACTAGAAATTATATTTGTGTATAAAATAAAGTTTCTGGTAAGTTTATACAATCCCGGCAGGTAAAAACAAAATTAAATATTAACACATGAAATAACCATAAAGATTAAGAATCTATACCAACCATGAATGAATATTGAATCTAAAAAAAATGATTATTCCATGTGGCAACTGAAAAACAATTAAATATACACACATGAAACATACTTTATTATCATCGCTATTTATTTTAGCATTATACTTCAACGTAAATGCGCAGGAAGCAAAAAATATCAATCCTGCTGTACAGGGAGCTATTTATGGAAATAAATCAGCTAAAGCGCAAATGGTAACTGCTGCGCAATTCAATAAAACAGTAACGAATGATAAGCCTGTTGCTATGCAGGTTAAAGGGAGGGTAGCCAACGTATGCGAGAACAAAGGCTGTTGGATGAACGTTGACCTCGAAAATGGCGAACAGATTTTTGTAAAAATGAAGGATTACGGATTTTTTGTTCCCAAAGATATTCGCGGCAAAGAGGTATTGCTGACAGGAGAAGCCTATAAACAAATGATGAGCGTAAAAGAATTGAAACATTTTGCTGAAGATGCCAAGAAGCCGCAATCGGAAATAGATGCTATTACCCAACCTGAAATGCGATCAAGGTTTACAGCAGCAAGTATTAAAGTATTAGACTGATGGTTATAAATCTAATATCTATACCAAAAAATGCGAAGTTTGAACTGCTTCGCATTTTTTAATTGTAATGGTAAATAACCTATTTCTTTACCTTAACGGATATTGTACCATCTTCCAGGCCGGTGATATTTTTGTCCGCGAGAATACCGTTGGATAGGGGCTGGATGATTTGCAGCAACTGGTCTGTAGTACCTTTATGATCCACCACAATAGAAGAACCCGCAGCCCCGTACTTCATTTTGGTGGCAGCAACTCCCTGTGCATTTTGTATGCTTTGGTTGAGCGATTTTAAGGAGGCCATGTCTATGCCTTCTATTGCTATCACTGTGTGTGCTTCAGCATTAGCGCCGTTAGCATTCTTTTTCTTTCCCATAAGCCCCATGACTTTACTGCCTGTACCTGCAGCGCGGTCGGCGGTGTTGGCTGCTTTGTCAATTTTATTAAGCGTTCTGTCGAGCTTATCTAAGAAATTCTGCGCATGTAGCTGTGTTATGCCCAGGATAAAGAAACCGATAAAGGTAATGATGAATGTTTTCATAAGAATATTTTTTTAAATGAGTGATGATAATCTGAACTGATACAAAAGTATCATTCTTCTATGCGGCTGACAATCCCTGTTAAGAAGGATTTTTTTCTCCTGTTTTTATAGTATAAGGATTGATTGGGCTGGAAGCCACCGGCAGAATAAAGCCAGCCCCAAATTCCCCTAAAAGAGGTATAAGAAATCCCTTGTTATAGCGGATTGACTTAAGAGACACATTGAAATAATTTTGCGCTGACAATTAATTATTCATTTATAAAATAAAAAAATTATGAATCCTGCAAAGACTTTATTTACCAGATTGTTGTTGCTGACAATAGCGCTGACAGTATTTTTGCTTGCCTGTAAGAAAGAAGATGTACAAAACAACTCCACCGATCCACTAATAGGAAGTTGGAAAATGAAAGCCCTGATTGTAAATGGGCAGTCCACTGATGTAAGTAATGCTGCATGTTTTAAAAATTCTACCCTGAATGTAAATGCCAAGGAGTTTACCATGTATACCAGTGTGCCAAAAGATGACGGCGGATGTGAGGAAAACACTTCAAAAGCAGCATGGGTAAACGCCGGCGGAAAATATTATGAGGTTAATGGCGAGGAGAGGATATTATTAGATTTATCTTTCCGGGACAATAACCAAATCGTACAAATCAACGCTCCCAATGGCAGCGGAGGAACGATAGGCTTGGTGTACGGGAAATAGTTTTTTATCTATGTTTACAGAAAAAACCTGTCAGTCGGCAGGTTTTTTCTGTAAACGCGGCAGTGGTTTTATTTATTTGATAATGTTAAAAAAATTATAATAATTAAAAATCCTATATTTACAATTGCTTAACAATCTTAGTTAAATATTCCCAATGTGTATAATTGCAGATCTGAAAGCTGGCGATGAAAAAGCATTAAAGTCTGTTTTTGACGAGTACAGGCACGCAGTTTATAATTATGTTTTTGATAAAACTAAATCTGTTTACTGTTCCAAGGAAGTAGTGCAGCTCACCTTCATTAAGTTATGGAATTACAGGCACAATCTTAAAGAGCATGTAGACATTTCTTATCAATTATTCAGGATCGCGCGCACCACAATGATAGATGAGTTGCGCAAAGTACAGTCGAGCCATTACGTTGAAAACCTCTGTGGCGCCAATGCTCAAACAGAAGATCCGGAGGAAGCTATATTTTACAATGATACGCGTAACAAATTGATGAAGAAGGAAAACTATTATCTACATTGCAATGGAAAGTTTTATACGCTGACAGTGAGGATCTGCTTTCAGGTTCAACCGCTGATAAAATTTTTGATGCACAGGAAACAGTTATATGGCAGACAAAATTGGATGATAAGGATGCAAGCCACCCACATGTCATATTGCTTGATCTAGGAGAAGTGGTAAAAATAAAACGCATAAATTACTGCCTCGACGCGATAATAAAGAAACAGGGATCATAAAAGAATATAAAATTTATTTTCAAAAAGGCCCTTTTAAATTTTAAAGGGGATAAAATTGAAGTACACGTTTATTGTCAATTATTAAAAGTGGTTAAATGAAATCGGTCAGAATTCTTTTTTTATTTGTAATGTTAAGTCTTTGGAGCTGTTCAGTTACAAAGTTGGAAAATCGTACTTATGTTTCCGGTATTTATCCTCACCTCGCTTACTACAATAATGAGGGCGAATGTGGTACTGGTGCAGTAGTTCCATGGGCTGGAAAGCTATGGGTAGTTACCTACGGGCCACATGAGCCTTTTGGATCTTCTGATAAATTGTATGAGATTTCTAAAAATCTAAAAAAAACAATAAGGCCGGAAAGTATTGGCGGCACCCCGGCGAATCGTATGATTCACAAGGAAAGCAATCAATTATTTATTGGCCCTTATGCAATTGATAATAAAGGAAACGTACGCTCTTTGTCTTATACAAATGCACCTGGCAGGTATACTGGTACTGCAAGGCATTTATCCGACCCATTAAATAAGATATATACGGCTACAATGGAAGAAGGTCTTTACCAGGTGAATGTTCATACCCTTCAAGCAAATACTATATTTACGGATGGTAATTTAACCCGGCAAAAAGGACAAATGGCGCAGGCAAGCCCTCTACTACCCGGTGTACATGGCAAGGGGCTTTATTCAGGCCAAGGTGTTTTAGTGTATACAAATAATGGGGAGGATACTAAGGAATCATTAGAAAAGTTTAATGTTGAATCAGGCTCGCTAAACGAATGGGATGGTAAAAAATGGACGTTGGTAAGACGCAACCAGTTTGTGGAAGTAACCGGGCCTGGTGGTATTTATGGAAATAACAATCCTGATACAGATCCTCTATGGGCTACAGGTTGGGATTATAAATCAATTTTATTAGGAGTAAGAGATAGTAAAAAGGGATGGTTGTTTTATCGCCTACCCAAAGCAAGCAATAGTTATGATGGTGCACATGGCTGGAATACAGAATGGCCGAGAATTAGGAACATCGGAACAAGTAATAAGCCCGATTACTTAATGACTATGCATGGTATGTTTTGGAAATTTCCAGCAAGTTTTACACAAGAAAATACAGCGGGTATTCGCCCGCGATCGGCATACTTAAAGGTCATAGGCGACTTTACCAGGTGGAATAAACGACTGGTTTTCGGGTGCGATGATGCGGCAAAAAGAGAGTTTTTGAATAATCGAAAAGAGAAGGGCAATTTACCCGGGCCGGGCCAGTCCAATTCCAATCTATGGTTTACAGAATTAAATACTCCCGATTTGTTAGGCCCAGCTACAGCAATAGGCTCAGTATGGGAAAAAGAGAATACTAAAACTAATAATCCTTCAGATCCATTCCTTTTCACTGGTTGGGATTACCGAAGTAGCTGGATAAAAAATAATGATTCGCAAGAAGTTGAATTTACGTTCGAAAAAGATGTTACCGGAAACAATTTGTGGGAAACGTTTAAAACCGTTGCAGTTGGAGGTAAAAAAGAAGCATTTGTTCCTTTTGCCCCATCAGAAAAAGGTGAATGGGTGCGCGTGAAGACAAACAGCAATGCTAATGTATCTGTTACGTTCACATATTCTAATAAAGATTACAGAAAAACTGCATCCGATGATATCTTCCAAGGTTTATCTGTAATAACAGATAATGATTATAGCGGGGGATTGTTATATGCTTTAGGAGATAATCGACGTGCATTAGGAGTATTAGCTAACAGAATAATAAATGAAAAAGCAAGCGCGACAGGCTATTATGAAATGGGTGAAACATTTGATTTAATACCTAAACCCCAAGATTTGAAAACTGCTGCTTTTATAAGAGAAAAAGTTATTATTCCAACCGATGTGATAAGCATTGAAGAGAGTTCGGTGTTGATTGTAGATGATAAAGGAAGACGCTGGCGATTGCCCTTAGGTAATGCAGCTTATAAATCGAAAACTGATAATGGTTTATTACGTGTCTGTAGGGAAGTGGCTACAGAAAGAGATCTTTTTCAATGTATGGGCACTTTTTATGAATTGCCTGCAGAAAACGCTGACGGATTTGCAAAGATTCGACCTGTTTCGACTCATAATTATCTTATAAATGATTACGCTTCTTATCGCGGTATGTTGGTGCTTACAGGTATTGATCCACTTTACAGATTAAATAATCCTCATATAATTACATCACAGGATAAAAAAGCCGCTGTATGGGTAGGTGTGATAGATGACCTGTGGAAGTTGGGTAAACCTGTGGGCAAAGGTGGGCCGTGGAAAAATACAAACGTGAAAGCCAAAACTCCTTCAGACCCTTATCTTATTGGCTTTTATGATAAAAGAACACTTTTAATATCTCATAAAAACAAAAAAGAAATAAATATAAAAATAGAAGCAGACCCTGTAGGCAATGGGGAGTGGATGGAGTATGCCACTTATAATGTAAAGCCGGGAGAAAAATTAAGTAAAATTTTCCCACATTCTTTTCAGGCGCGCTGGATAAGATTTACAGCAGATACAGATGCACAGATCACCACCTGGCTGGAGTACGAGTAAAAATTTTTAAGCTATCGTTAATATAGTCTAATCATGAATAGAAAACAATTCATAGGATTTGCAGGAAATACAGCGCTCTTATTGCTGGCTTCTCCGAAAACGGTATTAAGCAGTCGTAATAAAAAAGGGATTGATGGCCGGTTTGTTTTTTTGGAAGCGGAAAGTTTTACCGACTATGGCGGTTGGGAATTAGACCAACAATCTATGGATATTATGGGATCTCCCTATCTCTTGGCACACGGCTTAGGAATTCCTGTTAAAGATGCGGTTACAGAAATAACGTTTCCTTCTGCCGGAGCATACAGATTATGGGTGCGAACCAAAGATTGGGTAGCTCCTTGGAAAGCTCCTGGTGCGCCAGGCAAATTTCAGATATTAATAAATGGTATAGCAGTTAAAGAAACCTTTGGTACTAAAAGTGCAGACTGGCATTGGCATGACGGTGGTATAGTTCGCGTAACAAAAAAAGCTACCATTGCCTTACACGACCTTACAGGTTTTGAAGGCCGTTGCGAAGCCATTCTTTTTTGTAAAGACCTTCAATTCATGCCTGTAAACGAAAAGGATGCCCTTTACACGTTTTCGCAGAATAATGCTAAACCTTCCCTCTCAGCCTTCAAATGGCGGCAGTTACGATTTCGTAGTAGCCGGTGGTGGACTTGCCGGTACTTGCGCAGCCTTATCCGCTGCAAGAAATGGCTTTAAAGTGGCATTGATTCAGGACAGGCCGGTTTTGAGCGGTAATGGTAGCTCCGAAGTAAGGGTATGGCCTGAAGGTATAACACGACAACAGCCGTTTTTAAATATTGGCAGTATAGTAGATGAGATCACACCTTCTAATGCACCAAAAATTCATGGTAGCAGAAATGCCATTGCGGGTAAATATTTTGATGATGAACGTAAATTACGTGTTGTTGTAGCCGAGCCTAATATCACTTTATTATTAAATGAAAGAGTCATCAGCGTTGAAAAGAAAGAAAGCTATATCTCATCACTAACTATTCAAAATACACGTACAGCAATACAAAAAAAAATAAAGTCGAAATTTTTGCAGATTGTACTGGTGATGTTGCAGTAGGTTATATGGCCGGCGCCGATTACAAAATGGCCCCGGCAGATATTATGGGAATATCTAACCTTTGGAATGTAATGGACGCCGCTGATAAAAAGGATGTTTTACAATGCGAATGCAAGGATAAAGATGCTCTAACTGCACAATTTGAAAACGGAGATACACAACAGCCATTTCCGCGTTGCCCGTGGGCGATAGATTTGAGCGATAAGCCTTTCCCAGGTAGAAAAAATTATAAAGGCCAATGGGGTAGTAGCGATCCTTTGGGAAACCTAGGTGGGTGGTTCTGGGAAAGCGGGTTTAATAAAAATCCTATTACAGATATAGAACTGATTAGAGACCTTAATTTCAGGGCAATGTACGGAGCTTGGGACTTTAAAAAATGTAGATAAATTATATCCAAATCACAGGTTAGGTTGGGCAGCATATATTGCAGGGAAAAGAGAATCAAGAAGGCTATTGGGAGATGTAATTTTAACGGCTGATGACTTCAGAAATAATAAAACGTTTGCTGATGCTGCCTTTCCCTGCTCCTGGCATATCGACCTTCATTCCAGCGATGAGCGATATAACAAAGATATTGGCGATGAACCTTTCATATAAAGAGGGCTTGGATTTTATAATAAAAGAAGTGAACGAGATAATGCCTGACCTGCCATCAGGCGTCCCTGCATTTGTAGCTAGTCAAAACGCTGCAAGAGTGCTTTTGATGAAAGTATACTTGAACCGGGGAGCTTTTTTAAACCGTGAGTCTCCAAATTTTCTACCGGATGACATGAACAAAGTGATTGAATTAGCAAACCAAATTACCGGATACACCATCTCTCTGCCGGGAAAGTATTTTGATAACTTTGCCCCAGACAACGACGAGAAATCTACCGAAAATATCTTTACACTCTATAATAAAGAAGGTGTACGGGGAGGAAGTGAGGGAAATACCTACAACACAATTGCGCATTACAATATGAATCCCGGAGGCTGGAATGGTTGGGCCACTTTAAGCGCCTTCTACAATAAATTCAGTGCCGGCGACGAAAGGCTTGGCTTTGACTACCGTTATACAGGCTTCGATAAACCAAATCCGGCGAAAAATAAGACAGTCGGTTTTTTAGTCGGACAGCAATACAACTTAGCAACAGGAGCGCTGCTTATGGCCAGAAACCCGTCAACGCAAACCCTTAGTTTCACTCCGGAAATTACTTTGAGAACATCTGGAAGCACTTTAGAAACGGCAGGTATAAGAGTTTTGAAATATGCATATGATTATGCTTCAAAAGCAGGTCAAAAAAATAATGATTGGGTGATATACCGCTATGCTGATGTATTACTAATGAAAGCAGAAGCTATACTTAGGGGCGGTGCGGGTACCGCTGCCGAGGCATTGGCTATTGTGAATGGTATTAGAAATACCCGGGGTGCTGCAGCATTGCTATCGCTTACCTTAGACAATTTATTAGACGAAAGAGGACGCGAATTGTACTGGGAAGGTTGGAGAAGACAAGACCTTATCAGATACAATAAGTTTTTGGGCAGCTGGGAGACTAAGCCAGAGTCGGGCAAGCCGAAAGAGTTGGTTTATGCCTTCCCAAGTCAGCAAATCGCCGTAAATCCTGCTCTTAAACAGAATCCTGGCTACTAATGAAGCAGCTATTAAGATATAAAAGTTTAACAATGGTACTATAGATTTCATATGAAACAACAGACGGGCCGGCAAACTTACGCCAGGCTTGGATGATTGTGGTTTTTAATAATGGGGCCCAGACACATATTTTCGGTTGCTTGTCATCCGGATAGTTATGAATTAAAAAGAAAAGCATGGCAATCCTATGCTTTTTTGAGTAGGGTAATGGAGATGCTGTCCGGCATTAAGCTTTATCAAACTACAGCACGCTTCCCAAAGTCAATACATAAAAAATGCGAAGCAGGGATGCGCTTCGCAGTACAATACGTATTTATATGGCTTATGCCGCGCCCAACATGCCGAGCTTGCTTTTTTCAAACTGCTGCCTGGCATAGTCGTAAGTTACGTGGAAATCTTTGGTATCCGTACCGGGCAGGTCAAACATGGCATCGTTGAGCGTATACTCTACAATGCTTCTGAGGCCGCGTGCGCCCAGTTTAAACTCCAGCGCCTTCTCTACCATGAAATCCAAGGCTTCATCTTCTACGGTAAGTTTAATGCCTTCCATCTCGAACAATTTGGTGTATTGTTTTATCAGGCTGTTTTTTGGCTCGGTAATGATGCGGCGCAGGACGTTCCTGTCGAGCGGGTCCAGGTGTGTTACTACCGGTAATCGGCCCAGCAATTCAGGTATGAGGCCATAGGATTTCAGGTCGGTAGGGTTTACAAATTGCAGCAGGTTTTTCTTTTGTTGCTCCTGTTGTTCTTTGTTTACGCCAAAACCTATAGCGTTGGTATTAATTCTTCTTGCAATAATTTTCTCGATGCCATCGAAGGCGCCGCCGCAAACAAAGAGAATGTTGCGTGTATTCATCTTGATCATTTTTTGCTCGGGATGCTTCCTGCCTCCCTGCGGAGGTACCAGCACATCGGTGCCTTCCAGCATTTTTAGCAACCCCTGCTGCACGCCTTCGCCGCTTACATCGCGGGTGATAGACGGGTTGTCGTTCTTCCGTGCAATCTTATCAATTTCATCTACGAAAACGATGCCGCGCTCGGCTGCCTGCTCATCATAATCACATGCCTGCAATAAGCGGGTAAGCATACTCTCCACATCTTCGCCCACATATCCGGCTTCTGTAAACACGGTAGCGTCTGCAATGGCAAAGGGCACGTTCAGTAAGCGTGCAATAGTTTTTGCCAGCAATGTTTTTCCTGTGCCTGTCTCGCCCACCATGATGATGTTTGATTTCTCAATCTCAACCTCATCGGTATCTTCAGTAGATCTCTGCAATATTCTTTTGTAGTGATTGTAGACGGCCACGGAAAGTATTTTCTTAGCATCGTCCTGGCCAATCACATACTGGTCAAGGAATTTCTTTATTTCTACCGGTTTTTGTATGGTGAGCTTTAAAGAAGATTTTTTTAATTTATTGTTGAGTTCCAGTTCCTGGGTAATGATCTCCGATGCATTCTCCACGCAGTTCTCGCAGATATGGGCATTGTCCATGCCTGAAATAAGTATTTTTACTTCTGCGCGCGGCCTTCCGCAAAAGGAGCAGGAAATATTTTTTTTCGTTGCCATTTTTTATTTTATAATTTTTCGAGCACGGCGTCTACGATGCCGTAGCTGATCGCGTGCTCTGCATCAAGCCAGAAGTCCCTGTCGAAATCTTTCAGTATCTGTTCTACCGGCTTGCCGCAATTTTCCGCCAAGATCCTTGCGCTCAATTGCTTGGTCTTTTCTATTTGTTCTGCCTGAATTTCAATATCGGCAGAGGTTGCCTGGAAATAACCACCAATGCTCGGCTGGTGTATCATTACTTCGCCATGAGGAAAAATATACCTTTTTCCTTTCTCGCCGGCGCTGAGTAAGATGGAACCCATGCTGGCAGCCAGTCCCATGCAGATGGTGCTTACAGGCGAATGCAGCATTTTAATGGTATCGTAGATGACCATGCCGCTGGTAACTATGCCTCCCGGGCTGTTGATGAAAAACTTTATTTCTTCGCCGGGTCTGTCCGAATCAAGCAGAAGCAATTTAGCTACAATTTCCCTGGCAGATTTATCATCTACCGGGCCCCAAAGGTACACATCTCTTTTCTTAAGGAAAAGTTCTTCCTGCTTTTTTAAGATAAAGGAAGATTGCGGATCGGGTTTTACATTGCTTTCCATTTCATCGGGATTGTCTTCATTGTCGTCGTCATCACCTTCATTCAGAAACGGGTTTTTATATAACAGGTTCATTTTTATTTTTTTAAAATTACAAATTGCAGATTACAAATTACAGATTACAGCGTATAAACGGATAATTCCCCTCACTCTATTTACCATTCTCACTTCTTACATTTCACATTTTCTTCCCCCACTCTCGACTTTCCATTATCCAATGTCAATTAAATTCTTTCCTCTACTCTTGAGATTTTCTCGGGTTGCTTACCAACACTTCGTCTATCAACCCGTACTCTTTAGCTTCCTGCGCCGTCATCCAGAAGTCACGGTCGCGGTCTTTAGCCACGGTTGCCACGTCTTGTCCGCTGTGGAAGGAGATAATTTCATCCAGTTCATTGCGCAGCTTTTTGATTTCCTGTGCGCGTATCTGTATGTCTGAGGCCTGGCCGCCGATGGCGCCGCTCGGCTGGTGTATCATAATGCGGCTGTGTTTCAGTGCGCTGCGTTTGCCTTTTACGCCGGCTGCCATCAGCACCGCGCCCATGCTGGCTGCCATGCCGGTACAGATGGTGGCCACATCCGGGCTTACAAACTGCATAGTATCATAAATGCCCAGGCCTGCATAGATGCTGCCTCCGGGGCTATTGATGTACATCTGAATATCGCGTGTTCTGTCAGTACTGTCTAAAAACAATAACTGTGCAGTAACAATATTGGCTACATAATCGTTCACCGCTTCTCCCATGAAGATGATGCGGTCCATCATCAGGCGGCTGAAAACATCCATTGACGCCACGTTCAGCGGACGCTCCTCGATAATGTACGGTGTAAGGTTGGTGAAATTATATCCATAGTTATGCAGGGTAGCGCTGCTGATGCGGCGTTCTTTCACTGCATATTTTTCAAATTCTTTTCCTAAATCCATATGATTGTTGTTTTATCTTGTGATGAAGGCAGGCTTCATTTTTTAATATATTCAAACTTACAACTCAAATTTTATGCAAAAAAATAAGTTGCGCCAAAAAGGCAGGCTTTCTTTAGAGGAATTGCAGATTTCAGATTACAAATTACAGATTGCGAATCACCATTTACCATTTACAATTCATCGTTCACCACCCACTTCTCACATTTTACCATTCACCATTCACAAATCCTCCGTAGCTTCGTTTTATGAAAACCATTGGCTTATTATCGGATACGCACAGTTTTTTGCCTGACGGTGTTTTTAAGTATTTTGCAGATTGTGATGAGGTGTGGCATGCGGGCGATTTCGGCAGCCCGGGGCTGATAGATGCGCTGAAAGAGTTCAAACCCCTGCGTGGCGTATATGGCAATATAGACAACCCGAAAATTTGCACTGAGTTCCCGCTGGAAAATATTTTTATGTGTGAGGAGGTAAAAGTTTACATGAAGCATATCGGAGGATATCCCAACAAATATGCGCAGGGCGTTAAAGAAACCATTATTCGCGAAAGGCCCTTGCTTTTTATCAGCGGCCACTCGCACATACTAAAAATCATGTACGACGATAAGTTGCAATGCCTGCACATAAATCCCGGTGCATGCGGCATACAGGGATGGCATAAAGTGCAGACGCTGGTGAAGTTTGAAATCGATGCCAGGCAGGTAAAAAACTGCCGGATAATAGAGTTGGAAAAAAAGACAGGTAAAATGTATTGAGGTATATGATTAATTTATTATTTTAGCCTATTCCGAAGAACAACGGATTTAGTAAACTATTTCTTCAAAACTGCCGGAGAAAAATTAGTGTCGCAGGAATAATCGTACAAAATGTACTCACTAGGCGCGATCTGTTCCATACGGCCGGTTAAACAGATAAATAAAATGAAACAGCTTTGCCTGATAATGCTTATGGCTCTATACTTCACAAGTTGCGGAGACAACGATGTACCTTCAACTGGTGAAGTGGTTATGGATACATTGCCCCCGAAAGCGAAAGGCCCGGTTGATTTTGTAGGAGAATATTTTAACCCCAGCATTACAGAGACTACCCCAGAAGGGCTCAGAATAAAACTGGAAATAAGAAAAGACAGCGTGGAAGGCCAGTATTTACTCAACTTCATTACCGTGATGTCCGGCGGGAAGGATAGCTGTTCACTCACCACCAAAGCAGTTACACGCAACGATACGCTTTTCACCTACATCACCACCGGTATAGATACAGCCCAGATGTACATAGCAATGCTTCCGCAGAAACAAAGAAGAACGTTAGATGTTTTCTCCACAAGGTTCAGGGATAAAGATGTGCTTGCTAAATTCTGTATCGGCAAGGCATCTATTATCGGCAGCTATGAAATGACAGACACACCTTCGGCTGCATTCGACAGCACTAAACAGCAAATGGGCTTCCTGAAAGGGTTTATAGGTAAGAAGGCCAGCGATGTGCAGCTATTTAAATTCGCGGTAATCAGGAACAGGCTTGAAACGCTGCTTGGCAAAACCGATATGGCAAACCTGCAGGAAAACTGGATAGTGGAAGAGCCTTTTGAAGTTAAGGAAGGAAACATTTATAATGTGAGCGCATGCAAAACACGGCGCTGCAACATTTATAAAACAAATATTTTCTTCGACATTCCCAATGACAATATTACCGTGATCATTTCTAAACGTGGTGATAATACCATCATTACAGAGAAGCCATCCCTGCAGCTTCCGCCATCTGTGTTGCACGAAATAGAGAGGGAAAGTAAGGAAAAATAAGCGATGCCTTATTCCTGCAGCAACCTTGCTGCATATTTGGCAAAGTAAGTGGCAATGAGGCCTGCTCCCGCTCTTTTGATGGACAGTAAACTTTCCAGTACAGCTTTCTCTTCATTGAGCCAGCCCATCTTTGCGGCAGCTTTTATCATGGCATATTCTCCGCTCACGTGGTAGGCGCTAACGGGAAGTGTAGTGTTTTCGCGTATTTCACGGATAATATCGAGGTAAGCCATGGCAGGCTTTACCATCACAATATCAGCGCCCTGGTCTTCGTCCTGCAGCATCTCATTGATGGCCTCGAGCCTGTTGGCCGGATTCATCTGGTAAGTTTTTTTATCGCCAAAACCCGGTGCACTGTCGAGCGCATCGCGGAAGGGGCCGTAAAAGCAACTGGCATATTTAGCGCTGTAAGACATAATGCCTACGTGGCTGTAATTGTTTTCTTCCAGTGCCATACGTAATGCACCGATGCGGCCGTCCATCATATCGCTGGGTGCAATAAAGTCTGCGCCTGCTTCTGCATGAGAGAGGCTCATTCTTGTAAGGGCCTCCACGGTTTCGTCGTTTACAATTTCGCCATTTTTTACAATGCCGTCGTGGCCATATTCAGAATAAGGATCCAGCGCTACGTCGGTCATCACTACCATTTCAGGCACTGCATCTTTTATAGCCCTGATGCTTTGCTGCATCAGCCCATCTTTGTTCCAGCTTTCCCTGCCGGTATTGTCTTTCAGCTGATCATCACATTTTACAAACAGCAGTACACTTTTAATGCCGAGGTTCCGGCAATCTTTCACTTCGGCTACGGTTTTATCAAGCGACCTCCTGTAAATGCCTGGCATGGAAGGGATTTCAATCTCCACATCTTTTCCTTCATCAATAAAAACGGGTAGAATAAAATCGTTGGCTGTTAAAGTTGTTTCTGCGACCAGGCTCCTGATAGCGGCATTGCGCCTCAGAATCCTGTTTCTTCTTTGTAAAATCATGTCTAAAAATTGAGGTGTAAATTTCGGAATATTTACCTGCTCTGAAAAACAAAAATCAAATTCTTATAAATCTTTTACAATAGGTACAGCATAAAAATTAAAAAATTAATTGTCAAATTAAAAACTTAGTTTATATTGCAATTGAAACAGCTTGCTTGATAAGCGTATACTAAACGAAAAGGTGTTTTATTTTCTCGGTATAGCTTATGGAGAAAAATTAAATTTCGATTCCAGCAGGTATTTTATTCAAAGGGCTATAGAGTTTGGGTTATCGCCTAATGTAGAATCTTATTGGCTGCAGATTGCCAAATATGCTGAGCATACAAGCAAATTTGAGCTGGCAAAAAGTTACAGGGATACTGCCTATTATTTATTTCATAATCCTGTAAGCCTTTTCTGGAATGGTATGATGTACGCACGAACCAAGGCGGCAGATAAAGCAAGAGCAAAGTATTTTTTTAATGAATTTCTTCATAAGCAAATCCCTTGAAAAGCCCTCGCCGCCAAATCTTGTGCAGCATGCCTTGCTGTGGCTCAAAGAAAATAACTAAAGGTGGCAATGAGGTTTGAAGATATCACAACAACTGCCTGGCTTTGATTTCCAGGTATTTGTTCAGCACTTGCACGGTCAGGTTCTGCGGCGGTGTAAGTATGGTAAATATACCTTCCTGTTTTAATTCCTGCACGATTTGTTTTTTTTCAAATTCAAACTGCTCTACGATGGTTTGTATATAAATGTCTTTCAGGTTTGCGGCTTCCTTCTCCAATGCTTTTTTCATTTCTGTATTTTGAAAAAATACCACTACCAGCAAATGTCGCTCTGCAATTTTTTTGAGATAGGCTTTTTGCCTTTGCATGCCGTTCAGGGAAGCAAAGTTGGTGAATAATACTATCAGGCTTCGCTGGCTGATCTTATTGCGTATAGTAATATACAGTTTTTCAAAATCACTTTCCAGGTATCTTGTTTTCTGGCGGTACAAGACTTCCTGAATTTTTTGCATCTGGTAGGCACGCTTGTCTGCCGGCAACAGTGTACCCATTCTGTCGGAGAAAGTAATAATGCCGGCCTTGTCTTCTTTGTGCACAGCAATGCTGCTCAATGCCAGCGATGCATTGATGGAGTAATCCAGCAGGCTTAAGCCATCAAAAGGCATTTCCATCAGCCTGCCCTTATCAATCACGCAATACACGGGCTGGCTCTTTTCTTCTACATAATTGTTTACCATCAGGCTGCCGCGCCTGGCCGTAGCTTTCCAGTTTACCGTACGGTAATCATCACCGGTAACATATTCTTTGATGTGTTCAAACTCCATGCTGTGGCCTAGCCTGCGCTGCTTTTTTAAGCCGGCTTCCGAAAGGCGGTTGTTGATAGCCATGAGCTGGTACTTTCTCATCTGCAGGTACGATGGGTAGACCGCCACGCTGTTTGCTCGGTCCAATGAAAACCTTCTTTCGATGAAGCGTGCAAATGCAGAGATGTAAATATTGATCTTGCCAAAGTCATAGCTGCCGCGCTTTACAGGGCGCAGCGTGTAATCAATTACCGATGTTTTGCCCGCATGAATACGGGTGTAAAAATGTACGTTCCTGTTTTGAAATTGTATGGGTATTTCATCTATTATATCTGCGTATACAGGAAAAGGGTATTTATTTTCTATGAATAACTTTACCTCGTTCTCGTCGCCGTTGCTGAAGCGTTCTGCATGCGCACGCTGTGCATAAACTGCGTTTCTTTTTCTGAACAGCAGTATATATTCCACAATAAAAATACCGGCAAATAACAACAGGGCAATAAAAGGGATAATACTCAGCCACGATGCAAAAAATCGAATCACCATGAGGCTGACGACTAATGCACCTGCCATAAAAAAGCGGGTCGTAAAGTAGAGTGCGGCTATATAATTTTTAAAAAAGTTTTTCACGCTGCTTACCTGGGAACTTCAATTTTTTTAATGATCTCTTCAATGACGTCGTGTGGTGTGGCGCCCTCCATCTCGCGTTCCGGCGTCAGGATTATCCTGTGTGCCAGCACGGATGGCAGTACGCGTATCACGTCATCAGGCGTAACAAAATCCTTCCCGTTAAGGGCTGCAACAGCTTTGCTGCCGTTGAGCACAGCCACTGAGGCACGCGGGCTGGCGCCGAGGAAGAGAGAGGCATTGTTGCGGGTTTCACTCACAATGTCTGCAATGTATTTCAATACTTTTTCTTCTACGTGGATTGTTTTTATTTGCCGGCGGAATGCTACAATTGCTTCACTGGAAATTACGGTATGAACCGTTTCATTGAAGTGTGTGGTAATGCCTTTGTGTGCATGCTCCAGGATCTTTACTTCTTCTTCAGGCGACGGGTAGTTCACTATGATCTTAAACAGGAATCTGTCGAGCTGTGCTTCAGGCAGGCGGTAAGTGCCTTCGTGCTCTACAGGGTTTTGTGTAGCCAGCACAATGAATGGTTCCGGCAGTTTATGTGTAATGCCGTCGTAGGTTACCTGGCGCTCTTCCATTACCTCGAACAACGCGGCTTGTGTCTTGGCAGGCGAGCGGTTGATCTCGTCTATCAACACAATATTGCTGAATACAGGGCCTTGCCTGAATGCAAAACTTCCCTGCTGCGGGTTAAAGACAGAAGTACCGATCACATCGCTCGGCATTAGGTCCGGCGTGAATTGTATGCGTGAGAAAGGGGCATCACTACAGCGTGCCAGCAGTTTTGCAGTGAGCGTTTTGGCTACACCCGGTACACCTTCTATGAGCACATGCCCTTCTGCGAGAATGGCTGCCAGCAACAGTTCTATCATTGCTTCCTGTCCCACGATCACCTTGCTGATCTCTTGTTTTATGTGTTGCATGGCGGTGTTCAGTGGAGCTAATTCATTTTTTTCTTCCATAGTTATGCTTTTGCCTGTTGATAAAATTGTTCTAATTGTTTATTGAATGCAACCAGCGCTTCGTCTGTGGCGGTTAGCTGTAAATGTTCAGCCCGTGAAAAAATAGCTCTGATTAGTTCTTTGTTTACATTGCTTTTCCGCGCAAGCGTTTCTACAAACGCATCATCCGGTTTGTTGGTTGAGAGCGCATAGCGTTGCCGGATAAATTCTGTAAGGAAGTTCATCTTCTTACGCACGATCAGTTCATTTTCTTTCCTGTTATAGTAAAGCGCAGCAACCGTTTCGGCAAACGACAGCGATTTATTTTCCAGCGGTTTCAGGATGGGTATAATGCGTTGCTTTCTTTTCATGCCAAATAAAATGTAAGTGAGCATCAGCAGTAAGGCTATACGCAAAGCCCACCTTGTCCAGAAGTTGGAGAGCAGCACCCGCAATGGTGTTGCAGCGCCTTCGCGCCCGAGTTTGTAATATTCATCCCAATAAACAGTTTGTATGTTTGATGGAATATGAGAGACAGCTTTGTTTACATAATCAGCATTATCGCCGGTAAGCATAAAATGGTTGCTGAAACAGAGCGGCGCGGCGTGTACAAACAACGCGCCCTTGCCCATACGGTATTGTAAAAAATTCGGGCTGGTGTTTTGTTGGATAATGCCCAGTACGGTTGCGGAATCTTTTTTGTTGATCCAGGTGAAACTATCATCGATAGTGTATTTGGTAAATGTATAGCCGCCGTTTCTGCGGAGCGCAGGATTGGTAAAGTTTATAACCGTAGAATCTTTTTGCAAGGCTTGATAAAAAGTAGTTTTTAACTGCAGGGTATCTAAAAGCAATTTGCCGGGATTTAGGGAAGCGATAAAAACATAATTGCCGCTTTTTACAAACCGCAGCAACTCGTTGATGTCCTGTTTGGAGAGATTGAGTTTGGGCGCCAGCAGAAAATAGGCTGATGTATTTTTTCCTGGAGCATGTACTTCTGTTAGCACATTATAAGGCGGCTTCCGGTAAGAATTGATGGTGGCGCCGGGGAAATAATCAGCCAACGAATTGTACAGGATGTAAGCACCATAAGGATTTTTATCACTTTGCTTCAAAGAGACCGCCCAGTCAACCGGATTGGGTGTAGTAACTTCTGCATAAATGTACATGCCTAAAAGCAGAACAAAAATTATTATAAATGCTTTATACGTTTTCAGTTTGTGCTTACGTTTTGTTGTTGCTCAAATTTAGATTTTATATTTTCATACGCCTCTGTATCTATGCCATGTTCGCCATACCAGATGTATTCAAAGGAATTGGTAATGTCTGCAAACCAAGCCGCTGCCTGCATCTCAGCTATGTACGCATGGTTGGTCTTGCTGGGCTGCCAGCGGATCAGCTCCTTGTCTGATAAGAATTTTAATAATTGCAAATACCTGAAACGTACGGCCAGCCTAAGGTTGTCTGATTGCTCAGCCTTTTTTATCGCATCCGCAAAATCTATCTCATGAATATTTTCTTCACCTTCTGTATAAGCCTTGCCTTCCCTATCTCTTCGTTCAAAAATTCCTGATCTGTTCATGCCCGAAAGCTTATAAACTGCAAAAGCAATAACTATAGCACAAATGCTTAGCAGGCCTATCCAAAAGCCGCGTTCATTATTTTCATTGCTGAAAAAAGAGTGTAGCCATTGCCAGAAGCGCATCTTTAACCTGCTCCACCAGGAGAGTTTGCTTTCATTCCTGTCATACCTGAATTCTTTGGAATTTTTCCAAACGGCCATTTTGCCTGCGGCTACCGCACGCACATGGATAACGGAAGTGTTTCCGCTTACAGATTTTGCCTGCGCGTATGTTTTTTGCAAAGGCAGTAACAACAATATGATCAGCAGCAGCCTCATTAATATCTTTCTTCGATATTGTGCAGGCCCCTATCAGCGCTGCTGCCAATGTTTTGTATTCTTTGCAGTAGGCCGGTACCTTCTTTCTTTTCCACTAAAGAAAAATAGTTAAGCGATACGGTTATTACAAAGTACACATAAAAAATATAAGTGAATAAATAAAATATGGAATAAAGCGTACCTATCGACGAACCGATCTCTTTGGTGGTAAGGTACATGGCGCCGCCGAACAGCGCGCCTGTGATCAACCCGATGGCGCCCGATGCAAAGCTGATGATGATTGAGGATAATACGTAAACCAGGAAGCTGCTCCAGAAGTTGTCTTTCACCAGGTAAAAGCATCGTTGCCATATTTTTATGAATGAGGTTTCTTCTTCGAAGATGATCACCTGCGATGCAATGGTCATGCAGATGCCGATATAGATCAAAGGTATCAACAATAAGGCAATAAGCACTGCCCCCACTATTGGTGAAACCAGCATGCCGCCAGCGATCAGCATGCCTGCAACCAGCGCCAGACACAAGCCAAACAATACATGGAATACAAGCACTTTCCCTATGTACTTTACTGTACCTTCCCACACTTCGTTGAATGCAGGCGACTGATTTTGTTTCTGCATGTACAATTTCATGTACACGTTAGGCACTGTCATGATTGCAGCAGAAGTAAAAATTGCCACGATAAACATTGTCACCAGTATTGGAATAGAAAAATTATCGTAATTGCTTAGCACATCTGCTCCGCCTTTCGTGGCTGTATCAAAAATGCCACCGTAAAATTTGCCAAGCGTAAGGCCGAATAGTACGGCAAACAACAATATAGCAATGCCTGCAATGAGGATATAGCTTTTGGTAAGCGGCTTAAACTCCTGCTTTATAAACGTAAGCGCATCACTGATGAGGTCTCCGAAATACCTTACTTTTCTTAACTCTGTTTTTGGCTTAACCATCTTTTTAAATTTGGATGAATGTCAATACTGTTGCCGTTTTCAGCGGCATTTATTTTTTTGTAAATGATGTTTGGATAAACGATGAAGTACCATACGATGAAAGCAAGGCTGGCAGCAAGAACGCTTATGCTTAATGCTATGGGCATGTGCGTATGCCGCGTTACAAAGCCCTCCAGAAAACCGGCGGCAATGAATAAAGGTATTAACCCGAAAACAATTTTAAGCCCGTCTCTGGCGCCGCGCAGCATAGCATCTTTGCGGCTGTAAGTGCCGGGAAACAATATACTGTTGCCAAGGATCATCCCCGAAGCCACGGCAATAATGATTCCCCAGATCTCCAGTGTGCCGTGAATAAAGACAACCAAAATGCTTTTTAGGCCCAGGCCCTGCTGGAAGAAAAACGTTTCAAATGCGCCAAGCATCACGATATTTTTAAACGCTATCACCAGCGATCCTACTGAAAAAAATATACCGCTTGCAAACACAAACAAGGTAACGCGTATATTGTTGAAAGCTATGCCCAAGAACATTTTCACAGGATCAGCCTGTTTGTAAACGCCAAACGGATCGCCGTTGCGAATATTTTCCAAAGTCATATTTACATAATTGTCTCCCAGGATAAGGCGCACAAAATCCGGATCGTGCCTGGCAGAAAAAATGCCTATGAGTAAGAATACCAGGAAGAACAGAAACGCATATAAAAATGTTTTTTGATAAACTTTAAAAAGGTAGGGCAGTTCATATAGCCAAAGCCATACTATGCGTTTTTTGTTTTCTTTTTTGTTGCGGTAAATTTTTTGGTGATACAAAGAGGCCAGCCCGTTGAGATAGCCGATAACATTACTTTTCGGGAAAAATGTTTTAGCGTAGGAGAGGTCATCGGTCACTTCCAGAAAATGCTGAGCAAGCTCATCAGCTGAGCCCTGCGGGTTGCGGGCATTCTCTTCCATCTGTTTCCATTTGTCGGCATTTTGTTTTAAAAAAATACTTTCCCGCATAAGTTTCGGTAAAAAATATAAGTGAATAATCAACCGGTATTGTAAATTTAGTTTCTTTTGCATTATAAAGAATAATTTATTATTAAATAGTCATGTCTTTTATATCTATACAAACAGCACAGAATATTGATGTGGAGTACGAACTGGCAGGTTTAGGTCGTCGAATAGTGGCCTGCATGGTAGATATG
The DNA here is from genome assembly GCA_023422835.1 of Bacteroidota bacterium. Lineage (GTDB taxonomy): Bacteria > Bacteroidota > Bacteroidia > Chitinophagales > Chitinophagaceae > Haoranjiania > Haoranjiania flava. The sequence continues at coordinate 20,618 of JAFAGI010000004.1, read as the reverse complement.
CTGTTATTTATAGCATATTTCCTGGTAGCATTTTATGTACTGAGATTTACAGGTATAGATGAGCGTATTTCTGAAGCAGCCTTTATTGTCATCGTGATTTTGCCGGTGTTTTTGTATTACCTACTTACAGAAACATTGATGAACGGTCAGAGTATCGGGAAGAAGCTGATGCATATAAAAGTCATAAGCCTCGTTGGCGGGCAACCCTCGCTGCGGCAATACCTGCTACGGTGGATATTCCGTTTAATAGATGTAACGTTTTCGCAGGGAGTGATCGCGGTAATTGCCGTAGCCATCAGCAATAAAGGCCAGCGGCTGGGCGATATGGTAGCCAATACTACTGTAGTAAACATGCGGCCACCGGGAAGATTGGAGCAGACCTTGTTTGTGCCCGTAGCCAATGATTATGTGATCAGCTACCCGGAAGTAGCTAACCTGTCTGCGCAGGATATGCTGCTGATAAAAGAAGTTCTGCAAATGCAGCACCGTGAAGAAGGTTATTACCTGCTGGCAGAAGCTGCCAGAAAAATAGAAAATGTGCTGAACATACACCGCAAAGAGGAACCAGCGCAGTTTTTGTATATTTTATTGCAGGACTACAATCATTTGCCATGATCAGCTAAACAACAACCACGCAATGAGCAGTGTAAGCACTACGTTGAAAAGCTGGGCAATTATAAAAGCATAGAGCGGTTTTTTATTGTCCTGCCTGAACAATTCAGAAAATTTTGTTTCCAGCCCTATGCTGGTAAATGCCAGCGCAAACCAAAGACCCTGCAGGTTTTTCAGGCCTTCTTTTACCAGGGCCACTTGCTCACCGGAGAGCGCAAACGAAAATAAAAGGGAGGCTGCCACGAAGCCGAGTATAAATTTCGGGAAGCGTTGCCAGATAATTTTAAAAGTTGGCTTTTCCTGCTTTTCACCTTTTTGTGTATTGATGTAGGTCCAGTAAATAGAAATGGCAAAAGCTGCTATGCCCAGCAATACATTTTGTGAGAACTTAACAATGGTGCTGGTTTTCAGCGCTTCGTCACCAACCAGGGAACCCGATGCTACGACAGCTCCCGTTGTATCAATGCTTCCGCCCAGCCATGCGCCTGTGACTTTTTGTGAGAGGCCCATCCATTCAGCAAGGTAGGGCATAAAGATCATCATCGGTACGGCCACAATGAGCACTAAGGATATTACGTAAGATAATTTTTTATTGTCGCCTTTGATAGCTCCTGATGTAGCAATAGCGGCAGATACGCCGCAAATGGAAACTGCACTTGAGATCATCAGCCCCATCTCCTTATCAATCTTCAAAAACTTGCATGCATAAAAAGCAAAGTACCACACGCACAGAACAACGATCAGGGATTGCAGAAGCCCGAGGCCCCCATCTTTCAGGATATCGGAAAAAATAATGGTGGTGCCGAGCAGCACAAGGCCTATCTTCACGAACATTTCTGAAGTAAGTGCTTTGCTAAACCATCCAGGAAGTTTCATGGTGTTGCTGATGAGCAGCCCAATACCCAGGCTGAATATCACAGCCTCCAGGTTGAGGCTTTTCATAACACTGCTGCCTGCAATGATCAGGGCAACAACTGTCAGCAAATAAATCACAGGAAAAACAATGGCTATCTTTTTTACCTGTTTACCTGTGAGCCATCCGCCAAGTATGGCAGTAAGCATGACTATAAAAAACTGTAATCCTATCTTTAACAGGTTGTCCTGCGATACAACCTTACTGAAAAGTTCACTATTGTCTTTCCACGAAAAAGAAGGAGTTGGAAAAACAAGCCCCGACAAAGCGAGTGCAATAAGCATAAATCCTAATAGCACTACAGCCCAGTCTTCTGTGGCAATTGCTTTTTTATTAACAACAGCAGGTTGAAGGTTATTCATGCGGAAAAATTATGGACAAAAATAACCAGATTTCAACTCTGTTTTTTATGAATTTTATCATGCACTGCTTGAAAGGTTGCTTACTAAAATATCATTGGTATTTTACCATTGCCTCAAAATTGAGCGTGTGTTAATGAGAATGTATGGTTGGCTAAGAATGTTTTTTTTGTTGTATGATTCGCAGAAATCGTATGTGTGTACAAAACAGGTTAGCTGGCCCGTACCATAGGAATGCTATATCCATTGAAATATATTACTTCTCTATTCACGTGTATATATTTATTTGGTTTTCAGTTGGCACATGGAATAGCCAAAAACCTTAATTCTTTATTATCATTCCCGGTTGGTAAAGATGCTTCATCTTTATGGTTATTGTATGTGTATAAATTTCAGTACTCTGCTTCGCAGCTGTTTTAGAATTACCCACATGGAATAACCTGTATTTTTATATTTTATACTTATCGCCGGTGGTGTAGATACTTAATCTTTATGGTTATTTCTTTGAAATAAATATTGCCTTTCTTTTTTCTGTTTTTTTGTGCTCTCGGGCGGTTTGTTTGACAGCGCTTTCTGTACAAGATTTTCCATGATCAAATATGCATCGCTGTTCGGATGCACACCGTCCCCGGCATATTTTTCCGGTAACCCGTCGCGCTCATCTTTCAGAGCGCTGTGATAGTCTACATATGTAATATTATTCTTTTGCGCATAGTCTTTTATGATGGCGTTTAAAGTAATAATATCCTTTGCCGGCTGCAGCTCTTTTCTCCAGCTAAACTGATAAGCCGGCAAGGCAGAGCAAAGAACTGCGCGTACATTGTTTGCCCTTGCTATTTCACACATCGAAATAATATTGCCTAAAATATTTTCCAAAGCAATATATCCCGTGTTGCGCGCAATATCATTGGTGCCCGCTAAAATCACCACAGCCTTAGGTTTCAGGTTAATAACATCTGCACGGAAACGCACCAGCATCTGCGAGCTTGTTTGTCCGCCTATACCGCGGCCGGTATAATTATTTTGTTTAAAAAACTGCGGATGTGTATTTGCCCAGCCTTCTGTAATAGAATTGCCGAGAAACACAACAGTTCCCGGAGATACTGTTTTATTTGCTTCTGCGTATTTGGCAAAGTTAGCCCAATCGGTATTGCTGTCCTGCGCAGATAAAATGCCGAATACTAAAAGAGATGTAACCGTAAAAATTATTTGTTTCATTACTATAAGTGTTTTTTAATGTTATTTTCTGCAATGCGAATGGCTTTCTGAAGTTTATCTTCTAATACCTTGCGATCTGGAAGCTGGGTCATATATCCTGCAACTTTTATCGGCGAGTTGCCGTCCAACATAAGGTATTTTATTTGTTCAGGAGATTTTTCACTGCACAGAATAAGCCCAATCGGTTTATTTTCTTCCTCTCTGCTTTCATTTTTTTCGAGCCAACGCAAATATAGCTCCATCTGGCCTTTGTAAGCAGCTTTAAATTTACCAATTTTCAGGTCTATAGCTACGAGGCATCTCAGGCCACGATGATAAAACAATAAGTCGATATAATAATCCTCATCGTCTACCACAATTCTTTTTTGACGTGATAAAAAAGCAAAATCTGAACCCATCTCTATAATAAACTTTTGGAGGTTTGCAAGAATGGTTGCTTCCAGATCTTTTTCGCTGTAGGTATCATGAAGTCCCAGAAAGTCTAAGAAATAAGGGTCACGAAAAGTAAGATCGGGAGTAATCTTCTTTTCATTTTTTAATATTTCCAATTCGTTGATAATTGTTTTTTCCGGTTTAGCGCTTATGGCTGTTCTTTCAAACAGCATACTGTTTATGCGTTCCTGCAACGTGCGCACACTCCATCTTTCATGTATGCACATTTGTGTGTAGAACTCGCGTTTTACAGCGTCTTTAATGTAAATGATGGTGTATATATGCGACCAGCTTAATTGTGCAGACAGTGTCTGCACAATGTTTAAGTCTGTGTATAGCTCATTGAACTTTATAAAATTATGTAAATTTCTTTTAGAGAATCCGGAGCCATAAATAGCAGTGAGCTGTTCTCCTAGCTCTGCCACTACTGCCTTTCCATAATCGGCCCTGTTGTTTTTTAAAATATCATCATTAATTTGCTTTCCTATATTCCAATACAAAATTGTCAGCTCACTGTTGACTGTTGCGGCAACGCGCTTTCGGGCATTATCAATAAGAGAAACTATAGACGAAACCAGTTGATTGGTATTGGCTTCAGGTTTCTTCATTCTTTAATGATTTTTAAATTCAGCTAATTTACGGAAAGAATCCTATTCTTTATAAAAGAAAAAAGCTGCCGGAAAATTCGACAGCTTTAAGCAATATTCTATAAAGACAATTTATTTATCTGTACTCATGGAAAACGGATGAGCGTTTACACCGGTATTCCTTGTTTTATTGGGTGTGGCACTCATAGAAAAGTTAATCACCCCGCCCTTTTGTAAATCAAAATGTTCGAGGTAGTTTTTGGTAACGGGTTTGCCGTTGAAAGTCATAGCTTGTACGTATCGGTTGGCAGCGCTGTTAGCAGGTGCATTGATAGTAAGTTTTTTACCATTCTCAAAAGTAATTTCCGCTTTTTTAAATAAAGGCCCGGCCGTTACATATTGTGTACTTGCTGGCGTTACAGGGTAAAAGCCGAGCGCCGAAAAAACATACCAGGCAGAAGTTTGTCCGTTGTCTTCATCGCCGCAATACCCGTCAGGGCCGTAGTGGTACATTCTGTCCAATACTTCTCTTACCCAATATTGAGATTTCCACGGTTCAGAAGTATAATTATACAGATAGGTCATATGCTGTATAGGCTGGTTGCCGTGTGCATACTGCCCCATATTCATTACCTGCATTTCGCGCATTTCATGAATTATGCCTCCGTAACGTGAACCGGTAAAATCCGGTGGCATTATGAACACCGAGTCTAACATGTTGATGAACTTTTTATCGCCGCCCATCAGGTTTTTCAGGCCTTCAATATCCTGGAATACACTCCAGGAATAATGCCAGCTATTGCCTTCGGTAAAATCGCCGCCCCAGGAATAAGGATTAAAGTAGCCGGCAAAGTTTCCTTTGCTGTCTTTGGGCGCCATTAATAAATGTTTCGGGTAAAAGAGATTTTTATAATTCATAGCTCTTTGTTTGTAAATAGCTGTTTCCGCGGCGGGTTTTCCAATAGCTTTTCCAAATGCATAGATGGCATAATCGTCGTAAGCATATTCAAGTGTACGGGCAACATTTTCGTTTACATTTACATCGTTGGGCACATAGCCAAGTTTATTGTAATGTTCTACGCCTCTGCGTCCTGTCGCGTGAGGCCCTTCGTTGTTGGCACCGTGAACCAGGGCTTCCCACAATTTTTCAGTATCATATCCTCTCAGGCCTTTAAGGTATGCATCTGACACTACGGATGCGGAGTTGTTGCCTATCATAATACCGCGATAGCCGGGAGATGACCATTCCGGCAGCCAGCCGCCTTCTTTAAAGTTATTGATAAGCCCTTCCTGCATTTCTTTGGCAATGGAAGGATACACAAAATGCAGAAAAGGGTAGAGCGCCCTAAAGGTATCCCAGAAGCCGGTGCCTGCAAACATGTATCCCTTTTCTATGGCACCGTTTTGCGGGCTGTAATGCACAATCTGTCCCAAAGAGTTTTTTTCATACATTCTTAAAGGAAAAAATACCATGCGGTAAAGCGAAGAATAAAAAGTGCGTACCTGCGACTCTGCGCCGCCGCTGACCTTTACTTTGCCCAGCACATCGTTCCATATTTTTTTGCCTTCGCTCCTGACTGTTTCAAAAGATTTATTGCCTATTTCCTGTTGCAGATTAAGCTCTGCCTGCGCATGGCTGATAAAAGAAGAAGCTACTTTAGCGTTGACAACAGTGCCTCTCTGCATATTTTTAAAGCCTACAACCGCGCCTGCATGTTCACTGGTGATCTCCTGTGCTTTTACAAAATTGCCATTGTCCCAGCCATTTACATAGTCGAAAGGACGGTCAAACTGGATAACAAAATAATTTTTGAAATTCTTGGGAACACCGCCGCTGTTGCGGGTTGTGTAGCCAATAATTTTATTTTCCTGCGGAATGATTTTTATGTACGAGCCCTTGTCAATGGCATCGATCACTACAAATGCGCTGTCTGTTTTAGGAAATGTAAACCTGAAGCGCGCAGCTCTTTCGGTAGGCGTGATCTCTGTAGTAACGTCATGGTCTGCGAGGTATACTTTGTAGTAATGGGGTTGTGCTACTTCTGCTTTGTGGGAAAACCAGCTTTCGCGCTCGCTTTCTTTAAAAGCCATCTTGTTTACCGTGGGCATGATGGAGAAATAGCCGTAGTCGTTCATCCAGGGAGAGGGTTGATGTGTTTGTTTAAAGCCTTTGATTTTGTCGGCCGTGTATTGATAGGCCCAGCCATCGCCCATCTTGTTGGTATGCGGAGTCCAGAGGTTCATACCCCAGGGCATACCGATTGCCGGGTAGGTATTACCGTTTGACATTTCAAATTTAGACATGGTGCCCATCAGCGGGTTCACAAAATCTACCGGGCTTTCGGGAAATGAATTAACCTGGGCAAAAACCGTTTGCAGGGAAAATAATAAAGCGATTGAGAATAAGAGTTTTTTCATGTGTATATAATTATTTGTTTTTCAGTTGTCACACGGAATAACCAGATTTTTAGATTCCATATTCATTCCCGGTTGGTATAGATGCTTAATCTTTATGGCTATTTCATGTGTATAAGGAATTAAAAAATTACGCGCCTAAAGGTAAAATATAAAAAGGGGTTTTTCGTAGTAAAGATAAAGGCAGGGTTTAAAAAACAAGGTCTCGGAATTCCGAAACCTGTTTTATAATTTATGTATTTAATTCCATCCCGGGTTTTGATTTTTCAAAGATGGATTGGCTTGCATTTCTCTTAACGGAATGGGCCAGAGTAAAGCATGCTCAGGAATTGCTCCAACCTTAACAACACCCTCTGGCTTGTTTTGAATTTTAGCGCTTGCAAGAGGTGTCCATTTCAACCTTCCTGATCTCGCTCCATCTTCTTCGGGGTAAAGACGCGTACGACGAATATCATCCCAAATTTTAAATTCTAAAGGAAATTCATGGAAACGTTCAGTCAATATAGATTGTATGAGGGCACTGCCACTTGCAGTTTCATCAGTTAATCCGGCACGTTTACGTACCTGATTTAGATAGCCTCTGGCTTCTGCTTCCTGCCCTGTCCTTGCCAAACCCTCAGCTGCAATTAACAGGATTTCAGCATATCGAATTATCGGCATGTTGTAGTCACCATCGCGACCGTTTACCAATCCTGTTGAATCAAACCATGCCCAGTTTCCTATATTGTTTAAAGTATGTGTAAGATTGGTTGCATCAGTAAATTCTCGGAAGAAGAATTGCTTTTCCATGCCACGAATATCATTAGATGCGTAGCTGTTGATTAGTATATTACTGGGCAGATAGGCGTTGTATAACACATCGCCTCCCGGTTTGAAGACGTTCTTGTTACCCGTGTCTTTCCATTGGAAAGCATCGGCTCCGATTGAGCGAACAGCGTAGGAGTTGCCTACGTTGAAGTTCGTCATGTCATACTCTTTAGCATAAATGATTTCATTTGAAGACTTTGTCGTTTTAATAATATTATATGCTGAATTACGTCCATTTGTGGTGCCATTAGGGTCAATCAGCGTATGTTGACCTCCGGTAATTACCTTTTTAGCCATATCCGCTGCTTTGGTGTAGTATTCTATACCGCCATTGAGAGGTGCCCCTGCCCATTGTAGATAAACTTGTGCTAACAGTGACTGTGCCATAGGTTTCGTCACATAAGCTCCATTATCGTAAAAAGCTTTATTGGGTAATGCACTTCCTTCGGCAATTTCCAGTAAGTCTTTCTCAATAAACTTATAGATATCTACAGCAGGTGTACGTTCCTTAAATATTCCTTCGGTAGATGTATAGGGCTCTGAAATCAAAGGAACGTCTCCGAAATCTTTCACTAAAGAAAAGTAGGCCAAAGCGCGGAAAAATTTACCCTGCGCCAAATAATTATTCATCGTAGCTTCATCTAATACACCAGCCATTTTAGGTGCATTGGCAATTACAAAATTAGCACGGGAAATACCAATATAATATTCGCTCCATAGTTTTTGTGCAGTAGAGTTAAAAGATTCTATATTGAAAGTGCCATTTTCAGATGCGTTTGTAAATGTTCTGTCTTTTCGTTTGTCAACAAACAGCCCGGACATTACACCTCCCCACATGGTAGCTTTTGGTGTCCAGCCTCCATCTACATCTATATTGTGTAGATAAGGTACCCCACCAAAATAAAGTCCGTTTACTGCAGATTTCGCGTCAGAAGCGGTTTTCCAGAATTGAGTAGCAACTTTTGTATCTAAAGGGTTTTCTTCCAAAAATTTATTACAGGAGCTCAATAGCATTGAAGACGCTCCTAGGAAGAGTATAGCAACTATATGTATTTTATGTAATTTCATATTAGTACAATTTATAAGTTAAAATGTAATATTAGCGCCAAATGTAAATGTTCTAGCCCTCGGATAAGTAAAGAACTGGCGATTTGCCCCCCACTTATTATCTCCTAAACGAGAAGAGTTGTCTGGATCATATCCTAAATAATCAGAAGAAGTGATTAAGAAAGCATTGTTTAGGTTCGCATATAAACGCAATGCTGAAAAGCCTACTGTTCTAATAACATCAGGTGTAAATGTATAACCTAACTGAATCAAATTTCCTCGCAAATAAGAACCGTCTGCAATCCATGTATCATCGGCATTTGCATTGCTTCCCATACCAAAGTTCGCTAAGCGGATTGCCTGAGCCGTACCATTTGGATTTAATGTTGGGTGCCATGCATCTTTGTAAAGCCGGTCAATTCCACTTGTTAGGAATCGACCTTCTGTTGAATGGAAAAACTCCTGCATCACTTGTACCCCCCAAGTGAATTGTAAATCAACGGTCAGATCAAGTCCCTTGTAATTAAAGGTATTTATAAAAGAGCCCATCCAACGAGGCAGACCATGACCTAGAATCTGGCGTTCTTTATAGGTAACTTTTTCGCCAATAATAGTAGGAATATTCATCGTTTGAGGGTCCCAATTAGCGGGTATTCCATCGTATATCCCAGCTCTTTTATATCCAAAGAAAGAAGACAGTTCTTCGCCCTCGCGAATAAGCATATCGTAACCTACAAACCCATCGGTAGTAATTTGTCGTTTGCCGGAAATTGGGTCAATGGATGCAGCTTCATCCAATTTTTCAACACGGTTTTTATTGTAACCCAAGTTAACTGTTGAAGTCCAATTGAAATCATTTGTCTGCACGGGGTGAGCCGTTAACAATAGGTCAACACCTCTATTAGAAACCGATCCAATGTTATCCATTACAGCGGAGAAGCCTGTTGATAATGGTAACGGACGACTAAGGAGCAAATCAGAAGTATATTTATAATAATAAGACAGCTCAAGATTCAGGCGATTTTGGAGTAATCCAAGATCAATTCCGGCATCCCACTGAAGGGTTCTTTCCCATTTCAAATCAGGGTTAGGCATGTTTTCCAGATAAGAAACTACCTGCAAAGCATTGCCTATAATTGTATTTGATTGGCCTACACGTGCCAATGAAGCATAGGTGCCTATTTCAGAATTTCCGGTTGCTCCAATAGAAGTATGCAGTTTCAACCGGCTAATAGCTGGGGCATTTTGCATAAAAGTTTCGTTAGAAACCAACCAGCCAAAACCTAACGACGGAAAAAATGCATATTTATTGTTTTGTCCGAATTTAGATGAACCGTCGTAGCGTCCTGTTACTGTAGCCATGTATTTGCTGTCATATGAATATGCAGCGCGCAAGAAATAAGAATTCATTGCCCATTTATCATAATCGCTGCCAACTGAAGGACGATTGGTGCCTTTACCCAAATTATAAAAACCAAAATAATCATCTACGTATTTGCTGTCAGAAGCTGAAAAATAGTTATAAACATATTCCTGCCACGACATACCCGCCATGGCATTGATAGAGTGCTTGCTGATGAGCTTTTTATAAGTCAGGTAAGTTTCTTCCTGCCAGTAAAATGTAGCAGAATTTGAGCCGGAAGCTGTCCCTTCGGAGTTTTGATTGATTAATGGACGTGGAGTAAATGGTGTATAATTGGAATTGCGGTTGTTTTGATAATCTACCCCTAATTGCGTTTTTAATTCCAAGTCTTTTGTAAGGTGAAAAGTAAGAGCCGCATTACCAAAAATCTGTGATCTGTATTGCATTGAACGAATCCGCTCAAGCAACTCTACCGGATTGCCCACTCCTTCCGGACTAAAATTCTGTGTTGGGCCGCCGGGATTATTTTTATCTAATGGGATAGCTGTTGTTTTTACATTATTTGTTTGCGCAAACATTCCATTTGCTAATCTAACAGGTAGAAAGGGTAGCTGTTCTATCATTGTACGCAATGCACCCTGTCCGTAGGGATTATCAGAAGTTCTATTACCCCATGTATGATTGACTAACAAATTAACGCCCGTTGATAACCATTTGGTTGGTTTATCGTCATAAGCTAATTTTGCATTTACGCGTTTAAAATAAGTGTTATGCAGAATACCTTGCTGATCGGTATAGTTTAAAAATGCTCCAACTGACGAATTTTCTCCGCCACGTTGAATATTGATTTGGTGGTTATGAGAAATAGCAGTCCGAGAGGCTTCTTTCTGCCAGTCTGTATTATATTTTGGTGTACCATCAGCATTAAATAAGTCAGGATCTGTAAATAATTGTGATAGATCAGTTGTGAAATTTTTATTTTGCCATGCATTGGCATTTTCCAAGCCTTGTTTAAAAGCGGCCATCCATTCGTTAGAATCCATGACATCCATATATCTTGCCATTTTACCTACCGATACAGAACCGTCATAAGAGATTTGCGCACCTCCGCGAACGCCACGTTTGGTTGTTACAAGAATAACACCGTTTGCTCCACGGGCACCGTATATAGCAGCAGATGATGCGTCTTTTAAAACTTCAATAGATTGAATATCATTGGGATTAAGAAACTGGAAGTTTGACATAACTACTCCGTCAACCACATACAAAGGATTTGCTGACGCATTAATAGTAGCCAAACCTCGAATAACAACGCGCATTTCACCGCCAGGTTGCCCTGTGTTGGAAAAAATATTCACTCCGGCGGCTTTGCCTTTTAATCCTTCCAGAGCATTAAAGGATTGAGATTTTATAATATCGCTTCCCTTTGCCACAGAGATAGATCCAGTAAGATCTGATTTACGCATGGTTCCGTATCCAACTACTACGATTTCGTCCCCGGCAGATTCAATATAAGAAGACAATGTAACGTTTAGGGTAGGACCATTAACTGTTCTTTCCTCGGTGGAAAAACCAACTGAAGAAAATTCGAGAATATCTCCGTTATTAGCAGAAATAGAATAAGTCCCTGACGAATTAGACACCACGCCCGTAGCTCTTCCTTTTACATTTACAGATACGTTTGGAATACCCTGACCTGTAGAGTCAGATATAGTCCCGCTGACTCTCTGGGTTTGTTGGCTATATGAAGCCACAAAAAACATCGACAGGAATAAAAAAATTCCACATCTAATAAGCGAACGAGTTTGTTTCATAAATTTTAGTTTGTTGTGAATATTTGGCTTAATCGATAACCTAAAGTTAGCAACTACGGTTTAATATTTGTAAAAATTATAAAAAAATTTTTTATAAATATATGATAACATAGCAATGTGTTTGTCAGTTTTTGTCAGATGTTAAGAGGATTTTATAAAATTAAAATGAAAGCATTGGAAATATTACAAATAAACTACTTCATCTCAGGTGCCAAAAAAAGAGCTGTCTCAAAATCTGAGCAGCTCGACAAATTAATATTTAAATAATATTATTCTTCGTAAAATTCTATTACCCGCCATTCGCTTTGTTGGAATAAAGTTCCTCCATTTATAGCGCTAACGACAATTTTATAATATTTATAAGCCATAGAATTATCAAAGTCATATCTAATCGTTTGACCCCTTGAAGAAAACATCTCATTAGATCTAGCATCTAAGGTAGTCCAGTTTATTCCATCAATAGATGCTTGCAGTGTCCAATTTTTAGGATCTCTATCAGGAGCATCATTTCCTGAAGTAAAAGTATAGGCTCCTAAAACTATAGGGTTAGGAAAAGTAAGCTGAAAATTAAAAGGGATTTTTTGATTAATATTCTGAATGAGAAATTTTGTAGATGTATTCCCGTCAACCAATTTTTTTGAACCTTCTCCTGCATCTGGACCACCATTATTATCATGGCTAACACTAAGGCTTCCCTGGCTTGTAACATCTCTTTCTGACCGGATTATAGTATCAATTCTAAACCAAGCTGTCCTCATTGCTGAATCTATTTTTTCAGATGATGCGGACATCAGTGAAATTGGAAACATATACTTTTTCTTCAGATCAAGTTTCTTTCTGTCGATAGTAATGCTTAAGGGTTCTGAGGTAGTTGTACCGGATTTGATAACAGAATTAAATCCTGTAATCGTATAGCTGTCTGTTGGTAAAGGGATATAGGAAGTGCCATTTATTTGGTTGTATTGACTTATAAGATTTTCTTGCAAAGAAAACTCTAACAGGATGTCTTTGGGTGCAGTATGAGATACGCCGCCATAAACAGCACCAAATCCTAGCACCCATGGTTTAGTTGACAAAGGCAAAGAGAAGTTACTTCTTCCCTCGGCAGCTGCGGCAATGTAAACCTTGCCATCATAGCCTTCATAGACTTTGTTGAAGGGAGCTTTCTCACAGGATACAACAGAGAAGATAAAAGCAAGTGCAGCAATTATTTTTATTTGATTAGTAAAGAGTTTCATTATAATAAAATTTTGATTTTCTGTTTTAAGATTACCAACCAGGATTTTGTTTAATGTTTGGATTTCTGAATGTTTCATCAAGTGTAATAGGTATTACAAGCATAGCATTTCTCCATGGTCTTTTTTCTACTAAAAAGCGTTCATATTTGAATCCTCCGGGAGCATTCGCATCTTTTATTGCTTTCATGCCATATATGTTCTGTTCTGTTTGTGACGCTATTTTCCACCTTCTAACATCCCAGAATCTATGATTTTCAGCTAAAAGTTCAATTCTTCTTTCATTTCTTATTTTATTTCTCATTTCTAACTGAGTTAACCCACTTGGAAGATCAGGCATGCCGGCCCTCTTTCTTACAGCATTTATATAAAAACCAATATCTGCATTTCCAGGAGCATATTCGTTTAAAGCTTCAGCATAATTCAAATACATCTCTGTTAATCTAAAAACAATCCCATTAGTTGTTCTTGAAGTTTGACCTACGGTTTGTTGTTCATCTACCAGTTTTCGTATATAATATCCGGTTCTGGTATGGTCGGTAGCAGAACTTTGTTCATCTCTGCCACCGGCAAAAGTCTCTACCTTTCTACCTTTGAAATCTGCACCGTTATAAAGTATGTCAAAATAGAATCGAGGATCACGATTTTGGTACGGTCTTTTTTCATCATAAAGCGGAGACTTCTCAATCGGGTCACCGTCTTTCATTTCATAATCATCAACCACATTTTGTGTAGGAGCACCTGCAGACCAACCACTGTAGCCAAAAGGGAAATAATGTCTTTCGAACTCTGAGCCGCTTTCCTCATTCATTCTTACCCATAGAACCTCTTTACTATTCCATGGTTCTATATACATTTTTCTTCTTTCAATAAGATTTGGTTCAAGCATGTATCCTTTGCTTTGTGCAAAATCAATAACTTGTTTTGCGGCATCTGCAGCTACTTTCCATTTTGCTGCGTCAGAAGCGAAGGAATTTTCAGATATATCAGGCATTGAGGACGTTTTGCCGGCATCTGCCCAAAGAGGGCTTGCTGAATATAAATAAATGCGCGATTTTAAGCTGAGACAAGCGGCCTTGGTAACTCTTCCAAAATCCCTGGCCTGATAAGTATATCCTTCCACTTTTGAAAATGCTTTATCGCAATCTGCTGCGATCTGTGCCACACAGGAATCATAAGTATTTCTTGGTTTTTTAAGAGCAGCATCGTCATTTGGATCTAGAATAACTTTGGTTACAATAATTACACCACCAAATTGTCTTACCAGTTCGAACAATGCGTATGCTCTTAAAAAATAAACTTCGCCAATGCGATTATCAAGGTATCCGGGATTGTTTGGATTATCCGGCGTATTGTATTTTTCTATTCCTTCTAAAATAGAATTTGCTTGTCTAATCATTACATAATAATCTCTCCAACTATTTCCTATAGGATTGTTTGTTGGAGATAAACCGCCACTATTAAATGTCATTGAAGCCATCCAGTTTGAGGCGTCTTTAGATTCGTCTGTTGCAGAGCCAAGATTATAGCCTCCTAAATAACCATATACCTTCGGCAATTTTCTATACAGGTTATTTATAACCATATCCGTGTTTGTATATGAGGTAAATATGTCTTCATCCTGTTGCTGAGTTGTAGCAGCTCTGTCTAGAAATCCTTTTTTGCATCCGGAAAACGCTATAAATATAAGCGCGAGTGAAATAAAAGTATATTTTGTTGCTTTCATAGTAATTGTGATTAAAAATTAATATCTAAACCAAAACTCCAAATTTTTTGAATAGGATACATTGCACCATATCCGTCGTCAATTTCTGGATCAACATAATAATCATCTAATTGGTTCTTGAATGTGAATACATTGAGGCCATTTACAAACAGCCTGGTAGATTTTATTTTAGCCATTTTTGTCCACTTTGAAGGCAGCGTATAGCCTAACTCAATGTTTTTAATTCGAAGATAATCTGCACTTCTAATCCAAAATGTTGAGCCACGGTGATTGTTAGCATTTGTATTATAATGTAACAAAGGATAAGTGGCTGTTGCAGCGGTTTCCTGAGTCCATCTGTTCATGTGGAAAGGCTTTACTTTTCCTTCCTGAAAGAACTCGTAAACAGCTTCATTATTTAATAGAACACTAGCATGAGCAGCACCTTGTAATAATACGCTCAAGTCAAGTCCTTTATAGCCTATGCCTCCAGATATGCCATACATAATTTCCGGAGTTCTGCTATATCCTATAGGTTGTTCATCGTATTCTGCTGTAACTAACCCATCTCCATTAAGATCCAAGTACTTTATATCCCCTGGCTTAACTGTTCCAAATTGCTGTGAACTAATATTAATTTCTTCAGGGCTTTGGAAGAAACCTGTATGTACAAAGCCAAATTTTGTTCCAATAGGGAGGCCTGTTCTTACCATCCAAGGATAGGCTCTGTTTACTTCATCCTGAAAAACAACTTTGTTTCTAGCGAAGGTCATATTGCCTTTTACAAAGTACATAAAATTGCGGAAATTCATTTTGTGTCCTAATTCAAGATCAATACCCTTGCTATCAACAATACCAATATTTTGTGGTTTAATATTTTGTCCAAAAACATCTGTCAATGTTCCTCTCTTAATTAATACCTGGCTTCTACGCTGCTTATATGCTTCAAACGTAAAATTCAATGCGTCATTCCAGAAAGAACCTTCAAGTGCGAGATTTAACTGTCTGCCTCGCTCCCATGTAACACCGGCGTTACCAATAGATCCTTGCGCCCAACCATTTGCCTGCGAAGGATTGTTGCCTGTACCAAACCAGTATGGATCTGCACCAGCCCAAGATGAAAACCATAGAAAACGCTCAGACCCTCCTCTGTCATTACCTACTTCTCCATAAGACGCTCTTAGCTTCAACATATTCATGAAGGAAGCAGCTTTACTTTTTTTAACAAAATTTTCTTCAGAAATAACCCAACCCGCAGAAATAGATGGGAAAAACCCATACCTGCTTTCAGGAGGAAAGTTTTCAGAACCCATATAAGAGCCATTAAATTCTATTAAGTATCTGGAATCATAATTATACGTTGTCCTGAATAAATATGCCTGAAATGCATAAGGAATTTCAGACCCTCTTCTTTCAAGTCTCCTGTTCCATAATCCCATCGCAGTAATGTTATGTTTATTCAGCTGACGGAACCAATTTATAGAAGCTTCAGAGTAAGTATTTCTAACTAATGAGCCACCACCATAAGTTCCATTAGGATCAATGGTTCCTTCTGTGCCCACCTGATTGTATCCTGTAATTTTTCCATCCGTATCATAAGTTGGATAAAATACTGCATAACCTTTGACGTAAGAAACCGATGGAGTAGCAATATTATCATATGAGTAGGAAATTTTTGCACTCAAATTCTTAGTTATGAAATCTAATTTCTTAGTTAATGCAAATGTTGATTGTATGGTATTGTTTAAGAAAACTCTGTATCCCCTTCTTGAAATTTCGCCCAAAATATTGCTTGTGTATGTTCCGTTTCCGAATAAAGAGCTATCAGGATTAAAAATGGGATAAATAGGGGGCATGCGATTTGCTATATTCATTATTGTTGAAGCGGAAGTATTTGGATCTGATCGGTTGGTTTGAACACCTGCAAGATTTACGGTTGCTAATAGTGTAGGAGTTATGTCAACATCAACATTCGCTCTAAGGTTAAATCTTTTCATGATATTATTGGAATTATATCCCATTTCATTATCTTTAGTATATTTATAATTTCCTTCTTGAATATTTAAGCCTGCAGATAAGAAATACCGAACAATATTATTGCCGCCTGAAATGTTCAAATTGGCACTACCTACCCGTGACGGCTGAATAATAAACCCGTAATAATCTGTATTAGGCAATGTGCCGTTCTTATAACTTTCTAACTGTTCCTGAGAAAAAGTAGGCTGTTGCCCATCATTCATCAAAGCTTCATTTCTTAAAACTGCATAATCATAAGAACCTAAAAATTCCGGCACTTTTGTTGGCTCCTGCATGCCATATGTTGTTCGAAGATTCATTTGTGGAGCACCTCTTTTTCCACGCTTTGTTGTGATCATAACAACACCATTTGCGCCTCGCATGCCAAATACTGCCGTAGCGGCTGCATCTTTTAAAATACTCAAACTTTCAATGTCATTAGGATCCAAATAAGACATACTTCGTTCAACACCATCTACTACAATAATTGGACTAGCAGTATTTAAAGTGGCGATACCTCTTATGTATAATGCAGAGCCATCTACCCCTGGTTCCCCACTCCTCTGAGTAGTTATTAAACCAGGCAAACGTCCTGCAAGAGCATTTGTAAGATTTGAAACAGGGCTTTGTAAAAGATCACGTGTAGTGATAGTAGAAACAGAGCCTGTAACAGTTACTTTTTTCTGTTTGCCATAACCTACAACTATGATTTCATTCATGGTGCCTAGTTCGCCAATCATTACTACATCTAATATTTCATTTGCATTAGGCTTAAGCGCGTGTGTTTGATATCCTACATGAGAGAATTCTACGGAATCTCCTATAGTAACGTATAAATTATATCTACCATTCTCATCTGAAATAGTACCACGATTAGTTCCTTTTTCACGTACTGTAACAGATGGAATAGGTTCCCCTTTTTCATCTAAAATTCTACCTTTAACAAGTATCTTATTGTCTCCCGAGCTGGTGTTCCAAATAATTTCTTCTTCTAATTGCTTTATTATTATGGAATTATTTTGATTAACATAATCTACTTTCTGACCTGTAAAAACCTGCCTTAGAGCATCCTCAATAGTGCCATTTTCCACATTGACTGTTACAATTTTTTTATCATTTAATACGTCATTGTTATAAACAAACCTATAAGGCGTCTGCTGTTCTATTTCCTTAAGAAAAACAGCAACAGTTTTATTTCCTTTGAGATTGATTGCATTTTGTTGTGCGGAAGTATGAAGACTAATAAGTGAAAATAAACAAAACATGAAAAACATAAGTAACGTTTTCCTGTATTTGCAGAATTTGTTAAATCTGTAACATTTGTACATAAGATAAAAGCTTTTAAAATATTGAAAGATTATTTAGAAATGATTATAGTATTATTTTTTATATAATAATCAAAATGATAGGATGTTTTTAAAGCAGAAAGGACATCTATGATATTTTTGTTCTCGAAAGATCCGGTATACCTGTATGTTTTAACGTCTTCATTTTTAATAATAATTTCTATCTGGTATAATTCCGATAGTGTTTTTAATATATTCTCAAGAGATTCATCGTTGAAAACAATCTTCTTTTTTAACCATTGCTGCGAGATTGATAATAAGGCTTTATCATCTACAAATACATTACTAAGAATTGAAGAATCTGCTTTCAAATTTTTTACTTTTGTAATTCTTTGTATGTGAGCAGGTGTTTCTCTTAAAACAAATCGTTGAAGAGGTTTTAAAATAACTTTTTGCTTTACGAATTGGTTGGTTAATATCTCTATCTTCCCGCGCAGTAACGCAGCTTCATAAGTATCTGTTTCCTTGTAAGCTTTTACATTAAAAGCAGTGCCGAGAACCTGTATATCCAGCTTGGCAGTATGCAGTAAAAAAGGGTGTGCAGGATCGTGCTTTACATCAAAGTAGGCCTCGCCTTCCAGGGTGGCAACTCTTTTATGGCTGTTAAAATCTTTATCAAGCACCAGCCTGCTGTTTTCGTTTAAAAAAATGATGCTGCTGTCAGGAAGTTGTATGGTCTTCTTTTGCAGCGCTTTGGTTACAAATACAAAATCAGCCATCTCGCCAGCCGGTGCGTTTTGTGCATTAAAGAAATAGGCAAGCAGCAGGCTGCCAAAAACAATCAATATACATGCAGCGGCTGCAAACCATACGTTGCTGCGGCGCTTATTGCGCATGAATTCTGAGGGTATGATTTGGGTGGACGCGCTTTCCTCTGCTATAATATCTCTTATTTTTTCCTGCAGCAAAATTCCTTCTTGCAGGGCAGATAGTTGTGATAAGAAATCACCCTGCCTGGCTGAGAGTATCTGCAATACCCTCTTTGCCTTTGAAAAGGCTTCCTGTTTGTGGGGATTGTTTTTAATCCAGTCTTCCCAAAAAATACTGTCAATAATATTAGTGCCTAAACAATAATTTTGGAATGTCTGGTCGCAGACAAAATCTTCTATTTCGTATATAAATGAATCTTTTTGCATCAATTAACATTGATTGTTAACTAATGACTGTGAGATCAGTAAATTTTCCTAAGAAAAATTTAATTATTTCCTAAAATTGATTTTTTTAAAATCTTTATGGCATCATAAATAGTATTGTAGGCCGTTTTTTTTGTCTGAGAAGTGATGGTGGCAATCTCGTCATAATTGCAATTTTCATAAAACTTCAGCCGTATGAGTTTAAGCTGTGTTGGTGTAAGTTTTTTGAGGGCTTTCTTGAGTTTTAACTGCATTTCAGCATCTTCTTCCAGTCGTATAATGATTTCTTCATAAGAAAGCTCTTCCTGGGTGCTGTTAAAAACGTGCGGGTTTGCTTTTTGTTCGTCACTTAAAAAATCGTAGAGTGTATTTCTGAGCGATGTAAACAAATAAGCTTTCACATTATTTACTTGGGGAAGGGTTTGGCGCTTCTCCCAGAGTTTCAGGAAAAGCTGGCTGATACAGTCTTTGACGGTGTTGCTATCGCTGTAAAGGCTGATGCCAAACCTGTATAGATGAAAGTAAAGCTCATTGTACAGATCAAAAAGGGCTGTTTTTTCTCCTTTGGGAATTTGTTCCCAGATATCTTTTAACTGCGACATTATTCAACCAAATATATCTAATTTGTTCTGCAATGTTAAAGATAGTTTGTATTTTTATCATACGGTAGAAAACTAATATCTTCCTTATCTAAATTACCTATGGCAAAAATTGACCTGCATAAGATAAGCACACTGCCTCCCAAAGGGGCGGAGAAAGAGGCATATAAAACAAAGACCAAAGAAATCCTTGGCCAGTTAGACGATTATCAGAATCTTTTATACGCCGAAGGAAAGCATTCGGTGCTGATAGTATTACAGGGAATGGATGCCTCCGGCAAAGACGGACTCACCCGCAATGTGTTTACCTATATGAACCCGCAGGGAATAAGTGTACAGTCATTTAAAGTGCCTACCGAAGAAGAGCTTGACCATGATTTTTTGTGGCGCATTCACAAACACGCACCTGCAAAGGGTATGATACAGGTATTTAACCGTTCACACTATGAAGATGTGCTTGTAGTGCGTGTTCACGGACAGATTTCAGACGAGCTGGCACAGCGCAGGATGAAAGCAATAAACAATTTTGAACGCATGCTAACAGAGCATAACAATACGCACATCTTAAAATTTTACCTGCATGTATCTGCCGAAGAGCAGGAAGGGCGGCTGAAGGAGAGAATGGTAAACGAGCAGAAAATGTGGAAATACAACGCCAATGATTTTAATGAAGCAAAGCTGCGCAACGAGTACATAAAATATTACAATGAGGTATTCAATACCTGTAATGAAGTGCCCTGGAACATTGTGCCTGCAGACAAGAACTGGTATAAGGAATACGTGGTTGCAGAAACCTTGCTGAACCTGTTTAAATCTCTGAACATGAAATACCCGGTTTTAAAAGACCATAAGTAACATTATATTTTCACCAATAAACTTTAAAGATGAGTTTTGTAAAAGAATTTAAAGAATTTGCCGTAAAAGGCAATGCCATTGACCTTGCTGTTGGTGTGATCATTGGCGCAGCATTTGGTAAAATTGTGAGCAGCATAGTAGATGACCTTATTATGCCGGTAA
>JAFAGI010000015.1 GCA_023422835.1 Bacteroidota bacterium | reverse complement strand
TCTTGCCGTTCTCGGGACCGCGCCGCCGGTCAGCGTCCGCGGTGCCGGAACCGGACCGGTTCCTCGACGTAGGGCGTCCATGCGGCCCGCTCGGTGTCGCCGAGTCGGCGGGGCCGTCCGGTCGCCGCGTCCACCAGCACCACGGTGGTCTCCGCCCGCGCGTACACCGTGCCGTCCTCGTCCTTGACCTCGTAGCAGACGTCCATGCTCGCGCCGCCGAGATGGCCGAGCCACATCTCGACCAGCACGGGTGATCGCCGGTACGCCAACGGCACCAGGTACTCGATCTGCTGGCGGGCGACCAGGGTCGACGTCTCGGCACCCGGCCCGGCGTCCAGCACGGCAGTCGGCCAGGGTCGGCGCTCGGTGTCGTCCACCGAGGGTGGGCTGGCCCAGAACGCCTCGATCCGGGACTCCTCCAGGATGGTCAGCATCGCGACGTTGTTCACGTGCGCGTAGGCGTCCACATCCGACCAGCGCAGCTGCACCGGCACCCGCAGTCGGGCCATCGTCTCCCTCTTCCTCTCGCCACCGGCAGGGCGCCGCCGACGCTCCTGGGTCGCCATGCTCGACGCCCCCTGCTCGGTCCCATCATCGTCCCCCGGCACCCGCGCTCGTCCCGCCTGCGCGCAGCACCAGTGCGTCCAGCCCGCGCCCACGACGGAGGCGTCCCAGTCGCTTGCACCACAGAGGCGTCCCGCCCGCACGCAGGACCGGCGCGTCCAGCCCTCACGCAAGACCAGCGCGTCCAGCCCACACGCAGGATGGGCGCGTCCCGCTCACTGCGGGACGCGCCCGTCCTGGTCGCGCATGGCTCAGCTCACCGGTGGTCGGCCAGCTGGCGGCCGGCTGCGCGCCCGCTCAGCCGTCGATCAGCTCAGTCGCGGGTCAGCTTCCGGTAGGTCACCCGGTGCGGACGCGCGGCGTCGGCGCCCAGCCGGGAAACCTTGTTCTCCTCGTAGGAGGCGAAGTTGCCCTCGAACCAGTACCAGCTCGCCGGGTTCTCCTCGGTGCCCTCGTACGCGAGGATGGGGGTCGCCACGCGGGCGAGGAACCACCGGTCGTGGGACACCACGACGGCGCAGCCGGGGAACTCGAGCAGCGCGTTCTCGAGCGAGCCCAGGGTCTCGACGTCGAGGTCGTTCGTCGGCTCGTCGAGCAGCAGGAGGTTGCCGCCCTGCTTGAGCGTGAGCGCGAGGTTGAGGCGGTTGCGCTCACCACCGGACAGCACGCCCGCAGGCTTCTGCTGGTCCGGGCCCTTGAACCCGAACGACGCGACGTACGCGCGCGACGGGATCTCGACGTTGCCGACCTTGATGAAGTCGAGCCCGTCGGACACGACCTCCCACAGCGTCTTCTTGGGGTCGATCCCGCCGCGCGACTGGTCGACGTACGAGATCGAGACGGTCTCGCCGACCTTGAGGTCGCCGCCGTCGAGCGGCTCGAGCCCGACGATCGTCTTGAACAGGGTCGTCTTGCCGACGCCGTTCGGGCCGATGACGCCGACGATGCCGTTGCGCGGCAGCGTGAAGCTGAGGCCGTCGATGAGCTGACGACCGTCGAAGCCCTTCTGCAGGCCCTTCGCCTCGAGGACCAGGTTGCCCAGGCGCGGGCCCGGCGGGATCTGGATCTCCTCGAAGTCGAGCTTCCTCGTGCGCTCGGCCTCGGCAGCCATCTCCTCGTAGCGGGCGAGACGCGCCTTCGACTTGGTCTGGCGGCCCTTCGCGTTGGAGCGGACCCACTCGAGCTCCTCCTTGAGTCGCTTGGCGAGCTTCGCGTCCTTCTTGCCCTGGACCTGGAGGCGCTCGCCCTTCTTCTCGAGGTAGGTCGAGTAGTTGCCCTCGTAGGGGTACAGGCGGCCGCGGTCGACCTCGCAGATCCACTCCGCGACGTGGTCGAGGAAGTACCGGTCGTGCGTGACGGCGAGGATCGCGCCGGGGTACGTCGCGAGGTGCTGCTCGAGCCACAGCACGGACTCGGCGTCCAGGTGGTTCGTGGGCTCGTCGAGCAGCAGGAGGTCCGGCTTCTCGAGCAGGAGCTTGCACAGCGCGACGCGGCGACGCTCACCACCGGAGAGCACCGACACGTCGGCGTCCGGCGGCGGGCAGCGCAGCGCGTCCATCGCCTGCTCGAGCTGGGAGTCGAGGTCCCACGCGTCCGCGGCGTCGATGGCCTCCTGCAGCGTGCCCATCTCGGCGAGGAGCGCGTCGAAGTCGGCGTCGGGCTCCGCCATGAGCGCGGAGATCTCGTCGAAGCGCTGCTTCTTGGCGAGGATGTCCGCGACGGCCTCCTGGACGTTGCCGAGGACCGTCTTCTCCTCGTTGAGCGGCGGCTCCTGGAGCAGGATGCCGACGGTGTAGCCCGGGGAGAGCCGCGCCTCGCCGTTCGACGGCGTGTCCAGGCCGGCCATGATCTTGAGGATCGTGGACTTCCCGGCACCGTTGGGGCCCACGACGCCGATCTTGGCGCCGGGCAGGAAGTTCAGGGAGACGTCGTCGAGGATGACCTTGTCTCCGTGCGCCTTGCGCGCCTTGTACATGGAGTAGATGAACTCAGCCACAGCCTGTCGTTCCACCGTTTCGGTCGGGAGAGGTACGGGATTCGTCGACCACTCAGCCTACGCGGTCGGGCCGCCGGGGCGCGCCCGACGGCGCCGCGACCCCTCGGGCCGCGGCACCGCCCGCACGACGCCGCTCAGGCGGACGCCAGCGCGCCGGTCTCGGCGTCGGCGTCGGCCACCGGCTCGGGGTCGGCGTCGGCGGGGGCGTCGGTCTCGGCCGGATCGCCGGGCTCGCCCGCGAGCGCCGCCCCGGCGTCCGCGAGGGTCCACGGGTCGTCGAGCGCGCTCTCGTCGAGCGGCGCGCCCTCGAACGCGGTCCCGTCG
>JAFAGI010000023.1 GCA_023422835.1 Bacteroidota bacterium | reverse complement strand
ACGACTACCTGTGGCGCTGGGACACCGACTGGTTCTGGTGCTCCCGCGCGTTCGGCGCACAGAACCCGAAGATCCGACGCTGGTGGCCGAAGCGGTACCTGCGCAGCAGTTTCTACTGGAAGCTCATCGGACTCGACCAGCGGTTCGACATCGGTGACCGGCTCAACGCCCGCAAGGGCCTGCCCGCGGGCGAGCGGGTCGTGCAGGACATCGAGGTGCCCATCGAACGGACCGCCGAGTATGTGGAGTGGTTCCTCGCCGACATCCCGATCGAACCGATCTGGCTGTGCCCACTGCGTCTTCGGGAGCCGGCCCTCCCGAGCGCCGATCCGGTACGCCCGTGGCCGCTGTATCCCCTTGCCCCGCAACGCACCTACGTCAACGTCGGCTTCTGGTCGGCCGTGCCGGTCACCCCGGGCGATCCCGGACACACCAACAAGATCATCGAACGCAAGGTCGCCGAACTCGACGGCCACAAGTCGCTGTACTCAGAGAGTTTCTACACGCCGGAGGAGTTCGACGAACTCTACGGCGGAGAGAGTTATCGGCTCCTCAAGAAGCGGTACGACCCGCGCGGCCGTCTGCTGGACCTCTATGCGAAAGCGGTGAAACGCCAATGACCACGTTCAAGGACAGCACGCCGTCGAGTGTCGACTCACACGCCGGCAAGATGACCCTCGCCGAGATCTTCGAGACCCTCCTCGGCGGGAATCTCTCGATCCGGATCACCGCCTACGACGGCAGCAGCGCCGGACCCGCGGACGCCCAATACGGCCTCGACCTCAAGACCCCGCGGGGGACGACGTATCTGGTGACCGCGCCCGGCGACCTCGGGCTCGCACGGGCCTACATCGCAGGCGATCTCGAACTCATCGGCGCCCACCCCGGCGACCCGTACCCCGCGCTGAAGGCTCTCGCCAGCAACCTGCAGTTCCACCGCCCCTCCCGGCTGGCACTCGCGCACATCGCCAGGTCGCTGGGCATCGAGCACTTCAAGCCGATCGCACCGCCGCCGCAGGAGGCCGTGCCGCGCTGGCGGCGATTCGCGGAAGGACTGCGGCACAGCAAGTCCCGCGATGCCGAGGTCATCCACTACCACTACGACGTCTCGAACACGTTCTACGAGTGGGTCCTCGGACCGTCGATGACCTACACCTGCGCCGTCTACCCGGAACGCGACGCATCGCTGGAAGCCGCGCAGGAGAACAAGTACCGCCTCATCTTCGAGAAGCTGCGCCTGAAACCCGGCGACCGCCTCCTCGACATCGGTTGCGGCTGGGGCGGAATGGTGCGTTATGCCGCCCGACGCGGCGTTTACGCCATCGGGGCGACGCTGTCCGCCGAGCAGGCGCAGTGGGCCCAGAAGGCCATCGCCGACGAAGGACTCGGCGAGTTCGCCGAGGTCCGGCACAGCGACTACCGCGACATCACCGAGAGCGGATTCGACGCCGTGTCGTCCATCGGGCTCACCGAGCACATCGGCGTCCACAACTACCCCGCGTACTTCGGCTTCATGCGCGACAAGCTCCGCCCCGGCGGCATGCTGCTCAACCACTGCATCACCCGGCCCGACAACGCCAGTCGCAGCAAAGCCGGATCGTTCATCGACCGCTACGTGTTCCCCGACGGGGAGCTCACCGGCTCCGGCAAGATCATCTCGAAGCTGCAGGACATCGGCGGCATGGAGGTCATCCACGAGGAGAACTTCCGCGAGCACTACGCGATGACGCTGCGCGACTGGAACATCAACCTCGTCGAGCACTGGGACGAGGCGGTGGCCGAGGTCGGCGAGGGCACCGCGCTGCTGTGGGGCCTCTACATGGCAGGATGCCGGATCGGCTTCGACCGCAACATCATCCAGCTCCATCACGTGCTCGCCACCAAGCTCGACGAGGACGGCGGCCACCAAGTACCACTCCGCCCGTGGTGGGACGCCTGAACGCGACCCGTAACGCGCACCTGTTGGAAGGCGCTCTGCTGAAAACAGCGTGTGGATAAACGTAGCGCTCAGCAGTCCAGCCCGCGCTAGCAGTTTCACCCGCCGCTGACGTCCCGCCGTCGAGGACGCCTTCGTGAGCAAGAAGAATCCGGTTGTAAGTTGCCAAAATCAGTGACAGTGCAGGTCGCACAGTTGATCTAGCGATATTCACGCGGGGTGTGTCTAGAGGAATCCCGGAATGCGATATCTCCAGCTGCTGCTCCGACGTACGGGTTCGAAATCCAACGGTGCCGGGGGGCCACAACGAGGCGCCGTGCCGCCGTGGTGAACAGAGTCGCATGCTCGACCAGCGAGGTAGCTAAATTCTCAGCGGGAATCGCCGCGATCCCGGACAGACGGTGAACAAACCTGAGCGGCACCACGTCCCACGCCTGCGCAGGGCGGCTGGCGCCCGGTAGCATGGAGTATAGGATGGTCGATGCGATCGGGGACCGCAGCGCCAGCATTTCTAGATGCTCACCGGTCATAAACGTACGACTATTCCGAACCAACACGTTCCGCCGCAGACGGTTCGCTATTCGCGCCGCCGTCGAAAGCTTGCTTGCCGTAGCACCAAGCCCAATGTCGGCCGCGTAAACAATTCGCCGGACTGTCGATCGCTCGGCACCGCGAACCACCGTCGTCACAAAGCGTCGCGACGGTTCCGCGTCAAGCGTCGCAGAGAGGATCAGACTGTCGGCGCCGCTTAGCGCACGTTCAATGGTCTCTACGCCTGCGGCCTCCGAATGCCCCCCTCCTGCGGAGAGATCGAGCTCCCGGTAGTCCGAAAGTTCTAACAAAGGCTGATGCCCTGCGGACCGCACAGCGTTACCAATGAGGGATGTCAGAATCCCAGAGCCACCAATGATCGCGAGCTTCAAACCGTGCCTCTTTCCTTTGGGACGAATCGCTGACGATGACCCGCTTCAGGGACCGGCCACCGCCTTCAATCGTACACACGGTCTTCAGTGCCGACCATATGGTCGGCACGAAGTTTGGCTTGCCTTGACGCTGTCAGAAGGCTTCGGTGCAGAGGTCTTTACTGTCGGCGGCCCAGCTGGCGAGCAGTTTGAGGTTGTCCGCTGTCGGGGTGTCGGCGGCTGCGGTGTAGACGTTGAGTTGTAGGCCCGGTCCCGACGGCAGTTCGAGTGCGATCCGGTCATGGGCACCTTCCCCAACGCCTTCGCCGAGTACCTGGTCGTTGATCACCGGTTCGTGCTCCCACGTCCGGAAAGCGTGGCCCCGCAGGTGGCGTGCGCGTTGCCGACTGCGCTATTGACCGAATTCGGTGCGCTCACCGTCGCCGGTTTCCGACCCGGGCACAGCGTGTTGTCCACCGGTGCGTCGACGAGTATTGGCATGATCGGCGTGCAGATCGCCAGAACCCTCGGGGCCTCACAGATCATCGCGACCACACGCACCGCCGATAAACAGGACCTTCTGCGCAACCTCGGCGCGCACACCGTAATCGTCACCGGCCAGGACCAGGACCTGACCAAGGCCGTGCTGGCCGCCACCGACCAGAAAGGGGTCGATGTGGTCCTCGACCACGTCGCCGGCGACACCTTCGCCCAATGCCTCCCCGCGACCGCCGAGGACGGACACGTCGTGAACATCGGCCGTCTCACCGGGCCCACGTCCACGATCGACATCGGCGCTCTGTCTTACCGGCACCTGACCGTGACCGGGGTGTCGTTCGGATTCTCCCGCGACTGGGAAACCATCCCGATCCTCGAGAAGCTGCGCGATCAGGTGCTACCGGTGATCGGCCGCGGTGACATCGCCCCGGTCATCGACTCTACCGTCGACGTCTCCGAGCCGGAGCAGGCCATCGCCTGGCTGCGCTCCGGGAACGCGGTCGGCAAGATCGTCCTCACGTTCGCATGAGGCCCGCAGCCGGGTACACCAGCATCGTCTCCCCACGGAGCCAGCACGGTGACCCGGGGTACGTCCAAGAATCGGCGACGAGGTCTAAGCGCTGGATCTGACGCCAGTGGCGCCCCGTGCCTATTCTTCGCCTCGAAGCGCGAACTCGCGCGCGGCAGCCGGCGCTCACCGACGGCGTCTCGGGCAGACCGCTAAGGACCCGACTCCGGAAAATTGTCCTTCAGACCGCCACCAAGGGCAACTCAGCAACAGATCCGGTGTTGGTTCGTTCTAGTTGCCGACGTTCTGGAGATCGATTCCTCCAGAATCGCGCATTAGCATGATGCTTAATAGGCTGATCAGACACAGGCCGGTGATGAACATACTAAATACGGTGACACCAACACTCGCGATAATCGGAGCGGCCACGAATGGCGGTATGGCACCACCAACGATCTGCGCTGCGCTATAACTGAAGCCGCTCGCGGTGTAGCGGTATCGGGTGTCGAAGAGCTCAGACAGAGCCGCTCCCAGGGGGCCGAGCGCTAGGCCTGCGATGAAAAGCGTGATGCCAAGAGAAAGACCAAAGGTAACTGCATTACCCGTGCCCATCAGCTGGAATAGCGCTAGGGCCCAGATCACTGCGAGGCCGTTGGCCCCTAACAGCATCCTCCGACGGCCAATCAGGTCAGCAGCAGCGCCAGATATTGCAATCGCGATTGAATAAAAGACCCCTGCAGCGATCCCCATGGTCAGTACCGTGGTGCGGCTCAGCCCAAGCTCGTTGGTGGCGTAGTTCGGAAGGTATGCCACTCCCATATAGGACATCGTCGACATGCTGATAACCGCGCCGATGCCCAATAAAATCTGTCGGGGCTGGTTCAGCCAGGCATCCACGAATGGCACTCGAGATGATTTGCCTTCATCCTGTGCGCGTTCGAAGACAGGAGTCTCGTCGATCGCTAGCCGAATATACAGTCCGACCGCAATCAACACTGCACTTAGAAGGAAGGGAATGCGCCAACCGTAGCTGAGGAATGCCTCATCGCTCATACTTGCGCTCGTCAATGCGAATACTGCCGGGGCCAAAGCAACTGCCACACCCCCACCTAGCATTGGGAACATGGTCCAGAGGCCCCGCTTCTCGTTGGGCGCGTACTCCGCGGCGAAATTCACTGCGCCCGCCCATTCTCCGCCGGCGGCGAGCCCTTGAACGATGCGAAGCAAGACCAGCAAGATCGGGGCTGCGACACCGATTTGCTCCGAAGTGGGCACGAGTCCAACGAGTACGGTCGCCGCGCCCATCATTAGCAGGGTGACAACGAGGGTCTTTTTTCTCCCGAAGCGGTCACCAAAGTGTCCGAAAATGATGCTGCCCAGTGGCCTGGCAACAAGCGCCACGCCGAGAGTCGCGAACGACGCCGCAGTTCCTGCAGCGTCCCCTAGAGACGGATAGTAGACCGCGCTGAAGACCAGGGCGGCAGCGAGGCTGAACAGCAGTAGGTCGTAGAACTCAATTAGTGAACCCATGAAGCTTGCAACGGCGACACGCCCCATGATGCCTCGCTGTACCTCGGCTTCAGTTGCACCCCGCTTCTCGCCCATCGTGTCGTCAGGTCCTGAAGAAGGATGCCGATCCACTGGTCTTACCTCCGAGTCGAGTAAAAGGCCATTCATGGCCACCGGCCCGCCCAATCTACTGTATATTGTTCGCAGTAGCGAGTTTTTCAGCCTCCCGCTGAAATGCCCCCACGTCCTGGTCCGACCTCGTTGGCGTCAGAGCAACGAAGGTCGTCCTGCCTGTGCGGGTGCGCCGCAGCGCGACCTGTCCCGTTGGATAGTCGTTACCGGCCATGCGGCCAGGGGATCTCGAGGCAACCGATCGGGAGAATTTGGTCGAAAAGATTGACAACTGCCTCTGGTCGCTAGTTGAGAATTGAGGACGGCATGTCGCAGATAGTCAAGGGAGTCATCTCGCGCAGTAAGAAGGCGTCGACGGAGGTCGTGGACGTGGTGATCCCGGACCCGGGCGCGCGTGATGTGGTGGTGGCGATCAAGGCGTGCGGTGTGTGCCACACCGACCTGGCCTACCGCGAGGGTGGGATCAACGACGAGTACCCGTTCCTGCTCGGGCACGAGGCCGCGGGTGTGGTCGAGTCGGTCGGTTCCGATGTCACCCATGTCGAGGTCGGCGACTTCGTCGTCCTGAACTGGCGTGCGGTGTGCGGTCAGTGTCGTGCGTGTAAGCGGGGTCGTCCGTGGTACTGCTTCGACACCTTCAACGCCAGCGTGCCGATGACGTTGACCGACGGCACCGAGCTGACCCCGGCGCTGGGCATCGGCGCGTTCGCCGAGAAGACCCTGATCCACGAATTGCAGTGCACCAAGGTCAATCCCGATACCGACCCCGCGGTGGCCGGTCTGCTCGGTTGCGGTGTCATGGCCGGTATCGGTGCGGCGATGAACACCGGCAACGTCGGCCGCGGCGACTCGGTCGCGGTCATCGGCTGCGGCGGTGTCGGTGACGCCGCGATCGCCGGCGCGCGTCTGGCCGGTGCGACGACGATCATCGCGATCGACCGCGACGCCTCGAAGCTGGAGTGGGCCACCGACCTCGGTGCGACCCACACGATCGACGGGTCGAAGGTCGACGATGTGATCGCTGCGGTGCAGGAACTGACCGACGGCAACGGTGCCGATGTCGTGATCGATGCGGTCGGCCGTCCGGAGACCTACAAGCAGGCGTTCTACGCCCGCGACCTGGCCGGTGTCGTGGTGCTGGTGGGTGTGCCGACCCCGGAGATGACCCTGGAGATGCCGCTGGTCGACTTCTTCTCCCGCGGTGGCGCACTCAAGTCGTCCTGGTATGGCGACTGTCTACCCGAGCGGGACTTCCCGATGCTGATCGACCTCTACGAGCAGGGGCGTCTGCCGCTGGACAAGTTCGTCACCGAACGCATCGGTATCAACGATGTCGAGGCCGCGTTCTCGGCGATGGAGGCCGGCAAGGTGCTGCGATCGGTGGTGGAGCTCTGATGTCGGATCTGCGCATCGACAATGTCGTCACCTCGGGCACCTTCAGCCTCGATGGCGGCACCTGGGACGTCGACAACAATGTGTGGCTCGTCGGTGATGACGACGAGGTGATCATCATCGACGCCGCGCACTCGGCCGCCAACATCACGGAAGCTGTCGGCGATCGAAACGTCATCGCAGTCATCGCTACCCATGGTCACAACGACCACGTTACCGCCGCACCCGAGCTGGCGATCGAGACCCATGCCCCGATCCTGCTGCACCCCGGTGACGATGTGCTCTGGAAGGAAACCCACCCCGAGGAACGGTATTGGCACCTCGATGACAACCAGCGCATTGCGGTGGCCGGTACCGAACTACAGGTCATCCACACTCCCGGCCACTCCCCCGGTTCGGTGTCGCTGTACCTGCCCGAAGCTGACACCCTGTTCTCTGGTGACACCCTCTTCCAAGGTGGTCCGGGCGCAACAGGACGGTCGTACAGCGACTTCCCCACCATCATCGACTCCATCCGCGAGCGCATCCTCAGCCTGCCCGAGGACACCCGTGTCCACACCGGGCACGGTGACCCCACCTCAGTGGGCAGCGAGGCACCCCACCTCGCCGAGTGGATCGCGCGCGGGCACTGACCGATGACACGCCCGGCACCCCGTCACGATGTCGACGAACACGACCTCGTCGTCTCGTCCGAGAAGACCCACGCCGCGGGCGTCAAAGCCGTGCTGGTGTCACTGCAACGCGGCGTCGAACAAATGGGCTTGGTGCGTACCGCGCGAACGCTGATAAAGCTCAATCAGCGCAACGGATTCGACTGCCCCGGCTGCGCCTGGCCGGAAACCCCCGGGCACCGCAAGCGCGCCGAATTCTGCGAGAACGGCGCCAAGGCCGTCGCCGAAGAAGCCACCCGCCGAGTCGTCGACCCCGCCTTCTTCGCCACCCACAGCGTCGACGAACTAACCCAACGCAGCGACTTCTGGCTCGGCCAACAAGGCCGCATCACCCACCCCATGGTGCTGCTGCCCGGAACCACCCACTACGCCCCCATCAGCTGGAACCACGCCTTCTCCATCATCGCCCACGAACTCCGGGCACTGGACACCCCCGATCAGGCGGTGTTCTACACCTCGGGGCGGACCAGCAACGAAGCAGCCTTCGTCTACCAGTTGATGATCCGGGCGTTCGGCACCAACAACATGCCCGACTGCTCGAACATGTGCCACGAATCCTCCGGCTCTGCACTGACCGAGACCATCGGCATCGGCAAAGGATCGGTGTCGGTTCCTGACATCGAGAACGCCGACCTCATCCTCATCGCCGGCCAGAACCCGGGCACCAATCACCCCCGCATGCTCTCCACCCTGGAGAAAGCAAAAGCCAACGGCGCCTGCGTCATCGCGATCAACCCGCTTCCCGAAGCCGGGCTACTGCGGTTCAAGGACCCCCAGAAAGTCCACGGCGTCCTCGGTCACGGAATCGCCATCACCGATGACTTCCTCCAGATCCGCATCGGTGGCGACCAAGCACTGTTCCAAGGCCTGGCCAAACTCATCCTCGACGCCGAAGATGACGCACCGGGCACCGTCCTCGACCACGACTTCCTCACCGAACACTGCACCGGCTGGGAGGCCTACGCAGAACACATGCGCCGCGTCGACCTCGACACGGTCGTCGAGGCGACCGGCCTGACCCTCGACCAGATCCGCGCCACCGCACAGGCACTCATCACCTCACGAGCGACGATCATCTGCTGGGCCATGGGACTGACCCAGCACACCCATGGCGTGGCCACCATCCAGGACGCCGTCGCCCTGCTGCTGATGCGCGGCATGATCGGCACACCCGGCGCCGGCGTCTGCCCCGTCCGCGGACACTCCAACGTCCAAGGCGACCGCACCATGGGCATCTGGGAGAAGATGCCCGCGGACTTCCTCGACGCCCTCGACACCGAATTCGGCATCACCAGCCCCCGCCACCACGGACTCGACGCCGTCGACTCCATCCGTGCCATGCGCGACGGCAAAGCATCGGTCTTCATGGCCATGGGCGGCAACTTCGTCGCCGCCACCCCAGATACCGCAATCACCGAAGCCGCACTGCGCAACTGCTCACTCACCGTGCAGGTCTCGACCAAACTCAACCGCTCGCACCTGGTGACCGGGCGCACCGCACTGATCCTGCCGTCGCTGGGACGCACCGACAAAGACCTCCGCGGCGGGCGCAGACAACTCGTCACCGTCGAGGACTCCATGTCGATGGTGCATCTGTCCCGAGGCGGGCTCACACCCGTCAGCGAACACCTGCGCAGCGAAGTCGCCATCGTCTGCGAGTTGGCACATGAACTGTTCGGCCCCGACC